>NZ_JAGMUJ010000150.1 GCF_019049255.1 Streptomyces sp. AC558_RSS880 | reverse complement strand
GGGAAACGCCCGGTTACATTCCGAACCCGGAAGCTAAGCCTTACAGCGCCGATGGTACTGCAGGGGGGACCCTGTGGGAGAGTAGGACGCCGCCGAACTCCTTTTAGAGCTCTGGCTCTTGGGCATACAGCCCGAGAGCCAGAGCTTTTTTGCGTTGAGGTAAGGTCGGGGGACATCGTCGATATTTTTCCCACAGGAGGATCCCGGGTGGAGGTCCAGGAGACGCGGGTCCAGACAGACCGCGTCCTCACCATCCCGAACATGCTCAGCATGGCGCGGCTCGTTGGCGTACCACTGTTCCTGTGGCTGATCCTCAGGCCGGAGTTCGGCGGCCCGAAGAGCGACGGCTGGGCCCTCCTGGTGCTGGCCTTCAGCGGCGTCAGCGACTACCTGGACGGCAAGCTGGCGCGACGGTGGAACCAGATCAGCAGCCTCGGCCGGCTGCTCGACCCCGCTGCCGACCGGCTCTACATTCTCTCGACGTTGGTCGGCCTCACCTGGCGCGAGATTCTGCCGCTCTGGCTGACCGCCGTTCTGCTGGCGCGTGAGCTGGTTCTCCTGGTCATGGTGGGCATCCTGAGGCGGCACGGCTATCCGCCGCCGCAGGTGAACTTCCTGGGGAAGGCTGCCACCTTCAACCTGATGTATGCCTTCCCACTGCTCCTGCTCAGTGACGGAACTGGCTGGATCTCGTCACTCGCTGCTATTTTCGGATGGGCGTTCGCCGGATGGGGTACAACTCTGTATTGGTGGGCAGGAGTGCTCTACGTGGTCCAAGTCCGCCGCCTGGTTCGTGCGGACGCCGTGGCCGATTGAACTCGCTGATTGGCACGCACAAGGTGGTGCGATGGCCCGCAGTGGAAAAGTGCGGGACAATCCTGGCGGGTGAAGTCGGCTAGACCGTCGTCTCTTCGAGGAGGACGCTTCCGACATGAAGGCCGTCGTGATGGCCGGGGGTGAAGGCACCCGCCTTCGCCCCATGACCTCAAGCATGCCCAAGCCGCTCCTGCCGGTGGCCAATAGGCCGATCATGGAGCATGTTCTGCGGCTGCTCAAAAAGCATGGGCTCAACGAAACCGTTGTGACCGTCCAGTTCCTTGCATCGCTCGTCAAAAACTACTTCGGTGATGGCGAAGAACTCGGAATGGAGCTCACCTATGCCAACGAGGAGAAGCCACTCGGTACCGCAGGGAGCGTGAAGAACGCCGAGGAGGCGCTGAAGGACGATGCCTTCCTCGTCATCTCCGGTGATGCCCTCACCGACTTCGACCTCACCGAGCTGATCAATTTCCACAAGGAAAAGGGCGCTCTGGTCACGGTCTGCCTGACCCGCGTCCCCAATCCGCTGGAATTCGGCATCACCATCGTGGACGAAGAAGGCAAGGTCGAGCGCTTCCTCGAGAAGCCGACCTGGGGGCAGGTCTTCTCCGACACGGTGAACACCGGCATCTACGTCATGGAGCCCGAGGTCTTCGACTACGTCGAGCCCGATGTGCCCGTCGACTGGTCCGGTGACGTCTTCCCGCAGCTGATGAAGGAGGGCAAGCCCGTCTACGGCTATGTCGCCGAGGGCTACTGGGAGGACGTCGGCACACACGAAAGCTATGTGAAGGCGCAGGCCGACGTCCTGGAGGGCAAGGTCGACGTCGACATCGACGGTTTCGAGATCTCCCCGGGCGTGTGGGTCGCCGAGGGCGCCGAGGTCCACCCCGACGCCGTGCTCCGCGGGCCGCTGTACATCGGCGACTACGCCAAGGTCGAGGCCGGCGCGGAGATCCGCGAACACACGGTCGTGGGGTCCAACGTCGTCGTGAAGAGCGGCGCCTTCCTGCACAAGGCCGTCGTCCACGACAACGTGTACGTCGGACCGCACAGCAATCTGCGGGGCTGTGTCGTCGGCAAGAACACCGACATCATGCGCGCCGCGCGGATCGAGGACGGCGCCGTCATCGGTGACGAGTGCCTGATCGGTGAGGAATCGATCGTCCAGGGCAATGTGCGGGTCTACCCGTTCAAGACCATCGAGGCCGGCGCGTTCGTCAACACCTCGGTGATCTGGGAGTCCAGGGGACAGGCGCACCTCTTCGGGGCCCGGGGCGTGTCCGGGATCCTGAACGTCGAGATCACACCGGAACTCGCGGTGCGGCTGGCCGGCGCGTACGCGACGACCCTGAAGAAGGGCTCGACCGTCACCACGGCCCGCGACCACTCCCGTGGTGCCCGTGCGCTGAAGCGGGCGGTCATCTCCGCGCTGCAGGCCAGCGCCATCGACGTACGGGACCTGGAGAACGTGCCGCTGCCCGTGGCGCGGCAGCAGACCGCGCGGGGCAGCGCGGGCGGCATCATGATCCGGACCACGCCCGGTGTTCCGGACTCCGTCGACATCATGTTCTTCGACGGTCAGGGCGCCGACCTCTCCCAGGGCAGCCAGCGGAAGCTGGACCGGGTGTTCGCGCGGCAGGAGTACCGGCGCGCGTTCCCCGGGGAGATCGGGGATCTGCACTTCCCGGCCAGTGTCTTCGACTCGTACACGGGCTCTCTGCTGCGGAACGTCGACATCACGGGCATCGCGGAGTCCGGACTCAAGGTGGTCGTCGACGCGTCCAACGGCAGTGCCGGCCTGGTGCTGCCGAGTCTGCTCGGCAAGCTGGGCGTCGACTCGCTGACCATCAACCCCGGTCTCGACGAGTCCAGGCCGACCGAGACGGCCGACATGCGGCGCTCGGGGCTGGTCCGGCTCGGGGAGATCGTGGCGTCCTCCGGTGCCGCCTTCGGCGTACGGTTCGACCCCGTCGGTGAGCGGCTGTCCCTGGTCGACGAGAAGGGGCGGATCATCGAGGACGACAGGTCGCTGCTCGTGATGCTCGACCTCATCGCGTCCGAGCGGCGCAGCGGCCGGGTGGCGCTCCCGGTGACCACCACCAGGATCGCCGAGCAGGTCGCGGCCTATCACGGCACGCAGGTCGAATGGACGACCACGTCGCCCGACGACCTCACGCGCGTGGGCGGCGAGGAAGGGACGATCTTCGGCGGCGACGGCAAGGGCGGCTTCATCGTCCCGGAGTTCAGCAGTGTCTACGACGGCACGGCGGCCTTCGTGCGGCTCATCGGACTGGTGGCGCGCACCCAGCTCACGCTCAGCCAGATCGACGCGCGCATCCCGCGGGCACATGTGCTCAAGCGGGATCTGGCGACCCCGTGGGCCGTCAAGGGCCTGGTGATGCGGAGGGTCGTGGAAGCGGCCGGCGACCGGTTCGTGGACACCACCGACGGCGTGCGTGTGGTGGAGACCGACGGCCGCTGGGTGATGGTGCTGCCCGACCCGGCCGAGGCGGTCACCCATCTGTGGGCCGAGGGACCCGACGACGCCTCCGCGCAGGCCCTGCTCGACGAGTGGTCGGCGGTCGTGGACAGCGCGGGTCGGTGAGCGGCCGGCGCGGGCGCTAAAACGAGCGGTACGCGTGCGTGCCGGACAAGTGTCCCCAACGGGGCCTGTCCGGCACGCCGGTAGGTCCGTTCGGAGGTAGTGGCTGCGGCGTGCGACGATGTGCGGCATGCCGCAGCAACCCCCCGTTCGGAGCACACCCGCGCGGCCCGCTCGCCCGGACGCCTCCATGTCGTTGATCACCAACGTCATGGACCACAGCCTCGACGACGGATACGCCGAGGCCGCCGCGCGGCGGAAGGCCGACGGCGGCGGTGGCATGCCGAAGACGCTCAGGGCGAAGCTGGGGTTGGCCGGCGGTCTGGTGCTCGCCGCTCTGATCGTGACCGTCGGTGCCGCGCAGGCCCGGGTCGCGGCTCCCGTCGTGGCCAAGGAGCGTGAGGAGCTGATCGACCGGATCGATCAGGAGACCGAGGCCGCGGACAGGCTCGAGGACAGCGTCGACGAGCTGCGTGCCGACGTGAGCGAGCGGCAGCGCGAGGCGCTCCGGGACAGTGGCGGAGGTGACCGGTCCACATTGGTGGGCATCCTCTCGGGCGCCACCGCGGTGCACGGGCCCGGTGTGCGGCTCGTGGTGGACGACGCCAAGGACGCGAGCACGGGCGGTGACGGGGACGCCCGGTCGACCTCCGGTTTCTCCGACACCGGGCGGGTTCGTGACCGTGACATGCAGCGTGTGGTCAACGGTCTGTGGGAGTCCGGTGCCGAGGCCGTCTCCATCAACGGGCAGCGGCTGACGGCCCTGTCGGCGATCAGGGCCGCGGGAGACGCGATACTGGTCGACAACAAACCGCTGGTGCCGCCGTACACGGTGCTCGCGGTGGGAGACGGCGGAGAGCTGAGCGACCGGTTCCAGAACAGCGCGGACGGGCTGTATCTGCATGTCCTGCAGGAGAACTACGGGATCCGGACGGCCATCTCCGTGGAGGACGACGTCCGGCTGTCCGCCGCACCGAGTGTGATCGTACGTACCGCACAGCCGATAACCGAGAAGGACGCATCGTGATCGCCGTACTGGGCCTCGTCGTGGGAGTCGTGGCCGGACTGTTGGTCCGGCCCGAGGTTCCGGCGGTCGTCGAGCCTTACCTGCCGATCGCCGTCGTCGCGGCGCTCGACGCCGTGTTCGGAGGGCTGAGGGCCATGCTCGACGGCATCTTCGACGACAAGGTCTTCGTGGTGTCGTTCCTGTCGAACGTCGTCGTCGCCGCCCTGATCGTGTTCCTCGGCGACAAGCTCGGCGTGGGGGCCCAGCTGTCGACGGGCGTCGTGGTGGTCCTCGGCATCCGCATCTTCTCCAACGCCGCGGCGATCCGCAGGCATGTGTTCCGGGCGTGAGGCCGATGAGTGAGCACGAGCACAACGAGACGGCGCGCCCGGCGGTGTCCCCGCCGCGGCCCGCTCCGGACGCCGCGCCCGCGGCCGGCCTGCGCAGGGAACTGCCCGCGGAGGTACCCGCCGAGGTGCCCACGAGGGCACCCGCACCCGCGGAGGAGGACGTTCCGAAGCCCTCGCCCGGTCTGACCGGCCGGCAGCGGCTGGTGAAGGGGCTGTGGCCGCCGCGGGTGACCCGGGCCCAACTCATCGTGGCCCTGCTGCTGTTCGGCCTGGGCTTCGGTCTGGCCGTTCAGGTGGCGTCGAACAGCGACGGCGACAGCGCGCTGCGCGGGGCACGTCAGGAAGATCTTGTGCGCATCCTCGATGAACTCGACGACCGCACAGAGCGTCTTGAGGACGAGAAGCAGGGACTCGAGAAGCAGCGCGACGAACTGGAGAACAGTTCCGACCAGGCCGAAGAGGCCCGTAGGCAGACGATCGAGAAGGAACGGCAACTCGGCGTACTGGCGGGCACCGTGGCCGCGCAGGGGCCCGGGATCATGATGACCATCGAGGACGCGAAGGGGATGGTCGAGGCGGACATGCTGCTCGACGCCATCCAGGAGCTGCGCGCGGCCGGTGCCGAGGCGATCCAGGTGAACGGTGTGCGGGTGGTGGCGGGGACCTACCTGACGGACTCCGGAAACGGTGTCGGCGTGGACGGGAACAAGATCACCGCGCCCTATCGTTTCAAGGTCATAGGCAAGCCGCAGGACCTCGAGCCGGCGCTCAACATCCCCGGAGGCGTGGTGCAGACTCTCGAGAAAGAACAGGCCACCGTTACCGTGGAGCGGTCGACCAAGATCGTCGTGGATGCCTTGCGGGCGGTGAAGCGGCCTGACTACGCTCGGTCGTCCTCCCGGTGAACCGGGGGTGCATGAGGGGTGTTCGGCGAGGGCATGAGGTTGCGGGGGGTCGGCGCACCGAATGGGTGGTGCGTGGTGGAAACTGTCTGGCGGAGGCGGACGTTGTGAAGATGTCCGGGTCGGCCAATGTGTTCAGTCAGGGTTCGTCCTGCCCCACGGGCGGGTCTGTTTCGGTCAAGGGGAATCGCCCGTGAAGTTGTTTGCGAAGTTGTTCGGCAAGAGCGCGCGGCGAGAGGGCAGCGACAACGCGACCGCTCGTCATCGCGCACAGCCTGAGGCGGAAGGTCAGCGTCCGCTGTACCGGGACCAGGTGGGTCAGGGCGCGCCGTCCGTTGACCCTGCGCAGTCCGGCGGCATAGGTTTCGGGCAACCGTCGACCTCGGGTACGGGGGGAGGGTTCTCCGACCCGTACGCGTCCCACGCCCCTGGGGGGCAGCCGCGGCAGGAGGATCCGTCCATGTCGGCCCTGGTGTGTACGAGGTGCGGTAACCGCAACGCGGAGAACAGCCGCTTCTGCTCCAACTGCGGCGCGCCGCTGAGGCCCGGGGTCACCCCGGAGCGCCCCTCGGAGACGACGTCCACGATCTCGATCTCCGGTCTCGAGGCCTACGACGCGGAGGCCACTGGTCAGACGCCGACGCCGACGCTCTCTCCCGAGGCGCAGGCGGCCGTCGACGCACTGCCGATGGGTTCCGCGCTCCTGGTCGTGCGCCGCGGGCCGAACTCGGGCAGCCGCTTCCTGCTGGACGGCGACCTGACCACGGCCGGGCGTCACCCGCAGAGCGACATCTTCCTGGACGACGTGACGGTCTCCCGTCGGCACGTGGAGTTCCGGCGCGGTCCGGACGGCTCCTTCACCGTGGCCGACGTGGGCAGCCTGAACGGCACGTACGTCAACCGGGAGCGGATCGACCAGGTCGCCCTGTCCAACGGCGACGAGGTGCAGATCGGCAAGTACCGGCTGGTCTTCTACGCGAGCCAGCGGGGCTACTGACCTCCCCGGATCCGTCCGGGGAACCCCAGGGAAGGTTCATGGTTCAGACACCGAGCGGCGGTGCCGGCGACGGCGCCGCCGCCGCGGGCACCGGACTGATGAGCATCGGCGCGGTGCTGAACGTGCTGCGCGAGGAGTTCCCCGAGGTCACCATCTCCAAGATCCGTTTCCTGGAGTCGGAGGGGTTGATCGAGCCGCAGCGGACCCCGTCGGGGTACCGCAAGTTCGGCGCCGGGGACGTCGAGCGCCTCGGCCATGTGCTGCGCATGCAGCGCGACCACTATCTGCCGCTCAAGGTGATCCGCGAGCACCTTGACGCCATGGAGCGCGGCGAGGCCGTCCAGCTGCCGGTGCTGGGCCGTCCGGGGGACGGGGACACCGGTCAGGAGCCCGCCGCCGAGGGGTCCACGGCGGCGCGCATCGGGCGCGGCCGGCTGCTGGAGGCCGCCGGCATCGACGAGCGGATGCTCGCCGAGTGGGAGTCGTACGGGCTGCTCGCCCCGGTCGAGGACGGCGTGTACGACGCCGAGTCGGTCACCGTCGCGGGGCTCATCACCGAGCTGGGGCGGTTCGGGATCGAGCCGCGTCATCTGAGGGCGATGAAGGCCGCCGCCGACCGCGAGGCCGGCCTGGTGGACCAGGTCGTCGCCCCGCTGAAGCGCCACCGGAACCCGCAGACCAGGGCTCACGCGCAGGCGCGTACGAAGGAGCTGGCGGGGCTCACGGTGAAGCTGCACGCGGCGCTGGTGCAGGCGGCACTCGGGATACGGCTGCCCTGAGACGGAGCGGCGCGGGGCCCGGATCGGCCACCCGTTCCCTGCCCGACTACCCAAACGTCCCGGGCACGGCCTAGGGTTGCTGTGTGAACGAGCTCGATGTCGTAGGTGTCCGGGTCGAGATGCCCTCCAACCAACCGATCGTGCTGTTGCGTGAAGTGGGCGGCGACCGCTACCTCCCCATCTGGATCGGACCGGGGGAGGCGACGGCCATTGCCTTCGCCCAGCAGGGCATGGCACCCGCACGGCCGCTGACCCACGACCTGTTCAAGGACGTGCTGGAAGCCGTCGGGCAGGAGCTCACGGAAGTACGCATCACCGATCTGCGCGAGGGCGTCTTCTACGCGGAGCTGGTGTTCGCCAGCGGCGTCGAGGTGAGTGCCCGCCCCTCCGACGCCATAGCGCTGGCCCTGCGGACGGGTACGCCGATCTACGGCAGTGACACGGTGCTCGACGACGCCGGGATCGCCATCCCGGACGAGCAGGAGGACGAGGTGGAGAAGTTCCGCGAGTTCCTCGACCAGATCTCGCCGGAGGACTTCGGATCCAGTAACCAGTGAGGGCGGTCGGCGGCCGCCGACCGGGTCGGCCGTCGTGGCTCGCGCCGAGCGCATTCGGCTAGCCTTTCCCCGCGGTGAGGTACGGGAAACCACTCTTAGGGTGATTATCACTCGGCGTGCCGAGTGTGGCGATCGTTGACGCACCCTTGGTGACTGCCTACCTTCGAGGAGGCAGGTCAAGGACGGAGGTCGGCGTGAGAAGCAGCGGCGACGGTACGGCTGGGGGTGCCCCCGGGCGCGGTTTCGGGGCGGGCGGGCCGTACCCTCCCCAGAGCTCCCGGCTCCGTCCGAGCGGGGGTCATCCCGCGCACGGCGGCGCGATCGACCAGGCTCCGCAGCGACCGACGGCTGTGCCGAGCAGCGGAGGGGCGACATCCATGGCGTCCGAGCAGATCGGCTACCGGGGGCCCACGGCCTGCGCCGCCGCCGGTATCACCTACCGGCAGCTCGACTACTGGGCCCGTACGGGTCTGGTCGAGCCGAGCGTGCGGCCGGCCCATGGATCGGGCACGCAGCGGCTGTACAGCTTCCGCGACGTCGTCGTGCTGAAGATCGTCAAGCGGTTCCTGGACACGGGCGTCTCCTTGCAGAACATCCGCACCGCGGTCCAGCACCTGCGTGAGCGCGGCTTCAGCGACCTGGAGCGCATGACGCTGATGAGCGACGGGGCCACGGTCTACGAGTGCACCTCGCCCGACGAGGTCCACGCCCTGCTCCAGGGCGGCCAGGGTGTCTTCGGCATCGCCGTGGGCGTGGTGTGGCGGGACGTGGAGAGCGCGCTGTCCCAGCTGCACGGGGAGCGCGTCGACACCGGGGAGACCCTGGTCGGGCACAACCCGATGGACGAGCTGGCCCGGCGGCGGAACAAGGCGGTCTGAGGCTGTCCGGGGCCGTCCGGGAACGGCCGTTGTCAGTGGCGTAGGGCAGCATCGGAGATGTGAGATCCGCGCCCACGATCCTGCATCTCGACATGGACGCCTTCTTCGCCTCGGTGGAGCAGGCGTCCAAGCCGAGCCTGCGCGGGAAGGCGGTCGTCGTGGGCGGGCTCGGGCCGCGGGGTGTGGTGGCCACCGCCTCGTACGAGGCACGGATCTTCGGCGTCCACTCGGCGATGCCCATGGCGCAGGCCCGGCGGCGCGCGCCGAACGCCGCGTACCTGGTGCCGAGGTTCGCTCTCTACCGGTCGATCAGCGAGCAGGTGATGGGGTTGTTGAAGGCCCTGTCACCACTGGTGGAGCCGCTGAGTCTGGACGAGGCGTTCGTGGACCTGGAGGCCGGCGGTGCGGCCTGGGACGAGCGGTCGGCGCGTCTGGCCGGGGCGAAGCTGCGCGCGGACATACGGGCGGTCACGGGGCTCACCGGGTCGGTGGGGCTCGCGGCCTCCAAGATGCTGGCGAAGATCGCCTCGGAGCAGGCGAAGCCGGACGGACTGGTGCTGATCGAGCCGGGCACGGAGCGGGCCCTGCTGGGGCCGCTGCCGGTCCGCACCCTGCCGGGCGTCGGGCCGGCGACCGGTGATCACCTGCGGCGGGCGGGGATCCACACGGTCGACGAGCTCGCCGAGGCCGGGGAGGACGAGCTCGTACGGCTGCTGGGCAAGGCCCACGGGCACGCGCTGTTCGCGATGGCGCTCGCCCGGGACGAGCGGCCCGTGGTGGCCGAGCGGGAGGCCAAGTCGGTGTCGGTCGAGGACACGTACGACGTGGACATCCACGACCGGCTGCGGGTGGGGACGGAGGTGCGGCGGCTCGCGGACCGGTGCGTGCGCAGGCTGCGGGCGGCCGGCCTGTCGGGGCGGACCATCGTATTGAAGGTACGCCGGTACGACTTCTCGACCCTCACCCGGTCCGAGACGCTGCGGGGTCCCACGGACGATCCGGCGGTGGTGCGGGAGGCGGCCGCGCGGCTGCTGGACTCGGTCGACACGACGGGCGGGGTGCGGTTGCTGGGGGTCGGGGTCAGCGGGCTGGCCGACTACACGCAGGAGGACCTGTTCGCGCAGGCGGGCGGGCACGTGGACGACCTCCCGCACGAGGAGGCCGAGGCCGCGCCCGCGCCTGAGCCGGAGACGCCCGCCGAGCGGCGCTGGCCGGCGGGGCACGACGTGCGGCACGCCGTGCACGGGCCCGGATGGGTACAGGGAAGCGGGCTGGGCCGGGTCACGGTGCGCTTCGAGACACCCGACTCGGAGCCGGGCCGGGTGAAGACCTTCCGTGTCGACGACCCGGCTCTGCAACCGGCGGAACCGCTGCCGCTGGTGTCCCGAAGACCCGGGGAGGCCGAGGGCGCGGGGGCCGACGGCGGGGTGCGAGCGGAGGGCGGGTGAGCGGGGCGGATCAGGACGACTTGTCGTTCCCGGCGAGTTTGCCGAAGTCGCGGTCCGGGAGGGGAGGAGGAGCGGCGAGGTCCAGGCCGTAGTGGTGGTAGAGCTGGAGTTCCTGTTCGGGGGAGAGGTGGCGGCCCACGCCGAAGTCGGGGGCGTCCTTGATGAGGGCGCGTTCGAAGGGGACGTGGAGGGCGCCGTCGATGAGGTCGCTGGGTTCCAGGGGGACGAAGGCGTCCCTGCTGAACAGGCCGGTGCGTATCGCCGCCCACTCCGGTACGCCGGTGGCGTCGTCGAGGTAGACCTCGTCGATCGTGCCGATCCGGGTTCCGTTGCGGTCGAACGCCTTGCGGCCGATCAGGTGGCGCGGATCGATGTCGGTCTGCACAGGCCCTCCACTGGTCGCAAACTCATCCGTAAGCACTACAGAACGGCACAATCGGCTGGACGGCCACTCGGAGGTATCGGTGTGGTGCTCGCTGGTACGCTGGCAAACGGCTGCTGACCCCGTGCGGGAGAGCCCTCCGGACACCATCGGAGGCGCCGAAGGAGCAAATCCTCCCCGGAATCTCTCAGGCACACGTACCGCACGGACGAGGTCACTCTGGAA
This sequence comes from Streptomyces sp. AC558_RSS880, assembly GCF_019049255.1. Classification (GTDB taxonomy): domain Bacteria; phylum Actinomycetota; class Actinomycetes; order Streptomycetales; family Streptomycetaceae; genus Streptomyces. Next base: position 396,775 of record NZ_JAGMUJ010000150.1, on the reverse strand, counting down.
AGCAGGGCGGATGTCGACGGCTTCCGCTCTCACCGACGGTGAAAGCCGGACGCCTTCGGGCCGTCCGGTGAAGCTCTCAGGTTGAGATGACAGAGGGGGAGGCCGTCCGGGCACCCGCGCCGTGGTGCCCCTCGAAGGTCGTCGGACCAGGAGGCCTCCTCAATGACCGCCCCTCGCACTCCGCTCTCCGAGCTCGAACAGGGAATCCCCTTCGAGCAGCGCCACATCGGCCCCGACCACGAGGCCCGGGCCAAGATGCTCGCCCAGGTCGGCTACGGCTCGCTGGACGAGCTGACGGCCGCCGCCGTGCCGGACGTGATCAAGAACGCCGACGCGCTGGACCTGCCGGGTGCCCGGAGCGAGGCCGAGGTGCTGGCCGAGCTGCGCGCGCTGGCCGACCGCAACGAGGTGCTCGGCTCCATGATCGGGCTCGGGTACTACGGGACCTTCACCCCGCCCGTCATCCTGCGCAACGTGATGGAGAACCCGGCCTGGTACACGGCGTACACGCCGTACCAGCCGGAGATCTCCCAGGGCCGGCTCGAGGCGCTGCTGAACTTCCAGACCGTGGTCGCCGAGCTCACCGGCCTGCCGACCTCGGGGGCCTCGCTGCTCGACGAGGGCACCGCCGCCGCCGAGGCGATGGCGCTGTCCCGGCGCATGGGCAAGAACAAGAAGGGTCTGTTCCTGGTCGACGCGGACGCGCTGCCGCAGACCATCGCCGTGATCGAGACCCGCGCCGAGCCGACCGGCGTCGAGGTCGTCGTCGCCGACCTGAGCGAGGGCATCCCCGCCGAGGTCGCCGGGCGCGAGATCAACGGCGTGCTGATCCAGTACCCGGGTGCCTCCGGTGCCGTGCGCGACATCAAGCCGGTGATCGACCAGGCGCACGAGCTCGGCGCGCTCGTCACCGTCGCCGCCGATCTGCTCGCCCTCACGCTGCTGAAGTCGCCCGGTGAGCTGGGCGCGGACATCGCGGTCGGCACCACGCAGCGCTTCGGTGTGCCGATGGGCTTCGGCGGGCCGCACGCCGGCTACATGGCCGTGCAGGAGAAGATGGCGCGCAGCCTGCCCGGACGGCTCGTGGGCGTCTCCGTCGACGCGGACGGGAACAAGGCCTACCGTCTCGCCCTCCAGACCCGTGAGCAGCACATCCGCCGCGAGAAGGCCACCAGCAACATCTGCACCGCCCAGGTGCTGCTCGCCGTCATGGCCGGCATGTACGCCGTCTACCACGGCCCGGAGGGGCTGCGGCTGATCGCCCGGCGCACCCACCGGTACGCCACCGTCCTCGCCGAGGGGCTGCGGGCCGGCGGAGCCGAGATCGTGCACGGCTCCTACTTCGACACGCTGACCGTACGCGTCGCCGGGCGGGCGGCGCAGGTCGTCGCCGCCGCCCGCGGCAACGGCGTCAACCTGCGCCTGGTCGACGCCGACCACGTCTCGATCGCCTGCGACGAGACCACCACCCGGGAGCAGCTGGCCGCCGTGTGGAGCGCCTTCGGCGTCGAGGGCGACGTCGAGGCCATGGACGCGGCCGCGCGGGACACGCTGCCGGGCGCCCTGCTGCGCAACGACGAGTACCTGACCCACCCCGTCTTCCAGCAGCACCGTTCCGAGACCGCGATGCTGCGCTACCTGCGCCGGCTCTCCGACCGCGACTACGCGCTGGACCGCGGCATGATCCCGCTGGGCTCCTGCACCATGAAGCTCAACGCGACCACCGAGATGGAGCCGGTCACCTGGCCCGAGTTCGGTCAGCTGCACCCCTTCGTGCCCGCCGAGCAGGCCCAGGGCTACCTCACGCTCATCCACGAGCTGGAGGAACGTCTCGCCGAGGTCACCGGCTACGACAAGGTGTCCCTCCAGCCCAACGCCGGCTCCCAGGGCGAGCTGGCCGGTCTGCTCGCCGTACGCGGCTACCACCGGGCCAACGGCGACGAGCAGCGCACCGTCTGCCTGATCCCGTCCTCCGCGCACGGCACCAACGCCGCGAGCGCCGTGATGGCCGGCATGAAGGTCGTCGTCGTCAAGACGGCCGACGACGGCGAGATCGACGTCGCGGACCTGCGGGCGAAGATAGGGCAGTACCGCGACGAGCTGTCCGTGCTGATGATCACGTACCCCTCGACGCACGGCGTGTTCGAGGAGCACGTCGCCGACATCTGCGCCGAGGTCCACGAGGCCGGCGGCCAGGTGTACGTGGACGGCGCCAACCTCAACGCCCTGGTGGGTCTGGCCAAGCCCGGCCACTTCGGCGGCGACGTCTCGCACCTGAACCTGCACAAGACCTTCTGCATCCCGCACGGCGGCGGCGGCCCCGGCGTCGGCCCGGTCGGCGTGCGGGCGCACCTGGCGCCGTACCTGCCGAACCACCCGCTCCAGCCGGAGGCCGGTCCGGAGACCGGCGTCGGGCCCATCTCGGCGGCTCCGTGGGGCTCGGCGGGCATCCTGCCGATCTCCTGGGCGTACGTCCGTCTCATGGGCGGCGAGGGCCTGAAGCGGGCCACGCAGGTGGCCGTGCTCAGCGCCAACTACATCGCCAAGCGCCTCGAGCCGCACTACCCGGTGCTCTACACCGGCCCCGGCGGACTGGTCGCGCACGAGTGCATCATCGACCTGCGCCCGCTGACCAAGGCGACCGGCGTCAGCGTGGACGACGTCGCCAAGCGGCTGATCGACTACGGCTTCCACGCGCCGACGATGTCGTTCCCGGTGGCCGGCACGCTGATGATCGAGCCCACCGAGTCCGAGGACCTCACCGAACTCGACCGGTTCTGCGAGGCGATGATCGCGATCCGCGCGGAGATCGAGAAGGTCGGCTCCGGCGAGTGGCCCGCGGACGACAACCCGCTCCGCAACGCCCCGCACACCGCCGCCGTGCTCGGCGGGGAGTGGAAGCACGCGTACGCCCGCGCGGAGGCCGTGTTCCCGGCCGGGGTGAGCGCCGCCGACAAGTACTGGCCGCCGGTGCGCCGCATCGACCAGGCCTTCGGCGACCGGAACCTGGTCTGCTCCTGCCCGCCGCTGGACGCGTACGAGGACTGACACACGGCGAAGGGCCCCGCTCCAGCGACTCGGAGCGGGGCCCTTCGCCGTGTGCGGCTAGGCCGGGTACGCGTGCGTCTGCGTCGCCTTGACCGTCGCCCAGACCGTCGCGCCCGGATGCAGGTCGAGTTCGGCCGCGGCGACCGTGGTGAGGTCGGCGGCCAGGGCGAGGTCGCCGGTGAGTTCCGCGCGGACCCGGTCCCCGTGGGTCTCCAGACCGGCGACCGCGCAGCGCCAGAGGTTGCGGGCGCTGGAGCCGGTCGGCCGGTCCCGGTACAGGGTGACGGCGCCGGGCGGGAACGCCACGAAGGCGGGCCCGGAGAGGTCCTCCGTGGTGCTCACGGCGGGGCCCGCGTCGAGTCGCACCGTGTGGCCGTCGGCCTGCCCGCGATACAGGTTGAGGCCGACCAGCTGGGCGATGTACTCGGTGCGCGGGTGGCGGGCGATGTCGGAGGGCGTGCCCTCCTGCACGATCCGGCCCTGTTCCACGACGACCAGCCGGTCGGCGAGCACCATGGCGTCCAGCGGGTCGTGCGTGACCAGGACGGCGACGGCCTCGAACGCTGCCAGATGACGGCGGAGCTGCGCGCGCACCTCCAGCCGGGTGCGGGCGTCCAGGGCGGCGAGCGGTTCGTCCAGGAGCAGCAGCCGGGGGCGGGTGGCCAGGGCGCGGGCGAGGGCCACCCGCTGGGCCTGGCCGCCGGACAGCCGCCGGGGCTTGGTGCCCGCGTGCTCGGCCAGACCCATGCGGTCGAGCCATTCGGCGGCCCGGGCGCGTGCCTCCGCCTTGCCGGCGCCCCGGCAGCGCGGTCCGAAGGCCACGTTGTCGAGCGCGGTCAGGTGCGGGAAGAGCAGATAGTCCTGGAAGACGACACCTACCGGGCGGGACTCCGGCGGGGTGCGGCGCAGATCCGCGCCGTCCAGCCGCAGATGCCCGGCGCCGAGCGGGGCGAGGCCCGCGAGTGCGCGCAGGGCGGTGGTCTTGCCGGCCCCGTTCGGTCCCAGCAGGGCGACGACGTCACCGGGCGCGGCGGTCAGCGCGACGTCCAGGCGGAAGGAGCCGCGGTCCACGACGAGCCGCGCGTCCAGGCCCTCGGCGGCGGTGCCGGCCGGGTCGGGCAGGTGTCCGGGATTCTTCGGCATGATGTCAGACGGTCCTCATCCAGCGGTCCCGCAACCCGGCCAGTACGGCGATGGACACCGCCAGCAGGACCAGGCTGAGGGCGATGGCGGCGGCCGGGTCGTTCTGCAGGGCGAGGTAGACCGCGAGCGGCATGGTCTGGGTGCGGCCGGGGAAGTTGCCGGCGAAGGTGATCGTCGCGCCGAACTCCCCGAGGGCCCGGGCCCAGGCCAGTACGGCACCGGCCGCGATGCCGGGGGCGATCAGCGGCAGCGTGACGCGGCGGAACGCGGTGAAGCGGGAGGCGCCCAGGGTGGCGGCCGCCTCCTCGTAGCGCGGGTCGGCGGCCCGCAGCGTGCCCTCGACGCTGATGACGAGGAACGGCATCGCCACGAACGTCTCGGCGAGGACGACGCCCGTGGTGGTGAAGGGCAGGGTGACGCCGAACCAGGCGTCCAGCCACTGGCCGACGACGCCGTTGCGGCCCAGGGCGAGCAGCAGGGCGACACCGCCCACCACCGGGGGCAGCACCAGCGGGAGCGTCACCAGGGCGCGGACCAGGCCGCGGCCGGGGAAGTCCGTACGGGCCAGCAGCCAGGCCAGCGGAACGCCGACGACCAGGCTCAGCGCGGTCGCCGTCGTGGCGCACAGCAGCGACAGCCGCAGCGCCTCCCACACCTCGGGGCTGGCCAGCTGCTCGGGGAGGTCCCGCCAGGGGGCGCGCAGGAGGAGGGCGAGGAGGGGCACCAGGAGGAACGCCAGGCCCAGGAGGGCGGGCGCGAGGAGGGCGAGGGGGACACCGCGGACGGGGGCGCGGGGGCGTGCCTTCCGAGGGGTTTCCCGGCCGGTGGTCATGGCTTCAGGAACCCCGCCCCACCCAGCACCTGCTGACCCTCCGGCGACTTGACCAGCTCCACGAACTCCTTCGCCGCCGAGGGGTTCGGGGCGTTCTCGAGCCGGGCGATCGGATAGTCGTTGACGGCCTCGGCGGACTCCGGGAATTCCACGCCCTCCACCTTGGCACCGGCCGCCTTCACATCCGTGCGGTACACGACGGCGGCGTCGGCCTCCTTCAGCTCGACCTTCGTCAGGGCGCTCTTGACGTCCTGCTCGTACGAGACCGGCTCCAGCTCTACGCCGCCGGAGGTGAGGGCGGTCCGCGCGGCGGCTCCGCAGGGCACCGTCTCGTCGCACAGCACGACCTTGAGGCCGGATGCGGTCAGATCCTCGAGGGAGTCGATCGCGTGCGGGTTGCCCGGCGCGGTGGCGATCTCCAGCCGGTTGCGGACGAACGTGCTCGGGCTGCCCGTCGTGAGCCCCTCGTCCGCCACGAGCTTCATCGTCCCGGTGCTGGCCGCCGCGAAGACGTCGGCCGGTGCGCCGTTGCTGATGCCGGCCGCCAGACCGTCGCTGCCGCCGAAGCTGAAGGCGACCTCGGTCCCCGGGTGCTCCTTCTCGAAGCGCTCGCCCAGCGTCGTGAAGCTCTCCTTCAGCGAGGCGGCCGCGAAGACGGTGACCGTGCCGGTGACGCCCTGCCCGCCGGACTCCGCGGACGAGTCCGAGCCGGACGCGGAGCAGGCGCTCAGCGCCAGTAGGGCGGCGGCTGTCCCGGCGCCGGTGATCCGACGGGTCCGATGCGGACGGGTCATCTCGGAGCACTCCCTCTGGGACCAGGGAAGAGCCCGCAGAGCCCTCCCGATGCACCGATCATACTGGCGCATCTGCCAGGTGTTCACTCCCTGCCTCCTTGCATGAGCCAGGAAAAGCTGCCGGAGGTGGCGCATGTGCGTTCGCTCGGGTGTGCCGCCGTCGTCAGGTGCGGTCGATATGGACGTTCGTCGACTTCACGCGGGCCGTGGCCTCCATGCCGACCTCCAGCCCCAGTTCCTCGACGGCCTCCCGGGTGAGCAGCGACACGAGGCGGTGCGGGCCGGCCTGGATCTCGACCTGGGCGGCGACGTCGCCGAGCTTGATCGCGGTGACGATGCCGGGGAAGGCGTTGCGGGCGGAGGTGTACGGGGTGCCCTCCTCGACGGCGCCGGCCCTGGCGAGTTCGACGGAGAACGCCGCCAGGTCCCGTCCGTCGACGAGCCGGCGTCCGCCGTCGTCGCGGTGGGTGGTGATACGCCCCGCGTCCGCCCAGCGGCGGGCGGTGTCCGGGCTCACGCCGAGCAGCCTCGCTGCCTGGCCGATCGTGTAGGACTGCATGCCGGTCACGATAGGTGGTGCCGCAGGTGCGTCAGCCCCGCTCGGCGGGAGCCGCCGTGCTCGCGCGGGCGACGAGGTCCGTACCCAGTTCCACGCGGGGGGAGTCCGGCTGTTCGCCGCGGGTGAGACGGAGCACCGTACGGACGGCGAGTTTGCCCATGTCGGCCAGGGGCTGGCGGACGGTGGTCAGCGGCGGCGCCGACCAGCGGACCTCCGGAAGGTCGTCGAAGCCGACCACGCTCATGTCCTCCGGGACCCTGAGCCCCCGGCCGCGCAGCGCCTCGATCGCCCCCAGCGCCATCTGGTCGCTGGCCGCGAACACCGCGGTCGGCGGCTCCGGCAGGTCCAGCAGGACGTTGCAGCCCGCGAAGCCGGCCTCCGGGCGGAAGTCGCCGGGGACGATCAGCGACGCGTCGAGCGCGATGCCGGAGCCCTCGAGCGCCGCCCGGTAGCCGTCGAGCCGCGCGCGTGAGCAGAGCAGGCGCGACGGCCCGGCGATCATGCCGATCCTGCGGTGCCCCAGGGCCAGCAGGTGTTCGGTCGCGGCCATGCCGCCCGACCAGTTGGCGGCGCCGATGGTCGGCACGTCCGCGGGGGGAGAGCCGGCCGGGTCCACGACCACCAGCGGGACGCCCAGTATCTGCAACTCCTCGTGCAGTGTGTTCATCGCGGAGGTCACGAGGATGACGCCGTCGGACGCGCGCGCCCGCAGGTTGCGCATCCACTCCCGGGCGTCGCCGGAACGCCCGTGGATCGCCGACACCACCGTGCCCGCCCCGGCCGCGTGGGCGGCCTCCTCGACACCGCGGATGATCTCCACCGCCCAAGGGCTGCCGAGGTCGTTGAAGACCAGGTCGAGCAGGACCGCACGCGAGGTGGAGGCGTTGGGGCGCTTGCGGTAGCCGTGGCGGCGCAGCAGGTCCTCGACCCGGGCGCGGGTCCCCGGGGAGACGTCGGAGCGGCCGTTGACCACGCGGGAGACGGTCGGCACGGAGACGCCGGCCTGCCGGGCGATCTCGGTGATCGTGACTCTGCCCCCGGTGCCGGCCCCCTGTGCTGCCACTTGCCCCACCTCCGTGACGAAACCCGCGGAACTTCCAGGAGTCTTCCGGAAAGCGGGTGCCCGTGGGAAGGCGTCGCGGGGCGGACTCTTGCCGGGGGACCGGCCGGTCACCCTTTCCACGCGCCGGACTACCGTGAGTGATCCGTCCCGGACACGCGTCGGGGCCGGCGCGCGGGAGGTTCCGCGTCCGGCCCCTGGTGTCCCCGGGCGGGCCCCGTTCCGCCCGGTCGTGCTCAGGCGGTGGTCAGGCTGGCGCCCCGGGGACGCTGCGGGGCGATGACACTGCCGTCGGGCAGGAGTTCACCGGTGTCCTCGAAGAACACGACACCGTTGCACAGCAGGCTCCAGCCCTGCTCCGGGTGGTGCGCCACGAGACGGGCGGATTCCCGGTCGGCGGAGTCGGCTGAGGGGCACGGTGGCTGGTGCTGGCACATGGATGGGATCTCTCGCTCTGTGGTGACCTGTGAGTCGGCTGTCGTTTCAGTTCCGCGGCGTGAAGCTTCGCTCATGGCCGCCCCCCCGTTGTGATAGGTCGGTCGGAAACCAGTGTTGCCCCATGGACGAGGATCCGCAGGGATTTCGCGGCACCGCTCCTCACAGGTTGATGACGCGTCACCCGTGCGGACGGTTCATCTCAACTGCACTGTCAATTCGGGTGGTTCGCCGTGGTCGGATGGGGCTAGTCCTCTGGGAACGGCACGTACCCCGCCGCGTCGGGGGTTCCGGGCGGCGGGGTACGCGGTGTCTTCTCAGGCGGGTGAGCCGAGCAGGCGGGTCGGTGCCACCCGGTGGGTCAGGACCGGGAGCAGGTCGGCGAACCGGTGCGGGCGGTGGGCCGCGATGCCGGGCGGTGCCGGGGCGAGCGGGACGAGCAGATCGCCGGCGGCCGGGTGGCCGGTGGCGCCGTCCGCCGTGGGATCGCCGTGCAGCCAGAGCGCCAGCATGTAGAGCCCCGGCACCGAGAGCAGCCGGGGCTGGTACGGCTGCGTCATGGCCTCGGCCTGGCGCAGCGCGAGCTCGGTGGAGGTGATGTAGGGGCCCTCGAAGAAGCGGGAGAACGTCCAGCCGTCGGCGGTGAGCACGGTGTCCGCGGCGGCGACCGCGCGGTCACCGGTGCGGATCAGGAAACGCCAGCCGGCCAGCCGGGTCGCGGTTCCCCCGTCGGGGGCGGTCCGGTCCAGGACGTGCACGGGGAGGGGCAGCTCGGCTGAGGTGGGTCCCTGGGCGACGAGCAGAGAGGGAGTTCGGGCTTCGCGGACCGCGGTCGGAGAGGAGAGCGCGGTCAGGACGGAACGCAGTGCGGGCGCGGGAGCCGGGGGGACATGCAGCGGCATGGTGGGTCGCCTCTCATCATTCGAAGGCACAGTGGCGCGAGGGCGGGGCGTGGCGGGGCGGACGGCGCTGTCAGCTCGCGAAGGTCAGAGAGGCAGGGGCCGGGACTCGAGTCCGGGAGACGGGGCGAGGAGTGCCGCACGCCACCTCCCGGCTGGATCACTCGAACCGTGGGCGCCAACCTTCTGCCTTGTGCGCAAAGTTTATACGACACGTGTTCAGACTGTGTTTCCACTAGCTGTTTTCGACCGGCGGAACAAGGGTACTTCTGGCCGGTGAAACGCGAAAAACATCCCGATTTCAGGCAGGGTGCACGCCGATGACCTCGGAAAATGACCGCGAAGCGGTCGGCCAATTCTCGTCGGCGTTTTTCACGAGTTCGCAACAGGCCCGCAAGTCGCCTTCTGTGCCATGCCCCGTGAATGTGCCACTGGTCACCGTCGACCAGACTAGCGGTCGACGGTGCCGTCCGGGGCGTTATCGATCGCATCGACGGGGCATCCTTGCCTGTGACCGGGACCCCGGCGGACGATCTTCGGTCCGCCCGTGCGAGAAGGGACGCTTCGATGGGGGAGAAGGTCGTGGCAGGTCAGTTCGACCTCTCCGATCGCCAGCGCTACCGCGAGAAGCTCCGCAGCTGCCTGACGGGCTTGGAGCGACTCCTGGCGGAGAAGCGGTTCGACCGCCCCAAGAACCTCATGGGGCTGGAGATCGAATTGAATCTCGCGGGCGCCGACGGCATGCCGAAAATGTTGAATGCACAAGTCCTCGAAAGGATCGCCAGCAGGGACTTCCAAACAGAACTCGCCATGTTCAATCTGGAAGTGAACATCACCCCTCACCGATTGGGCGGGCGGGTATTCGACCGGCTCGACGAGGAACTGCGCACTTCGCTCGCGTACGCCGACCGGAAAGCCGGTGAGGTGGACGCGGGGATCGTGATGATCGGCATCCTGCCGACGCTGGACCGGGACGACCTGGTCTCCTCGAATCTTTCCGACGTCGATCGCTACGCATTGCTCAACGAACAGATCGTGGCCGCGCGCGGTGAGGACTTCACACTCGACATCGACGGCGTCGAGCGCCTCAGCTGCACCTCCAAGTCCATCGCCCCCGAGGCCGCCTGTACCTCGGTGCAACTGCACCTCCAGGTCACCCCGGAGCGCTTCGCCAGTGTGTGGAACGCGGCCCAGGCCGTCGCCGCCGCCCAGGTCGCCGTCGGCGCCAACTCGCCGTTCCTGTTCGGCCGCGAACTGTGGCGCGAGTCCCGGCCCCCGCTGTTCCAGCAGTCCACCGACACGCGCCCGCCCGAGCTCCAGGCCCAGGGCGTGCGGCCGCGCACCTGGTTCGGGGAGCGGTGGGTGACGTCGGCCTTCGACCTGTTCGAGGAGAACCTGCGCTACTACCCGGCCCTGCTGCCCATCTGCGACGACGAGGACCCGCTCGAGGTGCTGGACCGGGGCGGCGTCCCCTCACTCGCGGAACTCGTCCTGCACAACGGCACCGTCTACCGCTGGAACCGCCCCGTCTACGGCATCGCCGACGGCGTCCCCCACCTGCGCGTGGAGAACCGCGTACTGCCCGCCGGCCCCACCGTCACCGACGTCATCGCCAACGCGGCCTTCTACTACGGCGTGGTCCGTGCCCTCGCCGAGGACAGCCGGCCGGTGTGGACCCGGCTGCCGTTCGAGGCGGCGGCCGCCAACTTCGACGCCGCCTGCGAGCACGGCATCGACGCCCGCCTCACCTGGCCCCGGCGCGGCCGCCTCGGTGGGCTGGGCGAGGTGGACGCGGTCACCCTCGTACGGGACGAACTGCTGCCGCTCGCCGAGGCCGGGCTGGACGCGTGGGGGATCGAGCCCGCCGACCGCGATCTGTACCTCGGGGTGATCGAGGAGCGGTGCCGGCGAAGGGTGAACGGCGCGACCTGGCAGGCCGCGACCTTCCACCGGGCCCTGGACCTGGGCCTCGGCCGGGAGGCCGCCCTGGCCGCCACCACCCTCCGCTACCGGGAGCTGACGCAGCAGGGCGATCCGGTGCACAGCTGGCCGGTGGGACTGCCGGAACCGGTGCCGACGGGCTGACCCCCCCACGGACCACCCCCGCACGGCCTCCACGAATCACCCCCGTACGACCCCCGGGCCGAGCGCACAGCCGCTGCCCTCATACTGATCGGACCCGATCGGTGATGTGGAGGCAGGTGTGCAGGCGGAGGCCGGCCCGGGGGCCGATTCGTATTCCGAGCGGAGGCCCTCGCGGACGACGCTCCGCGACGAGACGCTTCTCGTGCTCGCGCTCTCGCTCGGCGCGAGCGGAGTGTCGGCCCTGATCAGCTTCGTCGGCTCGGTCACCGAACCGGGCGGCCTGAAGGACCAGGCGGCCACCCTCAACGCCTCGGCCGCGCCGGGCCGCCCCTGGCTGGACCTCGCCTGGCAGCTCTTCGGGATCACCACGGCGCTCGTGCCGGTGGCGCTCGTCGCGCACCTCCTGCTGCGCGAGGGCGCGGGGCCGCGCACCCTCGGCTTCGACCGCACCCGCCCCTGGTCCGACCTCGGCCGCGGAGCGGCGGTCGCGGCGGGCATCGGCAGCAGCGGCATCGCCTTCTACCTGGCCATGCGCGGCCTCGGCTTCAACCTCACCGTGGTGCCGGAGGCGCTGCCCGAGGTGTGGTGGAAGTACCCCGTGCTGATCCTCTCGGCGATGCAGAACTCGATCCTCGAGGAGGTCGTCGTCGTCGGCTATCTGCTGCGCCGGCTGGACCAGCTGGGCTGGTCCCCGGGCGCCTCGCTGGCGGCCAGTTCGGTGCTGCGCGGCTCGTACCACCTCTACCAGGGCATCGGCGGCTTCATCGGGAACATGGTGATGGGCGTGGTGTTCGTGTACCTCTACCGGCGCTGGGGGCGCGTCGGTCCGCTGGTGGCCGCGCACACGCTGCTCGACGTCGGGGCGTTCGTGGGGTACGCGCTGCTGGCCGGCAAGGTGGACTGGCTGCCGACGGCGTGAGGCAGCGGCGAAGGGGCGTACGGAGCGGCCGTACGCCCCTTCGCCGTACCGGGTTCAGACCAGCAGGTCCCCCTCGATGACCGTCACGGCCCGTCCGCTCAGCAGGGTGCGCTCACCGCGCACCTCGGTGCGGACGCGGCCGGAGCGCGGCGAGGCCTGGAGGCCGGTGAGGACGGAGCGGCCGAGGCGCTCGGACCAGTAGGGGGCCAGAGCGGTGTGCGCGCTGCCGGTGACCGGGTCCTCGTCGATGCCGACGTTCGGGAAGAAGCAGCGGGAGACGAAGTCGTAGCCGAGGGCGGGGTTCTCCGCGCGGGCGGTGGCGATGACGCCGCGCTCGGAGTGGGCGGCCAGGGCCTTGAGGTCGGGCCGCAGGGCGTGGACGGTCCGCTCGTCGGAGACCTCGACGAGCAGGTCCCCGATGTCCGGGCCGGTGTCGAACGCCGTGAGCGGCCGGGCGCCCAGCGCCTCGGCGACGCCCTCGGGAACGTCGACCGCGGTGAGCGGAGCGGTGGGGAAGTCCAGGGTGACGGAGCCGTCCTCGCCGGGCGTGGCGATGAGGACGCCGCTGTGGGTGGCGAAGCGCACCGGGCCCCGGTGCACGCCGGTGGTGTGCAGGACGTGCGCGGTGGCCAGTGTCGCGTGGCCGCACATCGCGACCTCGGTGGCGGGGGTGAACCAGCGCAGCGCCCAGTCGGCCTCGCCGCCCGCGGGGAGCGGGTGGGCGAAGGCCGTCTCGGCGTGATTGACCTCCAGGGCGACGCTCTGCAGCCAGGGGTCGTCCGGGAATGCGTCAAGCAGCAGCACTCCGGCGGGGTTGCCGGCGAAGGGCCGGTCGGTGAAGGCGTCGACGATTCGAATCCGCATGCCCTGACGGTAAGGGCTGTGCGAAACCCCAGGCCAAGGCCAATCCGCGGATGCCGGCCCGATCGCCGCGGGCACCGGCCCGGCCGAGTGGTTGCCGAACGAACTGTTCCGATATATCGTTGAAGCATCGCGACAGATCAACGATGGAATGGAGTGGTGGCGATGCATGCCCATGGTTACGAGCACGGACACGGTCACGGCGGCCCACGTGGCGGCCGGGGCGACTTCGAGCGGCTGCGGGCGGCCTTCGGGCCCTTCGGTCCGGGGGGCCCGGGTGGTCCCGGCGGACCCTTCGGCCCGGGCTTCGGGCACGGCGGCCCCTGGGGCGGGCGAGGGCGCGGCGGACCGAGGGGAAGGGCGCGGCGCGGTGACGTGCGGGCCTCGATCCTGGCCCTGCTGAAGGACCGTCCGATGCACGGCTACGAGATGATCCAGGAGATCGCCGAGCGCAGCGGCGGGGCGTGGAAGCCCAGTCCCGGCTCGGTGTACCCCACCCTCCAGCTGCTGGAGGACGAGGGGCTGATCGCCAGCGAGTCCGAGGGCGGCAAGAAGCTGTTCTCGCTCACCGACGCCGGCCGCTCGGCGGCCGGGGAAGGCCCCGAGGCTCCCTGGGAGGAGGCCTCGCGCGGGGTCGACTGGGAGGCGCTGAGCGAGATCCGGCAGGCCGGCTTCGGCCTGATGGAGGCCTTCGGGCAGGTCTGGAAGACGGGCAGCAAGGAGCAGCGGGAGAAGGCTCTCGCCGTCATCAACGAGGCCCGCAAGAAGCTGTACCTCATCCTCGCCGACGAGGACTGACGGGATCGGTGGGGGCCGGCGGGGGCGTGGCGCAAACCGGCGCGCGCCCCTCGGGCGGAAACACCCTGATCTCCTTCGCAAGGAGGAGATTCCGGCCCGGGGCGTCCACTTCCCGTGGGACCCCAAGATGCTTCCCGCCGGGGATGTCCCGGGCCCGCGGGGCTGATGGGGTGGGGACGTGCAACCCCGTATCCCCCGGCAACAGGCCCAGGAGCTCCAGGAGCAGGGCATCCACCGCGCGGAGAACGATGCCAGGCTCGGCGCCGAGCTGGCAGCGGTGGTGGCCGGTGCCCGGCGCAGAGCGGTCCGGGACGGGGACCGGCAGATCGACACCGCCCACCTGCTGCATTCGCTCCTGGAGTCCGACACCGAGGTGAGAGCCGCCTTCGGTGAGGGCCCGCGGATCGCCCGGCTGCTCGGCTACCTGGTCCAGCGCAGCATCGGCTACGGCCTGCGCTGGCAGGGCGCGGTCGAGGACTCCGGCGGCGTCCCCGTGGTGACCGAGGCCGCGGGCCTCTCGCCGCTGGCCGCGAGCTGCATGGAGTACGCCCACGAGCGCGCCGCCCGCCACGGCCGCGGCCCGGCGTGCGGTACGGACCTGCTCGCGGCGATCGTCGTGGACCCGCAGGCGCGCGCCGTCGAGGTCCTCGAACGCGCCGGAATCGACCCCCGTGAACTCTTCGCCCGGCTCGAGGTGCCGTCCAGCCGGTGAGACAGGTGCCATGAAGGGTGACGCTCCTGTCGGGGCCTGTCATCATGTGCCGGTGCCTACCTCTGTCAGTACCCCGGGCGACCACCGAAAGGGCGTCGGACTCGGCCTCGCGCTGTTGTCCGCGCTGGCCTTCGGGGGTTCCGGTGTGGCGGCCAAGCCGCTGATCGAGGCGGGTCTCGACCCGCTCCACGTCGTGTGGCTGCGGGTGGCGGGCGCGGCGCTCGTCATGCTGCCGCTGGCGGTGCGCCACCGGGGACTCCTGCGCAGCAGGCCCGGACTGCTCGCCGGGTTCGGCCTGTTCGCCGTGGCCGGCGTCCAGGCCTGCTACTTCGCCGCCCTCTCCCGCATCCCCGTCGGGGTCGCGCTGCTGGTCGAGTACCTGGCGCCCGCGCTCGTGCTCGGCTGGGTGCGGTTCGTGCAGCGGCGGCCGGTGACCCGTGCCGCCGCGGTCGGCGTGGTCCTGGCGGTGGGCGGGCTCGCCTGTGTCGTGGAGGTGTGGGCGGGCCTCGGCTTCGACGCGCTCGGTCTGCTGCTCGCGCTCGGCGCGGCCTGCTGCCAGGTCGGCTACTTCGTCCTGTCCGACCGGGGCAGCGACGGCGAGGAGGCCCCCGACCCGCTCGGTGTGATCGCCTACGGGCTGCTGATCGGCGCCGCCGTCCTGACCGTAGTCGCCCGCCCCTGGTCCATGGAGTGGTCCGTGCTCACCGGCAGCGCGCAGATGGACGGCACCCCGGTCGCCGCCTTCGTGCTGCTGGCCTGGATCGTCCTCGTCGCCACGGTGGCCGCGTACGTCACCGGGGTGGTGTCGGTGCGCCGGCTCTCGCCGCAGGTCGCCGGTGTCGTGGCCTGTCTGGAGGCGGTCATCGCCACCGTCCTCGCCTGGGTCCTGCTCGGCGAGCACCTGTCGGCGCCGCAGATCGTGGGCGGCGCGGTGGTCCTGGCGGGCGCTTTCATCGCCCAGTCCTCGGCCCCGGCGAAGGGCTCCGAGAAGCCCGTGGCGGGCGGCGGGCCCGAACGGGAGTTGTCCACACCGGGAACGGCCGCTTAAGGTGCTGGTCATGCACGCACGCGCACGTGTTCTTCCGCCTCCGGTCGTCTGAGGCGGGCCCTCCGGTACATCCGCCCGGCTGGTCGCCGGGCGTGACGGTGCTGCCCGCAGACGGAGTCCGCGGATCCCGCCGCCCCGGCCCCGGCCGGGACTGATCCGGGGTCCCTTCCCGAACTTCCGCGCCCACGCCGACGCGCGTGGCGCGCGCATCCGCGGAGAGAACACGTGTCGAACGCCGTCTCCGGCCTGCCCGTAGGGCGAGGCCTCCTCTATCTGATCGTCGCCGGTGCCGCCTGGGGCACCGCGGGCGCCGCCGCGTCACTGGTCTACCGGACCAGTGACATGGGTCCCGTCGCCCTGTCCTTCTGGCGCTGCGCGGCCGGCCTGGTGCTGCTGCTCGCCGCCCGGCCGCTGTCGCGGCGCGCCCGCACCGCCGCCCCCGAACCGCTCGGCCGGCGGGTGCTGCGGGCCGGAGCCACCGGCATCGGACTCGCGGTCTTCCAGACCTCCTACTTCGCGGCCGTCTCCGCCACGGGACTCGCGGTGGCCACCGTCATCACCCTCGGCGCCGGACCCGTACTGATCGCGCTCGGCGCGCGACTGACCCTGGGGGAGCGCCTCGGGCGCGGTGGACTGGCCGCCGTCGTGGGCGCGCTCGCCGGACTCGTCGTGCTCGTCCTCGGCGGCGGGGGCGCGACCGTGGACCCGTGGGGGGTGCTGCTCGCCCTGCTGTCCGCGGCCGGGTACTCGGCGATGACGCTGCTCACCCGTTGGTGGGGACGTGACGGCGGTACGGACTCCTCCGGTACGACCGTCGGGGCGTTCGCCGTCACCAGCCTGGTGCTGCTGCCGTTCGCCGCGGCCGAGGGACTGGTGCCGCACACCGACGCCCCTGGTGCGCTGCTGTGCCTGCTGGCGTACGTCGCCTCCGTGCCGACGGCGCTCGCGTACGGCCTCTACTTCGCCGGCGCGGCCGTCGTACGGTCGGCCACCGTCTCCGTGATCATGCTGCTGGAGCCGGTGAGCGCGGCGGTGCTCGCGGTCGCCCTGCTCGGTGAGCGGCTCACGACGGCCACCCTGGCCGGCACCCTGCTGCTGCTCGGCTCGGTCGTGGGCCTCGCGGTCGGCGAGGCGCGGGGCGCGCGGGCCCGTGGGGAGGAGCCGGACACGGTGCCGGTGTGACGGCCGGGGGCCCTTCCGCGCGGGAGGGCCCCCGGCCCGGAGGTCAGGCCGGCTGCCGGCGCAGGACGTGCGCGCGTGCCTCCGCGTCACGCGCGCCGTCCCGGTCCGCCAGCCCGGCCGCGATGCGCTCCCGTACCGCCTCGGACCGCTTGCCCGCGTACTTGAACTTCGCCCGTACGCCCGTCACTTCGAGCCGGAGACCGCGGATCCCGGACAGCAGCCTGCCGTACGGGGCCTCGCCCGCCGCCGCCCGCGCGGAGCCGCCCTCCGGCTGGAAGTGGCCCACCTGGCGGTTGAGGAGCGCGGCCTTTCGCGCCGGATCGTCCACGACATGGGCGCGGCAGCGCAGTTGGACGGACGCGTAGAGGCTCGTCGGGACACCGTGCTCGGGCGGGGTACCGGGCTCGGCCTGCCAGGGGCCGGGGACGTACGCGTAGTCGTCGACCACGCTCAGCAGGACCTCCGGATTCGCCTCGACGGCGTGCCAGAGCGGGTTGGGCCGGGCCAGATGGGTGACCGCCTCGCCGCGCTCGGCGTCGTACGCGAAGTGCAGCGGCTGGACGTACGGCGGTTCGCCCGGAAGGCCGTTGACCGCGAGCTGGCCGAAGTCGTGCGTGGCCAGCCACCGCTGCCACTCGTCGTCGCCGCGGGGCGCGTCCCAGGGGTGGATCAGCATCACCGGGCCGCCAGGTAGCCGGGCAGCTCGGTGCCGGGGGCCAGGTCCGGGTCGGCGAGCGGGGTGTCGTAGCCCTTGCGCAGCGGGACGACGCCGGCCCAGTGGGGCAGGTCGAGGTCCTCGGGCTCGTCGTTGACGCCGCCGGTGCGGAGCTTGGCGGAGACCTCGTTCAGGTCGAGGCGGATCACCGCCGTGGCGGCCAGTTCCTTCTTGTTGGCCGGCCGGGAGTCGGCGGCGCGGCCCGGTACGACATGGTCGACCAGGGCGTCGAGGGCCCGCCGCTTCTCCTCGGGATCGGTCACGTCGTACGCCAGGCCGTGCACCACCACGGAGCGGTAGTTGATCGAGTGGTGGAAGGCCGAGCGGGCCAGCACCAGCCCGTCGACGTGGGTGACGGTCAGGCAGACCGGGAGCCCGTGGTCCGCCCGGCCCGCCGCGCGCAGCGGGCGCGAGCCGGTCGAACCGTGCACGTAGAGACGCTCGCCGACCCGGCCGTACAGCGTGGGCAGCACCACCGGCGCGCCGTCCCGGACGAAGCCGAGGTGGCAGACGTAGCCCTCGTCGAGTATCGCGTGCACCAGCTCCTTGTCGTACGCGGCACGGTCGGGGGAGCGGGTGGGAACGGTGCGCTCGGTGGGCGGGTAAGTGGCGGCGGGCTGCTGCTGCCGGGTCCCCTGCATGGCCTTCTCCATTGCACTAGTGCATAATTTGGTTTGTGCTAGGAGAGTATCGGATCAGTGGGCGGGGTGCGGCGGAGATTTCCGCGAGCATCGAGCGCGCGGTGGGGGACGGGGCGTTGCGGCCGGGTGAACCGCTGCCGCCCATGCGGGAGTTGGCGGAGCGGCTCGGGGTGAACCCGAACACCGTCGCCGCCGCGTACCGGACCCTGCGCGAGCGCGGGGTCATCGAGACCGCGGGCCGGCGGGGGAGCCGGGTGCGGTCCAAGCCGGCCACCACCGCGCGTGAACTCATCCGGGTGGAGGTCCCGCCGGGCGTGCGCAACCTGTCCGAGGGCAACCCGGACCCCGCGCTGCTGCCCGCGCTGGCCGGGGTGTTCGCGGCGGCGGCCGGGGAGGGCGACCGGGAGCCGGTGCTGTACGGGCACGCGCCCGTGGAGCCCGAGCTGGCGCGGCTGGCGCGGGCCGGGCTGGACGCCGACGGCGTTCCGGACGGGCCCGTCGCCGTCACCTCGGGCGCGCTGGACGCGATGGAGCGGGTGCTCGTGGCACACCTCAGACCCGGGGACGCGGTCGCGGTGGAGGATCCGGGGTGGGGGAGCCTGCTGGACCTGGTCCCGGCGCTGGGACTGCGGACCGTCCCCGTGGGGGTCGACGACGAGGGCCCTTCGCCCGATGACGTACGGAAGGCGCTGGCGGGCGGGGCACGGGCCCTGATCGTGACGGACCGGGCGCAGAACCCGACCGGCGCCGCGCTGAGCGCCGCACGCGCGCGTGCCCTGCGCCCGGTGCTCGCCGACCACCCGGAGGCGCTGCTCGTCGAGGACGACCACGGGCACCACATCGTCGACCTGCCGCTGCACGCCTTGGCGGGGACGACCCGCAGCTGGGCCTTCGTGCGCTCGGTGGCCAAGGCGTACGGCCCCGACCTGCGGCTCGCGGTGCTCACCGGGGACGCGGTCACCCTCGACCGGGTGCGCGGACGGCAGCGGCTCGGGCCGGGCTGGGTCAGCAGGATCGTCCAGCGCGCGGTGGTGCGGCTGTGGAGCGAGGGCGCGGTGGACCCGGCGGTCGTGGCCACGCGGTACGGGCGGCGCCGGGACGCGCTGATCGGGGAGCTGGCCCGGCGCGGGATCGCGGCGCACGGGCGCAGCGGCATGAACGTGTGGGTACCGGTCCCCGACGAGACCGGCGCGGTCGCCCGGCTCCTGCACGCGGGCTGGGCGGTGGCGCCCGGCGCCCGCTTCCGGATGAGCGCGGCACCGGGCGTCCGGGTCACGGTCTCGACGCTCGGCGAGGAAGAGATCGGGCCGCTGGCCGAGGCGATCGCCGAGGCGATCGGTCCGGCCGGGGGGCCGGTGCGGACGTATGTGTGAGGCGGGGGCGGGTGTCCGGGTGAGGAAGGTGCGGCGGTTCATGTGAGTGCCCGGGGTGAGGGCTGGGCGGGGGTGTTGCGCAGCCCGGCGTCTGCGGGGTGCCGCCGCGCCCACCCGTGCCGCCCTGGGGGTACCTCCCAGGCCTTTGAGGCACTGGGGGAGGCACGACTGCCCGCAGCTGTGTGGGTCGCTGTCGGGGTTACGCCGGGCGCTTGGGCCTCGCCTGGGTGAGGGCCGCGCCCGCCAGGACGATCGCCGCGCCCACCGGTGTCGACCAGGTCAGGGTCTCGCCGAGGAGGACGATGCCGGCCGCGGCGGCGATCACCGGGACGAAGTAGGTGACCATCTGGCCGGTCGTCGGGCCGACCTCGGCGACCAGGCCGTACTGGATGAGCACGGCCAGCCCCGTGCCCAGCATGCCCAGCGCGGCGATCGCCAGCAGCGGGCCGACGGCGAAGCGGGTCGGCAGTGTGGTGAACAGCGGGGTGACGACGGCCAGCTGGACCGTGGCCAGCAGCAGCTGGCCGCCGGTCAGGGACAGGTTCGAGTGGCTGCTGCCCGCCAGGGTGCGGCGGACGTAGATCCAGCCGATGGGGTAGCTCAGCGAGGCCAGCAG
This sequence comes from Streptomyces sp. AC558_RSS880, assembly GCF_019049255.1. Classification (GTDB taxonomy): domain Bacteria; phylum Actinomycetota; class Actinomycetes; order Streptomycetales; family Streptomycetaceae; genus Streptomyces. Next base: position 377,055 of record NZ_JAGMUJ010000150.1, on the reverse strand, counting down.
GGCCAGCGTCGTGCCGCGGGCGTCCAGGCCCTCGAAGCCCTGCCAGGCGCCCAGCACGGTCAGCACCCCGAGGAAGCCGAGGCCGAGCCCCGCCACCCGCACCCGGGTCGGCCGGTCCTCGGAGAGCGCTACCAGCGACAGGGCCATGCCCCACAGCGGCGAGGTCGCGTTGCAGATGCCGGCCAGCGTGGACGGGATGGTCAGCTCCGCGAAGGCGAACAGCGAGAACGGCAGGGCGTTCAGCAGGAACCCGGCGACCGCGAGATGACCCCAGGTACGCGCACCGCGCGGCAGCCCCTCCCGCCGCACCACCATCGCCACCGCCAGGACGGCGGTACCGAAGGCCAGCCGGCCGAAGGTGACCTGGAAGGGGGCGTAGCCCTGGGTGCCGACCTTGATGAGGAGGAAGCTGAACCCCCAGATCAGGGAGAGCGCACCGAAACGCAGCCGCCAGTTCAGGCGGGGGCGGGTGCGTTCCGGGGCGGGGCCGGCCGGGGCCGGCGTGGTGGTGGTCGCGGTGACGCTGCTCATGGACGCAACGATGCGGGACGTCCATCTCGTAGCACAATCGAGATTTCGCACGCGGTATCTCGTAGCATCGCTTACATGTTGAACCTGGAGCGCCTGCGCACCCTCGACGCCCTCGCCCGGCACGGCTCGGTCAGCGGCGCGGCCGAAGGGCTGCACATCACGACCTCGGCCGTCTCGCAGCAGATGTCCAAGCTGGAGCGCGAGGTCGGTCAGCGACTGCTGGCCAAGAACGGGCGCGGAGTCCGGCTCACGGACGCGGGCCGGCTGCTCGCCGAGCACGCGGCGCGCATCCTCTCCCAGGTCGAGCTCGCCCAGTCCGACCTGGAGGCACAGCGCGGACAGGTCGCCGGTGAACTACGGGTCGCGGCGTTCCCGACCGCCGCGCGGGGGCTGTTCCCGGTGGCCCTGCGGGACCTGCGCGAGCGGCATCCCGCACTGCGCGTGCGCTCCCGCGAGCAGGAGCCGGAGCAGGGCATCCGGGGAGTGGTACGCGGGGACGTCGATCTCGCGGTGGTGCTCGACTGGTACAACAAGCCGATGCCGCTGCCCGACGGCCTGGTCAAGGCGCCCCTGCTGGACGACCCGGCCGATGTGGCGCTCCCGGCCGCTCACCGGTTCGCCGACCGTGACGAGGCGGACCTCGCCGACTTCGCCGAGGACGAGTGGATCACCTGGGGCGAGGGCGAGTTCTGCCACGAGTGGCTGATGTTCACCCTGCGCTCCAAGGGCATCGAGCCGGTCATCGGCCACCGCGCCGCCGAGAGCCACACCCAGCTCGGCCTGGTCGCCGCGGGGCTCGGCGTCTGCATCGTCCCGCTGCTCGGCCGCGACCCGCTGCCCGACGGGGTGGTGACCGTCCCGCTCCGGCAGCGCGTACGACGGCACGTCTTCGTCGTCTGGCGCGCGGACGCCGACCGCCGCCCGTCGATCCGGGCGGCGGTACAGGCGTTGCGGGCGGCGGGGGAGCAGGTCGGGGAGAGCGCGGGAGCTAGGGCAGCGTCGGAAGTTTTCTGAAGTCCCAGGAAACGATCTTCTCCGGGGTCAGACGCAGCCAGGCGTGCCGGCCGTCGTGGGGCATCTCGTCCAGGCCGAAGTTCTTGCGGGCGAACAAGGTCTCCGGAACGTCGAGTTCCGCGCACAGTTCGCCGGTGCGCGGGATCTCGCCCACGAACTCCACCCGCCCGGACAGCTCCGCGCCGCGCAGCTCGTCGTACTCCTCGCCCGTGTCGACCACGACCGCCACCCGCGGATCCCGCCGCAGATCCGCCCAGCGCCTGCTGCGCACCACGGAGTACAGCCACAGCGAGGCGCCGTCCCAGGCGAACCAGAGCGTGCTGACGTGCGGTGCGCCGTCGGCGGACACCGTGGCGACCCGGCAGGTGCGCTGGACGGTGAGGAAGTCGTCCAGCTCGCCGGGCGTCATCATGATCTTCCGGCCCCGGCGCTGCGTGGCGGTCATACGGCCCCTCCGTCTCTCATGTCGTGCCCGGCGCCGACGGCTCAGGCGAGGGTGATCGAATCCCCGCTCACCGTGATCTCCACGGCGGGCAGCGGCTTGGTCGCCGGGCCGCTCCGCACACTGCCGTCGCTGATGGAGAAGTTGCTGTTGTGGCAGGGGCAGTTGATGACCCCGTCGGCGACGCTCTTCACCGCACACCCCTGGTGGGTGCAGGTCGCCGAGAACGCCTTGAACTCGCCCGCCGTCGGCTGGGTGACGACCACCTTACGGTCGGCGAAGACCTTTCCGCCGCCCTCGGGGATGTCGGCGGTCGAGGCGAGCGGGTCGGTACCGGCGCCGGCGTCCCCACCGCCGTTCGATCCCCCGCTGTCCGTGCCGCCGTCGTCCGGCGATCCGCCGGCGGAGCCGGAGTCGACGGAGGAACTCGACGCGTCGTCGTCGGAGCCCCCGCACGCGGTCAGCGCGACGGCGAGGCCCGCCGCTCCGGCCGCCGCCACGACGGTTCGACGGGCGGGTCCCGATGCGGACTTGAGCGATGCGCTGGTCATGCCGGTGTGTCCCTTCCGGGGAGGATGCGTGATCTGCGGAGAGGTACGGTCGGCGGGCCCACGCCGTTCATGCGATGCCGAGAGCTTGGCCTGTCCGCGGTCGGACGGGCGTAAACCACGGCTGTCGTTTCGCTGTCGGGCGCCGGCCTGTGGGCCGCGCCCTCTCGCACGGGTCGCCTCCGACGTGCGGCGACGCGCCAGTAGCCTGGGGCGATGCTCAAGGAAGTCATCGCGACCCGATTCATCGCGCCGCTGCGCGAGGGCGGCTCGCTGCCGGGACTGATCGAGGCGGACGATCTCGGCACCTACGTCCTCAAGTTCACCGGTGCCGGACAGGGCCGCAAGACGCTGGTCGCCGAGGTCGTCTGCGGGGAACTCGCCCGCCGGCTGGGACTGAGGGTGCCCCGCCTGGTCACCGTCGAACTCGACCCCGTGCTGGGGCTCGGTGAGCCCGAGCAGGAGGTGCAGCGGCTGCTGAAGTCCAGCGGCGGCACCAACCTCGGCATGGACTTCCTCTCCGGTGCCCTCGGCTTCGACCCGCTCGCCTTCGAGGTGAGCCCCGAGGAGGCCGGGCGGATCGTCTGGTTCGACGCGCTGGTGAACAACGTCGACCGCTCCTGGCGCAACCCCAACATGCTGTGCCGGCGCGGCGAGCTCTGGCTCATCGACCACGGCGCGACCATGATCTGGCATCACAACTGGCCCGGCGCCGCAGCCTCCGCCGCCCGCCCCTACGACGCCTCCGACCACGCCCTGAAGCCCTGCGCGCCGGACATCGCGTCCGCCGCGGCCCAGCTCGCGCCGCGGGTCACCGAGGAACTGCTAGCCGAGGTCACCGCGGAGATCCCCGACCTCTGGCTGACCGGCGAGCCCGGCTTCGACACCCCGGACGAGCTCCGGTCGGCCTACGCGCGGCCGCTGATCGCCCGCGCGGCCACCGTCCACCACCACATCCACGGCCTCGAGGGGGACCAGTGAGCGACCGGCACGTCTTCGAGTACGCGCTGCTGCGGGTCGTACCGCGCATCGAACGCGGTGAGTGCGTCAACGCCGGGGTGCTCGTGTACTGCCGCCCCAAGTCGTTCGTCGTGGCCCGCACCCACCTCGACGAGGCGCGGCTGCTGGCCCTCGACCCGAAGGCCGACCTGCCCGGCGTACGGGCCGCGCTGCGCGCCGTCGAGGGCGTCTGCGCGGGCGGGGACGCGGCCGGGCAGGCGGCCGGGGACGACGCCGGGCGGCGCTTCCGCTGGCTGATCGCGCCCCGGTCCACCATCGTCCAGCCCGGTCCCGTGCACACCGGGCTCACCGCCGATCCGGCGGCGGAAGCGGAACGGCTGCTGCAGCTTCTCGTACGTTGACCGGATCGTGGGACCCGTCAGGCCCGTCGTCGCACGACAAAACCCGTCGCAGCCACCGCACCCGTCACGAACGTCGCCCCGATCCCCAGATCCCAGCCGCTGGGGCCGGACGCCGACGAGCCGCCGAGCCCGCCCTCCACGCCGCGCGTAGGCGTGACGGAGGTGGGAGTCGCGGGCGCGGTCCGGGTCGTCGGCGCGGACGTGGGAGTCACGGTTCGCGTGGGCGTGGGTGTGGGCGTGGGCGTGGTCGTCGTCGGCGCCGGTGACCGCGTGGGTGCAGCGGTGGTCGGCACCGGCGGCCGGGTGGGTGCAGCGGTGGTCGGCACCGGCGGCCGGGTGGGTGCGGCTGTCGTCGGTGACGGCGACCGCGCAGGCGCGGAGGAGACCGGCGCCGGACGGAACGTGGACGACGTGAGGCCGCGCCGGGGCAGCGCCTCGCAGGCCACTCCGTCGTCCGGACCCGGTTCCTCGTCGAGCCGGTGCGGATCGCTCCGGTCCGTTTCGAAGAAGGTCTGTGCGTCCTCCTGATAGGTGAAATCGCTGCAGTCCAGGTCCTGGGCATGAGCGGGGTCGGCCAACGGCACGATCGCGGCGAGCGCGATCAGTGTGCCTATGGCACCGGTGCGACGGCGCATGGAACGCCTCCTTTCCGGCCGCGGGTGGCTCGCGTCTCGACGCTAGGGGCCGCCCGGCGTGAGGGCGCGCAGCGCTGGGCCGATCGGGTGCTCCGCGCGGATGCCGGGCGCGTCCCGGCCGCGGCGGGCGGAAGAGGGCCGCCGCGCGGGGAAATGGATCACACACGCGCGGTGTGCCGTTGACACCGGGTGCCAGTGCTTCTAGCGTCACGTCTGCTGAAGGTACTAAGCGGTCGCTCACCGATCCCGGCCCGGCCGCAGGAGCCGCATCCCAAGCGCGAGGAGAAGCAGCAATGTCCACCACTGAGCAGCGGGTCGCGGTCGTCACCGGCGCCGCGCGCGGCATCGGTGCCGCCACCGCCGTACGACTGGCCGCCGAGGGCCGCGCGGTCGCCGTGATCGACCTCGACGAGGCCGCCTGCAAGGACACCGTCGAGAAGATCACCGCCGCCGGCGGCAAGGCCCTCGCGGTCGGCTGCGACGTCTCCGACGAGGCGCAGGTCGAGGCCGCCGTCGCGCGCATCGCCGAGGAGCTCGGCGCGCCGACCATCCTGGTCAACAACGCGGGCGTGCTGCGCGACAACCTGCTGTTCAAGATGAGCGTCTCCGACTGGGACACCGTCATGAACGTGCACCTGCGCGGCGCGTTCCTGATGTCGAAGGCCTGTCAGAAGCACATGGTGGACGCCGGGTTCGGCCGGATCGTCAACCTGTCGTCCTCCTCCGCGCTCGGCAACCGCGGCCAGGTCAACTACTCGGCGGCCAAGGCCGGCCTGCAGGGCTTCACCAAGACCCTCGCCAAGGAGCTCGGCAAGTTCGGCGTGACCGCCAACGCCGTCGCCCCCGGCTTCATCGCCACCGAGATGACCAAGGCCACCGCCGACCGCGTCGGCATGGGCTTCGAGGACTTCAAGGCCGCCGCCGCCACCCAGATCCCGGTCGCCCGCGTCGGCGAGCCCGAGGACATCGCCAACGCCATCGCCTTCTTCACCGGCGAGGCGGCTGGCTTCGTCTCCGGCCAGGTGCTGTACGTCGCCGGCGGACCGCTCGACTAGGAAGACCGGGAACATGACTGCTGTGGAACTCTCGGGCAAGGTCGCCCTGATCACCGGCGCCAGCCGCGGCATCGGCTACGGCGTCGCCGAGGCGCTGGTCGCGCGCGGCGACCGGGTCTGCATCACCGGCCGGGGCGAGGACGCCCTCAAGGAGGCCGTCGAGAAGCTCGGCGCCGACCGTGCCGTGTACGTCGCCGGCAAGGCGCACGACGAGGCCCACCAGGCCGTCGCCGTCGAGCGCGCGATGGAGGCCTTCGGCCGCGTCGACTACCTGGTCAACAACGCCGGTACCAACCCGGTGTTCGGGCCGATCGCCGATCTCGACCTGAACGTGGCGCGCAAGGTGTTCGAGACCAATGTGATCTCGGCGCTCGGCTTCGCGCAGAAGACCTGGCACGCCTGGCAGAAGGACAACGGCGGCGCGATCGTCAACATCGCCTCCGTCGCGGGCATCGCGCCCTCGCCGTTCATCGCCGCCTACGGTGTCAGCAAGGCCGCGCTGATCAACCTGACCCAGCAGCTGGCGCACGAGTTCGCGCCCGGGGTGCGGGTCAACGCCATCGCCCCGGCCGTGGTGAAGACCAAGTTCGCGCAGGCGCTGTACGAGGGCCGGGAGGCGGAGGCCGCCGCCGGCTACCCGCTGGGCCGGCTCGGCGTGCCCTCCGACATTGGCGGCGCCGCAGCCTTCCTCACCTCGGACCAGTCGGACTGGGTCACCGGTCAGACCCTGGTCGTCGACGGCGGCATCTTCCTCAACGCCGGCGTCGCCTGAACCGGACGTCCCGCGCGGTGCGACACGTGCGCCGCGCGGGGCGGTTCCACGCCCCGCGCGGGTGACGCACGTGCCCGCGTGGGACCCCTGTTCGACGATCCGGCACGGGTGTCCGTTGACGAAAACGGCGCCCGTGTCGGCGTATCGGGGTCGCGACGGTGCGTGACAACGTAGTCATCGGAGAGTTGATCTCAAGGGCCGTACAGAGGGGGGTCAACGGGGCGAACACTGCGGTATGGTCTGCCGACTCTTGGGACGGCAGAGCGAGGAGCGTGCGCGTGTTCAACCGGAACCGATGCCTGCGGCGGGTGGCGGCCATCGCGTCCATATCGTCCTTGGTGACCGGATGCGGCGTCCTGTCGTCGGACGCCTCGGACGACGAGGGACCCATCGTCGTGGGAACCACCAGCTCGCCCAGCACGCTGGATCCCGCCGCCTCCTGGGACAGCTCCTGGGAGCTGTTCCGCAACATCTACCAGACCCTGCTGAGTTACCCGGTCGGCACCACCACCCCGCAGCCGGACGCCGCCAGGAGCTGCGAGTTCTCCGACAGCTCCAACCAGGTGTTCCGCTGCGAGCTGCGCGAGGGGCTGACGTTCTCCGACGGCAGCGCCCTCGACGCCAAGGCCGTCAAGCACTCCATCGACCGGATCCGGGAGATCAACGTCAACGGCGGTCCGGCCGGTCTGCTGGGCAGCCTCGAACGGGTGCAGGCGCCCAGCGAGCGCGAGGTCGTCTTCTACCTCAACAAGCCGGACGCCACCTTCCCGTTCGTGCTCGCCACCCCGGCGATGTCCATCGTCGACCCCGAGGCCTACCCGGCCGACGCCCTGCGCGAGGACGACGGCGTCGTCGGCTCGGGTCCCTACACCCTCCGGTCGTACGAGGAGGGCGAGGAGGCCGAACTCGCCCGCAACGACCGCTACGAGGGCTTCGCCGAACGCCGGAACGACGCGGTGACCATCCGCTACTTCCAGGACTCCGGCACCATGGTCAAGGCGCTGCGGGACGACCGGATCGACCTGACCTACCGCGGTCTGGCGGCGGGCGACATCATCGATCTCCAGGGCAAGACCTCCAAGGAGGAGGAGCTCCAGCTGATCGACGGGACCGGGACGGACATCAACTACCTGGTGTTCAACCCGAAGGACCCGTGGGCCGGCAAGAAGGAGGTGCGCCAGGCGATCGCCCAGATCGTCGACCGCGCGGCGATCGCGCACAAGGTCTACAAGGACACCGTCGACCCGCTGTACTCCATGGTCCCCAAGGGCCTGACCGGGCACACCACCGGCTTCTTCGACGACTACGGCGAGCCCAGCGTGTCCAAGGCCCGGCAGATCCTCACCGGGGCGGGCATCACCGAACCGGTCCCGCTGACCCTCTGGTACACCACGGACCGCTACGGCTCCGAGACCGCGCTGGAGTTCAAGGAGCTCGAGCGCCAGCTGGAGGCGTCGAAGCTGTTCGACGTCACGCTCAAGAGCCGCCCCTGGAAGACGTACGTCGAGGGCTACCAGAAGGGCGAGTACCCGGTGTTCGGGCGCGGCTGGTTCCCCGACTTCCCGGACGCGGACAACTTCATCGCTCCCTTCGTCGGCAAGCAGAACGCGCTCGGCACGCCCTACGAGGCGACCGAGATCACGGCCGAGCTGCTGCCCAGCTCCCGCCGGGAGAGCGACCGCGGCAACGTGGTGAAGCAGTTCGAGGAGGCCCAGCAGATCCTCGTCGACGACGCGCGGCTGCTGCCGCTGTGGCAGGGCCGGCAGCACGTGGCGGCGAGCCGGGACATCTCGGGAGCGGAGCGGGCGTTGGACCCGTCCACGATCATGATGCTGTGGGAACTCTCCCGGAAGACCAGCTGGTAGGACCGGGTACGGCCGTTCGCCGGGCCGGTTGTCAGTGGTCGCCTGTAGGTTCTGTGGTCTGGAAGCGACCGCACACGTAAGGACATTGACGTGACCGACATCGCCATGCTGCCCGAGTCCTGGCGCGGGGTTCTGGGCGACGAGCTGCAGCAGCCCTACTTCAAGGAGCTGACCGAGTTCGTCGAGGAGGAGCGGGCGAACGGTCCGGTCTACCCGCCCCGCGAGGAGGTCTTCGCGGCGCTGGAGGCCACGCCGTACGACAAGGTGAAGGTCCTGGTCCTCGGCCAGGACCCCTACCACGGCGAGGGCCAGGGACACGGCCTGTGCTTCTCCGTCCGCCCGGGTGTGAGGATCCCCCCGTCCCTGCGCAACATCTACAAGGAGATGCACGCCGAACTGGGCACGCCGATCCCGGACAACGGCTACCTGATGCCGTGGGCCGAGCAGGGCGTGCTGCTGCTCAACGCGGTGCTCACGGTCCGCGCCGGTGAGGCCAACTCCCACAAGGGCCGCGGCTGGGAGCTGTTCACCGACGCGGTGATCCGCGCGGTGGCGGACCGCCCCGACCCGGCGGTCTTCGTGCTGTGGGGCAACTACGCGCAGAAGAAGCTGCCGCTGATCGACGAGAGCCGGCACGTGGTGGTCAAGGGAGCGCACCCCTCGCCGCTGTCCGCGAAGAAGTTCTTCGGGTCCCGGCCGTTCACGCAGATCAACGAGGCGGTGGCCGCGCAGGGCCACGAGCCGATCGACTGGACCGTCCCGAATCTGGGCTGACGCCGCCCCGCCGGGTGCGGGCCGCTCCATCGGACCCGCATCCGGCTCGCTCGAGGTACTGCGGAGCGGCTTGTCCGGTATTGCCCCGGCCTGCGGTTAGCGTCGGGGGCGACAGACGGCGAGCGGTGCGGAGGGCGTGGTGGCGGAGCGACAGGAGCGGGCGACACCGGACGCCGTGCTCACACGGATCGGTCAGGTCGTGATGCTGCACCACGCGGGGGACCGCGAGGAGGCCCGGCACCGGTTGCTCGGCCTGTGGGCGGAGATCGGCGAGCACGGAGACCCGCTGCACCGCTGCACCCTGGCCCACTACCTCGCCGACACACAGGACGACCCCGAGGACGAACTGGCCTGGGACCTGCGGGCGCTGACGGCGGCCGAGGAGGTCGCGGCCGACCGCGTCGGCGCGTACGAGGGATCCCTCGCCGTGCGCGCGCTCTACCCGTCCCTGCAGCTGAACCTGGCCGCCGACTACGCCCGCCTCGGCCGCCCCGACGCCGCCCGCACCCATCTCCACCGGGCCCGGGGCGCGGCCCGCGCCCTGGCCGACGACCGCTACGGCGAGGGCGTACGGGCCGCCATCCGGCGGCTGGAGATCCGGCTGGACGAGGACGGGGCGCCCGGGGGCCGGTGGCCGCCGGGACGGCGTTCCTAGGACCGGCGTCCGTACGCGCTCCGGCCGGTTCAGCCTCCGTACGCCTCCTTGCAGATGGTCGCCTCCGGGCTGCCCGGGCGCCAGCCGCCGTACTGCCTGCCCAGCGCGCACACGTCCGGTCCGCCGGAGGCGCCACGGCGCGTCGGCTCCGCCACGTCGGGGAGGTCCGTCGCGGGAGGCCGCGGCCGGCCGTTCCCGCCGGTTCCGGGGCGAGTCGGCCGGACCTGCCCGCTCCGGTCGTCGGGCGGTGTCTCCCGCTCCGGCGTGGCCCTGGGAGCGGCACGGTGCGACGGGGGCGCGGGCGTCTTCGAGGGCCGGGACGGACCGATCATCTCCAGGGCCTCGCGCGCCGGTGCCTGCACGACCTCCGTCTCGTTCCCCCCGACCGGACGTGGCTCCGCCCCCCGCGACGGTGCCGTCGCCGGTCCGGGCGCGAGGGGACGGTGGACCGTCACACAGCCCGAGAGGGCCGAGACAGCCACGGTCACCAGAAGCGTTGCTGTGGTCGTCGTTCGATGCACCCGCGCCACTCTGCTGGCTCCGGCCGCCCGGGGGAGGCCGGACAGGCACAGCATGCCCCGCACGGGTGATCTCCCGCCCCGTACGGGGGCTCTCGGACGCGCCGCGGGTGACGTCAGTCGCCGGTGGCGCCGTCGACGCGCTCGCGGAGCAGATCGGCGTGGCCGTTGTGACGCGCGTACTCCTCGATCATGTGGGTGTAGATCCAGCGCAGGCTGTACGGATCGTCGCTGAACCTGTGGCGGCCCCGGGACGGGTCGTCCAGGGCGAAGCCGGCCGCGTTGCGCCGGGCGGCGCCTATCTCGGACTGCCAGGTCGCGTACGCCTCCTGCCAGGTGTCCGCCTCGGTCGGATGGAAATCGCCGTCCCGGTCGGCCTCGCTGTAGTACAGGGGGCCGGCGTCCTCGTCCGCGAGCACCCTGCGGAACCAGCTCCGCTCCACCTCCGACATGTGCCGTACCAGGCCCATCAGGGACAGCTCCGAGGGTGGCACCGACGCGGTGCGCAGCTGCTCGTCGGTCAGCCCTTCGCACTTCCGGGCGAGGGTGCCGCGGTGGTAGTCGAGCCACCCCTCCAGCATGGTGCGTTCGTCGGCGTCGACGGCGGGTTCACTGCGCTCGATCGTCATGCCGCCATCCTCGCCCGGCGCGGTCCCCCTTCACCAGGGCTTTTCGGCGCCGAGCATCCCCGCCAGCAGTTCCCGCAGATCCGAGCGGACCTCCGCGAGGCTCGGTACGCGCGCGCTGAAGGAACCGGCCACGCAGGAGAACATCAGGCCGTCCGCCCAGGCGATCAGGGACAGCGAGTGGCGCTCGGGGTCCGTGGAGCCGAGTCCGGTGACCAGGGCGGTCAGCTGATCGCGGAAGCGGGCGCCGGCCGCGTCGAAGTACGCCCGCAGCTCGGGCCGGCGGGTGGCCTCCAGGGCCAGTTCGTAGCGGGCGAGGGTCAGTGCCCGGTTCCCGGTGAGTGCGCGGTGCGTGGCCAGGGCCAGGGCGTCCAGCAGGGAGGCGGCGCCGGCCCGCGGGTCCGGCATCTCGTGCAGCGCGAGAACCCGCGCCTCCCGCTCGGCGAGCCGTCGTACCGCGAGCTCCAGCAGCGCCTGCCGGGTGCGCGCGAGGTTCGACGTGGACCCCTGGGGGAGTCCGGCCGTCTCGTCGACCGCCCGGTGGGTCAGTCCGCGCATCCCGCGCTCGGCGAGCAGGGCGAGGGCGGTGTCGGCGACGAGATCGGCACGGGAGGCGCCTGCGGTGCGTACGGACATGGAGGCCAAACTACCCTCCACACTACGGCTGTAGTACGGTGGAGTCGAACGCTCACTACAGATGTAGTAGCCGCAGGCGCGGTTCCGGTGTGAGGAGGGGCCATGGCACGGGTCGAACGGGCGATCGTCATCGGCGGAGGGATCGGTGGCCTGACCGCGGCGGTCGCCCTGCACCGGCGCGGTGTGCGGGTGACGGTGCTGGAGCGGGCCGGCTCACTGGAACCGGTGGGCGCGGCCATCTCCCTGGCCCCCAACGCACTGCGCGGGCTGGACGTCATCGGCCTCGGCGACGACATCCGCGCCCTGTCCGCCTGGCAGGGCGACGGAGGGCTGCGCGCGCCGGGCGGACGGTGGCTGTCCCGTACCAGCGCCGCCGCGGCGACCGAGCGCTTCGGCGGCCCCCTCGTCCTGCTCCACCGCGCCACCCTCGTCGGCCGGCTGGCCGCACTGCTCCCGTCGGACGCCGTCCGTACGGCTGCCGACGCCCGCCTCCTCGACCCCGGTGTCCCCGGCGACTCCGGCTGGCCGGCCCGCGTCGGCACCCCCGACGGCGAACTGGAGGCCGACCTCGTGGTGGCGGCCGACGGCATCCACTCCGCCGCGCGCCGCGTGCTGTTCCCCGGCCACCCCGGGCCCGTGTACGCCGGGTTCACCAGCTGGCGGGTGGTGATCCCGCTGCCCGGCGCGGAGTTCGCCTCCCACGAGACCTGGGGCCGGGGCCGCATCTGGGGCACGCATCCGCTCAAGGACGGCCGGATCTACGCCTACGCCGCCGCCAGGGCGCCCGAGGGGGAGCACGCCCCCGACGACGAGCGGGCCGAACTGCTGCGGCTCTACGGCGACTGGCACGCCCCGATCCCCGAGGTACTGGCCGCCGCCCGCCCCGAGGACGTGCTGCGCCACGACGTCCACCACATCGCCGAGCCGCTGCCCGCCCACCACCAGGGCCGGGTGGCCCTGATCGGCGACGCCGCGCACGCCATGCCGCCGACCCTGGGCCAGGGCGGCAACCAGGCCATCGAGGACGCGATCACCCTCGCCCACCACGCCGACGACCTGCCCGCCTACACCGCGGCCCGGCTGCCCCGCACCACCGGGATCGCCCGCCGGGCCGTGAAGGTGGCCCGCTTCAACCTGATGACCAACCGCGTCGGCATCGCCGTACGCGACCAGGCGGTCGCCGCGCTGTCGAAGGCCGGACCGGCCCTGTTCCTGCGCGGCTTCGACTCGATCGCCGACTGGCGGCCGCCGCAGCAGCCGTATGCTTCGCAGCACACCACGCAAAGCAATGGCTAGAGGAGAACACCCCGTGAAGGTCGGCTGCATCGGACTCGGTGACATCGCGCAGAAGGCATACCTTCCGGTGCTCGCCCACCAGCCCGGAGTGGAGCTGCACCTGCAGACCCGCACCCCCGCGACGCTCGACCGGGTCGCCGACGGCCTCCACCTCCCGCCCGCGCGGCGCCACGCGGACCTCGGCTCCCTGATCGCTCAGGACCTCGACGCGGCCTTCGTGCACGCGCCGACCGAGGTCCACCCGGAGATCGTGGCCCGGCTCCTGGAGGCGGGCGTACCGACGTACGTCGACAAGCCGCTCGCCTACGAACTCGCCGATTCCGAGCGGTTGGTGGCGCTCGCCGAGGAACGGGGCACGAGCCTCGCCGTCGGCTTCAACCGGCGCTTCGCCCCCGGCTACACCCAGTGCGCCGACCACCCGCGCGAGCTGATCCTGATGCAGAAGAACCGCGTCGGACTGCCCGAGGAACCCCGCACGATGATCCTCGACGACTTCATCCACGTCGTCGACACCCTGCGCTTCCTGGTGCCCGGCGCGGTCGACGACGTGACCGTGCGCGCCCGCACCGAGAACGGCCTGCTGCACCACGTGGTGCTCCAGCTCTCCGGGGACGGCTTCACCGCGCTCGGCGTGATGAACCGGCTCAGCGGCTCGGCCGAGGAGATCCTCGAGGTCTCCGGACAGGACACCAAGCGTCAGGTGGTCAACCTCGCCGAGGTGATCGACCACAAGGGACAGCCCACCGTGCGCCGGCGCGGCGACTGGGTCCCGGTGTCGCGGCAGCGCGGCATCGAGCAGGCGGTGCTCGCCTTCCTGGACGCGGTCCGCGCGGGCGAGGTGCTCAGTGCCCGGGACGCGCTGGCGACCCATGAGCTGTGCGAGCGGGTGGTACGAGCGGTCCACGAGCGCCCCGCCTGACCCGCAGCACCTCGGTGACGCCCCAGGCCGCGAGCATCACGGGGGCCCCGTACAGCGGCCAGTCGCCGAAGCGGACGTAGGGCGTGGTGCCGTGTGCCAGGGGAACCTCGTACACCTGCGCGGCGGCGGTGTCCGTGCCGAGCCGCGGGCCGACGCGCTCCCCGCCCGGTCCGTACACGGCGGAGACGCCCGTCAGGGTCGCGTGCACCATCGGGCGGCCGGTCTCGGCGGCGCGCAGCGCGCCGAGCGAGGCGTGCTGCGCGGGGGCCCAGCTCTGCTGGAACGTCGACGTGGAGGACTGGGCGAGCAGCACGTCGGCGCCGTCCTCGGCGAGGTGCCGGCTCATGTCGGGGAACGCGGACTCGAAGCACACCATCGGGCCGATCCGCAGCCCGTTCCCCGCGTCCATCACCACCTGCTCGGAGCCCTGCCGGCGGTCCTCGCCGGCCGCCTCGCCGACGGAGGTCGCCCAGCCCAGCAGGGAACGGGCCGGGACGTACTCGCCGAAGGGGACCAGCCGCATCTTGTCGTACCGGTCACCGGTCGGACCGTCCGGGCCGATCAGCACCGAGCTCTTGTAGATGCCGGGCTTGTCCGACCGCCGGGCGTCCACGTTGACCAGGAGTTCGGCGCCCGTCTCGCGGGACAGCGCGGCCAGCCGCCGCGCGAGGTCGGGCCGGTCCCCGAGGTCGAAGCCGACGCTGCTCTCACCCCAGACGACCAGGTCCACGTCCTGCCCGACGAGCTCACGCGTGAGCTGTTCCTCGCGGTCGAAACGCCGGTCCGCGCTGTCGGGCCCGGCGACGACACCCGGCTGCACGAGCGCGATCCGCACCCGGTCGTCGGTGCCGGGCCGGGGTGAGAACACCCAGGCGGCGGAGGCGACGGCGGCCGTGGCGACGAGCCCGGCCAGGGCGGGCACCCGGGCCCGCCGGACCGCGATCAGCACGGCCACGGCGACGTTCAGGGTCACCACCAGGAAACTGAGCAGCCACACTCCTCCGACCGACGCCAGCCGCAGCGCGCCCTCCACCTGCCACTGGCTCGCACCGAGCACGCCCCAGGGACCACCGAGCCCCTGCCAGGAGCGGACGAGTTCGATCGTCAGCCACCCCGACGGCACCACGACGAGCGCGGCCGCGACCCGCCCGCGCGACGGCACCCCGCCGAGCAGCCGCCGCACCAGCCACCCCCACGGTGCCCACAGCGCGCCCAGCAGGGCGGCGATGACGAACGTGAACACGTGCAGATTCGGCAGCAGCCAGTGGTGCATGGCCAGCATGAAGCCGAACCCGCCCCACCAGCCGTCGAGGGCCGCCCGTCTCCCCGTGGGAGCGGTACGGGCCAGCAGCACCCACGGGACCAGGGCGACGTAGGCGAACCACCACAGGGACGGGGCCGGAAAGGCCAGGACGGGCAGGGCGCCCACGACCGCGGCGACGGTCGAGCGCCGCCAGGGGGAGGTGGTCCAGTGGCCGAGCGTCTTCATAGGCGCCTCCCTACCCCGTGGTGCCTCCAGTGTGCGTCCCCTCGGTGATCCGGGACAGCGCACTCCGGGATCAGTTGATCACAGGAGCCGCCCGCCGGTCGGGCGGACGGCGCCACTTCTCCCGTACGACCACCTCGCTCAGCCGCCAGCCGTCGTCCGTGCGCAGCATCGCGAAGGCACACCGGCCGCCGCACACGAAGTCCGGAGCGGCGGACGCGCCGTTCTGCCCCGTGCGGCCCATCGGATTGACGTAGTCGGCCTGTACCCGGGCCGTGTCGCCGGTGTCCTGCTCCCAGATCCCGAACCGCACCCGTCGGTTGACGATCAGATGCTGCCGCACGGGGAAGCCCCCGAGACGGTCCGCCAGCCATCCGGCCACCGCCCGGGCGCTGCCCTCGATGCCGCCGGCCGAGCGGTAGTCCGCCCGCCCGTCCGGCGTGAACAGTCCCCGGTACGTCTCCCAGTCACCGTCGTCCACGGCCACCGCGTACTCGGTGACGAGCCCGTCCACGGCCAGCCGGTCCCTCACGGTCGCGAGCTCCACACGCTGCGTCATCGGCTCAGTGTTGGCCATGGGAAGTGCTCAGCCAAGGGGGCGTGCGCAGCCAAGGGGGTGTGCGCGGATATTCGGTGGCCTTCGACGTGCCGCGCGGTCGAGGCTGTACGCCGTGAACGATCAGCGCCCGAGGTTCGAGGTACGTGCCCACCACACCGACTCCACCGTCACCGTCTACCAGGCCTACCGTCCGGAGATCGGCCGCGCCGCGGCACGGCACGGCCGTTTCACGTCCTCCTGGAGCCGGGAGCGCATGACGTGGATCAAGCGGTGCTCATAGCCTCTATCCATGGCTGAAGACAACGACCAGCAGACGGACGCCCGGTTACGACGAGCCCTCCGGGCCAGGCAGGCGGCTGGCGGGGAAAGGGCGAAGAAGTACCGCGCCGACTGGGCAGGAGAGTCGGCTGCGATCTACTGCCGCATCTCTCACGTGAACGACGACGACCAGACGGGCGTGGAGCGCCAAGAGGGCATCTGCCGCGAGGTGGCCGACCGTCTCGGGCTAGTGGTCGACGAGGCCCAGGTGTTCGTGGACAACAACCGGTCTGCATGGCAGCGGAAGCGCAAGCGACCGGGGTGGGATGCGCTACTGGCCCAGGCCGGCGAAGGCCGTGTGCGTCACGTCCTCACCTACCACCCGGACCGCCTGATGCGGCAGCCGCGCGACCTCGAAGAGCTGTTGCAGATCGCCGACGATCACGACATCACGCTGCACGGTCAGGCGAACCGACGCAATCTCGCTGACCCCGATGACCGCTTCTTCCTGCGGATCGAGGTTGCGCACGCGTGCCGGTCGAGTGACGACACATCGCGCCGACTGATCGACTCCATGATCGACCGCGTGCAGGACGGGAGGCCGCACACCGGCCGACGACGCTACGGGTACGACAAGACCGGCACCGTGATCGTCCCTGAAGAGGCCGACATCGTACGAGAGATCTTCACCCGTTATCTCGACGGAGTGAGCCCGGTTCAACTGGCCAAAGAACTGTTCGACCGGGGTGAGAAGACCGCCGAGGGGCGTAACTGGACTGCCCCGCGAGTGCGAGACGTTCTCGACAACCGCCACGTCGCCGGGATTCGTGTGTTCCGTGGTGAGGAGGTCGGGGACGGTGAGTGGCCCGCGATCATCGACCGGGGGATGTGGCTCGAGGTTCGGGAGCGCCGGGCCTACCGGGCCGCGAAACTGGCGAATGGCAAGCGGCCGGGCCGGTTCTATCTGCTGCGTGGCTTGGTCACCTGCACGGGGTGCGGAAAGATCATGGGCGGGTCCGGAGGAAGCGGCGCGAAGTACGTGTGCCAGCACACCCAACGGCTCGACATTCCACGCTGCAACCGGGCCGTCTCCGCCCCGATCTTGGAAGAGTTCGTGAGCGAAGCCGCGATCAACCTTCTTGAGCGCCTTGATCTGTCGGAGGCGCCGACGCCCTCTGAGCTGTCGGACGAGGACCGGGCCGCTATCGAGGCGGACCGGCGTGAACTCGATGAGCTCAAGGACATGTGGCAGAAGCAGGAGCTGAAGACTCGGGAGTATCGCGAGATGCGCAGGACCGTCGAAGCGCGCATCGCGGAGATCGAGCGCAAGATGATCGTCCGGCCGACTACCGAGGTTCTGAACGGTCTTGTGGGCCCGCATGCGCGGGCGAGCTGGGAGGCGTTGAGGGAGGCGGAGGACTTCCAGCGTATGAATGCGGTGATGCGCTTCCTGTTTGCTGCGGTCAAGATCAAGGAAGCGACGAAGAAGGGCAGGTACTTCGACTACGGCAGGATCGATATCGAGCAGAATCCGATCTGGGCCTGAGTCCCAGCGCAGAGAAAGTGAAGGGGGCCTCACACGAGGTCCCCTTGCCGTCTCATTCGAGCTTTCCCCCTGGTTGACGTTCCAGGAGCCGGGCCAGTCGCTTTGCTGACTCGGGGCCGATCCTGGTGGAGAAGGTCCGGCAGACTCTTTCCAGGTGGTGGGCTCTGTCCGCGTCGCGGTTCTGTTTCGTCAATGGCTCACCGCCGCCCGGCTGATCTCTTCGCGGGCGATCTCGCGGTTGCTCGCCAGGTCGTTGGCGACTCCGGCCGCGATGAGGGCGGCACCGGGGGTGTGGCCGGAGCCGACATAGCGCCAGTGCGCATCCGTGATCGCATCGGGAATCTCGGCTTGACCGATGTGGTGGGCACGTTCGGCGCGTAATGCTGCGTAGGTGGTGGAGTAGGCCCGCGATTTGGTGAGGATGTGGCCGCGGTAGCCGAGGGTGTGGGTCCAGGTGCGCAGGTGCAGGGTCGCGTACTCGGGAAGACCGCCGAGGCGCCAGCAGGTGCGCATGAGGGTGCGGACGTGACCGCTCACGGGTGCCGTGTCGATGTCGGCCCAGGTGGTGACCTTGTGGTCGGTGCCGGCGCCTGTCTCGCTCGCTCCCTTGGTGACGTACTTGGCGACGTACGCGGCGACCGCGTCATCACCGGGCCCGTCACCGTCGGCGTACAGCGGACGGACATCGAGTTGGACGCCCCAGCGCAGGAGCAGTTCGCCCATGGCCGGGCTGTAGGGAGTGCGGACCAGGACCCGCCCGGCGGAGGCGCGCACGGCGTCGGTAAGTCGGTCGACCGTGCCCCAGGACGGGGGTTCGTCGGCCGGTCCGCCGGGACCGTCGAGGCGGACGACGGCATGCACGTGGACGGCCGCCCGCTTCTGATACTCGGCTACACGCGCAAAGGACAACCGGGCGTGGTGAGCGAAGCGGGACTGTACGAGGCCGGCGGAGGAGGCCAGGCGACGGCGGACGTCGATGACGAAGCGGTCCCACAGCTTGGAGGCGTACGCGTGCCACAGCACATGGCCGGTGTAGTCGTAGCAGTCGGGGCACAGGGGCTGACCGACAAGGAGATCGTTCGCAGTGTGCTCGGTGCCGCAGCCGAGGGGACGACCGTGTTCACACGTGCCGCCGTCACGGCGAGGACGGCAGCGTTCCCCAGTCCGGTGCACGGGCCCGAAGGACGGTGCGGTCAGGGTGACGAAGAGCCGGGGACGGTCGCGGACCGCGGTGGGGACGTTCTTGCCGCCGATCAGGCCCGCGCGGACGAGGTGGAAGGTGTCGCCCGCGTGGAGCCGGGAGCAGGGCGCGCAGACGGTTGCCCGGCGGTTGCGGCAGCGGACGAGGAGGCGTTCGCCGGGTTCGTCGCGGGTGTCGTACTGGCGGATGATCTCGCCGGTTGTCCCATCCACGGTGGTGGTGGCCCCGGAGAGGTGGACGGGGTGGGCGCAGCCGCCGGTGGCGGTGACCTGTTCCAGCCAGCGTGAGAAGTGCGGATCTTGAGCGATACGGATGGCGTCACGGTCTGCTTCGGGGAGTTGACGCAGGCGCGCCGCGCGGTCGAGGACGGCGCGCCTGTCAGCGGGGGTGAAGTCCGGGGTGATGGTGGTGACCTTCCGGGGTGGGCCGCCGCAGCGGCACGGGTGATGGTGGGTGGCGCGTGGTCGGTCATGGAGATCACCTCTCTTGCTCGACCGGTGGGCGGGTGGGATCAGCGGATGTTTCCGGTGCCCCGGCAGACGCGGCAGCGGCGCAGCCGTCCGGTCCAGGTCTTGCGGGCCCCGTCACCCTTGCAATGCGGGCACCTCACGCGAGGCATGGGCATGGTGGTGTGTCCTTTCTGCTCAGGTGTGGGAGAAGCCGCTGATCACCCAGGTCACGAGGCCGTGGATGGTGAACAGCACGGGGGTCTGGCCGAGGTACAGGCCGAAGAGGCCGACGCAGACCGCTTCCCAGGCCCGTACGTCACGGGAGCGGACGAGGAGGACGGTGATGATCCCGAAGATCACCGCGAACGTGAACGCCGTACCTTCGCTGATCACTTGCTCTCTCCTTCCAGTGCCGCCAGGGCGCGGACGATGGTGAGCAGTTCCGGGGTCATGGCGGAGTACTTCCGGGCCGTGGCAACGGCCTCATCAGTGGGGGTCAGGTGTGAGCGGGCACGGCTCCAACCGCCGTCCGGCCCGGTGCACACGGCGACCCCCCGTTCCTCGGGTGTGATCGCTTGCGCGACGGCCACGGCGTCCTTGTTGAGATCACCCAAGGTCATCTCTGCCGTGCCGGGGTCGTTGACCCGGTGGCAGATACGGCCGCCGAGCTGGGCCCGCAGCGCGGTGACGCCAGAGCCGAGGTCGGAGCCGACGCGTTGCCCGGCGACGACCAGGTGCAGGCCGAGTGCGGCTCCGAGCTGGGCAATGCGGAGCAGGAGCGTGGAGCACTGTTCGGCTTCCGCCTTGCTCTCACGGGTGCCGTCGGACAGGTACAGTTCCGCGATCTCGTCGACCAGGACGACGACCGGCACGGGCCGCAGCTTGTCGGGCAGCTCCCAGATCGAGCGCACTCCGGCCGTACGGCAGGCGTTCATCCGTTCCTGCATGTCGACGACGAGTGCGGAGAGCACGGCGACCGCTTCGCGCCGGCAGGTAGCGAGGGCGCTCAGCCGTCCGGCGAACAGGCCGAGTTCCATGCCTCCCTTGCAGTCGATGCCGACCAGGGCGACGCGTTGCGGAGCAAGCTGGGTGATCAACCGGGCCAGCAGGGTGGACTTGCCGGAGCGGGTGGCCCCGGCGATGAGCCAGTGCGGGACAAGCCTCAGGTTCATCACCCAGGCGCCGCCGCTCTCCAGTGCGCCGATGAGTGCGGAGAGGAGTTCGGCGGGAGCGGTGGCTAAGCCGGGCCGCTGGAGCGGGTCCGTGGCCATCGCGGACAGCAGGACCAGACCGCGTTCCGGCGAGGTGACCCGCACCGCGTGGACCCGCCATGCGTGCACCAGGGCATCGGACGCCTTCATGTACGTCGCCGGGGTCTGGCCCGCGTGCAACTGCACGGACACCGTCAGCCCCAGCCGGGTGGCGCGCGGGAACGATGTCCTCGGAGCGATCGGCCGGACCGGATCGCCCTTGACCACCAGGTCCCCGAGCAGACCGCGGGGCGGACGACGGGAGACGGCGAGGTCGTTGAGCATGGCGACCTTGCGCCAGGTGAGGACCACCCGGCACGCGGTGACGGGGTAACCGATCAGGTACCAGTGCCAGGTCGGACGGTGCCGGCGCACCAGGTCACCGACGACGAGCACCCAGGCCAGTACCGCGAGCGCGAAGGCGAGCAGAACCGGCCCCATCAGGCACCACCGCCCTTGCCGTGCGCGGCAGCGCCCCCGTGCACGGGGGTGATCGCATCAGCTCGGAAGCTGACACCGTGCCGGTCACCCATGGCCCACATGAACGCCGTCAGGCCGGTGACCTTGACGATCTGCCCTTCCTCGATGCCCTTGGGCTCACCGGTCACCGCGATCTCGATGACGGAGATCCGCCGCCGGTCCTGCCGCACGGTGACCGCCACGGTGAACACCGGGTTGCCGTCCCGGTCCTTCTTCACCTCCTGTGTCTCGGGGTTGCTGATCTTCGCTTCCGGCGCGATGGCGCACCGCAGTACGCCCAGCCGCGCCGTGTCCACGGGAATGGACTGCATGTTTCTTCGGCCTCCTTGGCCAGTCAGGACGTCCATCACATCAGGACGTCACTTGTCCTTACGAGTTAAGACTATGGAGTGGTGCACGGCGAGGGTGCAACTACTTATGCTGACGAGTGATGACGCGCGTGCGACGTGCCTACGACACCGAACCGGAGAAGCCGAGATGACGGAGATCCAGCGCCCCGGAGCTCTCTACCAGCAGGTGGCCGCCGCCATCCGCGAAGCGATCCTGTCCGGCGAGTTCGAACCCGACTCCCCGTTGCCGTCGGAATCCCAACTGATCACTCGTTACGGGGTATCCCGCCCTACAGTGCGCAACGCGATCGCCGCACTGCGCGCGGAAGGTCTGATCGATGTGCGGCACGGCAAGGGCAGTTTCGTACGCTCTGCCGGCCAGCCCGCGCTCACCATCGAGCGCCGTATCAGCCGCACCAGCGACGACCGGTTCACCATGCCCAACGGTGACGAGTGGCAGGAGGCCGAGGAGCCGACTACGTACCGTGCCCGCACCACCAAGGCCACGGGTCGCTTGCTCCAACTCGCCGAGGAAGAAGCGCTCTTCGGCTGTGACCGACTGCTGATCGATCCGGGAACCGGCACCCGCGCCATGCACCGCACGCTGATCCCCTTCGAGGTGGCCGAAGCCGCCCCACTGCTGGGCAAGGAGCCGTGCAAGCGCCCGGCAGCGATCTACCAGCTGCTCGCCCAGGACGGACACGCCCTGTGGTGGTCGGAGACGGTCCGCGCCCGTATGCCGCTGCCCGACGAGCGCGCCACGCTCCAGCTCCCGGACGCGACCCCGCTCCTGCACCTGGCCCGTGTCGCGCACGGCACCGACGACCGCCCGCTGGTCCTCGAAGAACTGCGTGTCGGTGCGGACCGTGCCGAGATCGCCTATCGGATCACGGCCGACAAGCAGCCCACCCGACGCCGCCAGGCATGAGGGACGAAAGGCATCGGTCGAAACCGCCTTCACTTCCTCAAGGGCGCGCCTGCGGCGCGCCGGGTCGCCCGGCCGCCTCGGCCGGGCGTGCGGCGTGGCCGCCGGTCCCGTCCGGTCGCCGGGCGCCCCACACCGCAGCCCACCCATGAAGTCGAGGCGTCGACGGGCAGTCGTAGGCCGGGGCGTGGTCGGCCGGGGGTCGCCGGCCTCCGAGACTTTAGGCAGCTCCCATGGGGCGAGCCTCGAAGAACAGGGGGCCCATCGGGCACATACGCGGGCAGGACCAGTGCCTGCCCGATTCGCCGGGCCAGCGTAGGGCCCCCCGTTCACTCGCCCCATGGCAGCTACCGCCCAAAGTCTCTCCGGCAGGCGACGTGCCCACGTGCGCCGCTCACCGGCGAGAAGGCCCTTCATGACGCACTGCCGCTGCCATCGGCGAGTTGTTCCAGGAGCCCGGCGAGCAGCTCAACCGCTTCCGGCCGGCCCGCCAGCCGCACGACCCCGCGCCCGTCCCTGTCCGTCGAGGCGACAGCCCGCACGGCGGACAGCTCGAAGCTCGCTCCGAGGAGCGCGCGGTTCAACCGGTCGGCAGCCTCACGCGCCGTGCGCCAGCCCGAAACGTAGTCGACTCCCGGCACCCACAGGCCGCAGTCGTCCCCTGCGACATCGTCAAGCCCATCGCTCAGCCAGCTCTCGCCCGAGCCAGTCACCTTGCCCACCTCTGTCCCGATCCAGGTAACGCATCATCAAATCTCTTTGGACCAGGGCAAACACGCAGCACGGCGGCCCCGGTACCATCAGGCACCGGGAACCGCCGCGTTCCCAGCCGGGCCACCCTTCGCTTTCCAGGGCTGATGGGGTGGCCCGGTCTCGGTTTGTGGTTGTCAGGCGCGGCCCTCCGGCCGGGGAGGGGAGCTCCCGGAAGTCCCGGAGGAGCCGCGCCCTGGCCGGAGGGGTCAAGCTCCGGCCGGTTACCGGGCCGCCCCCGCTCCCGATCGCGAAGGAGCAGAACAAGGGCAGCGGCCCGGAGATCATCAGTGCGGCACTGGCTCTTCTTCGCTGTTCAGGTCGAAGCGGGCCCAGATCGTCTTTCCGCCGCGTTCCTCCGGCGTCCACCAGACCGCCGCCGCCAGGCGCTGAGCGATGAGCAGCCCCCGACCGCTGTCGGGCAGCACCGCTTCAGGCAACTCTCCGAGCAGGCCCGAGGAGAACGTCTCTCCCACCGGAAGCAGCGGAGGAGTCGAATCCTCGTCGGCGACACCGATGAACAGCCACTTCGGCCACAGCTTGAAGATCAGGTCGATGCGCCGACAGCCACCGGGGGTGGACAGATGCCGGTCCGGTACGGCGTGGTTCACCACGTTGCCGACCAGCTCCGAGACGACCAGCCGAGCATCGTCCACGACCGCACAGGCGCCCGCACCCCGGAGGAACACGGCCGTCATGTAGCGCGCGACGCGCGCCGTGTCACTGAACTCGGCGAACAGCGTCAACGTCATGAAGTGCCCGTCCGAGTACGGCTCCGGCATCGCGAACCAGTGCGCGTACGCGTCCAGCTCACCCGCCAACCGTTCGGTCTTCCCCGCATCCATGACTTCCCCTTCCGAGGGTCCGCGGCCCTCATGGCACCGCTTGCTTCACGCACGCCAGTACACGGCGAAGCAGGCGTGACCGGGAGCGTTCACCAGGGGGTTCACGTGAACACCGGCAAAGGCAAAGGGGGTTCATCAATGAACCCCCAAGGCTGATACTGCTGTGACACGATGAACACTCGCCGTCATTCTCGGGTTGGCAGGGGAGCATGAGCCGAGAGCCGAACGCGCAGTTGATCGCTGTCATGGAGCAGGCCAAGGTCTCGAACAAAGGCCTTGCCAAGCGTATGAAGGACACCGCCGCCGCACGCGGCATCAACCTTGGAACGACGCACGTATCCGTGCAGCGATGGCGAGACGGCGCGGGCATCCAGCCCCAGACAGCAGCGATCATGGCGGACGTACTGAGCACCAAACTCGGCCGCCACATCAGGCCCGGCGATCTCGGCTTCTTCGACCACGCCCGGCCCACCGTCCCTCAGCCGGTCGGCTACCCGAACACCGTCCCCGAAGTGCTCGCCACACTGGGCAGCCTGGCAGACGAGACCGTCGGGGCTCCCCCCGATGATCAGCTGATCGTTACCGACGGTGACCTCAGTTCAGCCGTTCTGTCATGGATGATCGCGCGCCCCGACGGCGTCCAGGCCGACCGTCCCACTCACCAACGGGTCGGCATGCGCGACGTACGCGCGATCAGGGACGCCGCAGGCATGTTCATGCAGCTCGACTTCAAGTACGGCGGAGGCCACGGCCACAAGGCGTTACGCCACTACTTCCGCCACGAAGTGCTGCCCCTGTTGGACGTCAGTTACAGCGAGAAGGTGGGCACCGCCTTATTCGGCGCCGCCGCCGAGGTCTCCCAACTCCTTGCGTGGACCGCCTACGACACCGGGAACCACCGGCTCGCCCATCGCTACCTGTCATCCACGCTCCGTCTGACCCAGGTCATCGACGACCGCATGTTCGGCGCCCGCATCCTCGGCAACCTCAGCCACCAGGCGAACTACCTCGGCAACCACGCCCAGGCCATCCAGCTCGCCCGCGCAGCCGTCGAGGGAGCCAAGGGCCGAGCCACCCCACGCGCCATGTCCAACTATTGGGCCATGGAGGCCCGCGCCCTCTCCAACGCAGGCGAGAAGGCCGGCGCCGCCCGCGCGATGAACGAAGCGGAACGCCACTTCGAACAGGCCGACAGCGCCGACGACCCCGCATGGCTGAGCTACTTCGACGAAGCGGAACTCACGGGCGAGTTCTGTCACTGCTTCCGCGATCTGCGGATGCGCCGGGAAGCAGTTGAGCAGGCACAGCGCGCCGTCGACAGCACCGACCCGGCATACGCCCGCACCCTGGGGTTCTGCCGCATGGTGCTCGCCCAAAGCCAGCTCATAAGCGGTGACTTGGAAGCCGCGGTCACTACCGCGACTCTCGCAGTCGACGGCGGAGACTCCCTTCAGTCCTCCCGCTTCCAGCGCTACGTGACCGACTTCCAGGCGGAGGTGAGCGCACACGCGGCCCACCCTGCCGTAGTCGCGTTCAAAGAGAAGGTGAGCGAGGCACTCGCCCGTCTGGACGACGACGAGTAGCGACTACCACGGCCGCCAGTCCCGAGGCGCATCGTCGTTACGCAGGGCCGAGATGCGCCGGCGGTACTCGGCAGCCGTCCTCTCGTCCTCCCGCACGTTCTGCATGAGCCACGTCGTCATACCGAACTCTTGGAGCCGACGCAGGGTGTCGTAACCGGGCCAGTCGTAAAGGTCCCGCCCATAGGTCCGCACGAAGTCGTCGTACTGCTCGTCGGTCTGCCACCCAAGGCTGTGGTGCTCCGTGGCCGTGACCATCAGGTCCCACTCCGGGTGATCGAAGCAGAACGCCTCAAAGTCGATCAAGATGACTTGCCCTTGATCGTCCACCATGAGGTTCTGCACGTGGGCGTCGCCGTGGACAGGTCCCTTGGAAGTCTCGAAGCTCAGCTCTTCGAACTGATCACGCAGCTCACGCCAGCGCTTCCTCAGGAAGACCCGGTCGTCCTCCGGGATCGGGGCCCGACCGATCCGAAGCTCTTGCTTGCCGAAGGGATCGAACGAGGGAAACTCCACTCCAGCCGGCAACGTCATCGAGTGGAGATCTCGAAGTATGCCGCCCAACTCCCCGTACGTCGCCTTGCGGTCACCCTCACGGATGAGGTGCCAGAAGGTCACCGGGTGTCCATCGATCAAGAGCGGCTGTTCGAGGTCGTCGAGGATGCGCGCCCCGGGGAAGCCCTCACCCCCCAACCACCGAGATACAGCCACCTCGATACGTGCTTTGGGTAGCCACTCTTTCCCCCGTGCGACACGCACGACCATGGGTACCGACGCCAGACGAAATAGAGCATTCTCCCCGAACCGGATCAGCTCTGCGTCCTCGTCATCCAGCCCCGCCACCCGGCACGCGGCACTCATCACCCGCGCAGCCCTCTCCGACGTGAACCCCTCATCCGACCGAGCAGCGTCAACCGCCATGCCCGTACCAGCTCCCCTAGTCGCGCGCGATCAACTAGCGCACGCCCACGGGTGACCAACCCGACGCACGCCAGACACGACTACGACCGTACCCGGGACAACCCGCGTGCACGAGAGTGACCTGAGCTATAGGTTATTCAGACCTGAGGAAGTCCTCATGGGATTCGTATATATTGTCTTTCGAAATGCTGTTCTTGTGGCCGCAGTCTGTGCACTTCCAGGTGTATTTGCTATCGTCGAAGCCGGACTGATTATTCAGGTACTCGTGGCACCGGTCGCAGAACCAATCGACTTCCGGGAATCTTCCGCTCACTGCTGTATCTCCTTCTGGTCAACAACCTTCGCCTACCCATAGAGGACGTTCTCTTGGCTGTGTCGAGGTTAGTGCTCCCAATCGGCAACGATCGGCGGAAACAGTACATCGTGCCAGGGGCGCACCCATTCCTGTAGGTATCGCACGTCGCTTGAAGAGGGCACCGGCAGTGCTTCCTCCAAGCGTACGAGTGAAGGCATGACAGCGGCGTCTCCAATGAGTAATGCCTCACCCGAGGAAAGCATAGGAAGCGACTGCGTTAACGGCCCGAGAGAGTCAGGAATTAGTCGCTTCACATAGTTCTGATCCTCAGGGTTCGTCAACCGCATTGCAAGGAAATTGCTGCATTGGGAGAAGATTGTCTCGGAAATCTCTGATGGCCTTTGGCTGACAATTGCGGCCGTGATGCCATACTTGCGGCCCTCTTTAGCGATTCGCTCAATCGCCTTTCGGGCGGCGTTATATTTCGCCGGTCCCCCCTTCGGGACGTACTTGTGCGCCTCCTCGTACACCACCAAAAGCGGGGTATCCGTTCGCATTTCGGGATGCGTCTTCTTGTAATAATACGCATAGTCAAAGAGAAGCCGAGAAATGAGTGAAACGGTGATGCTCAAGACCTCAAACGGGACGCCGCTGAGGTCGATCACGGTGACATTGGATGTGGAGTCAGTTGTGTAACCAGTGAACTGCCTCAGAGTCTCCTCAAGAGTTGTTTCTTTCGCTCGCTGTCCCATCAAGAAGTCAAGCCGGCGGTCGTTGAAGCGATTCTCCAGACGGGTGAGGAAATTATCCAGCTTCCCGTGCAATTGCCCCTGCTTTGGGCCGCGGGCCCCATCGATCATCTCCTGGTTCTTGTCGCGGACCGCCGTCAATACATCCTCGAAATCAAACCGAAGAGGCGAATCGTAGTGGATGCGCTCCTTCAACTTCTCTTCGCCATCAAAATGCGCTCGTCGGCTATCAGTTACGGCGCGCTTCAAGATGGCGACTTGGTTATGCGACTGCTCCTCACTGCTCTCGATCAAGAGATCCTGCAGTTCTTCGGAATTCAGCAACCAGAAGGGCAGCGTGAGCTGATGAACATTTAGAAAGTTCGCATCGGGGAAAGCGGTCTGATATTCACAGTGAATGTCGAAAATTACGATATGCGTATTGTTGAGCCGGTAGTCCCCATGCTGGGAATCTCTCATACCAGTTGCAGTTTGGATGATTCTAGCCATCGCATGCGACTTTCCAGATCCAGTGGAACCAACAATCGCGAGGTGTCGGTTAAAGAACTTGTCCCCGTCAACCGGGACATCCACGTGACGTTCGTGCGCTAGCCGAGCAAACAGGAATTTCTTTTCATCCGGAACGGTGTCGTACACCTTTTGGACCTCGCTGCGCGTCGCCACTTCAACCGATTTAGGGGGGATTGCAATACTTCCTCCACCCCGCTCGAAGTTGCCGTCTGTGTCGAGGAATCCGAGAGGCAAGGCTTCCAGAATGTACACCCGTTGGTACTCCGAAGGGCCCGATCCATTCCCTGAAGCAATGGGCTTTAGTTCGATCGAAAAGTTTTCGATGATGGCAATGATGGAACAATCAGCACTATCAAACACTCGCAAATAAGAGCCGACCTTGAGAGGATCTCCCTCGGAAAGCTCCTTGATATCAGTGACAGCGATTTTGATGCGGTCGGGGTAAACCCCTACAACCTCAGCGCTTGACACCGCTACCCCCACTCTTGAAGACTTCACGCAGATCGGAAGGTGACTGAACGATCACATGCCGCACCCTGGCATCATGGAATAGATTCTCTGTTGGTTCAGTGAGGTAGAAGTCATGCACTTCGTTCATTTTCACATGGCCGACTAGTTGCGCCAAAATCAAGGAATCGACCAGCTTGATTCCATGGCCAGGAAGGCGTGGGGAAACAAGGCTTTGGGCGCTAAACTCTGCACCACCATAGTCAAACCCGTCATGGAAGTGCACTCTTTGCTGCCAAAGGGCATGCTTAATCGAGAGCAATCCAATTGGGCCGCGGAAGCATACATATGGTGCTGGCGACTCGCCGGCGAAGTATCGGCGCTGGAGACATACCGCGACGTCGACTAGGTCCAGCGGGTGAGTCTGATCGTCGCATTCAACGATGATAAGTCGTTCTCGAGGTGGCACATGTGCGGTGATGCTCTTGTACTCCTCGCGAATCAGTCTCAAATATTTTTCGTGGCCACAAACCTGAGCATAACTGGCCTCGAAGACGGCTGTGCGAGCCTGATGTACTAGATCTCTCAGGTCGTGAAGAGTGATGCTCCGCTCTCCTGGTGGCCGCTTCAGGATGACATCACGCAGGTATCCATGGATTACCGCATGCCAACAAAGGGCTTCCGCTTCACTCCGTGCCCGAAGCGTTCGCTTCAGATGATCAAGGACTGAACTAAACTGTGACACGAAGTCCGGTGCAAAAATCACCTCGAAAGATTTCGTGAACCAATCTTTGATGTCATTGCTGTAGTCGTCAGAAAGTTCCCCGAGTGCAGTTTCTAGCTCCTCCCTGCTGATTCGCAATGTCTCGCCAGGGGTCCGATCGGGGAAATGTCCATAGAGCGCGAATCTGGCTGTATTGTCAGCGGCGAACTGGCCCATCATTTGTCGCACCGCTGGCGCGATCCGTGAAAGGGCATACGAGGTACTTCTGTGTTTGACCTGGATATGGAAGGTGCGAACACCAATATCCTGTGCGCCCTCGATCTCGACGGCTACACCGGGGTTCGTCAGGACTTGCAGCAATGATGCATCGAACTGAAAAGCGAAACCTTTGATGGCGTGGTGTCCCCCATCGGAGGACCATGTCTTGCCGCCCAGCGCCGTACACCCCTCCCAGCATCCCGGCATAGTCCCGGGGCGGGTGAAGCAATGTGGGCCACCGTGACGTATGTTGCCAACCGTCCGACATGGTACGCGTAGTGGCAGATCGGTGTTGTCGTTTTGATGACTCAAGGCTTCAAGTGAGAGGAGACACGAGGCCGCATTGATCAGAGCCCACTACCACCGGAGCAAAAGGTCTGCGAACGCGCCTTGACATGGATCAAGCCGTCGTTCCTGTGGATGATGTACCGCTGCGGGTGGGGCACCAAGAAGGACCAGGAGACCGTGCTGGCCGTGGAGATCAGCCGGGAGGGGTTCGTGTGGGCGCTGCGGAACGCGTGTCTGTCGCACTACGTGCCCGCCCTGCACGGTGACGGCGGCACCTGGAAGCGGGAGCTGCGGAAGGCGCCCGCGCGGGTGCAGTGGGACCCGGAGCGGGATCTGCGCCTCGACCCGTTGCCGTACCGCTCGCTCCAGCTGGGACTCGCCGGGGAGGCGGCCGCGCGGTACGCGGACGAGTGGATCGTGGGCATCGAGGACGTGACACCGCTCGCCACGGAGATCCATGGCCTGGTGCGCGAAGGGGAGCTCGACCGTGCGGCCGGGCTGCTGCCCGAGGAGCGCCCCTACCCCCTCGACGACGACGTGCTCGCGCATCTGAGAGCCTGAGGATCTTCGTCCCGCGCTCTTCGTCCCGCGCTCTTCGTCCCGCGCTCTTCGTCCCGCGCTCTTCGTCCCGCGCTCTTCGTCCCGCGCTCTTCGTCCCGCGTTCTTCGTCCCGCGTTCTTCGTCCCGCGTTCTTCGTCCCGCGTTCTTCGTCCGGAGGTATTCATGAAGCGTCTCGTCACGGTGGTCACCGGCGGCAGCCGGGGGATCGGTGCCGCGACCTGTCTGCGGCTCGCGGCGGAGGGGCACGACGTGGCGGTGAACTACGTCCGGGACTCCGCGGCCGCCGAGGACGTGGCGGAGAGGGTGCGGGCGGCCGGGGCGCGGGCCGTGACCGTGCGCGCGGACACGGCCGTCGAGGCGGACGTCGAGCGGCTCTTCGAGGTGGCGGAGCGGGAGCTCGGACCGGTGACGGGGCTGGTGAACAACGCGGCGGTCACCGGGCCGCTGGGGCGGTTCACCGAGGTCGGGACGGACACCCTGCGACGGGTCGTCGACGTCAACCTCATGGGGACGCTGCTGTGTGCGCGGCGGGCGGCGCAGCTCATGACGCCCCGGGGTGAAGGCGTGATCGTGAACATCTCCTCGGGAGCCGCCACCCTGGGCAGCCCCGGTGAGTTCGTGCACTACGCGGCGACGAAGGCCGCCGTCGACGCCCTGACCCTCGGCCTGTCCAAGGAGCTCGGTCCGGACGGCATCCGGGTCAACGCGGTCGCGCCGGGCGCGATCGACACGGAGATGCACGCCGCCATGGGAGCCCCGGACCGTGCCCGGGAGATCGCCGGGAACGTTCCGCTGCGGCGGGTGGGACGGGCCGAGGAGATCGCGGCGGCCGTGGCGTGGCTGATGTCGCCGGACGCCTCGTACACCACGGGGGCGGTGCTG
Organism: Streptomyces sp. AC558_RSS880; assembly: GCF_019049255.1. Taxonomy (GTDB): domain Bacteria; phylum Actinomycetota; class Actinomycetes; order Streptomycetales; family Streptomycetaceae; genus Streptomyces. Next base: position 346,115 of record NZ_JAGMUJ010000150.1, on the reverse strand, counting down.
AGGGTGGCGGGCGGGCGCTGAGCCGCGCCGCGAGGGCGGTGGAGGGTCAGGCCGCCTTGACGACGCGGCCGCGGATCGCCGCCGCCCACTCGACCACCAGCAGTTCGTACTGCTCGCGCTCCTGGGCGGACAGGGACCCGCCCGCGCGCAGCCACAGCGCGCGGATCTGCTCGTTGACCTCGGCGGCGGACCGCGCGGAACCAGGGGTCACTAAATCGGGGGACATGCGGACAAGCCTAGGGCCAGGGACTGACAGCGCGCTACCGGACGGCTACGCGCACCGTATGTCTTCGGTCACGTGCCCGGGTCACGTTCCCTCCCCGGGGTCGTGCTCCCGCCCCGGGGCCGCGTTTCCGCCCGGGGGGTCAGCCCGCCGACTCCGCCGCGTGCGGGCTGAGGGCGCCCGTGGAGACCAGCACGATGATGACGATGCCGAGCGCGATGCGGTACCAGACGAACGGCATGAAGCTCTTGGTCGAGATGAACTTCATGAACCAGGCGATCACCGCGTACCCGACCGCGAAGGCGATGACCGTCGCGAAGAGCGTCGGGCCCCAGGAGACGTGCCCGCCCTCCGCCGCGTCCTTCAGCTCGAAGAGGCCGGAGGCCAGCACCGCGGGGATGGCGAGCAGGAAGGAGTAGCGGGCCGCGGCCTCGCGCCGGTAACCCATGAACAGACCGCCGCTGATGGTGGCGCCGGAGCGGGAGACACCCGGGATGAGGGCCATGGCCTGGCAGACGCCGTAGATCAGACCGTCCTTGACGGTCAGGTCCCCGAGCTCCTTGCGCCGCTTGGCCACACGGTGCCGGCCGCCGCTCTCGTCCCGCGCCGCGAGACGGTCGGCGACGCCGAGCACGATGCCCATGCCGATCAGCATCGCCGCGGTGAGCCGCAGGTCACGGAACGGACCCTCGATCTGGTCCTTGAGCGTCACCCCGAGCACACCGATCGGGATGGAGCCCACGATGACGAGCCAGCCCATGCGCGCGTCCTGGTCGCGGCGCATCTCCTTGTTCGTCAGCGAGCGGGTCCAGGCCGACAGGATCCGTCCGATGTCCTTGCGGAAGTAGATCAGGACCGCGGTCTCCGTGCCGATCTGGGTGATCGCGGTGAAGGCCGCGCCCGGGTCCTCCCAGCCGGAGAAGGCCGCGGTCAGCCGCAGGTGCGCGCTGGAGGAGACGGGCAGGAACTCGGTCAGCCCCTGGACGAGTCCGAGGATGAGTGATTCGAACCAAGACATGAGGTAGCGGAGTCCAAGTGCCGATCGTGGGACGGGCGACGGAGCGCACCGCACCGCTGTGGGCGGTGATCGATGATCAGGTGCGCCGAGGGGGAAGCGTAGCGCCCCAAGATGACAGCCCCGACACAGGGGCTTCACGGCCGCGCGCCCTCGGCGGGAAGTGGCGGCTCAGGCCGTCGTCGGGCCGCCCACCGTCCAACCCGGCGCCTGCGGATGCGAGGTCAGGTCCTCGTGCCGCGCCTCGTCGCCACAGGCCCGGCAGGTGACGACCGGGACGAACTCGTTGCCGCAGACGTGCTCGAGCACCATGGGCAGGTCGCCGTCCTGGTGCAGATGGCGGTCGCCCCACTCCTTGAGGGTCAGCAGAACGGGCTCCAGCTCCAGTCCCGCCGGGGTGGGCCGGTACTCGAAGCGCTGCGGGCGCTCGCTGTAGGGGTGCTTGGCGAGGATCCCGGCGTCGACCAGTCGCCGCAATCGGGTGGCCAGGATGTCGCGCGGAGCGCCGATGTTGCGCACCAGTTGGTCGAAGCGGCCGTTGCCGAGGCACACCTCGCGCAGGACGAGCAGCGAGTACTTCTCGCCGACCAGGGCGAGCGTGTCGGCGATCGAACAGGGGCGCGGGTCTTTGGAGGCGGCCATACGACCGAGTCTAGGGGAGGGTTTGTTTTTCCAACTCGAAGGGCTATGGTGAGTTCGGATTTCCTACTCACTGGTACGTCGTCCTGAACCGGTCCCGGCCAAGGAGGCCCGCACCATGCGTGACGCAGTAGTCGTCGAAGCCGTACGCACCCCCATCGGCAAGGGCAAGCCGCAGGGCGCCCTCGCCCACGTCCACCCCGTGGAACTCCTCGCCCACACCCTGCGCACCCTCGTCGAACGCTCCGGTGTGGACCCCGCGCTGATCGACGACGTCATCGGCGGCACCGTCGACCAGGTCGGCGAGCAGGCCATGAACACCACCCGCTACGCCGTCCTGTCCGCCGGCCTGCCCGAGTCGGTGCCGGCCACCACCGTGGACCGTCAGTGCGGCTCCTCCCAGCAGGCCGTGCACTTCGCGGCGCAGGGCGTCATCTCCGGCGCGTACGACCTCGTCGTCGCCTGCGGCGTGGAGTCCATGAGCCGGGTGCCGATGTGGTCCAACGTGCCCGCCGGCCAGGACCCCTTCGGCCCCGGAGTCGCCGGGCGCTACCCGGAGGGGCTCGTCCCGCAGGGCATCAGCGCCGAGCTGATCGCCGCCAAGTGGTCGCTCACCCGCGAGCAGATGGACGCCTTCGCCGTCTCCTCGCACCGCAAGGCCGCCGCGGCCTGGGACGCCGGACTGTTCGACGCCGAGACCGCACCCCTGGACGGCGTCACCCGCGACGAGTGCGTACGGCCGGACAGCACCACCGAGACCCTGGCCGGTCTGCGGTCCGCCTACCACGACCCGGTCTTCGCCGAGCGCTTCCCGCAGATCGAGTGGAACGTCACCGCGGGCAACGCCAGCCCGGTCAACGACGGCGCCTCCGCCGTGCTCATCACCTCGAGCGAGACCGCCGCCCGCCTCGGCCTGCGCCCCCTCGCCCGGCTGCACAGCTTCGCCGTCACCGGATCCGACCCGCTGCTGATGCTCACCGGTGTCGTCCCGGCCACCGAGAAGGTGCTGCGCCGCGCCTCCCTGTCGCTCGACGACATCGACCTGTTCGAGGTCAACGAGGCGTTCTCCAGCGTGGTCCTGGCCTGGCAGCAGGAGACCGGCGCCGACCTGTCCAGGGTCAACGTGCACGGCGGCGCCATAGCCCTCGGCCATCCGCTCGGCGCCAGCGGCACCCGGCTGACGACGACCCTGGTCCACGCGATGCGCGAACGCGGCGCCCGTTACGCCCTGCAGACCATGTGCGAGGCCGGTGGCCTCGCCAACGCCATGGTGCTCGAACGCGTCTGACGCACCGCCGGCCGGCTCACCGCCCGCGCAGCCGGTGCCGCTTGCGCCACGCCACCACCGCGCCCGCCAGGCCCGGTACGGCGATGCAGGCCAGCGCGATCAGGAAGGCCGGGGACGTCGGCGTCGACGCGCGGGCGCCGGCCACCACGTAGGCGGCGGTGTTCGGGATCGAGCCGAGCGCCGTCGCCAGCAGGAACGGCAGCAGGCCCATGCGGGAGACGGCGGCGCAGTAGTTGGAGGCGGCGAACGGGATGCCCGGGAACAGCCGGGCCGCCAGCATCGAGCGGAAGCCGTGCCGGCTCAGCTGGTCGTCCGCGGCCTTCAGCCAGCGTCCGCGCAGCAGCGGACGGAGCGCCTCCTGGCCGAGCGCCCGCCCCAGGCAGAAGGCCAGCCCGGCGCCCAGCACCGTGCCGCCCAGCGCCCCAGCCAGGCCGAGCTGGGAGCCGAACAGCGCGCCGGCGGCGAGGTTCAGCAGCGGGCGCGGCACGAACGCCACCGTGCACACCCCGTAGGTCACCGCGTACGCCACGATCGCCGCGGCCCCGCCGAGCCGGTCCGGCCAGCCGTCGGTCAGCAGCCGCTGCGGCTCGAAGGCCAGCATCAGCGACGCGGCGGTGAGGAGCAGGGCGACCAGCAGGGACAGCCGTGACCACGGCGACAGCAGGACGCTGACGCAGCGGGCGGCGAATCGTGTGGCGGGGGCCGGCGGGAGCGGTACCGCGAGGTCCGTGGCGGTGGCCCGGGGAGAGGCCGTGGCGGTGCCCCCAGAGCGGGTGGTGGCATCGAGCATCCGGTGACACTAACCGACATATGTGTGTGATCGCCGTAGTGTTCGTCTCATGCGCGTCACAGAGGACGGTACGGCGGCACCGCGTGTGCCGGACAGTCCGCTCGCCGACACGGTGCTGGAGCGGCTCACCGCCACGTACGGGCCGGCGGCCGACCCGGAACGGGCCGTGGCGATGCGCGCCTACATGAAGGACGTCGCCCCCTTCCTCGGCCTGACCACCCCGGTCCGCCGCGCCCTGTCCCGCACCGTCGTGGAGGGACTGCCCCGCCCCGGCGAGGCCGACTGCACGGCCGTCGCCCTGCGCTGCTGGGAGCTGCCCGAGCGCGAGTACCAGTACTTCGCCGTGGACTACCTGCGCCGCCACGTACGGCACTGCTCCTCCGGTTTCCTGCCCGTCGCCCGGCACCTCGTCACCACGGTCCCGTGGTGGGACACCGTCGACCTGCTCGCCGCGCACGTCGTCGGGGCGCTGGTCGCCGCCGACCGGAGCCTCACCGCCGAGATGGACGAGTGGATCGGCGACGGCGACCTGTGGCTCGCCCGCACCGCCCTGCTCCACCAGCTGCGCCACAAGGAGCGCACCGACACCGCGCGCCTCTTCGACTACTGCCTGCGCCGCTCCGGCCACCAGGACTTCTTCATCCGCAAGGCCATCGGCTGGTGCCTGCGTGAGTACGCCAAGACCGACCCCGACGCCGTACGGGCCTTCCTGGCGCGCGAACAGGGACGGTTCGCGCCGCTGTCGGTGCGGGAGGCGCTGAGGAACATCGGCGCGTAGCCGCCCGGCTCCCGCACCCTCGCGGAAAACCATTCGACGCGGGGCGGGGCGTCGGCAATGATCGACACCATGTTCCGGTACGCCTTCCACCTCGCAGCATCCGCGGTCGCGGATGCCCCGAAGGCTGCCGTTCCCGCTCTCCTCGCCGCCGTCGACGGCGCCCGAAGCTGACCCTCCCCGGATCGTCCGGCGGACCCCCCAGGGGGAGGGTCGGCCAGGTTCCTGGGGTCCCCGTCCCGGCCGCGCGCCGATCCGCCGCGCCCGGGGCCGTCACGCGTCACCACCGAGAGGCTTCGAGGTACCGCCATGTCCAAGACGGCGTACGTCCGCACCAAACCGCATCTGAACATCGGCACGATGGGCCATGTCGACCACGGCAAGACCACCCTGACCGCCGCCATCACCAAGGTCCTCGCCGAGCGCGGCTCCGGCAGTTTCGTCCCGTTCGACCGCATCGACCGGGCGCCGGAGGAGGCCGCCCGCGGCATCACCATCAACATCGCGCACGTCGAGTACGAGACCGACACCCGGCACTACGCCCACGTCGACATGCCCGGCCACGCCGACTACGTCAAGAACATGGTCACCGGTGCCGCGCAGCTCGACGGGGCGATCCTCGTCGTCTCCGCGCTCGACGGGATCATGCCGCAGACCGCCGAACACGTGCTGCTCGCCCGCCAGGTGGGCGTGGACCACATCGTCGTGGCGATCAACAAGGCCGACGCGGGGGACGAGGAGCTGACCGACCTGGTCGAGCTGGAGGTCCGCGACCTGCTCTCCGCGCACGGCTACGGCGGCGAGTCCGCGCCCGTCGTACGGGTCTCCGGGCTGAAGGCGCTGGAGGGCGACCCGCGCTGGACGGCGTCGATCGACGCGCTGCTCGACGCGGTGGACACGTACGTGCCCATGCCCGAGCGGTACCTGGACGCGCCGTTCCTGCTGCCGGTGGAGAACGTGCTCACCATCACCGGCCGGGGCACCGTCGTGACCGGCGCGGTGGAGCGCGGCACGGTTCGCGTCGGCGACCGGGTCGAGGTGCTCGGCGCCGGGGTGGAGACCGTGGTGACCGGCCTGGAGACCTTCGGCAAGCCCATGGAGGAGGCGCAGGCCGGCGACAACGTGGCGCTGCTGCTGCGCGGGGTGCCGCGCGACGCGGTGCGGCGCGGGCACGTGGTGGCCGCGCCGGGCAGCGTGGTGCCGAGCCGGCGCTTCACCGCGCAGGTGTACGTGCTGTCCGCCCGCGAGGGCGGCCGTACGACACCGGTGTCGACCGGGTACCGGCCGCAGTTCTACATCCGCACGGCGGACGTCGTGGGCGACGTCGACCTCGGCGAGGCGGCGGTGGCGCGGCCCGGGGACACGGTCACCATGACCGTGGAGCTGGGACGGGACGTGCCCCTGGAGTCCGGGCTCGGCTTCGCCATCCGCGAGGGCGGCCGCACGGTCGGCGCCGGCACGGTGACGGCGGTCGGCTGAGCGGCGGACGGCCGCCCGCTCCCGGACAGGGGGCGGGCGGCCGTCCGTACGGACGACGGCACACAATGGGACGGTGAGCGAGCCCATCCCCGTGACCCGCGTCGTCGATCACGGCACCGCCAAGCTGATGCCCGACGTGGACCGGGAGCGGGCCTGGCTGCTCACCGTCGACGGTGCGCCGCAGTCGTACGTCGACCTGGACGAGCCGGCGCATCTGGAGTTCGAGTACACCCGGCGGCTCGGGCATGTCCTCGACACCGTGGCGGAACCGGGGCGTCCGCTGGACGCGCTGCACCTCGGCGGCGGGGCGCTCACCCTGCCCCGCTACCTGGCCGCCACCCGCCCCGGTTCCCGGCAGCACGTCGTGGAGTTCGACCGGGGACTGCTGGAGCTGGTCGCCGAGCACCTGCCCCTCCCCGCCGACGCCGATGTCACGCTGCACGCGGCGGACGCCCGCGCCTGGCTGGAGACGGCCCCCGACGACAGCGCGGACGTCCTGGTCGCCGACGTCTTCGGCGGCTCGCGGGTCCCGGCACACCTGACCTCCGCCGCCTACGCACAGGAGGCCGCGCGCGTCCTGCGGCCCGGCGGGGTCTATCTCGCCAATCTCGCGGACGCGGCCCCGTTCGCCTTCCTCCGCTCCCAGATCGCCACCCTGGGCACGCGGTTCGAGGAGCTGGCGCTCATCGCCGAGCCGGGAGTGCTGCGCGGCCGCCGCTTCGGCAACGCGGTCCTGGCCGCCGCCCACCGGCCCCTGGACATCGCCACCCTGTCCCGCGCCACCGCCGCCGACGCCTTCCCGGCCCGGGTGGAACACGGGGCCGCGCTGCGGGACTTCGTCCGCGGCGCGCTCCCGGTGCGGGACGAGGACGCCGTACCGTCACCCGAGCCCCCCGCAGGGGCGTTCGGCATCGGCTGACGCACCGTCCGGGCCGGCGCCGCCGGCGTGGCGGGTCCGGCGGCGCGGACCGCGGTTCAGTCCCGCGGCGATTTCCCGAGTTCCCCGAGGGGGCGTCCGGCATCGGCCGGTGCGGTGGACGCGCCGGTGACCCGGTGGGTCCGGCGGCGGAGATTGCGGACGTCCGGAACGCACAGCACCGCCGCCGTGACGACCACGACCAGCGCCGCGCATCCCCACAACGCCTCCGGGCGGCCGAACGCCGTCTCCGCCGGGCCCGCCAGGGCCATCGCCGCCGGCACCAGCGCGACCGAGCCGAACCAGTCGTACGCCGAGACCCGGGACAGCTTCTCCTCCGGTATCTCCTGGTGCAGCGCGGTCATCCAGGAGACGCCGAACACCTCCAGCGACACACCGGTCACGAACATCACCGCGCACAGCACGGCGACCGGCACCGGCACGGCGAGCGCGGCGGACGGCAGGGCCAGCGGGAACACGCACAGGGTGCCGGCGAACAGCAGACGGCGCGGCTGCCAGCGGGTCATCAGCAGCGCGCCCACCACCGTGCCCCCGCCGAAGAACGCCAGCGCCACGCCCCACGGACCGGCGCCGCCCAGATGGTCCCGGGCGACGAGCGGCCCGTAGACCGCGTCGGCCGCGCCGACGACCGCGTTGGCGACGGAGAACTGGACGACGATGCCCCACAGCCAGGGCCGGCCGGTGAACTCCCGCCAGCCCTCCTTCAGATCGGCGAGCATGCCGCCGCCGGGGGCGCGCGGCGGTATGTGCCTCACGTCGAGGAACGCCCGCAGCGCCGCCGCGACCGCGAAGGCCGCCGCGTCCGCCGCCAGCACCCAGCCCGGCCCGATCGCGGCGACCATGGCCCCGCCCAGCGCGGCGCCGCCGAGCGTCGCTCCGTGCATCGCCATCCGGAACACCGCGAACGCCCGGCCGGCCTGCTCGCCCTCGACCGAGGACAGCAACATGCCCTCGGCGGCCGGGCTGAAGAACGCATGACCGGTACCGCCGAGCGCGCTGAGCAGCATCATCTGCCACAGCTGTGCCTCGCCCGCCAGGACGAGCGCCGCGAAAGCGGCCTGCGAGACACAGTTCAGGGCGTTGGCCGAGACCATCACCCGGTGGCGCGGCAGCCGGTCCGCGACGGCACCGCCGATCAGCAGGAACAGCACCAGCGGCAGGGTGCGGGCGGCGGCCACCAGCCCCACGTCGCCGCCGTCGCCGCCCGCCTCCAGCACGGCGAACGCGGCGGCGATCAGCGCGCCGTGACTGCCCAGGTTGGTCACCACGGCGGCGGCGGTCAGCAGGGAGTAGTTGCGGCCGGTCCAGGCGGGACGGCGGCGGGATGCGGTGGTCGGCACCCCGTGACTATCGCCGGGCCGGGGCCGACTTGCCAAACGGGATGCCGGCCCCCGGACCTGCTAGGACTCCGTCGGCGCTTCCTCGGTGAGGCGCACCGTGCTGAGGATCTTCTGCACGGTCGCCTCCGGGATCTCGTCCTTGACGCCCCTGGCGCCGTACAGGTTCCAGGTGACGAAGTCCCCGGCGCCGTTCTTGAAGGCGAAGGTGATCGCCTTGCCGTCGCTGTCGCACTTGCCGTTCTGCGGCGTGTTCTCCGAACGCGCCGTGGCGACGTGACCCTCGATGCCCGACGCCGTGGTGTACGCCTTCGGCTTCTCGTACGTGAGGCTCTTCTTGTCGGGCTGTGTGTACCCGCCGTAGATCCACCACGGGACCCGGGTCTCGGCCGCCTCCTGGGTGGTCTTGGCGCCGGTCTCACCGCGGGTTCCGGCGGTGGCGAGGGCGGTGTCCTCCTCGCGGCCGTCCTTGTTGGCGTCGCTCGTGCACCACTTGGACTTCAGATACGCGGGGGCGGTGACGGTGGTGCTGCTCAGCTCACCGTCCTTCTCCTCCCACTCGAAGCCCACGCTGGTGCCGGGCGTCTCGATCTCCCAGTCGGCCGGGACGTCGAACTTGGTGCCGAAGCGGGTGTTGACGACGACCTGCCAGCCCGGAACGGTCGCCTTCTCCTCCTCGCCGCCGCGCGGGTTGTCGTCCGAGGCGGAGGCGCTCGGTTCGGCGGAGGTGTCCTTGGACACGGTCGCGGTCGGCTTGGCGTCCTTCTTGCCGTCGGCCTCGTCGTCCTTGTCCCCGCCGAGCACCAGGAACCCGGTGACACCGGCGGCCACGACCACGGCCGTCGCCGCCACGATCGCCACCAGCTTCGTCCGGTTCCCACCGCCCCCGCCCTGCGGTGGCTGCGGGCCGCCCGCCACGGTCTGCGCGCCCCACCCCGGCTGCTGCTGGTACGGGTTCGGCTGCTGATAGCCGGGCTGCTGGTACGGATTCGGCTGTTGGTACCCCGGCTGCTGCTGGTACGGGTTGTCCGACTGCGGGTTCTGCTCGCCCCCGGGCGGCTGCTGTCCTGGCCACATGGGCAGCAACCCTAGCCGCGCCAGGGACACGATTGGGTCACCGCCCGTTGACGGGGACGTAGCGAACCGGATGCCGCACGGCATGGCGACTTGAGGCTACTCGCGGGTAACCTGCCGCTCATGAGCGCAGACCAGATGTCCATCGGCGAGATGCTCGCCGCCACGGTGCCCATGGCCCGGACCCTCAACCTCCAGTTCTTGGAGACCACGCCCGAGCGGGCCGTGGTGGCCCTGCCGGACCAGGCCGACTACCACAACCACGTGGGCGGGCCGCACGCCGGCGCGATGTTCACCCTCGGCGAGTCGGCGAGCGGCGCGATCGTGCTCGCCGCGTTCGGGGACCAGCTCGCGCGGGCCGTGCCGCTGGCCGTCAGCGCCGAGATCGCCTACAAGAAGCTGGCGATGGGCCCGGTCACCGCCACCGCGACCCTCGGCCGTCCGGCCGCCGAGGTCGTCGCCGAACTCGACGGGGGCGTGCGCCCCGAGTTCCCGGTCTCGGTCGCCATCCGCCGCGAGGACGGCGCCGTCACCGGCGAGATGACCGTCGTCTGGACCCTGCGTCCCAACGGCTGACCACCGGCTCCGCGGCCGGACCGGACACGGCACGGCCCGGTAGGCTTCCCGTTCGTGCGCCGGGACCCGGGCGCACGAACGGCGGACCGGGAGGACGGGGCGTTGCACGTGCAGGAGTGGCTCGAGACGGTGCCCGCGGTCGCCGTGTACGCCCTGGTGGGGCTGGTCATCGGGCTGGAGAGCCTGGGCATCCCGCTGCCGGGCGAGATCATCCTGGTCTCCTCCGCGCTGCTCGCCTCCCAGCACGGCGACATCGACCCGGTGGTCCTCGGCGCCTGCGCCACCGCCGGCGCGATCGTCGGCGACTCGATCGGCTACGCCATCGGCCGCAAGGGCGGACGGCCGCTGCTGGCCTGGCTGGGTGCCAGGTTCCCCCGCCACTTCAGCGAGGGGCACATCGCGACCGCCGAGCGGTCCTTCACGAAGTGGGGCGTGTGGGCCGTCTTCTTCGGCCGCTTCGTGGCCCTGCTGCGCATCTTCGCCGGCCCGCTCGCGGGTGTGCTGCGGATGCCGTACTGGAAGTTCCTGATCGCCAACGTCCTCGGCGGCATCGTCTGGGCGGGCGGCACCACCGCCGTCGTCTACTACGTCGGCATCGTCGCCGAGTCCTGGCTGAAGCGCTTCTCGTGGCTGGGCCTGGTGCTGGCGGTACTGATCGGCGTGACATCGATGCTGGTACTGAAGCGCAAGGCGAAGAAGGCATCGCCACGAACGCCGGAGCCTGTCGTCACCGGTGACTAGGACGCCCCGACAGGGGCGCGGGGCTGTGTCGATGTGCGGCTCCGCCGCGTGGGCGCGAGAAACCACACCCGACCCGCAGGCTGCCGGCAACCGTTACGCCCCGTGCTCTTCCCGGTGGGCCTTGGCCAACTCCGCGTACATCGTGCCGTTGAGAGTGAGCCCCTCCCGCTCCTCCGGAGTCAGCTCCCGCCGCACCTTCGCCGGCACCCCCGCGACCAGCGACCCGGGCGGTACCTCCATCCCCTGCGGCACCAACGCCTGAGCGGCGACCAGCGACCCCGCGCCGATCACGGCACCGTTCAGCACCGTCGCCCCCATCCCGATCAGACAGTCGTCGCCCACGGTCGCCCCGTGGACCACCGCGTTGTGCCCGATGGAGACCCGCTCGCCCACGCTGACCGGAAACCCCGGATCGGCGTGCAACGTGCAGTTGTCCTGCACATTGCTGCTCGCCCCGACGGAGATCCGCTCCACGTCCCCGCGCAGCACCGCCCCGTACCAGACACTCGCGCCCGCGTGCAGCGTCACGTCCCCGATCACCGAGGCCGTGGGCGCCACGAAGGCGTCCCCGTCGACCTTCGGCTCCCTGCCTCCGATACCCGTGATCAGCGCGCGGTGCGTCATCGTCTTCTCCTCCGCCGACGTCGTGAACACCACGCACCGTACGCCGGCCCGGTGGGGTGAAGATCACAGGGGCGCCGACCCGTCGGCGAGCCACCCGCCGACTACGGTGAGCGGGTGCCGAAGCGCAAGAACACGTTCTCGTCCTGGCCGCGCCGCCTCGCTCAGCGCGCGGTCCACGCGGGCTGGGCCTGGGCGCAGCGCACGGGCTCGGTGACCGCCGAGCACCCCGGCCGCTTCCGTTTCGGGGCGATGGGAACAGGTACCAGGCTCGCCTTCCCGCTCGGCACGGTCTTCGGCGAGCCCTGGATCCGGATCGGCGCGCACTGCATCGTCGGCGAGCAGGTCACCCTCACCGCCGGTCTGATGCCCGGTCTCGACCTCGGTCCCGAGCCGATCCTGCGCATCGGCGACGGGGTCGTGCTGGGCCGCGGCAGCCATGTCATCGCCGACACGACGGTCACCATCGGCAGCGACTGCTACTTCGGGCCGTACGTCTACGTCACCTCCACCAATCACTCCTACGACGATCCGCACGAGCCCATCGGCAAGCAGTGGCCGCGGATGGAGCCGGTGGAGATCGGTCCCGGCTGCTGGATCGGCACCGGCGCGGTGATCCTGCCGGGGGCACGCATCGGGCGGAACGTGGTGGTGGCCGCGGGCGCGGTGGTCCGGGGCACGGTGCCCGACCACGCCGTGGTCGCGGGCGCCCCGGCCCGTGTCGTACGCCGCTGGACCCCCGCCGACGGCTGGCAGCCGCCGCTGCGCACCCCGGCGCCCGTACCGATCCCGGAGGGCATCACCCCGGAGCAGTTGCGGGCGCTGGCGGAACTGGACGAGGAGAGCGCCGCGCGGCTCGCGGAACTGGACAAGGAGGGCGTGACCCGGCTCGCCGAGCTGGAACCCGAGGGCTGAGCCGCCCTCACCCCGGTCGTGGCCGACGCCGATTCCGGTCGCAGTACAGTGCGGTGGACGATCGGGGCCGTCCCGCGACAGCCGGACACCGGGGCCCGGTCGCCGCCCAACCTGCTGGACGGAACGGACGGAACGTGTCGGACCTCGACCTGCTGACCCAGTGCCTGGCGCGCAACGTCAAACGCTGGCGCACCGAGCGCGGCTTCACGCTGGACGCGCTCGCGGCCCGGGCCGGCGTCAGTCGCGGCATGCTCATCCAGATCGAACAGGCCCGCACCAACCCGAGCATCGGCACGGTCGTCAAGATCGGCGACGCGCTCGGCGTCAGCGTCCCCACCCTGCTCGACTACGAGCGGGGCCCGAGGGTCCGGATCGTCCCCGCCGACCAGGCGGTGCGGCTCTGGCACACCGAGGGCGGCAGCTACAGCCGGCTGCTCGCCGGCACCGAGTCGCCCGGCCCGCTGGAGATGTGGGACTGGCGGCTCATGCCGGGCGAGAGCAGCGACTCCGACCCGCACCCCGCCGGCACGGTCGAACTCGTCCACGTCACGTCCGGGGAACTGACCCTCACCGTCGACGGGGCGGAGCACCGGGTGCCGGCCGGCGCCAGCGCCTCCTTCGAGGCCGACACGCCGCACACATACGGCAATCAGGGCGATGTCCCGATGGAGATGATCATGACGGTCTCGGTGCCTCCCGTGCACTGAGACGCCCCTGTTACGGTGCGGCCATGCGCGCACCCATCGGAGACTTCGACCACGCCACCCCCGCCCCCGACCGCCTCGACGAGCTGACCGCACCGGTCGCCGCCGCCGTCCGCGCCTGGAGCGGCAGCGTCCCCGCGGACCAACTGCTCTACGTCGACACCGATCCGCGCTGGGCGGACACCGCCGTCTTCGTCGAGCACTACGGCCGGGACCTGCTGGAGCGGTCGGCGAACTGCGTGGTGGTGGCGGGCAAGCGCGGCGGAGGGACCACGCTCGCCGCGTGCGTCGTCCTGTCCACCACCCGGCTCGACGTCAACGGCGTCGTACGGCGTCACCTCGGCGCCCGCAAGGCATCCTTCGCCCCGATGGACACGGCCACGGGGGAGACCGGCATGGAGTACGGCGGCATCACGCCGGTCGGACTGCCCGGGGACTGGCCGGTGCTGGTGGACGCGGCCGTCGTGGACCTGCCGTACGTGCTCGTCGGCAGCGGCCGGCGGCGCGGCAAGCTGCTGGTGCCGGGCAAGGCGTTCGCGGAGCTGCCCGGAGCGGTCGTGCTGGAAGGGCTGGGAGTGGCCTGACCTGCACCGGCCGGGCCCGGGACAGGGCCGCCCCTGTCCGCGCGAAGTTAGCTTAGGCTAGCCTTCTTTCGTGTCGAAGATCCCCCGGCTGATGCCGACGAATCCCAGGATGTTCCGCGCCGAGGTCGTGCGCACCGAGCGTGTCTCCCCCTCTCTGCACCGCGTGTGCGTCACGGGGCCGGACCTCGCCGAGTTCCCTTGGCAGGGTTACGACCACTGGTTCCGCCTGTTCCTCCAGTTGCCCCATCAGCAACGGTTGCGGCTGCCGGACTTCACCGGATCCCGCTGGTGGCAGCCCTATCTGGCGATACCGGAGGACGAGCGCCCGCACTGTGCGAACTACACCGTGGCCGACTTCCGCCCCGAGGCGGCGGAGATGGACATCGACTTCGTCGTGCACCGCGGGCCGACGGGCGAACTCGAGGGCCGGGCGGCGATCTGGGCCTGCGGCGCCCGGCCCGGTGACGCGCTCGCCGTCCTCGACCAGGGGGTCCTGTTCGACTGTCCGCCGGACGCCTCGGAGGTCCTGGTCGTGGCCGACGAGACGGGACTGCCCGCCACCTCGGGCATCATGCGGTCCCTGCCGCGCGGGACGAAGGGCCGGCTCATCCAGGAGGTGCCCACCGCGGGCGACCGGCGCGAGCTCGACGCTCCGCCCGGAATGACCGTGACCTGGGTGCTCCGCGAGGGTGACAGGTCCGTGCCGGGGAGTGCCGCGCTCGGTGAACTCCTGCGGCACCGCCCCGCCGACCCGGCGGGATACGCCTTCGTCGTCGGCGAGTCGACGCTGGCCACCGAGGGACGCAGGCACCTGCACCGGGCCGGCCTGCCGAAGGAGAGGATCACCTTCTCGGGCTTCTGGAAGCACGAGGCGCTCCAGGCCGCCTGAAGCCCCGGTCCGGCCTCGCGGCGCCGCAGGGCCGGACCGGGGCCGTCACGCCCCCCGGCCGGCGCCCGGGCCGTCACGCCCCGGGAGACCGGCACGGGTGCGGCGGTCACCGCCGGAGCGAGGGCGGCCGGGTCCTCTCCGCCGGCGCCGGGATCAGGGCGTCCCGCGTGCCGCGTGATGGGCCAGTGCGAGATGCGGATCCGCCTCGCCCGGCACCGGCTCCGGATCGGCGTGGACCAGGACCGAGGCCAGCCGGGGGACGGCGTGCAGCAGCGCGTGCTCGGCCTCGACGGCGACACGATGGGCCTCGCGCACCGTCGCCCCGCCGTCCACCACGACCGCCACCTCGGCGCGCAGCCGATGGCCGATCCAGCGCAGCCGCAGCTCACCCACCCCGCGCACACCCGGTACGCGGGTCAGGGCCCGCTCGGCCCGGTCCACCAGCGCCGGATCGACGGCGTCCAGCACCCGCCGGAACACCTCCCGCGCGGCGTCCCGCAGCACCAGGACGATCGCCGCCGTGATCGCCAGCCCCACCACCGGGTCGGCGTACCGCCACCCCAGGGCCGCGCCGCCGGCGCCCAGCAGCACCGCCAGCGAGGTGAACCCGTCCGTACGGGCGTGCAGTCCGTCGGCGACCAGCGCGGCCGAGCCGATGGCCCTCCCGACCCGGATGCGGTACCGGGCCACCCACTCGTTGCCCGCGAACCCGACCAGCGCCGCGACGGCGACCACCGGGACGTGCTCGACCGGACGCGGGTCCAGCAGCCGGCCGAGCGCCGTCCAGCCGGCGAAGGCCGCGGACGCGGCGATCGTCAGCACGATCGCGATGCCCGCCAGGTCCTCCGCGCGCCCGTAGCCGTAGGTGAAGCGGCGGGTGGCGGCGCGCCGCCCCAGGACGAAGGCGATGCCCAGCGGTACGGCGGTCAGCGCGTCCGCGGCGTTGTGCACCGTGTCGCCGAGCAGTGCCACCGAGCCCGACACGGCCACCACGACCGCCTGCGCCAGCGCCGTCACGCCCAGCACCGCCAGCGAGACCCACAGCGCGCGCACGCCCCTCGCCGAGGACTCCAGCGCGGAGTCGAGCTTGTCGGCCGTCTCGTGGGAGTGCGGGGTGAGGAGATGAGTGAGGCGGTGGAGCGGCGAAGTCCGGCGGTGCTCGTGCCCGTCGTGGTGGTGGCGGTCGCTCACGGTCGTCCCCTTCCGGTGCGCGGGGTGGACGCGGCGGCGCCCACCCCGCCATTATGTGCGTATGAGCGCACGCATGCACCTGTCACCTGCGCACGATGCGCAGCCACACACACCCGGCGAGGAGCACTACGCGCTCGCGGCGGAGCTGCTCGCCCTGCTCGGCGACCGCACCCGGCTGGCCCTGCTGCACGCCCTGACCGGCGGCGAGGCCGATGTCACCACGCTCACCGAGGCCTGCGGCGCGGCCCGGCCCGCGGTCAGCCAGCATCTGGCGCGCCTGCGGCTCGCGGGTCTCGTGGACACCCGCAAGGAGGGCCGCCGGGTGATCTACTCCCTGCGCGACGGCCATCTGCGGCGGCTGGTGGACGAGGCGCTGAACGTGGCCGACCACCGGATCGGCGACCGGCCGCCGCACGACTGACGGGGCCGCGGCCTCAGTACCGGGCCGCCGTGCCGAGGTACTGCTCCGCGAAGGCGGCAGCGGCGGCGGGGGAGGAGAACAGGCGGCGCAGCCGCGCGAGCGTGGTGCCCGCGCGGAACGGGTCCCCCGCCGCGGCACCGTGGTACAGCTCGGACAGCCACTGCGAGAACTCCTGGTAGTCCCACACGCGCCGCAGACAGGCCGCGGAGTAGCCGGCCAGTCCGCTGTCGTCGTCCCCGGTGAGACGGGCGACCAGCGCGTCGCCGAGCAGGAACGCGTCGTGCAGGGCGAGGTTCATGCCCTTGGCGGCGATCGGCGCGACCAGGTGTGCCGCGTCCCCGGCCAGGAAGAGCCGGCCGGACGCCATCGGCTCGGTGACGTAGTCGTGCATGTCCAGCACACGCTTCTCGATCAGCCGCCCCTCGGTGAGCGGGGCCGCCCCGGCCGCCCCGAGCCGGCTCCGCAGCTGAGCCCAGACGCGCTCGTGAGGCCAGTTGTCCGGGTCGTCACCGGGCGGGCACTGGAGGTAGTAGCGGGTCACCTCGGGGCCCCGGGGCATCTGACCGGCGAAGCCGTCCGGATGGCAGCCGAACAGGACGCAGTCGGCGGACGGCGGCGCCTCGGCGAGCAGGGCCAGCCAGCCGATGCCGTAGTCGTGCCGTGCCACCCGGGCCCGCTCCGGAGCGAGGGAGGCCCTGGTCACCCCGCGGGCCCCGTCGCAGCCCGCGACGAAGTCACAGGCGACGACCTCCCGCCGGCCGGTCTCCGGGCAGACGTACGACACCGACGGACGGTCGCCGTCCAGGTCGTGCAGCCGCACGTCGCGCACGCCGAACCGGATGTCCCCGCCCCGCACGTCCGCGTACTCCCGCACCAGGTCGGTCACCAGCAACGGCTGCGGATACACCCAGTGGTGACGACCCGTCAGCTCCTGGTACGAGAAGCGGTACCGCTCCCCGTCGAACCGGAACTCGCACGAGGTGTGCGGCTCGGCCCGCTCCAGCAGGTTCCGCGCGAGACCCCGCCGCTCCAGACCGCGCACCGCCCACTCCTCGATCACCCCGGCCCGCGGCCGCCGTTCGATGAACTCCCGGGTCCCGGTCTCCAGGACCAGGCACTCCAGACCGGCCGCCCGCAGGATGTTGCCCACGGTGAGCCCAGCGGGTCCGGCGCCCACGACGACGACCGGAAAACGTGGGGGAGAAAGGGAGTTGAGGTGGGGGGAGCTCTGACTCATCGCGCCATTATGGCGGCACGGCCCCCGAGCGGCAGGCCCTAGCCGAGCCGGGGTATCTCGATCGCCGGGCAGCGGTCCATCACCATCTCCAGGCCCGCCGCGCGGGTCCGCTCGTAGGCCGCCTCGTCGATGACGCCGAGCTGGAACCACACCGCCCCGGCGCCCTTGGCCACCGCCTCGTCCGCGACGGCCCCGGCCAGGTCACTGTTGACGAACACGTCCACGACGTCCACCTCGAAGGGGATGTCGGCGAGGGAGGCGTAGCCCTGCTCGCCGTGCACGGTCTCGGCCTTCGGGTGCACCGGCACCACGCGCTTGCCGAACCGCTGGAGCACCTGGGCCACGCCGTACGCCGCGCGCCGCGGGTTGGACGACAGGCCCACCACGGCCCAGGTGTCACCGAGTCCGGTGAGGATCTTGCGGACCGTCGCCTCGTCGCCGTACACCGTCGGCCTCCCGGGAGTCGTGGAAGAGCTGTCGCTCCGCACAACGAACCGGGGCGCACGGTGATTCCCGGCACCACTCGCTCCCCCCGGGAGCCGGTGGACTGTACCGGTCACCGGGCCGTCCGGCGCCGGGAACCGCACACGGCGACCCGAAAAGCGGCCCGGATACCTGCGTACGCCCGCTCACGCGCCTACGCTCGCCTCGTGCTGCGCATCACCGACGCCCGAACCGGCGAACCCGTGGACGCCGCCCCCGCCCGGCGGGGCCTGACCCGGGTCGAGGCCCACACACAGGGGTCCGGCCCGACGGACCTGCGTGTACTGCTCGTCGCCGACCTGCTCGTACGGGCCCTGGAACTCGGCGGCACGCCGGTCTGGGCGCTGCTCACCGGCGATCGGTGGCAGGCGGAACTGCGCGCGGCGGGTGCGGCCCTCGGGGTCCGGCCCTTCGAGGACGGCGGGGACGCCGGCACCGGCCTGGGCGAGGCCCAGGTGCTGCACGTGGTGAGCGAGGGCGGCGCGACACCCGACGGAGTGCGCGTCGCCGTGGCCCCCGTGCACGGGGAGGCACCCGGCCCGGCGGACGGCGCCGACCCCGCCGCCCTGCGGCTGACCCTGCTCGCCCGCCCCAGGAGCGAGCCCGTGACGGTCGGCCCGGCCGCCCTGGGCGACGCCGCCGGGACCCTCGACCGCTGGCGCCGCGCGGTCGCCGACTGGGCGCGACGGCCCTCGCGGCCGGTCCCCGACGCGGTGCGCGCCGGTCTGCGCACCGCGTGGGAGGACGATCTCGACACGGCCGGAGTGCTGGGCGTCCTCCGCGCGGTGGAGACGGACCCCGACCTGGCGGACGGCGCCCGTTTCGAGACGTACGCCTACGCCGACCGGCTGCTCGGCCTCGACCTCACCCGAGACCTGGGAGCCCCGGCGTGATCGAGCGCGCCGCGCCGGGACCGCTGCGCCGCCTGGTCGTCCTGCGCCACGCCAAGTCCGCCCGGCCTGAGGGCGTCACCGACCATGAGCGTCCCCTCGGTCCGCGGGGCCGCCGGGACGCCCCCGCCGCCGGACGCGCGCTCGCCGAGGCCGACTGCCTGCCGGGCCTCGCGCTGTGCTCCACCGCCGTGCGGGCCCGCCGCACCTGGGAGCTGGCCGCCGCGCAGTGGGGCACACCCCCGCCGGTCCGCCACGACCCCCGCCTGTACCACGCCGGCGTGCCCGAGCTGCTGGACGTGGTGCGCGAGACACCGGCCGAGGTCGAGACGCTGCTGCTGATCGGACACAACCCGGGCCTTGAGGACCTCGTCCTGACTCTGGCCGGCGACGGCCTGGACGACACCCTGGACCGCGTCCGCGCCAAGTTCCCCACCTCCGCGATCGCCGTCCTGTCCTGGCGCGGCGCCGAATGGCGGGACCTCGCCCCCGGTGCCGCCCTGCTGACGTCGGTGACGGTGCCCCGGGGCGGGCGCCGGTAGCCCGCGCGGGGACGCATAGGCTGGCCGGATGCAGGACGAGTACCGCACCGTCGCCCGCGCGGGCGTGCACGAGACCGAGATCAACCGCTCCCGCTTCCTGTGCGCCCTCGCCCCGGCGGCCACCGAGCAGGAGGCGCAGGACTTCATCGCGGCCGTCCGCAAGGAGCACGCCGACGCCACCCACAACTGCTGGGCGTACGTCATCGGCGCCGACGCCTCCACCCAGAAGGCCAGCGACGACGGGGAGCCCGGCGGCACCGCCGGCGTCCCCATGCTCCAGATGCTGCTCCGCCGCGACATGCGGTACGTCGTCGCCGTCGTCACCCGCTACTACGGCGGCGTCAAGCTCGGTGCCGGCGGCCTGATCCGCGCGTACGGCGGATCGGTCGGAGAGGCCATCGACAACCTCGGCACGATCACCCGCCGCCGCTTCCGCCTGGCCACGGTCACCGTCGACCACCAGCGCGCCGGCAAGGTCCAGAACGACCTGCGCTCCACCGGCCGCGAGGTCCGCGACGTGCGCTACGCCGAGCAGGTCACCATCGAGATCGGCCTCCCGGACGCCGACGTGGACGCCTTCCGCGCCTGGCTCGCCGACGTCACCGCCGGGTCGGCGGGGTTCGAGCTGGGCGGGGAGGCGTACGGGGACGCCTGAGGGGACTCACCGGGCGGGCTCGTGCAGCGGGCTGGGGTCGGAGGCGCCCGAATAGAGGGTCACGGCGTGCGTGCACGGGGCGTCGCCGCAGTCCTCGCAGACTTCGGCAGCCGGCGGGGGGAACAGCTCCGCACCCAGGGACCGCATGCGGGCCTCAACCGTGGGCTCTTCCGGCGACTCGTTCCGCATCGCGCATCAGTCCTTCCATCAGGAGTCTTCTGCCGTTGCGGCAGAAGAGGGTCTCGGTCGCGTCCAGTCGGCCCGTCTCGAAGTACTTGTTGGCGGCCTGCCCGCCACGGCAGTAGGCGAACAGGTCGCACACGGCGTGACAGGCGTCGACCCCCGCCAGGGCTTCGGCGACCCAGGGGGCCTCCTCGGCACGGGCCAGGCAGCCGGCCAGCCCCCGTTCCCGCACATCGCCGACGGTGAACCGGCCGTGGCGCGCGGAGCGGAAACCGGCGAGGTCCGGGCTGAGCGGCACCACCTGCCCGTCCCAGGTGACCATGGGAAGCGGATCGACCGGCAGGCCGGCCCACCGCCCGGCCACACCGGCCAGCTCCGCCCTGACATACCGCCAGGCGTGCTCCAGGTCCCGCAGCGCCATACGCCGGTCGGCGCGCCCACGAGCGGCCAGCGCGGCCCAGAACTCCGCGATGTTCTCGTCGTCGTGGAGGGTTCCGGCGTGCACGCCCTTGCGTTCCACCAGGTTCACCCCCAGAACGCGGCAGCCGAGAGCGGCGAACCACTGGTGCAGTTCGGCCGCCCTGCGCGCGGACGGGTCGGACACGACGGCGATGGCCCCGAACGCGATGCCGTGCTTCTTGAGCAGCTCGATGCCGCGCAGCACGCGATCCGTCGCCTCCCGGCCGGCGCGGTCCACCCGATCGGTGCCGGGACCGGGACCGTCGACACTGACGGAGACCTCGATCCGGCGCTCCGTGAACAGCCGGCACCACGCCTCGTCGATGAGCGAGGCATTGGTCTGCACGGCGTGCCGTACCGGGTGCCCACGGCCCGGAGGAAACCGGTCGAACAGCTCCCGCAGACGGGACACCCCCGTGGTGAGCGGCTCGCCGCCGTGCCACAGCACGGTGACCGGGTGGTGTTCCGACCAGGAGTCGACGGTCCCCGCGACGGCGTCGGCGACCTCGTCGGACATCACGCGGGCGAGCCCACGGGAGGGCAGGTAGCAGTAGCGGCAGTCGAGGTTGCACAGCGGGGTCGGCTGGAGCAGGACGCGGGAACTGGTCCTCGCCAGTCGTGCCGCCGGGGCGGCACGGGCCGGTGGCGACGGCCGTGTCATCGGCTCCCCGCTTCCCCGAGCGGTTCTTCCTCCCTGTGCCCGGCGGCGCTGAGGAGTTTCAGCGTCTCGTCCTCGCCGTAGCGGTCGGCGACCTCCCGGTAGAGGCGCAGGGCCTGGAGGTGGGCCGCGACGGCCTCGTCGAGGCGGCCCGCGCGCCGCAGCGCGACTCCGAGGTCGTTGGCGGCGATCGCCTGGCCGTGCCGATGGCCCACCTCCTGCTGTTCCCGTACGGCGAGCAGGTGGGCGTCGACGGCCTCGTCGAGGCGGCCCAGCGCGGACAGGGCGACACCGAAGTCGTTCCACGCCGTGGCGGTGCGTTCCCGGGCACCCAGCTCCTGGAAGACCGCGCGAGCGGTGGTGTGCGCCGCCAGGGCCTCCTCGAGGCGCCCGGTCTCCCGGAAGGAGCGCCCCAGATTGTTCGTCGCGGTGGCCTCGTGGAGGCGGTCGCCGACCGCGTGGAACCTCTCGCGGGCCCGGGTGAGCGCGACGACCGACTCGTCGCAGCGGCCCAGCTTGAACAGGGCGCGGCCGACGTTGTTCCAGGTCGACGCCTCGAGTTGGCGGTCGCCGGCCGCGTGCACCAGCTCGCGGGCGCGTTCGTGGGCCTCGATCGACTCGTCGAACCTGCGCGCCTCGGTCAAGGAGACTCCCAGCATGTCCCAGGTCTTTCCCTCTTCGAGCCGGTCCCCGCGCGACGCGTGGATCCCGCGGGCCCGCGTGTGCGCCGCGACGGCCTCCTCGATCCTGCGGCTGTAGCGCAGAGCCAGCCCGAGGGCGTTCCACGCCCGGCCCGCGCCGAGGTCGTCGCCCAGAACGCGTGCCGCCTCGGCCGCGCACCGGTAGACGGACACGGCGTCATCGACGTATCGCCGCCAGCTGAGATAGCCGTAAAGGCTCAGCGCCAGTCCCAGTCCGTCCCGTGCGTGGACGGGGTCGGACGCCCACAGCGCGGCGGAGACGAGGCCGGTGCGCTCGTGGTCGAGCCAGCTCAGCGCGTCCCTTCGGTCGCTGAACCCGGGGGAGGGGCCGGGACGGGACTGCACGTGCCGGTCGGCTTCCTCGGCGCGCCGCCGGTAGTGGGCGAGGAGCCGGGCCCGTGCCTGTGTGCCCTCGGCACGCAGCGACTCCTCGCGGGTCACGCGGTCCAGCGCGTAGGCGCGGACCAGGTCGTGCATGGTCCAGTAGCCGCGCACGCTGCCGGGCCCGACCAGATGGGCGCGGACCAGCACGTTCAGCTCCGGCCGAGGCAGCGCGCCGGCCCCGTACAGCATGGTGATCGCCTCATCGCTCGTCTCCGGTCCCGGGGCGAGCGCCAGGAGCCGGAACAGGCGGGAGGGGCCCGGACCGAGGCGGCGGTAGGACAGGTCGAACGCGGCCCGCACGCCGCGTTCACCGTCGTCCAGGTGATCGATGACCGTGGCGGAGTCGGCCAGCTCCGCGACCAGTTCCGTCACCGGTTTGCCCGGATCGGCGATGAGCAGGGCGGCGGCGATCTGCAGCGCCAGGGGCAGATACCCGCACAGGGCGCACAGGTTCCCGGTCGCCTCGGGGGCGTCCAGGACGCGTGGGTCGGCGGGGGCGGCCGTGCGCAGGGCCACGTCCAGCACGTCGCGGGCCACCTCGGGCCGGAGGATGTCGAGACGGAGGAGGTGGGCACCGAGCTGCGGCATGGTGTCGCGGGAGGTGACGAGGACGCGGTGCGCGCCGTGGCCGGGCAGCAGTGGTCTGACCTGCCCGGGGTGCGAGGCGTTGTCCACCACGATCAGCACCGCGCCGCTCGTGCGGGCCCGTTCGGCCAGGACCGAGCGGTAGAGGCCGGCTCGTTCGTCCAGCGTCGTCGGCACGTGGGCGGCCGCCACGCCCAGGGCGCGCAGTAGGGCCTCCACGAGCTGTTCGGCTCCGGCGGGCGTCTCGTCGTAGCCGTGGCAGTCGACGAACAGCGCGCCGCCGGGGAACCAGCCGCGTTCCCGTGCCGTGTGAGCGGCTCGCACGGCCAGCGCGGTCTTGCCCACGCCGCCCAGCCCGGCCACCGCGGTCACCGGGACCGGAACGTGACCGCCGGGGCCGGGGGCCAGTGCCGCCAGCAGCGCGTCGAGCTCCTCGGCGCGCCCGGTGAACTCGGCGGCGACCGGCGGAAGCGCGTCCTCTACGTGCGGCATGGGGCCGTAGTGGTGATGATGCTCCACCTTCTTCCCGATCGCCTCGCCCCGGAACGTCCCGTTGCGGAAGTCGATCCGGTCCCCGTTGTGTGTGTCCCCGCTCACACGGTCCATCTTGCCCTGGAAGGAAGGCCTCCGGCAGAGCGGCGATCGGCAAGGAGTCCGACGTGAAGGGCGTTCGTGAGATCTGTCATGACGGGCGATACGGGAGTAACCGCCCGTGCTGTCGGACCCGGCGGCTACGCTGCGGGGATCATGAGACTGCTGCACACTTCCGACTGGCACCTCGGCCGGTCCTTCCACCGGGTCGGCATGCTCGGGGCCCAGGCCGAGTTCATCGGCCACCTCGTCGGGACCGTGCGTGAGCGCGAGGTGGACGCGGTGGTCGTGTCGGGAGACGTGTACGACCGCGCGGTGCCGCCGCTCGCCGCGGTCGAGCTGTTCGACGACGCCCTGCACCGTCTCGCCGACCTGGGTGTGCCGACGGTGATGATCTCCGGCAACCACGACTCGGCCCGCCGCCTCGGCGTCGGCGCCGGGCTCATGGGGCGCGCCGGCATCCACCTGCGCACCGAACCGTCCGCGTGCGGCACGCCCGTGGTGCTGTCCGACGGGCACGGGGACGTCGCCTTCTACGGGCTGCCGTACCTCGAACCCGCCCTGGTGAAGGACGAGTTCGCGGTGGAGAAGGCCGGCCACGAGGCGGTGCTCGCCGCCGCCATGGACCGCGTCCGCGCCGACCTCGCCGCCCGCGCGCCCGGCACCCGCTCGGTCGTCCTCGCGCACGCCTTCGTCACCGGCGGCCAACCCAGCGACAGCGAACGGGACATCACCGTCGGCGGGGTGGCCGCCGTGCCCGCCGGGGTGTTCGACGGCGTCGACTACGTGGCGCTGGGGCACCTGCACGGCTGTCAGACCCTCACCGAACGCGTGCGCTACTCCGGCTCCCCGCTGCCGTACTCCTTCTCCGAGGCCGGCCACCGCAAGAGCATGTGGCTCGTCGACCTGGCCGCCGACGGGGCGGTCACCGCCGAGCGCGTGGACTGCCCGGTGCCGCGCCCGCTGGCCCGGATCCGCGGCACCCTCGAGGAACTGCTCGCCGATCCCGCACTGGCACCGCACACGGAGGCGTGGGTCGAGGCGACGCTCACCGACCCGGTCCGCCCGGCCGACCCCATGGCCCGGCTCACCGAGCGCTTCCCGCACACCCTCAGCCTCGTCTTCGACCCGGACCGGGCGGCGGACGACCCCGCGGTCTCCTACGCCCGCCGCCTCGCCGGCCGCGACGACCAGCAGATCGCCGAGGACTTCGTCACCCACGTGCGCGGCGCAGGACCAGACGCGCACGAACGGGCCGTCCTGCGGGACGCCTTCGACGCGGTCCGCGCGGACGACGCGGTGCGGGAGGTGGCGCGATGAGGCTGCACCGGCTGGACATCACCGCCTTCGGGCCCTTCGGGAGCACCCAGAGCGTCGACTTCGGCGAGCTGTCCGCCGCGGGGCTCTTCCTGCTGCACGGCCCCACCGGCGCCGGCAAGACCTCCGTGCTGGACGCCGTCTGCTACGCGCTGTACGGCTCCGTCCCCGGCGCCCGGCAGAACGGCCAGGGCATGACCCTGCGCAGCGACCACGCCGCCCCGGGCGTCCGCACCGAGGTCACCCTCGAACTCACCGTCGCCGGACGCCGGCTGGAGATCACCCGGCAGCCGCCCTGGGAGCGTCCCAAGAAGGGCCGCCGTACGGGCACCACGGTGGACAAGGCCCAGACCTGGCTGCGCGAACGCGACGCCGCCTCGGGCACCTGGAAGGACCTCAGCCGCTCGCACCAGGAGATCGGCGAGGAGATCACCCAGCTCCTCGGTATGAGCCGCGAGCAGTTCTGCCAGGTGGTGCTGCTGCCCCAGGGCGACTTCGCGCGCTTCCTGCGCGCCGACGCCGAAGCCCGCGGCAGGCTGCTGGGCCGCCTCTTCGACACCCGCCGCTTCGCCGACGTGGAGAAGCGCCTCGCCGAACGCCGGCGGGCCGCCGAGTCCCGGGTGCGCGAGGGCGACGCCGACCTGCTCGCCGACGCGCACCGGATGCAGCAGGCCGCGGGCGACTCCATGGAGCTGCCCGAGCTGACGCCCGGCGAACCGGGACTGGCCGAGACGGTGCTGGGCGCGGCCGCCGTCGCCCGCAGCACCGCGCGGGAACAGCTCACGGCCGCCCGCTGCCGCCTCGCCACCGCCGAGTCCGCCCTCGCCGACGCCGACCGCGTCCTGGACGCCGTACGCGAACGGGACCGGCTGCAACGGCGCTTCGCCGAGGCACGGGAGCGGGCGGCCCGGCTTGAGGAGCGGTCCGGCGCCCACCACGAGGCGCGGACCCGCATGGAGCGGGCCCGCAAGGCCGAGACCGTCGCCCCGGCCCTGGACCTGAGGGACTCCGCGGAGGCCGAGCACGGACGGGCGGCCGGTGCCGAACTGCGCGCGCGTGCCCTGCTCCCGGCGTCCCTCGCGGACGCGGGAGCGGCCGGACTCGCGGCCGCCGCCCGCCGGGCCGCCGAGGAACTGGGCGGGCTGGAGTCGGCCCGCCGCGCCGAGCGGCGGCTGACGGAACTCCTCGGCGAGCGCGCCGACCTGGACCGCCAGGAACGTGCCGACGAGGAGGTGCGGGAGGACGCGGAGACCTGGCTCGCGGACTGGGAGGAGACCCGGACCGCTCTGCAGAACCGCATCGAGTCCGCGCAGCAGGCCGCGACGCGGGCCGGTGAACTCGCCGTGCGGCGCGACCCGGCGCGGCAGCGGCTGAACGCCGCGCGGCTGCGCGACCGGCTGGCCGGGGAGACGGAAACGGCCGAGGAGCAGGCCCGCGCCGCCCGGGAACAGGCGCTCGCGGCGAAGCAGCACTGGCTCGACCTCAAGGAACAGCGCCTGAACGGCATCGCCGCCGAACTGGCCGACGGCCTCACCGACGGCGAACCCTGCGCGGTCTGCGGCGCCACCGAACACCCCGCCCCCGCCCGCAAGGTCGACGGGCACGTCGACCGCGCGACGGAGGAACGCGCCCTCGCCGACCACCAGCACGCCGACGACCGCCGCGCCGAGGCCGAGCGGAGGCTCGGCGCCGTCCGGGAGGCGCTGGCCGCCGCGAGCGCGGAGGCCGGGGACACCGCGACCGCGCAACTCGCCCGTGAAGTGGAGGAGCTGGAGCGGCAGTACACCCAGGCCCGGGACGCCGCCTCCGTGCTGCACGCCGAGCAGGAGCGGCTGCGCCGCGCGGAGGACGAGCACGAGCTGCGGATCACCGCCCAGCGGGAGGCGGCCGTCCGGGCCGCCTCCCGCGTGGGCCACCGCGAGCGGCTGGACCGGGAACACGCCGCGCTGACGGAGGAGTTGACGCGGGCGCGGGGGGACGCCACCAGCGTGGCCGCGCGCGCCGCGCAACTGGAGCGCAGCGTCGCACGGCTCACGGACGCCGCCGACGCCGCCCGCGCCGCCGAGGACGCGGCCCAGCGGCTCAAGGAGGCCGACGCCCGGCTCGCCGACGCCGCCTTCCGCGCGGGGTTCGACACCCCGCAGGCCGCCGCGGACGCCCTCCTCGACGACACCGCACACCGCGAACTCCAGCAGAGCCTGGACGCCTGGCAGCACGAGGAGGCCGCCGTACGGGCCGTCCTCGCGGAACCGGAGACCGCGGCCGCCGCACAGCAGCCGCCCGCCGACCTCACCACCGCACAGCGGGCCGCCGAGGACGCCGGCCGCAGGGTGCGCGAGGCGGCCTCCGCGCGGGACGCCGCCGACCGGCGCTGCGCCGAACTCGACCGGCTCTCCGCGCGGGCCGCCGCCTCGGTGCGCCGGCTGGGACCACTGCGCCAGGAGTACGACCGGGTGGCCCGCATGGCCGGACTCACCGCGGGCACCTCGGCGGACAACGAGCGGAAGATGCGCCTGGAGTCGTACGTCCTCGCCGCCCGCCTGGAACAGGTCGCCGCCGCCGCGACCGTACGGCTGCACCGCATGTCGTCCGGCCGGTACACCCTCGTCCACTCCGACGACCGCACCGGCCGCGGCCGCAGCGGACTCGGACTGCACGTCGTCGACGCCTGGACCGGACGGGAGCGCGACACCGCGACCCTCTCGGGCGGCGAGACCTTCTTCGCCTCCCTCGCCCTCGCGCTCGGCCTCGCGGACGTCGTCACCGACGAGGCGGGCGGGGTCCGGCTGGACACCCTCTTCATCGACGAGGGCTTCGGCAGCCTCGACGACCAGACCCTCGACGAGGTCCTGGACGTCCTGGACTCCCTGCGGGAACGCGACCGCAGCGTGGGCATCGTCAGTCACGTCGGCGATCTGCGGCGGCGGATACACGCCCAGCTGGAGGTCGTGAAGGGACGCTCCGGTTCGGAACTGCGCCAGCGCGGGGCCCGCTGAGGCCGGCTCACCGCCCCAGCGGGCGGCGCGGCAGCGGCGAGGAGTAGACGACGCTGGTGGTCACCGAGCCGAGCGCGCCGATCCGCCCCGCCACCTCCTCCAGGTGCCGCATCGAACGGGCGGCGACCTTGATGACGAAACAGTCCTCGCCCGTCACGTGGTGCGCCTCCAGGATCTCGGGCGTCACGGCGACGAGGTCGTGGAAGGGCTTGTAGTTGCCGGCGGGGTAGCGCAGCCGTACGAAGGCCAGGATCGGCAGCCCGAGCCGCTCGGGGTCCACCACCGCCGCGTAGCCCTGGATGACCCCGGCCTCCTCCATGCGGCGCACCCGTTCGGTGACCGCGCTCGCGGACATCGAGACGGCGCGGGCGAGTTCGGCGAAACCGGTCCGTCCTTCCCGCTGGAGGACGTCGAGGATGCGCCAGTCGGTGGCGTCCGGGGAATGCGCGGTCATTCCCGAGAAGTAGCAGGGAATCCCCGGCAGATCAAGGTGAAGGCCGGGGTTCTCCGCTTCAGGCCCGGCTCCCGCGGCCGTAGTTTCTCTCCCATGACCACCACCACCGTGAACCCCGTCCTGCGCGTCGCCCCCGCCTCCCCGGCCGAGGCCGCCGCCCACTTCCGTGCGAGCCTCGCCTTCCACACCGACGTCTCCGACGTGGCCGCCGCGCTCGCGGCCGACGGCGGTCCCGGGTTCGTCCTGGTGGACACCCGCTCCACCGAGGCCTGGGACCAGGGACATGTTCCCGGCGCGGTGCACCTTCCCACCGCGCTCGTCCCCGAGCGGGCCGCGGAGCTCCTGGACCCGTCGGTCCCGGTCGTGACGTACTGCTGGGGCCCCGGCTGCAACGGCGCCGCCCGCGCCGCGCTCGCCCTCGCCGAACTCGGCTACCAGGTCAAGGAGATGCTCGGCGGATTCGAGTACTGGGCGCGTGAGAGCTTCGAGTTCGAGACCTGGCAGGGCCGCGAGCGTCGAAGCCCCGACCCGCTGACCGCACCCGTGGGCGCCGACGACTGCGGATGCTGAACCCCCGGATCCGGTGAGGGAGCCGACCCGGTAGGTTCTGCGCATGGTGCGACACGCGGAGCCGGGCACGGTCGAGTGGGTGGAGTCGGGCGGCGGGCCGCTCGTCGCGGTGCCGGAGACGGTGCTGCCGTTCTGGACGGGCGCCGACGGCGACGAGACGGCCTCGGACTACGACCGGGCCTGCGAGGTGGACGGACTCGTCGGGCTCCTCCCGGTCGGCGACGCGGCGGCCCTGGTCCTGGGCGACGAGCCCGCCGCGACCGCCTTCCTCCCCGAGCACGGCACCCTCGTCCGCTGGATCGCCGGTGACTGCGAGGCGGAACTCCTGGCGAGCGTCCCGGCGGCGCTGCACACCGCGCGGTGGCAGCCCGAGGTGCACTGGAAGGTGCCCGGCACGGTCGTCCTGTTCGACGCGGCCTGGCCCGGCAGCGACTCCACGGGCACCGACCACGTGCGCCTCACGCTCACCCCGGGCCGTTACGCGGTCCGCGCGGCCCAGGTGCAGCCGGGCCCGGAAACCTGGCTGGTCCTCGTCCAGGTCCGGCCGCTGACCTGACCGGCGGTCCGCCACCACGGGGGTGGCGCCCGCCACCGGGCCGACGGGGACGAGCGCCCCTGGGCAGCCCCGTCGGCCTCGGTCCGTGCGCACCGTGGACGGCCACGGCGCACGGCTCGGCCGGGAGCACCGTGGCGGCCGCACCGCCGAGCGGGCGGGTCGTCCGGCCGATATTCGCGTGCGCCGGCCCGCCCGGCCCCGCATCATGGGCGATCATGCCCAGGCTCCCCCATCCCGCACCCGAAGCACTCCGCCGCGACCCCCTGCCCCTGCGGGGCCGGACCGCGCTGGTCACCGGGGCCAGCCGGCGCGGCGGCATCGGCCATGCCGTGGCCCGGCGTCTGGCCGCCTACGGAGCCGGTGTCTACCTGCACCACCACGTGCCGCACGACGCCGCCATGCCCTGGGGCGCCGACCGGACCGAGGACGTGACCGCCTCCGTGCGCGACGCCCTCGGCGACCCCGACGCCCGCGTGCTCGCCGGTCCCGGCGACCTCACCGACCCCGCGGCCCCCGCCGAACTGCACGCCCGCGCGGCGAAGGCGCTCGGCGGACGACTCGACATCCTCGTCGCCAACCACGCCCTCAGCGGCTCCGACGGCGACCTCGACACCGTCGACGCCGCCATGCTCGACGCGCACTGGGCCGTCGACACCCGCTCGGTGCTGCTGCTCGTCCAGGCCCACGCCCGGCACCGCGCCGCGCTGCCCCCGCGCAGCCCGGGCGGGCGCGTGGTGATGATGACCTCCGGGCAGGACATCGCCGGCGGTATGCCGGGCGAGATCGCCTACGCCCTCCAGAAGGGCGCGCTCGCCTCGATCACCCGCTCCCTGGCGACCGCCCTGGCCGGGCACGCGGTCACCGTGAACACCGTCAACCCCGGCCCGGTGGACACGGACTACCTGACCGGCGACGCCTACGACGCCGTCGCCGCCCGCTTCCCCGCCGGCCGCTGGGGCATGCCCGACGACCCCGCCCGCCTCATCGCGTGGCTGGCCACGGACGAGGCGGACTGGATCACCGGTCAGGTCATCGACTCCGAGGGCGGCTTCCGG
Source organism: Streptomyces sp. AC558_RSS880 (assembly GCF_019049255.1). Taxonomy (GTDB): domain Bacteria; phylum Actinomycetota; class Actinomycetes; order Streptomycetales; family Streptomycetaceae; genus Streptomyces. Next base: position 315,600 of record NZ_JAGMUJ010000150.1, on the reverse strand, counting down.
CGCTGACGGCGCCGGCCCGGCTCACAGCGCCGACAGTTCGTCCACCAGGTCGTCCAGGCCCAGCGAGCCCTGGGACAGCGCGGCCATGTGCCACGCCTTGAGGTCGAAGGCGTCGCCGTGCCGCTCGCGGGCGTTCTCCCGGCCCAGCAGCCACGCCCGTTCGCCGAGCTTGTAGCCGATCGCCTGGCCCGGGATCGTCAGATAGCGGGTCAGCTCGCTCTCCACGAAGTCCGCCGGGCGGCTGCTGTGCGCCCCGAAGAACTCCTCGGCCAGCTCCGGCGTCCAGCGCTCACCCGGGTGGAACGGCGAGTCCGCCGGGATCTCCAGCTCCAGGTGCATGCCGATGTCGACGATGACCCGGGCCGCCCGCATCATCTGCGCGTCCAGGTACCCCAGCCGCTCCTCCGCGTCCGCGAGGAAGCCGAGTTCGTCCATCAGCCGCTCCGCGTACAGCGCCCAGCCCTCGGCGTTGGCGCTGACCATGCCCACGGAGGCCTGGTAGCGGGAGAGGTCCGCGGCCACGTGCACCCACTGCGCGAGCTGGAGGTGATGGCCCGGCACGCCCTCGTGGTACCAGGTCGAGACCAGGTCGTACACCGGGAAGCGGGTCAGGCCCATCGTGGGCAGCCAGGTGCAGCCCGGCCGGGAGAAGTCCTCCGACGGCGGCGTGTAGTACGGCGCCGCCGCGCTCCCCGCCGGGGCGATCCGCGATTCCACCCTCCGCACCCGCTCGGCGAGGTCGAAGTGCGTGCCGTCCAGGGACTCGATCGCCCGGTCCATCACGCCCTGGAGCCACGCGCGGACCTCGTCGACGCCCTCGATGTGCCGGCCGTGCTCGTCCAGGTGCGCCAGCGCCACCCACGGAGTCCCGGCACCGGGCAGGATCTTCTCGGCCTCCTTCTTCATCTCGCCGAGCAGCCGGTGGTACTCGGACCAGCCGTACGCGTACGCCTCGTCCAGGTCGAGATCGGTCCCGTTGTAGTAGCGGGCCCAGCGGGCGTAGCGCTCCCGGCCCACCGTGTTCGGCGCGCCCTCGATCGACGGCGCGTACACGTCGCGCATCCAGTCCCGCAGCTCCACGACGGCCGCGGTCGCCGCGCGGGCGCCCTCGTCCAGCTCCGTGCGCAGCGCGTCCGGTCCCGCGGCGGCGAAGTCCTCGAACCAGCCGCGGCCCCCGCCGGTGTCCGCCCACTCGGTGAGCTGGCCGACGAAGGTCTCCGTCGGGCGCGGAGCCGCGTACAGCTTGCGCTCCAGGCCCAGCGCGAGGGACTCCCGGTAGCCCGCCAGCGCGGCCGGCACCGCGCGCAGCCGCTCGGCGATCGCCGCCCAGTCCTCCTCCGTCTCGGCCGGCGTCACGGTGAACACCTCGCGCACCGAGTGCGAGACCGTGCCCAGGTTGCCGACCGCGCGCAGGCCCTCGTCGGCCTCGTGCACGGCCAGCTCGGCGGTGAGCCGCTCGCGTAGCAGACGGGCGCAGCGGCGCTCGATGCCGCTGTCCGCGCCGGGCCGCCGCTCGGCCTCGTCGAGCCGCGCGAGGGTGGCCCGCCGGAGCTCGGCGAGCGCCTCCTGCCCGGCGGGCGAGAGGTCGGGCAGACGGGAGGAGCTCTCCTTCACTCCGAGGAACGTTCCGGTGACCGGGTCGAGGGCGATGAGCTCGTCGACGTAGGCGTCGGCGACCTGACGGGGAAGCGCGCTGTGGGTCTGAGACATGCGGACCATCCTGGTACCGGGCCCGCGGTACGTCATCCCGTTTGAGCTGTGGGCGAAGGCGGCAGCAGCGGCCCGCAGTCCCACCGCTGGAAGATCAGCCGGGTCTCCACGCGGGCCACCTCCCGCCGGGCGGTGAACTCGTCGAGCACCAGCCGTTGCAGGTCCGCCATGTCCGCGACCGCGACGTGCACCAGATAGTCGTCGGGGCCGGTCAGATGGAACACGGTCAGCGATTCCGGCAGCGCCCGGATCCGCTCCACGAACGGTCCCACCAGCTCCCGGCGGTGCGGTCTGACCTGCACCGACAGCAGCGCCTGGAGCCCGCGCCCCAGCTTGGCGGGGTCCAGCTCCAGCCGGTGCCCGAGGATCACTCCGGAGCGGCGCAACCGGGTCACCCGGTCCAGACAGGTCGACGGCGCGACCCCGACCCGCGCGGCCAGATCCCGGTACGTCGTCCGGGCGTCGTTCTGCAACAGCCGCAGCAGATGGAGGTCCACCGGATCCAGTACGACAGATTCGGCCATTGGCCGAACGTAACACGGGTTCCGGCCCCCCTGACCCGTTCGGTGTTCACCCTTCGGTCCATGGACTTGGGCATGGACACGCGACGCACCACACGCGCACTCGCCACCGAGGCCGTGCACGCAGGCCGCGACGACCTCGCCGGACTGGGACTGCACGCCCCGCCGATCGACCTGTCGACCACCTACCCCTCGTACGACAGCCGCGCCGAGGCGGCCCGCATCGACGCCTTCGCCACCACCGGCGCCGAGCCGGAGGGCCCGCCCGTCTACGGGCGGCTCGGCAACCCGACCGTCGCCCGCTTCGAGACCGCCCTGGCCCGCCTGGAGGGCACGGAGTCGGCGGTCGCGTTCGCCAGTGGCATGGCCGCGCTCAGCGCCGTCCTGCTGGTCCGCGGCTCGATGGGGTTGCGGCACGTCGTCGCCGTACGTCCCCTGTACGGGTGCAGCGATCACCTGCTGACCGCCGGACTGCTCGGCTCCGAGGTGACCTGGACCGACCCGGCCGGGGTCGCCGACGCGCTGCGCCCCGACACCGGCCTGGTGCTCGTGGAGACCCCGGCCAACCCCACGCTCGCCGAGATCGACCTGCGGGCCGTCGCCCACGCCTGCGGCTCCGTGCCGCTGCTCGTCGACAACACCTTCGCCACGCCGGTCCTCCAGCGTCCGGCCGGGCACGGGGCGCGGCTGGTGCTGCACAGCGCCACCAAGTACCTCGGCGGGCACGGGGACGTGCTGGCGGGCGTGGTCGCCTGCGACGAGGAGTTCGCCGGGCGGCTGCGCCAGGTGCGGTTCGCCACGGGCGGCGTACTGCACCCGCTGGCCGGCTATCTGCTGCTGCGCGGCCTGTCGACCCTGCCGGTACGGGTGCGGGCCGCGTCCGCGAACGCCGCCGAACTCGCCGCCCGGCTCACCGTCGACCCGCGCGTGGCCAGGGTGCACTACCCGCGCATCGGCGGGGCGATGGTCTCCTTCGAGGTGCACGAGGACCCGCACGAGGTGATCGCCGGCGTACGCCTGATCACCCCGGCCGTCAGTCTGGGCAGCGTGGACTCCCTCATCCAGCACCCGGCCTCCATCAGCCACCGCATCGTCGACGCCGACGACCGCAGGGACGCCGGGGTGAGCGACCGGCTGCTGCGGCTCTCGGTCGGCCTGGAGGACGTCGAGGACCTGTGGGCCGATCTGGACGCGGCCCTGGGGGAGCGGGCCGGGACGCCCGCACCGGCGGAGGCGCCGGCCCGGGTCTGAGGCGGCGCACACGGGGAACGGCCCGGCGAACGGTCCGCCGGGCCGTTCCCCGGATGCCCGCACGGTGGCCGCGACCCCGCGTTCGCGCGCTCGCCGGCCGGCGCGCGGTGGCCGTCGCCCCGTGGCCGCGCGCCGGCCACGGCTTCGTGCTCGGGCGCGGTGCCGGTGCAGGCGCCGCGCGACCGCGCGCGACGGGCTACGACCGGCCGATCCGCTCGCCGTGCTCCCGCTCCCCGGGCACGCGGCGGTCCGCCACCGCGTCCAGGCGGACCGTGACGACCAGGGTGCCCTCCTCGATCTGGTAGTCGAGCGGCAGCCCCAGGCCGCGCATCGCGGCGACCATGCCGGTGTTGGACGCCTGCGTCACGGCGTACACCTGGGCGCAGCCGTCCTCGGCCGCCATCGCCACCAGCCGGGTGAGCAGCTCGGCGCCGATGCCCCGGCGCTGCCAGGCGTCCTCCACGACCAGCGCGACCTCGGTCTCGTCGCCGTCCCACAGCAGATGACCGAGGCCGACGATGCGGCCCGAGGCGGTCTGCGCGGCGAGCGTGCGGCCGAAGCGCGGGCTGAGCAGGTGGTTCAGATAGCGGTCCGCGTCACCGACCGGCCCGTGGTAGCGCATGCGCAGGGTCTCGGTGGAGCACCGCTCGTGCATCGCCCGCGCGGCCGCCAGATCGCCGGTGTCCGCGCGGCGCACGGAGATGTCACTGCCCTCCGGCAGGGTGAGGACGTCACGGCCGCGCGGGATCCGCGGACCGAGCCGGGCGTCCAGCTCCACCAGCGCGCGGGCGCGGGCGAACTCGGTGGGCGTGAACGGCAGATACGGCCGTTCCACGGTGATCTCCCCGCCCTCCGGGGCGCGCAGCCGGATCACGGTGTCCTCCAGGGAACCCTCCTCGGGTACGGTCCCGTCCACCCGCCGGCCGCCCGTGGACGTGGCGGGCCGGGAGCGGATGGTGCACCGGCCCAGCAACTGGCGCAGCGCGAGCGGCAGTTCGGCCGCGTCCTGCGCGGTGCGGGCGGCCAGCCCGAGGACCCGGGTCGGCGCGTCCACCAGATCGTGGGCGTCGGCCCGCTCGGTCCAGGTGTCCACACCCCCGGCGAGCGACACGGCGGCGACGAGGTCCGTTCCCTCCGGCGCCCGCAGCAGGAACTCGTCGACGGTGTCCTCGCCCAGCGGGTGCGTCTGCAGGCTCAGGATGTCGACCCGCCGCTCGGCCAGCGCCGTGCAGAGCGTGGCCAGCGCGCCCGGTTCGTCCTTCACCGTCGTCCGCATCCGCCACAGCACGCTGTCCCCGGCCACGGCGGCGGACGGCCGGGCACCGCCGGTATCGTGCGCCGGCGGCGCGTGGCCGTGGCGCCGTGCCCACCAGGCGTGGAAGGCGGCCGTGCACCGCGCGGCGAGTCCGACGGGGTTCCACCAGCGGTGCACGGGGCCGCCGTGCCGGGGGTTCGTCACTTCAGACATGTCTCGACTCATACAGTCACTGTGAAGGAATCGTGTTTCGTGATCACGAACGCACTGTGACTGATGGGTAAAGCCCGCTTCTGTCCGTTTTATTGAGTTACTGACCGACCAGGCCCGGCCGCAGCGTCTTCGTGAAGAGCACGGTGCCGTCCTGCTCCCGCATCCGCACCGTCAACTCACCGCTGTCGCCGTCGATGTCGACCTCGCCGAAGAACTGGTAGCCGCCGGCGGGCGAGACGTTCGAGGCGCTCGGCGCCTTCACCCACACCCGCTCCGGGCCGAAGGTGCCGTCGAGCGCGCTGGCCGGGAAGGCGCCCGCGTTCAGCGGACCGGAGACGAACTCCCAGAACGGCTCGAAGTCGCCGAACGCGGCCCGCGAGGGCTGGTAGTGCTGCGCCGAGGTGTGGTGAACGTCGGCCGTCAGCCACACCGTGCCGGTGATCCGCCGGTGCTTGACGAACCGCAGCAGCTCCGCGATCTGCAGCTCCCGGCCCAGCGGCGCCCCCGGGTCGCCCTGGGCCACCGCCTCGACGTGTCGACCGCCCTCACTCGTGTCGGGCACGACGAGGCCGATCGGCATGTCGGCGGCGATCACCTTCCACACCGCCCGCGACCGCGACAGCTCCCGCTTGAGCCACTCCAGCTGCTCCCGCCCGAGGATGCCCTGCGGGTCCACGGTCTGGTCACCTGAGGAGTTGGCGTTGCGGTACGTCCGCATGTCCAGCACGAACACGTCGAGCAGCGGTCCCTGCCGCAGCACCCGGTACACCCGGCCCTCCCGGGCGCCCGGCCGCAGCGTGGACATCGGGAAGTACTCGCTGAACGCGCGCCGCGCCCGGGCGGCCAGCACGTCGACGCTCTTCTCCGTGTACCGGGCGTCCGTCTCCGCGATCCGCTGGCCCGGGTACCAGTTGTTGCGCACCTCGTGGTCGTCCCACTGCACGATGGACGGCACCTGGGCGTTGAACCGGCGCAGGTTCTCGTCGAGCAGGTTGTAGCGGAAGTTGCCCCGGAACTCGGCCAGGGTCTCGGCGACCTTGGCCTTCTCCTCGGTGGTGACGTTCCGCCAGACGCCGCCGTCCGGCAGGGCGGCGGTCGCGGAGATGGGTCCGTCGGCGTAGACGGTGTCACCGCTGAACAGGAAGAAGTCGGGGTCGAGCCGGGCCATCGCGTCGAAGATGCGGTAGCCGCCGAAGTCGGGATTGATGCCCCAGCCCTGTCCCGCCAGGTCGCCCGACCACAGGAACCGCACACCGTCCCGGCGCCGGGCGGCGACCGTGCGGAACGTGCCGGTGACCGGCTCACCGGTGCGGCGCGGGTCGTCGGGGTCGGCGAGCAGCACCCGGTAGTGGATCTGCTCGCCGGACGGCAGCCCGTGCAGCCGGGTCGTACCGGTGAAGTCGGTGCCCGCGCCGAGCAGCGGACCGTGCCATCTGCGCGGGCGGCGGAACGATTCGGTCGCCGACGTCTCGACGATCATCCGCGCCGGACGGTCGGAGCGCACCCACACCAGCCCCGAGTCACGGGTGACGTCGCCGGTCTGCACGCCCCATTCGGCCCGCGGGCGCCCGGAGAGGGCGAAGGCGGGCGCCGTGCCGAGCGCGGTGGGCAGGGTCAGGGCCGCCGAGGCCGCGAGCGAGCCGCGCAGAACGGCGCGACGGCCGGGGAGCGGACGGTGTGACATGGATGCGCCTCCAGGGACGGGATCCGGCCAGTGTGCGCGACCACACCTACTCGGACGGCGCGGCCCGCACACGAACACCGGGTGAACAACTCGCACGGGCGGGGGAGCGGGCACCTACCGGGCGGCGGCCTCCGCCATCAGACGCACCCCCTCGTGGATCCGCGCGGGCGCCACGTGCGCGTAGCCCAGCACGAGCCGTACGCCCTCCTCCGGCACCTCGTCGTGCGCGTACTCCGTGAGCGGGCGCACCGCCACACCGGCCTCCGCCACGCGCGCGAGGAAACGCTCCCGCGGCCCGTAGCGCCCGGGCAGTGAGACGATCACGTGCAGCCCCGCCGCGATCCCGGACACCCCGGCGCCCGGGAAGTGCTCCCCGAGCGCGGCGACCAGGGCGTCGCGCCGCTCGCGGTAGGCGCGCTGGCAGCGGCGCAGCTGACGGTCGTAGTCGCCGCGCTCCAGGAACCGGGCGAACAGCGCCTGGTCCAGGGTGGGGTGGCCGAGATCCATGGTGCGCTTGCGCTCCACCACCTCCTCGGCCCACCCCTGCGGCACCAGCAGCCAGCCGAGCCGCAGCCCCGGGGCGAGGGACTTGCTGACCGAGCCGGTGTAGGCCACGTGCTCGGGGTCGAGCCCCTGGAGGGCGCCGACGGGCGCCCGGTCGTAGCGGAAGTCGCCGTCGTAGTCGTCCTCCAGGACGATCCCGTCCACGGACCGCGCCCAGTCGAGCAGTTCGGCCCGGCGCCGCGCGGAGTACGCGATGCCGGTGGGGAACTGGTGCGCCGGCGTCACGACGGCCGCCCGCACCCCCGAGGCCCGCAGCGGCTCCATCGTGAGCCCTTCGCCGTCCACCGGTACGGGTACGGCGGTGACCCCGGCGGCGGCGTACAGGGACTCGTGCTGCGGACTGCCGGGATCCTCCACGGCGACGGCGCGCAACCCGCGCGCGCGGAGGGCGAATCCGAGCAGCGCCGTCGCCTGCGCCACCCCGGAGACCACCACGATCCGCTCGGGATCGGCCACCACGCCCCGGCGCCGCGCGAGCAGTCCGGCCAGTGCCGTACGCAGCCGGGGCAGCCCGCGCGGATCGGGGTAACCCAGCTCCTGGTGCGGAAGGTCCGCGAGCACCCCGCGCTGCGCCGCCGCCCATGCCGCGCGGGGGAACAACGACAGGTCGGGTGTGCCGGGGACGAAGTCCGCGCGGGCGCCGGGGGTGCGCGGGGCGAGGTCGAGGGCGCGCGGGCGGGCGGCCCGTACCGCCGCTCCCACCCACGTCCCGGAGCCCCGGCCGGAGCGCAGATAACCCTCCGCCGTCAACTGCTCGTACGCCTCCGTGATCAGCCCCCGCGAGACGCCGAGGTCGGCGGCCAGGTCACGGCTCGACGGCAGCCGGGTCCCCGGGGCGAGCCGCCCCGACCGCACCGCCTCGCGCAGCGCGGCCTGCAGCGAACGGCCGCGCGCGCGTGCCGGTGCGGAGGCGGCGGGCAGCAGCAACTCCCAGGCGGAGGAGGCGGCGGGCCCTTCGGGGCCGGTCTGCGGTGACGTCATGACAGGGCCACACTAGGCGTTCCGGGAACAGGGGTGGCGCCGTACGGCCCGCCCTCAGCGGCTGCCGTCGAGGATGACGCGCGCGACCAGCGCCGGGTCGTCGTTCATCGGGACGTGACCGCAGCCGGGCAGCCGGACCAGCCGGGCCCGGGGGATGATCCGCTTGGCGCGGACGCCCTGCCGGGGGATCAGCAGCCGGTCCCGGGCGCCCCAGGCGACGGTCACCGGGATGCCGGGCACGTCGTCGGTGAACCGTACGGCGGTGCCCGCGCGGAGGGTCTCGGCGAAACCGGTGGCCCCGGCGAGCGCGAGCGTCTCGGCGACCACGGCCTCGGGGGAACGGCGCCCCGGGCGGGCGTAGATGGTGCTGGTCAGCGCCGCCCGGCCGGCCGCGGAGCGGGCGAGGCGCTCGACCAGCGGAAGCGGCATCCGCTCCGCGATCCGCCGCATGCCGATCAGCACGCCGAAGGCGTACCGCCGCTCGGCCTGCGTCCAGAAGCCCGCCGGGGACAGGGCGGTGACGGACCGTACGAGCCGTTCCCGGCCGAGTTCCAGGGCCAGCAGGCCGCCGAGCGAGTTGCCCGCGACATGCGGCCGGCCGAGCTCCAGCTCCTCGCACAGGGCGCCCAGGGCGGCGTTCATGGTCGGCAGGTCGTGGACGAGGCCGGCGGGCAGCGACGGGGAGGCGCCGAAACCGGGCAGGTCCACGGCGATCACCTCGCGCTCGGTCGCCAGGATGTCCACCACCGGGTCCCAGGCCTGGCGGTGATGGCCGATGCCGTGCAGCAGGAGCAGCGGTTCGCCGCGGCCCACGCGCGCGTAGGACAGGGTCACGGTCTGCGGGCCGAGGGGAGAGGTGACCTCGAAGGAGACGGTCGCGGACATGAGGGTGCTCCTCGTCTGGGACTCGCGGAAACGGACGCCGCCCGGCGTCGTAGACAGCTTGTCAGCAATTGCTACTGGCGGGTAGCCCCCGGTGGGCGTGTCCCGACGGCCGACGGCCGGTGCCGCCTGGACACGACCGCGCGGGTCGGCTGGGATGGTGGCGTGACCACCGACACCGTGACCGACGTCTTCGAGGAACACCGCCCCGTCCTCCTGGGGGTCGCCTACCGCATGCTGGGCCGGGTGGCCGACGCGGAGGACGTGGTGCAGGACGCGTGGCTGCGCTGGTCGGGCGGCGACCGGGCCGAGGTGCGCGAACCGCGCGGCTACCTGGTGCGCGTCACCACCCGCCTCGCCATCGACCGGCTGCGCCAGATCAAGGCGCGCGGCGAGACGTACGTCGGCCCGTGGCTGCCCGAGCCCTACGTCACCGACTTCGGCGACACCGTCCCGGACGCCGCCGAACGGGCCGTCCTCGCCGACTCCGTCTCCCTCGCCGTCCTCGTCGTCATGGAGTCCCTGTCGCCGCTGGAGCGCGCGGTGTTCGTGCTGCGGGAGGCGTTCGGCTATCCGTACGCCGACATCGCCGCCGTGCTCGACCGCGGCGAACCGGCCGTACGCCAACTCGCCGGCCGGGCCCGCAAGCACGTCGAGGAACGCCGCCCGCGCTACGAGGTCGACCCCGCCGAGCGCCGCGACCTCACCGAACGCTTCCTGGCCGCGGCGGCCGACGGCGACCTGGAGGGCCTGCTGGAACTGCTCGCCCCGGACGCGCGTCTGGTCGGCGACAGCGGCGGCAAGTCGCGGGCCCCGCTGCGGGTCCTGGAGAGCGCCGACCACGTGGGCCGCTTCCTCCTCGGCGTCGCCCGCAAGAGCGTGCCGGACCTCTCCTTCCGCTTCCTGGAGCTCAACGGCGGCCCCGCGGTGCTCGTCCTGTCCGGTGACGAGCCCGACTCCGTCGTCCAGCTCGACGTCGCCGGCGGGCGCGTCCGGACGGTGTACGTCATCCGCAATCCCGACAAGCTGCGTTCGCTCGCCGCGGTCCGGTAGAAGCCCCCGCACCGACGTCCCGCAGCGACGCCCCGCGCCGACGCCCCCGCCGCGACGGGGCCCGTCGTCGTGCCCGATTGGTATTGACCAAGGATGAGGGGCGCCTTATGGTCACAGATAAGTGAAACAACCTTTAATAAACAAGGGCGCTAAAACGCGGCCGGACACGGCGATCGTGGAGGACAGGGTGGGGACCACGCAGCTGGAAACGGTGCCGGAACCGAAGTACTGGCACCTCAGGACCGTGCTCAGCGAGGCGCTGGACTCGGAGTTCTCCGTGGGCGAGGTCCTGCCCAACGAGCGCGACCTCGCCGCCCGCTTCGGCGTCGCCCGCGCCACGCTCCGGCAGGCCCTGGAACAACTCGAACTCGAAGGCAGGCTGCAGCGCCGCCGCGGTGTGGGCACCACGGTCGCCCCGCCGCGCATGGGCGTGTCCGTCGGCACGGCCCAGCACGCCTGGCCGGGCGGGCCGCACGACGCCTGGCAGACCCTCGACTGCGCGCTCGAGGTGCCGCCCGCCGCCGTCGCCGAGACGCTGGTGACCGGCCGCGACGAGTCCGTGCACGTCGTGCGGCGCTCCCGCGTCTCCCACGGCCAGCCCGTCGCCGCCGAACTCCTCTACATCCCGGCGGACTCGGTCCCGGACCTGTCCGGCATCGACGCGCCGTCCGGCACGGCACGCGCGCGCGCCGTGCTGCGGGAACTGCAGCGCCTGGAGCTGGAGCGGCAGGAGAACGCGGTGGAGCTCGGCTCCGCCCGCGCGGACGACGCGCGCGAGCTGGACCGTCTGCCCGGTGCGCCCGTCCTCGTCGTCACCACCCGCTTCATCGCCCGGGGCCGCACCGCCGCGCTCTCCGTGGCCACCTACCGCGCGGACACCTGCCGCCTGACCTTCGGGGACAGCGGCGGCGTCGAGATCCACCACGGCCCGGAACGCCGCGCGTCCTGACATCGCGCCGACCGCCGCTGCGGGCAGCCCGCACCGCCGCAGCGGCACCCGGCAAGCGCCGGCGAGCAAGACCTGCCACCGCCCAGCAGGCACCAGGGGGCAGCTCAGCGGGGGGTGTCACGCAGCCCGGCGTCAGCGGGGTGCCGTCGCGCCCACCCGTGCCGCCCTGCGGCACGATTGCCCGCGGGAACGCCTGCCGCTGCGGGCAGCCGTGCCTCCCCCGGTGCCTCAAGGGCCCGGGGCTGGGGCGCGCGGGGGGCGCCGAACGGACGCGCCCGCTAGCGGCGGGCCGTCACCGTGCCCTCCACCGCGAAGAGTTGTTCCTCCACGTGGTCGAGGGCGAGACGGACCGCGCCGGTGGCGACCGCCGCCTCGCCGAGGTGGGACAGGGTGACCTTCGGCGGGCGCAGGCAGTAGCGGGCCAGCTCGCGGCGCAGCGGCTCCAGGACGCCGTCCAGGCCGGCCGCCCAGCCGCCGATCACGACCAGCTCCGGGTCGAGGGCCAGCACCAGCGCCGCCACGTCGTGGACGAGCCGGCGGATGAACCGGTCCATGGCCGCCAGCGCCCGCGTGTCGCCCTCACGGGCCTGGGCGAAGACCTCGGCGACCGCCTGCTCGTCGAGCGGGTGCAGCGGCTCGTCCGTGGTGGACAGCAGGGTTTCGGGGGTCGCCTCCCGGCCCAGCAGATGCAGTGCCCCGATCTCGCCGGCCGCCCCGCCGTACCCCCGGTGCAGCCGCCCGCCGATCAGTGAGCCGGCGCCCGGGCTCAGCCCGGCCAGCACGAACACCACGTCGTCGGTCCCCCTGGCGGCGCCCTTCCAGTGTTCGGCGACGACAGCCGCGTTGGCGTCGTTCTCCACCAGCACCGGACACTTGAAGGACCGGCTCAGCCGCTCGCCGAGGCCGAGGCCCGTCCAGCCCGGCAGCGCCGTGCCCAGCCGCACCGTGCCGTCCGCCTCCACGATCCCCGGCGTGCCCACACCCACGGCCCGCAGCGAGCCGCGCGGAACACCGGCCCGCCGCAGCAGCTCCGCGACGGCCGTGCCGATCCGCTCCAGCCGCTCGTCGGCGTCGACGGTCTCGTCGACGTCCCGCGCCTGCGCGCCGATCACCCGGCCGTCCAGATCGGCCAGCAGCGCCGCCACCCGGTGCACCCCGATCTCCAGGCCGAGCAGATGCCCGGCCTCCGCCCGGAACCGGAACCGCCGGGCCGGCCGCCCCTGCCGCCGCGCGGCGCCCTCCCCGGCCGCCGTCTCCACGACGAGACCCGCCTCGATGAGCCCCTCCACGACGCCCTCGACGGTCGGCCGGGACAGCCCCGTCACCCGGGTCACCTCGGTCAGCGTCGCGCAGTCCGTGGCCCGCAACGCGTGCAGCACCACCGCGGAGTTGATCCTTCGCAGCAGCGAGGGGTCCCCGCCGGTCAGCCGACCCACCGTCCGTCCTCCCAGCTCGTGCGCGTGTTGGGCGGATCGTACTCGGCGCGGCGGACCCCGGCGACCTCCGGGCGGGAGCGGCCCGGGGCGAGGTTCAGCCCGGCGCCACGAAGCCCGACTCGTAGGCCGCGATCACCGCCTGGGTCCGGTCCCGCGCCCCCAGCTTCGCCAGCACGGCGCTCACATGGGACTTCACCGTCTCCGTCCCCACCACCAGCCGCGCCGCTATCTCCGCGTTCGTCAGGCCCCGCGCCATCAGCCGCAGCACCTCCTCCTCGCGCCCGGTCAGCCGCGCTCGCTCCAGCACGTCGCGGGCCGCGCGGTTGCCGTCACCGTCGGCGTACTCGGCCGCGAGCCGGCGCACCGAGGCGGGGAACAGCAGCGACTCGCCCTCGGCGACCAGCCGCACCGCGTGCACGATCTCCGCGGGCCGCGCCCGCTTCAGCAGGAACCCGTCGGCGCCCGCGCGCAGCGCCCCGTACACGTACTCGTCGTTCTCGAACGTCGTCACGACGAGGATCTTCGGCGGCGCGTCGACCGACCGCAGCAGCGCGCGCGTGGCCTCGATCCCGTCCAGCAGCGGCATGCGCACGTCCATGGCGACCACGTCCGGACGCAGCCGCCGCACCAGCGGAATCACCGCCGCGCCGTCGGCCGCCTCCCCGACCACCTCGATGTCCGGCTGTGCCTCCAGCACGGCGCGCAGGCCGGCGCGTACGAGGGGTTCGTCGTCGACGAGCAGAACGGTGACCGGCATCCGGCCAGCGTAGATCAGCGCAACGGCAGTTCCACCCGCACCTGCCAGTCACCCCGGTCGGGGCCGGTGTGCGCCTGCCCGCCCAACAGGGCCGCGCGCTCGCGTATGCCGCGCAGGCCGCTGCCCCGGCCGGGCCCGGGTGCCGCCCCGGTGAACGGATTGCGGACCTCCAGGCCGAGCGAGCCGTCGTCGACCGCGACACGGACCCGCACGGGGACGGCACCCGCGTGCCGCAGCACATTGGTCAGGGCCTCCTGGAGGATGCGGTACCCCTCGCGGGAAACCGGCCCGGGCACGGTGTCCAGGGGCCCGGTCATGCCGGCGTCGACCTCCGCGCCGGAAGCCCGCGCGGACTCCAGCAGCCGGCCGGCGTCCGTGAGGGTCGGCCGCCCGCCGGCCGGCCGCCCGGATTCGCGCAGGACGCCGAGGACCCGCTCCAGGTCCTCCAGCGCGGCCCGGCCGGTCTCCTCGATGGCCTCCAGGGCCCGGTCGGTGAAGGCGGGATCACCGGCCGCGCGGGCGGCACCCGCCTGCACGACGGCCACGGTCAGGGCGTGGCCGATGGAGTCGTGGAGTTCCCGGGCGATACGGGTGCGCTCCAGGAGCTGCTCGGTGCGTTCCTCCAGGGCGGCCAGCCGCTCGGCGGGGGAGGGGCCGAGCAGGCGGTGGGCCAGTGCCGTGATCAGGCGGCCCGAGGCGACCACGGTCGCCGCCAGGGTCGCCAGGGCCGGGGGGAGCAGGAGGACGTGCCACCAGTCGTGGCCCTCGAGGAGGAGCAACTCGCCGGAGGCCGTGTCCCTGCCGAACGTCGCCGCCGTCAAGTCCACGATGACCATGAGCAGTTGCACGGTGAGCAGGGAGGTCGCGCAGCCGATCAGCAGCCGCGCCTGGAGCCACACGATGAGCCTGCCCCGGTCGCTCCAGGAGGCGGACGGCGTGACGACGACGCCGGTGCTCTCGCTGTCGTGCCGCTGACCGGTCAGCAGCAGCCTGGCCTGCAACCCCTCCACGGTGCGCATCGCGGGCACCAGCCCGGCGGGTACGAGCACCAGGGCCGCCGCAGCCCAGGTCCACCACGCCTCCTGGACGAACAGCCACAGCGACGGCCACACGATCGCGAGGAACAGATGCAGCAACCGTGTGTACGTCACCGCCCGACCGAACGGGCGCAGCAAGCGGACCATTCCGTCATCGTGCCAGCCGCCACTGACAGGAGACCTCCCCCGCACGGGGGAGACGATCTCCACCGGCGGGGGAGGCCCCGCCCCCGTACGAGGCGTCACGCTGCTGCCATGACCAGCATCGACGTCCAGGACCTCACCAAGGAGTACGGCCCCCGGCGAGCCGTCGACCACCTCTCCTTCCGCGTCCTGCCCGGCCGCGTCACCGGATTCCTCGGCCCCAACGGCGCCGGCAAGTCCACCACCATGCGCCTGGTGCTCGGCCTCGACCACCCCACGTCCGGCTCCGCCACCCTCGGCGGCCGTGCGTACGCCACCCTCCAGGACCCTCTGCGCCACGTCGGCGCCCTGCTCGACGCGCAGGCCGCGCACGGCTCCCGCACCGGCCGCGACCATCTGCGCGTCCTGGCGGCGAGCCACCGGATCCCGGACCGCCGGGTCGACGAGGTGCTGGAGGAGACCGGCCTGGGACCGGCGGGGCGCCGTCGGGTGCGGACCTACTCCCTGGGCATGCGCCAGCGGCTGGGCATCGCCGCCGCGCTGCTCGGCGACCCGGAGGTCGTCATGCTCGACGAGCCGTCCAACGGCCTCGACCCGGAAGGCATCGTGTGGATCCGCACCCTGCTGCGCCGGCTCGCGGACGAGGGGCGGACCGTCCTGGTCTCCAGCCACCTGATGAACGAGACCGCCTCCTTCGCCGACCACCTCGTCGTCCTCGGGCGGGGCCGTCTCCTCGCGGACACCCCGATGCGGGAGTTCATCGACGCGCGCGTGCGCCCCGCCGTCCGCGTCCGCACCTCCGACCCCACCGCCCTCAGGAGCGTCCTCGCCGGGCACGGTCACGACGCCGTGGAACACCCCGACGGCCACTGGACCGTGCCGGACGCGCGCGTGGAAGACATCGGAGGCCTCGCCTCCGCCGCCGGGGTGCCGATCCTCGAACTCACGGCGGACGAGGGCACGCTGGAACAGGCCTATCTGGACCTGACCGCCGCCGAGACCGAGTTCGCCGCGCAGCCCCAGGAGGCCTGACCATGCAGTTCGCACCTGTTCTCCACGCCGAGTGGCTGAAGATCCGCACCGTCCGCTCGCTCCCCGGAGCCCTGTTCGCGCTGTTCGCCGTGACCACGGCGTTCTCCGCGATCGCCGGGATGGACGGCGCGTCGGACCCGGAGTTCGACCCGCTGTTCACGGCCCTGTCCGGTGTCACACTGGGACAGATCGCCGCCATCTCCTTCGGTGCCATGGCCGTATCGGCGGAGTACCACGAGGGCGCCCTGCGGCTCTCGCTGGCCGCGGTCCCGCGGCGCGGGCGCTGGTTCGCCGCGAAGGCCACGGCCATCGCCGTCCTCGTGCTGGCCGTGAGCCTGCCGACCTCCCTGGCCGCCCTCCTGGCGGCGCGGGCGGGGCTCGGCCCGGCGGCGAGCGGCCTCACCCCGGCCGAGCAGATCCGCGGTGTCGTGGGCTGCGGCCTCTACCTCACGCTGATGGCCCTGTTCGCCGCGGGCCTCGCGACCCTGCTGCGCAGCGGAGTGGCCACGCTGTCCGTGCTGATCCCCTTCATCCTCGTCGTCTCCTTCGTGATCGGCGACAAGGCCGGCACCGTCGTCGACTTCCTGCCCGACCGGGCCGGACAGGTGGTCCTGTACGAGAGCTACGACGGAACCCTCGGCCCCTGGCCGGGACTCGCGGTGACCGCGCTGTGGACGGCCGCCGCTCTTCTGGCCGGGGCGTGGAGCCTGCGCCGCCGTGACGCCTGACCGGAAGTCGGCCGCCGCCCCGCCGATCACCGAGGGCGGCGGGTTTACTGGACCCCGTGAACATCGCCCGGCACATCGCCCTCATCGACGAACTGTGCTTCCGCCCCTTCCCGGCGGAGCACGGCCCGTCGGACACCGGCTTCGGGGGACCGGGCCACCACGTCGCCGTGCTGGAGACCGATGACGGGCCGGACGGCGATCCCGCGCGGCGGGCGGTCACGGTGGACCGGTTCGAGAAGGCCCGCGACGCCGTGTACGAGGTGCTGGCCTCCCGCTGGGGTGACACCGGTCCGTGGAACCCGCGGACGGTCCTGCCGCGCACGGAGCGGGAGGAGACCCCAGGGCCGTGGGCCTGGCTCGGCGCCCGCGTCGGTTCGGCCCGGCTGTGGGAGGTGCAGGGCACCGGCCGCTGGGTCGCCGTCGCGGTCGCCGACCGGGACCCGGACGACGGGATCCGGCTGCTGGCGGTGGTCGCGGAGACACCCCCGCCCTGACCCCCGGCCGTCACCGCCCGGTCGCGGCCTCCCGCAGCCGTCCGAACTCCTCCGCCAGCGTCGCCGGCGTCCAGTGGGCGTTCAGCCCGCTGGGATTGGGCAGCACCCACACCCGGGTGTCGCCGATGGTCCGTGCCTGCGGTCCGACCCGTGCCTTCCGGTCGTCGAACGCCGCGCGGTACGCGGTGACCCCCACCACGGCCAGCCACCGCGGCCGCAGCCGGGCCACCTTCAGGGTGAGCAGCCGCCCGCCCTCCCGGTACTCCTCGGCGCTCAGCTCGTCGGCCCGCGCGGTCGCCCGCGCCACCACATTGGTGATCCCGAGCCCGTACGACAGCAGCTCCCGCTGCTCCGACGGCCGCAGCAGCCGGGGCGTGAAACCGGAGCGGTGCAGGGCCGGCCAGAAGCGATTGCCGGGGCGGGCGAAGTGGTGGCCGGTCGCGGCCGTCATCAGACCGGGGTTGATGCCGCAGAACAGCACGCGCAGGCCGTCCGCGACCACATCCGGTACGAGGCGGTCGCGGGCGGCCTCCAGCTCCGCCTGGGTGAAGCGCGTCAGAGGATCGCCCCGGGGGTGTATCCGGCGGCCTCCGGGCGCTGCTTGACGATCTCGTCGACGCGGCCGACGACGGTGGCGACCTGGTCGCTCGCGGCACCGGTGAAGGACAGCTTGTCCGCCATCAGCGTCTCCAGCCCAGCCCGGTCGAGCGGCAGCCGCTCGTCGGCGGCCAGCTTGTCGAGGAGGTCGTTGCGCTCGGCACCCTGCTCACGCATCGCCAGGGCGGTGGCGACGGCGTTCTCCTTGATCGCCTCGTGCGCGACCTCGCGGCCGACGCCCGCGCGCACGGCGCCCATCAGCACCTTGGTGGTGGCGAGGAACGGCAGGTAGCGGTCCAGCTCACGGGCCACGACCGCCGGGAAGGCGCCGAACTCGTCGAGCACCGTCAGGAACGTCTCCAGCAGGCCGTCGAGCGCGAAGAACGCGTCCGGCAGCGCGACCCGGCGCACCACCGAGCAGGACACGTCACCCTCGTTCCACTGGTCGCCGGCCAGCTCGCCGGTCATCGAGGCGTAGCCGCGCAGGATCACCATCAGGCCGTTGACGCGCTCGCAGGAGCGGGTGTTCATCTTGTGCGGCATCGCGGACGAGCCGACCTGGCCCGGCTTGAAACCCTCGGTCACCAGCTCGTGCCCGGCCATCAGCCGGATCGTCTTCGCCAGCGACGACGGCGCGGCGGCCAGCTGCACCAGCGCGGTGACGACCTCGTAGTCCAGCGAGCGCGGGTAGACCTGACCGACGCTCGTGAACGCCTGCGAGAAGCCCAGGTGCCCGGCGACCCGCCGCTCCAGCTCCGCGAGCCTGTCCGCGTCGCCGCCGAGCAGGTCCAGCATGTCCTGCGCGGTGCCGACCGGGCCCTTGACGCCGCGCAGCGGGTAGCGGCCCAGCAGCTCCTCCACCCGGCCGTACGCGACGAGCAGCTCGTCGGCGGCGGTGGCGAACCGCTTGCCGAGGGTGGTGGCCTGCGCGGCCACGTTGTGCGAGCGGCCGGCCATGACCAGCTCGCCGTACTCACCGGCCAGCTTGCCGAGGCGCGCCAGCACGGCCACCGTACGGTCGCGCATCAGCTCCAGCGAGAGCCGGATCTGCAGCTGCTCGACGTTCTCGGTGAGGTCGCGGGAGGTCATTCCCTTGTGCACGTGCTCGTGCCCGGCGAGGTCGTTGAACTCCTCGATCCGCGCCTTCACGTCGTGCCGGGTGACCTTCTCGCGCTCGGCGATCGAGGCCAGGTCGACGGTGTCGAGGACACGCTCGTAGTCGGCGATCGCCGCGTCGGGCACCTCGATCCCGAGGTCCTTCTGGGCCCGCAGCACGGCGAGCCAGAGCTGCCGCTCCAGCCTCACCTTCTGCTCGGGCGACCAGAGCGTGGCGAGCTCGGCGGAGGCGTAGCGTCCGGCGAGGACGTTCGGGATACGGGGCTTGGCGGGCGCAGCAGTCACGTGCACGGAGTCTACTGGCGATTCCTGCAGGTCGGCGCCACCGGGTGACCTGGAGGAAACCACAAGGAGGCGCTACAGGCCCTCGTACGGCAGCAGCTCGGGCCGCTTCGGCGGCAGACCGTCGCCGGAGGAACGGCCGGTGAGCCGGCGGCCGATCCACGGCAGCAGGTGCTGCCGGGCGAACCGCGCGTCCGCGACCCGTCGTGCCACCCAGCGCGGCGGCAGCGTCGCCTCCGGGGGCAGGTGCCACTCGGGGTCCTCCGGTGTGTGGCCCAGCGTCTGCCAGACCGCCTCCGCGACCCTGCGGTGCCCGTCCGCGGTCAGGTGCAGCCGGTCCACGTCCCACAGCCGGGGGTCGGCGAGCGACGGCGCCCCGTACAGGTCGACGACCAGCGCGCCGTGCTTCTCGGCGAGCTCGTCGACGCACTCGAACAGCGCCTCCATGCGCGGGCGGAAGCGCTCCAGGACCGGCCCCCGGCGGCCGGGGCTGCGCATCAGCACCAACTGCCCGCAGTGCGGCGCCAGCCGCTCCACGGCCTCCGTCAGCAGGTCCCGCACCCGTCCCATGTCGCACTTGGGCCGCAGGGTGTCGTTGAGCCCGCCGACCAGGGTGACGACGTCGGCCCGCATGGCGGCGGCGACCTCGACCTGCTCGTCGACGATCTGCTGGATCAGTTTGCCGCGCACCGCGAGGTTGGCGTACCGGAAATGGGGCGCGGTGGCCGCCATCCGCGCGGCGAGGAGGTCGGCCCAGCCCCGGTAGGTGCCGTCGGGGAGGAGGTCCGACATGCCCTCGGTGAAGGAGTCGCCCAGGGCGACGAGGCTGCTGTAGGTGGGGTTCGTCTGCATGGCGACACAGATGGTATCCCGCGGCACATACCCGCCGGTCGGTCGCCCTGTCCCGGACTCAGGTCCGCTGCCCGAACAGCTCCTGCAGCACGTCCTCCATGGTCACCAGCCCGGCCAGCCGCCCGTCGGTCCCGAGGACGGCCGCCAGATGCGTGCGGCTGCCCCGCATGGCGGTGAGGACGTCGTCCATCGGTGTGCTCTCCCGCACGCGTGCGATGGGCCGCATGTCACCCAGCCGGAACGGCAGGTCCCGCGGCGAGGCGTCGAGGGCGTCCTTCACGTGCAGGTAGCCGACGATCCGCCGCTGTTCGTCCACCACCGGGAAGCGGGAGAACCCGAACTCCGCCGACAGCCGCTCCAGCCCCTCCGGGGTGACCCCCACGCTCGCGTAGACGACGCGTTCCAGCGGCATCACCACGTCCCGTACGGGCCGCCGGCCCAGCTCCAGCGCGTCGTGCAGCCGTTCCCGCGCGCGGTCGTCGATGAGGCCCGCCTCGCCGGAGTCCTTCACGATCTGGGCCAGCTCGGCGTCCGAGAAGGACGCGACGACCTCGTTGCGTGTCTCGACCCGCATCAGCTTCAGCAGCGCGTTGGCGAACGCGTTGATCGTGAAGATCACCGGGCGCAGCGCGCGGGACAGCGCCACCAGCGGCGGGCCCAGCAGCAGGGCGCTGCGCACCGGTTCGGCGAGCGCGATGTTCTTCGGCACCATCTCGCCGAGCAGCATGTGCAGATACGTCGCGAGCGCCAGCGCGATCACGAACGACACCGCGTGCCCCGCGCCCTCCGGGACACCCACCGCGTGGAACACCGGTTCGAGCAGGTGCTCGATGGCCGGCTCGGCGACGACACCGAGGATCAGCGTGCACAGCGTGATGCCGAGCTGCGCGGCCGCCATCAGCGCGGACACGTGCTCCAGACCCCACAGCACGCTCTTCGCGCGCCGGTCGCCCCGGTCGGCGTACGGCTCGATCTGGCTGCGGCGGACCGAGATCAGCGCGAACTCGGCGCCGACGAAGAAGGCGTTGACGACCAGCGTCGCCAGACCGATCAGCAGCTGTACGGCGGTCATCGCCGCGTCCCCCTGTCATCCGTGGTCCCGGCCGTCCGCCGTTCCGTCGTGTGCCGTTCCGTCGTGTGCCGGTCGTCGAGGGGCGCGTGCAGCAGGACGCGTGCCGCGCGGCGGCCGGTGGCGTCCACCACGTCCAGGCGCCAGCCGGCGACCTCGAAGGTGTCGCCGGCGGCCGGGATCCGGCCCAGCTCGGCCGCCACGAGTCCGGCGAGGGTCTCGTACGGCCCCTCCGGCGCGCGCAGGCCGACCCGGGCGAGCTGGTCCACGCGCGCGAAGCCGTCGGCCGAGAACAGGGAGCGCCCGCTCTCGTCGGTGCCGGCCCGGACCAGGTCGGGGGTCTCGTGCGGGTCGTGCTCGTCGCGGACCTCGCCGACGACCTCCTCGACGATGTCCTCCAGCGTGGCCACACCGGCCGTGCCGCCGTACTCGTCGATCACCACGGCCATGGTGCGCCGCCCGGAGAGCCGGTCGAGGAGACGGTCGACGGTGAGCGATCCGGGGACCAGCAGCGGCTCGCGCATCAGCTCCGACACGGGCACCTGGGCACGGCGCTCCGCGGGCAACGCCAGTACGTCCTTGACGTGCGCGGTGCCGACGACCGCGTCGAGGGTGTCGCGGTAGACGGGGAACCGGGACAGTCCGGTCGCCCGGGTCACGTTCGCCACGTCCTCGCAGGTGGCGTGCACCTCCAGGGCGATGACCTGGACGCGCGGTGTCATCACGTTCTCGGCGGTGAGGTCGACGAGATTCAGGGTGCGGACGAAGAGCTCGGCGGTGTCCGGCTCCAGGGCGCCCGCCCGGGCGGAGTGCCGGGCGAGCGCCGCGAGCTCCTGCGGCCCGCGCGCGGACTCCAGCTCCTCGGCGGGCTCCACGCCGATGCGGCGCACTATGCGGTTGGCCGTGTTGTTCAGATGTGTGATGAACGGGCGGAAGGCGGCGCTGAACCAGCGCTGCGCGTTGCCCACCCGTCTGGCGACGGCGAGCGGCGAGGAGATCGCCCAGTTCTTGGGCACCAGCTCGCCGACCACCATCAGGAACACCGTCGACAGGGCCGTGCCGATCACCAGGGCGAGGGAGCGCGCCACCGAACCGGAGACGCCGACGTCCTCCAGCGGGCCCGCGATCAGCGCGGCGATCGACGGCTCGGCCAGCATGCCGACCACCAGGTTGGTGACCGTGATGCCGAGCTGCGCGCCGGAGAGCTGGAAGGTGAGGTTCCGTACGGCCTTGAGGGCGCCCGCGGCCCCCCGCTCGCCGCGCTCGACGGCCCGTTCCAGTTCGGCCCGTTCGACCGTGGTGAGGGAGAACTCGGCCGCGACGAAGGCGCCGCAGGCGAGCGACAGCAGGATCGCCGCCAGAAGGAGGAGCACTTCGGTCATCGGGTCACCTCTGTCCCATGGTCGGACAGGACGGGAACAGATGCGCGATGTCGCGGACCGGAGGGCTCGCCCATGGGAGGACGCACACAACCTTTCATGGAGGACCGGGTGGCCGTCCAAGGGTAAAGGATCGGCAAAAGGATGCCGTCGGGCCGTGGATCACCCGGTGAGGGGCTTCACCCAGCGCCGCCAGCGTTCCTCCCGCGCGTACCCCGCGGCGCCCCATGCATGATGGGCCGTCTCGTTGTCCTGGAGCACCATCGCGTCCGCGCGGCGCCCGCCCAGACGTACGAACCGCTCCTCCGCGGCGGTCAGCAGCGCGGAGCCGATGCCCCGGCGACGGCGGTCCGGGTGCACCGCCAGCCGGTAGAGATGGCACCGCCAGCCGTCGAAGCCCGCGATCACCGTGCCGGCCAGCTCGCCGCCGCTCTCCGCGAGGATCAGCGCCCCGGGATCGCGGGCGACCAGCCGCTCCACGCCGTCCCGGTCGTCACTGATGCTCGTGCCCTCGGCGGCCACCTTCCAGAAGGCCAGCACGGTGTCGAG
Source organism: Streptomyces sp. AC558_RSS880 (assembly GCF_019049255.1). GTDB lineage: Bacteria > Actinomycetota > Actinomycetes > Streptomycetales > Streptomycetaceae > Streptomyces. The sequence goes on along the minus strand of NZ_JAGMUJ010000150.1, from coordinate 293,065 downwards.
ATCCTCGGGCGTCGCGGCCCGTATGCGCAGCTCGGTCATGAGGTGATCACAGCACGCGGGATCCCGCACGGCACGACATTCCACGATCCGGACCCCGGCCGCCGGTCCCCCGCCCCGTCCGTACGCGACGTCTCCGACCGTGCCGCGGCACTTGCCGTTGCTAGCGTCCCGGCGCTAGCTTCGAGGCATGGCGAAGACCCAGCTGAACGTGCGCGTGGACGAGGGCACCGCCCGCGCGGCGCGGGAACGTGCCCAGGCGCGCGGGATGAGCGTGAACCGCTACATCGAGGAACTGGTCCGGCAGGACACCGGCGAGGCGGGCCGCGCCTTCGTCGATGCCGCCGCCGACTTCATGAAGCAGTACGAGAGCGTCTTCGCCGAGGAGTTCGGCAACGACCGCGAGGGCGCCCGCGAAGGCCGCCGCTGAGCCGTTGAACGACCTGCGCATCGACCTCGCCTGGCTGCTCATGCTCGCCGAGCGGCAGACCCCGGGAGACCCCCAGGTCACCGACTGGGGCGCCCTCGTCGCCGCCGTCGCACGCCACGAGGCCGAGATCTTCGACGTCCCCGTCTACGACGGCCCGCACGCCCGCGCCGCCTCACTGCTCCAGCTGCTGATCCACATCCCCGCGCTGGAGCGGTCCAACGCCCTCTTCGCCTCCGCCGTCGCGTACGCCTATCTCGTCGCCAGTGGTCTGAAGGTCGTCACCTCACCCGAGCAGGTGCGCGATCTGGCCCGGCTCGTCAAGACCGGCGAGGCGACCGTGGACGACATCGCCGCCGAGCTGCGCCGCTGGTGCGAGTGATCAGCTCCCGTCGGCCGCCGCGTCGCCCGTCGGCCGCCACGCGGTGCCCATGACGCAGTACGAGGTGGGCAGCGCCGGCCCCTTCTCCGGCATCAGCACCCGCCGGTAGGGGCCGAGCTCGAACCCCGCCCGACGCAGCGCGCCGACCGGGTCACGCGCCACATGGCAGCCACCGGCCAGCGGCGGCCACACCGTCCGGTCCAGCACCCGCTGGGTGAGGCGCATGACCGGGCCGCCGCCCCGGCCGTGCTCGAAGAACCGCACCTCGCCGCCCGGCCGCAGCACCCGCCTCAGCTCCGCGAGCGCCCGCGGCACGTCCCGGACGCTGCACAGCACCAGTGAGAGCACCGCCGCGTCGAACGCCTCGCTCTTGACCGGCAGCGCCTCCGCCGCACCCGGCACGACATCCACCGGCAGCCGGGCGCGCAGGGCGGCCTCCACGGCCAGCGCCCGCAGCCCCCGCTCCGGCTCGATGGCGACGATCTCCGAGACGGTGCCCGGATAGTGCGCGAAGTTCAGACCATTGCCCGCGCCGACCTCGATCACCCGGCCGGACAGCCCGCCGATCAGTCTGCGCCGCACCCCGGCCATTCCCGCGCGGGTCTCGGCGGCGACGCTGAGCCGGGCGTAGTACCGCGCGAACAGCGGATGGTGCACGGCATCCCGTTCCACCTTCGTGGACCGGCCGGACGGTAGCTGCATGAGGGCCTCCCCCAGGACGGGCCTACGCCGATTCTCCCCCGAACGGACGCCCCGCACCCCCGCTCGCCGTCAGGGCGCCTCGCGCACCCGGAACGTCTCCGCGTCCCAGGTCCCCTCCAGCCGGGGCTCCAGCCAGTGCGGTGCCGAGGCCCGGAACCCGGCGGGGTCCAGCGCGCCCGCCCCGGCCGGTACGGCGCCCAGCAGCGGGACACCGGTCACGTCCGGCAGGTCCAGCAGATTGCACCGCGAGGCCAGGTCGGGCTCGGTGGGCCAGCTGCCGATCACCACACCCGCCAGGTCCAGCCCCCGGCCGCGCAGCTCACGGGCCGTCAGCTCCGTGACGTTCAGGGTGCCGAGCCCGGCCGACGCCACCACCAGCACCGGCGCGGACAGCAGCGCCGCCGCGTCCGCCAGCGTTCCGCCGGCCGCGTCGAACCGTACGAGCAGCCCGCCCGCGCCCTCCACCAGCACCAGATCGTGCTCCGTGGCCAGCTTGGCGGCCCGCTCCGCGACCTCGTGCGGATGCACCGGCGCCCGGCCGGCCCGGCGGGCCGCCGTGGCCGGCGCCAGCGGATCCGGGTACCGGGCCAGTTCGGCCGTCGTCACCGCACCGGCGAGCCGCGCGACCTCCTCGGCGTCCCCGGCCTCGTCCGGCCGCACCCCCGTCTGCGCCGCCTTCAGCACGGCCACCGACCGGCCCGCCGCCAGCGCCGTCGCGGCGAGGGCGGCCGTCACCACCGTCTTGCCGACCTCGGTGCCCGTGCCCGTGATCACCAACACCGGCATGTCATCCCTCCTTCGCCGCCGCGCACACCGCGCGGGCGATGCGCGCCACGTCCACGTCACCCGTGACGTACGGCGGCATGGTGTAGATCAGATCGCGGAACGGCCGCAGCCACACGCCCTCACGCACGGCGGCCTCCGTGGCCGCCCGCACGTCGACGGCGTGATCGAGCTGGACGACCCCGATGGCACCGAGCACCCGCACGTCCCGCACCCCGGGCAGCCCGGCCGCCGGTGCCAGCCCCTCCCGCAGGCCCGCCTCGATCCGCCCGACCTCCGCGCGCCAGTCCTGGCCGAGCAGCAGCTCGACGGAGGCACAGGCCACGGCCGCCGCCAGCGGATTGCCCATGAACGTCGGCCCGTGCGCCAGCACCGGCACCTCACCGCGCGAGATGCCCTCGGCCACCCGCGCGGTGCACAGCGTCGCCGCCATGGTCAGATAACCGCCGGTCAGCGCCTTGCCCACACACATCACATCCGGCGTCACCGCCGCGTGTTCCGCTGCGAACAACGCGCCCGTGCGCCCGAACCCGGTCGCGATCTCGTCGAACACCAGCAGCACGCCGTGCGCGTCGCACGCCTCGCGCAGCACCCGCAGATACGCGGGGGAGTGGAACCGCATCCCGCCCGCACCCTGCACCACCGGCTCCACGATCACCGCGGCCAGCTCGCCGGCGTGCCGCTCGACCGTCTCCCACAGATGGCCGGCGTAGGACTCCTCGTACTCCGCGGGCGGGGCCTCGGCGAACACCTGACGCGGCAGTACCCCGGACCACAGCTCGTGCATCCCGCCCTCGGGGTCGCACACCGACATCGGCTGCCAGGTGTCGCCGTGGTAGCCGCCCCGCCAGGTCAGCAGCCGCCGCTTCTCCGGCCGGCCCAGCGAACGCCAGTACTGCAGGCACATCTTGACCGCGACCTCGACCGACACCGATCCGGAGTCGGCGAGGAACACGTGCTCCAGACCCTCCGGAACCATGTCGACGAGCAGCTTCGCCAGCCGCACGGCGGGCTCGTGGGTGAGCCCGCCGAACATCACGTGGCTCATCCGCTCCAGCTGCCCGCGCGCGGCCTCGTTGAGCACCGGGTGGTTGTAGCCGTGGATCGCCGACCACCAGGACGACATCCCGTCGACCAGTTCGCCCGAGCCGTCGGCGAGTTTCAGCCGTACCCCGCTCGCCGACTCCACGACGAGCGGTTCCTGACGGCCCGGCATGGGCCCGTACGGGTGCCAGACGTGCCGCCGGTCCAGCTCCAGCAGTTCGGCGACGGACCGCTCAGGCATTGGGCGCGAGGTCCGTTCCGGCTCCCCGGCGGCGCACGGCGACCAGGTCCGTACGGGGCTCCTCGGGCGCACTCCCACAGGAGCCCGCGGCCGCCGAACCGCACACACCGCCGCCCTCGTGGGAGCCGCAGCCGCCGCCCGCGCGGTGCTCGGGCAGCGTCACCTCACCGGTGCCCTCCACCTCGAACCCCGCGTCCGCGATCATCTCCAGGTCCGCCTTGCCGGCCTGGCCCTCGCTGGTGAGGTAGTCACCGAGGAAGATCGAGTTGGCCAGGTGCAGCGCGAGCGGCTGCATCGTGCGCAGGTGCACCTCACGTCCGCCGGCGATCCGCACCTCGACGTCCGGGCAGACGAACCGCGTCATCGCCAGGATGCGCAGGCACCGCTGCGGGGTGAGGTGCCACTCCTTGGCGAGCGGCGTGCCCTCCATCGGGATCAGGAAGTTGACCGGTACCGAGTCCGGGTCCAGCTCCCGCAGCGAGAAGACCACGTCGACCAGGTCCTCGTCGCTCTCGCCCATGCCGGCGATCAGGCCCGAGCAGGCCGACAGACCGGCGGCGTGCGCCTTCCGCACCGTGTCCACCCGGTCGGCGTACGTGTGGGTGGTCGTGATGTCTCCGTACGTCGACTCGGACGTGTTGAGGTTGTGGTTGTAGGCGTCCGCGCCCGCCTCGCGCAGCCGCTCCGCCTGTCCGTCGGAGAGCAGGCCGAGACAGGCGCACACCTCGACGCCCTCGTTCTGGTCCTTGATCGCCTTGATGGTCTCGGAGACCCGGTCCACGTCACGGTCGGTCGGACCCCGGCCGCTGGCCACCAGGCACACCCGCTTGGCGCCGCCCGCGAGACCGGCGGCGGCCGCCTGTGACGCCTGGTCCGGCTTGAGCCAGGTGTACTTCAGGATGTCGGCCTTGGAGCCGAGCCGCTGGGAACAGTAGGAGCAGTCCTCCGGGCACAGGCCGGACTTGAGGTTGACGAGATAGTTGAGTTTCACCCGTCGGCCGAACCAGTGCCGCCGCACCCTCCCGGCCGCGGCCACCACATCGAGCAGGTCGTCGTCGGACGTCGCGAGGACGGCCAGAGCTTCCCCGCGGGTCGGCGTCTCGCGCCGAAGCCCCTTGTCCACCAGCGTGTTCAGCAGGTCCATGGGAGCCGATCCTGTCCTACCCGACCCGCCCGGGCCAAGGTGGGTTCGTACAACAGGGGCACTTCGAGGTGTGGGTATTGCCACACAGTGGTCCGTCCGGCCTCCCGCTAATGTCTGTGCACTGCCTACAAAAACCCCGGAGGACCCATGGCGTTCGGCTGGATCGACGAGCAGGCGGAACTGCGCCGCCGGGCCGGACTCGTACGCACCCTGCGTCCCCGGGCCGCCGACACGCCGCTGCTCGATCTGGCGAGCAACGACTACCTGGGTCTGGCCCGGCATCCGGAGGTCACCGAGGGCGCCGCACGGGCCGCGCGGACCTGGGGCGGCGGGGCGACGGGCTCCCGGCTCGTCACCGGCACCACCGCACTCCACACCGAACTGGAACGCGAACTGGCCGCCTTCTGCGGCTTCGAGGCGGCCCTGGTCTTCTCCTCCGGCTACGCGGCCAACCTCGCCGCCGTCACCGCACTGGCCCCGCACGGCTCCAGGATCGTCTCCGACGCGGGCAACCACGCCTCGCTGATCGACGGTTGCCGGCTGGCCCGCGGTACGACACAGGTCGCGGCGCACTCCGATCCCGATGCCGTGCGCAAGGCGCTGGACGGGCACGACGGACCCGCGGTCGCGGTGTCCGACACGGTGTTCTCGGTGGACGGCGACGCCGCCCCGCTCACCGGGCTCGCCGCGGCGTGCCGGGAGCACGGCGCGGGTCTGGTGCTCGACGACGCGCACGGTCTCGGCGTGCTCGGCGACGGCGGGCGCGGGGCCCCGCACGCGGCGGGACTGGCGGGCGCCGACGACGTCGTCGTGACGGTGACGCTGTCCAAGTCGCTCGGCAGCCAGGGTGGAGCGGTGCTCGGCCCGGCCCGGGTGATCGAGCACCTGGTCAACGCGGCCCGGACGTTCATCTTCGACACGGGGCTCGCCCCCGCCGCCGCGGGTGCGGCCCTGGCGGCCCTGCGGCTGCTGCGCCGCGAACCCGGGCGCGCGGCACGGGCGGGCGAGGTGGCGCGGGAACTGCACGACCGGCTGACGGCCGCGGGTCTGGAAGCGGTGCGTCCGGACGCCGCGGTCGTCTCCGTGCGTGCCTCTTCCCCGGAGCAGGCCGTGCGATGGGCGGCCGACTGCCGGGCGGCCGGCCTGTCCGTGGGCTGCTTCCGTCCTCCTTCCGTGCCCGACGGCGTCTCACGGCTCAGACTGACCGCCCGCGCGGACCTGTCCGGGGCGGAGATCGAACGCGCTGTACGGGTGATCGGCGAGACGCGGCCATGAGTCGGCGGGACACGGCCGTGCGTCGCTCGATGACGGGCTGACCGGTCGGCTCGTCAGCCGACCGCGGTCACGAACTCCGTCCAGCTGGCGGGGGAGAAGAGCAGCGCGGGCCCGTCCGGGGCCTTGGAGTCGCGCACGGCGAGCAGTCCGGCCAGGGGGCCGGCGGCCGGCCGGGCCGTCTCCACGCAGTTGTTCGCACCCGTGCTGTAGCTGCTGCGCAGCCACCTCACATCGTGCAGTGCGAGGCCGGAAGGGATGGTCCGAGGCGGTACGGGCATCGTGCCTCCTTACGCGCCGGCGGCTGCACCGGCGATGAAATCCAACGAGTCCTCGGGTGAAAGGGCGTGGATCGAGAGGGCGTCGAAGGCCTCCGAGTACACCCGGAGGTCTTCTTTCCGCTCCAGATGGAGGCTACTCGTCAAGTGGTCGAGAACAACCACGTCCAGATCAGAAGTGCGCGAAAATGAAAAGATTACGAAAGGACCGGTCATGCCGATGTGTGCTCCGGCGCCGAACGGCAGGACCTGCAACCGCACTTGGGGGAGACGGGCCGCCTCGACCAGCCGGTTCAACTGACGGGCCATCACGCCGGGACCGCCGACCTCCCGGCGCAGCACCGCCTCGTCCAGGACCGCGCTCAGCTCCAGCGGTGGCGTCGCCCGCAGCACGTCCTGCCGGGCCAGCCGCACCTCCACCAGCGCGTCCAGCCGCTCCTCCGACGCGTCCTCCAGGGCCGCCTCCGTCACCGCACGCGCGTACTCCGGCGTCTGCAGCAGTCCCGGGATCACCGTGGTCTCCAGGGTGCGCATCGTGCTCGCCTGAGACTCCAGGCTGATGAAGTCCCGGTAGGTCGGCGGCAGTACACCGCGGTAGGCGTGCCACCAGTGGTGCCGTCCGTCCCCGTCGCCGGAGCCCGACAGCATCAGCAGCAACTCCCGCAACTGCGGGTCGGCCACGCCGTAGACGTCGAGCAGTAACCGCACGTCGGGCGGTTTCACCCCGCTCGTGCCCGTCTCGATCCGGCTCACCTTCGACTGGTGCCAGCCCGCAAGGCGGGCCGCCTCGCCGCTGGTGAGTCCCGCCGAGGTGCGCAGTGCGCGCAGTTCGGCGCCCAGTTTCCGGCGGCGCACCGCGGGACCGTGCTGCATGGGCTTCTCCTTACTCCTTCCGAGTCGCCCGGATACGGTCTCCCGTCGCAGAGTTCACCGCTTTGAGCGACAGATATATGCACATCTTGGTGGATCGCCGTCCTGTGCCGCGCGGTGATGGCAGTCTGGCGGCGAAGCACCAGTGCGGGACCGTACTCGAACCATCCGCTCCGTGTCGGACCGCGGTCCCGTGGAAAGGGACGACGTCGCCATGGCAGACCATCTGGAAGCATCCGTCACTCTGCCGAGCGATCCCGCCTCGGTCGCGGCCGCCCGTGCCCATGTGGTGGGCACACTGGAGGAATGGGGCGTGCCGGCGGACACGGAACTGTGCGAAACCGTCCGGCTGATCGTCTCCGAACTCGCCACCAACGCCGTGCAGCACACGTTCGGGCAGTCGCCCACGTTCACCGTGGACGTCGTCCTGGTCCGGGACGAACGGTTGCACGTCGGTGTCACGGACAGCCACCCGCGGCTCCCCAAGCGGCTGCCCGCGGCGGTCCAGCAGGACAACGGCCGCGGGCTGGTCATCATCCGCTGTCTGGCCGCGGAATGCGGCGGCAGGCTCAGAGTCCGCCCCACGTGCGAGGGCGGCAAGACCGTATCGGTCGAACTCCCGTGGACCGCCCCGGCCGCCGAAGCGGTCACGGCGGCCGGACAGCAGGAGCAGTAGGAACCGCCTCGGCCGAAGGAGGCGGGGCGGCGGCACGGCGGGGGCGCCGCCGCCCCCGCGGTCACTTCACCCGGCCGTACCAGACGCTGCGGGTCCAGATCTTCTGCAGGCGCACCACGTCCCCGGTCTTCGGGGCGTGCCAGATCTTGCCCTTACCCGCGTAGATGCCGACGTGGTAGACGTAGCTGCCCGAATGGAAGAACACCAGGTCTCCCGCCCTGCGGTTCCCGGCGGAGATGTGGCGCGTCTTGTTGTACTGCTGGGCGGCGGTGCGCGGCAGCTTCTTGCCCGCCTTCTTGAACGAATACAGCGTCAGACCCGAGCAGTCGAACCTGTACGGCCCCGTGGCGCCCCACTTGTAGGGCGAGCCCTGCTTGGAGGCGGCGATGCGCAGCGCCTTGGTGGCCGGGCTCGCGGCGGACGCCTCCGAGGCGGCGCCGGGGACCACGATGGAGCCGCCCACCGCGGCCAGGGTGAGAGCCGAGGCCGTGCCGGCCCGGGCCATGAGAGACGGGACACGATTGAGCGCAGTCATGCGCAACCCTTCGTCAGCCGCCTGTGAAGGATGACCTGTCGGATTCGGGCTGGCGAAGTGGCCCGGCCGCACACGTGCGGCTTCACCCCAAGGACTGCTCGGAACTGACGTCCCGGCGGCCCGTCTTGCCTGGGTCCTCCACTCCTGCCGATCCACTCCTGTCGACCGGTCATCCGGGCGGCGGCAGGACTCGGCGTCCGCCCGGATCGCCCCGCCGCGGCGGCGGGGTCTTGTCGTCAGTCAGGGATCTTGGCGCATGGCGCGATCGAAATCCCAACGGAACGTGGGATTTGTGTTGTTACTCACCACTCATCCGTTCGGGTGGACACCCCTCTGTCCGGGTCCCCGCCGAGGGCCCGGGGAGCCCCGGACCAGGGGTGAAAAGCACCGTTCCGGTCGTGCGGTACACACGCTGCGCAACTTCGAAGGCCCGAAAACAGCAGGTTCGTCTACGCCGGACGGGGGTACGTCGTTTGGTCCGTTTCAACCCCGGCAAGAGCGCACTGTCGACCGGGATCGCCGACCGGGGACCCCGGGCGTCAACTGCCGGGGCCCGGCGGCAGGGTGACCCGGGCCGTGCGCCGCTCGCCGTCCAGCACCCGCAGGGCCCGGGCCAGCGTGCCGGAGTGCAGTTCGTTCTCGCCGCGCCGGTGCATCAGGGTCAGCGCGTCGCGCAGCGCGACGGCCTTGCCGACCAGGGCCTGAGCGGCGCGCAGTCCGCGATAGGTGTCACCGCCCAGGGCCGGGTTGACCCTGCCGAGCAGGTCGACGGCCTCGAGGTAACGGTCGATCAACTCGGCCTCCGCGCGGGTCAGCGCGGGCAGCGGCGGCAGCTCCGGTGGCAGCATCCGCGGCTCACCTCGCGCCGGAGGCGGGGGACGCGCTCCTGCGGCTGGGCACGATCCGGTCCGCCAGGCCGTACTCCACCGCCGCCTGTGCGTCGAGGACCCTGTCCCGCTCGGTGTCCGCCCGGACCTGCTCCGCGGTGCGGCCCGTGTGCCGGACCAGGATCTCCTCCATCCGCGACCGGACACGGGTCAACTCCTCGGCCTGGATCGCCAGATCACTGGTCTGTCCCTCGACCGGCTCCAGGAGGGAGGGCTGGCGGAGCACCAGACGGGAGCCGGGCAGCAGGAGTCGCTTGCCCGGGGTGCCGGCGGCCAGCAGCAGCGCGGCGGCGCCCTCCGCCCGGCCCAGGCAGATCGTCTCCACGTCACAGGTGACGTAGCGCAGCGTGTCGTAGATCGCCGACATGGCGTGGAAGGAGCCGCCGGGGGAGTTGACGTAGAGCGAGATGTCCCGGTCGGGAGAGTGGTGCTCCAAGTACATGAACTGCGCCATCACGTCGTTGGCGGAGGTCTCGTCGATCCGTGTCCCGAGGATGACGATCCGCTCCTCGAGCAGCTTCGAGTAGGGGTCCGTCGTCCGGTTCCCGGCTGCCGTGCGTTCGGTGAGCTCGGGCAGGACGTGGCGGGCGGACGGTCGGGTCATGAGAGCCCCTCCTGTCTGGTTGTCTCTGTAAAAAATGTACAGGACGTACGTGACGTTATGATGGGTTCATGGCCTACGAGATTCCGGTTACCCAAGCCAGGGCTGAGCTCGCCGACCTCATCAACCGTGTGGTGTACGGCGGTGAGCGCGTCGTCGTGACCCGGCACGGAAAGCCCCTCGTCGCCCTCGTGTCCGCCGATGACCTGCGACGACTCGAAGAACTCGGGCAGGCTCAGGAACCCGCCGAGGAGCAGGTGGTCAGCACCGTGGCCGGCGTTCGCGAGGTCGCGTCCGCTCCTCGCGAACGGCAGCGCTTCGGCATCGCGGCGGAGCACCGGGGGACGGCCACTTCGTAAGCCTTCACGACGGGACCGCGCACCCCCGTCCGCCACGGCGGGGATGCGCGGTCGTTCCGTGCGGCCGGAGGCCGGCCCCCGTGCGGCCGGTCAGCCGGCGGGGGCCGGGCCCGGCTCGGCGGCGGGCTCCGCGTTCCCCGCGCGCTCCTCCATCGCGCGGCCGAGGAGCACGGCGCCCAGGCCCAGCGCCGCCCACCAGGTCAGCGTCAGGGCGGGGCCGGCCGCCGCCGCGCCGTCGAAGAAGGACACCGAGCGCAGCAGCGACACGCCCGCCCCCGGCGGCAGCCACTGGCCGATCGCCCCGGCCGGCTCGGGCAGCATCTCCGGCGCCGAGGACGCCCCCGAGAAGGGGTTGCCGAGCAGCATGATCACAAAGCCGCCGAGCGCGATGCCCGCCCGTCCGATCAGCGCCGAGAGTCCGGCGACCGCCGCGCCCATGGCCAGTGCGGCCAGCGCGAACGTGCCGGCCACGGTCCACCAGTTCCCCGGAACGGCGTCCAGCCAGCTCTGCGCCAGCGCCGCGGCCACCGCGCCGACCAGGGCGGCGGACCCGGCCAGCGCGGCCACCGCGCGGGCACCGCGCAGCCCCAGCAGCGTCACCGCGGTGCCGGCACCGATCCCGGCCAGGGCCAGCGGCAGCACGCTCGTGTTCAGGACCGCGCCGCGCGGATCCCCCTCGGCGGCGGGCGCCACGTCCACGGTGGTGACCTCGCTGCCCGAGGCGGACGCCTGGTGCGTCACCGCCTGCTGCAGCAGCTGGGCCACGACCGGGCTCGCGGCGGACGCGGTGAGCAGTTTCGGCCCCTGCGCGGTGACGACGACCGCGCCGTACACCTCGCGGTCCTCGACCGCTTCCCGGGCGGCGGCCTCGTCGGCGTAGTGGTGGAGGTCGAAGGCGCCCTCCCGGTTCTCCAGCCGCTGCTCCACCGGTGCGGTCGCCGCGGTGGGGCCGGCGACACCGAGCGGCAGGTCGCGGGGCGCCGTACGGGCCGCGGGCCAGGCGAAGGCCCAGAGAGCCAGCGCCACCAGGGCGGGGACCAGCAGCGTCACGGCGACGATGCGGCGGTGCGGCGACAGTGACGAGGGGGACATGATGACTCCGGCGGTAAAAAAGAAGGATCGTTCGTTTTTCTGTCACCGCCACCGTCCCGCTCCGTCCGCTCCTTGTCAAGAAGGAATGTTCGTTTTAGATTGCGGCCATGGCCCGCGTATCCCAGGAACACCTCGACGCCCGCCGCCGCCAGATCCTCGACGGCGCCGCGTCCTGCTTCGCCCGCAACGGCTTCCACGCCACCTCGATGCAGGACGTCCTCAAGGAGGCGGACCTCTCCGCGGGCGCCGTCTACCGGTACTTCCGCGGGAAGGACGAGCTGATCGCCGCGATCGCGACCGAAGTGCTCGACACGGTGCGCGAAATCTTCCAAGGGGCCGCCCTGGAGAGCCCGCCGCCGACCCCCGAGATCCTCATTCCGCGCACCCTGGCTCAGATGCGGGAGCGCCGGCCGGTGATGTCGGACGACGGTGAGTGGATGTTCCCGCGGCTGATGATCCAGGTGTGGAGCGAGACCACACGCAGTCCCGAGCTGGCGGCCGTACTGGGGGAGGGGTACCGGAACGTCCGTATGGCCTGGGGGCGGATGGTCGAGAGCTACAAGGACGCCGGCCTGATGGACGCCGACGCCGACGCCGACGCCACGGCGCGGGCGTTGATCGCGCTCGTGCAGGGCTTCGCCGTCCAGATGGCCCTCTTCGGCGAAACCTCCGAACGGACGCTGGCCGACGGCCTGCGGGCACTGATGACGGTGCGCCCGGCCGGATGCGGCGGCTGACGGCCGGGCCCGCCCGGTCGACGTCCCCGAAGCGCCGCCCGGCCGGCCCGCCGTCCTGGTGAGCGCCGTGGCGCCCGACGCGCTGCGGCTGCGGCGCCTCCTCGACGGGGCACCCGCCTCCTTCGCGGCCGTGTCCGATTGACGGAACTCCCTTGCCCGGTTATCGGATTGGCAAAGAACGGCCTCGGCCCCTGTCCGCGGCGACCTCACAGCGGAGAGGATCCCCCGTACCCATCGCAACGATGAACGGGGAGGCCCCACTTGAGGGACAGCGGACCGAAGAGGCGGGCTGCCGCGCGCGGTTCGGCCGGAGTGCTCGTCACGGCGACGCTCATAGCCGGCGCCGTCGCGGCACCCACGGCGAGCGCGACGGCGGACACCCACCACGGCAAGGACCGCGAGGCCAGGGGCGTGGCGATCGCCGCCGCCCGGGCCGCGGAGACCGGCATCGACTGGCAGGACTGCCCCGCCGACTGGAACCTGCCCGAGCCGATCCAGTGCGGCTGGGTCTCGGTGCCGATGGACTACGCCAAGCCGTACGGCAAGCAGATCAAGCTCGCCGTCGACCGCATCGGCAACACCGGCACCAGGAGCGAACGCCAGGGCGCGCTCCTGTACAACCCGGGTGGTCCCGGAGGTTCCGGTCTGCGCTTCCCGGCCCGGGTCACCGCCAAGAACCCGGTCTGGGCCGACACGGCCAGGGCGTACGACTTCGTGGGCTTCGACCCGCGCGGCGTCGGCAAGTCCGCGCCCATCTCCTGCGCCGACCCACAGGAGTTCGTCAAGGCGCCCAAGATGGACCCGGTGCCCCGCTCCGAGGCCGACAAGCGGGCCCAGCGCGAGCTCGCCCGCGCGTACGCCGAGGGCTGTTACGAGCGCAGCGGCGAGATGCTGCCGCACATGACCACGCCGAACACCGCTCGCGACCTCGACGTCATCCGCGCCGCCCTCGGCGAGAAGAAGCTCAACTTCCTCGGCGTCTCCTACGGCACCTACCTCGGCGCCGTCTACGCCACCCTCTTCCCGGGCCACGTCCGCCGCATGGTCGTCGACAGCGTCGTCAACCCCTCCCGCGACAAGATCTGGTACCAGGCCAACCTGGACCAGGACGTCGCCTTCGAGGGCCGCTGGAAGGACTGGCAGGACTGGGTCGCGAAGAACGACGCGACCTACCACCTCGGAGACACCCGCGCCGAGGTCCAGGAGCGGTGGCTCGAACTGCGCGCCACCGCCGAGAGGAACCCCCTCGGTGGCGTCGTCGGCCCGGCCGAGCTGATCTCCTTCTTCCAGAGCGCCCCGTACTACGACTCGGCGTGGGCGCCCACGGCGGCCGTCTTCAGCCGGTACGTCGCCGGCGACACCCAGGCGCTCGTCGACGCCGCCGCCCCCGACCTCTCCGACACGGCGGGCAACGCGGCCTCGGAGAACGGCAACGCCGTCTACACGGCCGTGGAGTGCACCGACGCCAAGTGGCCCACCAGTTGGCGCAAGTGGGACCGCGACAACACCCGGCTGCACCGGGACCATCCGTTCATGACCTGGGCCAACGCCTGGATGAACCTGCCCTGCGCCACCTGGCCGGTCAAGCAGCGGACGCCCGTGGACGTCACGTCCGGCAAGGGCCTGCCGCCGGTACTGATCGTCCAGTCCGAGCGCGACGCGGCCACCCCGTACGCGGGCGCCGTCGAACTGCACCAGCGGCTCAAGGGGTCCCGCCTCATCACCGAGAAGAACGCCGGATCCCACGGTGTCACCGGCCTGGTCAACCCCTGCGTCAACGACCGGGTGGACACCTACCTGCTCACCGGCGAGGTGGACCGGTCCGACGTGACCTGCGCACCCCACGCCACACCGAAGCCGTAGCGCTCACGCCGTACGGCACGAGGGGCGGCCGGAACTCTCCGGCCGCCCCTCACCCGTGTGCGCGGGAGCATCAGTTCAGCGGCATGCGCGGGAAGCGGCGCCTGTCCTCCGCCCTGCGCTCGGCGTCCTCCGCCTTGGCGACGGCCGCGTACTGGTCGACGTACTCCTGCTCGGACAGGGTGAGGATGGCGTACATGATCTCGTCGGTGGCGGCGCGCAGGACCGCCTTCTCGTTCTCCATCCCCGCGTAGCGCGAGAAGTCCAGCGGCTTGCCGAAGCGGATCACCACCGGGTGGATGCGGGGGATCTTCTTTCCGGGCGGCTGGGCCTCGAAGGTGCCGATCATCGCGCAGGGAATCACCGGGACGCCCGCCTTGAGGGCCATCACCGCGACGCCGACCTTGCCCTTGTAGAGGCGCCCGTCGTGCGAGCGCGTGCCCTCCGGGTAGATGCCGAGCAGTTCCCCCTTGTCCAGCACGCCGAGGCCCTCCCGGATGGCGGCCTGCCCGGCCTCCTTGCCGGAGCGGTCGACGGGGATCTGTCCCGCGCTGTGGAAGAAGAACGCCGTCAGCCGGCCCTTGAGGCCGGGACCGGTGAAGTACTCGGCCTTGGCGAGGAAGGTGATGCGCCGCTTGAGCACGGCCGGCATCAGGAAGTGGTCCGAGAACGACAGGTGGTTCCCCGCGACGATGGCGGCGCCGGACGACGGCACGTGCTCGAGGCCCTCTATTCGCGGCCGGAAGAGCAGACGCAGCAGCGGGCCCAGCAGCACGTACTTGAGCAGGTGGTAGAACAAGGACACGCTCCTCGACTCCGGCGGACGGGCGGTGCCGCCGCATCCCGGCAGGCCATCCGGCACGTCGTGGGGTGCCAGTCTAGGTCCGGGCGCCGTGGCCCGGCACCATGTCCGACGCGACGGAACGCGCCGTGCCGGGGCGTTGAGTGCCCGTCAGGGGGCGTCGCGGGGGAGTAGGCTCGGACGCATGCGGATCTCCGTCTCCTCCGACATGGACGAACCCGTGGCCCGCGCCCTCCTCGCCGAGCTCCGCGAGCGCGGCCACGAGGTACGCGCGCACGGCGCCCTGAGCCCCGGGGACGACCCGCAGTGGGCCGTCTGCTCCGAGGCGGCGGCCCGTGAGGTCGCCGTCGGCACGGCCGACCAGGCGGTGGTGTGCTGCTGGACCGGCACCGGTGCCTCGATCGCCGCGAACAAGGTGCCCGGCGTCCGGGCCGCCCTGTGCACCGACGCCTACACGGCGGACGGCGCGCGCCGCTGGAACGACGCCAACGTGCTGGCGCTCAGCCTGCGGCTGACGTCCGGGCCGCTGCTGACGGAGATCCTCGACGCCTGGTTCGCCGGCGCGCCCAGCGACGACCCGCAGGACCGGCGCAACGTGGAACGCACGGCGCTCCTCGACCGGGAGCGCACCGGCTCCTGACCCGCCCCGGACCCACCGGTCACAGCCGTACGACGACCAGTGCCGTGTCGTCGGTGGCGCCGCCCGGCGGCAGCAGCTCCAGCAGCACGGTGTCCGCGAGCGTCTCGGGATCCTGCGTCCGGTGGCGGCGCAGGGCCTCGGCGAGCCGCAGCAGCCCCGTGTCGATGTCCTCCCGGCGCCGTTCGACCAGCCCGTCGGTGTAGAGCACCAGGGTCGCCCCCGGCACGAACCGGGTCGTCGCCTCCGTCCTCGGCGTCGGATCGGGCTGGGCGTCGAGCGGCGGATCGGTGGCCCGGTCGAGGAACTCCACGCGTCCGTCGCGATGGAGCAGCACGGGCGGCGGATGGCCGGCGCTGCTGTAGGTGATGGTGTGCCGGTCGAAGTCGATGAAGGTGGTCACCGCGGTCGCGGACTCGGCGCCGTCCACCACGTGGGCGTAGCGGCCCACCACGTTCAGCGCCTGCGCGGGCCCGTCCGCCACCCGGGAGGCGGCCGTCAGCGCGCTGCGCAGCTGGCCCATCACCCCGGCCGCCGCCAGCCCGTGCCCCACCACGTCGCCCACGGACACGCCGATACGGTGTCCGCCCACCAGGTCGACCAGGTCGTACCAGTCCCCGCAGACGTTGAGCGCGCCCACCGCCGGCCGGTAGCGCACCGCGGCCCGGCGGTGGCCGATCTGCCGGCGGGCGGGCAGCATCGCCTCCTGCAGCGCCAGGGCCACCTCGCGCTCCCGGGCGTGCGCCTGGCGCAGCCGGTTGTTGAGTTCCTGCAGTTCACGGGCGCGTGCGTACAGCTCGGTCTCCAGCATCCGCCCCCGGCCGTCACCCGCGCCGCCCTGGACCCGGATCAGCTCGGTGACCTCCTCGACCCGGTGCACGATCAGCGCGACCTGTCCGTCGGGGCCGAGCACCGGAGCGTTCACCGGGCTCCAGTAGCGTTCCTCCCACACCCCGGAGTACTCCGGGGTCTCCACGTCGTAGCGCTGCACGGCCATGGTGTCGCGCTCCCCCGTGGACAGGACCCGCAGCAGCGAGGTGCGCAGGAGGTGCGCGCCCTTGGCCTCCGGGTCGTTCGGGTTCTCCGGGAACACGTCGAACAGGAAGCGGCCCACCACGGTCTCGCGGGAGCGCCCGGTCCCGCGGACGAACGCCTCGTTGACGTCCGCGTACACCAGGTCCGGGGTCAGCAGCGCCACCATGCCGGGCAGAGCCTGGTAGACCGCCGCGTAGTCGATCGACGCCTCCGCCATGGGCCATCGCCTCACTCCGGCGGCGCGGTCAGCGACTGCTCCGCCCAGATGATCTTCCCGTCGGGAACGAACCGGGTGCCCCAGCGCTGGGCCAGCTGGGAGACCAGCAGCAGCCCGCGCCCGCCCTCGTCCATCGCGCGGGGATGCCGCAGATGGGGTGCGGTGGCGCCGCCGTCGAACACCTCGCACACCAGCGCCCGCTCGCGGATCAGCCGCAGCCGCACGGGGCCGCCGGCGTGCCGTATGGCGTTGGTGACCAGTTCGCTGACGACCAGCTCCGTGGTGAAGACCAGGTCGTCCAGCCCCCAGCTGGCCAGCTGCCGGGTGCTGGTCCTGCGGGCCTCGGCCACGACCGCCGGATCCGCCGGCAGGTCCCAGACCGCGATCCGTCCGGGGTCGAGACGCCTGGTACGGGCCATCAGCAGGGCCACGTCGTCGTACGGCCGGGCCGGGACCAGCATGTCGACCACCGCGCGGCAGCTCGGCTCGAGCGCGGTCGCGGCGTCCCGCAGTGCCTGCCGCAGCCGTTCGCGGTCCGTCCTGTCGGGCGAGGGCCTCCCGCCGGTCAGCAGACCGTCCGTGTGCAGGGCGAGCGTGCTGCCCTCGGCCAGGCTCAGCTGCACCGCCTCGAACGGCGGGCCGCCCACACCGAGCGCCGGTCCCTGCGGGAGGTCGACGAAGGTGACCGTGCCGTCGGGTGCCACCACGGCGGGCGCGGGATGGCCGGCGGCCGCCATCGTGCACTGCCCGTCCACCGGGTCGTAGACGACGTACAGACAGCCGGACCCGACGGACCGGCCGGGGAAGTCCCCGGACTCCCCGTCGCCCTCGTCCCGCGCCAGCCGGGACGCCAGGTCGTCCAGATGGGCGAGCACCTCCTCGGGCGGCAGATCGATCGCGGCCAGCGTCCGTACGGCGGTGCGCAGCCGCCCCATGGCCGCGGCGGCGCCGATGCCGTGCCCCGGCGCCTCGCCGACGACCAGGGCGACACGGGCGCCGGACAACGGGATCAGGTCGTACCAGTCGCCGCCCAGACCGGTCAGCTCGTCGGCCGGGCGGTAGCAGGCGGACACCTCCACGGCGTCCTGCTCGGGCAGCCGCCGGGGCAGCAGACTGCGCTGCAGGACCAGCGCGGCGTCCCGCTCGCGGGTGTAGCGCCGGGCGTTGTCCACACAGACGGCGGCGCGGGAGACGAGGTCCTCGGCCAGGTGGAGGTCGTCCTCGTCGAAGGGGTTCTGCCGGCGGCGGCGGAAGAACGTGGTGACGCCCAGGGTGACGCCCCGGGCCCGGACCGGGACGATCATCGCGCTCTGCAGGCCGAGCTCCAGGAAGGTGGACTCCCGGCCGCCCGGCGTCGCGGCCCACTCCGGGGCGAGCGGGTCGAGCTGCTCCTGACGCCAGGACCGGCCCGTGGCCAGACAGCGCACCGGCGGGGAACCCGCCGGGTACGACACGACCGCCCCGGTCTCCACGACCGTCCGCGGCAGGTCCTCGTACACCGACCGGTGGCCCGCGCGGAGCAGCGGCACCCGGTCGGAACCGGTGAGCGGGCCGGGCGGGAGCTCGGCGCCGCGCAGCACCGTCTCCAGCAGGTCCACGATGACGAACTCCGCGAGCTCCGGCACGGCCACGTCCGCCAGCTCCTGCGCGGTGCGCAGGATGTCCAGGGTGCGGCCGATGTGCTCGCCGGCCCGGTCGAGCAGGGCGAGGCGCTGGCGGGCGCGGTGCCGCTCGGTGACGTCCACGACGGTGTAGTACACGCCCATCGGACGGCCCCGGGCGTCGTCGAGGCGGGTGAACGACAGCACGTGCGCGGTCTCGCGCAGCGGTGCCGAGCGGGCCCGGCCGACGATCTCGTAGCCGACCACCTGTTCCCCGGTGGCCAGCACGTGCCGCATCTGCGTCTCGACGGCCTCGGAGTTCATTCCCGGCTGGATGTCCGCGAACCGCAGTCCCAGGCGCTGCTCGGCCGGTCCGCCGCCGAACTGTTCGAGCGCGGCGTTGGACCACACGAAGCGCAGCTCCGTGTCCACGATCGCGATGCCGATCGACGTACCGGTGACCACCTGCTCCAGCACGGCGCGGCTCATGTCCCAGCCGGCCGCGCCGGCCAGTTCCGACAGCAGCACCAGCAGCGACGAACGGCCCCGCGGCTCCACCGTCGGCGTGATCCGCACCATCACCGCGACCGGCCGCCCGTCCCGGTGCCGGGCGGTCAACAGCCCCGCCCAGTCGCCGTCCGAGCGGCACCGCTCGACCAGGTCCGGCACCCGCTCGGCGTCCTCGGGGATCAGCAGCTCGGCGAACTTGCGGCCCACGGCCTCGGAGGCGCGGTACCCCAGCAGCCGCTCGGCCCCGGCGGTCCAGCTCGACACCATGCCGTGCGGATCGAGCAACAGGGGAACGGCGTCGGCCACATCGAACCCCTGCCGGGCAACGTCCTGCTCCTTGTGTCCGCCCACGGCCGACCTCTCTGTCGCTGAGAGTGGTCTACCCCCTCTTGTCCCCATCTTCACCCTTGGGGAGGGATGAGGGCTCTCTGGGATAGGCCGTCCCCCCGCCGGGGCCCGGCGGGGGGACGGCAGCGGCTCAGACCTGCCGGGCCAGGACCTTCTCCAGGGTGTGCAGGGCGCCCTGGAGTTCCTCCGCGGTGACGGTCAGCGGCGGGGCCAGGCGGATGGTGGAGCCGTGGGTGTCCTTGACCAGGACGCCCTCCCGCATCAGGCGCTCGCTGACCTCGCGGCCGGTGCCGAGCGCCGGGTCGACGTCCACGCCCGCCCACAGACCGCGGGAGCGGAACCCGACGACACCCTTGCCGACGAGCGTCTCCAGGCCCTCGCGCAGGATCCCGCCCAGTTCCGTCGCCCGGCGCTGGAACTCGCCCGTCTCCAGCAGCTCCACCACGGCCGTACCGACCGCCGCGGCCAGCGGATTGCCGCCGAAGGTCGACCCGTGCTCACCCGGACGGAGCACCTGAAGCACCTCCCGCCGGGCCACCACCGCCGACACCGGGACGATGCCGCCGCCCAGCGCCTTGCCGAGCAGCACCACGTCCGGGACGACCGACTCGTGCTCCACGGCGAGCGTGCGGCCGGTGCGGCCCAGACCCGACTGGATCTCGTCGGCGACGAACAGGCACCCCGCGCGGCGCGTCAGCTCCCGCACGCCCGCCAGGTAACCGTCGTCCGGGACGATCACGCCCGCCTCGCCCTGGATCGGTTCGATCAGCACCGCCGCCGTCGTCTCGTCGACCGCCGCCTCCAGCGCCGCCAGGTCGTTGTACGGCACCACCCGGAAGCCCGGGGTGAACGGCCCGAACCCGGCCCGCGCCACCTCGTCCGTCGAGAAGCTCACGATCGTCGTCGTACGGCCGTGGAAGTTGTCCGCCGCCACCACGATCGTCGCCCGGTCGGCCGGGACGCCCTTCACGTCGTAGGCCCACTTGCGGGCCACCTTGATCCCGCTCTCCACCGCCTCCGCGCCGGTGTTCATGGGCAGCACCATGTCGAGACCGGTCAGCGCGGCCAGCCGCTCCGCGAACTCCGCGAGCCGGTCGTTGTGGAACGCGCGCGAGGTCAGCGTGAGCCGGTCCAGCTGGCGGTGCGCCGCCTCGATCAGCGCCGGATGCCGGTGGCCGAAGTTGAGCGCCGAGTAGCCGGCCAGCATGTCGAGGTACCGTCGGCCCTCCACGTCCTCCACCCACGCGCCCTCCGCGCGGGCGACGACCACGGGCAGCGGGTGGTAGTTGTGCGCGAGGACCGGCTCCTCCGCGCCGATCAGCTCGGCGGACGTACGCGCGGGGACGACAGAGGTCATGAGCGGATCTCCTGTGTGCAGCACTTGATGCCCCCGCCCGCCTTGTGGAACTCGGACAGGTCGACGGGGACGGGAACGTAGCCGCGGTCGGCGAGCCGGGCGGCGAGGGCCGTGGCCCCCGGGGAGACGAACACATGGCGTCCGTCGGAGACGGAGTTCAGCCCGAACGCCATCGCGTCCTCACGCGTCGCGAGCACCGCGTCCGGGTACAGCCGGGCGAGCACCTCGCGGCTGCCCGGCGAGAACGCCTCCGGGTAGTACGCGATGTTCTCCTCGTCCAGCACGAACAGCGCCGTGTCCAGGTGGTAGAAGTACGGATCCACCAGCGTCAGGCCGATCACCGGCACCCCGAAGAACTCCTGCACCTCACGGTGCGCCTCGCGGGTGGTGCGGAACCCGGTGCCGGCGAGGATCCAGCGCCCGGCGGGCACCAGGTCGCCCTCGCCCTCGCACACCGACTCGGGATGGTGGACCTCGTACCCCGCGGCCTTGAACCAGGCCTCGTACGGCACGGACTCCGGGCGCCGCTCGGGCGCCAGGAACAGGGAGCCGAAGACGCGGCCCTCCACGACGACCGCCGCGTTCGCGGCGAACACCATGTCGGGCAGTGCGGGCTCCGGCTCCACGGTGTCCACGGTATGACCGTGGTCGCGGTAGGTGTCGATCAGCGTCCGCCACTGGCGCCTGGCGAGGGCGATGTCGACGGGACGGCCGGGACGCATCCAGGGGTTGATCGCGTACCGCACGGCGAAGTGTCTGGGTTCGCAGACGAGGTATCGCCGCCGGGACGCCACACGGGAGTCGGACACAGAGGGGTTCCTCCGCTTCCACGCGGGTCTCGACAGGGGGTGAGACCACGGTAGGAAGCGAGCGATACGGACGACAAGGAACAAGAGCTGCGTGTTCACGCAGGAACGCTGCGCAGTTCCACCGTTCAGCGCACGTCTGGTGCGTCCTCCGGGGCGGGCTGGCTCACTCCTGCCTCAGGACTGTCCGGCAGCAGATGCGACAGCACCATCACGCTGATCGTCTTCCGGATGAACGGCTCCTGGCGGATCCGCTCCAGCACCTCCTCGAAGTGCTGCACGTCCCGCGCCCGCACGTGCAGCAGCGCGTCCGCGCCGCCGGTCACCGTCATCGCCGCGGCGATCTCCGGATGGTTGCGCACCACCTCCGCCAGCCGCCGGGGCGGCGCCGCCCCCTCGCAGTACACCTCCACGTACGCCTCGGTGCGCCAGCCCAGCGCGGACGGCCGCACCGTCGCCGTGAAGCCGGTGATCACCCCGGTCTCGCGCAGCCGGTCCACCCGGCGCTTGACCGCCGTCGACGACAGCCCGACGGCCGCGCCGATCTCGGCGAAGGACGTCCTGGCGTTCGCCATCAGCGCGGTGACGATCTTCCGGTCGAGCTCGTCGAACGACGCGGGCCTGCTGTTCATGCGGGCACTGTATCCAGCGCGAACGCCCACGTCCGGGGCATGTCCAGACGTGGAAAACACCCCTACACTCCACCTTCATGCTGCGCGCACTGGCCGTCGACGACGAACGCCCCTCACTGGAGGAACTGCTCTACCTGCTGAACGCCGACCCCCGCATCGGCAGCGCCGAGGGCGCCGGCGACGCCACCGAGGCGCTGCGCCGCATCAACCGCGCCCTGGAGTCGGGACCCGACGGGCCCGAGGCCATCGACGTCGTCTTCCTCGACATCCAGATGCCCGGCCTCGACGGCCTCGACCTCGCCCGGCTGCTCACCGGGTTCGCCCGGCCGCCGCTCGTCGTGTTCGTCACCGCCCACGAGGACTTCGCCGTCCAGGCCTTCGACCTCAAGGCCGCCGACTACGTCCTCAAACCCGTCCGCAAGGAACGGCTGGCCGAGGCGGTCCGCCGCGTCGTCGAACTGCGCGCCGCCGCGCAGCGCGGCACCACCGCCCCGCGCATCCCCGTGCACGAACCCGACCCCGACCACATACCCGTCGAGCTCGGCGGCGTGACCCGCTTCGTCGCCGTCGACGACATCACCCACGTCGAGGCCCAGGGCGACTACGCCCGCCTGCACACCGACCGGGGCAGCCACCTCGTACGGATCCCGATCTCCACCCTGGAGGAGCGCTGGCGCTCCCGCGGCTTCGTCCGCATCCACCGCCGCCATCTGGTCGCCCTGCGCCACATCGGCGAACTCCGGCTCGACGCGGGCACCGTGAGCGTCCTGGTCGGCTCCGAGGAACTCCAGGTCAGCCGGCGGCACGCCCGCGAGCTGCGGGACCTGCTGATGCGCCGGACCACGAGCTAGGCAGGGGGAGCGCACATGCCCCAGGACCCGACCGAACGCCGCGTGGTCGTCACCGGCCCGCCCCGCCGCGCCCGCCACTCCTCCGGTTACTACCGCCCGCGCACCGAGATCGACGAGCAGACCACCCTCGGCCACACCTACGTCCGCTCCCTGATGCGCATCCAGCTGCGCACCGGACTCGTCGTGTTCGCCGTCCTCGCCCTGCTCATCGGCCCGCTCCCGCTGGTCTTCGCCGCCGCCCCCGACGCCCGCCGCCTGGAGTGGGCGGTGCTCGGCTTCGGGCTGTACCCCCCGCTGGTCCTGCTCGCCCGCTGGTACGTGCGCCGCGCCGAACGCAACGAACGCGACTTCGTGCGGCTCGTCGAGGACCGCTGAGACCGGGACGTCCCACGCCGTGAACTCCACCTACGCCGTGCCCGCCGTCGCCCTCGTCGTCCTCGCGACCGTCCTCGTCGGCGCCTTCGGCCTGCGCGTCTCCCGCACCACCTCCGACTTCTACGTCGCCTCCCGCACCGTCGGCCCCCGTCTCAACGCGGCCGCCATCAGCGGCGAGTACCTCTCCGCCGCCTCCTTCCTGGGCATCGCCGGACTCGTCCTCGTCCAGGGCCCGGACATGCTCTGGTACCCGGTCGGCTACACCGCCGGCTATCTGGTGCTGCTGCTGTTCGTCGCCGCCCCGCTGCGCCGCTCCGGCGCCTACACCCTGCCCGACTTCGCCGAGGCCCGGCTCGCCTCCCAGACGGTACGACGGCTCGCGGGCGCCTTCGTCGTCGGCGTCGGCTGGCTGTACCTGCTGCCGCAGCTCCAGGGCGCGGGGCTCACCCTGACCGTCCTCACCGGAGCGCCCGACTGGCTCGGCGGGGTGATCGTCGCCGTGGTGGTGACCGTCATCGTCGGCGCGGGCGGCATGCGCAGCATCACCTTCGTGCAGGCCTTCCAGTACTGGCTGAAACTCACCGCCCTGCTCGTCCCCGCCCTCTTCCTGATCGCCGCCTGGCAGAGCGACGGCGCCCCCAGCCACGCCTTCGACGAGCCGGCCGCCTTCCGCGAACAGCGGGTGGTCCGCGTCGACGACACCCTCGACCTCCGGCTCGAGGGACCGCTCACCGTCACGGTGGACGGCACCGTCGACGGCCGCGACCTCGACGGCACCGAAGTGAGCCTGCCCGCCGGCACCCACCGCATCGACGGCGGCACCCGGCTCACCTTCGCCGAGGGCACCGAGGTCCCCGCCGCCGGGCGCGGCGCCGACGACGTCCTGTCGCCCTCCCGCGCCGAGTCCCGCGAGGAACGCCCGCTGTACGCCACGTACGGGCTGATCCTCGCCACCTTCTTCGGCACCATGGGTCTGCCCCACGTCGTGGTCCGCTTCTACACCAGCCCGCACGGCGTGGCCGCCCGCCGCGCCACCGTCGCGGTCCTCGGCCTGGTCGGCGCCTTCTACCTCCTCCCCCCGGTCTACGGGGCCCTCGGCCGTCTCTACGCGCCCGAACTCACCCTCACCGGCGACGCGGACGCCGCCGTCCTGCTCCTGCCGGGCCGGATGATCGGCGGGACGGGCGGCGACCTCCTCGGGGCGCTGGTCGCCGGGGGCGCCTTCGCCGCGTTCCTGTCGACGGCCTCCGGGCTCACCATGGCCGTGGCCGGCGTGCTCACCCAGGACGTGCTCCCCTCGCGCGGCGTACGGCACTTCCGGCTCGGCACCGTCCTCGCGATGGCCGTCCCCCTCGGGGCGAGCCTCCTGGTCGGCGGGCTGCCGGTGGCCGACGCCGTGGGACTCGCCTTCGCCGTCTCCGCCTCGTCGTTCTGCCCGCTGCTCGTCCTCGGCATCTGGTGGCGCCGGCTGACCCCGCCCGGCGCGGCGGCCGGGATGCTGGTGGGCGGCGGCTCCGCGTTCGCCGCCGTCGCCGCGACCATGGCCGGCTACCCGGGCGACGGCCCCCTGCACGCCCTGCTCGCCTGGCCCGCGCTGTGGTCGGTGCCGCTGGGCTTCCTCACCATGATCCTGGTGTCCCTGGCCACCCCCGGCCGGGTGCCGCCCGGCACGGCGGCGGTGCTGGCCCGCTTCCACCTGCCGGAGGAACTCCGTACGGAGGTGTCCGCATGAGCGGTTTCCTCGCCGGTCTCCTCGTCGCCGTCCTGCCCCTGCTGGCCGCCGGGTTCTGGATCGGCCGGCGCACCGCCCGCCCCGCCGGCCTCGCCGGCCTCGGCACCCCCGTCGAGCACGCCACCTTCGAGACCCTGCACACCGCCTCCCTGGCCACGCCCCCGCTGCGGGCCGGCCTGACGGAGGAGACCGCCGGCAAGTCCGCCCGCAAACTGCGCTCCCTGCTCGGCACGGACGCCCTCTGCCTCACCGACCGCGACCAGGTACTCGTCTGGGACGGCGCCGGCGCCCACCACCGCGCCGAGATCATGGAACGCCTCACCGGCCCCCTCGACACCGGCCGCGGCGAGGCCTTCCCGCTCACCTGCGACACCCCCGACTGCCAGGTGCGCTGGGCCGTGGTGGCCCCGCTCACCGTGGACGACCGGGTGCACGGCGCGCTCGTCGCCTGCGCCCCCCACGAGTCCGCGGTCCTGGCCCGGGCCGCCGGGGAGGTCGCCCGCTGGGTCTCCGTCCAGCTCGAACTCGCCGACCTCGACCAGTCCCGCACCCGCCTCATCGAGGCCGAGATCAGGGCCCTGCGCGCGCAGATCTCCCCGCACTTCATCTTCAACTCGCTCGCCGTGATCGCCTCGTTCGTGCGCACCGACCCCGAACGGGCCCGCGAGCTGCTCCTGGAGTTCGCCGACTTCACCCGCTACTCGTTCCGCCGGCACGGCGACTTCACCACCCTCGCCGACGAACTCCACGCCATCGACCACTATCTGGCGCTGGTGCGGGCACGCTTCGGCGACCGCCTCTCCGTCACCCTGCAGATCGCCCCCGAGGTACTGCCGGTGGCGCTGCCCTTCCTCTGCCTCCAGCCGCTGGTGGAGAACGCCGTCAAACACGGCCTGGAGGGCAAGGCCGACACGTGCCGCATCCAGATCACCGCGCAGGACGCCGGCGCCGAGGCCCTCGTCGTCATCGAGGACGACGGCGCCGGAATGGACCCCGGCCTGCTGCGCCGCATCCTCGCCCGCGAGGTCAGCCCCACCGGCGGCATCGGACTGTCCAACGTCGACGAGCGGCTCCGTCAGGTCTACGGCGACGACCACGGTCTCGTCATCGAGACCGCCGTCGGCGCGGGCATGAAGATCACCGTCCGGCTGCCGAAGTACCAGCCGGGCGTGCACCTGGCGGGGCGGCTCACCCCCAAGTGAGACCGGCCGCCCCGGCGCCTCTCAGGTGCTGCGGGTGGCGACCATTCCCAAGGTGATCAGCCCCAGGACGACCCAGCCGAACCACAGCCAGCCGTTGCTGCCGAGCGCCACCGTGTACGCCGTCACGGCGACCAGACCGCCGACGGTGAGCACTCCCATGGTCTTCGTCGACGTGGAACCGTTCGTGGAACCGGGCATCGCAACACCCTCCTCATGGTTCGGCTCCCTCCATGGTGCCCCCGTTCTGCCTCCTTACGGTGCACACGACGACATGTGTGCCCGATTTCCAGGGCCCCTCACTGGTCCACGACCCGGCCTCGTGGACCGACGGGTCGAAGCCGTAGTCACGCGGGGGCACCTCGCGCGCGCACGCCGCGTCCGACTCGGTGCGCGCCTCGGCGAGCGTGACGTCCTCGCCCAGCCGGGTGAACCCCAGCACCTGTTCGTCGTACGTCCCGTCGCACGACACCAGCCGCGCCTCCCGGCGGGACCGCACGTCCAGGCAGTCCCGCCGCTGCATCGTCGCCGTGTCGGCGAACGCCGTCCCCAGGCGGCGCCGGTCCCCGAGCGGCCCGTACACCGGCCCGTGCGCCCCCAGCACCAGACAGGCGGTACGCCCCCCGGCCGCCTCGAACCCGTCCGCCGTCGGTACGACGGCCAGGCCGCGGACGTCGGCCAGCCGGCCGCGCAGTTCCCGCGTCCGCTCCTCGCACAGGGCCGGGCCCCGCTCCCGCGCCTCCTCGTCCGAGGCGGCCTCGACGAAGGCCACGACCTGCCCGTCGGGTGCCTGGTCCGCACAGGTCGGGTCGAGGGTCAGCCGGGGCGTGCCGCTGAACCGGGCGCCGCCGGGCCAGTCGGTCAGCACGCAGTCGCCCGCCTTCAGCGGTTTGACCAGCCCGACGGCCTCCCCGTACGGAACCGCCG
This sequence comes from Streptomyces sp. AC558_RSS880, assembly GCF_019049255.1. Taxonomy (GTDB): domain Bacteria; phylum Actinomycetota; class Actinomycetes; order Streptomycetales; family Streptomycetaceae; genus Streptomyces. The sequence goes on along the minus strand of NZ_JAGMUJ010000150.1, from coordinate 266,149 downwards.
TCCCGCCGCCGTTCTCCCGGTCGGCCAGCGCGTACCAGGCACCGCCCAGCGCCAGCACCAGGCCCAGCCCTCCGGCGAGGGCCGCGCGCAGCGCGTGCGGGCGGGGGCGCCGACGGGTCCCGCCGACGACCGGGTCACGGCCGGCCGCCCCGGGCGCCGGGTGCGCGGAGACGGCCCAGGGCGGCTGGGAGCCGAGGTCCGTCCGTGTCCGCGCGTACGTCTCCGTCTGGGGCGTCACGATCCGCGCCAGCTCGGCCTCCACCTCCCGCGCCGTCGCCCGCAGGTCCGGGTCCTTGGCGAGCAGCCCCCGCAGCACCGGCTCCAGCGCACCCGCCCGCACCGGCGCGCGCGGGTCCTCCAGCACCGCCGCGGTGACCGACGCCAGCGGGGACTCCCGCGCGAAGGGACCGTGCCCCTCCACCGCGTGGTAGAGCGTGCAGCCCAGCGAGAACAGGTCGGCCGCGGGGGTGGGCGGACCGCCGGTGGCCCGCTCCGGCGCCAGATAGCCCGCCGTGCCGACCAGCGCGGACGCCATCGTGTACCGCGTCTCCCCGGTGTCCGGCTGCACGGAGATGCCGTAGTCGGTGAGCAGCACCCGCCCGTACGGTGATCCGGTGCGGTCCGGGGCCAGCAGGATGTTCGCCGGTTTCACGTCCCGGTGCATCACGCCCCGCTCGTGTCCGGCGGTCAGCGCGTCCAGCACGGCCAGCCCGATCCGGGCGCACTCGGCCGGGGCGAGCGGACCGCCCCGGGCGAGCAGCTCCCGCAGGTCGACGGCGCCCGCCACGTACTCCATGACGATCCACGGCAGCCCCTCGTGCTCCAGCACGTCGTGCACGGTCACCACGTGGGGGTGACCGCGCAGACCCGCCGCGTGCCGGGCCTCCGCGCGGGCCCGGGCGACCCGGGCCTCCCGCTCCTGGCCGGGCTCGGCCGGGTCGCCGAACACGACCTCCTTCAGCGCGACCTCGCACGCGAGTCTCTGGTCGTGGGCGAGCCAGACGTGCCCCATGCCGCCGCTGCCCAGCCGGTGCAGCAGCAGATAGCGGCCGGCGATGACCCGGCCCACTCCCGACGTCGGTGATGAGGGCATCCGGTCACTCCCGGGTTCGACGGGGGCGCTCAGCGGGGGCGCTCGTGGTGGGTGCTTCGGGGGCGGCGGACACGCTCGTGGCCGGAGCGCTGCTCGCGGGCCTGCCGGCCGGCGGTGGGGGCGCGCCGCTCGTGGCGGGGTCGTCGGCCGGGGGCGAGGAGGCGGTGGTCCTCGGCGGCGATCCGGTCGAGCCGGGAGGCGGGGAGCCGGTGCCGGGAGTTTCCGGGGACGTCGGAGGGGGCGGGGTGGATCCGGTGCTCGGCGGGGGCGGCGGAGTGGAGCCGGCCGGTGCGGACGTGTCCCCCGGCGTCCCGCCCGGCGACCCCGGCCGCTCGGATTTCGCCGGCCCGGAGGACGGCGGTGACGGCGGTGACGACGACGGCGGCGGTCCGGGGTCCTTCGTCTCCCGCGACGACGACGGCGGGGGCCCGGGCTCCTTCGTCTCCCGTGACGATTCCGGACCCGGGGGAGTGGCCCCGCCACCGGACGCACCCGTGTCCTCCGCCACGCTCAGCGTGACGTGCGCCCCGAACCGCAGCTCGGCCCCGGCGGCCGGATCGGACGCCGTGACCCGCGCGCCGTCCGGCGGCACGTCCTCCCCGTCGTACGCGACCGCCAGCCCCCGCCCGGCCAGCCGTCGGCTCGCCTCACCGAACGTGGTGCCGACGAGGGACGGCACCGCCTGCCGCTTCCTCGTGTCGAAGGCGGTGTCCTCCTCGCCCGTCGTCCCCACGGGCCGCTCGACGCCCCGGTCGGGATCCTCCACATCGACGAGGGCGATCCGCTCCAGCTTGTGGGAAGCGGGCCGCACGACCACGACCTCGGAACGGTCGTACCCCTTCCACTTCTCGTTTCCGTCGTCGAAGGAAACGGAAATCCTGCTCTTGTCCCCCTCGAAGGGCCGCAGTGGATTTCCGCACGAGCACTTCACCGCCGGCAGTCCCTGCTCGTCGACCAGAATCGCGATTCCCGCCTGGAGCAGTGCGTTGAAGGGAACAGCCTTTCCCTTTTTGTAGTCGTGGTTCTTCACCAGAGTGTCGTGACGCAGGAGAACAGGGGTGAGCCGGTCGAGATACTCCGGTATCCCATCCGTACGGAGATCCAGCGCCTCGGCCCAGGCCCGTGCCTTGCGGTCGTTGCGCGGCTCGGCGAGATACCGCTTCAACTGCTCGACGTCGCAGATCGCCGCCTCGCCGGTGCCCCCGTACAGGCCGGGCGTGTCCCCCTGTTGCAGACCGCCGTGGACGGGTCGCGACCGTACGTCGGCGTCCCGTCCGAGTCCGCTGCGCTCGTCGAAGAACGGCGCGAGGGAGGCGGCTCCCGCGGCCACCGCCTTCACGTCGAACAAAGGTGTGGCCGAATCGCACCCACTGGCGACAAGAAGTAATAACGACAGGACGGCGATCTTCCGAATCGCCGATTTTCCCGTCCTGTGCACGAACGTGCGAAGTACCATCACCGCTCCCCCCGGCGGTTCCCCCCTGACGCATTCATGCTACCGGTGGAAATTCCCCGTTCAAGGGGATCGGGGAGACGGTGAATTCAGTTTCCGCGTGCGCTCAGTGAGGCCAGATAGGCGTTGTACGCCTCGAGCTCCTTGTCCCCGTCCCGGTCGGCGGCGCGGTCCTTGCGCCTGGCCTGCCGCTGGTCCGAGGCGTGCCACTGGAACAGCAGCGCGAGCAGTACCAGGACGGAGGGGACCTCGCTGAACGCCCAGGCGATGCCGCCGGCCGCGTTCTGGTCGGACAGGGCGTCGATGCCGAGCGAGCCGGGCGGATTCTCGAACGTCGTGACCATCGGGGACGACGCCATCATCAACGCGATGCCGAAGAACGCGTGGAACGGCATGCCCGCGAACAGCTCCAGCATCCGCATCAGGTACCCCGGCCGGTGCGGACCCGGGTCCACGCCCATGATCGGCCAGAAGAAGACCAGGCCGACGGCGAGGAAGTGCACCATCATCGCGATGTGCCCCACCTTGGAGCCCATCAGGAAGTCGAACAGCGGGGTGAAGTACAGGCCGTACAGGCTGGCGATGAACAGGGGGATGGTGAACACCGGGTGGGTGACGACCCGCATGTAGCGGCTGTGCAGCAGCATCAGCAGCAGCTCGCGCGGCCCCTTGCGGCCCCGCCCGGCCGGCGGCAGCGCGCGCAGGGCGAGGGTGATCGGGGCGCCGAGCAGGATCAGGATCGGCGACACCATGCTGATCACCATGTGCTGCACCATGTGCACGCTGAACATGACCATGCCGTAGTCGTTCAGCCTGGTGCACATCATGAGCCCGATGCTCAGCACACCGGTGACGAAGGCGACGGTCCGTCCCACCGGCCACTTGTCACCGCGCCGCACCAGACGGACCACGCCCCAGCCGTACAGCGCCAGCCCCAGCAGACAGGCGATGAGGAAGAAGGAATCCGCCGACCAGGCGAGCCCTCGCCCCAGCGTGAACGGCGGCAGATCCATGGTCATGCCGTGCCCGCTGTGATCCATCCACCGGCTCCTGTTTCGTGCAGGTTGTACGCAATCCGTCCGCACCAGAGTAGAACCGCCCCCGGCGATCATCGTCACCGGGGGCGGCAAGCGCCCTGAAGGGGCGCGGGGCTGTGTCGACGTGCGGCTCCGCCGCGTGGGCGCGGGAAACCGCCGACCAGCCGCGGTCGGCGTACCGCCGGTACCTCAGAGAACACACTCCGCTTCCGCGTACCGTTCCTCCGGTACGGTCTTCAGCGTCTCGACCGCCTCGGCGAGCGAGACCGTCACGATGTCCGTCCCCCGCAGCGCGGTCATCCGCCCGAACTCCCCGCGGTGCACCGCCTCCACCGCGTGCCACCCGAACCGCGTGGCCAGCACCCGGTCGTACGCCGTGGGCGTCCCGCCCCGCTGCACGTGCCCGAGGATCACCGGCCGCGCCTCCTTGCCGAGCCGCGACTCCAGCTCCAGGGAGAGCTGCCGGGCGATCCCGGCGAACCGCTCATGGCCGTAGACGTCCTTGCCGCCCTCGTCGAAGTCCATGGTCCCGGGCTTCGGCTTGGCCCCCTCGGCGGCGACCACGATCGCGAACCGCTTGCCGGCCGAGAACCGCTCGCCGACCTTCGCGGTCAGCTCGTCGATGTCGAAGGGCCGTTCGGGTACGACGACGGCGTGCGCGCCGGCCGCCATGCCGGAGTGCAGCGCGATCCAGCCCGTGTGCCGGCCCATGACCTCGACGATCAGCACACGCTGGTGCGACTCGGCGGTGGTCTTCAGCCGGTCCAGGGCCTCGGTCGCCACGCCGACGGCCGTGTCGAAGCCGAAGGTGACGTCGGTGACAGCGATGTCGTTGTCGATGGTCTTCGGCACACCCACTATCGGCAGCCCGTTGTCCGACAGCAGCCGGGCCGCCTTCAGCGTGCCCTCACCGCCGATCGGGATGATCGCGTCGAGGCCGAGCTCCCGGACGTGCCCCTTGGCCCGCTCCACGCCGTCCCGCAGATGCTCGGGGCGCACCCGGGAGGAGCCGAGGACGGTGCCGCCGAGGGCGAGGATGCCGCTCACCGCGTCGAGGTCGAGCTTGAGGTAGTCGCACTCCAGGAGGCCCTTCCAGCCGTCCCGGAAGCCGATGACCTCGTCGCCGTGGTCGACGACGGCACGGTGCACGACGGACCGGATGACGGCGTTCAGGCCGGGGCAGTCGCCGCCGGACGTGAGGACACCAATGCGCATAGCCCGAAACAACCTTCTCGATGTGGGCCGGGACCGGACCGCGTTGTCCGGCTCGATCCCTGTCACCCTAGCGGTTTCGGGGGGCGGGGCCGCACCTGGCGTCCGCCTGCTGGACGACCCCGCTCACCTGTGCGGACCAGCCGTCAGACGGGCCGGTCACGCCCGTCCGACGCCCAGGTGCCGCGGTCCGCGGACGCGGGTCCGCGGACCTTCTCAGGCGGGCTGCTGCGCCGCCGAGATGCGCTCGTTGCGCAGCGCCTCGTACCACCGGTCGTCGGTCGGCGGCAGCGCGTTGACGTCGAGCGCCAGCTTCAGCAGCAGGTCCGCGATCTGCGGGTTGCGGGCCAGCACCGGACCGTGCATGTACGTGCCGAAGACGGTCTCGTTGAACGCGCCCTCCGTGCCGTCCCCGGTGCCGTTGCCGTTGCCGAAGCGCACCTGGGCGAGCGGGCGGGCCGTGGGACCCAGGTGGGTGACGCCCTGGTGGTTCTCGAACCCGGTCAGCGGGGGCAGCCCCAGCTGCGGGTTGACGTCCCCCAGCACGTCGCCCACGCACCGGGCGCCCTCACCGCGTACCGAGACCACGTCGAGCAGGCCGAGACCGGGCTCGCGCTGGCCGAGGTCGTTGATGAACTCGTGGCCGAGGATCTGGTAGCCGGCGCAGACCGAGAAGACGATCGCGCCGTTGCCCACCGCCCGGTGCAGACCGCCGTCCCGGCGCAGCCGCTCGGCGGCCAGCCGCTGCGGACGGTCCTCGCCGCCGCCGATCAGGTAGATGTCGCCGGAGGTCGGGATCGGCTGGTCGCTGCGGACGTCGAGCCGTGCCACGTCCAGGCCGCGCTGCCGCGCCCGGCGCTCCACGACGAGGACGTTGCCCTGGTCGCCGTAGGTGCTGAGCAGGTCCGGGTAGATCCACACGACCCGCAGCTGGTTGTCGCTCACTATCAAGTCCCCTGGGGTGTCGTTGGTCAGTTGCCGACGCGGCGGCGCAGGTCCTGGAACGCGGTGTAGTTGGCGATGACCTCGATCCGGCCCGGCGGGCACAGCTGCACCGCCTGGTCGAGGTTGTCGCAGACCTGGAACTGCTGGTTCGCGACCTCCAGGCGCACCGCGAGGTCCAGCTTCCGGTCGCCGACGACGCAGATCGGGTGGCCGGTCAGCCGGGTGTAGTCGACGTCCCACAGCCAGGAGGTGTCGGTGCCGTCGGCGGAGCGCGCGTTCACCGAGAGGATCACCGGCGTGGGCGGCGGGTCGATCAGCGAGAACGTCTCCAGCCAGCCCGCGGGGTTCTTGGCGAGCAGCAGGCGCAGATCACGGCCCTCGAACTGCACGACGTCGTAGCGGCCGGCCACGGCCTGCACCTGGTACATGCGCTCCAGGGCGACCTGCGGCGGCACCCCGAAGACGGCGGCGACGGCCGCGGAGCTCGCGGCGTTGGCCTTGTTGGCGCGGCCCGGCAGCTGGAGGTGGATCGGCCAGGCGGAGCCGTGCGGGTCGAGCACGTGGTCGCCGGAGAGCGCCCAGCTCGGGGTGGGCCGCCGGAAGCCGCACTCGCCGCAGAACCAGTCGTCGCCCGGGCGCTGCATCACACCGCCGCAGGACGGGCAGGACCAGGCGTCGTCCTTCCACATCTGGCCGGCGGCGACCCAGATCACGTTGGGGGAGGAGGACGCGGCCCACACCACCAGCGGGTCGTCGGCGTTGGCGACGATCACGGCCTTGGAGCCGGCCAGGCCCTCGCGCCAGTTCTCCGCGAGCATGCGGGTCTCGGCGGCGCGGTCCAGCTGGTCGCGGGAGAGGTTGAGCAGTGCGATGCACTTGGGGTCGGTGTCCCGGGCGACGCCCGCGAGGTACTTCTCGTCGACCTCGATGACGCCGAACTTGGCATCCGAGCCGCCGGCCAGCGCCGAGGTGATGCCGGCCGGCATGTTGGCGCCGAGCGCGTTGGAGACGACGGGCCCCGCGGCCCGCAGCGCCTCGGCGATGAGCCGGGTGGTGGTGGTCTTGCCGTTGGTCGCCGAGACCAGGACGCAGTCCAGGTTCTGCGCGAGCCGGGCGAGGAGATCGGGGTCGAGTTTGAGTGCCACCCGGCCGCCGATCACCGAACCGCTGCCGCGCCCGGCGGCGCGGGATGCCGCCGCGACCGCCTTGCCCGCGGTCACGGCCAGCTTGGCCCGCGGCGTGAGCGGGTCCGAGTTGCCTGCCATCAGTTCTCGATCCTCCTTGCGTACGCGCCGCGTCTGTGCCTGACGGCCACGTGGTGAGACCTCAGCCTATCGAGATCCATTCGCACTCCAGAACCGCGGCACCATCGTGAGACGGGCGTTGCTGGAAGGACCGTACTCTGACGGTCATGCGACAAGGCTCCATCCCCGGCGTCCACGGACGTGTGCGGCCCCTCACCCTGCTCGGCGACCCGGTGCTGCACGCGCCCTGCCGGGAGGTCACCGACTTCGGCCCGGAACTCGCCCGTCTGGTGGACGATCTGTTCGCCACGATGTACGCGGCGCAGGGCGTGGGCCTGGCCGCCAACCAGATCGGCGAGCCGCTCAGGGTGTTCGTCTACGACTGCCCGGACGACGAGGACGTCCGCCACCTGGGCCACGTGGTGAACCCGAGGCTGGTCGAGACGGACGGGGTGGTGGTGCGCGGCCCCGAGGGCTGTCTGTCCCTGCCCGGCCTGGAGGCGGGGACCGAGCGGTACGACCACGCGGTCGTCGAGGGCTTCACGGTGACCGGCGAGCCGGTCACCGTCCACGGCACCGGGTTCTTCGCCCGGTGTCTGCAGCACGAGTGCGACCACCTGGAGGGCCGGGTCTACGCCGACCGTCTGACGGGGTGGCGGCACCGGAAACTGACGCGGCAGGTGGCCCGGGCCTCTTGGCGCCGGGGGGACTGAACCCCCGGGAGCGAGGGGCCGCGTCGATGTGCGGCTCCGCCGCTTGCGCGTGCCCGGTCGCGGACGCGCCCGCACACGGCCCGCGACGGTCAGAACCCCGGACCTCCCACCTTGTCCCCCGCGGCCGCCAGACGCCCCCACAGCAGATCGGCCAGACTCCGCACCAGCTCCGCCCGTGAGCAGGGCCGTTCGCCGAGCCACCAGTCGCCCGCCGCGTGCATCATGCCGACGATGCCGTGCCCCCACACCCGGGCCAGCTGCCGGCCGTCCGGTCCGAGGTCCAGCCGGTCCCCGATGACCTGGGCCAGCTCCTCGCCCATCCGGCGCAGCAGCGGCGCCGAGTGCTTGCCCACGTCGAAGCCCTGGTCGCTCTGCGACTCCTCCGCCGGGTGCATCAGGAACCGGTACACCTGGGGCCGCGCCTCGATCGCCGAGAGATAGGTGTCCAGGGTGGCCTCGACCCGTTCGCGCCGGTCCGCCGGGGCGTCCAGCGCGGCCCGCAGCGAGTCCAGCAGGGCGTCGGTGTGCCGCTTGGCCAGGGCGGCGTAGAGTCCTCCCTTGTCACCGAAGTGCCGGTAGAGGATCGGCTTGGTGATGCCGGCCTCGGCGGCGATCGCGTTCATCGAGGCCCCCGGGCCGTCGCGCAGCACCACCCGGTCGGCGGCCTCCAGCAGCTCGCGCCGGCGTCGGTCGGCGGACCGCTGCTGATCGGTCCGCTGTGTGGTGTTCATGAGCTCTCCCCACCCGTGCTGATTCGGTGACGCCTGCGCAAACTAACACTGACGGCGCCTCGGTCATCGAACGGGATACCGACCGGCCCTGGGGAGTTGACTTTTCCTACCCACCGGTAACAGACTCGGTGTTACCGCAAGTAACATGCATGTGTGCCGCTGGAGGGGACATGGCCGAGTTCACCATGGAGCTCAACGACGAACAGAAGGAGGTCCGGGACTGGCTGCACGGCTTCGCCGCCGATGTGATCCGCCCCGCGGCCGCCGAATGGGACGAGCGTGAGGAGACTCCCTGGCCGGTCATCCAGGAGGCCGCCAAGGTCGGCATCTACTCCCTGGACTTCTACGCCCAGCAGTACTTCGACGCAACCGGCCTCGGCATCCCGATGGCCATGGAGGAGCTCTTCTGGGGCGACGCCGGCATCGCCCTGTCGATCGTCGGCACCGGCCTGGCCGCCGTCGGCGTCCTCGCCAACGGCACCGAGGAGCAGATCGGCACCTGGATCCCCCAGATGTACGGCGACGCCAACGACGTCAAGGTCGCCGCGTTCTGCTCCTCCGAGCCCGACGCCGGCTCCGACGTGGCCTCGATGCGCACCCGCGCGGTGTACGACGAGGCCAAGGACGAGTGGGTGATCAACGGCACCAAGACCTGGGCGACCAACGGCGGCATCGCCAACGTCCACGTCGTGGTCGCGGTCGTCGACCCGGACCTCGGCTCCAAGGGCCACGCCTCCTTCATCATCCCGCCGGGCACCCCCGGCTGCTCCCAGGGGCAGAAGTTCAAGAAGCACGGCATCCGCGCCTCGCACACCGCCGAGGTCATCCTGGACGACGTGCGCGTCCCCGGCTCCTGCCTGCTCGGCGGCAAGGAGAAGCTGGACGAGCGCCTCGCCCGCGCCCGCGAGAAGGCGAAGCAGGGCGGTGAGCGCGTGAAGAACGCCGCGATGGCCACCTTCGAGGCGTCCCGCCCCGCCGTCGGCGCCATGGCGGTGGGCACCGCCCGCGCGGCGTACGAGGTCGCCCTCGACTACGCGACCACGCGTGAGCAGTTCGGCCGCCCGATCATCGACAACCAGGGCGTCGCCTTCCAGCTCGCCGACATGCGCACGCAGATCGACGCCGCCCGCCTCCTGGTGTGGCGCGCCTCCTGGATGGCGATCAACGGCAAGCCGTTCACGGCGGCCGAGGGCTCGATGTCCAAACTGTTCGCCAGCGAGACGGCCAAGAAGGTCACCGCCCAGGCGATCCAGATCCTCGGCGGCAACGGCTACACCCGCGAGTACCCGGTGGAGCGCATGCACCGCGACGCCGCGATCTACACGATCTTCGAGGGCACGAGCGAGATCCAGCGCCTGGTGATCGCCCGCACCCTGTCGGGCATGCCCATCCGCTGAGACGGCCACCCGGACGACCCGGCGGCGCGGACGGCACCGCCGGGTTACCCCTGCCCCGATCCCGGGGAAGGCTCGTGCGTGACCGACGCGACGGAGGACGCGATGACACGCACGGCCCGGGAACTGCTGGAGACGACCACCAGGGAACTCGCCCCCGATCCGGGGTCCAACCCCCTGGTTCCCCTGATCGCCCGGGGCGAGGCCGACCGGGCCGTCCTGGCCGCGCTCGCCCTGGAGCAGCGCCGGGTGATCCCGGCGGACCGCCGCGCCTTCCTCCATCTGGCGGAGCGGGCCGACCCGGAGTCGGCCGCGTACTTCACCGCCCTGGCCGAGGGCGAGGCCCTGGCGGCGGAGCACCTGAAGACGTTCACGGCCGCGTGCGGCGTGGACGAGGAGCGGGCGGACGCGTACGAGCCCCTGCCGGGCTGCCAGGCCTACCCCGCGTACGTCGCCTGGCTGGCCCTGAACGCCGAACCGCCGGACGTGGTGCTGGCCCTGACGGCGAACTTCTCGGCCTGGGGCGGCTACTGCGCGACGATCGCGAAGGCCCTGCGCACCCACTACGGCTTCGGCGACGAGGCCTGCGCCTTCTTCGACTTCTTCGCCGAACCGGCCCCGGCCCTGGACGAGGCCGCCACGGAGGCGGTCCGGACCGCCCTGGACGAGGGGCGCCTCGACGAGAACGGCGCACATGTGTATGCCCGCTTGCTCCAGGCATACGAGGCGATGTTCTGGTCGACGTTGGGACAGCACGGGCAGGGGCGCGGGGAACTGCGCGACAAGCCCCCCACCGCCCGCTCCCGGCAATGAACCCCGCGTGCTACGGCGCACCCCCACTGCTGTGGGCGATGCACGCCACGTCGATCCGATCGGCGAGCTTCGCCAGCTCGATCGTCAGCGCGGCCACCGTGTCCTCGTCGAGCCCGTCCTCCCCCGCCTCGACGAGCCGGACCCACCGCCCGCCCACCGTACGCAGCAGCTTGCTGACATCGGCGGCGGCCACCTGCAAGGTCCCGCGGTCGTCGACGATCAGAGGCAGAGTCACTTCGCGGTTCACAGTCGGGATCGTAGCCGCGCGGGCATCACGCACCCTGCCAAACCGTCGTGATGTTGCAGAACTCGCGGATTCCGTGCCCGGACAGCTCACGCCCGTACCCCGACCGCTTGACCCCGCCGAAGGGGAACGCCGGATGGGACGCCGTCATCCCGTTCACGTACACGCTTCCCGCCTCCAGGTCCCGTACGAACCGGTCGACCTCGGCCTCGTCGCGGGTCCAGACGTTGGAGCTCAGCCCGAAGTCGGTGTCGTTGGCGATCAGGACCGCCTCGTCGACGTCCGCCGCGCGGTAGAGCGTGGCGACCGGGCCGAAGGCCTCCTCGCGGTGGATGCGCATCTCCCGGCCGATGCCGGCCAGGACGGTCGGCGGGTAGTACCAGCCGGGCCCGTCGGGGCGCTCGCCGCCGCACAGCACGGTGGCGCCCGCGCGGACGGCGTCGTCGACCAGCTCCTCCAGGTCGTCCCGGCCCCGTTCGCTGGAGAGCGGGCCGACGTCGGTCTCCTCGTCCATCGGGTCACCGACCTTCAGCGCCCTCATGCCCGCGACGAAGCGCTCGGCGAAGGCGTCGTAGACGTCCGTGTGCACGATGAACCGCTTGGCGGCGATGCAGGACTGCCCCGTGTTCTGCGTCCGCGCGGTGACCGCGGTCTCGGCGGCCCGGTCCAGGTCGGCGGAGGGCATGACCACGTACGGGTCGCTGCCGCCCAGCTCCAGCACCGTCTTCTTGATCATCTCCCCGCAGGTGGAGGCGACCGCGCGGCCCGCGGGCTCGCTCCCGGTGAGGGTGGCCGCCTTCACCCGCTCGTCCCGCAGGATGTCGTCGACCGCGGCGGAGCCGACGAGCAGGGTCTGGAAACAGCCCTCGGTGAAGCCCGCGCGGTGGAAGAGGTCCTCCAGGTACAGCGCGGTCTGCGGCACGTTCGAGGCGTGCTTGAGCAGTCCCACGTTGCCCGCCATCAGCGCGGGCGCGGCGAACCGCACCACCTGCCACAGCGGGAAGTTCCACGGCATCACGGCGAGCACCGGACCCAGCGGCCGGTAGCGCACCAGGACACGGGAGGCGCCGGAGTCCTTCACGTCGGAGGCGGCGGGTTCCACGTCGGAGAGCAACCGCTCCGCGTGATCGGCGTACCAGTGCATCGCCTTGGCGCACTTCGCGGCCTCCGCGCGGGCCTGCTTGATCGGCTTGCCCATCTCCATGGTGATCACCCGGCCGATGGTCTCCCGGTCCTCGTCGAGGATCTCGGCGGCCCGGTGCATCAGGCGGGCACGCTCGGCGAAGGTCGTCGTCCGGTACGTACGGAACGTGGCCTCCGCGAGCTGGATCCGGTGCCCGATCTCCTCCTCGTCCATGGGGTGGTACGTCTTGACCGTCTCGCCGTTCGCCGGGTTCACCGTGGCGATGTGCATCGCTGACCTCCCTGGGGCGGGCTGTGCTTTCCGACCTTCCCGCGCGGTGGTGGGCGGCGCAACGCGGGAGGTCTTCTCAGGGCGAGTGCTCCGCCAGGCGGTCGAGAAACGCGGCCTGCGCGCCGACGATCACCTCGCGGGCCCGCTCCAGGGGGAACCACGCCACCCGGTCCAGCTCCGGGAACTCCTGGACCCGCCCCGACCTCGGCGGCCACTCCATCGCGAAGGTGCCGGGGACGACCGCCGCCGGATCGAGGTCCGCCTCCACCGCCCAGGCGGTGACGGTCTTCCCGCCGGACTGCCGGACCTCCCCGAGCGGCAGCGCCTCCCCGTCCGGCGGCGGCAGCCCCAGCTCCTCCCGGAACTCGCGGCGCGCCGCCTCCCAGGCGGGCTCACCGGGGTCGTACTCGCCCTTCGGCACGGTCCACGCCCCGCTCTCCCGCCGGGCGAAGAACGGGCCACCCATATGACCGAGCAACACCTCGAGGCCCTGACCGGTATGTCGGAACAACAGCAGTCCGGCGCTTCGGGCGCCCTTCACGGCCGTACCTCGGGGTGCGCGGCGAGCAGGGTCTCCACCGTGTCCGCCTCCTCGGGGCGCTTGTCCTCGCGGTAGCGGATCACGCGGGCGAACCGGAGGGCGACGCCGGCCGGGTAGCGGGGGGAGCGCTGGAGGCCGTCGTAGGCGATCTCCACGACGAGTTCGGGGCGCACCGTCACGACGTAGCCGCTCTCGTCGACCGCCAGCTCCCGCAGCCGTTCGGTCTGCCAGGCCAGCATCGCGTCGGTCAGGCCCTTGAAGGTCTTGCCGAGCATGGCGAAGCCGCCGTCGGCGGTGCGGGCGCCCAGGTGCAGGTTGGAGAGCTTCCCGCTGCGGCGGCCGTGGCCCCACTCGGCGGCCAGCACCACCAGGTCGAGCGTGTGGACGGGCTTGACCTTCAGCCAGGACGCGCCGCGCCGGCCGGCGCTGTAGGGGGCGTCCAGCCCCTTGGCCACGACTCCTTCGTGGCCGCGTTCCAGCGTCTCGGCGAGGAACTCCTCGGCCGCGCCCAGGTCCCCGGAGCCCGACACCAGGGTGCGGCGCACCCGCATGGGCTCCGGGACCAGCCGGGCCAGTTCCGCGTGGCGCTCGGTGAACGGCAGGTCCAGCAGGTCGCGGCCGTCGACGGAGAGGGCGTCGAAGAAGACGGGGGAGACGGGGACCTCCCGGGCGGCCGTGGCCACGTCCACCCGGGAGCCGACCCGTCCGGCGGTCTCCTGGAAGGAACGGGGACGGCCGTCCCCGCCGAAGGAGATGACCTCCCCGTCCAGGATGAACCGCTCGCCCCGCAACTCCCGGGCCACCGCCGTCACTTCCGGCAACCGGTCGGTGATGTCGTCGAGGGTGCGGGTGTGCACGCGCACGGTGTCCCCGTCGCGGTGGACCTGGACGCGGATGCCGTCGAGCTTCTCCTCCACCGCGCAGGCCCCCAGCTTCTCCACCGCCTCGGCGACCGAGGAGGCGCTGTGCGCCAGCATCGGCAGCACCGGACGGCCGACGGTGAGCCGGAACCGCTCCAGTGCCCCGGGACCGTCCGCCAGCAGCGCCCCGGCCACCGCCTGGAGCGAGCCGGCCAGCATCACCGCCCGCCGCACATCGGCCGCCGGCGCCCCCGTCGCCTGCGCCAGCCCCTCCACCGCGACCGCGTCCAGGGCGCCCTGCCGGACCTCGCCGGTGAGCAGCCCGGACAGGAACCGCTGCTCCTCCTCGGTGGACGCGCCCAGCAACTCGCCGACCAGCCGGGCCCGCTCCGCCTGGGAGCCCGGGCCGGACACCTCGCCGAGCGCGGTGAGCAGCGCGTCGACCTCGCGCACCGTCAGGGACGGCTCGGCGGCGGGGGCGACCGGACGGCTCAGCACCTTCCAGCCGACCCCGATGCGGCCCTGCGGCAGCCGGCCGGCCAGATACGGGATGACGACCGGCACGTCGTCCGCCTCCGCCTCCCGGAACAGCCCGGCGAGCAGAGCGATCTTCCGGGACCGCGCCGAGGCGGCGGCGACCTCCTGGGACACACGGGCCAGCCGGGACAGCAGCATGCAGCCATAGTGCTCCGGGGGCGGGTGTTCCACACCCCCGCCGTCCGGCGCCTACCCGTTCACCGCGGCGTCCAGGCCGGTCATCAGCAGGTCCCCGACGATCGCGGCCGCCGCGCGGTAGCCGCCGCTCGCCGCGTGCACCACCTGCTCGGCGAAGCCGATCGCGTTGCCCGCCGCCCAGACCCCGGGCACCGTGGTCAGACCGGTCGGATCGACCACCGGGTACGCGCCGAACGGGGTCTCGTTCATCTCGGCGCCCAGCCGCTCCAGCAGGCTCGTCTGCGGCACCGGACGCGGCCCGACGAACAGCACGGAACGGGCGTGCGTGGTGCCGTCGGCCAGCCGCACCCCGGTGAGCCGGTCGTCCTCGACCACCAGCTCCGCGACCTCACCGGGCACCACGTCGACCCCGGCGGCGGCCAGCCGGCGCAGGTCCTGGTCGGACAGTTCCTCCTCGGCGACCTCGTGCAGGAAGAAGGTGACGTCCTTCGACCACTGGGACACCATCAGCGCCTGGTGCACGCTCAGCGCGCTCGACGCGAGCACCCCGAACGGCTCGTCGCGCACCTCCCAGCCGTGGCAGAACGGGCAGTGCAGCACGTCCCGCCCGAACCGCTCGGCGACCCCGGGGACCGCCGGCATCTCGTCCTTCAGCCCGGTGGCGACGACCAGCCGCCGGGCCCGTACGGCCGGTCCGGCGTCGAGTGCGACGGTGAAGTCCCCGTCCCTGGTGACGTCCGTGACCCGGTCCCGGACGAGCTCCACGCCGTAGCGCGCGATCTCCTCCCGGCCCAGCGCCAGGAACTCGGCCGGTGCCATCCCGTCCCGGGACAGATAGCCCTGCATGTGCGACGAGGGCGCGTTGCGCGGCTCGCCCGCGTCGACGACCAGCGTGCGGTGCCGGGCCCGGCCGAGCACCAGCGCGGCGGACAGCCCCGCCGCCCCGCCGCCTACGACGACCACGTCGTACGTCCCGCTTCCGAATGTCTCGTTCATCGTGACCACCTCCACCACGACAGTCACCCGGCCACTGCCGCATTGACAAACAACTTTGCCGAACCTGCAATATTCGTATGACTACGGACGACGTTCTCGCGGAAGTTGGCCCCCGGCTGCGGCGGATCAGGAAGGAGCGGGAGGTGACCCTCGCGGCGCTGTCCGAGGCGACAGGCATCTCCGTGAGCACCCTCTCCCGGCTGGAGTCCGGGCTGCGCAAACCCAGTCTGGAGCTGCTGCTGCCGATCGCGCAGGCCCACCAGGTGCCGCTGGACGAACTGGTCGGCGCGCCGCCGGTCGGCGATCCGCGCATCCGCGCGTCCGAGCCGATCGTGCGCTACGGCCGCACCCACTGGCCGCTCACCCGCCAGCCCGGCGGCCTCCAGGCGTACAAGGTGCTGGAACCGAAGCGGAGGCTCGAACCCGAACCGCGCACCCACGAGGGCTACGAGTGGCTGTACGTGCTCTCCGGGAAGCTGCGGCTGGTGCTCGGTGAGCACGACGTGGTGCTGGCGGCGGGGGAGGCGGCCGAGTTCGACACACGTGTGCCGCACTGGTTCGGGTCGACGGGGGAGGGGCCCGTGGAGTTCCTCAGCCTGTTCGGGCCGCAGGGGGAGCGGATGCACGTACGGGCGCGGCCCAAGCGGGCGTGACGGACGGGGCCGTTCCCTTTCGGTGTCCCTTCGGGTGTCCCTTCCCGGTGTCTCTTCCCAGGGGGCAAGCGACCGCTTAGTATGCGATGGACCCGGTCAGGCGAACACGACGTTCACGCTCCCGTGGAGGCCCCGCATGCAGGCATGGCAAGTGCACGAGCTCGGCGAGCCGGGCGAGGTGATGCGCCTCGCGGAAGTGGCGCGTCCGGCGCCCGGTGACGGGCAGGTCCTGCTGAAGGTGCGTGCCGCCAACATCAACTTCCCGGACGCGCTGATGTGCCGGGGCCAGTACCAGGTCAGGCCGCCGCTGCCGTTCACCCCGGGGGTGGAGATCTGCGGCGAGACCGAGGACGGGCGCCGGGTGATCGCCAACCCCGCGCTGCCCCACGGCGGCTTCGCCGAGTACGCCGTCGCGGACGCCGCCGCGCTGCTGCCCGCGCCGGACGCGCTGGACGACGCCGAGGCCGCCGCCCTGCACATCGGCTACCAGACCGGCTGGTTCGGCCTGCACCGCAGGGCCCGCCTGGAGGCCGGCGAGACCCTGCTCGTCCACGCCGCCGCGGGAGGGGTCGGCAGCGCGGCCGTACAGCTCGGCAAGGCGGCGGGCGCCACCGTCATCGGCGTGGTCGGCGGCGCCGCGAAGGCGTCCGTCGCCCGCGAGCTGGGCTGCGACGTGGTGATCGACCGGCGCGAGCAGGACGTCGTCGCCGCGGTCAAGGAGGCCACCGGCGGCCGGGGCGCCGACGTGGTCTACGACCCCGTCGGCGGCCCGGCCTACGCCCAGTCCGCCAAGGCCGTCGCCTTCGAGGGCCGGATCGTCGTCGTCGGCTTCGCGAGCGGATCCATCCCGAGCCCCGCCCTGAACCACGCCCTCGTCAAGAACTACGCGATCCTCGGCCTGCACTGGGGCCTGTACAACACCAAGAACCCCAAGCTGGTCCAGCACTGCCACGAACAGCTCACCGAACTCGCCGCGCGGGGCGCGATCAAGCCGCTGGTGAGCGAGCGCGTGCCGCTCGCCGGGGCCGCCGACGCCGTGCAGCGGGTCGCCGACGGCGTCACCACCGGGCGCGTCGCCGTGCTGCCCTCGCCGGAGAACGGAGCCGCCGCATGACCGACGCCGCCGAACTGCGCCGCCGCACCGAGGAGCTGCTGGCCGCGCATCCACCCGCCGCCACTGAACGCCTGGACTTCCTGCGCGCCCGCTTCGACGCCGGACTCGCCTGGGTGCACTTCCCCGAAGGGCTCGGCGGACTCGGTCTCCCGCGCTCGCTCCAGGCCGTCGTGGACGCCGAACTGGAGGCCGCCGGGGCGCCCGACAACGACCCGCGCCGCATCGGCATCGGCCTGGGCATGGCCGCGCCGACGATCCTGCAGTACGGCACCGAGGAGCAGAAGCGGCGCTTCCTGAGGCCCCTGTGGACCGGCGAGGAGGTGTGGTGCCAGCTGTTCAGCGAGCCGGGCGCCGGATCCGACCTGGCAGCGCTCGGTACGCGCGCCGTCCGTGAGGGCGAGGACTGGGTGGTCAACGGGCAGAAGGTGTGGACGTCCAGCGCCCACCTCGCCCGCTGGGCCATCCTCATCGCCCGCACCGACCCGGACGTGCCCAAGCACCGGGGCATCACGTACTTCGTGTGCGACATGACCGACCCCGGTGTCGAGGTGCGGCCGCTGCGCCAGATCACCGGCGAGGCCGAGTTCAACGAGGTCTTCCTCACCGACGTCCGCATCCCCGACGCCCACCGCCTCGGCGAGGTCGGGGACGGCTGGCGGGTCGCGCAGACCACCCTGAACAACGAACGCGTCGCCATCGGTGGTATGCGGCTGCCCCGTGAGGGCGGCATGATCGGGCCGGTCTCGAAGACCTGGCGCGACCGGCCCGAACTGCGCACCCACGACCTGCACCAGCGGCTGCTGAAGCTCTGGGTCGACGCGGAGGTCGCCCGGCTCACCGGCGAACGCCTGCGCCAGCAGCTCGTCGCCGGGCAACCGGGCCCCGAGGGCGCCGGCATGAAGCTCGCCTTCGCCCGCCTCAACCAGGAGATCAGCGGCCTGGAAGTGGAACTGCGTGGCGAAGAGGGCCTGTTGTACGACGACTGGACCATGCGCCGCCCCGAACTGGTCGACTTCACCGGGCGCGACGCCGGCTACCGGTACCTCCGCTCCAAGGGCAACAGCATCGAGGGCGGGACCAGCGAGGTCCTGCTGAACATCGTCGCCGAGCGCGTCCTGGGCCTGCCGGCCGAGCCGCGCACCGACAAGGACGTCGCATGGAAGGACCTGGCCCGATGAGCACGCCCGACCTGCTGTACTCGGAGGAGGAAGAGGCGCTGCGCGCCGCCGTCCGGGACCTGCTCACCGACCACTGCGACGCGGCGGGCGTGATCGCCCGTACCGAGTCGGACGCCCCGCACGACATCGCGCTGTGGAAGGCGCTCGCAGGCGGAATGGGTCTCGCGGGCCTGCTGATCCCGGAGGAGCTGGACGGGCAGGGCGCCACGCATCGGGAAGCCGCGGTCGTGCTGGAGGAACTGGGGCGGGCGGTCGCGCCCGTCCCGTATCTGACCAGCGCCGTCGTCGCCACCGAGGCCGTGCTGGAGTGCGGCGCCGACGACCTGCTGTCCCGGTTGGCGTCCGCCACGGTGATCGGCGCGCTCGCCGTCGCCCTGAACGTCCCGGCCGGCGGCGCCCACCAGGCCGTACGGCTCGAGAACGGCGGCCTGCACGGCGAGCTGACCGGCATCGCGGACGCCGCCGTCGCCGATGTGCTGCTGGTGCCCGCCGACGACGGCGGTCTGTACGCGGTCGACGCCGCCGCCGTCACGATCGTCCCCCAGGTCTCCCTGGACCTGACCCGGCCGGTGGCGACGGTCGTCCTCGACGGCGCCCCGGGACGCCGGCTGGGCGACGCGGAGCCCGCGGTACGCCGCGCCCTGCGGGCCGGTGCCGGACTGCTCGCCTCCGAACAACTCGGCTCCGCCGACTGGTCGTTGACGGAGACCGTCCGCCACCTGAAGGACCGCACGCAGTTCAACCGCCCCGTCGGCGGCTTCCAGGCGCTCAAGCACCGGCTCGCCCAGCTGTGGCTGGAGGTCGTCAGTCTCCGCGCGGCCGCCCGGGGCGCCGCCGACGCGCTCGCGACCGGCGAGGACGTCGACGTGGCGGTCACCGTCGCCCAGGCCTACGCCGCGCCCGTCGCGGTCCGGGCCGCCGAGGAGGCGCTGCAACTGCACGGCGGCATCGGCATGACCTGGGAACACCCGGTGCACCTCCACCTCAAGCGGGCCAAGGCCGACTCGATCGCCTACGGCACGGCGGGCGCCCACCGCGAGGCACTGGCGGAACTGGTCGACCTGAGAGCGCCCTGACCGGCCGGACAACGGGAGAAGCCCGTCCCCCTGGTGGGGGCGGGCTTCTCCGTGCGCCCGGCCCGGTGAAGTGAACGACCGACGGCGGATCGGCCAACTCCCCGCACGGCCGTGCCCCTTGGACACCTGCGGACCTCATACTCACTGAGGTCCCGTACGGCCCCTCCAGGGAGGCAGAGCATGGCCCTCACCACCCGTCGCAGAGCCCTCACCACCCTCGGCGCCGCCCTCGCCGGTACCGCCGCCCTCCCCGCGACCCAGGCACTGGCCGGTGAACAGCAGCGCCGCCCGAGTCCGTTGTGGCGAGCCCACGCACACAACGACTACGAGCACCCCCGTCCCCTCCTCGACGCCCTCGACCACCGCTTCGGCAGCGTCGAGGCCGACATCTACCTGGTCGGCGGCCAACTCCTGGTCGCCCACGACCCCGAGGACCTCGACCCGTCCCGCACCCTCGAGTCCCTCTACCTCGACCCGCTCACCGCCCGGGTCCGCGCCCACCGCGGCTCGGTGTACCGCGGGCACCGCAGGCCGCTCCAGCTGCTGATCGACATCAAGACCGAGGGCGCCTCCACCTATCTCGAACTCGACCGCCACCTGCGCCGCTACCGGCACCTGTTCACCACCTACGCCCACGGCAGGGTGCTGCCCGGACCGGTCACCGCCGTCGTCTCCGGCGACCGCGCGGCCCGTGCCCCCATGGAGGCCCAGAGGGTCCGCCGTGCCTTCTACGACGGCCGGCTCACCGACCTCGGCAGCACCGCACCGGCCTCCTTCGTCCCGCTGATCAGTGACAACTGGACGCTCAACTTCACCTGGCGGGGCGTCGGCGCCTTCCCCGACGCCGAGCGCCGGAAACTGCGCGACATCGTGGGCACCGCCCACGCGCGCGGGCAGCGGGTGCGGTTCTGGGCCACCCCCGACCTGCCGGGGCCCGCCCGCGACGCGCTCTGGGGCGAACTGGTGGCGGCGGACGTCGACCACCTCAACACGGACGACCTCGCGGGCCTGGAATCCTTCCTCGACGCCCACCGGAGGGCGTGACACCACACGTTCGGAGGACAGGTCAGCCGCCCGGACGAACCCTCCGCTACGCCACACTTGCGGCCGAACGCCGCGAAAAGGATGTGGCGGAGGAGGTTGACGATGGCCATTTCCATCTCTGTGGTGCTGCTGCTCTCGGTCCTTGCGGTGATCTTCCTGCGCAACGGCGGGCTGAAGATCTCCCACGCGCTGGTCTGTCTGCTGCTCGGGTTCTACCTGGCCAGCACGAGCATCGCGCCCACGATCCACAGCGGCCTCACGGCGACCGCCGACATCGTCGGCGGTCTGCGGCCGTGAGGCCCCCGCGCCGGGCGCGGTTCAGCGGTCGGTGACCGCGTCCCGCGGCAGCACGGTGACGCGGTGGAAGTTGCACCCCGCCGGTGCCGGCAGCGCGGACGGAGATCTGTTCTGGTGCGCCTTGAGGGCGACGCTCACCAGACTGAGCAGCAGGTCCACGTCCGTGGCGCAGTCCAGATGCACCGTCACCCAGTCCGAATTCGGGACCACTTGTATCGCGCTCGACCCGCCCAGGTCGTAGTGGAAGCGCTGGATGGCGCGACGGGTGAGGTGGAGGTCCACGTCCCGCGCGGAGTGGAAGTGGACGATCTCCGCACGGGCGGTGCGGAGCGCCTGCCCCGTGCCGCAACCGGCCGGACAGGCCGTGAGATCGGACCAGGTGAGCAGTCGCTCCATGGCTCGCTGCGCCGGTGTCATGCCCTCATCGTTGCCTGCTCAACGTCCGGACACCAGAAGTTGGGCGATTCGTAATCGAGCGGTGAGGTTGTGAGGCCGCCGGAACACCGGTGGGGAACTGACATACGATCATGTCATGGCAGCCGACGAGCTCATGACCTGGCATGGCGTTCCCGTCCTCGTGTGCGACCGGGACGGCCGGAAGCTGAGCGGCGGTGACACCGCCCTCGATCTGATCGGCGATGCCATGGGCTGTCACGCGGAGGTGGTGGCCGTCCCCGTCGAGCGGGTGGCCGACGAGTTCTTCGCCCTGCGCTCGGGCGTCGCCGGGGACGTGGTGCAGAAGTTCGTCAACTACCGGCTCCGTCTGGCGATCGTCGGCGACATCGCCTCCCACGTGGCGGACAGCGACGCCCTGCGCGACTTCGTGCGGGAGGCGAACCGCGGCACCCAGATGTGGTTCGTCGCCGACCGCGCGGAACTCGAGCAGAGGCTCGCTCGCGGGTAGCCCGCGTGCCCCGGGGCACGCGTCAGGACCGTTCGGCCACCACCGCCGGGTCGTCCAGGACCCCCCGCACCACCGAGTGCGCCGCGCCCAGCAGCGGGCCCTCGGGCCCCAGCGGGGACACGGAGACGGGACAGGCCGGCCCCGCGGTACGGCGGGCCAGCTCGGAGCGGAGCGACGGCAGCAGCCAGGGCGCGAGCCCGGACAGGGCCCCGCCCAGCACCACGCTCTCGGGGTCCAGCAGATTGACCGCCCCGGTCAGGGCGATCCCGAGCGCCGTTCCCGCCTCCTCCAGGGCGTGTCGTACGTCCGTGTCGCCCTGCGCGGCGCGGCCCGCGAGGAGGCCGACGCGGTCCTCGCCCGGCTCCAGTCCGGCCGCGCGCAGCACCGCCTCCTCGCCGGCGTACTGCTCCAGGCAGCCCCTCCCGCCGCAGGCGCACTCCGGTCCGTCGGGCCGTACCGGTACGTGACCCAGCTCGCCCGCGAAGCCGCGGTTCCCGTGCAGCAGCCGTCCGTCCACGACGACCGCGGCACCGATGCCGATCTCGGCGGACACATGGAGGAAGTCGCGCGGGGTGTCCTCGCCGAGCCACAGTTCGGCCAGCGCGCCGAAGTTGGCCTCGTTGGCCACGGTGAGCGGCAGGTCCGCCGGGAGCAGGTCGCCGAGGTCCGTGTCGAGCCAGCCGAGGTTCGGGGCGCGTACGACGGTCCGGGCGTCGCGCGCGACCAGGCCCGGCACGGCCACGGCGAGCCCCGCCGGCCACAGGCCCTCGCCCTCCGCCTCGGCGACGACCCGCTCTATCAGCCCGGTGAGTTCCCCGAGCACCGGGCCGGGGGCGCGGTCCCGGTTCGGGACGTGCCGCACCGTCCGTGACCGGACCCGTCCGCGCAGGTCGACCGCGCAGACCGCGAGATGGTCGACGCCGACCTCGGCGCCGATGCCCGCGGGGCCGCGTCCGCTGACGGCCAGCGCCGAGCCGGGACGGCCCACGCGTCCGGGCCGCTCGGGGCCCAGCTCCTCCAGCAGGCCCGAGCGGATGAGCTCGTCGACCAGCGTGGACACCGCCGCGCGGGTCAGGCCGATGCGGGAGGCGACGGCGGCCCGGGACAGCGGCCCCTCGGCGCTCACGGTGTGCATGACACGTGACAGGTTGCGGCGGCGCATGCCCTGCTGGGTGTCGGGCAACGCGCGCCCCGGACCGGCCGGGCGGGTCTTGTGCGGCGGTGCGCTCATTCCTCCGTCGTTCCTCGGTCTCTGCGGTCGTCGGTGTACTGACGGTCGCTCCGGCCTGTCGGCTCGTGCCTGCCGGTCGGTGCCGGGGCGGCGGGCACGGACAGCCGGTGCCGTGCCGGTGGGCGCCGGCGGTCGGTGCCCACCGGCGGGCGCCGTCAGCCGGTGGCCGTGCCGCGGTCCAGCAGCGGGGCCGCGTCGGAGAGTACCCCGGCCAGCCTGGCCAGCGTCTCCTCGTCCCGCTCCACGGCCTCCAGCACCGGGCCCGCCGCCGTGTCCCAGCGCCGGGCGACCGCGGCCGGGTCCTCCCCGGTGAGCAGCCCGGCCGCCTGCGCCGCCGCACCGAGCGCGACCAGCTCCTTGGCCCGGGGCACCTGGACGGACCGCCCCGACAGCCGCCGTACGGTCTGCTGCCAGGCCGTGCCCCGGGCGCCGCCGCCGATCAGCAGCAGGGGCGCCGACGGGTCGGCGTCCTCGTCGAGGACCAGGTCCAGCGCGGCCAGCAGGGAGTACACGGCACCGTCGTAGGCGGCCTGGAGCAGCTGACCGCCGGTGGTGTCGTGGCGCAGCCCGTGCAGCAGGCCGGAGGAGTGGGGGAGGTTCGGGGTGCGCTCGCCGTCCAGGAAGGGCAGCAGCGTGACGCCGCGCCCGGGTTCGACGGCCTCGCGGTCCAGGTTCAGCAGCGCCGCGACCCGGTCCACGGCCAGCGTGCAGTTGAGCGTGCAGGCCAGCGGCAGCCAGTCGCCGCGCGCGTCGGCGAACCCCGCCACCGTGCCGGTCGGATCGGCCGGCCTGCGCTGCGTCACCGCGTACACGGTGCCCGAGGTGCCGAGGCTCATCACCGGCGTGCCGGGACGCACCCCGAGGCCCAGCGCGGCGGCGGCGTTGTCACCGGTGCCGCACGCCACCAGGGTGCCCTTGGAGAACGGCAGGTCGTGGCCGTCGCGCACGGTCCCGGCGACCTCACCGGGACGCACCACGCGGGGCAGCAGCGCCGGGTCGAGCCCCACGTGCGCGAGGATCTCCTCGTCGTACGCCTCCGTCCCCGACGCCCACCAGCCGGTGCCGGAGGCGTCGCCGCGGTCGGTGGTGCCCTGCCCGGTGAGCCGCTCGGTGAGGTAGTCGTGGGGGAGGCGGACCGCCTTGGTGGCGCGCACCGCGTCCGGCTCGTGCTCCGCCAGCCAGGCCCACTTGGTGACCGTGAAGGAGGCGGCCGGCACGCTTCCGGTGCGCTCGGCCCAGAACTTCGCGCCGCCCAGCTCCTCGATCAGCCGGCGGCCCTGCGGCGCGGAACGCACGTCGTTCCACAGCAGCGCCGGGCGGACCGGCTCCCCGTGTCCGTCCAGGGTGACCAGGCCGTGCTGCTGTCCGCCGATCGACACCGCGGCGGCCTCGTGCGCCGCCTCGCCGCACTGGCGCAGCGCCTCGGACAGGGCGTCCCACCACTGGCGCGGGTCGCTCTCCCGGCCCGCCCCCGAGGTCACCGTGTGCGGTGCCTGGCCGCTCGCGACGACCCGGCCGGTGGCCACGTCGACGACCAGCGCCTTGGTGGACTGGGTGGATGTGTCCACGCCGACGACGAGCGGACCCTCGGCTGCTGACATCGGTCTCTCCCTCTTCTGCGACCCACTTCCGCGACTCGGCGGGGTGTGTCTCTTCCCAGAAATGTTCCTGCATACTAATTTGTAAACCGCCATGACGAAATACCTCAGCGAGCAAGGAGCCGTGGCATGAACTACCAGCCCACCCCCGAGGACAAGTTCACCTTCGGACTGTGGACCGTCGGCTGGCAGGGACGGGACCCCTTCGGCGACGCCACGCGGCGTGCCCTCGACCCGGTCGAGTCGGTGCGGCGCCTGGCCGAGCTGGGCGCCCACGGCGTCACGTTCCACGACGACGACCTGATCCCCTTCGGCTCGAGCGACAGCGAGCGCGAGGAGCACATCAAGCGGTTCCGGCAGGCGCTGGACGACACCGGCATGAAGGTGCCGATGGCCACCACCAACCTGTTCACCCACCCGGTGTTCAAGGACGGCGGCTTCACCGCCAACGACCGCGACGTGCGCCGCTACGCGCTGCGCAAGACCATCCGCAACATCGACCTCGCGGCCGAGCTCGGCGCCGAGACCTATGTGGCCTGGGGCGGCCGTGAGGGCGCCGAGTCCGGTGGCGCCAAGGACGTGCGGGACGCCCTCGACCGCATGAAGGAGGCCTTCGACCTGCTCGGCGAGTACGTCACCTCGCAGGGCTACGACATCCGCTTCGCCATCGAGCCCAAGCCGAACGAGCCGCGCGGCGACATCCTGCTGCCCACCATCGGCCACGCCCTGGCGTTCATCGAGCGCCTGGAGCGCCCGGAGCTGTACGGCGTCAACCCGGAGGTCGGCCACGAGCAGATGGCCGGGCTGAACTTCCCGCACGGCATCGCGCAGGCGCTGTGGGCGGGCAAGCTCTTCCACATCGACCTCAACGGCCAGTCCGGCATCAAGTACGACCAGGACCTCCGCTTCGGCGCGGGCGACCTGCGCGCCGCGTTCTGGCTGGTGGACCTGCTCGAGTCGGCCGGGTACGAGGGCCCGCGGCACTTCGACTTCAAGCCGCCGCGGACCGAGGACTTCGACGGCGTGTGGGCCTCGGCGGCCGGCTGCATGCGCAACTACCTGATCCTCAAGGAGCGCGCCGCCGCGTTCCGCTCCGACCCGGAGGTGCAGGAGGCGCTGCGCGCGGCCCGGCTGGACCAGCTGGCCCAGCCCACGGCGGCCGACGGCCTCCAGGCCCTGCTCGACGACCGGTCCGCCTTCGAGGACTTCGACGTCGACGAGGCCGCCGCGCGGGGCATGGCCTTCGAGCGCCTCGACCAGCTGGCGATGGACCACCTGCTGGGCGCCCGGGGCTGAGCCCCGACCGCGAGGGCGTGGCCGTCCCGTCCCTGCCACGGGACGGCCACGCCCTCGCACACGCGTCCGGGACGACCGCGCCTCCCCGCGTGGTGCGCATCCGGTCGTGGTCGACGCGGCGACCGCGCGGACTCACGGCGGTCGCCGCGCATCCGGGCCGGCGTGGGACCTCCCCGCGGCGACGGCGCGTACCGAGTCGGCCCGGCACGCATCCCGCGGGTGCGCCCTCGCGCAGTACGGCCGTGTGGCGCACGCGCGTGGTACGGGTCAGGCCCGCCGCGGGGACGGTGCTGTTCCGGGCGTGCGCTCCGCGCGGGGTACGTCGTCATCATGGCGTCCGTGCCCTGAGTCCGTATCAACTTCCGCGCGGTGTCCTCGCGCAGGCCCCGGGTTCGCGGCGACCATGGTGCGTATGGCCATGCCACCCGTACCGCCCAGGCCGCCGGACGGCACTCCGCCTCCGGGCGGCGGCAGCTTCGGACCGCCCGCGAACGGCGGCGCGCCGCCACCCCGTCCTCCTGGGCCTCCCGGCGGACGCAGGGTCGTGCTCCTCCTGCTCGCCGTTGTCGTCGCCCTCGCGGCCGTGTCCCTCGTCGTGCTGATGACCAGGGGTGACGACGACTCGCCGGACAAGGAGCCCACCGAGAGCAGCACGGGCACCGGCGGCTCGCCCGATCCGTCGTTCGGCATCCCCACCGAGCTGCCCAGCGGTCTCCCGAGCCGGCTGCCGTCCGGTTTTCCCACGGAGCTGCCGTCCGAGTTCCCGAGCGAGCTGCCGAGCGGTCTGGAGTCGCTCCTGCCGTCCCTGGGGGACGTGGAGCTGCCCTGACGGCACCGCGCGAGGCGCGGTCACTCTCCGGTGGCCCTTCGCCGGGGCCGTCGCCGGTCCCCGCGGGAACCCCTGCCGGGACCGAGCGACCGTGTTCCTCGCGGTACGGCCACCGGGCCGGTCGTGGCCTCGGTGCGGCGACGATCCCGCCGCGGCTACCTTTCGGGCGCGCGCTCCGCCGAGGCCAGTGCCGTCGCCGGGTCCTGGGAGGAGTCCCCTGCCGGGGTCCACCGGCCGCGTTCCTTGCGGTACGGCCACCAGCGCCCCTCGCGGTCCAGGCGCAGCTGGACGGGTGCGCCGGCCACCGTCCACCGGTTGGCCCGGGCCCGGAGCACCGGTCGTTCGTCCTCGTCCCACGCCGAGTCGAGGGCGGCACGCGCGCGTGCCAGCCGTTCGCCGTCCACGGTCCACTCCTCGTCGAGCACGGCCAGGGCCGCCGTACCGCCGTGCCGCCAGGCCCGTACGGCCACGCCCAGCCCTTCCCGGCCGCGCCCGGACCCCTCGGCGAGCCGCTCCGTCACGGCGCGGCCGGGCTCCCCGGCGGCCAGCCGCACCGCGTCCCGCGCGACGGCCGGTTCCGGTTCCACGGGCCGCCGTTCGTGCCCGTCCCGGAGCGCTTCCGCCAGCAGCCGGTGGGCTCGTACGGCGGTCCGGGCGGCCAGGAACTCCAGCGCGGGCGGATCGATCCCGGCCGCGGGCTCCGCCTCCGTGTCCAGCGACGGTGGAACACCCGGCTCCGCGGGGAGGACCGGGGCGTCGGGAAGCGACGGCAGGATGTCCCCGGCCGCGTACGCCTCGGCCGCGTCCACGCCCTCCGCACCCCGCGCGGGCTGCCCGGCGGACGCGTCACCGCGTGTCTGGAGCGCGTCCAGCAGGGCGCGTTCACCCCGTCCCCGCATCAGCAGCAGGACGAACGGGTCCTGGTCCAGCAGCCGGGCCACCTGGTAGCACAGCGCCGCCG
Organism: Streptomyces sp. AC558_RSS880; assembly: GCF_019049255.1. Lineage (GTDB taxonomy): Bacteria > Actinomycetota > Actinomycetes > Streptomycetales > Streptomycetaceae > Streptomyces. Next base: position 238,603 of record NZ_JAGMUJ010000150.1, on the reverse strand, counting down.
TGTGACCGCAGTGGTCCCAGGCCCCGCAGTCGCACTCCGGTTCCAGATCGCCCAGGCCCGGCAGCAGTTCGACGCCGGCCAGCTCCGCGTCCTCGACCAGGTGCGTGGGCATCTCGCGGTCGAGCAGCGCCGCCACATGCCCGGCCCGCTCCACGGTCATGGCCAGGAACCGGTCCCACTGCTCCTCGGACAGCTCCTGCAGCAGCACGTCCGCGCGGTGGGCCGTACGGTCCCGGTCCTGTACGACCGCCGTGATGCGCCCCGGCCGTACGGACACCGCGCCGACCGCGCCCGCGCGTGCCAGCCCGCGGCCCGCCTTGAGCTGCCCGGAGTCCAGCGCCGTACCCTCCAGCGCCGTCAGCCAGGCCCGGCCCCACCAGGTCCCCGCGAAACCGCGCCCCCGCGCGGGCGGCAGCGCGGCGAAGACGCGCTCCACGCCGGCCTCGTCACCGTCGTACCGGGTCATCGCAGTCCCCCTCGCAGTTCGACCAGCTCCGCCAGCTCGGCGTCGGTCAGTTCGGTGAGCGCCGCCTCGCCGGAGCCGAGCACCGCGTCGGCCAGCTCGCGCTTGCGCTCCAGCAGCCCGGCGATGCGGTCCTCGATGGTCCCCTCGGCGATGATGCGGTGCACCTGCACCGGCCGGGTCTGGCCGATGCGGTACGCGCGGTCCGTCGCCTGGGCCTCGACGGCGGGGTTCCACCAGCGGTCGTAGTGCACGACGTGCTCCGCGCGGGTGAGGTTCAGCCCCGTGCCCGCCGCCTTCAGCGACAGCAGGAAGACCGGTACCTCGCCGTCCTGGAAACGGCGCACCATCGCCTCGCGCTCGGCGACCGGCGTGCCGCCGTGCAGGAACTGCGTCGGCACGCCCCGCGCGGCCAGGTGCCGTTCCAGCAGCCGGGCCATCCGCACGTACTGCGTGAACACCAGGACACCGGCCCGCTCGGTGAGGACCGTGTCGAGGAGTTCGTCCAGCAGCTCCAGCTTCCCGGACCTCCCGGCGACCACCGGCCGTTCCTCCTTGAGGAACTGCGCCGGGTGGTTGCAGATCTGCTTCAGGCCGGTCAGCAGCTTCACGATCAGCCCGCGCCGCGCCATGCTGCCGGCGCCCGCGATCTCGGCCATCGCCTCGCGCACCACGGCCTCGTACAGCGCCGTCTGCTCCTGGGTGAGCGACACCGCGTGATCGGTCTCCGTCTTGGGCGGCAGCTCGGGCGCGATCCCGGGGTCCGACTTGCGGCGGCGCAGCAGGAACGGCCGTACCAGACGGGCCAGCCGGTCCGCCGCGGCCGGATCCTGCCCGCCCTCGACGGCGTCCGCGTACCGCCGTCGGAAGGTGCCGAGCCGGCCCAGCAGGCCGGGGGTCGTCCAGTCCAGGATCGCCCACAGTTCCGACAGGTTGTTCTCCACCGGCGTGCCGGTGAGCGCCACGCGCGCGCGTGCGCCGATGGAACGCAGCCGGCGGGCCGTCGAGGAGTACGGGTTCTTCACGTGCTGGGCCTCGTCGGCGACGACCATGCCCCAGGGGACCCCGGCGAGCCGGGAGGCGTCCAGCCGCATGGTGCCGTACGTGGTGAGCACCACCTCGCCGTCGGCCAGGTCGTCCAGCGCCCGCCGCGCGCCGTGGAAGCGGCGCACCGGGGTGCCGGGCGCGAACCGCTCGATCTCCCGCTGCCAGTTGCCCATCAGGGAGGTCGGGCAGACCACGAGAGTGGGACCCGCGGACTCCGGATCGGTCTGGCGGTGCAGGTGCAGGGCGATCAGGGTGATGGTCTTGCCGAGCCCCATGTCGTCGGCGAGACAGCAGCCCAGGCCCAGGGAGGTCGTCCGGGCCAGCCAGTTCAGGCCGCGCCGCTGGTAGTCCCGCAGCGTGGCGGCGAGCGCGGCGGGCTGCTCGACGGGCTCCTGTGCCTCGGGGTCCGCGAGCCGGTCCCGCAGGGCCGCCAGCCACCCGGTGGGCCGGACCTCGATCCGGCCGCCGTCGACCTCCACGGAGCCCGTCAGGGCCGCACCGAGCGCGTCGACCGGCGTGATCTTGCGGTCCTGGCGCGCACGGGCCCGGGCCAGTTCCCGCGGGTCGATCAGGACCCACTGGTCGCGCAGCCGCACGAGGGGGCGGTTCGCCTCGGCCAGCCGGTCCAGTTCCTCGCGCGTGAGCCGCCGGTCGCCCAGGGCGAACCACCAGTCGAAGGCGAGCAGCGCGTCGGCGGACAGGAACGACGGCCCGTCCGCGGACCCGGCCCTTCCGGGCCCCGGCTCGTCGTCGGCGGGACCGACCTCCGCGCGGGTGGTGAGTTCGCGGACCAGTTCCCTGGGCCAGTGCACGTCGACGCCCGCGGCGGCGAGTGCCCGGCCGCCGTCGCCGAGGAGTTCGGCGATCTCCTCCTCCGCGAGGTCCACCGCGTCCGGCGCGGTCGCCGACAGCAAGGGGGTGAGCGGCGCCCAGGCCCGCGCCGCGCGGCGGAGCGCGAGCAGGGCGTCCATGCGCGCGCGGGAGTCGAAGGCCGCGTCACAGGCCCCGGCCCACACCTCGCCGGCGTCCGCGACGAGTGCGGGGTCGCTCACGCCGTGCAGCTGGAGGACGGCCCGGAACGACACGTCCGCGGTGTCGGCCGCGTCCGTGAGCCCGCGCACCTCGATCCGCAGCGACAGCCGTACGCCGGCGTCGTGGCCGGCGGCGATGCCGGCGGCCCAGGCCCGCAGTCCGGGCAGCCGTTGCGGTTCCGGTACCGCGAAGGCGGCGGTGCCGGTCGCGAGGCGGGCGGCGGGGGAGCGGGGGAGGGTGTCGGCGACCGCGTCGAGGAAGGCGCGCAGCAGCCGTTCGGGGTCGGGCAGCCGAGGCGGCCCGGTGCCGTCCAGCGGCGTCGCGTGGGCCTCCGGCGGCATCGCGGCGGCGAGCCGGCGGATCGCCTCGACGTCCTGCGCGTCCAGCGGGCCGACGCGCCAGGCGTCGTGGTCGGCGGGGGAGAGACCGGGCAGCAGCAGACCGCGCGCCACCAGGTGCAGGGCGTGCATGGCGGCGGCGCCCCAGAACCGGGTGGCCCGGTGCCCGGCGCCACCGGCACGCGCACGGGTGAGGAACGGGAGCGCGTCGCGCACCGGCAGTACGGTGGCGGGCACACGCACCGCCTCGATCCCGTCGTCGCCGGGTACCACGACGGTCAGGTCCCCGGCCGACGCCGCGTCCACGGCCGGGGGAGGCGAGCCGTCGGGCCGCCAGAACGCGATCCGACCGGTGCGGGCGGGGTCACCTGGTACGAATACGGCCGGACAGCCGGTCAGTTCGGAGTGTGCGGGGTGTGCGGAGGAGGGTGCCAGGGGAGTCGTCTGCGCAACGATGACAGAAGTCCTCAAACTTGACTAGTGAAGCCGGAGTCGCCGAGGGTACAGCACGAGCGGCGCCGACCGGTTATGCCCGCGCTGTGAGCTGAGTCACCATGGAGGCGCGTCGTGGGACTCCCGGGCGGGGAGGCCCACAACGGGCTCTCGGAGACCTTAGGGGCGCGCCTCAGGGACGTCTCAGGGTCGCGGTCCGGAACTGCCGCGGGCGCGGGCCCGTTTTCACGGCAGAGAGCGGCAGTGGCCGCGAAGGAGGCGACACTCATGTCGAAGAACGCCAAGATCGCCGCGGGGGGTGTGGCGGCCGGACTGATCCTGTTCTTCTGGCTGCCCTGGTGGGCCGCGCTTCTGATAGTCCTGGGAGTTCCGGCCGCCGCGTACCTCGCCCTGGACCCCGCACAGCGGCGCAGGCTGCGCCGCGTCTCCCGCAAGGAGCTGGGCCGCTGAGGCGCTACGGCGTCACCGCCTCACCGGAGCCCAGCGCGCAGGAGTTGACCACATCGCCGTCCGCGGGCCTGCCGACCGTCCGGTCCGCGGGCGGCGCGACTCCGCGCTCCACCCATGCGACCAGGGCGTCGAACGCCGAGCGGTAGCAGGGCAGGATCGGCCGCAGCCGGTCCGGATGGGTGTCGTACAGCCCGTCGACGTGTGTGCCGTCCTGCACCGTGTAGTAGCGGTGCATCCGCCCGCGCCCGCTCGCCTCGACCATGCCGTCGTACACATCGGAGTCGACGGACTTGGGCAGCAGCGCGTCCAGATCGCCGTGCAGGGTGATCATCGGCCGCCCGATCCGCCCGGTGAGCGCCACACGCTCCACGGCACGGTGCACGGACGCGGGGCGCGAGGCGTAGTCGTAGGCGGCGTCGGACGGGCACGGCGCGAGGATCTGCTCCGTCGTCGACCCGGCGGAGGGACCGGGGCAGCCCGGGTCGTGGTCCGGGTCGAACTCGGCGCGGTAGATCTTCTGCGTGAGCCCCCAGTAGGCCTTCTCGTGGTACGGCCACAGGAACTCGGAGCCGCGTGCGAAGCCCGCCGCGTACATGTCCTCGTCGGTCGCCCTGCCGTACATCCGGGCCACCGCCACCGGCAGGGAGAGCAGCGGGTGACGCCCCTCGGCGGCCCACAGGGTGCCCTCCCAGTCCACCCCGCCGTCGTACAGCTCTGGGCGGTTCTCCAACTGCCAGCGGGTGAGGTAGCCGCCGTTGGAGACGCCGGTCATGTACGTACGGTGCGGGGCGTGCCCGTAGCGCTGGGCCACCGCGCGCCGGGCGGCGCGGGTGAGCTGTGTGGTGCGCGCGTTCCACTCGGCGACGGCGTCACCGGGACGCTCACCGTCGCGGTGGAAGTCGACACCGCTGTTGCCCTTGTCGGTCGCCGCATAGGCGTAGCCCCGCGCCAGCACCTGGTCGGAGATCGCCTTGTCGGTCGCGTACTGCTTACGGTTGCCGGGCGCGCCGGTGACGACCAGCCCGCCGTTCCAGCGGTCGGGCAGCCGGATCACGAACTGGGCGTCGTGCCGCCAGCCGTGGGTGGCGTTGAAGCGGGACGAGTCCGGGAAGTAGCCGTCGATCTGCACCCCGGGCACGCCGGACGGCGACCGGGTGGCCGCGGCGGTCAGCCCCGCCTGGTCGGCCATGTCGGTGTACGGCGTACCGGCCAGCCCCGCCGTGGTGAGATCGGCGAGGCAGGCACTGCGCTGATGGGCCGCGCCCGGCACGCGCACGCGTTCCTGGCGCGCGCAGTGACCGTCCCCGGCCGCGCCGGCCGGAGTCGGAGCGGTGAGGGCGGCCGCGGCGAGGGCGGCGACGAGCAACGGAACGCCACGGAAGGGGCGCATGACGGCCTCCGAAAGGACGGACAGCGGAAGGGGGACATGGGGTCGATCGCGGAACTGCCCCATGGTGGAGGCCCGCCCTCACCGTCATCGATGGGTTGGCGCCCTATGGAACGGCGCCCACACGTGGGGTTTCAACACACGCTAATGTCCCTCACCCTGGCCTTTTCGAAGCCGCGTGTACTCAGAGCGGCCGTACGGCCATCCGGTCGAGTGCTTCGAGCAGGCCCGGCAGCTCCGGGCCCCGGCCCACCGGCAGGACCTCGCCGGGTTCGTCGTCGAGCAGGACGAACGCGATGTCGTCCGTCCGGGCCACCAGCGACCAGCCGGGGCCGTCGGCACGCAGGGTGCGCGCGCCGCCCGGGGCGAAGGACGAGCGGACCCGGCCGAGCGGCGGCGGCGAGTCGATGTACGCGCGCGCCTCCGCCAGTACCCGCCGGATCCCGCTGTGCCCCGGCCGCCCGTCCGTCCGGTCGCCCGCTTCCTCCGTCCGGCCCTCCTCGGCGGGCCCCTCCGTGCCGTCGGCAGCCCGGGCCGAGCCGCCCGGTGCCGGGAACGCCGCGTCGTCGACCCGCTCCCGCCAGACCGCCCACTGCAGCGCGATCTCGTCGGCACCCAGCCGGCGCTGGGCCGGTCCCCAGGCCTCGGTGTCCGGCGGGGTCAGTGGGGGCCCGGCCCCGGCGTCCGGGCCGGGATCGTGCGGCGCGGGCACGTGCGGCGCCGCGACGGCCACCGCGAGGGGCCAGCCGGGCAGCGCGGCGACGACCGTGCGCTCGTCCGGCGACAGGTCGTGCTCCATCCCGCAGTCCCAGGACGCGATCGCGACGGCGACCAGCGAGACGTCGTCGACGACGACGGTCCACCGGGCGCCCTCGCCGTCCTGGCCGAGCACCAGCCCGTACCCGTCGGCGAGTGGCGGAAGGCCGAGCGCCGCGCACGCCTCCGGGTAGTCGTCGCCCAGCACGCTCGGGAACTTCGCCGGCGTCAGCAGCGCCGCCGTGAGCACATAGAGCGCGTCGTCCGCGGCGGCGACGGCTTCCTCGTCCGTCCCGGCCATCCCAGCCTCCCCATCGGTTCGTCCACCGGCGCGCACCCTATGCCGACGCCGAGCCGCTTGTCACGACCCCCGCGGCCATGCCCGGAGCTGCAGGTTTCCGGCCGGACGGGACGAATCGACCACGCTCCGGCGGACGGTTCAGGCGGCCGGAAGACCCAGCAGCGCCCGCGCGACCGTCCCCGGAGACTCGCCCCGCTCCCGCGCGAGCGCGGTCACGGCCCGGCACGCCAGCTCGTTCACCCCGAACGACAGCGCCTCCGGCGACACCCAGCCGGCCGCCTCGTCGATCCGGTCCTGATCGTCCTCCGCGCAGGCCGAGACGTACGCCGCGGCGGCCTCGAACAGATTGTGCGGACGCTCCTCCCGCCCGGCCCGCTCCTCCGCGCGCCGGACGCCGGTCACCCTGCTCCCGATCCCCCGAACCCGTTCCCACATGCGGTCCACCCCTTCCCCGGTGCGGTTGTCGTCGCCGACCGTTCGTCTCCTGCCACTCAACGTAGGGTTGCGGTCTCGACGGCAGAAGGGGGCGGTACGGCGCGACGCTTCGAACGGCTGGAACGGATCCGGCGGCTGGACCCCTACCGGGAGGCCACGGAAATCCACCGGCTCAGCGCGGCGTACGAGTCCCCTGGGACTTCACCCGGGCCCTGGAGCCGGCCCTCTGCCGCACCTACGCCGTTCCCCGGCACGTGCGTGGTGATGCCCAAGCGGTGGATCGACTCCTACGGATGGCGCAGGCTGTCGCGGCACGAGACCGTCGCCGGTGCCGTCCACCACCAGACGCTGGGACGGTGCATGGGCATCAAGGACATCCCCGGGTCCTACGAGGAGTTCGAAAGCTGCCTGGACGCCTGCGAAGAGGCCCACTTCGACTGGGACGAGGGCGCGCGGCGGATCTCGGACGCCACGCTCGACCTCATGACCTCCTGGTATCCGCGCCCGCTCGCCCCCGTAGTGCGCACCGCCACGCTCGCGCTGCTCGACGAACCCCTTCTGCGCGCCTTCCGCTCCACCCCGCCGAGCGCGGCCACCCAGGCGTGGGTGCGCCGCGCGGTACGGCTGCGGGGCCGCGCCGTCCGACTGCTGCCGCCGCGGCGCGCCCCGCGCTTCGCCCGGCAGAACCGGGAGATCAAGAGCTACCCGAACGGCTACCGGTTGGCCGACCTGGGCACCAGCCCCGTGCCGGGACTGCGGGGTTGCCCGGTGCGGCACCCGGACTGAGCGCCCGGCCGCGTGGCCGAGTGCTCAGTCCGCACGGACGGCCAACGCCAGGAAGCGCGTGTCCTCGTCGGCGTACGACGTCATGCGCCACCCCGAACGGGACAGCAGCACGCGGAGATTCGGCTCCGCGCGGAGGTCGTCCGGGGTGAGCGTGCGGCCCTGCCGGGCGGCGAGCGCCGCCCGGCCGATCGGATGGAACAGCGCGAGCACGCCACCCGGCCGCACCACCCGCGCGATCTCCCGGAGGTTGCCGGCCGGGTCGGGCAGGTGGGCGATCAGACCCGCCGCGAACACGGCGTCCAGCGCGGACGGGCGCAGCGGCAGCGCGGCGACGTCGGTCAGCAGCAGCGCCCCGTCGCGGTCCCGTCCGGCCCGTGCCGCCTCCCGCAGCATGGCCGGCGTCAGGTCCGCGCCGAGGACCACGCCCGAGGGCCCCACGGCCGCACGCAGCGGAGGCAGGGCGCGTCCGGTGCCGCAGCCCGCGTCGAGCACCCGGTCCCCCTCGCGCAGCCCGAGCTCGGCGACCGCGGCGGCGTAGACCGGGCCGTCGTCGGGGAAGCGGCGGTCCCAGTCGGCGGCACGCGCGGTGAAGAACTCCTGGACGTGTGTGTGGTCGTCGCTCATGCTCCGCATGATCCCCCACCGGAAAGGGAGACGCCCTTGTGCGCACGTTCGAGCGTGACGCGGTCGTTCCGCCGCACCGCTGCGTCATAATTCAGCAGTCTCCGAAACACGCCCCCTTCGCGCACCCGGGCCCACGGCACACCCGTACCCCCGCCGACCGCGGCCGGCACTCCGGAGAGAAGCGATCGATGGTCCCCGAACACTCCGACGCCCCGGCGACGAGACGGTCGCGCCGACGCTGAAGACACTGGCCGCCGACGGATTCGGCGGGGGCAAGACCACCCTGGTGGGCGCGGTGGTCCTCGCGGACACCAGGCGCCTGGAGGGCTGCTTCCCCGCCGTGGACCACTTCGAGCACCGGCGGATCCCGTTCGTCGTCGCGGTCAACCGCTTCGCGGGAGCCCGGAGCCACGACACGGGGGCCGTCTGCCGCGCGCCCGACCTGGACGGCGGAACGCCCGTCGTGCTGTGCGGCGCACGCGAGCGCGCCTCGGGGAAGGAGGCGCTGGTCCGGCTCGTCGAGTACGCCGGACGCGTGCACACCGCCCGGCTGCCCGACTCGGTGGGACGACCGCGGGATCCGGGCTCGCGCCACTGTTCCTCGGTCATCTTCCACCCCTTGGCCCCCGTCCTCCTTGCCCGGCGCCCGGTCGTGGGGAAGGCTGGCGCGAGGGCCCTCCCGCCAGGAGGGAACGGCACACGGGGAAGACCACGGGGAAGACCAGGGGGAGACACACGACATGGCGCAGAACCAGGGACTCGGCTGGCTGCTGGACGACCTGACCCAACGCGTCGAACACGTACGGCACGCGCTGGTCCTGTCCAACGACGGGCTGGTGACGGGCGCGAGCACGGGGCTGCGACGCGAGGACGCGGAGCACCTCGCCGCCGTCTCGTCCGGACTGCACAGCCTCGCCAAGGGTTCGGGACGGCACTTCGGCGCGGGCGGGGTACGCCAGACGATGATCGAGTTCGACGACGCGGTGCTCTTCGTCACCGCGGCGGGCACCGGCAGCTGCCTGTGCGTACTCAGCGGGGCGGAGGCCGACATCGGCCAGATCGCGTACGAGATGACCTTGCTGGTCAACCGGGTCGGCGAGCACCTGGACGTGGACGCCCGCCAGCCGGAACCCGGCACAGACATCTGACCTGCGAGTTCGTCCTCCGCTGCGGAGTTATCCACAGGCTCGCCACGAAGAGTGACAAAGCGGCTACGGTTTTTCCGAGCGGGCGCACCCGGCGCCGGCCGCCCACACTCCACGGGGGAGGACGAACATGTCCGGACAGCACACCGTCGCGCATGACACCACCGCCATCGCCGAGCGGACCACGGCGGCACGGGAGGTCCGGGTCGGCCCGGGCCGTGCGGCCCGCGAACTCGGTCTCAAGGGCACCGAGTTCGACCTCGCCGTGCAGCTCGGACGAATCCGTGCGATCCCCGACGGCGGCGGAGGGGGCCTGCGGGTCGACCGGGCCGAGATCGAGCGGCTCCGCGCCGGGCCCGGCTTTCCGGAGGCCCTGCGCCGGAGCGTGCAGGCCGTGGGAACCACGGAGGGCGCCGCCCTCATCGACGTGACGAAGACCCGTTTCACCCGCCTCGCGAGGCTGGGGCTGCTGGTGCCCGTGAAGTTCCACCTGAACCGCTACCGCGCCGTGGTCTGGCTCTATCCGGCCGAGGAACTACGGCTGTTCGCGGCCGACGACAGGAACACACCCCTGCTGACGGGGCGCACGCCCGAGAGCCTCAGAAGCCTGCTCGACACCGGCATCGACCTGCGCCCGCGGAACTGGCGCACCCGGCAGCTGGACTTCATGCTCCGCCGGGCCGACGACCCCTGGGCGCGCGCCGGGGCCGTGGCATCGCTGCTCGACCCGCTGCACGTGTCGGAGGCCGTCCCGGACGCCTACGACCGCTCCCACCTCAACCGGTTCCGCCGGAGGCCACCGTCCCACGGCGCGCCCGGCTCACCGGCCGCGGAGCTGGCGGAAGAGCTCATGACCGCCCAGGACCCGGACGAGGTCGCCCGGCTGCAGACCGACCTGACCCGGCTGACGGAGGAGGCGCGGGCACACCGGCCGGCGCCCCGTCCCGCTCCCCACCGCCCCGGACCGGCTCGGCGGACGCGGGAAACCGCGGAGCCGGCACGCGGAACGTCCCGCGGCCTGCTGGGCCGGTGGTGGCGCGGAAACCGGTGACCTACAGGGCCCGGAACAACCCCTCCTGGACGACGGACACCAGCATCCGGCCCTCCAGATCGTAGATCCGGCCGCGGGCCAGACCCCGTCCGCCCGTGGCGATCGGCGACTCCTGGTCGTACAGGAACCACTCGTCGGCGCGGAACGGACGGTGGAACCACATGGCGTGGTCCAGCGACGCCATGTCGAAGCCGCGCGGCCCCCACAGCGGCTCCACCGGGATCCGCACGGCGTCCAGGAGGGTCATGTCACTGGCGTACGTCAGGGCACAGGTGTGCACCAGCGGATCGTCGCCGAGCGGGCCGACCGCGCGCATCCACACCGCGCTGCGCGGCTCGGCGCCCTTGACGTCGCCGGCGTCCCAGCGCAGCCGGTCCACATAGCGGATGTCGAAGGGCTGGCGGCGCGCCATCCGCTCCAACTGCTCCGGCAACGCGCCCAGATGCTCACGGATCTCATCGGTGACCGTCGGCAGCGACTCGGGGTCCGGGACCTCGCGGGCCGGCGGCAGCTGGTGTTCGAAGCTTCCCTGTTCAGGCTTGTGGAAGGAGGCGGTCAGATTGAAGATCGTGCGGCCCTGCTGCACCGCGGTGACCCGGCGGGTCGTGAACGACCGGCCGTCCCGCACCCGTTCGACCTGGTACACGATCGGCACCCCGGGTCTGCCCGGACGAAGGAAGTACGCGTGCAGGGAGTGCACGGGACGGTCGCCCTCCGTGGTGCGGCCGGCGGCGACCAGGGCCTGGCCGGCCACCTGGCCGCCGAAGACCCGCTGGAGGGACTCCTGCGGGCTACGGCCACGGAATATGTTGACCTCGATCTGCTCCAGGTCGAGCAGGGCGACGAGGCTCTCGGCCGGATTCGTCATGGGTGGGATTCTCCTGTGCTCACAACTGACCGACGTCGGTGACCCGGACGACCGCACGGCCCTCCGCGTCGGAGGCGGTGAGGTCGACCTCGGCGCTGATGCCCCAGTCGTGGTCGCCGCTGGGGTCGTCGAAGATCTGCCGGACCCGCCACAGCCCGTTCTGCGGCTCCTCCTCGATCAGCAGCAGCTTCGGCCCGCGGGCGTCGGGACCGGTGCCGAGCTCCTCGTGCTCGTCCCAGTACTTGTCCATCGCCTCGCCCCAGGCGTCCGCGTCCCAGCCGCCCTCGGCGTCCAGCTCGCCCAGCTCGTCCACCTGGTCGAGGGCGGCGAGCTCGACCCGGCGGAACATGGCGTTGCGGACCAGGACGCGGAAGGCGCGCGCATTGGCGGTGACCGGCTTGACCTGGTCGGCTTTCTCCTGCGCCTCCTCGGCGGTCATCTCCTCCGGATTGGCCAGCTGCTCCCACTCGTCCAGCAGGCTGGAGTCGACCTGGCGCACCGTCTCGCCCAGCCAGGCGATCAGATCCTCCAGGTCCTCCGACTTCAGGTCGTCCGGGACGGTGTGCTCCAGCGCCTTGTAGGCGCTCGCGAGGTAGCGCAGCACGATGCCCTCGGTGCGGGCCAGTTCGTAGTGGGACACCAACTCGGTGAACGACAGCGCCCGCTCGTACATGTCCCGGATCACGGACTTCGGCGACAGCGGATGGTCACCGACCCAGGGATGGCTCTTGCGGTAGGTGTTGTACGCGTGGAAGAGCAGTTCCTCCAGCGGCTTCGGGTAGGTGATGTCCTGGAGGCGCTCCATGCGCTCCTCGTACTCCACCCCGTCGGCCTTCATCGCGGCGACCGCCTCGCCGCGCGCCTTGTTCTGCTGGGCGGCGAGGATCTGGCGCGGATCGTCCAGCGTGGACTCCACCACGGACACCATGTCCAGCGCGTACGACGGCGACTCCGGGTCCAGCAGCTCGAACGCGGCCAGCGCGAACGTGGAGAGCGGCTGGTTCAGCGCGAAGTCCTGCTGCAGGTCCACGGTGAGGCGGACGATCCGGCCCTCGGCGTCCGGCCGGTCGAGCTTCTCGACGATGCCGCCGTCCAGCAGCGAGCGGTAGATGGCGATCGCCCGCCGGATGTGCCGCAGCTGCTGCTTGCGCGGCTCGTGGTTGTCCTCCAGCAGCCGCCGCATGGCCTCGAAGGCGTTGCCGGGCCGGGCGATCACCGACAGCAGCATGGTGTGCGTGACCCGGAAACGGGAGGTCAGCGGCTCCGGCTCGGAGTCGATGAGCTTCTCGAAGGTCTGCTCGCTCCAGGCGACGAAGCCCTCGGGCGCCTTCTTGCGCACGACCTTGCGGCGCTTCTTCGGGTCGTCACCGGCCTTGGCCAGCGCCTTCTCGTTCTCGATGACGTGCTCGGGGGCCTGGGCCACCACGAAGCCCTCGGTGTCGAAGCCGGCGCGACCGGCGCGGCCCGCGATCTGGTGGAACTCACGGGCCCGCAGCGTGCGCACGCGGTTGCCGTCGTACTTGGTCAGGGCCGTGAACAGCACCGTGCGGATGGGGACGTTGACGCCCACCCCGAGCGTGTCGGTGCCGCAGATGACCTTCAGCAGACCGGCCTGCGCGAGCTTCTCCACCAGCCGCCGGTACTTGGGCAGCATGCCGGCGTGGTGCACGCCGATGCCGTGCCGGACGTAGCGGGACAGATTGCGGCCGAACTTGGTGGTGAAGCGGAAGTTGCCGATCAGCTCGGCGATCTTGTCCTTCTCCTCGCGTGTGCACATGTTGATGCTCATCAGCGCCTGCGCCCGCTCCACCGCCTGCGCCTGCGTGAAGTGCACGATGTAGACCGGCGCCTGCCGGGCCTCGAGCAGATCGGTGAGCGTCTCGGTGAGCGGCGTGTACCGGTACTCGTAGGACAGCGGCACGGGCCGGGTCGCCGAGCGGACCACGGCGGTGGGACGGCCGGTGCGGCGGGCGAGGTCCTTCTCGAAGAAGGAGACGTCGCCGAGCGTCGCCGACATCAGCACGAACTGCGCCTGCGGCAGCTCCAGCAGAGGGATCTGCCAGGCCCAGCCGCGGTCCCCCTCCGCGTAGAAGTGGAACTCGTCCATCACGACCTGGCCCACGTCGGCGTCCTTGCCGTCGCGCAGCGCGATCGACGCCAGCACCTCGGCGGTGCAGCAGATCACCGGGGCGTCGGCGTTGACGGACGCGTCGCCGGTGAGCATGCCGACGTTCTCCGTGCCGAAGATCTTGCACAGCTCGAAGAACTTCTCCGACACCAGTGCCTTGATGGGCGCCGTGTAGAAGGTGACCTCGTCGCGCGCCAGGGCGGCGAAGTGGGCGCCCGCCGCGATCATGCTCTTGCCGGAGCCCGTGGGCGTCGACACGATCACGTTCGCCCCGGAGACCACCTCGATCAGCGCCTCCTCCTGGTGGGGATAGAGCGTGAGACCGCGCTCCCGGGCCCACGACTCGAAGGCTTCGTAGAGTGCGTCGGGGTCGGCGGTCGGCGGCAGCTGATCGATGAGGGTCACGCCCCCATCTTGCCTGCCCACCCGGCCGATGGGGGAATCGGCTGTGGGCGGGAAGATCGCGAACGCTACGCTGTGTCGCCGGCGGAGGGCCGACGCGCCCGGTCAACCGACCGGTGGCGAACGAGGAATGGGGCGGGCAACGGCGATGATGGGACCAGCACACTCACTGTCGGGCGCCGCGGCCTGGCTCGGGGTCGGCGCGGCGACGGCCGCGGCCGGACACGCCATGCCCTGGCCGGTCCTCCTGGCCGGCGCCCTGATCTGCGCCGGTGCCGCGCTCGCCCCGGACCTGGACCACAAGGCGGCCACCATCTCGCGGGCCTTCGGGCCCCTGTCCCGCTGGCTGTGCGAGATCGTCGACAAGCTGTCCTACGCCGTCTACAAGGCCACCAAGAAGCAGGGCGACCCGCGCCGCTCCGGCGGGCACCGCACGCTCACGCACACGTGGCTGTGGGCCGTCCTGATCGGCGCGGGCACCGCGGTCCTCGCGATCGCGGGCGGCCGTTGGGCGGTGCTGGCCATCCTCTTCGTGCACATGGTGCTGGCCATCGAGGGCCTGCTGTGGCGGGCGACGCGAGGCTCCAGCAGCGACGTCCTGGTGTGGCTGCTGGCGGCGACCAGCGCCTGGATCCTCGCGGGGGTGCTGGACGAGCCGGGCAACGGCTCGGACTGGCTGTTCACCGCGCCGGGCCAGGAGTACCTGTGGCTGGGGCTGCCGGTCGTGCTGGGCGCGCTGGTGCACGACATCGGGGACGCGCTGACCGTCTCCGGCTGCCCGGTCCTGTGGCCGATACCGGTGGGCCGCAAGCGCTGGTACCCGATCGGCCCGCCGAAGGCGATGCGGTTCCGGGCGGGCAGCTGGGTGGAGCTGAAGGTGCTGATGCCCGTGTTCATGCTGCTGGGCGGAGTGGGCTGCGCGGCGGCGCTCAACGTCATCTGAGGGACGCGCCCGCCCGGGGCTCAGCCGGAGCCCTCACCGCCGTACCGGCGCTCGAAGCGGGCGACGCGGCCCTCCGTGTCCACGGTCCTGGCCCTGCCCGTGTAGAACGGGTGGCTCTCCGAGGAGATCTCCACCTCCACCACCGGGTAGGTCTCGCCGTCGTCCCACTCGATGGTCCGGTCGCTGGTCGCGGTGGACCGGGTGAGGAAGGCGTAACCGGCGGCACGGTCACGGAAGACGACCGGGTGGTAGTCGGGGTGCTTGTCCTGTTGCATGAATGCTCCTCGGGGTCAGCCCGGCAGGTTGTCCTCGTCGACGACGTGCATCGCGGCCTCCTCGGCGGTGGCGGCCGCGCCGTCGATGCCGACGTCCATGGCGACCAGGGCCTCCTCCTCGTCCTCGTGCGCCCCTTCGTCGGGGGCCACGAGCCGGCCGGAGCGTGCGGCGCCCACCTCGTTGTCCAGGAGTTCCCCGTCGGTGTCCTGGGAATCGCCCAGGTCGTCGCCGTCGGGTGCGAGGGAGTCGGGCTGCTCCTCGGCGAGCCGCTGTTCCAAGGTCTCGCCCCGGTGGCGTTCCGCGGCCGTCACGCCGGTGTGCTCCACCGCCCAGGGACGTTCCGGCGGGGACCAGCCCCGGTCGAGGGGATCGTCGACACCGTCGTACTCGAGGGTGTCCTCCGCGTCGAGCAGCCCGGTGTCCTCCCTCTGCTCGGAACCGTCGGGCTGGTAGACGTCGTCTCCCCATCCGTCGGCGCTGTTCACAGGTACCTCCAGGGGGTGAGGACGGGCCCCTTCTCACCGCGGACCGCGGCGGGTCGCCGTTGCACGGGGCACTGGCGCCGTCCGTGCCCGGTCCGCCGGGCCCCGGGCGCCCCCGAGCCGGTGCCTGACTCCAGCCTTCCACCGGAGCTCCCCACTGCGCAACGGCACACCACCGGCGTGCGGCGCGCCCGGGGCCCCCGCCCCGCCCGGCACCCCCGCCGCTGCCCCGGCCCGCGTCCCGGAAGCGTCCCCGGGCCCGCGGACCCGCACGGGCACGGTCGCCGGTGGGGCCGCGTTCCCCGGCCCCACCGCTGCCGGGGGCGTTGCACGCCCCGGGCCGGCGGCTGGGCGGCGGTAGAGCCCCGCGCCGCCGACCCGGGCAGCGGGATTCCGGGCCGGCCCGGGGGCACCGCGGCAGATCCGAGGAGACCTCGCCCGCAGGCCCGCTCCCGCCGGGGCGGTACGGGCTCAGCCGTGCCAGGAGCGCCACAGCGCCGCGTACGCTCCGTCCGCCGCGACCAGGTCGTCGTGGCTGCCCAGTTCGCTGATGCGGCCGTTCTCCACGACGGCGATGACGTCCGCGTCGTGGGCGGTGTGCAGGCGGTGGGCGATGGCGATGACGGTCCTGCCGTCCAGGACACGGGCCAGGGAGCGTTCCAGGTGCCGTGCCGCGCGCGGGTCGAGCAGCGAGGTCGCCTCGTCCAGGACCAGCGTGTGCGGGTCGGCCAGCACCAGCCGGGCCAGCGCGATCTGCTGGGCCTGGGCCGGGGTGAGCGCGAACCCGCCGGAGCCGACCTCGGTGTCCAGGCCCTCGTCCAGCGCACGGGCCCAGCCGTCCGCGTCGACCGCCCCGAGCGCCGCCCACAGTTCGGCGTCCTCCGCGTTCGTCCTGGCGAGCCGCAGATTGTCGCGCAGGGAGCCCACGAAGACGTGGTGCTCCTGGTTGACCAGGGCCACGTGCTCCCGGACCCGTTCCGCGGTCATCCGCGACAGCTCGGCGTCGCCCAGGGTGACCCGCCCGTCCCGGGGCGCGTAGATCCCGGCGAGCAGCCGGCCCAGGGTGGACTTGCCCGCGCCCGAGGGACCGACCAGTGCCAGCCTGGTCCCGGGAGCGACCTCGAGGGACACCTTGCGCAGCACGTCGACGCCCTCCCGGTAGCCGAAGTGCACCCGGTCCGCGTGCACCCGGCGCCCGTCGGGGGCGAGCGCGGCGTCACCGGCGTCGGGCTCGATGTCCCGGACCCCGACCAGCCGGGCCAGCGACACCTGTGCCACCTGCAGCTCGTCGTACCAGCGCAGGATCAGTCCCACCGGGTCGACGAGCATCTGCGCGATCAGCGCGCCCGTGGTCAGCTGGCCGACGCCGATCCAGCCCTGCAGGACGAACACCCCGCCGATCATCAGCACCGAGCCGAGCACGGTGACGTGGGTGATGTTGACGACGGGGAAGAGCACCGACCGCAGCCAGAGGGTGTAGCGCTCCCAGGCCGTCCACTCCTTGACCCGCTGGTCCGACAGCGCCACACGACGAGCGCTGAGGCGGTGCGCCTCCACGGTCCGCCCCGCGTCCACGGTCTCGGTGAGCGCGGCGGCCACGGCGGCGTACCCGGCGGCCTCCGAGCGGTAGGCGGCCGGCGCCCGCCGGAAGTACCAGCGGCAGCCGATCACCAGCAGCGGCACGGCGAGCAGCACGGCCGGCGCCAGCTCGGGCGCCGTGACGACCAGCCCGCCCAGCAGCAGCGCCGCCCACACCACGCCGATGGCCAGCTGGGGCACGGCCTCGCGCATGGCGTTGCCGAGCCGGTCGATGTCGGTCGTGATCCGCGACAGCAGATCACCCGTGCCCGCCCGCTCCAGCACCCCCGGCGGCAGCCCGACCGACCGCACCAGGAAGTCCTCGCGCAGATCGGCCAGCATCCGCTCGCCGAGCATCGCCCCGCGCAGCCGTACCTGCCGGACGAACACCGCCTGGAGGGCCAGCGCGAGCACGAACAGCGTGACCGTGAGCCCCAGATGCAGCTCCCGCTCCCGGTCCGAGACCCGTTCCACCAGTCCGCCCAGCAGATACGGGCCCACCATCGAGGCGAGCACGGCGACCGTGTTCACGGTGATCAGCAGCACGAAGGCCCGGCGGTGCCTGCGCAGCAGCTCGCCCACGTAGGCGCGGACGGTCGCGGGCGCCCCCACGGGCAGCGTGGCGGCCGTGGTCGGGGCCGCCGGGTCGTAGGCCGGTGGCGCCACGCCGATCATGCTGTCTCCTCGATCTCTTCCAGCTGTTCCAGTCGGTGCAGGACCTCGTCCTCGCGCAGGACGCCGTCCTTGTCCAGGACCTCGGCCGACGCGGCCTCGTCCTCGGTCTCGCGCGTCACCACGGCCCGGTACCGGGGCTCGGTGCGCACCAGTTCGCGGTGCTCGCCGGTCGCCGCGACGGTGTCGCCGTGCAGGAACACCACCCGGTCGGCGCGGTCCAGCAGCAGCGGGGACGAGGTGAACACCACGGTGGTGCGCCGCGCCCGCAGGTCACGCACGCCCTGGGCGATACGGGCCTCGGTGTGCGAGTCGACGGCCGAGGTCGGCTCGTCCAGGACGAGCACCTCCGGGTCCGTGACCAGCGACCGGGCCAGCGCGAGCCGCTGGCGCTGCCCGCCGGACAGGGACCGCCCGCGCTCGGTGATCCGCGCGTCCATCGGGTCCGCGGCGTCCACCGAGCCCTGCACCAGTGCCGCCAGCACGTCCCCGCACTGCGCGGCGTCCAGCGCGTCGCGCGGGTCGACCGCGCCGGACGCCGGCACGTCGAGCAGCTCGCGCAGGGTGCCGGAGAGCAGCACCGGATCCTTGTCCTGCACGAGGACGGCCCGGCGGGCGGAGTCCAGCGGCAGCTCGTCGAGCGGCACCCCGCCGAGCAGCACCGAGGTGCCCCGCTCGGAGGCGTGTCCGCCGAGCCGTTCGGCCAGCCGTCCCGCCGCGTCCGGGTCACCGCACACCACGGCGGTGAGCCGGCCCGCGGGGGCGAGCAGACCGGTCGCCGGGTCGTACAGGTCGCCGGACGGGTTCCCGGCGTCGCGCGACCCCGCGGTGTCCGTGGCCCGCTCCAGCGACAGCACACGCGCGGCCCGCTTCGCCGAGGGGCGCGAGAAGGAGTACGCCATCGCGATCTCCTCGAAGTGCCGCAGCGGGTAGGTGAGCACCATGACCGAGCTGTAGACGGTGACCAGTTCACCGACGGTGATCCGGCCCTCGCGGGCGAGATGGACGCCGTACCAGACCACCGTGATCAGCAGGATTCCCGGCAGCATCACCTGGATCGCGGCGATCAGGGCCCACATCCTGGCGCTGCGCACGGCGGCGTGGCGGACCTCCTGGGAGGCGCGGCGGTAGCGGTCGAGGAACAGTTCCTCGCCGCCGATGCCGCGCAGTACGCGCAGTCCGGCGACGGTGTCCGAGGCGAGCTCGGTGGCCCGGCCGGCCTTCTCGCGCTGGACGTCCGCCCGCCGGGTGGCGCGGGGCAGCAGCGGCAGCACCGCGATCGCCAGCACCGGCAGTCCCACGGCGACGACGACCCCCAGCGCCGGCTGGTAGACGACCAGGCCGACGCAGACCAGCACGATGGTGACCGCCGCCGCGGTGAACCGCGACAGGGCCTCCACGAACCACCCGATCTTCTCGACGTCACCGGTGGAGACCGCCACGACCTCCCCGGCGGCGACCCGCCGGGTCAGCGCGGAGCCCAGCATCGCCGCCTTGCGGGCCAGCAGCTGCTGGACGCGGGCCGCCGCGGTGATCCAGTTGGTGACGGCGGCGCGGTGCAGGAAGGTGTCGCCGATCGCGTTGCCCGCGCAGGCCAGCGCCAGCAGGCCGCCGGCCAGCGCGAGCCGGCCGCCGGAGCGGTCGACCGCGGCCTGGACGGCGACGCCGACGCAGAACGGCAGCGAGGCCACGGAGGCGAAGTGCAGCAGGCCCCAGGCCAGCGACTTGAGCTGCCCGGACAGTTGGTTCCGGAAGAGCCACCAGAGGAAACGGGGACCCGAGCGCGCGTCGGGCACCCCCGGGTCGGGGAACGGAAGGTCTTGGATCTGCATGACGTCCCAGTGGCTCGGATCAGGGGGAAGTGGAAACGGGAGAAAGGCGGAGGGGTGTGCGGGCACGGCTGCGCGCCGTCCGGGGACGGCGGCAGCAAACCGTGACAGGTTGACCCCGCTACGTGCTGGGAGGCAAACGGTTTTCCACACGACCGCACGGAACCGGCGGCCCGGGCGGCCGGCACCGCCGTACCGTCACGTCACACGGGTCGTCCGGACGCATCGCCGCACCGCGCGGGGACCGTCCCGTCGATCAGGGTGTCCAGCAACTCGCCCAGCGCCTCGCGCTGCGCCTCCCCCAGCGGGGCCAGGATCTCCTCCGCGGCGGACCGGCGCGCGGCGCGCAGCTCCCGCAGGGCCGCGCGCCCGTCGTCGGTGAGCTCGATCCGGATCACCCGCCGATTGGCCGGATCCGGCACCCGCCGCACCTTGCCGTTCGCCTCCAGCCCGTCGACCAGTGTGGTGACGGCGCGGGGGACCACCTCCAGCCGCTCGGCCAGATCGGCCATGCGGGGCGGTGAACCGTAGTGCGCGAGGGTGCGCAGCAGCCGTGACTGGGCAGGGGTGATGCCGAGCTCGCGCCGCTCCAGATGGCGCTTCTGGATGCGGTGCACCCGGCGGGTGAGCCGGAGCAGTTGCTCGGCCAGCAGGCCGTCGGGGTCGGGGGCGGTCATGCGGGAACAGTATCAGGATGCCGTTCACTGTGAGCATAGGTAACAATGAACGGGTTCCGCTCGCCCCGGGGCACCTCCCGGGCGTCCGACCTTAAGGAGACCATGCACCCCGACCACGAACCCGACTGGACCCCGCCTGCCGGCACCGAGGAGAAACCCCGGCAGGTGCGGCGCATCCTGAAGCTCTTCCGTCCCTACCGGGGCCGCCTCGCGATCGTCGGCCTGCTCGTCGGCGCCGCCTCACTGGTCTCGGTGGCCACCCCGTTCCTGCTGAAGGCGATCCTCGACGTCGCCATCCCCGAGGGCCGCACCGGACTGCTCAGCCTGCTCGCGCTCGGCATGATCCTCAGCGCCGTCCTCACCAGCGTCTTCGGCGTGCTGCAGACCCTGATCTCGACCACCGTCGGCCAGCGCGTGATGCACGACCTGCGCACCGCCGTCTACGGCCGGCTCCAGCGCATGTCGCTCGCCTTCTTCACCCGCACCCGCACCGGCGAGGTCCAGTCCCGCATCGCCAACGACATCGGCGGCATGCAGGCCACCGTGACCTCCACGGCGACCTCCCTGGTCTCCAACCTCACCAGCGTGGTCGCCACCGTCGTCGCGATGCTGGCACTCGACTGGCGGCTGACCGTCGTGACGCTGGTCCTGCTCCCGGTGTTCGTCTGGATCAGCCGCCGCGTCGGCGACGAACGCAAGAGGATCACCACCCGGCGCCAGAAGCAGATGGCGGCGATGGCCGCCACGGTCACCGAGTCGCTCTCGGTCAGCGGCATCCTGCTCGGCCGCACCATGGGCCGCTCCGACTCGCTGACCGGCGCCTTCTCGGACGAGTCCGAGCGTCTGGTCGACCTGGAGGTCCGGTCGAACATGGCCGGCCGCTGGCGCATGGCCGTCATCACGATCGTCATGTCGGCCATGCCGGCGATCATCTACTGGACGGCCGGCATCGCCCTGCAGACGGGCGGCCCCGAGGTCTCCATCGGCACCGTCGTCGCCTTCGTCTCGCTCCAGCAGGGCCTGTTCCGCCCGGCGGTGAGCCTGCTGTCCACCGGTGTCCAGATCCAGGCGTCGCTCGCGCTCTTCCAGCGCATCTTCGAGTACCTCGACCTCCCGGTCGACATCACCGAGCGCGCGGACCCGGTCCACCTCGACCGGATCAAGGGCGAGGTCCGCTTCGAGGGCGTCACCTTCGGCTACGACGACAAGAGCGGCCCCGTCCTCGACGGCATCGACATCACCGTCCCCCCGGGCGGCAGCCTCGCCGTGGTCGGCCCTACCGGCGCCGGCAAGTCCACCCTCGGTCACCTCGTGCCGCGGCTGTACGACGTGACGGGCGGCCGGGTCACCCTCGACGGCGTCGACGTCCGCGACCTCGACTTCGACACGCTGGCCCGCGCGGTGGGCGTCGTCTCCCAGGAGACGTACCTCTTCCACGCCTCGGTCGCGGACAACCTGCGCTTCGCCAAGCCGGACGCCACCGACGAGGAGCTGCACGCGGCGGCCCGGGCCGCGCAGATCCACGACCACATCGCCGCCCTGCCCGACGGGTACGACACGGTGGTCGGCGAGCGCGGCCACCGCTTCTCCGGTGGTGAGAAGCAGCGCCTGGCGATCGCCCGGACCATCCTGCGCGATCCGCCGGTCCTGGTGCTCGACGAGGCCACCAGTGCCCTGGACACCCGTACCGAGGCCGCCGTCCAGGAGGCCATCGACGCGCTGTCGGCCGACCGCACCACGGTCACCATCGCCCACCGGCTGTCCACCGTCCGGAACGCCGACCAGATCGTGGTCCTCGACTCCGGCCGCGCGGTCGAACGCGGTACGCACGAAGAGCTGCTGGAGCGCGGCGGGCGCTATGCGGCCCTCGTGCACCGGGACGCCCGACTGGAGCCGACAAAATGAAGATATGCCGGGTTTGTCCCGATGTGCGGGTTACCGTGCCCGCATGCAGACGAACACTCCGTCACGGAGCACGATCCGACTGACGCGCCGGGGCCGTCTCGCCCTCGCGGCGCTCGGGGCCGTCGTGGCCGGCACCGCCGTGGCGGTGCCGCTGCTGATCATGAACGGCGGCGACGACTCCCGTCCCACGACCCTGGTGGTCCCGGAGGGCTGGCGCGCGAGCCAGGTGTACGCCGCCGTCGACGAGGTCCTCGACCTGCCCGCCGGCACCACGAAGAAGTCCCTCGCCAAGGCGGACCTGAAGCTGCCCGACGAGGCCGGGGGCAACCCGGAGGGCTACCTCTTCCCGGCGACCTATCCGCTCCGGGAGAAGACGACCCCGCAGAAGCTGCTGTCCCGCATGGTCGACACCGCCGACAAGAAGTTCAACGGAGCCCCGATCGCCGCCGGTGCGCAGCGCAACGCGATGAACGTCTACCAGGCGGTCACCGTCGCGAGCATCGTCCAGGCCGAGGCGCCCACCAAGGCCGACATGGGCAAGGTGGCCCGGGTGATCTTCAACCGGCTGGAGCGCGGCATGCCGCTCCAGATGGACTCCACCGTCGACTACGCCCTGAACCGCGGGGCGCCGCGCACGACGGCCGCCGACACCGAGATCGACAGCCCCTACAACTCCTACCGGCGCATGGGACTCCCCCCGACCCCGATCGACAACCCCGGCGAGGACGCGGTGCGCGCCGCGATCAACCCGGCGCCGGGCGACTGGCTCTACTTCGTCACCGTCAGGCCGGGCGACACCCGCTTCACGGCCGACTACGCGGAACACCAGCGCAACGTCGCCGAGTCCGACGCCGAGCGGAAGAAGGCGAGCGGGAAGGCGAGCGCACCGTCCAAGAAGTGAGCGGCCGACCTCCGGCCGTCACGCCGCGGCCGGCTCCTCCCGTGCCAGCAGCCGCCTGATGTCCCGTACCGCCGCGCGTCCGGCCCGGTTGGCGCCGATGGTGCTCGCCGAGGGGCCGTAGCCGACCAGATGGATCCGCGGGTCGGCGACCGCCCGCGTCCCCTCGACCCGGATCCCGCCCCCCGGCTCCCGCAGCCGCAACGGGGCGAGATGCCCGACGGCCGGTCGGAAGCCGGTCGCCCACAGGATGACGTCGGCCGCCACCCGCCGCCCGTCCGCCCACTCCACACCGTCGGGCGTGATCCGCTCGAACATGGGCCGCCGGTCGAGCACACCGTCCGCCAGACCCCGGCGGATCGCGTCGTTGAGCGGCAGCCCCGTCACCGAGACGACACTGCGCGGCGGCAGCCCCTGCCGCACCCGCTCCTCGACGAGTGCCACGGCCGCCCGGCCCGCCTCCTCGTCGAAGGGGCCCTCACGGAAGACCGGGGGCCGCCGGGTCACCCACGTCGTGGCCGCCGCGTACGGCGCGATCTCCAGCAGGTGCTGGGTCCCCGACGCGCCGCCGCCCACCACGACCACCCGCTGCCCGGCGAACGCCTCCGGCCCCGGGTACCGCGCCGTGTGCAACTGCCGACCCCGGAAGGTCTCCCGGCCCGGATAGCGCGGCCAGAACGGCCGGTCCCAGGTGCCGGTGGCGTTGATCAGCGCCCGCGCCGACCAGTCGCCGTCCGAGGTCTCCACCAGCAGCCGTCCGCCGGACCCCTCCCGCACCGCCCGCACGTCCACCGGACGCCGTACCCGCAGGTCGAAGGTCCGCTCATAGCGTTCGAAGTACTCGCTGATCACCTCGGAGGAGGCCCGCGCCGGATCGGCGTCGTCAAGCTCCATGCCGGGCAGCGCGTGCATCCCGTGCACCTTGCCGTACGTCAGCGACGGCCACCGGAACTGCCAGGCGCCGCCGGGACCGGGGGAGTGGTCCAGCACCACGAAGCCGCGGTCCGGCTCGAAACCGGCCCGCCTCAGGTGATGGGCGCTCGACAGCCCGGCCTGCCCGGCGCCTATGACGACCACCTCGACCTCGCGCATGTTGTTCACGTTTCTACCAACCGTACGGAGGTCGTGGATCTTCCCGTCGGCGCTCCCCCGGGAAGCCGAGTGCATGGGTCAGGATGGAGCACATGTCCGATGCCTTCACCACCCGAGTCCTGAACATCGCCACCGGCTCCGACGAGAGGGTCGCCGACATCACCGGCGACTGCGAAGCCTTCCTGCGGGAGACGGCGGTCGGCCGGGACGGCCTGCTGAACATCTTCGTGCCGCACGCCACGGCCGGGATCGCCGTCATCGAGACCGGCGCCGGCAGCGACGACGACCTCCTGTCCGCCCTGCACACCCTGCTGCCCGCCGACGACCGCTGGCAGCACCGCCACGGCAGCCCCGGCCACGGCCGCGACCACGTCCTGCCCGCCTTCGTCCCACCGCACGCGACGCTCCCGGTGGTGGACGGACGGCTGGAACTGGGCACCTGGCAGTCGGTGTGCCTGGTCGACACCAACAAGGACAACGCCAACCGGCAGGTTCGCCTGAGTTTCCTCGGCTGACCAAGATCGTTCCCGGGGGTCGTGCCGTCGATTCTCCGTACCCTGTGTGCGCGAACGGAGAGAAACCTGCACGGCACTGCCCCCATGCGATCGAACGTCCCTGTGACGGATGCGGTGAATGCCCGCTCGGCGTGCGGCGACTGTCGCACGTGAAGCCGGCCACGTCATCCTCTGAGCGTCGGCGGGAGAACGTGCTCACCGCCGCCGCGTCCGTGGGTGCGCACATCATCGGCTGGGCCGACGCCTGGAAGGTCTCGGGTTCCACCGGCCCCGTGACCCGCCCGGGACCGGGCCCCCGGCTCCGCGACGAGAGGGGTCCTTACGACGGTCTCGTCGCAGCCGCCGTGGACCGGCTGGGCCGTGACGTCGTCGACCGGCCGAACACCGGATACAAGATGCGGGACGAGAAGAAGGTGCTCGTCACGTCACGGACACGACGGCCCGTGGGAACCGGACGACCCGGCCGACGAGAACCGTTTCACCGTGGAGGCCCGGGGCGCGCAGACGGAACTCCGCGCGACCCGGCGCCGGAACCGCGACGCTACGATCGAGATCCGGGCAGCAGGCCGGCCGAAGGGCAAGCCGCCCTGCGGCTTCCAGCACGTGCGGAAGGCCATGGAGACAAGGTCGATCACGTCGAGTCGCACCCGCACGCCTCCGAGGTGATACGAGATGTCGCCCGTCGCATCCTGGCCGATCCCGAGAGCGTCACCACCACCAGCAGTGAAGCGGCCCGTCTCGACCGAGCGGGCGAGGCACCGCCTGCGGACCACCTGGCCGCGATGTACGGCAAGCCGGCCGGGCCGGCCGTGGGCCCCGCAGAGCCTGGGGAACATCCTCGTCCGAGGCGACGCCCGGTTACCTGATGCACCAGAACAAGACCGCGCTCGGTAAGGACGGGAAACCCGTAAGGCTGTGTGAGGGGCTGTTCGACCGGGTGACCCACGAGGCGTTGGAGAAGGCGATCCTCAACCGGAGGGCGCCTTGGGCGCGTAACTCGAACCGTGAGTACCTTCTTACGGAGATCGCCGTGTGCGGGCGGTGCCACACCCGGCTGTACACCCGGACTTCGAGGAACGCGCCTCCGCGTCACGCCTGCACCGCCCGGGACCAGGGATGGCTACAGGCCCGGAACCGCCGTCCTGCAACGCCCTGGCTCGCCTGCCGTACGGGGGATCCGTCCCGGTCGCGCTGCCACAGGGCCATGTCCATCGCGTCCCGGGCACGGAGCACGCGGCGGCTGGCCTCTTTCACGGTGCGGCTCACGGGAGCATCCCACCGCACAGGTCCCGGTACCCAGGTGACCGGTGGGCCCACCGGTCACCTGGGCCGCCGGCCCTTCGTGCGCAGTGGTCAGGTACTGCTCCACCGTTGGTTGTCACGACCGTTGCATTCCCAGAGCACCACCTGAGTGCCGGACGCCCCTCCGAAGAGGTCCAGGCATTTACCGCTCGACGCGGACCGTAACGATTTTCCCGACAGGCTGAACCGCTGAGCTGCCGACTGGTCACACGGTGTGAGGACCACAGGTGTGCGGTCCGCGGTGCCGGTGACGGTCGCGCAGAGGTCACCCTGCTGGAGCGCCGTGTCGGACCCGATGCTCCACGACTGGGAGGTCGCGCCGGTGCAGGCTGCGACCACGAGTTCGGACCCTGAGCCGGCGCCTGTCAGGCAGTTGCCGGAGGCTTCGACCGTGAGCGCCCTCCCGGGGCCGGGAGTCGAGTCGCCTCCCCGGTCGGTTCCGTCCTTGTGCGGCGCCTTGCTCACGGTGGGCTTCGCGTCGTCCTCTGCCGCCTTGTCCGTGCCCGGTCGCGTTTCCTGGCCGGAGGGCGTGGGAGAGCCGGCGGAAGGGGGGCGGGACGACGCGGTCGCGCTCGCTGAAGCGCCCGGAGACCGTTGCGTATCGGGGCTTTCAGGTTCGGTCGCATCGGACTGGTACAGCTCGCCCGCGGCGTTGGACTGTCGATCGGCCTCCCCCCGGGGCCCGCTGATCGTGACGGCCGCTCCGGCGATTATCACCGCGACGGCCGCGGAGGCGATGGCAATCCACTTCGCGGGTGGGCGGCGTGGGCCGGGTCGGGGGCTGTCGTCCGGTGCCGTCGGGACGGTGGTGGCTTCGTCGCGGCCGGCGGTACGGACGGTCGGCTCCGGTTGTGAAATTTCCTTGTCATCCCCGGTGTCGACTCGGTGGGCCGCAGCCGCACGGGCAAGAGCGGCACGGGCTGCTGCCAGCTTTGCCGCATCGTTGATACCGGAATGCCCGTCCGGTGGTGAACTCACGTGTCGGCCTTGGCCTGTGTTCCGTTTGGGCAGCTCAGGCATTCTGTTGTGCTCCTTGTGCAGGGGTTGGGAGTGACCGGAAGTCACATTCCGGCAGAGGGCGAGCGGCGCGGTTGCCGTGGGGAGAGCCCCAGGGTCGTTCCGGGGCGGCGTTGGTTCTTGTGTGCACCGCGAGCGCGTAACAGATTATTTCCTGATTATCGGCTGTCCATTTCAGCCCACTGACGATGGAGCCCTGCCAGTGTCCGATGGAGGCAACGGCGGCGTTGTACGGTGAACCGGCCTGCCAAGGCCCGCCGTTCGTCCCGGGAAGGTGAGTTCGGAGGGCCCTGCGGCACCGTCCCTGTGCCGTTGTGCATTTTCCCTCCGTGACGTGGGGTTCGGGACCGCGGGGAAACCGAGAGTCACGGCGGAAAGACAACGGGCGTTCACAGCCGAGTTCCGTGAGAGGGCCGCACGGATCGTGGCGGAGACCGGGAGACCGACCCCCTGAGACCCCGCAGGCCCCGGGCATCGACGAGACGCCGACGAACGGGGCTCGCCGGCCCGTCCTGTGACCGGTGCGGAGCCGGGTGTCCCGCGTGGTCTGCCTGATGTTTCCCGGCACGCCACCGTCACCGAGCCGCCAGACGCCGGACACGATCCGTTACCTGGTCGCGGGCGGGATCCCCTGACGGGCGATGCCTGATGACTTCCCTGACGGGGGCCGGGGCCATGCCTTCTTCCGTCGGTGGCGTGCGCACGGGCCGGGCGCGGAGTTCCACGACCGGCTGCGTGGCCGGGCAGGGAGCGTGAGGGCCTGGAGGCGGAACCTTCGGCGGGGATCACCGATCCGGGCCGTTGGTACGGGCGCCTTGGTGATGACCCTGGTACGGTCCGCGATCACCCTGTGACGCGACGCCTCACGGCCGCGGCCGGGGAAACGACTCCAGTGCGGCCGCCAGGCCCGAGGCGTCCGTGCCGATCTTGCGGTAGACCGAGGAGAGCAGATGGCGTACGCCCTGCTCCGTGAGGCGCAGCTTCCCGGCGATCACCGCCGTGGACGCCCCCCGGACCGTCAGCTCGGCGGCCTCCCGTTCGGGCGCGGTGAGCGTGTCCGTCTGGGTGTAACGCAGGGGCAGCGACCGCAGTCCGGCCGCGGCGAGTTCGTTCCTGGCCCGTACCGCCAGCGCCTCCGCGCCGCAGTGCACGGCGCCCTCCAGTCCGCGGTAGAGGCGGTCGGCGGCCTCCTGCAACTGTCCGGTGCGGGACAGCGCCGCCCCGTGGCCGACCAGGGCGCGGGCCAGTTCGTAGGCCGCGGGGGACTGTTCCAGATGGCCGACGGCCTCCGCGTGCAGATCGAGCGAGGCCGGGCCGCCGGTCACCTCGGCCAGGGTGTGCAGCGCCTGCCCGATCGCCGAGGCCGCCCCGAAGTCCCGGGCCCGCTTGACCGCGTCCTGAGCGTGCCGGACCGCCCGGTCGGGCGCGCTGCGGGCGAGCGCGGACGCCAGCCCCGACTGCCAGGCGCACCAGGCGGGATTGCGCCACTCCCGCCCGTCCAGCCAGTCCCCGACGGCACGGAGCAGCGCGGCGGCCTCGTCCGCGCGGCCCTCCGCCAGCAGCAGCTCGGCGTACACCGTGCGCGGGTCGGGGTAGATGACGGCGTTCGGGGCCGGCCCGCCGTAGCGGTGGTGGTCGGCGATCCGGCGTGCCGCCGCCGTACGCCCGCGGGCCAGGAGGGTCTGGATGAGGATGCCGACGGCGAACCACTGGGCGGGCACCGCCCCCTCCACCCGGTCGGCGATGCGCAGCCCTTCCCGGACGAGGTTCTCGGCCTCGGCCAGGGACCCCCGGCGATAGCGGATGTACCCGGCGAGGGTCTGGCCCAGGGCGAGGTGGGAACCGCGCCAGCCCTTCGCCTCGCACTCCGCCATGCCCTTGCTGAACAGTTCCTCGGCCCGCCGCGGCCGGTCGGCGTACAGGAACACCATCGCCACCGCCACCGGCACCTCGAAGCCCCGGTTCTCGTCGGTCCAGCTCAGCCCGCCCCGCAGGGCCCGCTCGGCGTACTCGAGGGCCGTCTGCCGCGGCTCGCCGCACACCACCGCCTCCCAGGCCCGCAGGCCCAGGATGTACCGCTCCTCCAGGCCACGGCCGGCCACCCTAGCGGCCAGTCTGGCGAGCTTGCGCGAACGGGCGGCGGGGTCCGGCTCGTCGGTGCGGTACGAGCTCCACACGAAGTGGTCGGCCAGCATCCGCAACCTGATCCGGGGATGCCGGGTGCGCCGCGCCTCGTCGGCGGCGACGGCCGCGGCCTCGGCCACCTCGTCGATGTGTGCCAGCGCCTGCGTGAGCCGGTACACGATGGACGCCCGCAGCTCCGGTTCGAGGCCGGGTTCCGCCAGCGCCTCACGGAGGTGCGCGACCGTGGCCGTGGGCTTGATGAGGAAGGTGGAGGAGGCGAGTTCGTGCAGCAGCTCGGCGCGCTGCTCCGGCAGCGGCGGCTCCTGGAGCGCCCGCGTCAGCAGCCGCCGGGCCGCTTCCGGGGCGCCGGCGCGCATGTACTCGCGGGCGGCCTCGCGCAGACACGCCACCGCCTCCACGCGGCCGTCGCAGGGAACCTCCAGCAGATGCCGGGCGGCCGCCGCCGGCCCGGACCCGGCGGCGCGGACGGCCTCGGCGGCCCTGTTGTGCAGTCCGACCCGCAGCGCCGGGGGGATGGAACGGTAGACGGTGGTGGCGATCAGCGGGTGGACGAAGGCGAGTCCGTCCCCGGTCCCGTCGTCCTCGGCCAGGATCCGGGCGGCGCGCAGCCGCTCCGTCGCCTCGGCGGCCGCCTCGCTGCCGACCACGGCGATGGTGGCGGCGAGTTCCTGCGACACGGACTCGCCGAGCACGGCCGCGGCGTAGGCGAAACGGACGGCGGACGTTCCGAGGGCGTGCAGGCGTTCGATCAGGCCGCGGCCCTTGAGCGCCGCGGCCAGGTCCCGCATCGCGCGCAGCTCGTGCCGGGTGCCCCGCAGATTGCGTTCGCCCAGACGGATGGCGAGTTCGACGGCCTCGAACGGGCTTCCCCCGGTGACCTGCCGGCATTCCTCGCAGAACTCGTCCTCGGCCTCGTCCCCCACCTCGTCCCTGACGATCCGTGCCACCCCCTCGGCGGTGAGCGGCTCCAGCGCGTAGGGGCGGGTGCCGAGCCTGCCCGGCAGGGCGCGCAGCGGCTCCGCCTCGCGCGGCAGGTCGTCGGGCCGGTGGGCGAGGACGATCAGCAGCGGCAGGTCCGCCACCCGGGGCGCGAAGGAGGTGAGCCAGTCGAGGGACTCGACGTCCGCCCAGTGCAGATCGTCGAGCAGCAGCACCAGGGGTGCCTTCCGCACGGCGAGTCGGGTGACGACCCAGTCCAGGCCCTCGCGGACCCCGGACGGGTCGGGCACGTGGGGGCCGGGCACCGCCTCCAGGCCGAGGGCGGCGGCGACGACGTCGTACCAGCTGCCCAGGAACGCGCGGAGCTCGCCGCCGTCCATCGCGGCCAGCGCGGGCTGGAGGAGCCGGCGTACCACACGGAACGCCAGCTCCTGCTCGTTCCGGCCGCCGCAGCCCGACAGCACGGTGACCCCCTGGGCCAGCGCGCGGGAGCGGGCCTGTGCCAGCAGCGCCGTCTTGCCCATCCCGCCCGGGCCGGTGAAGACGAGGAGCCCACCGCGCGGCACCTGCGGCACCCCGTCCCGGGTGTCCCGCAGGGCCGTCAGCGCCTCGTCCAGTGCCCGGAGTTCCCGTCGGCGCTCCAGCAACGGCCGGGACTCGGTGACATGCTGCCGCCGCTCGATCACCATGTGCCGTACCGCTTCCTGTCGTTCGGCCAACGGGTGGTGGACGAGCGTATGCCTGCCGCGGCGCACCGTGTCCGCATTCCGGTACGACCACGACAGGACGGGTGAACCGGAGGCGGTGACGGCTTGGGGCGTCCCTCCCGTGGGTACGATCACTCGAATGGACCCGCGCCCGGGCGCGGGTCCGTGTCGGCGCCCGGATCAGGCCGCCGCCGTGTCGGCGTAGCGCGGCACGGTACGGGACCAGTGGCAGCACCCGCGGATCCAGCCGGCCATGCCCTCCACATAGCCGACGGCCGAGGGACTCAGCCGCGGCCTGATCTCCTCGAAGAGGCCGACGAACTCGTCGATCGTCCGGTTGATCTGCCGGATCGCCAGCAGGACGGCGACCGGCAGGGAGCAGCGGCGGGCCCGCTGGTGGGCGAGGGCCAGATTGATCATCCCGCCGGCCTGCCGTTCCTTCGCCGCGGAGTACAGATCGGGGATCCACACCGCCGCGTCGGCCGACAGCCGGGTCAGCCGGCGCATCACCGGGTGCTGCAGCTCCGCGTCGGACAGTTCGCACGGCTGTGCCGCCTCGCACAGCGGGTAAAAGGGCTCGACCCCCGCGGTCAGCGACCGGATCGACGTGCACAGCCCGGTCGGCAGCGGGGCGGTGTCGGCCTGTGCCACCGCCTCGTACAGCAGGCCGTGCACGTACTCACGGCTCTTGACGGCCCATCGCGCGGCCTGGGCGGGCGTGCACCGCTCGCGGACCTGCCGGTGCAGATCGGCCAGGGCCGCGCCGAGCGGCGTCGACGGCGACGCGTCGTCCCGCAGTACGGCGATGCTCTCGTCCAGCATGGGCAGCAGCCGGCCGGGCCCCTGCCGGCCCACCTCCTCCGCCCGGTCGTCGAAGACGAATTGATAGGCGATCTGATTGGCGACGATCTGCAGCAGACCGGAATCCATCTCCGGGCCGTTGTAGGAGGCGAGCTGGGCCGGACGGGTACGGGCGATCATTTCCGGAATCCAGCTTTCGTCCGCCAGTCCCGTTTCCCGCAGCCACTTCTCGACGCCCGTCGCGGCCCGGTGTTCGTGCGGATTGCTCAGGAACGGGAACGGCATGTGCAGATGAGTGTCGATCAGATCCCTGAGACCGGCGCCGTGAATTCCGTGCGGCGCGCCGGCCGTGATGTCCTCATGTGTGGTCGACAAGGTTGTCACCAGCCCCTCGGGATTTCCGGTCGAGCCCGCCACCGCGCGGTTCGCAGATCATGACCAGCGACCTGGGGCCCAGGGTCACCGCCGGGCGCACCGGGGCGACGGGCCCCGGCGGATGGAGCAGCCTCCAGCGCCGGGCGATGGTCGCCAGTGCCACCGTGCTCTGCGCCATGGCGAAGGCGTCCCCGAGGCATTTCCGGCTGCCCGCGGAGAACGGGAGCATCGCGCCGTACGGCCCGCCGGCCTCCTCGCCGGACAGCCACCGCTCCGGCCGGAACCGCTCGGGGTCGGGGAACGACGAGGGCGCGTGGTGCAGCAGGTACGGGCTGTACAGGACGGTGGCCCCGCGCGGCAGACGGCGTCCGCCGAACTCGACCTCCCTGGTGGTGGACCGGGTGAAGAGCCAGCCGGGCGGGGAGTGGCGCAGGGTTTCGTTGATCACGGCCCGGGTGTAGGGGAGGCGCGGCAGATCGTCGGAGGTGGGGAGGGCGCGCCCGGCCAGCACGGAGTCGACCTCGGCGTGCAGCGCGCGCTCGGCCTCCGGGTGCTGTGCGAGCAGGCTGAACGTGGAGGCCAGGCCCAGGGAGGGGCTCTCCGACCCGGTGAGCAGCAGGGAGACGAGCTGATCGTGCACCTCACGGGGGGTCACCCCGTCCTTCCCGGCGTCGGCCGCCGCCAGCAGCGCCCCCAGCAGGTCGTCACGCTCCTCGCCCGCGCGGCGCTCGGCGACGGCCGCGTCCATGAGCGCGTGCAGACGGGCGACCGCGTCCCGGTACCGGCGGTTGGCGGGCAGGGGCACCCGGAACAGGACGTCCACCGGTACGACCGTACGCGCGAACAGTCCGTGGACGATCCCGGCCAGGCAGTCCCGCACCTCGGCGGTCCTCGCCGCGTCCAGCGAGTCGGAGAAGAGGACCCGGCTGATCGTCCCCGTGGTCAGGGTCATCATGGCCGCGCCGACATCGACCTGCTGCCCCGCTCGCCAGGAGCGGCACACCGACTCGGCCTCCTCGCCCATGGACTCCGCCCGGTCGGCGACGCGGGCCGGGCGGAAGTCGGGCTGCAGCAGCCTGCGCTGCCTGCGGTGGTCGCCGTGCGGGCAGGTGACGACCCCGTCCCCCATGAGGGCCCGGAGCCGCTCGTAGAGGGGGCCGCCCTTGTCGAAGGTGCGGGTGTCCCTGAGCATCTCGTGGACCAGCCGCGGGTGACAGGCCACCCAGGCACGCACGGGCCCCAGGCGTATCTCCACCAGATCGCCGTACGCGGACAAGGAATTCAGGAACTCCAACGGGCGCCGGAACAAGGCGATACCGTGTCCGACGGACGGGAATATGCCCGGCGCGATTCCCGACCGCCACGCCGGTGCCGGTTCATGGACGCAATTGCTCATCGAATACCACCTGTCTCGAGCGACACAAACGGAATTCAGCGAGTCCACATATGCGAGTCCACATCCATGTGGCACTCGAACCTTGTCCTGCCCATACCGGACCGGCACCCGACGTGCAGCATGCCGTCGCCAAGGGGCGCACGGGTGCACGGGGGAGCACAGGAATTCAGGCGTTCGTCTCCACGAAACGGGCGAGCCGGGCCAGTGCCGAGCGTGCGCTTGCCTCGTCGCCGGCGGCGGGCACCGCGTCGGGGACGCCCTCGTGGACGATCAGCACATCCGTGCCGCCGCCGGCTTCGGTGAGCGTGGTGGTGATCGCCGTCGTGCCGCGCAGCCCGGGGTCCCTGGTCTCGCACTCGAGGACCTCCACCACCGGTTCGCCGGGTACGAACCGCGCGAAGCGGCCGTGGCACGTGTCGGTGCGCGGGGACGACCTGCCGACCGCGCCGGGCGGGGCACAGGTCAGGGAACCCCGGAACCCGCCGCCCGGTGGACGGCCGAACGGGGCGCGTTCACCCGCCCGAAGGCGCGGGTCGCGTATCCGGCCCCATCGTGCCGCGGCGAGGAAGCCCCCACGAGGAACGGGGACACCCCTCACTCCGTGCCGCGGACGACGGTGACGGGACAGTCGGCGTGGTACAGCAGCGCCTGGCTGACCGAACCGAGCAGCATCCCGGTGAAGCCGCCGTGGCCACGGGCCCCGGACACCACGAGCTGTGCCTCCCGGCTCGCGTCGAGCAGCGCGTGCCGCACCCGCGCCCGCTCCAGCCTCAGCTCCACGGCGACACCGGGACGCCCGTCCCGGTGTCGCGCCACCGCCTCCTCCAGCAGCCGCTGGTGCCGCTGACGGAGCCGGTCGAGATCCACCACCACGTTCAGTGGATCGGCGGGGCCCTCGTACGGCGTCGGCTCGCTCCAGGTGTTCCACACATGCATCGCGACCAGTGGCGCCCCGCGCAGCGCGGCCTCGGCGAAGGCGAACTCCGCCGCCGCGTCCCCGGCCGGTGAGCCGTCCACGGCGAGGAGCACGGGCCCCTCGGGATCCGGACGGCCGCGGACCACCATCAGCGGACCGTGCCCGTGCGCGGCCAGCTGCACGACCGTCGAACCCAGCAGCAGATCCCCGAACCCACCGTGGCCGCGCCCGCCGACCACCGTCAGCACCGCGTGCCGCGACTCGCTCCGCAACACCGTCAGCGTCTCGCCGGACGCCACCGTCCGGGCGATCTCCAGCCCGGGCGCGCGGTCGTGGGCACGCTGCTCGGCCCGCGCCAGCACACCGTGGATCATCGGGTCCAGATCGGTCGGGCGGCTGAAGGCGTGCACGATCCGCAGACACGCGCCGCGCAGCAGCGCCTCACGGGCCGCGACGTCGACCGCGGCGAGACTGGACGGCGAGCCGTCCACTCCTACGATCACCGTGTCGTTCACCACTCGCTCCCGTCCCCGGTCGTGGCGTCACCTCCGGGTACCCGCGGGAGAGGGCCCGTACCCGGCCTTCCGACCTGCGGCGATACGGACTCCCCGGGCATTTTCGGCCCTCGGCGCGCCCCCTGTCCATCGGTGACGGCACCCATGTTCCGGCCACATGGCGGGATGGCACCATTGCCTTCGCGGGGATGGATCACCGTGCCGTTCGACGGCCCGGCCGGCACCACACCTCGGACGACATCGACAAGAGAACCGGGAAGGGGACGGGCTGTGCCTGCTCCACGGATGAGCGCCACGCCGCTGCCGGGCATCGGCGTGAAATACGACCTCACCACGCGTGAGCACGAGCACCTGTCCGTGATCGCGCACCGGGACGGTGCCCGCACGGTCAACGTCTACCGCTCCGACGACCCGGACGCCTGCGCCCGCTCGCTGCGGCTGACCGTCGCCGAGTCGGCCGCGCTGATCGACGCGCTCATGCCCGCCCACCACAGCCCCAACCTGCTGCACACCACCGACCTGGGGCTGGTCGCCGAGCGCATCGAACTGTCCGCCGTCTCCCACTGGAACGGCCGGCTCCTGGGCGACACCCGGATGCGCACCGACACCGGCGCCTCGATCGTGGCCGTGCTGCGGCGGGCCGAGGCGATCCCGTCCCCCGCGCCGGACTTCCGGCTGGCCGGCGGTGACACGCTGATCCTGATCGGCACCCGCGAGGGCATCGACGCCGCCGCCGAGATACTCGGTCGGGAGTGAGCGCGTGCACTCTTCCGCGGTCTTCCTGATCGAGTTCGGCGCGATCATCCTCGGGCTCGGCCTGCTGGGACGTCTCGCCGGACGCCTCCGGTTCTCCCCGATCCCCCTCTATCTGCTGGCCGGCCTCGCCTTCGGCGAGGGCGGGCTGCTGCCGCTCGGCGCGAGCGAGGAGTTCGTCGCGATCGGCGCCGAGATCGGCGTCATCCTGCTGCTGCTCATGCTCGGCCTGGAGTACACGGCCAGCGACCTCGTCTCCAACCTCAAGACCCAGTACCCGGCCGGCCTCGTCGACATGGCGTTGAACGCCCTGCCCGGCGCCGCCCTGGCCCTGCTGCTCGGCTGGGGCCCGGTCGCCGCGGTGGTGCTGGCCGGCGTCACCTGGATCTCCTCCTCCGGCGTCATCGCGAAGGTCCTCGGCGACCTCGGCCGGCTCGGCAACCGCGAGACCCCGGTCATCCTCAGCATCCTGGTGCTCGAGGACCTGGCCATGGCGGTCTACCTGCCGATCATCACCGCCCTGCTGGCCGGCGTCAGCCTCGCCGCGGGCAGCGTCACGCTGGCCATCGCGCTGGGCGTCGCCGGGCTCGTGCTGTTCGTCGCCGTCCGCTACGGGCGGGTGATCTCCCGCTTCGTCTCCAGCGACGACCCGGAGAAGCTGCTGCTGGTCGTGCTGGGCCTCACCCTGCTCGTCGCGGGACTCGCCCAGCAGCTGCAGGTCTCGGCGGCCGTGGGCGCGTTCCTCGTCGGCATCGCGCTGTCCGGGGAGGTGGCCGAGGGCGCGCACAACCTGCTGGCGCCGCTGCGGGACCTGTTCGCCGCCGTGTTCTTCGTCTTCTTCGGACTGCACACCGACCCCCAGTCCATCCCGCCGGTGATCCTGCCCGCCCTCGCGCTCGCCGTCGTCACCGCGCTGACGAAGATCGCCACCGGCTACTGGGCCGCCCGCCGGGCCGGGATATCCCCCAAGGGCCGCTGGCGCGCCGGCGGCACCCTGGTCGCCCGCGGCGAGTTCTCCATCGTCATCGCCGGTCTCGCGGTCACCGCGGGCATCGAACCGGACCTCGGCCCGCTGGCCACGGCGTACGTCCTGATCCTGGTCGTCCTGGGCCCGCTCACGGCCCGCTACACCGAGCCCGTCGCGCTGCGCCTGACCGCCCGGCGCGCCGCGTCCGCCGACACCGTGCCCGTACAGGCCACGGCGCCGGCCGCGGAGACGCTGGAACCGGTGGACGAGAGCCGGCCCGAACGCTGAACCGGCCGGCGCCCCCGCCGGCGGAAGAGGTCAGTTCTCCAGCCGTACCGGCATCAGGAGCGAGAACGTGTGCGCGTCGTCCGGCCGGCGGATCGCGAGGGGCGCCGTGGGGGCGCCGAACTCGAGGATCAGCCGGTCGCCGGCTCCCGCGGCGAGCGCGTCCAGCAGGAACGCGCGGTTCACGGCGACGAGGTCCCGGCCGTCGGCGCCGTCCCCGGCCAGGGTGACCGAGCCGTCCTCCGCCACCTCCAGCACGCTGAGGTCGCAGGACGCCCCGCCCTCCTCGCGCGCCTCGCCCGCGCGGACGGGACCGGTGCGCACCGCCTCCCGGAAGGCCGGCACGTCCACCACGGCGCGCCGCCCCGCCGGGAGGCGGACGAGACGCCGGTAGTCCGGGAAGTCGTGGCCGAGGCACTGGCCGGCCGTCTGCCGGTCCCCGGTCTCCAGGGTCACGCGGTCACCGTCCACGGTGAGCCGGACCCGTTCCTCGCCGTCCAGCAGCGCCCGCATCGCGTCGGCGAGCGGAAGGGGCACGGTGACCTGGACGCGGGACCCGTCGTGTCCGTCGGCGGCGGCGCGCGCCACGGCCATCCGGTACCGGTCGGTGGCCACCAGGCGCAGTGCGTCGCCCTCGACGTCGAAGAGGATCCCGCCGAGCACCGGCAGCTCCGGGTCGGTGCCGGCCGCGAACCGGACCGCGTCCAGCGCGGCGGCCAGCCCGGGGCCGGAGAGGGACAGCCGTACGGCGGTGTCGGTGCGGAGCGAGGTCATGGGGTTCTCCCTGTGGTCGAGCAGGACTCGGAGCGCGGAGAACTCGGCGCGGGCATCGGACAGCCCTTGCTCCAGCCGGCGCAGGTGCGCCTGGAGCAGCTGTCGTACGAGATCGGCGTCGGCGCCCGTCCAGCCCGCCAGCACCAGCCGGATGTCCGCCAGCGGCATGCCGGCCCGGCGCAGCCGGGCCAGCAGCCGGGCCTCGTCCAGCTGCCCGGGGGCGTACCAGCGGTAGCCGCTGACCGGGTCCACCCGGTCGGGGACCAGGACACCGGCACGGTCGTAGAACCGCAGGGCGCTCACGCCCAGCCCGCTCTCCCGGGCCATCTCACCAATGCTGCGCATCTCGCTCTCCACACCCGCGACCCTGATCCCTCGACAAGGTCGAGGGTCAACCCCGGCCCGCCCCTGCCCGGCGACGGCTGTCCGGCGAGGGCCGTACGGGTGACGGCTTCACCCGGCCCGGCGGACCTGTGGCCACCGGCGTACCACCGGCGCACGGGGGCGCGTTGGACCGGCATGGACAGCACTGAGACGGCGCGGCGCCTTCTCGGGCACGACGCCGCGGGCCGGTTGTACGCCGAACTCACCAGCGGGTACGGCGGTCACACGCCGATCTACACGGCCCTCGTCGCGGAGTGGCGGGCCAGGGGGCACACGGTCCCGGGGCACCGCGACGGCCTGTGGGCCTCCTTCGCCGCCGCCACGGTCAGCGAGCGCGCGACGCTGCTGCCCGTGCCCTTTCCCGTCCCCGTCCCCCTGCTGCGGCCGCCCGCCGAGGACACCCGGGAGGAACTCACCAGCCCTCCGGACCCGCCGGCTCCGCGCTGACCGGCGCCAGCACGGCGAGCGTGCCGGTCGCCCCGCGCAGCGCCCGCTCGAGCGGGCCGGGGGCGTGCAGGGTGCCGGTGCCGTCCGGCGGGACCAGCCACTCCAGGCGCCCGGCCGGCCGGTACGGCGGCGGTACGGCGACCCAGGACCCCCGGCCCACGTGCCGCACCCCGAAGCCGACCCACTCGCTGACCGGGTCGGGCGGCAGGAAGAACCCCACTCTGCGGGCCGTGACGTCCACCAGCGTGGGTCCGGGCACCTTCAGGGGGTCGCGCCACAGGATGTCCAGGGCGAGCAGCCCGAGGCGGTCGGGCACGCTCAGCACGTCCCAGTACCGGCCCGCCGCGAGCAGCGCCGTGCCCTTGCCGTGGTCCCACTCGCGCTTGCACTCCTGCGGGTCCGTGGCCGCCGCGGCCAGCCACTCGACGGCTTGCTTCCACATGGCGCTGTGCATGTCCCACCCCGGGCACGGTCGGCTGCGCCGCTGCGGGCGCGTGAGGTACGGACATGCTGGTAGATATTTCTATCCACCGGAAGGGTGGCGCGGGCTGGCGTTTCGGTCAGTCGTCGCCTTCCGCGCGCTCCGCGTTCCGCTTCTTGATCCGGGCGGTCTCCTTGCGGACCTCGGCCTGGGTGGCGCGCTCCCGCTCCAGCCACTCGGGACGCTCCTCCTTCAGCGCCTCGATCTGCTCGGTGGTGAGGGCCTCGGTGACCCCGCCGCGCGCGAGACCGGCGATGGACACGCCCAGCTTCGCCGCGACCACCGGGCGGGGGTGGGGGCCGTCGCGCCGCAGGTCCCGCAGCCACTGCGGCGGGTCCGCCTGGAGCGCGTTCAGTTCGGCGCGTGAGACGACACCGTCCCGGAAGTCGGCGGGGGTGGCGTCGAGGTACACACCCAGCTTCTTCGCCGCGGTCGCGGGTTTCATCGTCTGGGTGCTCTGGTGCTGCGTCATGGCGTCCAGGGTATCGAGCGTGTGCGCGGCCGCCGACCACGGCCGGTAACCTGGCCAGGTGACAGGCTCGGAAGTGTCCCCCTCGTTCCGGCTCGTGTACGTACCCGGGGTGATGCCCGACAAATGGGTGCGCATCTGGAACGAGCGGCTGCCCGACGTCCCGCTGACCCTCACGCAGGTCCCCGCCGAATCGGCGCAGGGGCTGCTGCTGGGAGGTGACGCCGACGCGGGCCTCGTCCGGCTGCCCGTCGACCGTACGGTCCTCAGCGCGATCCCCCTCTACACCGAGCAGACGGTCGTCGTGGTGCCCAAGGACCACCTCGTCACGGCGGTCGACACGGTGTCCCCGGAGGACCTGGCCGACGAGATCGTGCTGCACCCCCTGGACGACGTCCTCACCTGGGAGGGCCTGCCCGGACGGCCCGCGCTGGAACGCCCCGCGACCACCGCCGACGCGATCGAGCTCGTCGCGGCCGGGATCGGCGTGCTCGTCGTACCGCTGTCGCTCGCCCGGCTGCACCACCGCAAGGACCTCACCCACCGGCCGCTCGAGCGGGCCCCCGAGTCGAGCGTGGCGCTGTCCTGGCCCGAGGCGGCGACGACGGACCGGGTCGAGGACCTCATCGGGATCGTCCGCGGCCGGACCGTCAACAGCACCCGCGGCCGCAGGCAGCAGCCCGCGCAGGAGAAGAAGCCCGCGCAGGAGAAGAAGCCCGAACGCACCGCCCGGCGGCAGCAGCCGGCCGGCGGATCGGCCGGCCGCGGCCGCCGGGGAGGCACCGGCGGCGCGACGAGGAACCCGCGGCGGGGCAGGCCCCGCCGCGGGTCGTGACCCGGCTACCTGACCGTCGGGGACGGCGACGGCGCCGGGGACGCCGTGTTGAGGTCCTCCAGCCCCTTGGGGATCTCCAGCGCGAGGACCGGCGCACCCGCCTGCGGAGCCGGCGGGGTCACCTGCTCCTGCGGCATCTTCGGCGGGCTGGTCTGCTGGAAGTTGACCTGCTCGTGATTGACCAGTCCCGTCTTCTCCAGCACCGTGATGTGGTCGAGCACCGTGTCGTTGGCCTGGTCGGCCAGCTGCCGCACCAGGGTGTTCCTGGTGTTGGCCCGGATGTTGGCGATGGCGGGGAAGATCTGCCCGTGCGTCACGCGCATGATGTTCACCGCCGTGGAGTCGAACTCCTTGCCGCTGGTGGACTTCACGGTCTCCACGAACCCCTGCTGCTGCGGTGACGCCTGGTTCGGCAGCGTGATGCCGAGCTCCAGGGAGATCTTGCGGCAGCTCTCGTCGAGCCGGCCGTGACCGACGACCAGGTGTTCGCCCGCCTCCTTCATCTCCGCCGTGGTGCCCCGCTCCATCGCCAGCAGCCCCAGCGGGTGCTCCCACAGCCCCGCCGCGCGCACCTTCACCACGAAGTCGCGGTCCGCCTCGGTCAGCGGGCCGTAGTTCGTGTTGGCCACCACCCGGTCCGGCTTGGTCGACGTGTTCTGTACGCCCAGCATGGTGGGATAGGCGAGCGCGGTGAGGGTGAGGATCATGGCTCCGCCCACGAACGCGGTTCCTGCCGTGCTGCGCGAGATGCGCATCGTGCCTCCTGGGATGTGAACGGCCCAACAGCAGGAAGTACGGACGCCGGGCGCGAGGCAATCACCGTCCGGGAAAGAATTTTCGGCCGGTGTCAGCGGGCGTAGGCGGCCTGCTGCGCCGTACTCACCACCTTGTCGCCGTCGGCGCGGCTCAGCAGACCCTCGGACACCCAGGACGCCACGGTGGACCGCACCCGTGTCACCAGCGCTCCCTTGCCGCGGAAGGGCGCCCCGGCCCAGATCTCGTCGAGCAGGGTCGTGCCGTCGTCCCGGGCGGGGTTGGCGACCCCGGAGTCCGACGTGCCGAAGATCACACGCGGTTCCCGGCGCCGGACGTAGGCGTGGGTCGGGTCCTCGGTCCCCTCCGCGAAGGGCGCCAGCTCGACGCCGTCCAGCGTGTAGTGCAGGGGCCTGTCCGGGACCGGGGTGAGGGAGGGCAGCAGGTCACCGGAGAGGCCGGCGTTGCGGTACAGCCCCAGGTGCACGGCGTCCGGCCCCGGCCGGCGGGCGACCAGGTTGACCGGGCCGTAGAACAGGGCCTGCAGCGCGGGGTCGTCGGGGGTCCGCTCCACCCGCAGCCGGAAGGGCACGGAGAGCCGTACGGTGTCGCCGTCGCGCCAGCTCCGCGCGACCCCGAAGTAGCGGCCGGGGACCGGAGTGCCCGGCACGGCACGCCCGTTGACGGTCACCCGGAAGCCCGCGGTCGCCCAGGACGGCACCCGCAGCAGCAGGGTGAAGGAGGCCCGGCCGCCGATGGTGAGCGTGCTGCCCTGTTCCTCCGGGTAGCGGGTGGTCTGCGTGACCGTGACGCCCTTCTCGGCCCAGGTCAGCCGGGAGGCGCTGTAGAGGTTGACGTACAGGGCGCTTCCGTCGGCCTTCGCGAAGTACACCGAGTCCTGGTACTTCGTGGCGCTCTCCATGCCGGTGCCCTCGCAGCAGGTCGTCCCCTGCTTGGGCGTGTAGTCGCGTACGTGACCGGGCGTCAGGCCGATGAAGTAGGTGACGAGCGGCTTCTCCGCGTCCGGCCGGTCCTGCTTGGAGCCGAGCACCTGGTTGAACAGGGCCCGCTCGTAGTAGTCCATGTACGCCGGATCCTGCTCGTGGAAGAACAGCGTCCGGCTCAGCTTGAGCATGTTGTACGCGCAGCAGGACTCGGCGGTGGTGTCGGTGACCGTGCCCGCGATCACGTCGCGGGCCTTCCAGAACTCGCCGCTGCTGGTGCCGCCGATCGCGTACATGCGGTGGGGCACGACCATGCCCCAGAAGTTCTTCGCGGCCGTGAGGTAGCGCTGCTCGCCCGTCTCGTCGTACAGCCGCACCAGGCCGGTGAAGATCGGGATGTGCTGGTTGGCGTGCAGCCCGTCGAGGACGTCGGTGCCGGCGGCGCAGGCGTCGATGAGGCGGTCCAGGTCGAACAGCCGGGCGAGGGCGAGGTGTTCGGCCCGTCCGGTGATCGCGTGCAGGTCGCAGACCGCCTCGACGACGCCGCCGAACTCCCCGCTGGAGAACAGCCCCCACATCCGCTGCAGGGTGGCCGCCGGCAGCACGGACAGCCGCGCGTGCATCCAGTCGCACATGCCGGACGCCAGGTCGAGCGCCCGGTCGTCGTCCGTGGCGAGATACGCGTCCAGCAGCCCTCTGAGGATCTTGTGTGCGGTGTAGTACGGCGCCCACACCCGGGTGTAGTCGCTGCGGGTCATCGACTCCAGCTCGATGAACTGCGTCTCCGGGTACGCGGCGAGGAAGCCCGGATGGCTGGGCGCGCCCCAGGTGCGGCGCAGGGTGGCGTCGAGCCCTCGGCCGGAGGCGTCCGCGAAGCCGGCCCCGGCGGTCTCGTCGAAGGCGTACGACGCCAGGTCGCCCCGGCCGGCCGGGGTGTCGGCGGCCCGGTGGCTCCCCAGTCCGGCGACCTCGGCGGCGGTCAGCGCCCGCGCGTAGACGTTGACGTCCTCGAACGCGCCCGCGAAGACCGGGTCGGCGGGGAAGTGGGAGCGCCCCAGCCAGTGGTCCGTGAGGGTGCCGAGCGCGGCCGGGGTCAGCGTGATGTCCGTGTTCCGGGCCACGGCGGTGCCGTCGACGTAGAGGGTGCCGATGCCGTCGGCGAGGGTCACGGCCAGGTGGCTCCACTCGCCGACCGGCAGCGGCGCGGTGCCGTCGAGGCCCTGCTCGCCGCCCGGCCCCGAGGTGGTCACGGCGAACCGCGGCACCCCGTTCGCGTTGCGGGCGGCCAGGTACAGGTAGCGGGTGGTGTCGTCGCCGAAGTCGAAGATCCTGGCCCAGGCGGCGTCGTGCGCGGGGCGCACCCATGCGGACAGGGTGAGTGCCGGGGCGCCGGTGAGAACGGCCGCCGGAAGGTCCACGTACCGGTACGAGCCGCGCACGTTCTCCGCCGCGCGGCCGAACCGTCCCTCGACGCTCAGCACGGCCGGATCGTGCCGCAGCGCCTCCCGTACCTCGGTCAGGGCTTCGACCACGGTGGCGATCCGGTCCGCGAAGACCTGCTCGCCGGTGCCGCGGTACGCCTGCGCCAGCATGGTCAGGAAATGGCCGGTGTAGTGGCCGCGCAGATTGCCGTTGGCCTCCCCGTCCAGCCCCTCCCAGCCGCCGGGCGCGACGGCGCCCCGGGTGGACAGGCCGGCGTTGGCGCGGAAGACCTGGAGCAGCCGGTGCACGTCGTAGCCACGGGCGTGGTCGAGCATCAGCCGCCGTTTGCCGGCGAAGACGCCAGGGCCGAGCGTCACGTCCTCCAGCCCGAAGGGCCGTACGGTCCACGCCGCCGGTACGCCGGGAGCGGCGGCGGGCGCGCCGGGTGCGGCGACGGCGCGCCCGGTGGCCGCCGCGGGGACCGCGGTCGCCGTCGCCGTCAGGGCGGCGGCCTGGAAGAGGGTTCGTCTGGAGAGGGGCGGTGCCATGGATGCTCCTCTGTTCGATATCGCGAACGCTGTACGAACAATCGACCAGACGATAGGGAGGAGGCGGAAAGGCGTCAACGGTTCGGGAGCGATCGGTTCCGGACGTCCGCCGGGACGCGCGGACGGCGGGAGCCGGTCAGGGCCGCCGGGCGGAGTCCGCCAGCCAGGCGTACGCGGCCCGCGCCGTGAACTCCTCCTGCCCGCCGCGCAGCAGCAGACCGGCGGTGGCGAACTCGGGGGCGTCGGCCTGGGCGGCGACGTAGGGGACCGCGATGCAGCGCATCCCGGCCGCGTGCGCGGCGACGGCGCCCGGGGCCGCGTCCTCGACCACCACGCAGTCGGCCGGGTCCGCGCCGAGCCTGCGGGCCGCCTCCAGGAAGATGTCGGGGGCCGGCTTGCCGTGCGCGACCTCGTCGGCCGGGACGACCGTGCGCAGGTGCGCGTCCAGGCCCGTGCCGGCCAGGATCGCCCCGATGGCGACGGGCGAGGAACCCGAGGCCACGGCCATCGGCACGCCCTCGGCCGCCAGCAGCCCGACGAACGCGCGCATCTGCGGGTACACCCGCGTGGCGGCGCGGGCCAGCTCCAGATAGTGGCGGTCCTTGACCGCGAGCAGTTCCTCCACCGGGGCCGACAGGCCGTACCGTTCCCGCCAGTCGGCGAGCGTCTCCCGGGTGCTGATCCCCACGTAGCGTTCGTGCTCGGCCCAGGAGAAGTCCGGGACCCCGTACTCGGCGAGGGTCCGCCGGCCCGCCTCGTAGTAGTTCGGCTCGCTGTCCACGAGCGTTCCGTCGAGATCGAAGATGACCGAGAGGGCGCCGAGCGTGTTCATGGGGTCCAGGATGGCAGGGCTCACTTCCGCGCCGTACGGCCGATCGACTCCACCAGCGGCAGCAGCCGGTGCGGGACGCGCTCGCGCAGCGCCACCTCGGTGCGGGTGCGGACCACGCCGGGCAGGCTGATCAGCTTCTGGACCACGTCCTCCAGATGCGCGTTGTCGCGCGCCACCACCCGGGCCAGCAGATCGCCGCCGCCCGTGGTGGAGAACGCCTCGACGATCTCCGGGACGGCGGCCAGCGCGTCGCCCAC
Source organism: Streptomyces sp. AC558_RSS880 (assembly GCF_019049255.1). Taxonomy (GTDB): domain Bacteria; phylum Actinomycetota; class Actinomycetes; order Streptomycetales; family Streptomycetaceae; genus Streptomyces. Next base: position 193,806 of record NZ_JAGMUJ010000150.1, on the reverse strand, counting down.
CTCGTCCAGGTGCCCCTGGGTGACCTCGATGTGCACGAACGCGAGGACGGGGTGGCCCAGCGCGGCGGGGGAGAGGGCGGGGCCGGTGCCGGTGATCACGCCCTCGCGCTCCATGCGGTCCAGGCGGGCCTGGAGGGTGCCGCGGGCGACGCCGAGGATCCGGGCGTACTCCCGCACGCTGGTGCGCGGCTGCTCCAGCAGCAGCCGCAGGATGCGGGTGTCGAGCTCGTCCACGGCCATGAGATCCGACGTGTCCTCGCATCGGCCATTGGCACTTCAGTGGCCGTAGGAATGCCACGAACACTGTACCAATGGCCCACTCTCACAGGACTCAGTTGAGCCACTGGTGGAGGAGATGCTGATATGGAGGCGTCGATGGCGCTGCGGACCTCCGCGGCGCCTTTTTCGTGCCACGGCGCACACACCAACGAATCCCAGGGGGCGGTACGTGCTGAAGAGGGTGTTCATGGCTCCGGACCCGGGCCGGATCCGGCTGCGCTTCGCGGCGCGGGCCGTGCTCGGCATCGGTCTGGCCGTCGTCGTCTGCGGCCTGGCCGGGCACTCGCTCACCGGTGCCGTCACCGGCGGGCTCGCCGCGTTGCTCGCCCTGTTCACCGTCACCGACGCCACCGTCCGCGGCCAGGCCGTCACCACGGCGCTGCTGCCCGCCGTCGGCCTGCCGGTGCTCGCCGCCGCGGCCGTGCTGCACGACCACCCGGTCGCCCGCGACCTCACCTTCCTCGCCGTGGTCGGACTCGGCGTGTACGCGCGGCGCTGGGGCCCGCGCGGCCACAGCCTCGGGGTCTTCGCGTTCATGACCTACTTCGTGGCGCAGTTCCTGCACGCGAGGACCGCCCAGCTGCCCGAGCTGTACGCCTCCGTCCTGCTGTCCGTGCTCGCCGCTGCCGCGGTGCGCTTCGGGCTGTGGTGCTACGAGCGCCGGCTGCCCCCGGCCGTCGTGCCGGCGCCGCCCGGCGGCACCGGGCTGGCCCGCGTGACCACCCGCCAGGCGGTCCAGGCGACCGCCGGCGCGGGCTTCGCCCTGGTCGTGGGCCAGCTGGTGTCCGGGCAGCGCTGGTACTGGGCCGTCGGCGCCACCTGGTGGGTCTTCGTCAACACCACCTCGCGCGGCGAGACCCTGGTCCGCGGCTTCCGGCGGGTGCTCGGCACCGTCATCGGCATCGGGCTCGCGCTGTTCGTCGCCGTCCCCGCGCACGGGGACGGCCCGGTGACCGCGCTGGTCGTCGCCGTCGCCGTCTTCGGCGTCTTCTATACGGCCGCCGTGTCCTACACCTGGATGATGCTCTGGGTGACGGTGCTCGCCGCCATGCTCTACGGCCTGCTGGGCGTGCTCACCCCCGGTCTGCTGGCGCTCCGGCTCGTGGAGACCGCCGTCGGCGCGCTCGGCGCCGTGCTGGCGGTGGCGTTCGTCCTGCCCGTGACCACGCACAGCGTCACCGACACCTGGATCCAGCGGGCCCTGCGCTGCGTCCACGCGTGCACCGCGCAGACGGCCGCACGACTGGCCGGGACCGCGGACGCCGACCCGGCGCCGGTGGTGGCGGAGCTGGAACAACTGCTCGCCCGGGTACGGCTCTCGGTCGCCCCGCTGGTGCATCCGCTGAACCCCATGCTCGGCCGCAAGCGGCGCGCCCGTCGGGTGCTCGCCCTGCTCGACGACTGCGCCCGGGAGATCCGCGGCCTCGTCGCCGTCGCCGCCGACCCGGAGGCCTCGCACGACGCCCGGCTGGCCGCCGCCTGCTGGCGCGTCGAGGCCGCCGTCGAGGCGCTCACCGACGGCCGGGACATCCCCGTACGGACCTCCCCGGCCGGGACGGAACCCGCCCTGGCCCATCTGCACGGTCTGGAACGCGCCCTCGCCGAGCTGGCCGCGCCGCTGCGGGCGCCGTCCGGCTCCCCGCTGGTCGGGGCCTGACCCGCGCGGACGCACCGGACGGGACCTTGGTCTAGACCTGACGTGATCGGCTGCTACCGTCACCTCGGTCGGTGGCGGACGAGAGGGGACAGTCGTGGCGGACGGCGGACGGCGGGCGTACATCGGGTCGTTCACGGCGGCGGGGGGCCCGGGCGTCGTCACCGCGGCCATCGCCCCCGGCAGCGGCGCGCTGACCGTCCTGAGCACCGTGAACGCCGTACGCGACCCGTCCTTCCTGGCCCTGGCGCCCGACGGCCGCACGCTGTACGCGGTCAGCGAGACCGCCGAGGGCGCCGTGGCCGCGTTCCGCGTGACCGGGGAGGGCCTGGTACCGGCCGGGCGCGAGGTGCGGGTGGACGGCAACGGGCCGACCCACCTCAGCCTCTTCGCCGGACACGTCCTCACCGCGAACTACGGCTCCGGCAGCGTCAGCGCCGTCCCCGTCCGCCCGGACGGCAGCCTCGCACGGTCGGCGTCCGGGGTGTTCCGGCACAGCGGCTCCGGTCCCCATCCACAGCGCCAGCAGGGTCCGCACGCCCACCATGTGCAGCCCGACCCGAGCGGCCGCTGGGCGGTCACGGTCGACCTCGGCACGGACTCGGTACGGGTCTGCACCCTGACCGACGGCGCGCTCTCACCGCACCGGGAGATCGCCCTGCGTCCGGGCTCGGGCCCCCGGCACCTGGCCTTCCACCCGGACGGGACCCACGCGTACGTCCTCAACGAGCTCAGCCCCACCCTCGTCGTCTGCCACTGGGACGCCGCCGACGGCGCGCTCAGGCCGCTCGCCGAGATCCCGGTCCTTCCCGGCGCCCCGTCCGGGGACGCCTACCCGTCCGGGGTGGCCGTCTCGCCCGACGGCCGCTTCGTGTGGACCGCGACCCGCGGCGAGGACGTCCTGTCGGTGTTCGCGGCCGAGCGGGAGGGCAAGGCGCTGACCCCCCTCACCACCGTCCCCTGCGGGGGGCACTGGCCCCGCGCGATCACCGAGTCCAACGGCGTCCTGTACGTCGCCAACGAGCGCTCCGGGGACGTGACCTGGTTCACGCTCGACCCGGACACGGGAGTGCCGCGGCGCGCCGGCTCCGTCCCGGTGGCCGCGGCGTCCTGCGTGGTCACCGGCTGACCGGCGCCGCCCGGACACGCCGAAGGGCCCGCTCCGGAACCGGAGCGGGCCCTTCGGCGTCGTGCGTGAGCCGGCCGGGTCAGTGGGCCGGAGTGCTCTGCGCCTGCTGCGGGGCGATGCCCAGCGCGGTCGTGTACTTGGCCAGCGCCAGCTTGCCGATCGCCGGGTACGGGCCGAGCGCCTCGGCGGCGGAGCAGTCCGCCTCCTTCGCGGCCTCCTCGATCAGGCTGGCGTCGATCTCCGGGCCGATCAGGTACGGCGCGAGCGCCAGCTGCTGCGAACCGGAGCCCCGCAGCTGCTCGGCCACGGAAGCGATGGAACCGTCCTGGTCCAGGGCCGCCGCCATCACCGGCACGGCGAGGCGCGCGGCGAGCAGCATGCCGGTGATCCCGGCCGCCTGCACGGCCTCGTCACCGCCCACGGAGGCCAGGATGATGCCGTCCGCCGCGGTCGCCACGGTGAACAGGCGGGCACGGTCGGCGCGGGCCAGACCGGCCTCGGACAGCCGCACGTGCAGCGCCTCGGCGAGCAGCGGGTGCGGGCCCAGCACATCGGTCAGCTCGGCGGCGACACGGCTGTCCATCACGGCCTGGCGGACCTGGCGCAGCAGCGCGCTGTCCGGACCGGCGAGCAGCGGCACGACGACGGCGACGGGGCCGTCGGGCTCCTTGACGTCCAGGCCGGCTTCGCGGGCCTGCTCGAAGCGGGCGGTGCGCTCCTCGGCCGCGTACGCGAGGACGGACCGCAGTGTCGGGAATTCCTCGTCGTCGCCGTCGAGGTAGCCGATCCGGGCGTCCAGGCCGGGCAGCTCGGAACGGGCGATGCTCACGACCTCTTCGGCGAGCGAGCGGGTGGCACTACTGGGCGTACCCGGCACGGCGAGGACGAGCGCGGGCGCGCCCTCGGGAGCCACCAGGGGTTCGGGACGGCGGTGCCGTCCGGGCTGGCGGGGGCGCGGCATTCGTACTGGCAGGCCGGACGCGGGCCCAGTGGGGGTGCTCATGCTGCCGCATGTTAGTGGTTTCCCGGGCTCCCCTGTTCGGGGAGGGTGCAGGTGAGCGGTATCCGTCCGGTTTTGTCTGATGAGTTACGTACGGACGTCGGCCGGGCGGGTGACGTCCTCACCTGCCGGGCTCGTCACGCACAGCATCTTCTCGTCGCCCGGAAGGGTGAACGAGCCGGCGGTGAGGTCCTCCGCGATGCGGACCGCCCCGTGCAGGGGGTCCCCTTCGGCCATGATCCGCCGCGCCCCCGGCAGCCGCTCGGCCAGCTCCTCGTCCAAGGGGTCGAGCAGCGCGGCACCCATCCGGAACAGGCCTCCGGTGAGACCGATCACCGGTGCGTCCACGGCCGGGCACACGGCCGCGACGGAGTCGGCCATGTGCCCGGCCGCGGTCCGCAGCACCCCCACGGCGACGGGGTCGCCGTCGGCCGCGCACTCGCCCACCCGGGGCGCGAAGGAGGCGAGCACGGCCGGTCGGTCGGTCCGCGGGTACAGCCGGCCGGGCAGTCCGGCCGCCGGACCGAACATGTCCTCGGCGCTCGCCAGCAGCCGAGCGGAGCCGCCCCGCCGCCCGTCGTGCGCGCGCAGCGCCGCCTCGAGACCCGCCCGTCCGATCCAGGCGCCGCTGCCGCAGTCGCCGAGCAGGTGCCCCCAGCCGTCCGCCCGGCGCCAGCCGGTCAGGTCGGTGCCGATCGCGATCAGACCCGTGCCGGCGGCGATCACCGCACCGGGCCGCGGCCCGAGCGCGCCGACGTATGCGGTGACGGCGTCCGCGGCCAGTACCACCCGCGGTACGCCCAGCTCACGGCGGAGCGCGTCCGGAAGCTCCGCGCGCAGCGCGTCCCCCAGGCCGGCCAGCCCGGCCGCACCGACGACGGCCACCTCCAGCCGTTCGATACCGGCCTCGGCGCGCAAGGCCCGCGCCATCGGCACCAGCTGCTCCATGAAATGCCCCGGGTCGATGCCCCGCTCACCGGTCCGCACCGGTTCTCCCGAGGCGGCCCGGGCCGACGGACCGTGTCCGCCGGCCCCGACGACCACCCGCAGACCGGAGCCCCCGGAGTCCACGGCGAGGAAACCGGGCCCGGTCACGGCAGGCGCCAGTCCACCGGTTGGCCGCCCTGACGGATCAGCAGGTCGTTGGCCCGGCTGAACGGGCGGGAGCCGAAGAAGCCGCGGTCGGCGGACATCGGCGACGGATGGGCCGACTCCACCGCGGGCAGATCGCCCAGCAGCGGACGGCAGTTGCGGGCGTCCCGCCCCCACAGGATGGAGACCAGGGGCTTGCCCCGCCCGGCCAGCGCCCGTATCGCCTGCTCGGTGACCTCCTCCCAGCCCTTGCCGCGGTGGGCGCCCGGCTTGCGCGGGGCCGTCGTCAGCGCCCTGTTGAGCAGCAGCACGCCCTGCTCGGTCCACGGCGTGAGATCACCGTTCGACGGCTGGGGCAGGCCCAGGTCGGTGTTCAGCTCCCGGAAGATGTTGATGAGGCTGCCCGGCAGCGGCCGCACCTCGGGCGCGACCGAGAACGACAGTCCCACCGCGTGCCCCGGGGTGGGGTACGGGTCCTGTCCGACGATCAGGACGCGTACCTCGTCGAAGGGCTGCTGGAAGGCGCGCAGGACGTTCGCTCCGGCCGGGAGGTAGGTGCGTCCCGCGGCGATCTCCGCGCGCAGGAAGTCCCCCATTCCGGCGACCCGTTCGGCCACCGGCTCCAGGGCCTTCGCCCAGCCCGCTTCGACGATCTCATTCAAGGGTCGTGGTGCCACGGGCGTCACCTTACTGCCGTGACGGCGGCGGAGATCAACCAGTGGCCAGGACCGCACGGGATCCTCGTGCGGCTCGTGCGACTCATGTGGCTTACATGGCTCATGTGGCTCATGCGACGACCGCGGCCCGTACGCACAACACGTCCGGCAGATGCGACGCCAACTGCCGCCAGCTGTCGCCGTCGTCGGCCGACGCGTACACCTCGCCGTTGCGGTTGCCGAAGTAGACGCCCGCCGGGTCCGCGCCGTCGTGACACATCGCGTCGCGCAGCACCGTGCCGTAGTGGTCCTCCCGCGGCAGTCCCGCCGTGAGCGGCTCCCAGCTCCTGCCCGCGTCCGCGGTCCGGTAGACCCGGCAGCGCCGGCCGGCCGGCACCCGGTCGGAGTCGGCGTTGATCGGGAACACGTACGCCGTGTCGGCGCGACGGGGATGGGCCACGACCGCGAAGCCGAACGTCGACGGCAGGCCCTCGCCGATGTCCGTCCAGCTCCCGCCCGCGTCGTCGCTGCGGTAGACCCCCCAGTGGTTCTGCAGATACAGCCGGTCCGGGTTCACCGCGTCCCGGGCGACCTTGTGCACGCACTGCCCGAACTCCGGGTTCGGGTCCGGCAGGAACACCGCGGACACCCCGGAGTTGGACGGGGCCCAGCTCGCACCGCCGTCCAGGGTGCGGAACACGCCCGCCGTGGAGACGGCCACCGTCACGGCCCGTGGATCACGGGCGTCGGTGAGCACGGTGTGCAGCCCCTCGCCACCGCCACCGGGCACCCACTTCGCACGCGTGGGATGCTCCCACAACGGCCGGACCAGCTCGAAGCTCTCCCCGCGGTCCTCCGAGCGGTACAGCGCGGCCGGTTCCGTCCCCGCGTACACCACGTCCGGTTCGGCCTCGGAGGGGTGCAACTGCCAGACCCGCTCCAGCGAAGCCCCCGTGTCCTTCGGGAATGTGACGGCGGGCCGGGCCGGTTCGGTCCAGCTTCGGCCCAGGTCGTCGGAGTGGAACACCGACGGGCCCCAGTGCGCGCTGTCCCCGCCGGCCAGCAGCCGCGGGCTCCCGCCACGGGTGTCGATGGCGACCGAGTACACGGCCTGCGCGTTGAAGCAGGGACTCTCGTCGAACTCCCAGGCGTCACCTCGCCGCCGCCCGATGAACAGGCCCTTGCGGGTGCCCACGGCGAGCAGTACCTCGGTCATGCCGATCACCTCCGCGACGTCTTCGTCGACGCCCTCGTTCCAGGACACCGGTCAGTCTGCACCCCACCACTGACAGTCACTTCCGGATCGGTTTCTCCGCAGGTCGGGCCTGGTGCCCCCCGCGCACGGGACGACCGTGCGCGGGGGCCCGCCGGCGGGTCAGCCGCCGTCCGGCAGCGCACGCCCGACGATCGCGTCCAGTGCGGCCGCCGCGGGCAGCGTGCCGAAGGCGTGCCCCCAGTCGCCGCCCAGCCGCGTCGCGCAGAAGGCGTCGGCGACCGCGGACGGGGCGTGCCGGACGAGGAGGGAGCCCTGAAGCGTCAGGGCCATCCGCTCCACCAGTCGCCGGGCGCCCGCCTGCGACCCCTCGGCCAGCCGGTCCTTCAGCCCGGCCACGGCCGCGTCCAGCCGGGCGTCCGCCCCGCGCGCCAGGGCGAGCTCGTCGAAGAGCGCCTGCGCGGTGGCCGTGTCCCGGCCGAGCGCCCGCAGCACGTCGAGCGCGTTGACGTTCCCCGAGCCCTCCCAGATCGACAGCAGCGGGGCCTCGCGGTAGTGCCGGGGCATCCCGGACTCCTCGACGTAGCCGTTGCCGCCCAGGCACTCCAGGGCCTCGGCGGTGAAGGCAGGGCCCCGCTTGGTGACCCAGTACTTGCCGACCGCCGTCGCGATCCGGCGGAACGCGGCCTCCCCGGCGTCCCCGCGCACCGCGCGGTCGGCCGCTCCGGCCAGCCGCAGGGTGAGGGCCGTGGCGGCCTCGGACTCCAGCGCCAGATCGGCCAGCACGTTGCGCATCAGCGGCTGGTCCACCAGCCGCGCCCCGAACGCGCCGCGGTGCCGCACGTGGTGGCCCGCCTCCACGAGCGTCTTGCGCATCAGCGCCGCCGACATCATCACGCAGTCCAGCCGGGTGCAGTTGACCATCTCGATGATGGTCTTCACGCCCTGCCCCTCCGGGCCGACCAGCCAGGCGACCGTCCCGTCGAACTCGGGCTCGGAGGAGGCGTTGGAGCGGTTGCCCAGCTTCTCCTTCAGCCGCTGGATGCGGAACGGGTTGCGCGTGCCGTCGGGCAGGACGCGCGGCACCAGGAAGCACGACAGCCCGCCCGGGGCCTGGGCCAGCACCAGGAAAACGTCGCACATCGGCGCCGACGTGAACCACTTGTGCCCACGCAGGGTGTATACGCCGGGCTCGGCGGTCGGCGTCGCCGTCGTGGTGTTGGTCCGGACGTCGGAGCCGCCCTGCTTCTCGGTCATCCCCATGCCGGCCAGCAGTCCGCGCTTCCCGGCCGGCACGCGCAGCCCCGGCTCGTACTCCCGGCTGGTCAGCCCCGGCTCGTACACCCCGGCCAGCTCCGGCTGCCGCCGCAGCGCCGGCACCGCCGCGTACGTCATGGACGTCGGGCAGCCGTGCCCCGCCTCGGTGTGTCCCCACACCAGTCCCTTGGCGGTGCGGACGACATGGGCGCCGGGACGCTCGTCGGCCCAGGGCGCGGCGGCCAGCCCCTCGGCGACGGCCGCGCGCATCAGGTGGTGCCAGCTCGGATGGAACTCCACCTCGTCGACGCGGTGCCCGTACCGGTCGTGGGTGCGCAGTGCGGGCTCGTGGCGGTTGGCCTGGTCGCTCCACTCCTGCACCCGCGCGCTGCCGGCCAGCCTGCCGAGCCGGCGCAGCTCCTCCTCGGCCCAGCCGGCGCCCTCCCGCCGCAGGCCCTCCAGCAGGGCGGCGTCGTCGGAGGCGTCGTAGGGGGTCAGGGGCGGGGGCTGATTGGTGACGTCGTGCGTGGCGCCGCCGTGCGCGCCGAAGTCCTGCCGCGGCTCGTCCGCGAGTGTGGTGGCCATGAGCGAGTGTTGCACTATTCGTACAGCCGCAGCAATCGTGCAACACGATCGGCGTCGTAGAGTACGGCCCCATGCGGAGGAACGACCCGGCGGCACCGGACGACCCCCGGCCGCGCCCGCTGTCCGCGCGGTCGGTCGTGCTGAGCCTGCTGCTCGGCGCGCATCCGCCGGAGCTGTCGGCGAGGGAGCTCGGGCGGCTCGTGGAGGGCTTCGAGATCGGCGGGTCCACGCTCCGCGCGGCGCTCAGCCGGATGGTCGCCGCCGGGGACCTGCGACGTACGGACACCGGGTACCGCCTCAGCGACCGGCTGCTGGAACGCCGGCGCCGCCAGGACGAGTCCGTGGAGCCGCGCACGCGCGCGTGGGACGGCGACTGGGAGCTGGTGGTGATCACCGCGACCGGCAGGGGACCCGCCGAACGCGCGGACCTGCGCACACGGCTGGCGGCGCTCCGGCTCGCCGAACTGCGTGAGGGGGTGTGGCTGCGTCCCGCCAATCTGGAGCGCAGCCTGCCCGACGGCCTCGACGAGGTGGCCGAGTGCTGCACGGCCCGCCCCGGCCGGCCCGCCCGCGAGCTCGCCGCCGGTCTGTGGCCGCTGGACGCCTGGTCCGGCGCGGCCCGCGCGCTCCTCGGCCACGTCGACCGAGCCGCTCGCCCCGCCGAGCGGCTCACCGCGTTCGCCGCCGTCGTACGCCATCTGCTCGCCGATCCCGTCCTGCCCTCCGCGCTGCTGCCCGCCGACTGGCCGGGCGACGCGCTGCGGTCCGCCTACGCCGGGTACCGGCGGGAGCTGACGGGGGAGGTGCGTTCCCGCGTGGGCGGCGGATGAAGGCGGGCGGGTGCGGGCCGGACGGCCGTACGAGGCGCCGCGCGGGACGCCTCGTACGGCCGCTGCCCGTGGGGGGGCTACCGGTAGGTGATGTCGGACGACGCGTACTTGCAGTACGTGCCGTCGGGGCCGGAGCCGTTGCTGCTCGGCTCGTCACCGTCGTCGTTGCCGATGTACTTCTGGCAGGGGACGATCTTCTTGCTGCTGTCCCCGATGATCGTGATGTTCCGCAGGGTCGCGCTGTCGCCGTAGTTGGTGTTGATGCCGGCGAGCCTGCTGCCCTTCCAGGTCACCTCGATGGTGTTGAGGTTGATCGTCCGCTTGTACTGCGTGGAGCAGTTGCCGCAGGAGCGGACGAAGGTGCCGAAGTTCTTGACCGCGAAGTTCGACACGTTCAGCGTTCCGGCGCCGTTGAACTGGAACACCTTGTCGCTGGCTTCCTTCGCGCCGCCGCCGCTGACGGTGTAGACCGACCCCGACGACTTGCCCTTGAACGTGGCGGCGTCCTCGCCGACGTCCTCCCACCAGACGTTCTGCAGCGTGCAGGAGCCCTGGCAGTGGATGCCGTCGGCCGCGGGGGCGCCCAGGATGACGTTCTTCAGGACCGCGCCGTCCGCCAGCTGCAGGATGGGGCCCTGGTCCTCGTCCTGGCCGCCGGAGCCCAGGTCGCCGGTGCCGTACAGGCGCTTCATCCCGTAGTCCTTGGTGCCGGACACGGAGATGGTGGAGGAGACGCCCTGGCTGCCGTTCGCGGTCGGCCAGGTGGCGGCGCTCGCCGAGGACGCGCCGGTGGTCATGAGCATGCCAACGGAGAGGCCGAGGGTGGCGAGTGCGCCCGTCAGCGCGCGGGCGCGCGGTCGTTTCGCGGAAGTCATGTCGTTCCTTCTGTCGTGGTGTGGGGGTACGAGCCATGTACATGAACGACGTTCGGGATGGTGCGCAGTTGGCCCACTGAATTGACGTGAGCGGGTCATGCTGCTGAACGGAAGGTATGGGGTAAGCGCTTTCTAGTCAACGTCTCGCGCGCATCACATTCGGCCAGGAAAGACCGGCGCCGACGGCCCGGGGTGCGAGGAGCACCCCGGGCCGCCGGCGTGGTGGCGGTGCGGGCTCAGACCGAGCGGTGGTACTGGTCCGGCACATGGACCTCGCCGCCCAGCTCACGGGCCGCGTGCCGGGCCCACGAGGGGTTGCGGAGCAGCTCGCGGCCGAGGAGCACCGCGTCCGCCTCGCCGTTGGCCACGATCTTCTCCGCCTGCTCGGCGTCGGTGATCAGCCCCACGGCGGCGACCGGCATCGGCGTCTCGGCGCGCACCCGCGCGGCGAAGGGGACCTGGTAGCCGGGCCCGGTCGGGATGCGGACGCCGGAGGCGTTGCCGCCGGTGGAGACGTCGAGCAGGTCGATGCCGTGGGCGTGCAGCTCGGAGGCGAAGCGGACGGTGTCGTCCGGGGTCCAGCCGTGCTCCTCCAGCCACTCCGTGGCCGAAATCCGGAAGAACAGCGGCTTGTCGTCCGGCCACTCCTCGCGCACGGCGTCGACCACCTCGAGCGCGAACCGCGTCCGGTTCTCGTACGAGCCGCCGTAGGCGTCGGTGCGGTGGTTGGAGTGCGGGGACAGGAACTCGTTGATCAGGTAGCCGTGGGCGCCGTGGATCTCGGCGATCTCGAACCCGGCGGCGAGCGCGCGGCGCGCGGCGGCGCGGAACTGTCCGACGATCTCGCGAATCCGGTCGAGGGACAGCTCGTCCGGCACCGGGTGCCGCTCGTCGAAGGGGATCGCGCTCGGAGCCGCCGGCCGCCAGCCGTGGGCGTCCGGCCCGACCGGCGCGCCGCCCTTCCAGGGCCGCTCGGTCGACGCCTTGCGTCCGGCGTGCGCGAGCTGGACGGCGGGGACGGTGCCCTGCGACACGAGGAAGCGGGTGATCCGGCGGAACGCCTCCACCTGGGTGTCGTTCCAGATGCCGAGGTCGTACGGCGAGATCCGGCCCTCCGGCGACACGGCGGTGGCCTCCACGACGATCAGTCCCGTGCCGCCGGCCGCGCGGGCCGCGTAGTGCGCGAAGTGCCAGTCGCCGGGCGCACCGGCCGCGGGCCCTTCGGGTGCGGCCGAGTACTGGCACATCGGAGGCATCCACACCCGGTTGGGGATGGTCACGTCGCGCAGGGTGTACGGCTGGAACAGCGTGCTCACGGTGGACTCCATTCGGCGGGGCCGGGACGGGTGAGGCTCGTACGATAAGCATCGTAGTACGGAGGATGTCAAACTACGATGACTCTCGTACTATGAGAATTCCCGGACCGAATGTGAGCCGCCGTGACGACTGCCTCCCCCGCCCTCAGCAGCCGCGATCTGCCGCACCCGGCGCGCGAGGAGATCCGGCTGGAGGGCGTGCTGCACGCGCTCTCCGACCCCATGCGGCTGCGGATCGTCCGTGAGCTCGCCGCCGAGGGCGTCGAGCTGACCTGCTCGCAGTTCGACCTGCCGGTCACCAAGTCCACCACCACGCACCACTTCCGGGTGCTGCGCGAGAGCGGCGTGATCCGGCAGGTCTACGAGGGCACCGCCAAGATGAACGGCCTGCGCCGGGCCGACCTGGACGACCTCTTCCCGGGCCTCCTCGACTGCCTCCTCACCGCGGCCGCCCGCCAGGACGCCCGCCACGGCGCGGCCTGACCGGCCCGCTCACGGGCCGGCCGTGCGGGCCGCCGCGAGCAGGGATTCCCAGTCGGGGAGTTTGACGACGCTCCGGCCCAGGGAGGCGCCCAGTTCCGCCTCGGCGTGTTCGATCGCCTGCCAGCCCGTCCAGCCGACCGGTTCGACGCCCTCGGCCCGCAGCGCCGCCAGCGGGTCGCCGGGCAGGTCGCGGTCGGTGAGGAAGGGCGCGTCCCGCAGCAGGGAGGCCACCGTCTCCTTCGCGCAGGGCCGGTTCGTGCCGATGACGCCCGTCGGGCCCCGCTTGATCCAGCCCGCCACGTACTCGCCCGGAGCGACCGCGCCCTCCCGCAGCACCCGCCCGGCGAGATGCGGAACCGTGCCGCCGGCCGCGTCGAACGGCAGCCCCTCCAGCGGCACCCCGCGGTACCCCACCGAGCGCAGCACCAGCTGTGCCTCGATGTCCTCGAACCGCCCCGTGCCCGTGACGCCGCCGTGTCCGTCCGGCGCCGTCCGCTCGAAACGCACCGCGCCCACCCTGCCCTCCCGGGCGATCAGTTCGGCCGGGCGGAGGAAGAAGCGCAGCCGGATCAGCCGCCGGGCGCCCGGCACCGGCGCCCCGGCCCAGCCCCGCAGCACCTCGACGTTGCGGCGCTGCGGGGCGGGCAGCGCGGACGGGTCCGTGTACGCCGGGTCCCGCGCGGCCTCGGCCGGGTCCACGGCGAGGCCGGTCTCCGGCAGGGTCCCCAGTTCGCGCAGCTCCTTGGTGGTGAAGCGGGCCTGGGAGGGGCCGCGCCGGCCCACCATGTGGATGCGGTCCACCCGGCTCGCCGCGAGTGCGGTCAGGGCCGCGTGCGGCATGTCGGTCGGGCTCAGCTCCGTCGCGCCCCGGGCCAGCATGCGCGTCACGTCCACGGCGACGTTCCCCATCCCGATGACCACCGCCGACCGCACCCCGCGCAGGAAACCGCCGTCGGCGGCGTCCGGGTGCGCGCTGTACCAGGACACGAACTCCGTCGCCGACCAGCTGCCCGGCAGCTCCTCGCCCGGAATGCCCAGCCGCCGGTCCGTGGCGGCGCCCACGCAGTACACCACCGCGTGGTACAGCTCCCGCAGCCGCGCGACCGGCACCCCGCCCGGCCCGACCGGCACCCCGCCGAGGAAGCGCACGCGCTCGTGTTCCAGGACCGCGCGGAGGGCGTTCTGCAGGGACTTGATCTTCTCGTGGTCCGGCGCCACCCCGTAGCGGACCAGGCCGTACGGGCACGGCAGCCGGTCCAGGACGTCCACGCGCACCCGGGCGTCCTGCTGGACGAGGCTCTGGGCGGTGTAGCACCCGCTCGGCCCGGAACCGATGACGGCGACACGCAGCACGGCGGAACTCCTCACCCGGGGGATCGACAGGAGATCGCTGCTGTCTCCAGCATGGCACCGTCCGCGCTCCGCTGACAGGGTGCCGTCCGCCGTCCGGGGTGCGTGTTCTACGGAGGGAAACTGATCACGCGGTTACGTTGCGTGTGTGTTTGAGGCATCTTTTCTTCATCTTTCCGATCGCTCTCCGGCGGAGGGTGCGGTGTCCGTGTGGCCCGCGTGGGAGGTGCGGGAGGGGGAGCGGGCGACGCGGTGGCTCCATGTGCGGCTGGCCTTCGGCGACGGGGCCCGCATCGACGCGCTGGCGACGGTGTGCGAGGGATGGGTCTGTGTCGAGGACGTACGGGCCCGGCCCGCGCTGGCCCTGGAGGACCTCGCCCTGTTCGCCGACTGGATCGAGGCGCCGCTGGCCCGGGCCAGCGGCGCCGAGACCGGGCCGGACCCCGGGGACGGGGCCGGTACGGGCGCGCACCGGGATCGGTCCGCCCGGCCGAGGGGGCCCCGGGAGCAGGGGCTCGTGGCGCGGGTGTACCGCGCGGCACAGGAGCGGGGAGCCGATCCGGTCCTCGCCGTGATGAACGAGACCGGGTACAGCCGGCGCGGGGCGCTCAGGCTCATCGGCCGGGCGCGCGACGCGGGACTGCTGCCCTCACGGCACGCCCGGCGCTGAGCGGCCCGCGGTCACCGGCCCGCCCGGCGCACCGTCACATCAGGTCGCGCATCCGGCTGATCTCGCTGGTCTGCTGGGCCACCACGTCGTCCGCCATCTCCTCCATCCGGATGTTGTTGCCCTGCCCCTTCAGCTCGGTGGACATGGTGATCGCCCCCTGGTGATGCGTGATCATCAGGGTGAGGAAGAGCTGGTCGAAGGCCTTGCCGTCGGCCGCGCGCAGCTGCTTCAGCTGGGCCTGCGTGGCCATCCCGGGCATCGTCGCGTGGTCGTGCCCGTGCCCGTCGTCCCGCTCCGCCTTGTCGTGGCTCTTCAGCCAGGCCTTCATCGCCTTGATCTCCGGCTGCTGCGCGGCGGCGATGCGCTCGGCCAGCTTGACGATCTTCGACGACTCGGCGCGGTCCGGCACCAGTCCGGTCATCTCCAGGGCCTGCGCGTGGTGCTGGATCATCATCCGCGCGTAGGACACGTCCGCCGAGTTGGGGGAGTCGTCCTCGACACGCTGCCGTTGGGCCTCCTCGGCCGACAGGGTCCGGTTGGCCTCCCCGGGCTCACCCGGCGCGATGACCGAAGGCCCGCTCCCGGCGGCCGACTTGGTCCCCTCGGTGCCGGAGTCGCAGCCCACGAGCCCGAGTACGGCCAGGGCGGTCAGCCCGGCCGCGACGACGGACACGCGTGACGCACGGCGGTAGTGCACAAGGACCTCCTGTGGCTGGCAGGTTGCAAGACACCTCGTGAGTGTCGACGACCGTCCTAGCATGCTTTCGCGCGACAGTGATCGAAAAACTTCGTGACAACGGTGTTGCCCTCTGTTGGTATGTGCATGTCCACGACGATACTGCCGGTGCGAAAACCGTTCCGAGATGAACGGAACCAGGGAGGAAAACAGTGATCCTGTTGAGCGTTTCCCGAACCCGGCGCAGACGCCTGGGTGTTGCCGCGGCGGCCGGTGGGCTGCTGGCCGCGCTGCTCACCGCCGCGCCGGCCGTGGCGATCCCCGACCCCGGGGACTCGCCGGCCGCCGAGAAGGAGGTCTCGCGCAGCGACAAGGCCGAGGCGCGCGCGGCCATCCAGAGCGGCGAGATACCCGCCCAGGACGAGATCGTCCACTCCGACAACATCCGGCACGTGGCCAACATCCCCAAGGACGCGCTGCCCGGCACCAATTCGGACCTGGCCTTCCAGGGCCGGTACGCCTTCGCCGGCAACTACGACGGCTTCCGCATCTTCGACATCAGCGACCCGAAGGCGCCGAAGACGGTGGCCCAGGTGCTGTGCCCCGGCTCGCAGAACGACATCTCCGTCTCCGGCGACCTGCTGTTCCTGTCCACCGACTCCTCGCGCAGCGACAGCAGTTGCAACAGCACCACGCAGCCGGCGACCGAGAAGTCCTCGTGGGAGGGCATGAAGGTCTTCGACATCAGCGACAAGCGCAACCCGCGCTACGTCGCCGCCGTCGAGACCGCCTGCGGCTCGCACACCCACACGCTGGTGCCCGAGCGCAAGAACGTCTACGTCTACGTCTCGTCGTACTCGCCGAACGCGGCCTACCCCGACTGCCAGCCGCCGCACGACGGCATCTCGGTGATCAAGGTGCCGCGCAAGGCCCCGCACAAGGCGGCGCTGGTCGGCTTCCCGGTGCTGTTCCCGGGTGAGGGACCGGACGGCGGCGGCAACCCCGGCGGGCCCACCAACCCGGGCGTCTCCAAGACCACCGGCTGCCACGACATCACCGTGCTGCCGTCGAAGGACCTGGCCGCCGGTGCCTGCATGGGCGACGGCATCCTGTTCTCCATCAAGGACCCCGAGCGGCCCAAGGTGATCGACCGGGTGCAGGACAACGTCAACTTCGCGTTCTGGCACTCGGCGACCTTCAACCAGAAGGCGAACAAGGTCGTCTTCACCGACGAGCTGGGCGGCGGTGGCGGCGCCACCTGCAACGCGGAGATCGGCCCGAACCGCGGCGCGGACGGCATCTACGACATCGTCGGCAAGGGCGACCGGCAGAAGCTGGTCTTCCGCAGCTACTTCAAGATCCCCCGCCACCAGGCGGACACCGAGAACTGCGTGGCCCACAACGGCTCGCTGATCCCGGTCAAGGGCAAGGACCTGATGGTCCAGGCCTGGTACCAGGGCGGCGTCTCCGTCTGGGACTTCACCGACTCCTCGAAGCCGAAGGAGATCGCCTACTTCGAGCGCGGTCCGCTGTCCACGGACCAGCTCGTCACCGGCGGCTCCTGGTCGGCGTACTACTACAACGGCTACATCTACTCGAACGACATGGCCAAGGGCTTCGACGTCCTGAAGATCGACGACCGGCGCACGGACCCGGCCCGCTGGGTCCAGCTGCGTGAGCTCAACGTGCAGACCCAGCCGGACTACTTCGACTGAGCGTCCGGCTCCGTCGCGAAGAACCGGGCCATGTCCGTCCGGTCCTTCCGGCACGTCCCGCCGGGCACCTCGGTGTCCGGCGGGACGCCCATCTCCCAGTCGAGCCGGTAGCGCTTGAACAGCTCCGCGCGCAGTACCGGGACCGGCATGGGCGCGCCCGGCACCAGGGCCGCGTACACGGCGCCCATCAGCAGGGCGCGCAGCATCGGGTAGTCCGCGTCGACGTCGGGGGAGCCGTGCCGGGCGACGGTGTCGCTCAGCAGCTCCGCCAGCCGCCGTTGCTCGGGGCAGGGCAGGAAACCCTCGGCCTGCAGCAGTCCGGCCATGTGCTGGCGCATCAGGAGCGGCCGGTCCCGCGCCAGGCCCAGGATCGCGTCGATGGCCCGTGCCATCCGCTCCCGGCCGTCCTCGGTGTGCGGCTCCCGCTCCAGGGCCTCCTCCAGGGTGCGGTGCATCAGCCGGTGCACGGCGGACTGCACGAGCTGGCGCTTTCCCGGGAAGTAGTACGACACCAGGCCCCGTGCGGAGCCCGCCCGGTCGGCGATGTCGCCCAGCGTCGTCGCCTCGTACCCGTGCTCGTCGACCAACTCCACGGCGGCGTGCAGAAGCCGTTCCTTCGAACGCCTCCGCAACTCTTCATTGACCAGGGCGCTGCGCGGGGACATGCTGGACTCCTGCGTTGACTGGCTGCCAGCCAACTATACTCAGCGCATCCGGTGAGGCCCCCTGGCGGGCCTTGTCGGGGTGCCGTTCACTTCGGGCGACGCGGGGGATCGTCCGAAGTGAACGGTCCCGTTCGCGGTGGAAGCGGCTCCGGGCCGCCGACTCGGGGGCCCGACTCACCGGCGCGCCGGACACCGCCGCCGGTGGACCGTCACGGCCGCCGCCACCACCAGGGCGCCGGTCAGCCAGCCGCCCAGGACGTCCGTGGGCCAGTGGACGCCGAGCCAGACCCGGGTGAGACCGACGCCGGTCACCGAGAGGACCGCCACGGCCAGCGCCGTGCGCCACAGGACGCGGCCCACACCGTGACGGTGCAGCAGCCACAGCAGCAGACCGCAGACGACCGTCGCGGTCATGGCGTGCCCCGACGGGAACGCCGCGTAGTGCGCGGAGTCCACCGGGTCGGGCCAGACCGGGCGGGCGCGGTCCAGCGCGGCCTTCAGCCCCTGCTGCACCGCCGTCGCGACGGCGACCGTGAGCACCAGCCAGAGCGCCGACCAGGGGGCCGCGTACCGCCAGGCGAGCAGCGCCGCCGCCACACCGCACAGCACCCGCATCGTCCAGGGGTCCCAGACCCAGTCCGTCAGGATGCGGGACGTCTGCGTCAGCCCCCGCTCCTCGACCGCCCAGCGGTGAGTGGTCCGGGCGATGTCGGCGTCCAGCTCGAGCAGCGGGCGCCACTCGACGCCGACGAGCGTCAGCAGCAGTACCGAGCACAGCGCGAGCACTCCGGTGGACAGGGTGGCCGGGCGGTGCGCCGGTGGCCTGGGCGGGGATTCGGTGTGGGGGGTGTGCATGAGGCGATCCTCTCCGAGCGCCGGTGTCCGGGGCCAGTACCCGCTTCCGCAGGCCTCTTCCGGGCTCGCGCTGGCCGGGGGACGCTTGCGTGGTGTCCGGCGTTGGTGTGGGTCGGGGTGGGGCTGCGCTGCCCGGCGCTTGCGGGGTGCCTCCCCCACTCTCGGCTCCGCTCGAGCGGGAGGTACCCCCACCGCCCACCCGTGCCGCCCTGGGGGTACCTCCCAGGCCGTTCAGGCACGGGGGGAGGCACGACTGCCCGCGGAAGCGACGGGGCATGCGGCGCGGCTGTTCGTGGAAGGCGGGGCGCGGCCGGCGGTGGGCTAGCCGAGCGCCCGCAGCCCCGGTACGAACGCCACCAGTACCGGGAACACCGGAACCAGCGACGCCACCGCCGTGAGCCGCAGCCGGCGTCCCGCGGTGAGCCGGTCCGGGGGAGTGAGCAGCCGGCGCACCCGGGCCGGGACGTGGGCCTGCGGGGCCGGGCAGGGGCCGAACACGCCGCGGTGCTCGTTGAGTTCCACCAGCGCGAGGGCCGTGGTCAGCCGACCGAACCGGCGGGACGCCATGTCGTCGGCGGCGAGTTCGACCAGCCGGTGCATCTCGTCGCGGAACGCCGCGAACACCGGCACCTGCGGGAAGCCGCCCGCCAGCGCGGAGGAGCAGTGCCGCAGCCAGTCGTGCCGGGCCTGCGCGTGCCCCCGCTCGTGGGCGAGCACGGCGTCCAGCTGCCTGCCCTTCAGCCGGCGCAACGCGGCCGTGGTGACGACCAGCCGGGGCGGGGTGCCGGGCAGCCACCAGGCGTCGGGCCGCTCGCCCTCCAGGACCACGAGCCGGTCGGAGCCCGGCTGCTCCCCGGGCAGCAGCGGGGCCCGCAACCGCAGTTCGGCGCGGCGCGTCCGGCGCCGGGCGCGGGCCCGTACGACCTCCCGGACCAGCATCGCCGCGCTCCACAGCCCGCCGCACGCCAGTGCCACCGCGGTGGTCTGCGCCCAGAGTCCGGCCGTACCGAGCGCGTACGCCTCCACGACCGCGCGAGGTGCGGTGGCGAACACATGGCCACCCACCGCCCGCCAGGCGGCCGCCGCGCTGAACGTCATCGACAGCGCGCAGCACAGCAGCACCGCCGCGATCACGCACTGCCACGCCCACAGCGCCACCACCGGTTCACGGTCCGGCCAGTCGGCCCGGGCGAGCAGCCGGGGACCCATGACAGCGGTCAGGACGCCGAGCAGCAGCAGGGCCGCGGGGAGGATCATGCGCCCAGCCTATGAGCGCGGGCCGCCCGGGGACACGGACGGACGGACCGAAGTGACGCAGGCAACGGTCCCGTACGGCCGCCGCGGCATTGTGTGTCCCACCCTCACATCATCAGCAGCATCGCCACCATCGCGATCCCCATGGACAGTCGGCAGGCCCGCGCCAGCTCCGGCCGGTCGCCCCATCCCGCGCCCCGGCCGTCCCCCGCCACGGCGGCCACGGGCACCAGTCGTACGCCGGTGGCGAGCACGTACGCGACGAAGTAGAGCAGCAGGGCCCCGGTCAGCAGGGGTGTGCCCGAGCCGCCGTGCCCGTGCCCCTGCCCGGTGGCGGCGGCCATGGTCGCCGCCATGTACACCATCGCCCCGGCCCCGATCAGATGGTGCAGGTGGCACGCGCCGGTGCGGGCCGCCCACAGCGCGTGCAGCCCGGCCGCGCCGAACACCACCGCGAGGGCCGCCCAGGCCCAGGCCGGCGGGGTGAACACCGCCGCGGGCACGGCCATCACGGCCATGCCGAAGCCCATGAGCGCCTCGCCGCCCGCGGCGCGGCGCTGCTCCACCACATGGCTGCGCATGCGCAGCAGACAGTAGGCGCCGGTCGCCGCGCAGAGCGCGACCAGCAGCCAGCCGGACGACGCCGGTCCGTGCACCCGAACCTCCCCCTCGGCCCGCTCGACGGTCGGTCATGGCATGCCCGGTCCCGGCGGCGGACACCCGAGCGCACGGGAGTGCGGGGGGAGCGCCCGGGGGAGTGCGGCAGCCCGGCACATATGTTTCACGAGTAAAACACCTGTTAATCTTGCTCTTCATGAGCAGTACTCCCCCCACCCCCGTCCCCACCGCTCCGCGGGCGGCCCGGCGCCTCCCGTTCGCCGCCGCGCTGCGCCTCGGGCGGCCCTCCGACATCTGGTTCAAGCCGGCCCTCAGCGTGGTCGCCGCGGTCGCACCGCCCAGCCTGCTCCTGGTGGCCCTCGGCCGGCTCGACCTCGCGATGTACACCATGGCGGGGTCCCTGTGCGCCCTCTACGCCCACAACCGCCCGTACGCCGCCCGGGCCAGGGTGCTGGCGTGGGTGGTGCTCGGCATGCTCGGCGGCCTCGCCGTCTCCCTGGTCGCCGCCTCCCTCACCGGGAACGCCGTGGTCCTGGTCACCGTCGGCGCCGTCCTGGCCGCCGTGCAGAAGGCGCTGTGCGACGCCACCCGCGTCGGCCCGCCCGGCCATGTGATCCTCACCTTCGTCAGCTCCGCCGCGCTGTTCGTGCCGCAGACCCTCGGACAGGTCCCCGGCCATCTCGCGCTCGCCGCCGCGGCCGGTGTCTGGGCCTATCTGGTGGGCATGGCGCCCGCACCGCTGCGGCCGCACGGCCCCGAGCGCCGCGCCACCGCCCAGGCGCTGAACGCCGCCGCCGCGTACGCCGGGACCGGCGGCACCGGCGACGGTCACACAGGGGCCCGCGCCGCCGCCTACGCCGCCGTACAGGCCGCCTGGCAGTCCCTGCTCTCCACCGGCGACCGGCCCTCCGCCACCCGCCGCGCCCTCGAACGGCTCGTCGTCCGCGCGGAGGTCGCGCTCGCCGCGCCCGCCGACGCCGACCCCGTACGCCTGCGCGCCTGGGCCCGCGCACTGCGCGGCACCGGTGCCGTCCCGCGCACCGACGACCCCCGCGCGGACGCCGGTGAACTCCTCGGCGTGGCCGCCGAGCGCGCCACCCCGCCGCGCCCCCTGTGGACCAGGCTCGGCCCGCTCACCCCGATCGCCGTCCGCACCGCGCTGGGCTGCGCCCTCGCCGGCTACGCCTCCCTCGCCCTCGGCATCGGCCGCCCCTACTGGGCCCTGGTCACCGCCGCCTCGCTCTACCAGGCCAACATCACCCTCACCTGGAACCGGGCCGTCCAGCGCGTCGTCGGCAACCTCGCCGGCGTGCTGCTCTTCGCCGCCCTCGTCCCCGTCGCCCACCTCGGCCCGCTCGCCCTCGTGCTCTGCTGCCTGCTGTGCAACTTCGGCGCCGAGGCGCTCATCGGCCGCAACTACTGGCTCGGCACCGTCTGCGTGACCCCGCTGGCGCTGCTCGTCACCGAGTTCGCCGGCCACCAGCGGCCCGGCGACCTGATCACCGAACGCGCGGTGGACACCCTCGTCGGCGCCCTGGTCGGCTTCGCCGCCGCCGTGGCCGTCACCAACCGGCGGGCGGGCGACCGCGTGGAGCGGGCGCTCACCGCGGCCGACCGCGCACGCGAACACGCCGCGCGCCTCCTGGCCGGGCCCCGGCCCGCCCTCGCCGCCCTGGACGCCGCCCGCCGCGGCCTCGCCGCCGCCCTGGTCGACCTGAGGGCCGCCGCCGACGCCGCGTCCGGCGAGTGGTGGCAGCGCGCACCGGACCAGGAGCGGGTCGTGCTCGCCGAGCAGTCGGGACACCGTACGCTCGCGGCGACGGTACGACGCCAGGGCCTGCTCCCGGACCCCGGCACGGGCACGAACACGAACACGGAGGACGTACGGCCATGACGGCGACCGAAGGACCAGCGGCGGCCGGCGGCGAGGGACCGGAGACGGCCGACGGGGACGTGCCCGGCCGCTCGCGGGGCGACACCGTCGCCGCCGTCGTCCGGCAGTGGCGGGCCGTCCACCCCGGCCTCGACACCGGCCCCATGGAGGTCATCGGCCGCATCAACCGCTGCGCCGCCCTCCTCCAGCAGGCGGAGGACGCCCCGCTGCGCCGCGCCGGGCTGACCCGCCCGGAGTTCGACCTGCTGGGCGCGCTGCGCCGCACGGGCCACGAGCTGACGCCCAGCGAGCTGGCCCGCGAGACCTTCTCCTCGGGCGCCGCCGTCACCAAACGCCTCAAGCAGCTCACCGAACGCGGACTGGTGGAACGCCGCGGCGACACCCGTGACCGCCGGGTCGCCCACGTCCGCCTCACCGACTCCGGACGTGACCTGGTCGACGGCATCCTGCCCGCGCAGCTCGCCTACGAGACCGCCGTGCTGTCCGGTCTGGACGGCCCGGAACTCGGCGAGCTCGCCGCCCTGCTCGGTGAGTTGCTCGGCCAGCTGGAAGGACGCCTGGGCGCGCTGCGGGCGTGACGGCCACGGGCCCGTCCCCCGCTCACCACCCGTCCGCCGCCCGGTACACGCCGAACATCGCCCCCTGCGGGTCGCGGAGCACCGCGATGCGCGGACCCTCCGGATGCGAGACGGGCTCCATCAGCACCGTGCCCTCCACCGTCGTGGTCGTCACCGCGGCGTCGTCCACGTCGTCCACGGCGAAGTACGGCAGCCAGTGCGCCGGCACCTCGTGCGGGAACTTCTCGTCCATCGTCACCATGCCGCCGAAGTCCGCTCCGCCGGCACTCCACTGCGGATACCGCCGCGAGGCGTCCACGCTCCAGCCGAACACGCCGGTGTAGAACGACACGGCCTGCCGCGGCGCCCGCGTCATCAGTTCCACCCAGCCCAGGGACCCGGGTACGCCGAACACCCCGGCGCCCGGGAAGGCGTCCGCCTGCCACAGCTGGAAGACGGCGCCGGTGGGGTCGACGGCCACCGCGGAACGGCCCGCGTCGAACACGTCCGTCGGGCCGAGCAGCGCCTGCCCGCCCGCCGCCCCCACCGCACGGAGGGCGGCCTCGACGTCGGTCACCGCGAACGACACGTTCCAGGCCACCGGCTGTGACTCCTGGTACAGCGGCGCCAGCGCGGCGACCGCCGCGTCACCGAGGTACGCGACCGTGCAGCCGCCCGGCTCCTGACGCGGGTCCGTCCCGGGGCGCCAGCCGAACAACCGCGTGTAGAACCGTCGGGCGGACTCCGGATCGGTGGTCCCCAGCTCGGCCCAGCAGGGCCCGCCGGTCACCGGCGCGGACTGTTCCATGGCGCTTCCCTCCGTCCCCTCGCCACGCTAAGCCCGCCTTCCGGGCCCGGCCATCCGGCGCGGGCGTGCGCCGCCCTCAGATGCCCGGCCGGTAGCGCAGCGGGTGTTCGGCCGGGATCTCGACCAGCACGATCGGTGTGCCGTCCGGGTCCGCGATCCACATCTCGAGCAGGCCCCACGGCTCCCGCACCGGGGGACGGACGATGTCGACGCCCTTGGCCGCCAGTTCCTCGTGCGCCACCGCGATGTCCTCGACCTGGAGCCACAGCCGTACGTCCGGGGAGGCCGCCGAGGAGGGGTCCGCGCGGCCCGAGAGCTCCAGGAACCCCCCGCCGAGGAAGTAGACGGTGCCGCGTTCCGGGCCGGTGCCGAACTCGCGGTGGACGGCGAGGCCCAGCCGCTCCCCGTAGAAGGCGCGGGAGCGGTCGGGGTCGGTGGGGCGGAGCAGGACGCGGCTGCTCAGTACGTGCACCATGCGGCCGAGCGTAGTGGCCGGGTTAGTCTCGTTCCCGCCCGAGCCACGCCGGAAGGCGCCCAGACGAACCGGAGACGTGCCCATGGAATCCGCCATCGACACCGCACTGACCTTCCGCGACGCGACCGACGCCGATGTGGACGTCCTCGTCGCGCTGATCGAGTCGGCGTACCGGGGCGAGTCCAGCCGGGCCGGGTGGACCACCGAGGCGGACATCCTCCAGGGGCAGCGGACCGATCCGGAGGGGGTGCTGGAGGTCATCAAGGCGCCGGACAGCCGGCTGCTCGCGGTGGAGCGCGGCGGCCGCGTGGTCGCCTGCTGCCAGCTGGAACACCGCGGCGCGCACGCCTACTTCGGGATGTTCGCGGTCAGCCCCGCCCTCCAGGGCGCCGGACTCGGCAGGACGATCATCGCGGAGGCGGAACGCCGGGCCCGCGAGACCTGGGGCGTGGAGGAGATGCACATGACGGTGATCTCCGTGCGGGAGGACCTGATCGCCTGGTACGAGCGGCGCGGCTACCGCCGTACGGGACGGATGACGCCCTTCCCGTACGGCGACGAGCGCTTCGGCATTCCGCAGCGGGACGACCTGGAGTTCGAGCTGCTGGTGAAGGAACTGGTCTGACGGCTCACGCGGTGAAACGCCCGGTGCGCTTGATCTCCGGGTAGTCGGTGGTGGCGCCGTCGAGCCCCAGGGCCCGTACCAGTCTGAGGTGGTCCTGGGTGTTCACCACCCAGCCGATGATCCGCAGCTCGGCCTTCCGCGCCCGCTCCACGGTCTCCAGGGTGAGCCGGCGGATGTTGAGGCAGACGGTCGAGGCACCGGCCCCGACCGCCCGGTCCACGATGTCGGGGCCGTAGCGGCTGGCGATGAGCGCCGTACGGACGCCGGGCACCAGGCGGGCGGTCTCCGCGATCGCCTCGTCGTGGAACGAGGACACCTCGACCCGGCCGGCCAGGTCCCGTCCGTTCATCACCTCGGCCAGCGCCCGTGCCGCGTGGACGTCCTTGATCTCGGCCTGCAGCGGCGCCCGGACGGCGTCGAGCACCTCCTCGAAGACGGGGATCCGCTCGCCCCGCCCGGCGTCCAGGGCGCGCAGCTCGGCGAGGGTCTTGTCGGCGATCGCGCCCGTGCCGTCCGTGGTGCGGTCCACCTCCGTGTCGTGCATGACGACGAGCGCGCCGTCCTTGCTCAGATGCAGATCGAGTTCGATGACGTCGAGGCCCGCCTCCTGGGCGGCGACGAAGGACCGGAGGGTGTTCTCGGGTTCGACGCCCATGACTCCGCGGTGACCGATGGTGAGGAAGTTCAAGATGCGACTCGCTTCCGTCGACGGCGGCGGGGGGCCGCGTCCCTACGGCCCTCCTGGACCGTATCGCCTGTGCCCGTCGCGTCCAGAGGCTGAACCTCGATCGCAGACAACGTCGCTCCCCAGGTGTATCACAGGAAAAAATGCGGTGAGCGTGGGGGTAGGGCAGGATAATTTCTTGAGATGCCCCTTGCTGGGAGAAACCTCATATGTATACGGTCTCCATACGCGAGGTTCTCCTGTGGAGGATGAGACATGACGGAAATTCTTGTGCAGGTGGGTGCCGAGGGGCAGGTTCCTTCGGCGACCAGGGTGGTGGAGCACCCGGCATGGCCCGTGCTCAAGGATGCCGTGGAGCGGATCCGGCCCTGGCAGTCAAAGGACGGCTCGATCGACTTCGACGCCGACGGAGCCCCGGACCGCGCCGACGCCGAGCGCGCGGTGCGCGCCGTGATCGGCGCCGTCGAGGAGCTCTCCCCGCTGCTCCCGCACGACCGCGCCTACCACGAGGCGCTCGCCGAGGACCTGGACCGCTGGGCCGGGGGCGGCTTCGCGGTGCCCGACTTCCTCGACTCGCTGCTGGCCTTCCAGCCGGCCGCGAACCGCGCGGACGGCCTCCAGCACCTGGTCGTCTTCCCGATGTACACGCAGAACGGCAACCCCGACCGCAACCTCGAGGCGGTCGTGCTGCGCATGGTCTGGCCCGACTGGCTGGCCGAGCTGGAACGCACCCGCTACGACAACCCGCTGTTCTGCGGCATCACCTTCGAGGACTTCACCTCGGGCTACGACACCAACTCCGCGGTCCTCTTCCCGGAGACCATCGCGGTGCGCGAGGCCCCCGAGCGGTTCACCTGGGGCGGCATCTTCTGCGACCGCGAGGCCGCCCGCTTCCGCCGCGTCACCGAGGCCGCCGTGGACATCCTGGGTCTGGAACTGCCCGAGGACGTCGCCGCGATGGTGCACGACCAGAAGCGCTGCGAAGAGGCGTTCGTCCTCTGGGACATGGTCCACGACCGCACCCACAGCCACGGCGACCTGCCGTTCGACCCGTTCATGATCAAGCAGCGCCAGCCGTTCTGGATGTACGGCCTGGAGGAGCTGCGCTGCGACCTCACCGCCTTCAAGGAGGCCGTGAAGCTCGCCGGCGACGGCGTCCCGCAGGCCCGTGACGTCCAGGTCGCGGTGCTCTTCGACCGGATGTTCCGCTTCCCCGTCACCGGCGAGCGGGTCCGCAACTACGACGGCCTCGGCGGCCAGCTGCTCTTCGCCTACCTGCACAAGCACGACGTCGTCCGCTGGACCGACAACAAGCTCTCCATCGACTGGGAGCGCGCCCCGCAGGTCACCAACCAGCTGTGCGCCGAGATCGAGACGCTGTACCGCGACGGCATCGACCGCCCCAAGCTCGTCCACTGGTTCGCCGGGTACGAGCTGGTCTCCACCTACCTCTCCCCGCACCCGGGCTCCAGGTGGGCCAAGGGCCCCGACGCCCTCGACCTGACGCAGCCGCCGCGAAAACTCGTCGATGACGTGCTTCCGGACGAGTTTCCGCTGAGCATGTTCTATGAGGCACTGTCCAAGAAGCTGAAGAACGTGATCGCCTCCACCCGGGGCATCACGGCGGACGGCGCCGAGCGGGCCGCCGCGTGAGCGACGGCACCGACGACCAGGAACAGGCTCGGGAGGCGAGGACCATGGGGAACGGGGCGCTCGACGGCGCGGTGATCGCGGTGGCCGGAGCGGGGGGACCCGCGGGCCGGGCGGCACTGCTCAGGCTGGCCGAGGCGGGGGCGACCGTCGTCGGCTCCGACAACGACCCGGAGCGGCTGGCGCAGGCGGTCGACGCGGCGCGCTACGCGCACGGCGGCGCCACCGTCACCGGTGACACGGTCGACCTGCTGGACCTGGACTCCACCCGCGACTGGGCCACCCGGGTCGAGAAGGAGTTCGGCCGGGTCGACGGACTGGTCCACCTCGTCGGCGGCTGGCGCGGCAGCGAGACCTTCACCAAGACCAGCCTGGACGACTGGGACTTCCTGGAGCTGCTGCTGGTGCGCACCGTGCAGCACACCTCGCTCGCCTTCCACGAGGCGCTCCAGCGCAGCGACCGCGGCCGGTACGTGCTGATCAGCGCGGCCGGGGCGACCAGGCCCACCGCGGGCAACGCCGCGTACGCCGCGGGCAAGGCGGCCGCCGAGGCCTGGACGCTCGCCATGGCCGACTACTTCCGCAAGGCCGGGGGCGAGCGGGGGCCGACGTCGGCGGCTGCCATCCTGGTGGTGAAGGCGCTGGTGCACGACGCGATGCGCGCCGACCGCCCCAACGCGAAGTTCGCGGGCTTCACGGACGTCAAGGACCTGGCCGAGGCCATCGTCGGCGTCTGGGACAAGCCCGCCGCGGAAGTGAACGGAAACCGTCTGTGGCTGACCGAGAAGCCGTGAACCCACCGAGGACCGACGCGCGTCGTCATCACGACCCGGACGTCCGCGGTTTCGCCAGCGACAACTACGCCGGGGCCCACCCGGAGGTGCTCGCCGCCCTGGCCGTGGCCAACGGCGGGCACCAGGTCGCGTACGGCGAGGACGCGTACACCGAGAACCTCCAGCAGGTGATCCGCAGCCACTTCGGCCCCACCGCGGAGGCGTTCCCGGTGTTCAACGGCACCGGCGCCAACGTCGTCGCGCTCCAGGCGGTCACCGACCGCTGGGGCGCGGTGATCTGCGCCGAGAGCGCCCACATCAACGTGGACGAGGGCGGGGCGCCGGAGCGGGTCGGCGGGATCAAGCTGCTCACCGTGCCCACCCCGGACGGCAAGCTCACCCCCGAGCTGATCGACCGGCAGGCGTACGGCTGGGACGACGAGCACCGGGCGATGCCCCAGGTGGTCTCCATAGCCCAGGCCACCGAGCTGGGCACGGTCTACACGCCCGACGAGATCCGCGCCATCTGCGAGCACGCCCACGCGCACGGCATGAAGGTGCACGTCGACGGCTCCCGGCTGGCCAACGCCGCCGCCACGCTGGACGTGCCGCTGCGCACCTTCACCAACGCGGCCGGCGTCGACCTGCTCTCGCTGGGCGGCACCAAGAACGGCGCCCTGTTCGGCGAGGCGGTCGTGGTGCTGAACCCGGACGGCATCCGGCACCTGAAGCACCTGCGCAAGCTGTCCATGCAGCTGGCGTCCAAGATGCGCTTCGTCTCGGTGCAGCTGGAGGCCCTGCTCGCCCGCGACCTGTGGCTGCGCAACGCCCGCCACGCCAACGAGATGGCCCAGCGCCTGGCCGAGGGCGTGCGCGCCGTGCACGGCGTGGAGATCCTCCACCCGGTGCAGGCCAACGCGGTCTTCGCGCGGCTGCCGCACGACGTGAGCGAGCGCCTGCAGAAGCGGTTCCGCTTCTACTTCTGGGACGAGGCGGCCGGTGACGTCCGCTGGATGTGCGCCTTCGACACCACCGAGGACGACGTGGACATGTTCGTGGCCGCGCTCAAGGAGGAGATGGCCCGCTAGCAGTGCATGCATAGATATGCGGCCGACCGGAAATGCATTGACTGCCGGTCGGTCGCATACCTATGCTCTGGCGGCATGCAGCTGATCCAGGAAACCCCGGACCTCTCCGCCTACTTGGCCGCCGATGAGGCGATCGACCACCATCATCCGCTGGTCCGCGAGACGGCGGCACGCCTCGCCGCCAGGGTGGCCGACTCGTATGAATATGCGCAGGCGGCCTTTGAGTTCGTGCGCGACACCATTCCGCACTCCCAGGACTCCGGCGATCTCCGGGTCACCTGGCGCGCCTCCGACGTCCTGGAGCAGCGCACCGGCATCTGCTACGCCAAGGCCCACGCGCTGGCCGCGCTGCTGCGGGCCGAGGACATCCCGACCGCCCTCTGCTACCAGAACCTCGGCGTCGTGCACGGCCTGGTCGCCGTACGGTTCCACGGCGCCTGGCACCGACAGGACCCCCGGGGCAACAAGCCCGGGGTGGACGCGCGGTTCTCCCTGGACGGCGAGCGGCTGGCCTTCGTCCCCGATACGGCATCCAATGAGGCGGACTACCCGGTCCTTCATGCTGCACCGCACCCGGTCGTGCTGAACGCCCTCAAAGCCGCCCCCGACCGGCCGTACCTGTGGAGGACCCTCCCCACCGCCCTCTGACCCGAGGCGGCCCAGGACCTCCACGCCGCCGTGTCCGACGAGGTGCGCGCCCCGGCACCCGGCTTCCCCCGACTCGTCGGGGCCCACGGCCCGGCCGACGGACCGCTGGAGAGGTTCAGTCCCGGCGCGCATCACCGTGCACCCCGTCGCGGGGGTGCCCGGGGCGGCCGTTAGTCTGCCCCTCATGCGTGACGGGGGACAGGACGAACAGGTGGACGCGGACGCGCGACCGGGGCGCCTTGCCCTGCTGAGACGGCACTGGCTGCTCAGCTCGGCCGTGGCGCTGGTGCTGCTCGCCACCGCGACGGCGGTCCCGCTGGCCCTGGCGGACTCCGGTGACGGCCCGCCCTGCCGGGAGGTACCGGCTTCGACCCGCGCCCTCGCGAAGGACCCGGCCGCCGCCACCCGCGCCCTGGACCCGGGTGACGACATGTCCCGTTTCCCGGCCGTCCGCGAGCTCGTCCGGCACGAGCGTCCGTGCGGCGACGGCGCCGAGGCGCTCGGGGCCGTGGTGGAGGCCGCGACCCGCGCCGCGCGCCCCGGCGCCCCGCACACGGTGGCCCAGGCGCGTGCCGCCTACGCCGTCGTCGCGGCCCTGGACTGGGCCGAGGTGCCCGACGGGATGGCTCCCGGCCTGGCGCGGATGCTGGCCGACTACGTGGTGGACGAGGCCCGCTACCTCTCCCCCTCCGACGACGTCACGGGCCCGGCCGCGACCTCCGAGCAGGCGGCGTCCGACGAGGATGGCTACTCCCCGTACGGCCGTTTCCTCGCGCCCGAAGAGGCGCACGCGGACTTCGAGTACACCCGTCCCGACCTTGACGCGGAGGCGGATCCCGACCGCCTCATCGAGGAAGTGGCCCGGAACCCCGAGGCGTTCGCGATCCTCTACGACGCCGAGCGCGCGTACTTCGCCCACTACCTGGAACGGCTCACCTCCCAGGGCGGCGACCCCGACTTCCGTCCCGGGAAAGAGCCCCGTGGCGCCTCCACCTCGACCGCCACCTCCTGGCCCGACAACGACCTGGAGGACATCGCCGGGCGGATCGGCTCCCTGATGAGGCACCGCGCGGCACACGCCAGGAAAGGCGAGATCCCCGACCTCGCAGCCTTCGACCGGGCCGTACGGCGGCACACGCGCGGCGCCTACCTGCCCGCCGTGCGGCGCCTGACCACCCGTCCGCCCATGGGCGACATCGCCGACCGCCCGGTCTCCGGACAGCTGCGCGGGGAACTCGCCGACGGCCGCCGCCAGTTGTTCGCCATGCTCGACGCCTGGGCCGAGGCGCGGAGCGTGCCCGGGGCGCGAGCGGCGGCCATGCGCCAGATCATCGACAACGCGTACGTACTGGGGCTCTGGATGAGCATCTGAGCGGGTTCCGGCGGGCAGCCGGTCACCTCACCAGCAGGCCGGAGCAGTTCCGCCGCTCCATCTGGTCGCGGGCGAACGCCTCCAGCAGCTCCCGTTTGCCGTCCCGCCCCACACCCGGGATCTCGTCCGACCCGTCGACGGCGAAGTGCGCGGCCTCGCCGGCGCAGCGGGCGGTCGCGGTCAGGGGGAGAGGCCGCCCCCTGTGGTCGGTGGCGAAACGGCTGCTCCAGTCGCCGTACCAGGCGACGAACGTCAACCGGCGCCCGTCGCCGCCGTCCGCCGCCTTTCGGCCGTACAGCAGACAATGGCCCGTCGGCGCGGTGTCGTTGGTCCCGTCCGCCACCTGCCAGCCGCCCTCGTCAGGGAGGCCCGCGCGTGTCGTCCACCCGCATCCGGTGTCGCCCGCCTCGGCGAGCGGAACCGGCTTCGGAACCTCCTCCGGTTCGACGAGCCCGGCGTCACCGTCGGGAGCGGCCAGCGGCTCGGCGCCGCAACCGAGCCGGTCGGAGGCCCCGTTGACGAGCGCCACGGCCGTCTCGTAGACGACCGGGTGACCCCACAGGGTGTCCGTGCCGAACTGCGTGCGCACCAGCAGCCTGTGCGGCCGGCCGTCGTCGTCCTTCCCCAGGCCGGGGCAGGGCAGGAAGAACTGCGCGGCACCGAAACGGTCGATGAAGCCGGGCAGGCCCGGGAGCACCGGCGCCTGAGGGAGGAACCCCTCCTCCGGGAAGGCGGTCAGGAACTCCCGGTCCTGCTGGTCCCGTCCGGTGTAGGCCTCCACCCACAGCACCAGGTCGCTGCGCAGGTCGTCACCCTCGAACGACAGCCTGCACCAGTACTCGCCGAGCTCCCGGTGCGTCACCGACTCGGCGTCCTTGAAGTGCGACCCCTTCGTCGCGAGCTGTCGTACCGCGTCCCCCGGCAGTGCCCCGTCGCAGGCCGTGCGCACCAGCCACCAGTCCTGGGCGAAGGGCGCGGCGATCCAGCCGCCCAGGCCCACCGCCGCCGCGGCCGCCACCGCCACCTTGATCCAGCGTCGCATCGTTCGCCCCCGTAACGCAGCCGACAGAACGGAACCGGCGTGCGGGACGCCGGTTCCTCGTCACTGGCGGGACCCTATCGACAGAGCGGGGCACCCGGGACGGTGGGTGTCAGCGGGCCTCGGCCTCGCGGACCTGTTCCGGGGTCGGGGCCGTGCCGCCGAGGTGGGCCGGCATCCACCAGGTGTCGTCCGGGTCCTTGGGTCGCACCGGGTACGCGCGCTGCGCCGCCTCCAGCAGTTCCTGCACGCGCTCGCGCAGCTGACGGGTGATCGCGCCCGCGTACTTGTCCCTGGACGCCTCGATCGCCTCTCCCACGCGGATGGTGATCGGGGTGTGGCTGCGCCCGAAGTTGCGCGGGTGGCCCTTGGTCCACAGCCGCTGCGTGCCCCACACCGCCATCGGGATCAGCGGCACGCCCGCCTCCTGCGCCAGGCGCGCGGCGCCCGACTTGAAGCTCTTCAGCGTGAACGACTGCGAGATCGTCGCCTCCGGGAAGACGCCCACGATCTCCCCCGACCGCAGCGACCGCAGCGCGTGCTCGTACGCCGCCTCGCCCTGCTCGCGGTCCACCGGGATGTGCTTCATGCCGCGCATCAGCGGACCGGAGATCCGGTGCCGGAAGACCGACTCCTTCGCCATGAAACGGACGAGCCGCTTCTGGGGGAGCGCCGCCAGGCCGTTGAAGACGAAGTCCAGATAGCTGATGTGATTGCTCACCAGCACGGCGCCGCCCGAGCGCGGTATGTTCTCCGACCCCTGGCAGTCGATCTTGAGGTCCCACACCTTGAACAGGGTGCGGGCGAAGCCGACGACGGGCCGGTAGACGAGGTCTGCCATGGGCGGGTCGGAACCCTTCCTTCTCTGCCTGGGAAGGAAGCTCCCAGTCGAAGTTACGCAGCCGTAGGTTTTACGGCTTGTCGCAGATGGTGCCCGAAGAACGGCCGGTGAACCAGCCCTGGCGCCCGTCGGCGGCGAGATTCTCGTCACGTCCACCCTTGAGCCACCTCGGGCTTTGTGCGCCCGGCCGGGAATGTCCACGGCCCCGGGAGCGCTGGAAGCCGTTGACGGAGGAGTCATGGCGGGAGCGGGCGAGTGAGGGATCGGGACGGCGGGCGACGGCTCGGAGCGGCGGAACCGTGGGCCGGGCCGGAGGACCGGTGGGTGGACCGGCTGGAGGGCCGGCTGGGGGAGCGCGCCACCCTGGTGCAGTTCTCCAGTGCCTTCTGCGCGCCCTGCCGGGCGACCCGGAGGGTGCTGGCCGAGGTGGCCGCGCTGGTGCCGGGCGTGGCCCATGTGGAGATCGACGCCGAGGCCCATCTGGAGCTCGTGCGCCGTCTGGAGATCGTGAAGACGCCGACGGTGCTGGTCCTCGACGCCGCCGGCCGGGTCGTGCGGCGCGCGACCGGACAGCCGCGCAGGGCCGATGTGATCGCCGCGCTCGGGGAGGCGGTGTGAGGGCCGGCCCATGGTGAGGCGTCTCCCACATCACGGGACCGACTTGACTGTGCCCACCACTTGTCGTCAGCCTGACCCCATGTCTTCGGAACTCCTTCGCCACCGGCGGGTACCCGGCCGCCCGGCGGCCGCCGCCCGCCCCGCGCGTGTGCGCCGACCGGGCCGGTGAGCAGCCGCGAGCCCGTTCGTCACCTCCCGCGGAAGGACAGTTCCGTGACGGCCGCGTCCGACCTGGGCACCGCCCGGCCCGCCTCGCCCGAGCTGTTGCGCTCCGTCTTCCGCAGGCACGCGGCGGGCGTCGCCGTGATCACCGCGCGCGGCCGCCGCGGTCCGGTCGGCTTCACCGCGACCTCCCTCGCCTCCGTCTCCGCCGAGCCTCCGATGCTCTCCTTCGGCATCGGCACCGGGAGTTCCAGCTGGCCGGCGATCGCGACGGGCGACCACGTCGGCGTGCACGTCCTCGGGGAGCACCAGCAGGAGCTGGCGGCGACCTTCGCGCGCAGCGGCGCCGACCGCTTCGGTCCGGCCACCGCCTGGCGGGAGGGGCCGGAGGGGGTTCCGGTCCTGGACGACGTGCCGGCCTGGATGGTGTGCAAGGTGGTGGCCCGGGTGCCCGCCGGTGACCACCGGATCGTGATCGCCGAGGTCCTGTTCGGCGACCCCACCGGCCACGGCCGTCCGCTCCTCTACCACCAGGGGCGCTTCAACGGCCTGCGCGACTGAGACGGGCTTCCCCCTGGTCGCGAGCCCGTCGAGTTCCGGTTACGCTGCGTTGCGAAGGTCACAGTTCAAAGCGCTTGCTTAGCGGGAAGGAACTGGGTGTACTGACGAGTAATATTTCGTTCGGAGCGCGGGCCGCCCCGACCGGGACCGTCCGCTTCGGGCGCCTATGCTGCCTGCAGGCAGGCAGCCAGAAATGACGATGCAGTAGGAGAGCCGGCGTGAGCTTGAGGATCGTTGTCACCGTGAAGTACGTGCCCGACGCCACTGGCGACCGGCACTTCGCCGATGACCTGACCGTCGACCGGGACGACGTGGACGGTCTGCTCTCCGAACTGGACGAGTACGCGGTCGAGCAGGCGCTGCAGATCTCGGAGAACTCCGACGACGACGTGGAGATCACCGTGCTGACGGTGGGTCCCGAGGACGCCAAGGACGCCCTGCGCAAGGCGCTGTCCATGGGTGCGGACAAGGCGATCCACGTCGAGGACGACGACCTGCACGGCACCGACGCCATCGGCACCTCCCTGGTCCTGGCGAAGGCGATCGAGAAGGCCGGCTACGACCTGGTGATCTCCGGCATGGCCTCCACCGACGGCACCATGGGCGTCGTACCGGCGCTGCTGGCGGAGCGTCTGGGCGTGCCGCAGGTGACCCTGCTGTCCGAGGTGTCCGTCGAGGACGGCACGGTCAAGGGCCGCCGCGACGGCGACGCCGCCTCCGAGCAGCTCGAGGCCTCCCTCCCGGCCGTCGTGTCGGTCACCGACCAGTCGGGTGAGGCGCGTTACCCGTCCTTCAAGGGCATCATGGCGGCGAAGAAGAAGCCGGTTCAGTCCTGGGACCTGTCCGACCTCGACATCGACGAGGACGAGGTCGGTCTCGAGAACGCCTACACCACGGTCGTCTCCGCGGCCGAGCGTCCGGCGCGCACCGCCGGCACGATCGTCAAGGACGAGGGCGAGGGCGGCAAGCAGCTCGCCGAGTTCCTCGCGAGCCAGAAGTTCGTCTGAGCTACGAGGCTCCACTCGCTTCCCGCCCCTCACCCTTCGCAAGCAGGAGAGAAGAAGTCCCATGGCTGAAGTTCTCGTCTACGTCGACCACGTGGACGGTGCCGTCCGCAAGCCCACCCTGGAGCTGCTGACCCTGGCCCGCCGCATCGGCGAGCCCGTCGCCGTCGCCCTCGGCAGCGGCGCCGCCGACACCGCCGCCACGCTCGCCGAGCACGGCGCGGTGAAGGTCCTCACCCACGAGGCCGCCGAGTACGCCGACTACCTGGTCGTGCCGAAGGTCGACGCCCTGCAGGCCGCCCACGAGGCCGTCTCCCCGGCCGCCGTCCTGGTCCCCTCCTCGGCCGAGGGCAAGGAGATCGCCGCCCGCCTGGCGCTGCGTCTCGGCTCCGGCGTCATCACCGACGCCGTCGACCTGGAGGCCGGTGACGAGGGCCCGGTGGCCACGCAGTCGGTGTTCGCCGCCTCCTACACCACCAAGTCCCGGGTCTCCAAGGGCACCCCGGTCATCACGGTGAAGCCGAACTCGGCCGCCGTGGAGGCCGCCCCGGCCGCAGGCGCGGTCGAGGCCCTGAGCGTGACCTTCTCCGCCCAGGCGACCGGCACCAAGGTCACCGGCCGCACGCCGCGCGAGTCGACCGGCCGTCCGGAGCTGACCGAGGCCGCGATCGTGGTCTCCGGTGGCCGCGGTGTCAACGGCGCGGAGAACTTCGCGATCATCGAGGCGCTCGCCGACTCGCTCGGCGCGGCCGTCGGTGCCTCGCGCGCCGCCGTCGACGCCGGCTGGTACCCGCACACCAGCCAGGTCGGCCAGACCGGCAAGTCGGTCTCGCCGCAGCTGTACATCGCCTCCGGCATCTCCGGCGCGATCCAGCACCGCGCGGGCATGCAGACCTCGAAGACCATCGTGGCCATCAACAAGGACGCCGAGGCCCCGATCTTCGACCTGGTCGACTACGGCGTCGTCGGCGACCTGTTCGACGTCGTGCCGCAGCTGACCGAGGAGA
This sequence comes from Streptomyces sp. AC558_RSS880, assembly GCF_019049255.1. GTDB lineage: Bacteria > Actinomycetota > Actinomycetes > Streptomycetales > Streptomycetaceae > Streptomyces. The sequence goes on along the minus strand of NZ_JAGMUJ010000150.1, from coordinate 157,827 downwards.
TCAAGACCCGCAAGGGCTGATCACCCGAGGCCCGGCCGGGGCCCCCGCGACCGCACCGGTCGCGGGGGCCCCGGCGTGTCACAGGGTCAGGCAGGCCTGGACCGGCAGATGGTCGCTGGGGAACCGGCCGCTGGCCGCGAACGTGTTCACCGACGCCCGGTGCACCGTGACACCGGGCGTGGCCAGGATCCAGTCGATGCGGGCACCGCCCGGCACCAGCGGCCCGTACCCGTGGAACGTCCCGTACGCCTCCCCGCGCTCGGCCGCCGCGTCCCAGGTGTCGACGAGCCCGGCGCCCAGCATCGTGTCGTACACGGGGTTGCCGTGGGCGGCGGCGTTGAAGTCGCCCGTCACGACCACCGGCAGCGAGCGGGCCAGTTCGCGGACGCGTTCGGCGACGAGGGCGGCGGCCCGCTCCCGCGCGTACTGGCTCGCGTTGTCCAGATGGGTGTCGAGGACGCAGAACTCCCGGCCGTCGGCGCGCAGATCGCGGAAGCGGACCCAGGTGACCATGCGGATGTGGGCGTTGCCCCAGGTGTTCGAGGCGATCACGTCCGGGGTGTCGGACAGCCAGAAGTGGTCGTACTCCAGCGGGGCGAGCCGCCGGGTGTCGTAGAGGACCGCCATGAACTCGTCGCGGCTGCCGCCGGCCCGTCCGGTGCCGATCCAGTCGTACGACGGTCCCAGGTCGGCCCCGATGTCGCGCAGCTGCCGGTACAGGCCCTCCTGGGTGCCGAGGACGTGCGGGCGCTCGCGGCGCAGCAGCTGCCGCATCACGGGCCTGCGGGCGGCCCAGCTGTTCGGCTCGGCCGTGCTCGCGAACCGCAGGTTGAACGACATGACCCGCAGCGGACGTTCCGGGCGTTCGTCCGCCGAGGCCGGTCCGGGCGGCAGTGCTGTACTGGAGAGCGGGAGGACGACGGAGGCGGCGAGCGCGCTCTTCAGTCCCAGACGGCGTGTGACACGGCTGTGAGTCGGCACGGACAAACGATGCCAGATGGACGTGAACATGACGAGATGGGGGAGTGGGCCGGGGCGTAAGACGGTGTTGACCGGCGAGAAGGAAGCCCGATAGCTTCATTCAACGGATTGTTGATTCCGTATGGCGGAAGCTTGGGAGGGTGTGGGATGGGTCAGGAGCGGCAGGAGCGGGTGGCGACCAGTCTCGCGGGCGCCGTGCGTGAGGAGATCGGCGCCTCCCTCGCACCGGTCGACGCCGAGCTGGAGCGCCGCTACCCCGGAGACCCCGGCACCCGCCAGCCCGTCCACACCGTCTACGTCCCCGGTGACGCCTTCGCCGCCGACACCGTGCGCGCCTGGGGCGACCGGGCCCTCGCCGCGCTCGACGAACACGCCCCGGACGCCGCCTCCTTCGCCGCCGTCCTCGGGCTCGACGACGACCTGGCCGAGGACGTGTACGACCGCGTCCGCGCCAAACTGGAACGCGAGCCGGTCGAAGACCTGCGCGTCGACTTCGAGGACGGCTACGGCAACCGCCCCGACGCCGAGGAGGACGAGGCCGCGGCCCGCGCGGCCCGGATCGTCGCCGAGGCGTACCGCGACGGCACCGCGGCCCCGTACACGGGCATCCGCATGAAGTGCCTGGAGGCCGCCGTCCGCGACCGGGGCATCCGCACCCTCGACATCTTCCTCACCGGTCTGGCGGAGGCCGGGGGGCTGCCCGACGGGCTGGTCCTGACCCTGCCCAAGGTCACGTATCCCGAGCAGGTCACCGCCATGGCCCGGCTCCTCGGTGCCTTCGAGGAGGCGCGCGGCCTCGAACCCGGCCGGATCGGCTTCGAGATCCAGATCGAGACCAGCCAGGCCGTCCTCGCCGCCGACGGCACCGCCACCGTCGCCCGCATGATCCAGGCCGCCGGGGGCCGCGCCACCGGGCTGCACTACGGCACCTTCGACTACAGCGCCTGCCTCGGCGTCTCCGCCGCGCACCAGGCGAGCGACCACCCGGCCGCCGACCACGCCAAGGCCGTCATGCAGGTCGCCGCCGCGGGCACCGGCGTACGTCTCTCGGACGGCTCCACCAACGTCCTGCCCGTCGGACCCACGGCGCAGGTCCACGACGCCTGGCGGCTGCACTACGGCCTCACCCGCCGCGCCCTCGCCCGCGCCTACTACCAGGGCTGGGACATGCACCCCGGCCACCTCCCCACCCGCTACGCGGCCGTCTTCGCCTTCTACCGCGAGGGCTTCGCACAGGCCGCCGCCCGTCTCGCCCGGTACGTCGACCGGGCCGGCGGCGACGTCATGGACGAGCCCGCCACCGCCAAGGCCCTCGCCGGACACCTGCTGCGCGGCCTGGACTGCGGCGCCCTGGACGACGCCGAGGTGGCGCGCCTGTCCGGACTGTCCCGCGCCGGCCTGGAGGGCTTCACGTCGCCCCGGCGGGGAGGCCTCACGGCCTCCGTGCGGTAGCACGGCCGCCCGCTTGCTCCACCTATCGAATCTCGATAGATTTCCATCGTGGTTCGGTTCAAGGAGGGGTGATGGGACGGTTGACCGTGCTCGCGCTGCGCGCCGTGATGGTGGCGCTGCTGGCGGGCTCCCTGGGGGTCCAGACGGTGCTGGTGCCGCTGATGGCGAGCGACCTCGAAGGGCTGGACGCGGAGTACTCGTCGCTGCGGTTCCCGCTCCTCCTCGTCGTGGTCCTCGGCGTGGTGACGGCCCAGGTCGTCCTGGTCTGTGTCTGGCGGCTGGTGACGATGGCGCGGCGCGGGACCGTCTTCTCCCATGCCGCCTTCCGCTACGTGCACATCGTCATCGGCGCGTTCGTCGCCGCGGGGCTGCTGGTGTTCGCGCTCGGAGCGCTCCTCGCGCCCGGCGAGGCCGTGGCCCCCGGCGTCGTGGTGCTGCTGGGCGGGGCCGGTCTGGCGATCCTGGGCATCGCCCTGGTCGTGCTCGTCCTGCGGATGCTGCTGGCGCAGGCCGTCGCGCGCGACGTCGAGGCGTCGCGGATGCGGGCCGAGCTGGCCGAGGTCATCTGATGCCGATCGCCGTCGACATCGACGTGATGCTGGCCAGACGGAAGATGTCCGTGGGCGAACTCGCCGAACGCGTCGGGATCACGCCGGCCAATCTGGCGGTGCTCAAGAACGGCCGCGCCAAGGCGGTGCGCTTCACGACCCTCGCCGCGCTCTGCGAAGTGCTCGAGTGCCAGCCGGGCGACCTGCTGCGCTGGGAGCCCGAGGACACCCCGCCCTGACCTGTCACCCGTGCCCCTTAGGCTGTACGCCACGCACGGTCGGTGGTGTCGAGGAACGGGGCAGTGGTGTCAGCGGGGGAGTACGGACAGGGGGACGGAACCGGGCGGCTGCTGGCCGGCCGGTACCGGGTGACCGCGCAGCTCGGGCGCGGCGGCATGGGCGTGGTGTGGAAGGCGGTGGACGAGGTCCTCGGCCGCGAGGTGGCGGTCAAGGAACTGCGCACCTACACCGACGCCGCCGGTCCCGAACTGGCCGACCTGGGACTGCGGATGCAGCGTGAGGCCCGCGCGGCCGCCCGGGTGCGCCATCCCGGCGTCATCGCCGTCCACGACATCGCCGAGACGGACGGCCGGCCCCTGATCGTCATGGAACTCATCGACGGGCCGTCCCTGGACGACGTGCTCCGCGACCGCGGCACCCTCGATCCGCGCGAGGCGGCCGACATCGGCGCCAAGGTGATGGACGCGCTGGCCGCCGCGCACCGGGCCGGCGTGCTGCACCGCGATGTGAAGCCCGGCAACATCCTGCTCGACCGCTCGGGCCGGACCGTCCTCACCGACTTCGGCATCGCCACCATGGACGACCCCGGCGACGGCGCGGCCACCCACCTCACCCGGAGCGGCGAGATCGTCGGCTCCCTCGACTACCTGGCGCCCGAGCGCGCCCAGGGCGCCGTCCCGGGACCGGCCTCCGACGTCTGGGCCCTGGGCGCCACGCTCTACGCGGCCGTGGAAGGCGCCTCGCCCTTCCGCCGTACGTCGACGTTCTCCACCCTCACCGCGATCGTCTCCGAGCCGCTCCCCGACTCCGGCCGGACCGGCCCGCTCGCGCCCGTCCTCGGGCGGCTGATGGACAAGCGGCCCGAGGCCCGTCCGGAGGCCGCGGAGGCACGCGTCCTCCTGGAAGCCGTCGCCACCGGCGCGGACACCCCGACCACCTCGCTGCGCCGGCCCACGCCCGTACCCGCACCCGTCCGCACCGAGACGGAGCGCAGCGTCCCGGCGGTGCCACCGGGCTTCGGGCCGCCGGAGCGGCCGACCCGGCCCGAGGCACCGGGCGGCCCGGTGCCAGGTGCGCACGCGGTCCCGGAGGCCGGTTCCTCACCCACCGGCCCCATGGACTCCGCAGCGCGCTCCCGCCGCAAGGGGCGCGCGCTGCTCGCCGCCGTGGCCGTCACCGTCGTCCTCGCCGCGGCGGGCATCACGGCCGCCGTGTCCGACTCCTCGGACGGGAACCGGGCGGACGCGCGCACCGGGGGCACCCGCACCGACGCCCCGGCCTCACCCACCCCGTCAGGCGACACGGACGCCACGCGTCCCCTGGGACCCGGAGCGGACGCGGAGAGGAGCGCGGCACCGTCGGAGAAGTCCGACGAGAAGGACGAGACCGAGGACACCCCCACCGGCCGTCCCGCCACGTCCGCCGCCGAGAAGACCCCGGACCGCGGCACGTCCGGTGGCGACGACAGCGACGGCGCGCCGGGAGGGGACGGCGGCGCGGCCACGGCGGCCCCCGTCTGCCACCCCGTCGGTGGAGGCAAGTACAACTGCCAGGTCTGGCGCACCGCCACGTCCTACACCGCCTCCGGCACCGAGGCCGGCCTCCTCAACGCGGGCACCAACTACTTCTACTGCCAGCAGAACCTGGGCCGCCGCGAGACGCACGGCGAGTGGACCAACACGTGGTGGGCCAGAACCGACGACGACAGCGGCAACACCGGCGTCTGGGTCAGTGACGTCTACATCAGGGGCGGCGCCGACGACGCACCGGTGCCGGGACTTCCGTACTGCTGAGACCCCGCGTACCGCTCCAGGCCGCAGACCGTCGCCAGCTTCCGCTCCGCGAACAGCCGGGTTCCCCGCGCGCACAGCCGGAGGTCGGCGCGGGCCCGCGCGCAGAACTCCTCGGGGGAGACGCCGAACAGCTCCCGCAGTCCGGGCACGTTCACGAGCAGATCGGTGAGCAGCGCCCGCTGACCCGGGTGGGCGCGCGGGGCGCCGGTGCCGTCGTGCAGCACGCCGTGGCGGTTCACGTACGCGTACGCGCCGGGGAGCGCGGAGCCGTCGGCGAGTTCCACGCGCACATCGGGCGCGGGCAGCCAGACGCGGTGGAAGTTGCCGTCCGGCCGCGGTACGCCCTCGCTCGCGTCGATCACCGCGAGCTGCCGGGCGTCGAGCCAGAGGACGAACAGCTCCCGTACCGTCCCCGGGGCGCGGACCGGCGAGTGGGACACATAGCCCATACGGCTGACGTGCGCCGAGACGCCGATGCCGACGCCTGTCACCCGCGTCCGCACCATCGGCACCGGCGTGATGACCCCGGACTCGGCCATCTTGTGCCGCAGCTGGCCGGGACAGGCGTTGGAGCCGACCGCGAGCACGGGCACGCGGTCCTCGTACACCAGGCGGTCCAGCGGCAGCAGCCGGTCCCCGTTCAGCAGCCCCGAATCCCGCGGCCACGCGCCCGGATACAGCAGCGGGTGCTCGCGCGGCGCCTTCTCGAGACCCAGCGCCCGCAGGGTGCGGTCCTCCTCCACCGGCACCGCCCGCCGCTAGTCCGCCGGAGGCAGCTCGCCGGAGCCGCGGGTGATCAGCCGGGTGGGGAGCTCGATCCGCTCCGGAGCGAGCAGGGTGCCGTCCAGCTGGCGGAACAGCCGCTCGGCCGCGGTCCGGCCGAGGGCCGCCGCGTCCTGGGCGACGACCGTGACGCCGGGCTGGAGCAGATCGGCGAGCTCGATGTCGTCGAAGCCGACCAGGGCGACCCGGCGGGCGTGTCCGGCCAGCACCCGGATCACGGTGACCGTCACCCGGTTGTTGCCCGTGAAGATCGCGGTGACCGGATCCGGTCCTGAGAGCATCTCCTCGGCCGCCCGGCGCACCCGCTCCGGGTCGGTGACGCCCAGCGACATCCAGGAGTCCGCCACCGTTATCCCCGCGTCCTCCATGGCGGTCCGGTAGCCGCGCAGCCGCTCGGCCGCGGTGTGGATGCGGGGCATGTCGCCGATGAAGCCGATCCGGCGGTGTCCGTGCGCGATCAGGTGGCTCACGCCGTCGTGGGCGCCGCCGAAGTTGTCCGACACGACGACGTCCACGTCGATGTGCCCGGCCGGACGGTCCACGAAGACGGTGGCGACGCCCGCCTTGATCTCCGGTGCCAGATAGCGGTGGTCGTCCCCGGCCGGGATCACCACAAGACCGTCCACCCGCCGCGCGCACAGCGCCAGCACCAGCTCCTGCTCGCGGTCGGCGTCCTCCGCGCTGGAGCCGTTGATCAGCAGGGCGCCGTGTGCGCGGGCCACCTCCTCGACCGCCCGGCTCAGCGGACCGTAGAACGGGTCCGCGAGATCCTCCAGGACCAGGCCGATGCTGGCGGTGCGGCCCTTGCGCAGCACGCGGGCGCTGTCGTTGCGGCGGAAGCCGAGCGCCTCGATCGCCTCCTGGACGCGGCGCTCCGTCTCCGGCGTGACGCCGGGCTCGCCGTTGACCACGCGGGAGACCGTCTTGAGTCCGACCCCGGCGCGCGCGGCCACGTCCTTCATCGTCGGACGGTTGCCGTAACGGGTCCCTGGGATGCGGTCGGTGCGGCGGGTCGTCTCCGGCACGGTGCGGTGTCCTGTCCTGTCGGCCACGGGGATGCGTAGGTCCATGGGCTTGTATGAGGATGTGGCGTCGAGCATAGAGCCTGGACAACGTTGTCAGGCTCGGGGGACACTGTCCCATGCACACTCCGGCCCGCACCTCGCCGCACGATCGGCCGTTGCCCGTGCTCCATGTGTTGCCTCCTGGTCGCACATGGTCGTTCTCGGCGGTTTTCTGATGTTTCAACGGGGAGATCCGACACTGATGCACACCGACCTCGTGGCCGCGCTCGACATCGGCGGCACCAAGATCGCCGGCGCGCTGGTGGACGACCAGGGCCGGATCCTGGTCCGCGCCCAGCGGCCGACGCCCGCGCAGGAGAACGGTGAGACCGTGATGCGGGCGGTCGAGGCGGTGCTCGGCGAGCTCACCGCGTCCCCGCTGTGGCACCGCGCCGGCGCGGTGGGCATCGGCAGCGCCGGCCCCGTGGACGCCTCCGCGGGCACGGTGAGCCCGGTCAACGTGCCCGGCTGGCGCGACTACCCGCTCGTCGCCCGGGTCCGGGACGCGGCCGGAGGCCTGCCCGTGGAGCTGATCGGCGACGGGGTGGCGATCACGGCCGCCGAACACTGGCAGGGCGCCGCCCGCGGCCACGACAACGCGCTGTGCATGGTCGTCTCGACCGGGGTCGGCGGCGGCCTGGTGCTCGGTGGCCGGCTGCACCCCGGGCCCACCGGCAACGCGGGCCACATCGGCCACATCAGCGTGGACCTCGACGGCGACCTGTGCCCGTGCGGTTCGCGCGGCTGCGTGGAGCGCATCGCGAGCGGCCCCAACATCGCCCGCCGCGCCCTGGACGACGGCTGGCGTCCCGGCCCGGACGGCGACACCTCCGCCGCCGCGGTGGCCACCGCCGCCCGGGCCGGCGATCCGGTGGCCGCGGCGTCGTTCGAGCGGGCGGCCAGGGCGCTGGCCGCCGGTATCGCGGCCACCGCGACACTCGTCGAGATCGACATCGCCGTGATCGGCGGGGGCGTGGGCAAGGCGGGCGAGGTCCTCTTCACCCCCCTCCGCAAGGCCCTCACCGAGTACGCCACCCTGTCCTTCGTCCAGCGCCTCGCCGTGACCCCGGCCCGGATGGGTACGGACGCGGGTCTGGTGGGCGCGGCGGCGGCGGCGCTGGCGGGCAGGACGGACACGGCGGTGGCGGGAGTCTGAGGGCCGGGTCCGGTCCCTGCCGCCGGTCGCCGGTGTCCGGGGCTTCGCGGTGCGGCCTGCCGTGCGCGGCGCCGTGACGGCCACCGGGGTGGCCCCGGGAACACGTGCGTGACCCCGGGGCCGCTCCGGCAGTTGTGCCGGGCATGAAGAAGCGCAGCATGCTGGCCATCGCCTCCCTCGCCACCGGCTTCGTCGTCGCGGCCGTCACCCCGTCGCACGCGGCCGCCGACGGGGGCGCCCCGCTCGGCGTCGACGACACCCTCAGCACCCTCGACCGGACCGTCGCCGAGGACAACACCGTGGAGCTGGACATCGACCGGGGCGACAAGGACTGACGAGCCCCGCGGCACGGCCGTACGGCGCCGGTGCCCCTGGACGACAGGGGCACCGGCGCCGTTCTCGCGCGTTCTCAACCGGATCTGGTTTCCGTGGCAGGGTGGAGCGGGCAAGCCACAGGGGGCCAACAGAAGAGGGGGAAACGTGATCGTCTGGGTCAACGGGGCGTTCGGTGCGGGAAAGACCACCACCGCGCGCGAACTGATCGAGCTGATCCCGAACAGCACGCTCTTCGACCCCGAGGTCATCGGCGGAGCACTGGACCAGCTGCTTCCGCCCAAATGCCTCGCCGAGGTCGGCGACTTCCAGGACCTCCCGATCTGGCGACGACTCGTGATCGACACGGCGGCCGCGATGCTCGCCGAGCTCGGCGGGACCCTCGTGGTCCCCATGACCCTGCTGCGCCAGGAGCACCGCGACGAGATCTTCGGCGGGCTCGCCGCCCGCCGGATACCGGTCCGGCATGTTCTCCTCGCCCCGGCGGAAACGATCCTGCGTGAGCGCATAGCCGGCCGTGAGGTCCCGGCGGACCTCCCCGACGGCGACATACGCGTTCGGCAATGGTCGTACGACCATATCGAACCGTACAAGGCGGCCCTCGCCGCCTGGCTCACCGCCGACGCCTACCCGGTCGACAGCGGGACCCTCAGCCCCTACGAGACCGCCCTGCGGATAGCGGAGGCGGTCGGCAGCGGGGAGGTGCCGGCCTGCGACATCGTGCAGACGCCCGAGCCCACCGCCGAGACGGTCGCCGCCGGTGTGCTGCTCTTCGACGAGCAGGACCGGGTCCTGCTCGTCGACCCGACCTACAAGCCGGGCTGGGAGTTCCCGGGCGGGGTCGTGGAACGCGGCGAGGCCCCCGCGCGTGCGGGTATGCGCGAGGTCGCCGAGGAGACCGGGATCCGCCTCGACGACGTACCGGCGCTCCTCGTCGTCGACTGGGAGCCGCCCGCGCCGCCCGGATTCGGCGGCCTGCGGCTGCTCTTCGACGGCGGCCGTCTCGACTCCGCGGCCGCCGGACGCCTCCTGCTGCCCGGACCGGAACTGCGCGGCTGGCGCTTCGCCTCCGAGGCCGAGGCCGCCGATCTGCTGCCCCCGGTCCGCTACGAACGGCTGCGGCGGGCCCTGCGGGCGAGGGAACGCGGGAAGGCGATGTACCTGGAGGCCGGAGTGCCGGTCGGATGAGCCCGGACCGGCGGACGCCGGCCGGCGTCCGCCGCCGGGCGAGGGCGGACCCGCCCGGCGGCACGGTGCCGTGGACGGGCGGGGCGGCCTCCTCCTTCGGGAGCGCCCGCACGCCCCGCCGGGTCAGGGAAGCCGTCCCGCCCGTGACGTCCTCGAGTACGGCCGGACCACGGCGGTCAGTTCGCGCCGGACGCGTAGTTGCGCAGGAACAGCGCCTCCGCGACCGACAGCCGCTCGAGTTCGTCGGGGGACACGCTCTCGTTCACCGCGTGGATCTGCGCCTCCGGCTCGCTCAGGCCGATGAGCAGGATCTCCGCCTTCGGGTAGAGGGCGGCGAGGGTGTTGCACAGGGGGATCGAGCCGCCCTGGCCCGCGTACTGCATCTCCTGGCCCGGGTACGCCACCGCCATCGCGTCGGCCATGGCCTGGTAGGCCGGGCTGGCGGTGTCCGCGCGGAACGCCTGCCCCTGACCGATCTGCTCGGTGCTCACCCGCGCGCCCCACGGCGTGTGCGACTCCAGGTGCGCGCGGAGGAGCTTCGTCGCCTCGACCGCGTCGACACCCGGCGGCACCCGCAGGCTGATCAGCGCGCGGGCGCTCGCCTGCACCGAGGGCGTGGCGCCGACCACCGGCGGGCAGTCGATGCCGAGCACGGTCACCGCCGGGCGCGCCCAGATGCGGTCGGCGACCGTGCCGGAACCGATCAGCTCCACACCGTCCAGCACCTTGGCGTCCTTGCGGAACTGCTCGTCGTCGTACCGCAGTCCGTCCCACGCCTCGTCGCCGGCCAGCCCGTCGACGGTGGTGCTGCCGTCCTCGGCGCGCAGCGAGTCCAGCACGCGCACGAGCGCGGCCAGCGCGTCGGGCGCGGCCCCGCCGAACTGGCCGGAGTGCAGGTTGCCCTCCAGGGTGTCGATCCGCACCCGGACGAGCGTCATGCCGCGCAGGGTGGAGGTGACCGTCGGCAGACCGGCGCGGAAGTTGCCGGCGTCGCCGATCACGATGGTGTCGGCCGTCAGCAGGTCGGGGTGGTTCTCGGCGTACCGCTCCAGGCCGCCGGTGCCCTGCTCCTCCGAACCCTCGACGATCACCTTGACGTGCACGGGGACGCCGCCGTTCGCCTTCAGCGCCCGCAGCGCCAGCAGGTGCATGATCACGCCGCCCTTGCAGTCGGCGGCCCCGCGCCCGTACCAGCGGCCGTCGCGCTCGGTCAGTTCGAACGGCGGGGTGGCCCAGCCGGCCTCGTCCAGCGGCGGCTGCACGTCGTAGTGCGCGTACAGCAGCACGGTCCTGGCGCCCTCCGGGCCCGGCAGGAAGCCGTACACCGACTGCGTGCCGTCCGGGGTGTCGAGCAGCGCCACGTCCGTAAAGCCCTCGGCGGTGAGCGCGTCGGCGATCCAGCGGGCGGCGCCCTCGCTCTCGACCCGCGGGAACTGGTCGAAGTCCGCCACCGACTTGAAGGCCACCAGCTCGGTGAGCTCCTCCTTCGCCCTGGGCATCAGCGAGGCGACGGTCGCGGCGACCGGATTCGACGACATGGGCACGCTCCTTGTGGGTGCGACGTTGAAGCTTCCGAGTACTTCTTTGTACGAGATGATCGTGCGGTGTGCGTGAGGACCCGTGTACGGGGCACTCACGCCGCCGATCCTCCCACAGCGAGCCTCGGTGACCGCCGCCGTAGGATGCGGGAGGACATCAGCGGCAGGCGGCTGGATCGGGAGCAGTAGACCATCGTGAGCAGCGAGAACTCTTCGGCGGACGACGTACAGCAGGTGTGGGACGTCGTCGTGGTGGGCGCGGGACCCGCGGGGGCCTCGGCCGCCTACGCGGCGGCGGTCGCGGGACGGCGCGTGCTGTTGCTGGAGAAGGCGGAACTGCCGCGCTACAAAACGTGCGGCGGCGGCATCATCGGCCCCTCCCGCGACTCACTCCCGCCCGGCTTCGAGCTTCCGTTCAAGGACCGGGTGCACGCGGTGACGTTCTCGAACAACGGCCGCTTCAGCCGCACCCGCCGCTCCCGGCAGATGCTGTTCGGGCTGATCAACCGGCCCGAGTTCGACCAGCAACTCGTGGAGCACGCGCAGAAGGCGGGCGCCGAGCTGCGCACCGGCGTCGCCGTGCAGCGGGTGGAGCAGCACGGCTCGGCCGTGCCGGACCGGCGCACGGTCGCCCTCGTCCTGCAGGGCGGCGAGACGGTGCTCGCGCGGGCCGTGGTCGGCGCGGACGGCAGCGCGGGCCGCATAGGGGCCCACGTCGGCGTCAAGCTGGACCAGGTCGACCTCGGCCTGGAGGCGGAGATCCCGGTGCCGGAGACGGTCGCCGAGGACTGGAAGGGGCGGGTGCTCATCGACTGGGGCCCGATGCCCGGCAGTTACGGCTGGGTCTTCCCCAAGGGCGACACGCTCACCGTCGGCGTGATCTCGCGGCGCGGTGAAGGCGCCGCGACCAAGCGCTACTTGGAGGACTTCATCGGGCGGCTCGGCCTCGCCGGCTTCGAACCGAGCATCTCCTCCGGCCACTTGACGCGCTGCCGCGCCGACGACTCGCCGCTGTCGCGCGGGCGGGTGCTGGTGTGCGGGGACGCGGCGGGGCTGCTGGAGCCGTGGACCCGCGAGGGCATCTCCTTCGCGCTGCGCTCGGGCCGGCTGGCGGGGGAGTGGGCGGTGCGGATCGCCGAGGCGCACGACGCCGTGGACACGCGCCGGCAGGCGCTGAACTACGCCTTCGCCGTGAAGGCGGGACTCGGCGTGGAGATGAGCGTCGGCAAGCGGATGCTGGCCGCGTTCGAACGGCGTCCGGGGGTGTTCCACGCGGTCCTCACCGGCTTCCGCCCGGCCTGGAAGGCGTTCAAGGACATCACACAGGGCTCGACGACGCTCGGCGAGCTGGTCCGCACCCACCCGTTGGCCCACCGCGCGCTGATGGCACTGGACCGGCGGCCCGCGGGCGACGAGGCCGGCTCCCGACCGTGATCCGGGGCATGCTCCCGTCCGCCTCCCGTGCCGACCGCGTCCTCGTCGCGTCCTCCGCGACGCCCACCGGGCGGCGGCCCGGCCCTCGCTGCCGGCCGGTGGCCCGGAACCGTGCGGACGGCCGCGGGACGTTCTTCCGGCACGCGGCGGGCCGACCCGCCCGCACCGCCGCCCCGGCGCCGCCGCGGCGGGACGGGGGCGGACGGAGTCCGGTCGCTCAGGCCGCCGGAACCGGGGGTGAGGGCAGCAGCGCCGGATCCTGACGAAGCACCCGGGCGTGCAGCGACCGCAGCCCGGGCCCCGGGTCCGCCCCCCATCGCCTCGGTGAGCCGCCGCCGCGTCTCCTCGTACACGGCGAGCGCGTCCGCGGGACGTCTGGTGCGGCACAGGGCCAGCATCAGCAGCTCCGCGAGGCGTTCGCGCAGCGGGTGCGCCGCCACGAGCCGGACGAGTTCGTGCAGGTGCTCGAAGGCCCGGCCGAGGGTGATCTCGCCCTCCAGCAACCCCTCCAGGACCGTGAGCCGCTTCTCGGCCCACCGCAGCCGCTCGGCCTCGAGGTACGGCGCCCGCAGCCCCTCGACGAACTCACCCCGCCACAGCTCCTCGGCACGGCGGGCCAGTTCGACCGCACGCCGCACCGCACCGCACCGCGCTCGCCGCCATGCGCCGCCCCCTCCCGGCCGGTGCCGCGGTGCTGGCCGTCCTGCTGCTGGCCGCCTCGCCCCTGCTGGGCCTGCGCTTCGGCCTGCCCGACGAACGCACCCTGCCCGAGGGCACCTCCTCGCGCACCACCTCGGAGACCGTGCACCGGGAGTTCGCCGCCGAACCCACGGACACGGTCCAGGTCGTCCTCGACCGGCCCGCCGACACGCGCGTACGCGGCCGGACTCTCCCGCGTCCCCGGCGTCTTCCAGGTCGACGCCCCCGACGGCACCTACCGGGACGGCCGGCGCACCGCTCCGCCCGGACAGGACCGGCTGACGGCGCCGGACGGGCGGGTGCGGCTCGCCGTCGTACCGACCCAGCAGATCATGCGCGGCGACGTCCCCGCCTTCGTGGAGCGCGTCCGGGACACCCCGGCCCCGGCCGGTGCCCTGGTCGGCGGCTACCCCGGCGAGACGACCGACTTCCGCTCCGTCATCCTCGACCGCCTCCCCCTCGCCCTGGGCCTCGTCCTGGCGGCGACCTACGTGATCCTCTTCCTGATGACGGGCAGCCTCCTGCTGCCGCTCAAGGCGACCGTGCTCAACCTGCTGAGCCTGTCGGTGATGTTCGGCTGCCTGGTGTGGGTCTTCCAGGACGGGAACATGTCCGGGATCCTCGGCTTCACCCCGACCGGCTCGATCGAGCCCAGCATCCCGGTGCTGATGTTCTGCGTGGCCTACGGGCTGTCGATGGACTACGAGGTCTTCCTGCTGGCCCGCATCAAGGAGGAGCACGACCGCACCGGCGACACCCGGAAGGCCGTCGGTGAGGGCATCCGGCGCAGCGCCCCGCTGATCACGGCCGCGGCCGGCATCCTCGCCCTGTCCTTCCTGTCCTACGCCACCGGCGGCGTCGTCTTCCTCAAGGAACTCGGGGTCGGCACCGCCCTGACGATCCTCGTGGACGCCACCCTCATCCGGGTCGTGCTGCTGCCGGTGACGATGCGGCTCGCGGGGCGCGCGAACTGGTGGGCGCCGCGGCCACTGCGCCGGCTGCGGATCCGGGGGGCCGACGCACCGGCGGAGGTACTTCACCGGGAGTACGTGTGATCACCACGCCGGGCTGACGCCGGCCGGGGCGTCGGGCGTCTAGCGTGGCGGACATGGACGAGCAGCGTGGCCCCGGCGGCGGGCCGCCGGGGCGGTGGCGCCCCGTGCGGCCGCCCCGGCCGTGGCGGTACGGTCCGCCCGGACGGGGCCGCCGGACCGGCGGCCCCGACGAGGACGGCGAGCGCGGGCGCCCCCGGTGGCCCTGGCGCTCCACCGTGCTGCTCACCGCGTTCGTGCTGGTCGGCTCCGGTTTCGCCGACCACGCCCAGGAGGGCGAGCGGGTCGCCCTCGACCCCGTCGCACGGGTGCTGCTGCTGGCGTCCGGGGCGATGCTGCTGTGGCGACGGCGGCACCCCGTGCCCGTGGTGTTCGGGTCGGTCGCCGCCGTCCTGCTCTACACCGGTGCCGGATACCCGTACGGGCCGGTGTTCCTCACCATCGCCGTGGCCTGCTTCAGCGCCGTCGTCTCCGGGCACCGGCACGCCTCCTGGGCGGCGATGGGGACGTTCTGGGCGGGGCACGCGCTGATCGCGCAGCTGCTGTACCGGTGGCTGCCGCCGTCCGGTGACGCGGCCGCCTCCTGGAACCGGGAGATCGTGATCGCCACCTGGGTGGTGGCGCTCGTGGCGGTGTCGGAACTGGCCCGGACCCGCCGTGAGCAGTGGGCGCGGGAGCGGGCCGAGCGGGCCCGGGCGGCGCGGCGGCGCGCGGACGAGGAGCGGCTGCGGATCGCCCGTGAACTGCACGACGTCCTCGCGCACAGCATCTCCGTCATCAATGTGCAGGCGGGCGTCGGTCTCGCCCTGCTGGACAGCGACCCGGAGCAGGCGCGCAGCGCGCTCACCACCATCAAGGCCCAGAGCAAGGAGGCGCTCGGTGAGGTGCGTCAGGTGCTCGACACGCTGCGCGCGCCGGGCGCCGCGCCGCGCACCCCGGCGCCGGGCCTGGACCGGCTGCCCGAGCTGGTGGAACAGGCCGCGAGCGCGGGCCTCACCGTGACGGTCGAGGGGGAGCCGCCGCACCTGCCGCCCGGCGCGGACCTGGCCGCCTTCCGCATCGTCCAGGAGGCCCTCACCAACGTCGTACGGCACTCGGGCTCGCGCGAGGCGCGGGTGCGGATCGAACGGGGCGAGGGGCGGCTGCGACTGCGCGTCGACGACGACGGTCCCGCCACCGGCGCCGACGCGGGCGGCAGCGGGAGCGGGCTCGCCGGGATGCGGGAGCGGGCCGCCGCGCTGGGTGGCACCATCGAGGCGGGCCCGCGCCCCGACGGAGGGTTCCGGGTGCTCGCCGTACTGCCGATCGAGGCCGAGGAGGACCGTTGATCCGCGTACTGCTCGCCGACGACCAGTCACTGGTCCGGGCGGGATTCCGCGCGCTGCTGGACGCGCAGCCGGACATCGAGGTGACCGGGGAGGCGTCCGACGGCGAGGAGGCGGTGCGGCTGATCCGCGAGCTGCGGCCCGACGTCGTGCTCATGGACATCCGCATGCCCGCGCTCGACGGTCTCGCCGCGACCCGCCGGGTCACCGGGGACGCGGAGCTGGGGGACGTGAAGGTGGTCATGCTCACCACCTTCGAGCTGGACGAGTACGTCTTCGAGGCGATCCGCTCGGGAGCCTCGGGCTTCCTGGTCAAGGACACCGAGCCGGAGGAACTGCTGCGCGCGGTGCGGGCGGTGGTCGACGGTGACGCGCTGCTGTCGCCCGGGGTGACGCGCCGGCTGATCGCGGAGTTCGCGGCCCGTTCCAAGGAACCGGCCGCCGCCGGCGCCCTGTCCGGGCTCACCGAGCGGGAACGGGAGGTCATGGCGCTGGTCGGCATCGGCCTGTCCAACGAGGAGATCGCCCGCCGTCTGGTCGTCAGTCCGCTCACCGCGAAGACCCATGTCAGCCGCACCATGGTGAAACTGGGCGCCCGTGACCGGGCCCAACTGGTCGTGCTGGCCTATGAGTCGGGGTTGGTACGGCCCGGCTGGCTGGGCTGAGCCGCCCGCCGGAACCGGACCAGCACGGCGACCGTGCGGACGGCGAACAGGACCGTCGCGAGCGTCATCCCGGTGCGGAGCAGCACCGTCTCGAAGGTGCCCGGCAGCTCGAAGAGCAGCGCCGGCCCCGCCACGGCCCCGAGAACGACCGCCGCGGCGAACGCCGCGCTGCACAGCGCGTACCCGATCTCGACGGTGACGGCGTCCCGCTCGGCCTGGCTCCGCCGTCCCCCGTGCCTCGTCATGCCCGCCCCCTGGATCCGGTCACTCGAGGAGTGAAACAGGCGTGCGCCCCGGCGGGCAAGGAGCCCGGCCGGGGCGCACGCACCGGGGACGCCGCCCTCGCGGCTGTGGAGCACCGGCAGGGATGCCTCGCAGCCGGGGCCGGTGTCCGCCGGGGACGGAGGCGGTGAGCGCAGAGGTCACGCCCGGGAGACTTGCGTGCGCATGCCTGCTACGGTGCGCCCATGGCGGCGAAGCAGGCCGAACAGGCGCTCGTGGAACGGTGGCGGGACGTGCTCGCGCTGCATGCGCGCACCCAGTGCGAGATCGACCGCGCCCTGCACGGACACGGGCTGTGCGCCAGCGACTTCGAGGTCCTCGACATCCTCGCGCAGGGTTCCGGACCGGGCGGCTGCTCCTACCGCGTCCAGGAGATCTCCGAGCACGTCCATCTGAGCCAGAGCGCGCTCTCCCGGCTGGTCGCCCGGCTGGAGAGGGAGGGCCTCGCCGAGCGCGGGACGTGCCCGGAGGACCGGCGGGGAGTGCGGGTCTCGCTCACGGCGAAGGGGCGCGCGCTGCACGGCGAGGTACTGCCCGTGCAGCGCGCGGTGCTGGCCCGGATGCTCTCGGACGCCGGGTGACCGGACCGGCGGAGGACTCTCAGCCCACGGCGGACGTCTCCCGCCAGAGCGCGGCCAGCTCCGGATCACCCGACACCGCCGGTACCGGCACCCGGTTCCACAGCGCGAGATACAACTGCTCGGCGGGTCCGGCCAGTTCGCACTCCGCGTCCCCGGCCGCGTCCCGGGTGGTCACGGGCGGCTCCGGGGAGAGCCGTACGGTCCACACCGCGTCCGCGTCGGTCGCGCGCACCCGCAGGACCCGGGGCGCCCCGGTGCGCACCCGGCTCCTGGGCCGGGCGTGGAACCCGCGCAGCAGCTCGTCGACGCCGTCCACGGCGAAATCCGTGGCGATCGGCGACGGCGTGCCGCCGCGGGCCGACTCGGCGTCGAACCGGTGGACGGTCGTCTCGTGCGCCTGCCGGCGGGCCCAGAACGCGAGTGCGGAGGGCGGTCCGGGCAGAAAGGTGAAGCACTCCACGTCGGGCGCCGCGCCGGCCAGGGTGTCCACCAGACGGCGGTGACCGTCGCGGTACCAGGCCACCAGCTCGGAGCCGTCCAGTCCGGGATGCTCGCCCATCGGGCGCGGGGCGATGTGCCCGTCCGCGACGAAGGCCGCGGCCCACCGGTGCACCACGCCGGTGTGCCCGACCAGGTCCCGGGTGAGCCACCCCGGGCAGGTCGGGACGGGGGCGTCCGTGCCCGCCCGCTCCGCGGCGTCGGCCAGCAACTGGCCCTCTTTCTCCAGTATTTCCAGGAACCAGGCAGTGTCCATGGGCAGGAGTCTGCCGTACGGACGCCTGCCCGGCCCTACGGAAGCGGGGTTCCGCCCGTCGCGTTGACGATCTCCGCGGTGATGTACGACGCCTCCTGCGAGGCGAGGAAGACGTACGCCGGGGCCATTTCGGCCGGCTGGGCCGGACGCCCGATGGGCGCCTGCTTGCCGAACTCCGCGGTGTCCGGCAGGGTCGCCGGGATCAGCGGCGTCCACACCGGCCCCGGCGCCACGGCGTTGACCCGGATGCCCCGCCCGATCAGCATCTGCGCCAGCCCTTGGGTGAACGTGACGATGGCGCCCTTCGTGGTCGCGTAGTCCAGCAGGTGCGGGCTCGGCTTGTAGGCCTGCACGGAGGCCGAGTTGATGATGCTTCCGCCCTCCCGCAGGTGCGGCACGGCCAGCTTGCACAGCCAGAACATGCCGTACAGGTTGGTCCGCATCACGCGGTCGAACTGCTCGGTGGAGATCGCCTCGATGCCGTCGGGCTGCGACATCTGGTACGCCGCGTTGTTCACCAGGATGTCGATCCGGCCGAACTCCGACACCGCGCGGTCGATCAGCGCCCGGCAGTTCTCCTCCTCCCGCACGTCGCACGCGACGGGCACGGCCCGCCGGCCGGCCTCCTCCACCCACCGCGCGGTCTCGGCGGCGTCGTCCTTCTCGCTGTCCAGGTACGTGAAGACCACGTCGGCACCCTCGCGGGCGAACGCCAGGGCGACCGCCCGGCCGATCCCCGAGTCCCCGCCCGTGATCACGGCCGTGCGGTCCGTCAGCCGGCCGCTGCCCCGGTAGGAGTCCTCCCCGTGGTCCGGCGGCGGGTCCATGGGGCCGGTCCAGCCGGGGTGCGGCTGGTCCTGGGACGGGAAGTCGGGTGTCGGGTGCTGCTCGACGGGATTCTGCTGCTCGGTCACGGTCTCTCCCATTGTCCGTGGAGGGGCGGTCGCGTGGTCGGCGCCCGTCGGCGGAGGACCGGCGGACGCCGGCATCCGGGTACCCCGGTACCGCGCACCCCATCCGTCCCGCCCTCACCACCGCCCGGACGGCCGGGGGCCGCACGGAATCAGCCCGCGTCCACGTGACGGGTCGCGAAGCCGATGACGGTGGCCACCGCCGCCAGTACGGCCACGCTGGTCAGGGCGGCCGGGAGGCTGAACCAGTCCGCCATGAAGCCGATCGCGGGCGGGCCGAGGAGCATGCCGCCGTAGCCCAGGGTGGAGGCGGTGGCGACCCCGCCGGGGCCCGCGAGCGCGCCCGCCCGCTCGACGGCCACGGGGAACAGGTTCGCGAGCCCGAGGCCGGTGACCGCGTAACCGAGCAGGGCCGCCCACAGGGACGGCGCGAGCGCGCCGAGCAGCATGCCGGCCGCCGCGGTGGAGCCGCCCGCGAGGACGGTACGGGTCCGGCCCAGCCGCTCCAGCAGCGTCGTTCCGGAGAGCCGCCCGACCGTCATGGCGAGCGCGAAACAGGAGTACCCGACGGCCGCGGCACCCGGCGAGGCGCCGAGGTCCTCCTCCAGATGGAGCGCGCCCCAGTCGGCCAGCGCCCCTTCGCCGTACGCGGTGCACAGCGCGATGAGCCCGAAGACGATCACCAGCGCGCGGGTACGCCGGTCCGGCCGGTGCGGGGCGGGCGCTGACGCGGTCCGTCCCGCGTCCGCCGGGGTCAGTGGCTCGCACCGCATCAGCGCTCGTCCCGCGACAGCCGTCACGAGCAGTCCGACGACGGCGAGCCCCCACAGGTGCCGGGCCGGCGACAGCGAACCGGCGACCAGCGCGCCCAGCCCCGCGCCGATCATGCCGCCCAGGCTGAACGCCGCGTGGAAGCTGGGCATGATCGGCCGCCCCAGCGCGGCCACCAGGTCGACGGCGGCACTGTTGAAGGCGACGTTGATCCCGCCGTACGCCGCGCCGAACAGCAGCAGTACGACGCCGAGCGCGAGGACGGAACGGGTCAGCGGGGGCAGTCCGACGCTGAGGCAGAGCAGGACCGCGCAGACGACGGTGACGAGGTGGCTGCCGTACCGGCGGCACAGGCGGCCGGTGAGTGTCATGGTGATCACGGCCCCGGCGGAGACGCCGAGCAGGGCGAGGCCGAGGGCGCTCGCGGAGGCGCCGGTCTGTTCCTTGATGGCGGGGATGCGCACCACCCAGCCGGCGAAGACGAAGCCGTCGAGGGCGAAGAAGGCGGTCAGGGCGAGACGGAGTCGGACGAGGTCGGTACCCGGCACCACACTGTGCGAACGGGTTTTGTTTATTGGCGGCACAAAATCAGGCTAGGCGGCGGCGCGGTCCGGGGCAAGGGAGGCCGGACAGGGGCGGACGCGGACGGTGTGCCGCCGGAAGGGTGGGGGCGTTAACCCGTGTGAACGTCCCGGATGGTGAGGTCGGGCGCCATGGCTGAGTGTGGATCATGCCGGAGCCCGGGACATCCGTGCTGACGAGGAGTCAGCTGCCCGGCCTCCTGTGGAAGGACTCTCAGATGCGCTCTGCCCGCATGCTGCTTGCCACCGCGACGGCCACGGCGGCCCTCGCCATCGCCGCGCCCGCAGCCTACGCCGACCAGTCGGGCGACGGGGGGCACGACAAGTCTTCCTCCAGCAAGGAGTACGAGAAGGAAAGCAAGGAGTACGACAAGGGCGGCAAGGAGTACGAGAAGGACGGCAAGGAGTACGAGAAGGAGAGCAAGGAGTACGACAAGGGCGGTAAGTACGACGAGCACGACAAGCCGCACGGCGGCGTGCACACGGGCGGCGGGGCCCTGACCGCCGTGAACGAGGAGGACTGGGGCACCGCCAAGGACCCGAAGTACGACCCCGAGACGTACAAGGAGAAGGACGACTCGCACAGCGAGGAGTCCTACAGCGGCAAGCAGGACAAGGAGTGGAACAAGGAGAAGCCGCGCGGCGGGATGCACACCGGTGGCGGCGGGCTCGCCGAGCCCGGTGTCACCGCGGGTGGTATGGCCGCACTGGCGGTCCTCGGCACCGGAGCCTACGCGCTGCGCCGCAAGAAGGCCGCCGGGAGCGTGGCCTGAGCCGTGTCCGGCGCCATAACGGGGCCGTCGTACGTGCCTCGCGCGTCATGACGGCCCCGCTCGCTCGTCCGTGTGCCGTGTCCGAATGAGGTGGTCCCCCCGATGCCGGCCAGTCCCCTTTCCTCCCTCGAAACCGATCAGACGCCGCCGGCGCGGCGGAGGCTGCGCGCCGTCATGACGGCGGTCTTCTGGAGCGGAGCCGGCCTGGTGCTGGCCACGACGCTGATGGGCGGCGGGGAAGACCCTCCCGACAACGCCCACGGGCCGCGCGCGGCGGCCGCGGTCTCCGCCGCGCCGTCCGCCCCCGCCGCCGACGAGCCCGCCACCCGTGAACCGGCGGCCAGGCACCTGCCGCGGTCCGAGCCGACCCGGCTGCTCATCCCCGCCATCGACGTCGACGCCCCCTTCACCGACCTCGCCATCGGCAGCCAGGGCCGGCTCGATCCGCCGCCGCCCCACAACACCAACCTGGTCGGCTGGTACGCCGAGGGAGTCTCCCCGGGCGAACGCGGTACGGCGATCATCGCCGGACACGTGGACACGGCGACGTCCCCGGCCGTGTTCGCCCGGCTCGGCGAACTCGACAAGGGCGACCGTTTCCGGGTGCTGCGCGCCGACGGCAGCAAGGCGACGTTCGTGGTGGACGAGGCGGAGTCCTTCGAGAAGGACGACTTCCCCGATGAGCGCGTGTACGCCGACACCCCCGACGCCCAGGTGCGGCTCATCACCTGCTCCGGGGCCTACGACCATGCCGCCAAGGACTACACCGAGAACCTGGTGGTCTTCGCCCACCTCGTCTGAGCCGACCGGGACGGCAGGCCGCCCGGAAGGGGGAGGGTGCCTTCCGGGCAGCGGTCCGTCAGGCCACGGAGCAGTCCGCGCCGTTGAGGCTGAACGCCGTGGGGCTGGGGTTCGCGCCGGTCCGCGAGGCCGTGAAGCCGAGGCTGACCGAGCCCGAGGCGGGGATCGACGCGGTGTACGAGGCGGAGGTGACGCTGACCTCGGAACCGCTCTGCGTCGGCGTACCGCCCCACATGTGGGTGATGCGCTGGTCGGCGGGGAAGGCCCAGCGCAGCGTCCAGCCGTTCACCGCCGAGCCGCCCGTGTTGCGGACGGTGACCTCGCCCTGGAACCCGCCGGGCCACTCGCCCGTCACCCGGTAGCCGATCTCGCAGGCCCCCGCCGTGCCGCCGGAGGACGTGGTGACGGTCACCGTGGCGGAGCGCTGCGAGCGGTTGCCGGCGGCGTCCCGGGCGTAGACGGCGAAGGTGTAGGCCGTGTCCGGGGTGAGTCCGGTGACGGTGGCGGAGGTGCCGGCCGTCGTGGTGACGACGCTCTCCGCACCGCCGCTGATCCGCACGACGTCGTAGCCCGTGACACCGTTCGCGTCGGTGGCGGCGCCCCAGGTGAGGGTCGCGGACGAGGCCGTCACCGCCGAGGCAACCGGGGTGCCGGGAGCGGTCGGGGCCGTGGTGTCGTCGCCCGGGCCGGATCCGTAGACCGCGGCCTCCTCGGAGGTGGCCGCGATGCCGTCGGCACCGTCGAAGAGCCGCTCACCCCAGCTGGTCAGCTGGTCCGGGTCGAAGTTCGTGACCATGTCGAGGTACTCGACACCGCCGCCGTTGCCGCTCCAGGACCAGCCGAGGTAGCCGAGCCCGAGCTGCCGGGTGACGGCCAGGATGGTGTTCTCGTCGGGGTCGCCGTCGGAGTGGTTGTGGCCGAACTCGCCCACCACGATGGGGAGTTTCGCCGAGACGAAGCGGCCCAGATAGTCGCTGATCTCGGCGGCGGTGTCGAAGACGCCGTACATGTGGATGGAGAACACGGTGTTGGCGTCCGGGTCGGCGGCGAAGACCGAGGCGGCGTTGTCGCGCATGGTGAAGGCCCAGTCCTGGCCCCAGTTGGGGGCGTCGACCATCAGCGTGTGGTCGAACCCGGCGGCGCGCAGCTTCTGGACGGCGGCCTTGGTGTCGGCCGTCCAGGCCGTGTAGTTCGTGTTGCCGTAGGGCTCGTTGCCGATGTTGACGATGACGTAGTCCTCCTGGCCGGCCAGGGCGCCCTGGACGCTGATCCAGTAGTCGGCGGCCCGGGAGAGGGTGGCCGCTCCGCTCTGCTCGCCGTAGCCGGTGGTGTCGTGCACCTCCAGGACGCAGATCAGCCGGTTCTGCTTGCACTGCGCGACGACGTCTCCCACGTCGGAGGCGTCGTTGCGGGTCCAGCGGTCGCCGCTGGAGAGGACGACGCGCACGGTGTTGGCGCCCTTGGCCTTGATGTGCGCCAGCGAGCCGATCCGGTCGGCGTACCAGGTGTGCGCGTGGTTGACACCGCGCATCACGAAGTCGTTCCCGGACGCCTCGAGGAGCCGGCCGTTCTCGACGCGGAAGCCGGTGGGCGCCGCGTGCGCCGGAGTGGTGGAGGCGAGGAACGGGAGGAGGAGTCCCAGGAGGGCGGCGAGAAGGCCGACGGCTCGTGGGGAGGCGGGCGTACGGGGTCTCATGGCGGCTCCAGTGGGGGTGCGGTCGGTTGTCCTTGCTGTGCGCCGTGCGGTCAGGAGGCGGCCGTGCAGTCGACGGTCGCCGTCGGGGCGGAGGAGGTCGCCGGGGCGGTGGCGATGAGGCCGAAGGTGGCGCTCGCACCGAGGGCGAGGGCCCCGTTCCAGCTCGCGTTGGTGACGGTGGCCGTGCCGTCGGCGGCCGTGCCGAGGGTGCCGTTCCAGACCTGGCCGACACGGGCGCCGTCGGCCGGTACGACCGTCACCGTCCAGCCCGTGACGGGGGCGGCGGAGGTGTTGCGTACCGTCACCTCGGCCTGGTAGCCGCCCTGCCAGGTGGAGACCGCGCGGAAGGACGCGGTGCAGGTGGCGCCGCCGGGCCCGCCCGGGCCGCCGGGGACGCCCGCCTCCAGCAGCGCGGCCAGGGCCGGGAACCAGCGCGCGGCGATCTTCTCGTTGCCGGCGTCGTTCGGGTGGACGCCGTCGTAGGTGTCGGTGGCCGTGTCGAACCCCGTCCACTGGTCGACCACGGTCACCGGGGAGCGGTCGGTGCTCGTCGCCGCGGCCCACGCGGGGACACGGGCGTTGAAGTCGGCCACGCGCTGGGCGCAGGCGGCGCAGGTGCCGGGGTTCATGGGGATGATCTGGGCGACGAGGACCCGCATGTCCGGGTTGGACTCCCGCATCTGCCCCACGAGCTTGGTGTAGGCGGCGAGGATGCGGTCGGGGGAGACGCTGCTCCAGACGTCGTTCGTGCCGAAGTGCATGACAACGATGTCGGGCAGCGTCGCCGCCAGCCGTGCGGGAAGCAGGTTCTGGTCCGCCACGTTGGTGACCAGTTCGCCGCCGTGCCCTTCGTTGTCCCCGTCGTGCGCCACGCCGCAGCCCTGCGCGGGCAGGGTGCCGACGAAGTCGACGTTCGTGTGCCCGGCGTCCAGCAGTCGGTTCCACAGCAGGGCCCGCCAGCAGCCGGGCGACCCGGTGATGGAGTCGCCCAGCGGCATGACGCGCACCGGGTCGGCCGCCGCCGGGGCGGCTGCCGCGGCCGGGGCGGCGGTTGCGGTCACGGGGAGGAGCAGGGCGGCCAGCAGGCCGAGGAGCGGAAGCGTGCGTAAGTGCAGGAGGCGGATGTCGCGCATGGTTGTTCCCCTTCCCTGAAGGATGTGGGAGCGCTCCCATACGGAACATCAAGCCACTGTTGTCATTTACGCGTCAAGAGGTTGGGTCGAGGTGGGTGCCACGAGAGGCCGAACTCCGCGCCACGGCTTTCTCCGTCACCGGATACCGCAAGGGGCTTTCTCCGCCACCGGATGCGGTGAAGACCGGGCGGGGCGGGCCGCGACAGCCGTACGACGGTGACCGTCGTGGCCCGGGGTGGCTCTACGGTGTCGCGGCGGGGAGCCTGGTGGGTACCACCGGCAGCATCATGCCGTCGCCCAGGGGCGCCGTGTGCGGTACGAGGGCGCCTTCCCTGGCGATCTGGAGCAGGTCCGGGAGCTCGTAGGGCTCGGCGCCCTCGAGGTCGACCTGGTAGCCCATGTCGCCGAGGCTCGCCGCGGTCATCCGGCTCAGCGGGTTGCTCGCACCGGAGATGAACGGCGACATCAGTTCGGTGACGAAGACGGCCTCGCGCCAGTGGCTGTCCTGGGTTCCGGGTCCGCCGAAGTTGGCGACCGGTACCGGGACCGGGTCCTCCTCGCCGAGGAGCGCGGCGAACTCCGCCATCGCGCCCGCACCCACGAAGGTGGGGTTCCGGCTGCCGGCGCCCTTGAGGAGGCCGAATTCGCTCCACAGGGTGCCGACGCACAGGACGTGTCCCATCTCGTGCGTGATGACGTCGACCAGCGTGCCGTCCGCTTCCATCACGGCGAGGTCGGCGGAGTCGAACCTCATCACGCCCTTCGCCGGCAGAAGCCGGCCGAACTGGGCGGACTCGTCGCGGAAGTCGGTGGGCCCGGCCATCCCCAGGATCTTCCCGGGGCCGTCGATGTCCACGCCTTCGGCTTCGATCAGCAGGTCGTCGATGACGTCACCGCCGACGAGCGCGGTGTCCAGGTCCCCGACGATGACCCTGGCCCAACGGTCGGCCGCCGCGGCGAAGGCGTCCTGCTGAGTGCTCGTCAGTCCGCCGAGGAAGCGGACCTCGATGGTGAACGGCGAGGTTGTGCGGGCGACTTCCCTGGCCCGCTCGAAACTGGCGACCGCTCGGTACGTCGGGAAGGTGTTCGTGGCGACGCTGCCCATCGTGCTCTCCTCGTGTCGGCCCCACGGTGAGTCACCCCCTCCGTCCACACTAGGCCGATCGGGTGGGTGGCGCGCGCCGGCCGGTCACGCCGCCGTCCTCGACGTGCAGGTGGGCGAGGCCCCTCCTAGCATGGATCGCGGGGCATGTCGGAAACTCCCCTTTCCCGGTCCCGCTCAGCCGGCACCCCGATTCCGGCCGTGAGCCGACCACCGCCGTCCCGGCCGCCGACACGGTGTCCGCCGCCGGAACCTCCCGCGCCCACTGCCCCATGGGGTGGCGACGGAAGGGCGGCGGAGCAAGGAGTACCGCGATGACCGAGCAGCGACGCGCCGGACGGCCTTCCACGGCCGGATACCGTACGTCCCTCTTCTGGCGGATCGTCACCGGCGGTGCCGAGTACGTCGACCGGCGCATCGGCTGGGACCGGCTGCCCGTCCTGCCGGGTCTGCTGACTCTCCTGGGACTGCGTGTCAGGCTCCGGCAGGAGAACCTCCACGACACCGGCTCCCTGCCCTCGGTGAATCCGCCCGACGTCGGGCCGCCGTCCGGGAGCCACCGGGTCAACCGGACCGCCGACGGCAGTCACAACGACCTCGACGAGCCGCGCATGGGCATGGCGGGCACCCGTTTCGGCCGGAACATCCCACTGGACAGGATCGGCCCGGCCACTCCCGAGGACGTGCTGTCCCGGCCGACTCCCCGCGAGGTCAGCCGCGCCCTGCTCACCCGCGACGCGTTGATCCCGGCCGAGTCGGTCAACTCGCTGGTCGCCGCCTGGCTCCAGTTCATGGTCCGTGACTGGTTCAGCCACGGGACGAGTCCCACGGAACGGCCCTGGGAAGTGCCGCTCGTGGACGACGATCCCTGGCCGGAACGGCCCATGCGGATCATGCGGACGCCGGACGACCCGACCCGGGACCCGCGGGCACCCGCAGGGACGCCCGACACCCGTGTCAACGTCTCCTCCCACTGGTGGGACGCCTCACAGATCTACGGGACGGACGAGACCGCACAGCGGCTGACGCGCACCGGTGAGAGGGGCAGGATCCGGCTGTGGGACGACGAGCGGTCGCCGTCGCCCACGGACTTCTCCCGCGTGCCCGGGTTCTGGCTGGGACTCGCGATGATGCAGGACCTGTTCGCCCGGGAGCACAACGCGATCTGCGACCACCTGCACGACGCGTACCCGTCGTGGGCCGACGAGGAGCTGTTCCAGCGTGCCCGGTTGGTCAACGCGGCCCTCCTCGCCAAGATCCACACCGTGGAGTGGACGCCGGCGGTGATCAGCCACCCCACGACCGTCAAGGCGCTGCGGGCCAACTGGTGGGGCCTCGCGGGCGAACGCGTGCACGACCTGTTCGGCCGGATCAGCCGCAGCGAGGCCGTCAGCGGCATCCCCGGTGGCGCCCGTGACCACTACGGCGTCCCGTACTCCCTCACCGAGGAGTTCGTCGCCGTCTACCGGATGCACCCGCTCATCCGTGACGCGTGGCATCTGCGTTCCGTGACCGACGACCGGACCCTGCGGCACTGCAGCCTCCGCGACATCTCGGGGCCCGGCGCGCTGGAGGTCCTGCGGGCCACCGGGACGGCCGACCTGCTCTACAGCTTCGGCACGCTCCACCCGGGACTGGTCACCCTGCACAACTTCCCCAGGTTCCTGCAGGAGTTCGAGCGTCCGGACGGGCATCTGCAGGACCTCGCCGCCACGGACATCCTGCGCTCCCGCGAGCTGGGCGTCCCCCGGTACAACGAGTTCCGGCGGCTGCTGCGGCTGCGGCCCGCGGCGAGCTTCGCCGAGCTGACGGACGACCCGGCGTGGGCGGAGCAGATCGAGCGGCTCTACGACGGCGACATCGAGAAGGTCGACCTCATGGTCGGGCTGTACGCGGAGAGGCTGCCGGCCGGGTTCGCGTTCAGCGACACGGCGTTCCGCGTCTTCGTCCTGATGGCCTCGCGCCGGCTGAACAGCGACCGCTTCTTCACCGACCACTACACCCCCGAGGTGTATTCCCAGGCCGGCCTGGCCTGGATCGACGACAACAGCATGAGCACGGTGCTGCTGCGCCACCACCCGGAGCTGCGCCCGGCCCTCGCGGGTCTGACGAACGCCTTCGTGCCGTGGCACACCGCCACGGGGGCGGGTACCTGACACGGCGGACGGACAGGTCCCGCGAGGAGCGGGAACCCCGGCTCGCCGCGGCGGGCGGCGTGGCCGGGACGGCCGGACCGCGGTGTGCCCGATGCCCACCGCGGCCGAGGCGCCGTTGCCGCCCGGAGTGCGTGCGGCAACGGCGCGGACGAGCCACCACGGTGCGTGACCGGCGTTGCGTGACCGGCGGCGCGTGACCGGCGTTGCGTGACCGGCGGCGCGCCGAGCGCCCCGGTACCCGAGGCCGCTGAGCGGCGACGCCGCCTGCGGGTCGGACGCGTCCTCGAGGGCCGCGGTCGCGCGTCCCCTGCCGTGGGTGGATCCGGCGGACGGCGGACGCACCGGCCGGCGTGATCCCTCCCCGCGCCGTCGGGGCACGCACGCCCCGCGGGGAGGAACCCGCGAGCGATCAGGCCCCGGCGCCCTTCCGGGGCAGCGCCTTGCGCACCAGCGGCCAGGCCAGCAGCAGGACGACCACCGCGTAGACCACCACCGAGAACGGCGTGTCGACCAGACCCGTGACGCTGCCGTCGCTGATCTGCAGGGCGCGACGCAGCTGCTGTTCGGCGGCCGGGCCGAGAATGACGCCGATGACAGCGGGCAGCACCGGCAGCCCGTACCTCCGCATGCCGAAGCCGATCAGGCCGATGATCAGCAGCAGTACCAGGTCGATCACCTCACCGCCGACCGCGTACGCGCCCACCGCCGCGAAGAACATGATCCCGGCGTAGAGGTACGGCCGCGGGATGCGCAGCAGCTTCGCCCACACCGGCGCCAGCGGCAGGTTGAGGGCGAGCAGCAGCACCATGCCGACGAAGAGCGAGGCGATCAGGCCCCACACCAGGTCGGGTTCGCGTTCGAACAGCAGCGGGCCGGGCTGGATGCCGTACTGCTGGAACGCGGCCAGCATCACCGCCGCGACCGCCGTGGTCGGCAGGCCCAGGGTCAGCATCGACACCAGCGTGCCCGCCGCCGAGGCCGACGCGGCCGACTCCGGGCCCGCGACGCCCTCGATGGCGCCCTTGCCCCACTCGTCCTTGTGCTTCGACAGCCGCTTCTCGGTGACGTACGACAGGAAGGTCGGGATCTCCGCGCCGCCCGCCGGGATCGCGCCGAACGGGAAGCCGATGAACGGACCGCGCGCCCAGGACTTCCAGGTGCGCCGCACATCCGCGCGGCCCAGCCACGGCCGGCCCACCGGGATCGGCTCCGGCGGCCTGCGCCGCAGATGCGCGGCGACCCACAGCGCCTCGCCGATGGCGAACAGGCCCACCGCGACGATCACCACGTCGATGCCGTCGGCGAGTTGCAGCGAGCCGAAGGTCAGCCGCTGCTGGCCGGTCATCTGGTCCAGGCCCACCAGGCCGATCGTCAGACCGATCAGCAGCGAGGCCATGCCCCGGACCCGGGACGAACCCAGCACCGACGTCACGGCGATGAACGCCAGCACCATGATGGCGAAGTAGTCCGGCGCGCCGATGTCCACCGCCAGGTCCGCGACCGTCGGAGCCAGCGCCACCAGCAGGACCGTGCCGACCATGCCGCCCGCGAAGTGCCCGATCGCGGCGGCCGCGAGGGCCTGGGCACCGCGCCCCGACTTGGCCATGGGGTTGCCCTCCATGGCCGCGACCACGGCCGCGCTCTCCCCGGGCGTGTTCAGCAGGATGGAGGTGGTCGAACCGCCGAACATCGCGCCGTAGTAGATCCCGGCGAACATGATGAACGCGCCGACCGGATCGAGCCCGTACGTCACCGGCAGCAGCAGCGCCACCGCCATCGCCGGGCCGATGCCGGGCAGCACGCCGATCGCCGTGCCGAGCAGCACGCCCACGGCCGCCCACAGCAGGTTGAGCGGGGTGAGGGCGGTACCGAAGCCGTCCATGAGGGAGTTGAAGGCGTTCATGTCACAGCACTCCCATCAGCGGACCGCCGGGCAGCGGCACTCCGAGCAGGTTGTTGAACACGGCGTAGGTGACGAAGGAGACCACCGCCGCGATCAGCGGATCGCGGTCGGGCCTGCGGCTGCCGAGCGCGAAGGCCGCGCCCCAGAAGAGCAGGGCGCCCGCGACGGGGAAGCCGAGCGGCTCGATGAGGACGGCGGCGCCGAGGAACACTCCCGTCAGCAGCAGCACCGTGCGCCAGTCGGCGGGTTCGGACAGGTCGACGTCCTCGCCGGACTCGGCCTGCCCCCGGCCGCCGCGCAGCACGTCGACGGCGAGCAGGGCGGCCACGACGAGCAGCCCGATCCCGACCACGACCGGCACGGTCTTCGGGCCGACGGGCCCGCGCTGGGCGATGTCGACGTCCATGGTGAGCGCGTCGGTCAGGACGAGCACGCCGAGGGCCAGCAGCAGTACGCAGACGCCGAGTTCGGAGTGGTCGCGGAGCCAGGAGCGCCGTCCGGCGGCGGGCGCCGGCGACGTGTCGGTGGTCGAGGTCGTCACAGTCCGAGCTCCTTCAGCACCGAGACCACGCGCTTGTCCTCGGAGTCCAGGAACGCGCCGAACTCCTCGCCGGTCAGGAAGGCGTCGTCCCAGCCGTTGCGCCGCATCGACTCCCGCCACTCCTTCGAGTCGTGCAGCTCCCGCACCAGGCGGACGAGCTTGTCGCGCTCGGCGTCGGTGAGGCCGGGCGGGGCGACGATGCCGCGCCAGTTGGTGAAACTCACGTCGTAGCCCGCCTCCTCGAGCGTGGGCGCGTCGAGGCCGTCGACCCGCTCCGGGCCGGTGACCGCGAGCAGGCGCAGCTCACCGGACTTGATCTGGTCGAGGTACTCGCCGACGCCGGAGACGCCGAAGGCCACCTTGTTGCCGAGGATCGAGGCGAGCAGTTCGCCGCCGCCGTCGAAGGGGATGTAGTTGACCTGCTTCGGGGGGATCCCGGCGGCCCGCGCCATCAGCATCGGCGCGAGGTGGTCGGGCCCGCCGGGGGAGGACCCGCCGCCCACCGGGAGCTTGCCGGGGTTCTCCTTCCAGGCGCCGATCAGATCGTCGATCGTCCTGTACGGAGAGTCCTTGGCGACCACGACGACGTCCTGCTCCTCGGTGAGCCGGGCGATCGGGGTGGTGTCCGCCAGGGTCTTCGGCGCGTCGTTGGAGCGGACGGCGCCGACCACGCCCAGGCCCATCGACATGGCGAGCTTGCCGTTGCCGTGCTCGCTCACCAGCCGGCTCAATCCGACGGTGCCGCCGGCGCCGGGCAGGTTGAACACCTCGATGGTGTGGGTGAGCCCGGCGTCCTCGGCGTTCTTCGCGGCCGTACGGGCCGTGATGTCGTAGCCGCCGCCGGGCGAGTTGGGAACCATGAAGCGCAGACCCGGGATCTGCGTGCCGGTCTCGGTGCCGCTGCCGGTCGTGAGCAGCGGCGGGCCCACGAGTACGAGCACGGCGGCCCCGAGCAGGGCGAGGGGTGTGCGCAGGCGCACGAGTGCCACCACCTGTCGGTCGGTCGTCTGGAGATCACGCCATGCCCTGTGGGGGGAGGGTGACGCGGGCCACATGGTGCCCGCGCGCCGCCGGGCTGTCGCGCTTGCGGAACCAATGGAGGTTGTGGTCATTGCGTCAGCGGGAGGCCGTCAGTGGTGCACGTCTCTTTCCCCGGCCGCAGGTGAGGGCCATGATGGACGGTTCCGGCGCCCGCGCGGCGCTGCGTCGTGGCCGCCGGATGTGACGGCCGCCGCCCCGGTGGCCGCGGCCACCTCACCGACGCGGTGGCGGAAGGAGCGGAACCGATGAGCAGCACGACGGACGGGCGGTCCGCGCCCGCGGCCGTCGACGCGATCGACGTACTCGTGGTCGACGACGACTTCCGGGTGGCCCGGGTGCACCGCGCCTACGTCGAACGCCTCGACGTGTTCCGGGTCGTCGGTGTCGCCGGGACCGGTGAGCAGGCCATCGCCGCCGTGGACGAACTCCGTCCCGATCTGGTGCTGCTCGATCTGTACCTGCCCGACCTCTTCGGTCTCGACGTCATTCCTCGGCTGCGGACCGCCGGGCACGACTGTGACGTGATGGTCATCAGCGCCGCCCGGGAGGCGGACGCGGTGCGCGGCGCGGTCCGGCACGGGGTCGTCGACTATCTGCTCAAGCCGTTCGACTTCGAGGACCTGCGCGGGCGCCTGGAGCGTTACGCCGGCCGGCGCGGCCGGCTGCTCGACACGGTGGTCCGCGGTCAGGCGGACGTCGACCGGGTGCTGGCCGGGGTGGCGGGGCCGGCGGCCCCGGTGCTGCCCAAGGGCATGAGCGCGGAGACCGCGGGGCTGGTCGAGCGCACCCTGCGCGAGACCGACGGCACCCTGTCGGCCACCGAGTGCGCGGCTCTGACCGGGGTCTCGCGGGTCAGCGCCCGCCGGTATCTGGAGTACTTCCACACCGTGGGCGCCGTGGAGGTGTCGTTGCGGTACGGGGCGACGGGGCGGCCCGAGCGGCGGTACCGGTTGCTGGGGCAGGGCGGAGGGCTGCGCTCGGAGGGCGGGGCGCGGGCGTAGGGGAGCCGCGGGCTTCCGATGATCCCGAAATCGGGACACGGGGTTGTCGCTGCCTGCGCGCGGGCCTAGGGTCGACTGTGAGGGAAAGCGCTTTCTGAACGCTGCCCGGCCTGCCGTCGTCGTCGTTCCGAGGAGCGCCGCATGTCCTTGTCCCCCGTCCGCCGCCGTGTCGCCGTCGTCGGCACCGGCGCCATCGTCAGCGGCGGCCATCTGCCCGCGCTGCGCGCCCACGCCGACCGCACCGAACTGGTCGCCGCCGTCGACGTGGACCAGGGCCGGCTCGACGCCTTCCGCGCCTCCGCGGGGGAGCAGGTCGCCGGGTTCACCTCGATGAGCGCGATGCTGGACGCCGTACGGCCGGACCTGGTGCTGATCGGGACCCCGCCCTCGCTCCACCGGGAGCAGACGGTGGCCGCCCTCAAGGCCGGCGCGTGGGTGCTGTGCGAGAAGCCGCTGTGCCTGTCGCTCGCCGAGTACGACGACATCGCGGCCGCCGAGGAGGCGTCCGGGGCGTACGCGTCCGTGGTCTTCCAGCACCGCTACGGCTCCGGCGCCGCCCACGCCCGCGAGCTGATCCGCAGCGGTGAACTGGGCGCCCCGCTGGTCGCGCACTGCCAGACCACCTGGCACCGGGACGCCGCGTACTACTCCGTGCCCTGGCGCGGACGCTGGGCCACCGAGGGCGGCGGACCCACCATGGGGCACGGCATCCACCAGTACGACCTGCTGCTGCACCTGCTCGGCGAGTGGGAGGAGATACGGGCCATGGCGGCGCGCCTCGTCCACGACACCGAGAGCGAGGACGTCTCCACCGCCCTGGTCCGCTTCCGTGGCGGCGCGCTCGCGACCGTCGTCAACAGCGTGCTCTCCCCGGACGAGGTGAGCCGCGTCCGCGTCGACTGCGCCGACGCCACGGTCGAACTCACCCACCTCTACGGGCACGGCAACGACGACTGGACCTACACCCCGGCCCGGCACGTCCCCGCCGAGCGGGCCGCCGCCTGGCGCGCTCCGGCGCTCGACGTCCCCAGCTCGCACACGGCCCAGCTGAAGACCCTGCTCGACGCCTACGACGCGGGGGTGCGGCCACCGGGCAGCGGCCAGGAGGCGCGCGGCACCCTGGAGTTCGCCGCCGCGCTGTACAAGGCCGCGTTCACCGGGCGACCGGTGCGGGCCGGCGAGATCACGCCCGGCGACCCCTTCCACGCGGCCATGCACGGCGGCCGGCTCGACTGGGCGACCGAGGAGCGCGCATGAGCATCCGCGTCACCCACCGTCACGGCGAGTCCGTCACGGTGACGGCACCGGGCGGCACCGAGATCCTCCGCTACGTCTACCGGCCCGACCCCGAGCCGTTCGAGTCCCGCAAGCCGTACGCCCATCCGGTGCGCACGCTCGCCGGGCACACGGTGACCGGGTACCGGCCCAACGACCACCGCTGGCACAAAGGGCTGCAGATGACGGCCAGCCACCTGTCCGGGCAGAACTTCTGGGGCGGCAACTCCTATGTGCACGGGCGGGGTTACCTGGCGCTGCCCGAGCGGATCGGCTCCATGCGGCACGACGGCTTCTCCGCGTTCGAGGCCGGGGAGGAGCGCTTCGACTGCACCGAGGACCTCACCTGGGTGGAGAACGGGGGCGCCGAGTGGGCGCGCGAGGAACGCGGGCTGAGCGTCCACTCGGTGGACGTGGCGGCCGGGGCCTGGGTGCTGGACTGGTCGATCCGGCTCACCAACCTGCGTGAGGTGGCACTGGAGTTCGGCTCGCCCACCACCGCCGGCCGTGAGATGGCCGGCTACACCGGGCTGCAGTGGCGCGGGCCGCGCGACTTCACGGGCGGTACGGTCCTCGTGCCGGACGTCGGCGCGGGTGCCGGTGCCGAGGCCGGAGAACTCATGGGCACGCGGGCGCCGTGGCTCTCGTTCAGCGCCGAACACGACGAGCACGACGGTCACTCCACGCTCGTCTTCGCGCACGCGCCGGAGAACCTCGACGGGAGCGCCGTCCACCCGTCGCACTGGTTCGTGCGCTCGCAGCCCATACCGTCGGTCGCGTTCTCGTGGGCGTTCTTCGAGGAGTTCGCGCTGCCGCCGGGGGAGTCGTTCGCGTACCGGTACCGCATCGTGGTCGCGGACGGGGTGTGGGACCGGGAGCGGGTGGAGAAGCATCTGGACGGTCTGCCGTGGTGAGCGGGCCCGCTCCGCTCCCCGGCGCGGTCGGCCTGTCGCATCTCAGCGCCTACGACTGGGAGGCCGCCGACGGGGTGTGCGGCGGCAGTCCGCATCTGCACCTGGTGTGCACGGAGGCGTACGTCGTGACCGGCGGCCGGGGCGCCGTGCAGACGCTGAGCCCCGACGGCTACCGGGACATCCCGCTGCGGCCGGGGACGGTGGCCTGGTTCACGCCGGGGACCGTGCACCGGATGGTGCAGGGCGGGGATCTGCGGGTCACGGTGCTGATGCAGAACAGCGGGCTGCCGGAGGCCGGGGACGCCGTGTTCACCTTCCCGGCGGAGGTGCTGGCCGACCCCGGACGGTACGCGGACGCCGCGACGCTCCCGGCCGGTACGGACACCCGGGTGGAGGCGGCGGCGCGGCGACGGCGGGACCTCGCGGTCGAGGGGTACCTCGTGCTGCGCGAGGCGCTCTGTGCCGGTGACGACGGGCCGTACCGGGAGTTCCTGCGGGCGGCCGCGCGACTGGTGCGGGAACGGGTTCCGGTGTGGCGGGAGTTGTGGCGGGCGGGTGCGCTGGCGGCCGCGGAACGCACGGGCGCGCAGCTGGACGCGCTGGCGGGCGGAGACCTCACCCATCTGGCCGGGGCGACGGCGTACGAGGCGGAACCCAGCCGGCGCGGCGGGTACGGGATGTGCGGGCGGCGGGACGAGTACGCGCTGCCGGGGGTCACCGTGCCGTACGGGAGCGGGTGAACCCGCCGCCCGCACGGACGTCGCCGGGATCCTCCCGGTGCCGTCGGCCCGGCGGAGTCTGCTTGGATGTCGCGGGTGACGAGCAACTCCCCGTTTCCCCCTGTGGACGAAGCCGGTTCCGGCCGTCCGGCCGCCCTGCTGGAACGTGCCGCCGCCGGCCGGGACAGCCAGGTCTGGAGCGACCTCTGGACGGAGCTGTATCACAACGGTTCGCTCGACGTGTCCCACCCGCTGGTGCTGCCCGCGCTGACGGACATGGCCGAGGGGGACGACGCCGACACGGCCGCTTCGGCCCTCCACCTGGCCGGCGCACTCCTGGTCCAGGCCGATCAGCGGCACGAGACCCGGGAGCTGCGGGACCGACGGGCACCCGAGGTCGCACGCCTGCTGGCCGCCGCCCACCGGTGGCGCCGGGTCACCGGGGACCGGGACGGCTACTGCTACCTGCTCGAGGCGGTCCTGAACCTGGAGGGCGACATCTCCTGGGGAGAGGATCTGGTCTGGGGCCTCGTCAGTGAGGAGTACGAGCTCGAATGCCCTGATGAGGACTGCTCCGAGGTGCTGTGGGTGGTCATCGGCGAGCGGGGCTTCTTCAGTACGTCGGAGGACCACGCCCTCTCCGACGGTGTCGAGACCCTCCCGCTCCACCCGGCCGCTCCCGATGCCCTCGACGGCCTCGGCCGCCGCCTGCACGGGCTGGCCCTGGCGGACGGCCACGAGGACGTGGCGCACGCCCTGACCCATGCCTTCGGTGAGGCGACCTGTCCCCGGTGCGGGAGGCGCTGCTCCGTCGTCGGACAGGTCATCGCTCGTTCGGGCTGAGCCCCGCGGGCGCGGGAACGCGGTCGACGGGCGGCCGGGGCGCCGTCCCCGTCACCGGCGGCCGCGGAGCGGGCCGCGCCGGCGTCCGTGGGTCACGGCCGGCGCAGGGACCGCATCCGGTGCGGGGCGTACGACGCCGGAAGCCGGGCCGCGCCCACGGCCAGCGCGGTGGCCGCACTGGCGATGCCGAGGATGGCCCCGGCGGCCACATCGCCCGGATAGTGCACACCCGTGTGCACCCGCGAGTACCCCACCGCACACGCCAGCGCCCCCAACGGCACCGACGCCGCGGGCAGCACCGTCCCGACCGCCGTGGCGAACGCGACCGCCGACGCCGTGTGCCCCGAAGGGAACGACGCCGACGTCGGCATGGGCACATGCCGGTCCACGGTCACCCGCGCGGCCTCCCGGTCCGGCCGATCCCTGCGCACCAGCCGCTTCCCCAGCAGGTTCGCCGACGCCGACGCCACGGCGACCGCCCCCACCCCCGCCAGCGCCGCCCGCCGCGGCCGGGCCCCGCTCAGGGCGAGGGCCCCGGCGATGACGAACGAGATCTTGGAGTGGTCGGCCGTGTGGGACAGTCTGCGCAGCGCCCGGTCGAGCGTCGGCGTCGGCGTGGCGGCGACCGCCGCGTACAGGGCGCCGTCCACGGCTCTGAGGTCGCCGAGGACCGCGGCGGCGACCCTGCGCAGTCCGTCGGCGGGCGGTACGGGCCTGGTGAGCGGACGGGTGACGTCCTGGTCGGTGGTGGGCGGCTCGCTCATCTGTCTCTCCCGCAGTGGCATCGTGGACGAATCACCAGGTGCCCACGGTACGCATGATCCATCCGCACGGGTTCGCCCACCCCGGTCAGCCGGCCCGGAAGGTGCGCAGACGCAGCGAGTTGCCGACCACGAAGACCGAGGAGAAGGCCATGGCGGCTCCGGCGATCATCGGGTTGAGCAGTCCGGCCGCGGCGAGCGGCAGGGCGGCGACGTTGTAGGCGAAGGCCCAGAACAGGTTGGACCGGATGGTGCCCAGGGTGCGGCGGGCGAGCCGGATGGCGTCCGCCGCGGCCCGCAGGTCCCCGCGGACGAGGGTGAGGTCGCCGGCCTCGATCGCGGCGTCCGTGCCGGTGCCCATGGCCAGGCCCAGATCGGCCTGGGCGAGCGCCGCCGCGTCGTTGACCCCGTCGCCGACCATGGCGACCGAACGGCCCTGCGCCTGGAGCCGCTTGACGACGTCCACCTTGTCCTGCGGCAGCACCTCGGCGATGACCTCCTCGACGCCGACCTCGCGGGCGACGGTCCGGGCCACCGCCTCGTTGTCCCCGGTCAGCAGGACCGGCCGCAGTCCGAGTGCCCGCAGCCGGCGGATCGCCTCGGGGCTGGTCTCCTTCACCGCGTCGGCGATCTCCAGGACCGCGCGCGCCGCACCGTCCCAGGCGGCCAGGACGGCGGTGTGTCCGGCCGCCTCGGCCCGCTCCCCGGCCCGCCTCAGGTCCTCGGGCAGCTCCAGCGCCCACTCCCGGAGCAGGCCCTCCCGGCCGACGAGGACCGCGTGGCCCTCGACGACGCCCTGGACACCGAGCCCGGGCACGTTCGCGAAGTCCTCCGGTGTGGGCAGTTCGCCCACCTTCTGCCGGGCGCCGTCGGCGACGGCCCGTGCGATCGGGTGCTCCGAGCTGTGCTCCAACGCGCCCGCGAGCCGCAGTGCTTCGGCCTCGTCGGTGCCCTCGGCGGTGTGCACGGCCAGCAGGGTCATCCGGCCCGTGGTCACCGTGCCGGTCTTGTCGAGGACCACGGTGTCGACGCGGCGGGTGGACTCCAGGACCTCGGGGCCCTTGATGAGGATGCCGAGCTGGGCGCCGCGGCCGGTGCCGACCATCAGGGCGGTGGGGGTGGCCAGGCCGAGGGCGCAGGGGCAGGCGATGATCAGGACCGCCACGGCGGCGGTGAACGCGGCCGTGAGACCGGCGCCGTTGCCGAGCCAGAAGCCGAGGGTGCCCAGGGCGAGGGCGAGGACGACGGGGACGAAGACCGCGGAGATCCTGTCGGCGAGCCGCTGGGCGGCGGCCTTGCCGTTCTGCGCGTCCTCGACCAGCCTGGCCATGCGGGCGAGCTGGGTGTCGGCGCCCACCCTCGTGGCTTCCACGACGAGCCTGCCGCCGACGTTGATCGTGGCCCCGGTGACCGGGTCGCCGGCGGCCACCTCCACCGGCACCGACTCGCCCGTGAGCATCGAGGCGTCCACCGCGGAGGATCCCTCCACGACGGTTCCGTCGGTCGCGATCTTCTCGCCGGGGCGCACCAGGAAGCGGTCGCCGGTCCGCAGCTCGGCCACCGGGACCGTCCTTTCCCCGTGGTCGGGGGTCAGTACGGTGACGTCCTTCGCGCCGAGCTCCAGCAGGGCGCGCAGGGCCGCACCGGCCTTGCGCTTGGCGCGGGCCTCGAAATAGCGGCCGGCCAGGATGAAGGCGGTCACTCCGGCCGCGGCCTCCAGGTAGATGTTCCCGGCGCCGTCGCTGCGGGCGACGGTCAGCTCGAACGGGTGCGTCATCCCCGGGGTGCCCGCGGTGCCGAAGAACAGCGCCCACAGCGACCACAGGAACGCGGCCGACGTGCCGACCGAGATCAGCGTGTCCATGGTGGCCGCGCCGTGCCGGGCGTTGGTGAACGCGGCCCTGTGGAACGGCCAGGCGGCGTACGTGACGACCGGCGCCGCGAGCGTCAGTGACAGCCACTGCCAGTACTCGAACTGCAGGGCGGGGACCATGGCCATCGCGATGACGGGGACGGCCAGCGCCACGGCTGTCACCAACCGCTGCCTGAGCGGCCGGAGTCCGTCGGGCTCGGAGTCCTCCCCGGAGGGCTCGTCGGGTGGTGCGGGGCGCTGGGCCGTGTATCCGGTGGCCTCGACCGTGGCGATCAGGTCGCCGACGGTGACCTCACCGCCGTAGCTCACCCTGGCCTTCTCGGTCGCGTAGTTGACGGTGGCGGTGACCCCCTCCATCCGGTTGAGCTTCTTCTCGATCCGCGCGGCGCACGAGGCGCAGGTCATCCCGCCGATGGCGAGCTCCACCTCGGCATCGGCACCGGCTGTACGGACGGTCATGATCGCTCCTGGAGTGGATACGGGGCGGGGGTACCCGCCGGACGATCTCCATGTATACCCCCCACGGGTATGAGGTGCAAGCGTGGGCAGGACTTGACTTGATACCCCCCAGGGGTATCGTGAGCTGCATGGAGCGGCTCAACGTGAGCCGCGGGTCCCCACTTCCGAGGAGTCACGGCCATGAACACCGGACTGAAGATCACCGCGTTCGCCGCCGCCCTGGCCGCCACCTTCGGCACGGCCTACGGCGTCGGCGAGGGACTCGACCCGGTCGTCGCGGACCGGGCGCCGGCGCACGACGAGCGGCACACCCCCTCCGCACCGGGGGCGGAGAAGGGCGACGGCCACACGGGACACGAGACGCCCCCGGCGGGCGGGCTGCAGATCTCCGAGGGCGGCTACACCCTCGATCTGAAGACCCCGCGCGTCACCGCCGGGCACCGCACCGAACTGCGCTTCACCGTCCGGGACGACCGCGGCCGGGCCGTCACCGAGTACCGCCGCGAGCACGACAAGGAGCTCCACCTCATCGTCGCCTCCCGCGACCTGCTCACCTACCGGCACCTGCATCCCGCCCGCGCCGCCGACGGCACCTGGGCCACCCCCGTCGACCTGCCCCGGGCCGGCGGCTACCGGGTCTTCGCCGACTTCACCCCGGCGCGGAAGGGCGCGGAGAACCTCACCCTCGGTGCCGACCTCGCCGCCTCCGGTCCCTACCGTCCGCAGGAGCTGCCGCCGGCCACCGGCACGGCCCGCGTCGACGGCTACGAGGTCGAGCTGACCGGGACCCTGCGTCCCGGACGGGCGAGCGAACTGCGCTTGTCCGTCTCCCGCGACGGCGAGCCGGTCACCGACCTCCAGCCCTACCTCGGCGCCTACGGCCACCTGGTCGCCCTGCGGGCCGGGGATCTCGCCTACCTGCACGTCCACCCGGGCGGCGAACCGGGCGACGGCAGGACCGAGTCCGGACCGGCGGTCTCCTTCACGGCCACGGCGCCCAGCACCGGCAGCTACCGGCTGTTCCTGGACTTCAAGCACGACGGCGTCGTCCGCACGGCCGCTTTCACCGTCCACGCCGGGGAGCAGGCACCGTCGAGCGGCACGCCGGAGCACTCCGACGGCCACGGCCACTGAGCCTCAGCCCAGGGCACGGTCCAGATTGAACGCGGCGCTGATCAGGGCGAGGTGGGTGAACGCCTGCGGGAAGTTGCCCTGCTGCTCCCCGGTGTGGCTGATCTCCTCGGCGTACAGGCCGAGATGGTTGCCGTACGTCAGCATCTTCTCGAAGGCGAGGGACGCCTCGTCGAGCCGCCCGGCACGGGTCAGCGCCTCGACGTACCAGAACGAGCAGATGGAGAACGTACCCTCGGCACCGTGCAGCCCGTCGGGGCTCACCAGCGGGTCGTAGCGGTAGACCAGCGAGTCGGACACCAGGTCCTCGGTGAGCGAGTCGAGCGTCGACAGCCACTTCGGGTCGGTCGGCGCGATGAACTTCGCCATCGGCATCATCAGGACCGCCGCGTCCAGCACCTCCCCGTCCTCGTGCTGCACGAAGGCCCGGCGCGACGCCGACCAGCCGCGGTCCATGATCCGCCGGTAGATGGTGTCCCGGCTCGCCTGCCAGCGGGGGAGGTCCGCGGGCAGGCCGCGCCGGTTGGCCATGCGGACGGCGCGCTCGATCGCCACCCAGCACATCAGACGCGAGTACAGGAAGTTCTTCCGTCCGCCGCGGGTCTCCCAGATGCCCTCGTCGGGCTGGTCCCAGTGCGCGCACACCCAGTCCACCAGCGCCGTCACATGGTCCCACTGCTCGCTGGAGACGGGCTCGGCCCACTTGTCGTAGAGGTAGATGGAGTCGATCAACGCCCCGTAGACGTCCAGTTGCAGCTGGTCGGCCGCCGCGTTGCCGACGCGGACCGGTGCCGAGCCGTGGTGGCCCTCGAGATGCCCGAGCTCACGCTCGGGGAGGTCGGTGCGGCCGTCGATGCCGTACATGATCTGCAGCGGGCCTGAGGCCTTGCAGTCGCCCGGACTGATGTGCCGGGAGACGAACCCCATGAACGCCTCGGCCTCCTCGGTGAAGCCCAGCCGCAGCAGCGCGTACACGCAGAACGCCGCGTCGCGCACCCACACGTACCGGTAGTCCCAGTTGCGTTCCCCGCCGAGCTCCTCGGGCAGGCTGGTCGTCGGCGCCGCCACGATCGCCCCGGTCGGCGCGTAGGTGAGCAGCTTCAGGGTGAGGGCGGAGCGGTGCACCATCTCCCGCCAGCGGCCCCGGTACCGCGACGAGGACAGCCACCGCCTCCAGTACGCCACCGTCGCACCGAACTGCCGCTCCGCCTCCCCGCACTCGCAGCGGTCCGGAGCCACCTCCGGGCCGACCTGGTCCAGGGCGAACACCGCCGTCTCCCCCTCGGTCAGCTTGAACTCGGCCCGTACGTCCGGCCCGTCGGTCTCCATCGGGACGGTCGCGGTGAGCGCCAGGGACAGCTCCTCGGAGTCGAAGACCGCGACGCCGCCGGTCAGCCGCACGGTGTGCCGGCGGGAACCGTAATCGAACCGCGGCGCCACCCGCGTCCGGAACGGCACGGAGCCGCGTGCGCACAGCACCCGCCGGATCAGCCGGTGCCGGGCCTCGTCGGCCGGCGTGCCGCCGACCGGCATGAAGTCCTGCACCTCACCGACCCCGTCCTCGGTGAAGAACCGGGTGATCAGGACGTTGGTGTCGGGGAAGTAGAACTGCTTGGTGCGGGCCGGTGCGGCCGCCGCCAGTTCGAAGCAGCCGCCCCGCTCGGCGTCCAGGATCGCCCCGAACACGCTCGGCGCGTCGAAGGACGGACAGCAGTACCAGTCGATGGTGCCGTCGGTCCCCACCAGCGCCACACTGCGCAGATCGCCGATCAGCCCGTGGTCGGCGATCGGTACGTACCGGCGCGGCCCGGTCCCGTCCCGTTCCCTGGTCGTCCCGTCCATCGCAGCCTCCCTGGGCCGGCACGCCGTGCTCATGTGCCAGCTTAGGCAGCCCCGGCCGGACCGGCTCAGGCCACCACGACCCGCACTCCCGCCTCCTCGAAGCGGCGTACCGTCCCGGCGTCCGCTCCCGAGTCCGTGACCAGGGTGTCCACCGAATCGGCCGCGCAGATCCGGGCGAACGCCCGCCGGCCCAGTTTGCTGGATTCGGCGGCCACGATCACCCGCTCGGCCCGCTCGCACAGCAGCCGGTTGACCGCCGCCTCCGCCTCGTCGTGGGCCGCCGCCCCGTGCACGGCGTCGAACGCGACGACACCGAGCACCGTCACATCGAGGGTGATCTGTCCCAGCACCCCGTCCGCGAGCGGCCCGACCAGCTCGTACGACTGGGCCCGCGCCACCCCGCCGGTCAGCACGATCTTGAACTGCGGCCGCACGACCAGCTCGTTGGCGATGTTCAGCGCATTCGTCACCACGGTCAGCGCGGGCGCGCCCGAGGCGAGGTCCCCGCGCACGGCCAGCGCCCGCGCCACCTCCGTGGTGGTCGTACCGCCGGTCAGCCCGACCGCCTCGCCCGGCGCGACGAGCCCCGCCACCGCCTTCGCGACGCGCTGCTTCTCGGAGGCGTGCCGCGCGGTCTTGTAGCGCAGCGGCAGCTCGTACGACACCCCGTGCACCACCGCGCCGCCACGGGTGCGCACCAGCATCTGCTGCTCGGCGAGCCGGTCGAAGTCGCGCCGGATCGTCGCGGCCGACACCGCCAGCTCACCGGCCGCCTCCTCGACGTCCAGCCGGCCGCGCTCGACGAGCAGCTCCAGCAGCGCCTTCCAGCGGGCGTCCCGCGACATCCTCCGCCCTCCCGTCTCCCGTGGTCCCCGGCGACCCTAACGCACCCACCCTTCGACCGAATGCTTGATTTTGCTCGAAACCTCGCTCAATCTTGCAAGAACAATCACCAAGCCTTCGGGGGTGCGGCATGACCCATGTCGAGGACGAACTGAGCAGTCAGCCCGAGTGCTGGAGCCGTGCCGCCGCGCAGGCCGCGTCCCACGCCCCGGTCCTCCCGGCGGCGGGGGAGCGGGTCGCGGTGGTCGGCTGCGGGACGTCGTACTTCATGGCGCAGGCGGTCGCGGCCCTGCGTGAGGACGCGGGCCTGGGCGAGACCGACGCCTTCGCCGCCTCGGAGTTCCCGCGGCACCGGGCCTACGACCACGTCGTCGCCCTCACCCGCTCCGGCACCACCACCGAGGTCCTCGACCTGCTGGGCCGGCTGAAGGGCGGCACGCGCACCACCGCGGTCACCGCCGACCCGGCCACCCCCGTGATGTCGCTCGCCGACGAGACGGTCGTCCTCGACCACGCGGACGAGCGCTCCGTCGTCCAGACCCGGTTCGCCACCACGGCCCTCACCCTGCTCCGCGCCCACCTGGGCCTGCACACCGAAGCGGTCGTCGAGGACGGGCGTACGGCCCTCCGTGAACCGCTGCCCGAAGGGCTCGTGGACCGCGCCCAGTTCACCTTCCTCGGCCGCGGCTGGACCGTCGGCCTGGCCAACGAGGCCGCACTGAAGATGCGCGAGGCGGCCCTCGCCTGGACGGAGGCCTACCCGGCGATGGAGTACCGGCACGGACCCATCAGCATCACCACCTCCACCACCGCGACCTGGATGCTCGGCGACGCACCGGAGGGGCTGGCCCGACAGGTCCGTGACACCGGCGGACTGTGGATCGGGGGCAGCCTCGACCCGCTCGCCGAACTCGTCCGCGTCCAGCGGCTCGCGGTCGCCGTCGCCGCGGCCCGCGGCCTGGACCCCGACCGGCCCCGCCACCTCACCCGCTCGGTCGTCCTCGCGCCCTGACCGCAGGGGAAAGGACGGAACTCCGCAGGAAAGGACGGACCGTGCCCCTCACCACCACCGGCGAGCTCGTCACCCGCGCCGCCGCCCGCCGCTCGGCGGTCGCCTCGTTCAACGTCATCACCCTCGAACACGTCGAGGCCGTCGTCGCCGGCGCCGAATCGGCGAACGCCCCCGTCGTCCTCCAGGTCAGCGAGAACGCCGTGAAGTTCCGCCACGGCCGGCTGCTCCCGCTCGCCCGCGCCGCCGTCGCCGCCGCCGAACGCGCCACCGTCCCCGTCGCCCTGCACCTCGACCACGTCC
This sequence comes from Streptomyces sp. AC558_RSS880, assembly GCF_019049255.1. Taxonomy (GTDB): domain Bacteria; phylum Actinomycetota; class Actinomycetes; order Streptomycetales; family Streptomycetaceae; genus Streptomyces. The sequence continues at coordinate 113,577 of NZ_JAGMUJ010000150.1, read as the reverse complement.
GGAGCGACACCCTGCTGCGCCAGGCCCCGGACGCCGGATTCGGCTCCGTGATGTACGACGCGGCCCGGCTGCCCTACGCCGACAACCTCGCCGCCACCCGGGCCGCCGTCGACTGGGCCCACGCCCGGGGGCTCTGGATCGAGGCCGAACTGGGCGAGATCGGCGGCAAGGGCGGGCAGGCCGCGCCGGACGCCCACGCCCCGGGCGCCCGTACCGACCCCGCCCAGGCCCGCGCCTTCGTCGCCGCCTCCGGCGTGGACGCGCTGGCCGTCGCCATCGGCACCACCCACGCCATGACCACCCGCACCGCCACCCTCGACCACGCCCTCCTCGAACGGCTGGCCGCCGCCCTGGACGTCCCCCTCGTCCTGCACGGTTCCTCCGGCCTCCCCGACCGGGAACTCGCCGCGGCGGTCGCGGGCGGCATCACCAAGGTCAACGTGGGAACGGCCCTGAACATCGCCATGACCGGCGCGATCAGGGAATTCCTCACCGCCCACCCCGAGGCGGTCGACTCCCGCGGCTACCTCACGGTGGGCCGGGAGGCGATGACACGGGCGGTGACGGGGATCATCGAGGCGCTGGGCGCGGTCCCGGCGCCGTCCTGAGTCAGCGCTTCACGGCCTTCAGGACCACGAACTTCGGGTCCGAGGCCACCACTTCGCTGTTGCCGAACAGCCGTCGCAGCTTCACGTGGTACCCCAGGTGACGGTTGCCGATCACCCACAGTTCGCCGCCCCGGCGCAGGGCGCGCCGGGCGCCGGTGAACATGCGCCAGGCCGTGGCGTCGGTGGTCGCCTGGTGGGAGTGGAAGGGCGGGTTGTTCAGGACGAGGTCGACACTGCCGGCCGGTACGCCCGACAGGCCGTCGCCGACCCGGAACTCGGCGTGTCCGGGCACGTCGTTCTCCCGGTACGTGGCCTGAGCGGACGCCACCGCCTGGAACGACTCGTCCACGAACAGCACCTCGGCGCGCGGGTCGGCCAGCGCCATCGCCGTACCGACGACGCCGTTGCCGCAGCCCAGGTCCACCACCCGTCCGCCGTTCCCGCCGGCGGGCAGGTGCCGCAGGAAGAACCGGGTGCCGATGTCGAGGCGGTCGGCGCAGAAGACGCCGGCGTGGTTGACGACCGTCGCACCCGACACCGGGCCGATGCCGTCGGGCAGCGGGTAGCGGTACGGCCAGGGGTTCCCGGGGCGCCGCAGCGTGGGATCCGGGGTGCACAGGATCAGCCGGGCCTTCTTCTCGGCGAGCGAGGTCCTGGTCGGGCCGAGGATCCGCGCGAAGAGGTCCAGCGTCGAGGTGTGGATCTCCTTCACCATGCCGGCGCCGACGACGACGGTGCCCTCGTGCACCGCCGGCGCCAGCCGCAGCAGCTGGTCCTCCAGCAGCGCCAGGCTCTTCGGCACGCGGACGAGCAGGACGTCGATCCGGTCCGGCGGGGGATCCTGCGTGGTCAGCAGCCGGACCGCGCCCGGCTCGACGCCGTTGCGCGCCAGGTTCGCGCGGGTCGCCTCCTGCCCGAGCCAGGAGTCGGTGATCTGCGTCGGCCGGTGCGCGGCGAGCGCCGTGACCAGCGCGCCCCAGCGGTCGCCGACGGCCACGACCGTGCCGGACAGCGGGATCCGCCGTTCGGCGAGATGTCTGAGGAGGTACTCGTCGGACGCGTCCCAGGCGCGCAGCCTGTCCCTCGGGTCCTCGGGGAACCTGGCCAGCGCCGGCTCGCCCCACGCGGTCGTCATACGGTCGTTCATCGTCCGACCAGGCTAGCCCAGCCGCAGCTCAGGGTGCGTCCGGCAGGATGGGAGGCATGGACGCCGAGCTGTTCCCCCGGGCACGCGGAGAGATCGCGCCCGGCGCGGTGCACGTGCCGGACTGGCTGGACGCGCGGGCGCAGCGCGGGCTGCTGGACGCCTGCCGGGACTGGGCGAGGCCGCCCGCCGGACTGCGCACCGTCCGCACGCCCGGCGGCGGCACCATGACCGCCCGGCAGGTGTGCCTCGGCCGGCACTGGTATCCGTACGGCTACGCCCGCACCGTCGTCGACGGTGACGGCGCGCCGGTGAAACCGTTCCCCGCGTGGCTCGGCGAACTGGGCCGCCGCGCGGTGACCAACGCGCTGGGCGCGGACGCCGCGCGCGGTGCCGCGTACGACATCGCGCTCGTCAACTTCTACGACGGCGACGCCCGCATGGGCATGCACCGCGACAGCGACGAGAAGGCGGACGCGCCCGTGGTGTCGCTGAGCCTCGGCGACACCTGCGTCTTCCGCTTCGGCAACACGGCGACCCGGACCCGCCCCTGGACGGACGTGGAGCTGCGCAGCGGCGACCTGTTCGTCTTCGGCGGACCCTCCCGGCTCGCGTACCACGGCGTCCCCCGGGTGCACGCGGGCACGGCACCGCCCGAGTTGGGACTGGCCGGAAGGCTGAACATCACGCTGCGGGTCGGCGGCCCGTAGTCCGCGCCGGTTTGCGGATCATGGGAGACTCGCGTTCATGAGCGGGAAGGCGGACCCCCGGCCGGCGGGGGAAGGGACCACCTCGAGGACGCGGCTGGACCGGGGGCGCGGCGCGCTCGGACCCGCGCTGGAGCTCGTGCACACCGGACGCGCGCCGACCCGCGCGGTGCTCACCGCCGAGCTGGGCGTGACCCGCGCGACGGCCGGCGCGGTCGCCGCCGAACTGGAGGCGCTCGGGCTGATCCGGGTGGACGCCCGGCCCGGCGCGGCGGCCGGTTCCCAAGGGCGCCCCTCGCACCGGCTCTCGGTCGCCGAGGACGGGCCCGTGGCGCTCGCCGCGCAGGTGCACTCCGACGGTTTCCGGGCGGCCCTGGTCGGGCTGGGCGGCCGTATCGTCGCCACGGCACCCGGCTGCGAGGTCGTCGACGCCGACCCCGCGAAGGTGCTCGGCTCCGTCGTCGCGGCCGGCGCCGAGCTGCTGCGGGAGACCGGACGGCGGTGCGTGGGCGCCGGGCTCGCCGTGCCGTCGGCGGTGGCCGAACCGGAAGGGCTCGCCCTCAACCCCCTGCACCTGGCCTGGCCCGCGGGCGCACCGGTGCGGGAGATCTTCGCCGAGCAGGTGCGCGCGGCCGGTCTGGAGGGGCCCGCCTTCGCGGCCAACGACGTCAACCTCGCCGCCCTCGCCGAACACCGGCACGGCGCCGGGCGCGGCTCCCGCGACCTGCTGTGCGTGGCCACCGGCCACCGCGGCGTGGGCGGCGCGCTGGTGCTCGACGGCCGCCTGCACTCGGGCAGTTCGGGCCTCGCCCTGGAGGTCGGCCACCTCGCCGTCAACCCCGACGGCCGCCCCTGCCACTGCGGCAGCCGCGGCTGTCTCGACGTCGAGGCGGACCCGCTGGCGCTGCTCACCGCGGCGGGCCGCGCGCCGGGCCCCGAGTTCTCCCTGCTGAAGCAGGCCGAGGACCTGATCCGCGGCCAGTACGACGACCCGGACGTGCGCACCGCCACCGAGTCCCTCATCGACCGGCTCGGCCTGGGCCTCGCCGGACTGGTGAACATCCTCAACCCGGACCGGATCATCCTCGGCGGCCTGCACCGCACCCTGCTGGAGGCCGACCCGGACCGGCTGCGCGCCGTCGTCGCCGACCGCAGCCTGTGGGGCCGCAGCGGCGGCGTCCCCATCCTTCCCTGCACCCTGGACCACAACAGCCTGGTCGGCGCGGCGGAACTGGCCTGGCAGCCGGTGCTGGACGATCCTCTCGGGGCACTGGTGCGATAAGGCAGCCCGACAGACAGAAAGCGACCTCATGACCGAGAAGCTCACCGTCAGCGTCCTGGGTACCGGCATCATGGGCGCGGCGATGGCCCGCAACCTCCTGCGCGCCGGGCACGCCGTACGGGCCTGGAACCGCACCCGCGCGAAGGCCGAACCGCTCGCCGCCGACGGCGCGCACATCGCCGGCACCCCCGCCGAGGCGGTCGAGTCCGCCGACGTCGTGCTGACCATGCTGTACGACGGCCCGGCCACCCTGGAGACGATGCGCAGGGCCGCCCCCGCCCTGCGCGGCGGAACCGTCTGGGCGCAGTCCACCACCGCGGGCATCGAGGGCGTCGCCGAACTGGCCGGTTTCGCCCGCGAGCACGACCTGCTCTTCTACGACGCCCCGGTCCTCGGCACCCGCCAGCCGGCCGAGGCCGGACAGCTGACCGTGCTCGCCGCCGGCCCCGCCGAGGGCCGCGACAGGGTGACCCCGGTGTTCGACGCGGTGGGTGCCCGCACCGTGTGGACCGGGGAGGACGGCGCCACGGCCGGCGCGACCCGCCTGAAGCTGGTCGCCAACAGCTGGGTGCTCGCCGCGACCACCGCCGCCGGTGAGGCCCTCGCCCTGGCCGAAGCCCTCGACGTCGCACCGGACGGCTTCTTCGACCTCATCGCCGGCGGCCCGCTCGACATGGGCTATCTGCGCGCCAAGGCCGGGATGATCCTCGAGGGGCGGCTGACCCCGGCCCAGTTCGCCGTGACGACCGCGGCGAAGGACGCCAGACTGATCGTGCGGGCCGGTGAGCAGCACGGCGTCCGCCTGGACGTGGCCGCCGCGAGCGCCGAACGGTTCGAGCGGGCCGACGCCCGGGGCCACGGCGACGAGGACATGGCCGCCGCCTACTACGCCAGCTTCGACGACGACCCCACCACCTGATCGGCCGAGCCGCGAGCACGAAGGAGTCCGTAGTGTCCAAGCCCCCGCTTCCCCCCGAAGCGCAGGAACTGCTGCGCAAGCCCAACCCCTGTGTCATGGCCACGCTGCGCTCCGACGGCGCGCCCGTGTCCACCCCCACCTGGTACCTGTGGGAGGACGGCCGCGCGCTGGTCAACTTCGACGAGGGCCGGGTCCGCCTGAAGCACGTCCGCCGCGACCCCCGCGTCACCCTCACCGTCCTGGACGGCGACGGCTGGTACACCCACGTCACCCTGATCGGCCGGGTGACCGACCTGTACGACGACGAGGACCTGGCCGACATCGACCGCCTCTCCCGGCACTACACCGGCAACCCGTACCCGGACCGGAAGCGGGCGCGGGTCAGCGCCTGGCTCGAGGTCGAGCGCTGGCACGGCTGGGGCGCGATGAAGGACAGCGACCAGGCGGGCGGCTGACCTCCGGCGCCCGGCCGGGCGTCAACGCCGGTCGACGGCGAAGGCCCGGCCGGGATTCCCGGTGAGGGCGGCGCGGACCGTGCTCACCACTGCCGTCCCCGGGACAGCGCGTCCCGCTCCGGCGCCGACAGACGCAGCACCTGGAAGACCTCGCCGTCCGCCTCGGGCGCGTCATGTGCCCAGAGCGAGAAGCGCACCAACTCCCAGCGGGCGGTGTCCACGGCGGCCGCCGCGAGCACCGCGCCGTCCCGGCCGGCCAGCCGCCCGCACTCCCGCACCGCCTCCTCGGCCGTCTCACCCACCCGCACCCCGTCCGGCACGGGACGCCGGTGCCGTACGGCGACGACCGCGGGTGCTCCCGAGGCCACCCCCTCCTCGTACGCCAGGCCGGTCCACTGCCGCACCGGGGGCCGCCCGAAGTCGTCGGCGATGCCCTGGAAGCCGCCGCCCCAGAGGAAGGCGTTCATGCCCTCCACGGTGTTCCAGAGATAGAACGGCGCGTACTGGTTGACCGGCGAGCCGTGCACCCCGCGCTCGCGCACCAGGTACGCCTTGACGCCGAGGCCCGGCCACGCGTCGAGCAGATGCCCGCGCCGGGCCACCCGGTCCCGGACGATCCCCATGCCGTAGTCGGCGGGCAGGGTGAGTTCGTACTGCAGGGCGTGCAACGGAGGTCTCCTCGAGGGAAGTTGACGGGACTATCGCTCGCGCGGCGCGAGCAGCGCGAGCAGACCGCGCACTCCCGCGTCGAAGGCGGCGGGGGAGCCGGAGGCGCGGGCCAGTACATAGCCCCCCTGGACGGTCGCGACGACGGCCGCCGCGATCTCCGCGCTGTCGAGCACCGGCGCGAACTCGCCCCGCTCCTTACCCTCTCCGACGATCCCGGTGAGCCGCGCGCGCAGCCAGTCCAGGGTCTCGTCCACCGGGGCGCGCAGCGCGTCGTCGGCGATGACGTCCGGGTCCATGGTGAGCCGCCCGACCGGACAGCCCCGCAGGACATCGCGCTCGCGCAGCAGATACGCCTCGATCCGCTCGTACGGCGTTCCCGGCCCGCCGAGGACCGCCTCGGCGGCGGCCCGCGTCTCCTCGGCGGTCCGCCGGATCGCGGCCAGCGCGAGGTCCGGCTTCCCCTTGAAGTGGTGGTACATGCTGCCCTGGCCCGCGCCCGACCGCTCCAGGATCGCCTTCGGGCTCGTGCCCACGTAGCCGCGCTCCCACAGCAGCTCCCGGGTGGACTCGATCAGTCGTTCCGAGGTGCTCATGCCCGCACTGTACATACCAGTAGTTACAGAAGTCGAGTGCTCCTCGGCCGTCCGCGTACTCCCCGCGGGGTAGGCGTAGTGCCGTCGGCCGTACGACGCCCCGACCCCCCTCGCGGGAGGACGCTCGGAGAGGTCGCACAAGGAGCGACGAGACAGCGCATCCGAGGAGTTGAACGATCATGCAGACCCTGGCGCACTTCGGCGACGGCGGGCCCGGCCCGTGGATCCTGCTCTTCCCCCTGATCTGGGCCCTGGTCATCGGCGGCGGCATCGCACTGCTGCGCCGCACGGTGTGGCGTGGACGCCGTGGCCCCGGCCCCGGACGGCCCACGGCGGAGGACGACTCGCCCATCGCGGTGCTCGGCCACCGCTTCGCCTCCGGCGAGATCGACGAGGACGAGTACTGGCGGCGGCTGTCCGTCCTGGACGAGCAGTTCGGCCGGCACGGCAAGGACGGCGCACGATGACACTCTGAGACGCCTCGCCCCCGCTCCGCCCCGGGCGCGGACGCGGCTCACGCCCCGGCCGCGCCCGGCTCGTCGAGCAGGGCCAGCTCCTCCTCGGTCAGCCGCAGGGCGCCGGCGGCGATGTTCTCGGCGAGGTGCGCCGGGTTCGTGGTGCCGGGGATGGCCAGTACGTGTGGTCCCCGGTGCAGGGTCCAGGCGAGACGGATCTGCGCGGGCGTGGCGCCGTGGGCACGGGCGACCGTGTGGACGCGCGCGTCCCGCTCCGGCGCCGCGGCCGCCTCACGCCGGAGGCCGGAGAGGGCGAAGTAGGGGACGAAGGCGATGCCACGCTCCCGGCAGAGGTCCACCAGCCCGCTCTCGTCGGAACGGCGCGAGTCGAGCCCGTACGCGTTCTGGACGCAGGTCACCGGGGCGATCGCCCGGGCCTCGGCCAGGTGTTCCGGCCGGACGTTGGAGAGCCCGAGGTGCCGGACCAGGCCCGCCTCGCGCAGCTCGGCGAGGGCGCCGAAGTGCTCGGCGACCGAGGTCCCGGGGCCGTTGACGCGCAGGTTGACCACGTCGAGGTGGTCCCGGCCGAGCTGGCGCAGGTTCTCCTCGACCTGACCGCGAAGCCGGTCGGGACGGGCCATGGCGAGCCACTGGCCGGAAGGGTCGCGCCCCGGGCCGACCTTGGTCACCACGACCACGTCGTCGCGCCAGGATGCGAGGGCCCGGTTGATGAGCTCGTTCGCGGAGCGCAGCGGTGAGAAGTAGAAGGCGGCCGTGTCGATGTGGTTGACGCCCTGCTCGAACGCGCTGTGCAGTATCCGGACGGCGGCGCCGCGGTCGATCGGCCTGCCGTCGGAGTTGCCCATCATGCCGTTGCCGGTCAGCCGCATCGCGCCGTAGCCGATGCGGTTCACCTCCAGGTCCCCGAGTCTCCAGGTCCCCGCTGCCGCCGCTGCGCTCACCGTGCTCCTTCACCCGTCGGTTCGTCAGGCTCCGGAGGGTAGGGGGGGCGCGGGGTGCCTCGACAGGCCGACGGGCTGGACGAAATGTCACACCCGTAGCGGGAACGAACCGTCAGGGACCGGTCGTTGTAACTGTCGAAGCACCCGGTCGGCAGCGGCGCGCCCGTTGCCGGGGACCCGTGTCAGCCGGGGACGGTGGAGCGGGCGGGGGCCCGTTCGGCGTGGTGGTCCCCGGTGGTGTGTTCCACGAGGGCGACCTCCGCGAAGCGGTGGCCGGCGGGCTCGTCGGCCGTGATCCGCGGACGCCGGTCCCAGGCGGGCGCGGTGGTCGCGGCCGGTGTCGGCAGGGTGAACCACACGACCTTGCCGGACTCGCCGTCCGGCACCGCGCCCCAGCTCTCGCTCATCGCGGCGACCATCGCCAGCCCGCGCCCGCACGTGGCGAGCGGGCTCGCGTCCGCCAGGACCGGCAACCGCGGGTCGTGGTCGCGCACCGACACCTTGAGCCGGTCGAGCAGCAGCTCGATCTCGACGGTGCACGTCTTGTCGGGCTGGGCGTGCCGGTGGACGTTGGACAACAGCTCCGTCACACCGAGCGATGCCCGGTCTATCAACGAGTCCATATGCCAGTAGCGCAACTGCGCAGATACGATTCTGCGGACCTGGCCGATCCGCGACGGCAGGGCTTGGAGCTCCACCGCGCAGTGCCTGCTTGGGTGAGTGATCACGGCTGCGACTCCCCGACGTGAGGTCCGGAAGAACACGGAAGACGGATCCAGCAGGGCGCCTGCGTGACACTGCCGCCTGCTGTCGTGGCCGGCGGGCTGGTTCGCAGCGTTATCGCCGGTAAACCCAGAGTGACGTGAGACCAGCGTGACGCAAGAGGTGAAGTGACGCAAGTCACGTGCATCTCAGGTGCCGCGCCCCGACGCCCGGCGCACGGCCTCGATGAAACGGCGGGCGGCGGGCGGACCGGGTTCGCCCGGCGCGGGGTCGTGGTCGCCCAGGGTGAGCAGGTACCGCTTGCCGTTGAGGTCCGCGAGCGCCCGGTCCTCGGGGGCGAACCAGGGCCTGGAGGCCCGTACCGCCTGCACCGGCGCGCTGTCGATCTCGCTGCCGTAGCTGGTGAGCAGCTCCAGGCGGCCCTCGCTGATCCGGACCTGGCCGGCCCGGGTGAGCGAACGCAGCCACTTGCCGATCCGCACGCCCGTGGCCGTGAACTCCGGCTCCGCCATGCCACCCGCCCCCTTGTGCGCGTCGGTGTGCCGGACCGTGCTCCACGGGCCGGCTCCTGCCCAGCTCCAGTGTGCCCCCGTACGGGGCTCTGCTCACGCCGGTGCAGTCTGCCCGCACCCGCCGCCGAGCACCAGTGCGCGCGCCACCGTTCCCCGGGGCCCGGGGTGCACTCGCGCCAATGCGCCCCCTTGCCGCCTCCTGCGCTCCCCAGGGGTGCCTTTGAGTGGCTCAAAGGTGTGTTTATGCAGGTGAGAGGTGGTGTGGAGGGTGCTTATGATCGGGGTACCGGCCGCGCGAGACGCCGTCGGCGCTCAGCGTAAGGAGCCCTGCCGTGAGCACTCCCCGACAGACCTCGACCGGCGCCACCCTCGACGTCGACCACAGCGACGCCGCCTACCGGGCCTGGCTGAAAGAGGCCGTGCGCAGGGTGCAGGCCGACGCCAACCGTTCGGCCGACACCCACCTGCTGCGCTTCCCGCTGCCCGAGCGGTGGGGCATCGACCTCTACCTGAAGGACGAGTCGACCCACCCGACCGGCAGCCTCAAGCACCGGCTGGCCCGTTCGCTCTTCCTCTACGGGCTCTGCAACGGCTGGATCCGTCCGGGCCGTCCGGTGATCGAGGCGTCCAGCGGTTCCACGGCCGTGTCGGAGGCGTACTTCGCGAAGCTGATCGGCGTGCCCTTCATCGCCGTCATGCCGCGCACGACGAGCGCCGAGAAGTGCCGCCTGATCGAGTTCCACGGCGGTCGGTGCCACTTCGTGGACGACCCCCGCACGATGTACGAGGCGTCCGCCGCCCTCGCGGCGGAGACCGGCGGCCACTACATGGACCAGTTCACCTACGCCGAGCGGGCCACCGACTGGCGGGGCAACAACAACATCGCCGAATCGATCTTCCGCCAGCTGGAGCTGGAGCGGTTCCCGGAACCCGCGTGGATCGTCGCCACGGCCGGCACCGGCGGCACCTCGGCGACCCTCGCACGCTACGTCCACTACATGCAGTACGACACCCGCATCTGTGTCGCCGACCCGGAGAACTCGTGTTTCTTCCAGGGCTGGACCACCGGCGATCCGGACGTCGCCTGCGACCGCGGCTCCCGTATCGAGGGCATCGGCCGGCCCCGTATGGAGCCGAGCTTCGTGCCCGGCGCGATCGACCGGATGATGAAGGTGCCCGACGCGGCCAGTGTCGCCGCCGTGCGGGCCCTGGAGCGGGTCATCGGCCGCAAGGCGGGCGGCTCCACCGGCACCGGGCTGTGGAGCGCGCTGAAACTCGTCGCGGAGATGGTGGCGGAGGGCCGGCGGGGGAGCCTGGTGACGCTGCTGTGCGATCCGGGGGACCGGTACCTGGACAAGTACTACTCGGACGCCTGGCTGGCCGAACAGGGCCTGGACATCGCGCCGTACACGGCGGCGATCGAGTCCCTGCTGCGGACCGGCGTCTGGCCCGACTGAGCGCACCGGGGCCGCGGGCTACGCCCCGAGCCGGCGGTCCAGTGAGGTCACCGCGGAGCGGAACGCCCGCCCCAGTCCCGGCCGGGCGGCCCTCAGGACGAGACGGAAGGGCGCCGTGCCGTCGGCCGCGAACGTCCACCGCACCCGCGTGCCCGTGCCGGCCGGGGTGAGCCGCCACTCCTCGGCCAGGGCACGGGCGCCCGGCGCGTTCGTCACGTCGACGCGATAGGCGTACACCTCGGACGCCTGGGCCACGAGGACCGTCTCGCGGAACCGGGTGCCGCCCCGGAGCCGGATCTCACGCCCCGCGCCGTCGTCGAGGGGGCGGGCCAGCGTCACCGCCCCGAACCACTCCGTCCAGCCGGTCACGTCCTCGGCGAGCGCGCGGAACACCCGCTCGGGCGCGGCGGAGATCTCCCGCCCGAAGACCAGCCGTACGGGCGCGGTACGGACGAACTCGTGCTCCACGGGGCGCAGACGGTGGGCCATGGACACAACCTCCTTGACGGGCACCGGAACGGGCGGCGGGCAGGAGGCCCGTCAGGTGTCCGCGGCCTCCGGGGGCTCCTCGGGCTCGCCCGCCACCACCAGCCGCCGCAGATGCTCGGACACCTCCGCGCGTGCCCCCGCGGGCAGCCCGGAGTCCGTCACCATGGTGTCGACCTGCTCCAGGGAGGCGAACGAACTCAGCCCCACCGTGCCCCACTTGGTGTGGTCGGCGACCACGACCACCCGCCGGGCCGACTGCACAAGGCGCCGGTTCGTCTCCGCCTCCGCGAGGTTCGGGGTCGACAGCCCCGCCTCCACCGATATGCCGTGCACCCCGAGGAACAGCAGATCGAAGTGGAGCGCCGCGATCGCCTGGTCGGCCACCGGCCCCACCAGCGAGTCGGACGGTGTGCGCACCCCGCCGGTCAGGACGACCGTGGCCGAGCCCTGCCGGGCCCCCGACGTGCGCTGCGCCGCGTGGAACACGTCGGCCACCCGCACCGAGTTGGTGACCACCGTGAGGTCGGGGACGTCGAGCAGGTGGTGCGCCAGCGCGAAGGTCGTCGTACCGCCCGACAGCGCGATCGCCGCGCCGGGAGCGACCAGCTCGGCCGCCGCCCGCGCGATGTCCTCCTTGGCGGTCGGCTCCAGGCCCGACTTGGCCTCGAACCCGGGCTCGTGCGTACTCGCCTCCACCACCGGGACCGCGCCGCCGTGCACCTTCTCCAGCACGCCCTGCCGGGCCAGCGCGTCGAGGTCGCGGCGGACCGTCATGTCCGACACGCCGAGCTTGCGGGTCAGCTCGTTGACCCGGACCCCGCCCCGACGCCGGACCTCGTCGAGGATCAGGGTGCGCCGCTGCTCCGCGAGCAGGTTCTGATTCTCGCTCACGTACGCTCCGGTCCTTTCGCCGCAAACCGCCCGACACGTCCGGCACCCTCTGCGACGAGCAGGTCTCCGCCCGTCATCGGTGCGTGGACGTCCCATCCTCGCACGCCGTGCCCCGGCCGGCGTCACCGGTGGCTCGTCGCGCACATGCCACTGGTCTCCCGTATGTTGCTTGCTCGTCACGCGGATCGGGGAGATTGCGTGACGAGAGGTGCGAGCCGTTCCGCCATGGGAGATCCTGTGCCCGCACGGACGGAGCCGACGGGGCGTCATGGGGGAAGTGCGAATCGGTGGAGAGCGCGCAGCGACACGGACCGGCCGAGGGGACCGACCGTCCCGCGACGCGGCCCGGGGAGTCCGGGACCGCCTTGGAACTCCTGGTCCACGGGGTGGGCGGCACCACCCCCGAGGAGATGCTCGACGACCCGCGCACGGTCCGGATCACCGGTGACGACATCGCCGCCGTGTTCCGCCGTGCCGACGACGCCGACGCGGAGCGGCGACCCGCCGAACGACGCGAGGACCCCGTCCCCGAGGCCTATGTCTGGTGCAACCTCACCTCCGGGAACGGCACCCGTGCCCTGTGGCTCCTGCTGCTCCCCTTCATGGTGGTCAACCTCGCCCACTGGATGCGCCCCACCGCCCACGGCCGCCGGCGCACGGTCCGGCTGTACGGGCTGCTGGTGCGGCTGGCCGGACTGAGCCTGACGGTGCTGCTCGTCGCGGCCGCCTGCGAGGTCGCCCTCGACCTGGCCGCCTGGCAGTGCGCGGGCACACAGGTGTGCTCCGAACGGCACTCCTGGCTCGGCTTCCTCTCGCCCGGGACGTCCGACGGCGGCTGGTGGAGCGCGCCGGGCCGCAGGCTGGCGCTCGCCGCCCTGGTGCCCGCCGCCCTCACCGGCCTGCTGTGGTTCCTGTCCCTGCGCACCTGGAGCGCGTACGAGTCCCAGCAGCCGATGACCCACGATCCCGAGCCCGAGGAGGACGGCGGGCGCACCGCGCTGGGCCGGCCCGGCTTCTGGTACGGCCGGCGTCTGGTCGCCCGGCTGCGCGCCGCGCACACCGCCGCCGGGCTGCTGACGGTCGCCGCCGCGGTCGGTTCCGCCGCCGCCCGCCACGACCGCGAGCCGGGCGGCCCGGCCGCCCTGGGCGTCCTCGGCGTGCTCCTGGAGGCGGCGCTGGCCGTCGGGGCGGGCGTCGTGGTGTGGGTGGTGTGCCGCCGGGGCCGCACCGAACGCCGGCTGGACGACGGACTCGACCGGCACCTGGTGCGGTACCTACCGCTCGCCGCGCTCGTCCTGCTCGCCCTCACCCTGCTCTACGCCGGGTGGGAGCGCCCCGGGTGGGAGTCGGCGGGCCGGCTGCCGGGCGACGCCGCCTTCGGCGCCCTCGTCCTCGTCCAGGGCCTGCTGGTGATCGTGCTCGCCGGGGTCGCCCGCAGCCTGCACCGCACCGACCCCGACCGGCGCACCGCGATGCGGGGCCTGGCCGGACCGGCGGTCGCCATGCTCGCCTGCGCGCTGGGCGGCGTCATGTCCGGCGGCGTCTCCCAGCGGGTCTCCGACTGGCTGGACGGCACCGGGACCTCGATCCCCGGCCCGCCCGTGCTGCTCACCTGGCAGGCGTCCGTCATCCCGCCGCTGCTCGTCCTGGTGCTGCTGCTGTGCGGCTGGCTCGCCCGACGCGCCTGGCGCATGGCGCGCGTGGAACGTGCCGCCGTGGAACGCGAGTACCCCGGCGAGACGGGCGACCCCGGCCGCACCCGCCGTATCGCCTCCGTGCGCGCCATGGCCACGCTCACCGACCGCGCACCGCGCGTCCTCGCCGTCACCTCCGCCGCGACCCTGCTGCTCGGCGCCGGCGCCCTCGTCGGCGCCCTGGCCACCGACAGGACACCCGGCGAGGCGGCACGGGGCTCGTACGCCGTCGTCCACGGCGCCGCCGAGACCGCGCAGGCGCTGGGCTCCTGGCTGATCGGACTCGGCTTCGTCCTCCTCGTCACCTGGGGCCGCCGCGCCTACAAGGACGCCTCCGCGCGGCGCACCATCGGCATCCTGTGGGACGTCGGCACCTTCTGGCCGCGCGCCGCGCACCCCTTCGCGCCGCCCTGCTACGCCGAGCGCGCGGTGCCCGACCTGACCTGGCGCATCGCCACCTGGACCCGGGCCACCGGCGGCAGGCTGGTGATCTCCGGCCACTCCCAGGGCAGCGTCCTCGCCGCCGCCACGGCCTGGCAGCTGCCGCCGTCCACCCGCAGACGCGTCGCGCTGCTGACCTACGGCTCCCCGCTGGAGCGGCTGTACGGCCGCTGGTTCCCGGCCCACTTCGGCCCGGAGGCGCTCAGCTCCCTGCACCGGGAGGTCGACTGCTGGCGCAACCTCCACCGGCGCACCGACCCCATCGGCGGCCCGATGCGGCTGCCCGGCGACCGCGGTCCCGACGTGGACCGTCCCGCGCTCAAGGACCCCCTCGCCTACGGCCGCACCGAGTCCCACCCCCTGCCCGCGCCGATCCTCGGCCACTCCGACTACCAGGCCGACCCGGCGTTCGCCGAGGAACGGCGCCGACTGCTCGCCCGCCTGCGTCCCGGGGTGCCGGCACCCCGGCACACGGAGGAGCCCGACGGCGCTCAGGGCAGCGAGGGCAGGTCCTCGGCGTAGAGGAGGGTCAGGTCGGCGGTGGTCGGCTCGTCGAGCTGGGCCACCCGGCTCGCGTGCCGCTCGACCATCGCCTCGAAGGTCTGCCGCGCGGTGCGCCCGTTGCCGAACGCGGGCCCCTTGGGGATGTCGGTGAAGTACGCCAGCAGCGCCTCGTCGGCGCCCGGCGCCAGCTGGTACTCGTGCTCCTCGGCCTGCTGCCGCACGATCCGCAGCAGCTCCTCGGGGCCGTAGTCGCCGAAGGTGATCGTCCGTGAGAAACGGGACGCCACGCCCGGGTTGACCGACAGGAACCGTTCCATCTCGGCCGTGTAGCCGGCCACGATCACCACCACCGCGTCCCGCTGGTCCTCCATCAGTTTCACCAGCGTGTCGATGGCCTCCTTGCCGAAGTCGCGTCCGGCGTCCTCCGGGGAGAGCGCGTACGCCTCGTCGATGAACAGCACACCGCCGCGCGCCTTCTCGAACGCCTCCTGGGTGCGGATCGCCGTGGAGCCGATGTGCTCGCCGACCAGGTCGACCCGGGACACCTCGACCAGATGCCCCTGCTCCAGCACCCCGAGCGAGGCGAGGATCTCGCCGTACAGACGGGCGACGGTGGTCTTGCCCGTGCCGGGGGAGCCCGTGAACACCAGGTGCCGCTTGACCGACGCCGCCTTCAGGCCGGCCCGCTGCCGGCGCCGGCCCACCTCGATCATGTCGGTGAGGGCGCGCACCTCGCGCTTGACGCTCTCCAGGCCCACCAGCGCGTCGAGTTCGCCGAGCACGGCCTTGGAGGTGCGGGCCTCCCGCTCCGGTCCGGGGGCGGGAGCGGGCGGTGCCGGCTCGGCCGTCCGGGCGGCGGGGACCGTGCTCAGCAGGCCGGTGGTGTGGCTCACCGTCCGCACGGCGGCCGGCTCCGGTGACGCCGCCGGCTTCAGGCTCCCGCTCTCGTCGCTGGTGCAGTCCTCCACGACGGGACCGCCCGAACCGGACGCCGCGTCGCCCTCGGCGAACTCGTACCCACCGCGCGCGCAGCGCTCCGTACGGCACTTCCGCAGCGTCGTACGGCTGCCGTCGATCACATGGAAGCCGTAGCCGCCGCTGCCCGTGACCCGGCAGTTCACGAAGGTGCCGCGGCCGCCGGCGGAGACGTAGACGCCGGCCTCGGCGGGGGAGCCGACGGTGCAGCGCTCGACGGTGGGGTCGGCACCCTTGGTGACGATCACGCCGGTCTGCACGTCGTCCAGGGAGCAGTCGGCGAGGATGCCGCCGCTGCCGTGGTCGCGGAACCAGGCGCCCGTCGCCGCCTCCCGGATCCGGCAGTCGTCGAGCTGTGCGGTGGCACCGTCGCTCACCGACACGGCCGTGTTGCGCACCTGCGTCAGATCGCTGTCGACGACGTCCACGCGGGAACCGCGGTCGAGCACGAACAGGGCGTCCGGCACGTCGTGCACCCGGCAGGAGTCCAGTACGGCGGTGGCGCCGTCGCTCACCCACACCGCCGGGTAGTCGCCGGTGCTGTCGAAGATCTCGCACTGGTTGGCGTCCACGCGCGTGCCCGGGTCCCACACCGACAGACCGTTGCGGCCGAACTGCCGCACACTGGTGCGGGTCAGGGTGAGCACCGAGCGGGACCGCAGGTCGACCGCGTTCTCCGGGACGTCGTGGATCCGGCAGTCGGCCAGGGTCAGCACCGCGTCCGTGTCGAGGGTGATGCCGTCCCCGGTCGTCCGGTGCACGTCGCAGTCGGTGAGGTGCGCGGTGGCGCGGCCGCTGACCTGGACACCGCTGCCCCGCACCTCGTAGACCTCGCAACCCACCGCCTCCAGCGCCGAGTTCTCCCCGGTCGAGGTCAGTCCCGAACCCGAGGCGTGGTGCACCCGGCAGCGCTCAAGGCGGGGGCGGGCACCGCCGCGCACCGCGACCCCCGCCTGCCCCG
Organism: Streptomyces sp. AC558_RSS880; assembly: GCF_019049255.1. GTDB lineage: Bacteria > Actinomycetota > Actinomycetes > Streptomycetales > Streptomycetaceae > Streptomyces. Next base: position 97,136 of record NZ_JAGMUJ010000150.1, on the reverse strand, counting down.
CGGCGACCACCTCGCACTCCTCGAACACCCCGCCCCCGCCGTCCAGGACGGCGATGCCGACGCCCGCCGGATTGTCGACCGTGCAGCGGCGCACCGTGGGCCGGGCACCGCCGCGCACCTCGATGCCGGCCGCGGACCGGGTGACCACGCGTATGTCGCGCAGCTCCGGGGTGCCCCCCTCGACCAGCACGGCCGGGGCGGTGGTGTCCTGCCCCTCCACGTGCAGGTCCTGGACCACCGCCGAGGCGCGCACGGTCAGCGGAACGCCGTCCGGGGGCGCGATGCGCACCGAGCCGGGTGAGCCCTCGGGGCCGCGCAGGGTCACCGCCCGCTGCACGACGAGGTTCTCCCGGTAGGTCCCGGGAGCGACGGTGAGGACGTCGCCCTCGGCCGCGGCCTCCAGGGCGGCGGCGAGCGATGCGTACTCACCCGTGCGGCGCCGCCACCGCGATGTGCCGGTGTGCGTCACCTGGACCGTGCCCTGTGCCATGGCGTAGCTGTGCCCCCACCTTGTCGTACGTGGCTCGTTCGCGCGCGTGTCGCCGCCGATCGGTTCGGCCGGACCACCGTAGCGTGCGCGCGGGCACCGGGTTGACCAGAGCCGTGACGTCGGTCAGCTGCCGGTCCCGGTCCTGCCCCAGTCCGGGCCCGCCTTGTCCCATGCCTGGTCCCAACGCGCGTACCGGCGGCGGAGCATGCGCCGGACGGCCAGCCGTCTGAAGCCCTCGACGAAGGCCGCGGCCACCAGGGCTGCGCCGACGCCGGCGAGCACGGCGTGCGTCGTGGCCGTCGCGGTGTCCAGGGGGCGGGCCACCGTGGTCCCGTGCCCGTCGGTCCATATCCGGAAGAGGTCGCCCGGCCGGGGGTCCTCCAGGCGCGTCGGCACCGGCCCGCTCCGCTCGGTGCCGTCCGGCGCGGTCCAGTGGGCGAGGACGCGGTGGCGCGGATCCCCACCGGTGGAGCCCTCCGGGTCGGCGGCCGACGGGGACGGATCGAGCTTGCGCACCACCGTGGCCGTCACCAGGTGACGGGACTGGTGCTGGGCGCGGACGGAACGCTGCAGGGCGTCCTGGGCGGCGCCTCCGGCGAGCACGCCGGCCACCGGGGCGGCGACGAGGACGAGCAGCAGCGCCGCGAACGCCACCCAGGCCTCGGCCAGGTCGGTCCCGCGGCACAACGGGTTGTGCCGCCAGCGCCAGAGTCCGCTGATCGCTCGCACGGTCCGCGCCCCCTATCCCCCCGCGGGTCCTTTCACGGATCTCTCATGAAAGGCCAACGCGCGAGCCCGGGGTCTGGTTCCCGCGCTCGCGAGGGGAACCGCGGCGTGCGGACCTCCGCGCCGGCGCCGATGCCTCCGTTCCCGGCGCGGACGGCCGGACACCGGCGGTCGGAAGTCCGGCGGCGTCCCGCACGAAGCGCGGCGGTCGGCGCCGTCCGAGGCGAAACCGCGTTCTCCGCCCGCCGGGCAGAAGTCCGATTCCCTCCCCCCGGGGGGCAGCCGGAAGCGGCCTCGGGGCCTCCGGCGAATCGGGTGCGGACGGGCATGCCCGCGGGGCCGTCGTGCCGTACGGCACCGACAGCCCCGGGCAGGCTCAGTACCCGCGGTACTGCTGGCTGTTGTACGGGTCCTGGTAGGGAGCGGGACCCGGCCGCGGAGCCGCGGGGCGCATCGCCTCGTAGCCGGCGGGCGGAGCCGGACGCGGCGGCTGCGGCTGGGGGCCGGGGTAGCCGCGCGGCGCGGTCGCCTGCTGCGGGATGTACGCGGCGGGCGCCTGCTGTGGGACGTACGCCGCGGGCGCCTGCTGGAGCGGGGCGGGCTGCGGCGCCTGCGGGTAGCCGTAGGAGGGCTGGGACGGGGCCGCCGGGAGGGCGGGCAACGCCGAGGGGAGGGCGGGCAGATGACTGGCAGGCGCCTCGTACGCGGCGGGGACCCGGATCGGGGCGATCTGCGGGGTACCACGCTCGGCCACGAGCGAGTCGTAGATCGGGGTGTCCGGGAAGGCAGCGGAGTAGTAGCCGCCGCCATAAGTGGAGCGGGGGGAGGTCATGGCACATAAGTTAAGCCCACGATGTGCTGGTTGGGGAGACCGATAAGAGGGTTGTTTTCCGTGCCCGCCGTGACTGGAGATCCCCAATGCGAGCGAACTTATGGAAAACGGGCACATCGGTAGGCGTATTTCGTGTAAAGGCCGAGTTCCGGGCCGGTTACCGGCGGTTGGCCACCGGTTCCCGCGCACACCCCATGGGAGTTCCCCGCGCGGAGGAATAAGTTGTGCGGACGAAGGCCGACGGATGCCGGGACCCGGCCTGGCGCGGCGGCCCGTGAATGGGGGCGGACATGTCAATGCCGAAGGGATCGAACACACCGGTGCCGACGACGGCACTGCGGGTGGACGTGGGCCGGCGCTCGGGCCCCGGCGTACCCGACGCGGACGCCTCGGCCCTCCTGCTGACCGGCGGGAAGGTCCGCTCCGACGACGACTTCGTCTTCTACAACCAGCCCGCCCACGCCTCCGGCGCCGTGCGTCACGAGGGCAAGCGGGACGCGGGAGGGCGGGTCACCGACACCCTGCTCGTCGACCTCGCGCGCGTGGAGCCCGGCATCGAGACGGTGATCCTGGCCGCCTCCTGCGACGGCGGCACGTTCGGACAGGTCCCGGACCTGTCCATCGAGGTCAAGGACGCCGCGAACGGCACCGTGGCGGCCCGTTTCGACAGCACGGGCGCGACCACCGAGACGGCGTTCGTCCTCGGCGAGTTCTACCGGCGCCAGGGCGCCTGGAAGTTCCGCGCCGTCGGCCAGGGTTACAGCAGCGGACTCGAGGGCCTCGCCACCGACTACGGCATCACGGTGGACGAGCCGCAGCACACCCCCGCGGCCCCCGCCGTCTCCGCGGCCCCGGTGCCGCCCGTCGCGCCCCCGGTCACCGTGCCCCCGCCGCCCGCACCGCCCGCACCGCCCGCGCCGGTCCGGCTGACGAAGGTGACGCTCACCAAGGCGGCCCCCTCCGTCTCCCTGACCAAGCAGGGCGGCACGTCGGGCGCGCTGCACGTGAACCTCAACTGGGAGGTGCGCAAGCAGTTCTCGGGCTGGGCCGGGAAACTGGGCCGCCCGGTCGCCCTGCACTCCGACCTCGACCTCGACCTGTGCGCCCTGTACGAACTCACCGACGGCCGCAAGGGCGTCGTCCAGGCCCTCGGCAACGCCTTCGGGGCACTGCACCAGCCCCCCTTCATCCACCTGGACGGCGACGACCGCACCGGTGCCGTGACGAGCGGCGAGAACCTCACCGTCAACCTCGACCACAAGCACCTCCTCCGGCGCGTCCTCGTCTTCGTCACCATCTACGAGGGCGCCCGCTCCTTCGCCGACCTGCACGCCACGGTCACCCTCCGGCCGCAGCACGGCGCGCCGATCGACTTCTCCCTCGACGAGTGCACCGTCCCCTCGACGGTGTGCGCGCTCGCCCTGATCACCAACACCGGCGGCGGCGAGCTCGTCGTCCGGCGCGAGGCCCGCTACCTGGTCCCCGAGCGCGGAGTGAGCCCGCAGCGCACCGTCGACCACGCCTACGGGTGGGGCATGAACTGGACCCCCGGCCGCAAGTGAGGTGACGCGCGGTCAGCCCTCGTCGGGCACGGCGTCCGGACGCGCGTAGGTGCGGCCCTTCCAGGCCGCACCGCGCCCCCGGTGATGTCGCACCGCCGAGTCCACCGTCATCAGCAGGTACAGGAACGCGGTGAACGGCAGCAGGGGAGCGAGCCACAGCGGCTGCCGGTAGTACCGGAGCATCGGGACGTACGTCCCCGTCATCACCAGCCAGGCCGCCGCGCCGAGGACCGCCGCCGTCCCGCTCCCCGTCACCGTGCCCGCGGTCACCGCGACGGGCGGCACCAGATACACCAGCGCCAGCCCGGCGACCGTACCGGCCAGCAGCATCGGACTGTGCCGCAGCTGCGCGTACGCGCTCCGCGACACCATGCGCCACAGATCGTGCAGCCGCGGATACGGACGCACGCTGTCCACCCGGTCCGCGAGCCCCAGCCAGACCCGCCCGCCGCTCCGCTTCACCGCGCGGGCGAGCGCCACGTCGTCGATGACGGCCCCCCGGATCGCGTCCGGGACCCGCGCCCGCCCGGCCGCCTCGGCCCGCAGCAGCACACAGCCGCCCGCCGCGGCGGCCGTCCGGGTCCCCGCCCGCCCGATCCGGCGGAACGGGTACAGCTGCGCGAAGAAGTAGACGAACGCCGGTACGACCAGGCGTTCCCAGAGGCTCTCCACCCGCAGCCGGGCCATCTGCGACACGATGTCGAACCCACCGGTACGGGCCGCCGCCACCAGCCGGCGCAGACTGTCCGGGGCGTGCGCGATGTCGGCGTCCGTCAGCAGCAGGTACTCGGGGTCACGCGCGCGTGCCAGTCCCATGCCGTGCCGCACCGCCCACAGCTTGCCGGTCCAGTCGGCGGGCGGCCCGCCCGGGGAGTCCACCGTGAGCGGCAGCCCGCCGTGCCGGTCCGCGAGCTCCCGCGCGAGCTCCCCGGTGCCGTCCGTGCTGCCGTCGTCGACGAGGAAGACCTCGGCCCGGCCCGGATAGTCCTGGGCGAGCAGCGAGGGCAGGCTCGCGGGCAGCACCGCCGCCTCGTCCCGCGCGGGGACCACGACGCACACCGACGGCCAGGCCCCCGGGTCGCGGGACGGCGGGAGCCGCACGTCGGTACGCCAGAAGAAGCCCTGGCAGAGCAGCAGCCACCACCAGGCGGCGAGGGATCCGGCGGCACTCCACACAACGGCGCTCACCTGCCGCAGTCTGCCCCACGACAGGGGCCCGAAGCGGCTCATCGTCTATCGTGGCCGGGTGAAGATCGCGCTCATGGACTCCGGAATCGGTCTGCTGGCGGCCACCGCCGCGGTACGGCGCCTGCGCCCCGACGCCGGTCTCGTCCTCTCCCTCGACCCCGACGGCATGCCCTGGGGACCCAGGACCCCGGAGGACCTCACCGGGCGCGCCCTCGCCGTCGCCGAGGCGGCCGCCGCGTACCGGCCCGACGCGCTGATCGTCGGCTGCAACACCGCCACGGTGCACGCCCTCACCGCCCTGCGCGCCCGCCTCGAGCCCGGCCTGCCGGTCATCGGCACCGTCCCGGCGATCAAACCGGCCGCGGCCGGCGGCGGACCGCTGGCGATCTGGGCCACACCGGCCACGACCGGCAGCCCCTACCAGCGGGACCTGATCGAGAACTTCGCCGACGGCGTCACCGTCACGGAGGTGCCGTGCTGGGGGCTCGCCGAGGCCGTGGAGCGCGCGGACGAGACGGCGATCGACGCCGCCGTCGCCGCGGCCGCCGAACTCACCCCGGACGACGTGACGACCGTCGTCCTGGGCTGCACCCACTACGAACTGGTCGCCGAGCGCATCCGGGCCGCCGTGCAGCGCCCCGGCCGCCCGCCGCTCGCCCTGCACGGCTCCGCCGGAGCGGTGGCCGCCCAGGCCCTGCGCCGCCTCGGCGAGCAGCCCGACCCAGGGGCGCCGGCGAGCGGCACCCTGACGGTGTTGCTGAGCGGACGCGAGGGCGCGCTCCCCGCGGCCGCCCTCACCTACGCGGAGGGCCGGCTGCTGCGGCACGCCGCTGCCGCCCGGACGGCGCAGTAACGCCGCGCTGCGCGGTACCCGCCGAGCGGATCCTGAGTAACCTCGAATCCATGAGGGACCACCGCCACGGCGAGCATGCCCCGTACCCCGAGGTCTGGACCGGTCGCGCGACCAACCGCTTCCAGTGGTTCCTGGCGCTGATCGGCGCCGCCTGCCTGGCGCTCGGCATCGTGCTGGCCGTCGACTCCGCGTGGACGTCCGGCATCGCGCCGCTGGCCATGGCCGTCGTCGGCTGCATCGCCGCCGGGCTGCTGGTCCTGTTCGGCACCCTCGCCTTCGTGCACGTCGCGCTGCGGGTCGACGAGGACCACCTGGAGGTGCGCTGCGGCCACATCGGCGTGCCCCGCCGCCGCATCCCGCTCTCGCACGTCGCGGGCGCGGAGTTCGCCCCGCACGTCACCCCGCGGCACTGGGGCGGCTGGGGGTACCGCTGGCGGCCCGAGAAGGGCACGGCGGTCGTCGTACGCCGGGGTGAGGGCATCATCCTGCGCCTGTGGGACGGCCACACCTTCACGGTGACGGTGGACGACGCGGAAGCGGCGGTAACGGTCATCCGCGACCGCCTCCGCCCCCACAAACCAGGCACGACCCACTGAACCACCGCCCCCGCTCACCGCGGGCAGTCGTGCCTCTCCCCGTGCCTGAAGGGCCTGGGAGGTACCCCCAGGGCGGCACGGGTGGGCTGGGGGGTACCCCCTCTGGGGGAGGCACCCCGTAAGCGCCGGGCCGCGCGAACACCCCCCGCGAGCGCCGGTCACCGCACCAGACGCTCCCGCGCGGACGGCCCCGCGTCCTCCGCGAACGGCCGGGACGTGGCCAGCCCCGCCAGCAGCCCCCCACCCACGGACACCGCCGTGAAGCTCAGCGCATTACCCACCGCGGCGATCACGGCAAGAGCGGTCAGGGCCGCCCCCGCACTGAGCACCACCGGCGTGGCCCGCGGACTGCGCCACAGCGCGTACAACAGCCACCCGAAGGCCAGCCCCAACAGCACCACCCCCACGACCCCCTGCTCCGCCGCCAGCTGCAGCGGCGCGGAGTGCGGCTTGCCGTCGGACAGCGGTGACTGGCCCGACACCGTGCTCAGCTCCCCGAAACGCCCCGGCCCCACACCCAGCCCCGCATGCCCCCGGACCATGCCGAGCGCGTCCCGCCACAACCCCACGCGGTGCGCGGTCAGCCGCCCCTCCAGCGACGCGGCGAATCCTTCCGGTACGGCATCACCGGCCACCGCCCAGATCACCCCCGTCACCCCGGCGGCCGCCACGGCCAGCCCGGCGAGGACGGGACCCCGGCGCCGTACCCGGCCCACGGCGAGGGAGCACAGCAGTACCGCCGCGCCGGCGACGCACCCCGGGACGGAGCCCAGTACGGCCGCGGTCACCACGACCCCTGCGGCCAGCAGGAGCAGCGCCGACCGCACCGCCGGCGCCGAGGCCGCCCAGGCCGCGCAGCAGGCGGCACCGGCCGACAGGGCCAGCATCGCGGTCGTCGCACCGGCGTGCCCCAGCGGAGCGGTGATCTGGGGGCCCGGCACCAGTCGCGGCACCGCCACCGTCAGGCCGACGCCGGCCAGGGCACCCGCGCACGGCGCCGCCACCGGCAGCAGCGCCCCGCCGATCCGGCCCGCCGCGTAGCCCGCGGTCACGGCGAGGACCGCGAGCAGCATGCCCTCCGGGCGGCCGCCCCGGGCCGCCGCCGTGATCAGTGGCCAGGCCGCGCAGACCCCCAGCACCGCGACCCCCGCCGCGTCCGGACCGATCCGTCTCTCGCCGTCCGCATCCGGACCGGCGGAAGCCATCCCCGTGGAACCCACCCCGCACCCCGCACCGCGTCGTCGCCCCCGACCTGTGACGGGCCCCGGCCGCCGCCGGCGCCGCGACGGGCCGCACGACCAGGGCACCGGCACACCGTAGCGGCTGGTGCCCGGTTTGGGGATGTGTGGTGACAAGTCGCGCGGAAACGATGCGGCACGCGGCCCGCACACCCGGAGGGAGCGCGGGCCCGCCCGGCGTCCCGCGCCCCGCCGACCGTGCTGTCGGCCGCCAGGCCACGCGCCGTAGACTCCCGGAGTGACCGTCACCGCAACCTCCGTCGGCGAGTCGGACCCGATGCCGCCGCAGACCGCGCCACCGGCGCGGGGCAGGCGGCTCGTGCGCCTCCTCCCGGCCGCCGCAGCCGCGCTCTCGGGCCTGCTCCTCTACGTCAGCTTCCCGCCGCGCACCCTGTGGTGGCTGGCCGTGCCCGCCTTCGCCGTCTTCGGCTGGGTGCTGCGCGGCCGGAGCTGGAAGGCGGCACTCGGCCTCGGCTACCTCTTCGGCCTCGGCTTCCTGCTGCCGCTGCTGGTGTGGACCGGTGTGGAGGTCGGCCCCGGCCCGTGGATCGCCCTCGTGGTGATCGAGGCGGTCTTCGTCGCGCTGGTCGGCGCGGGCGTCGCCGCGGTGTCGAGACTCCCCGGGTGGCCGGTGTGGGCGGCGGCGCTGTGGATCGCCGGCGAGGCGGCACGCGCGCGCGTACCGTTCAGCGGCTTCCCCTGGGGCAAGGTCGCGTTCGGCCAGGCGGACGGTGTCTTCCTGCCGCTCGCCGCGCTCGGCGGCACCCCGGTGCTGGGCTTCGCCGTCGTGCTGTGCGGCTTCGGCCTGTACGAGATCGTCCGGCTGTCCCTGCGGGCCCGGCGCACCGGAACCGTACGGCGGGCCGCGGCGGTCGTCGGTGTGCTGAGCGTCGTCGTCCCGCTGGTGGCCGCCTTCGCCGCCCGGTCGCTGGTCGACGACAAGGCCGAGGCCGACACCGTGACCGTCGCCGTCATCCAGGGCAACGTGCCCCGCCTGGGCCTGGACTTCAACTCCCAGCGGCGCGCGGTCCTCGACTACCACGCGCGGGAGACGGAGCGCCTGGCCGCCGACGTCGCGGCCGGCAAGGCCGAGCAGCCCGACATCGTGCTGTGGCCGGAGAACTCCTCCGACATCGACCCCTTCACCAACCCCGACGCGCGCGCCGTCATCGACAGGGCGGCCAAGGCGATCGACGCGCCCGTCTCGGTCGGCGGCGTGGTCGACAGGGACGGCGAGCTGCTCAACGAGCAGATCCTCTGGGACCCGGCGAAGGGCCCCGTCGACACCTATGACAAACGGCAGATCCAGCCGTTCGGCGAATACCTCCCGCTGCGCCCGCTCGTGGGGGCGGTCAACGAGAACTGGACGTCGATGGTCCGCCAGGACTTCAGCCGGGGCGGTGAACCGGGCGTCTTCACCATGAACGGTGCCGGTGTCGGCCTGGTCACCTGCTACGAGGCCGCCTTCGACTGGGCGGTGCGCGACACGGTCACCGCCGGCGCCCAGCTGATCTCGGTGCCCAGCAACAACGCCACCTTCGGCCGCAGCGAGATGACCTACCAGCAGCTCGCCATGTCCCGGGTCCGCGCCGTGGAGCACAGCCGCGCCGTCACCGTGCCGGTGACCAGCGGGGTCAGCGCGATCATCATGCCCGACGGGGAGATCACGCAGAGGACCGGCATGTTCGTCGCCGACTCGCTGGTGGGGGAGGTGCCGCTGCGCACCTCCCAGACCCCGGCCACCCGCCTCGGCATCCTCCCGGAGATCGCCCTCGTCCTGGTCGCCGCGGGCGGACTGGGCTGGGCGGTCGCCGCCGGGGTGCGCGGGCGACGCGCCGGTGACATGCGGTAGTACGCCCGCCGCACGCCCCCTGAAGTGCCGGGAAGGGACCTGACCGGCCGGTTAGGGTCGGGGGCATGGCTACTCCTGACTTCATCCGCACCCTGCGTGCCTCCGCCGGCCATCAGCTGCTCTGGCTCCCCGGGGTCACCGCGCTCGTCTTCGACGACGAGGACAGAATCCTGCTGAACCGCCGGACCGACACCCGCAAGTGGTCGGTGCTCGGCGGCATCCCCGACCCCGGCGAGCAGCCCGCGGCCTGCGTCGTGCGGGAGGTCGAGGAGGAGACCGCGGTGCGCTGCGCCGTCGAGCGGGTCGTGCTGGTCCAGGCGCTGGACCCGGTCACATACGGCAACGGCGACGTCTGCCAGTACATGGACATCACCTTCCGCTGCCGTGCCCTCGGCGGCGAGGCACGGGTCAACGACGACGAGTCGCTGGAGGTCGGCTGGTTCGCCGTGGACGCGCTGCCGGAGCTCAACGAGTTCGCGCACTTCCGGATCAAGCAGGCCATGTCCGACGCACCCACATGGTTCGACCCCACTGGACTTGGCTGAACTGTAGGGCCTGACCACATGGGGTGGCGTACGGGTGCTGCCTAGGGTCGAGACATGACCGCGCCCCGTGCCCTTCCGGCCCCCCACGCCACCCCGCTCGACCTCGGTGGCCGTACCGCCCTCGTCACCGGCGCCGCCGGCGGCATCGGCCGCGCCTGCGCGCTGCGGCTCGCGGCCGCCGGGGCCGAGGTCAGAGCCGTCGACCGGGACGCCGCGGGCCTGGAGACGCTCGTCGACGCGGCCTCGGACCTCGAGGGCGCCGTCGAGCCGCACGTCCTCGACCTCACCGACCTGGACGCCGCCGAGCTCGCCGCCGCCGGCACCGACGTACTGGTCAACAACGCCGGACTGCAGCTGGTCCGCCCCATCGAGGAGTTCCCGCCCGACGTCTTCCACACGGTGCTCACCGTGATGCTGGAGGCACCCTTCCGGCTCATCCGGGGCGCCCTGCCCCACATGTACGGCCAGGGATGGGGCCGCATCGTCAATGTGTCCTCGGTCCACGGTCTGCGCGCCTCGGCCTATAAGTCCGCCTATGTGGCCGCCAAACACGGTCTGGAGGGACTGTCCAAGACCACCGCCCTCGAAGGCGCGCCCCACGGCGTCACCTCCAACTGTGTGAACCCCGCCTATGTGCGCACCCCACTGGTCGAGAAGCAGATCGCCGACCAGGCCCGGGCCCACGGCATCCCCGAGGAACGTGTCCTGTCCGAGGTGATGCTGCGGGACAGCGCCGTCCGGCGGCTCATCGAACCGGAGGAGGTCGCCGAGGCCGTCGCCTATCTGTGCGGCCCGCAGGCGTCCTTCGTGACCGGCACCTCACTGGTCCTGGACGGCGGCTGGACCGCCCACTGAGACATCGGCCGTCAGCGGCCGGCCGTCGGCCGACAGGGTTTTCCACAGGCCTGACGGGGCGGCCGCGGGATGAGGAATCCTGTGAGCATGTCCCGCGATCACGCGCAGTCCGCCGAGCGTCCCGCCCCCGCTGCCGGAGCGCCGGGCCGGGCACATGCCGACGCCGGCCCCGCGCCCGGCCCCGCCTCGGGCAGCGCCGAGGCGCCGTTCCTGGAGCTGCTGGCCCGAGGCGCCTCCGCCGAGGCGTACGAGCAGCCGGTGCTGCTCGCCCGCGCCGAGGGACTGCCCGCCGGGCGGATCGCCGCCCTCCAGCAGGCCAAGGTGCTCGCCCTGCGGGTGCGCGCGGAGCTGGAGGGGCGCCGCCGCCGGGAGGCCGAGCTGTCCGCCCTCTTCGAGACCGCCCACGACCTCGCCGGACTGCGCGACCTGGACGCCGTGCTCCAGGCGATCGTGCAGCGCGCCCGCTCCCTGCTCGGCACCGACGTCGCCTACCTCAGCCTGAACGACCCGGCCAGGGGCGACACCTACATGAGGGTCACCGAGGGCTCGGTCGCCGCCCGCTTCCAGCAGCTGCGCCTCGGCATGGGGGAGGGGCTCGGCGGCCTCGTCGCCCAGACCGCCCGCCCCTACGTCACCGACGACTACTTCCGCGACGACCGCTTCCAGCACACCCACAGCATCGACACCGGCGTGCGGGACGAAGGGCTCGTCGCGATCCTCGGCGTGCCCCTGATGCTGGGGCACCACGTCATCGGCGTCCTGTTCGCCGCGGACCGGCGGGCCCGGGTCTTCGAACGGGAGCAGATCGCCCTGCTCGGTTCCTTCGCCGCCCTCGCGGCGGCCGCCATCGACACCGCCAACCTGCTCGCCGAGACCCGCTCGGCCCTCGCCGGCCTGGAACGCGCCAACGAGATCATCAAGGACCGCAGCGCGGTCATCGAGCGCGCCTCGGACGTCCACGACCGGCTGGCCGAGCTGGTCCTGCGCGGCGGCGGGGTGCACGACGTGGCCGCCGCCGTCTCCCAGGTCCTGGACGGCACGGTCGAGTTCACCGAGGCCACCGCGGCACCCGCCCAGGCCCTCGAGTCCTCGCGGGCGGAGGGCCACGCGGTACGGCACCGGGACGACTGGATCGCCGCGGTGGCCGCCGGCGACGAACTCCTCGGCGCGCTGGTCCTGCGCGGCCACCCCGGCCTCGACCCCGTCGACCAGCGCACGCTGGAACGCGCGGCCATGGTCACCTCACTGCTGCTGCTCGCCCGCCGCTCCGCCGCCGAGGCCGAACAGCGCGTCCGCGGTGAGCTGCTCGACGACCTGCTCGACGCCCGCGACCGGGACCCACGCCTGCTGCGCGAGCGCGCGGCCCGGCTGCACGCCGACCTCGACGCCACCCACGCCGTGCTCGCCGCCCGCCTCGAGGGCCCCGCCGCCGACGCCGACGAAGAGGCGGACGCCCGCAGACGGCTGTGGGCCGCGGCCTCCCACCTCGCGGCCACCCGGCAGGGCCTGGCCGCCGCACGCGACGGCGGCACCGTCCTGCTGCTGCCCCTCACCCCCGGCGACACCGCCACAGAGCTGGCCCGCCGCACCGCCCGCCACCTGGGCACGGCCGTCCACGAACCGGTCACCGTCGGCGCGTCCGCCCCGGTCGAACACCTCACCGCCCGCCCCGACACCGTGGCGTCGGCCTACGCGGAGGCCCGGCGCTGCCTCGACGCCCTGCGCCTCCTCGGCCGCTCCGGTGACGGCTCCGCCGCCGAGGACTTCGGCTTCCTGGGGCTGCTGCTGGCCGGAGAACGGGACATCGCCGGCTTCGTCGGCCGCACCATCGGCCAGGTCGTGGCGTACGACGAACGACGCGGCACCGAACTGCTGCGCACCCTCGACGCCTACTTCGCCTGCGGCATGAGCCCCGCCCGCACCAAGGACGAACTGCACGTCCACGTGAACACGGTCGTCCAGCGGCTGGAACGCGTCGGCCGCCTCCTCGGTGACGACTGGCAGAGCCCGGCGAGGGCCCTGGAGATCCAGCTCGCCCTGCGCCTGCACCGCCTGTCGGCGGGCACCACGCCTCCCGCGCGGCACTGACCCCCGTACGCGGCGCGCGTACGGGGGCCGGTGCCGCACCGGGTCAGGCGGTGCGGGCGTCCTGGGCGGCCGGGGCGGCCTCGACGGATCCTTCCGCGTCACCCGACGGGGCCACGTCCGCCAGGTCACGGTGGCGGGTCTCCTCGGCCGCCGCCACGGCGACGACCGTCAGCAGGCTCGCAGCGATGACGTACAGCGCGATCGGGGTGGAGCTGCCGTGGTCCGCGAGCAGCGCGGTGGCGATCAGCGGCGCCGGCGCGCCCGCCGCGACGGAGGCGAACTGGGCGCCGATGGAGGCACCGGAGTAGCGCATCCGGGTCGCGAACATCTCGGAGAAGAAGGCGGCCTGCGGCGCGTACATCGCCCCGTGCAGCACCAGCCCCACGGTCACCGCCAGCAGCAGGCTGCCGAAACCGCCGGTGTCGATGAGGGCGAAGAACGGGAACATCCACAGCCCCACCCCGGCCGCGCCGATCAGATACACCGGACGCCGGCCGAGCCGGTCCGACAGCGCGCCCCAGGCCGGGATGACGGCGAAGTGGACCGCCGAGGCGATGAGCACCGCGTTGAGCGCGGTCTGCTTCGACACCCCGGCGGACGTGGTCGCGTACACGAGGATGAACGCGGTGATCACGTAGTAGCTGATGTTCTCCGCCATCCGCGCCCCCATCGCCACCAGCACGTCACGCCAGTGGTGCCGCAGGACCGCCACGACCGGCATCCGCTCCGTGCCGGCGTCCGCCTTGCGGACCTCGGCCCGCTCCAGCGCCTGCTTGAACACCGGCGATTCATCGACAGAGAGACGAATCCACAGACCGACGATCACCAGCACCCCGGACAGCAGGAACGGGATCCGCCAGCCCCAGGCCTCGAACGCGGAGTCCGACAGCACGGCGGTCAGCAGCGACAGCACGCCGGTCGCCAGCAACTGCCCCGCCGGCGCACCGGTCTGCGGCCACGAGGCCCAGAACCCGCGCCGCCGGGCGTCCCCGTGCTCGGACACCAGCAGCACGGCACCGCCCCACTCGCCGCCGAGCGCGAACCCCTGGACCAGCCGCAGCACGGTGAGCAGCACGGGCGCGGCGCTGCCGATGGCCGCGTGCGTGGGCAGCAACCCGATCGCGAACGTCGCCCCGCCCATCATCAGCAGGCTCAGCACCAGCAGCTTCTTGCGCCCGAGCCGGTCCCCGTAGTGCCCGAAGACCAGCGCGCCGAGCGGCCGCGCGGCGAACCCGACGGCGTAGGTGAGAAACGACAGCAGCGTGCCGACGAGCGGGTCGGAGTCCGGGAAGAACAGCTTGTTGAAGACGAGCGCGGCGGCGGAGCCGTAGAGGAAGAAGTCGTACCACTCGATGGTGGTGCCGATGAGGGACGCGGCGACGATGCGCTTGAGGTTGTTCGGGGTCGGCGGGGCGGCTGCGGGCGACGACATCGGCACCACTTCCTGGGGATCTGCGGGGACGGTTGGGTGTCGCCACACCGTAGGAAGGCGCAGGTCAGAGGCGTATGTGGTGGGACACCATAGTTCGGAGGCGAGCTATGCGCGCGGTCCCCATGCGTCCTCGCCAAGGGGTGTTTTGGCGGCCTGGAAGGGGGTGGATCGGGCGGTGCCTGCGATGCGTAGATTGGCATGATTTGACGATGGCGTGCTGACTCCCGTGCTGACTGAAAGCGCACGTCATCACCCGTCTTCACCCCTCCCGTGCTGACTTGGTGCTGACTACGTAGCGTTGAAGTCCGTCATCCGGGGCCCATCGGACAGCCGCTGTAGCTTGGTCCGACGTGGAGCTGCCTGAGAGCTCGAGGATCGGGCCCTACGACGAATGGAATGGTCGACCCGTGTGTGGTCTGGCACTTGATGTCGGTGGTGTCGCAAGCGTCCCCACGCGATCGTGCCAGTTGGTAAACCGCGTGGGGGGCGAGGCGAATGGCGACGGCCAAGCTCTCCTCCGAGGGCACGGGCCCTCCCCGTGCGAGAGGTGGCGGTACCTGTCAGGCACGCACGTCAGCGCGGTTGCAACGCTGTCACGACACCCCTGCCGCGCCTTGCTGGACCGGCGACAGATCTGGCGCCGAGTGAGCAACCGCGGTGGCGGCGCCCGCACCATCCCGCTGGCCGGCAAAGCCGTCGGCGCCGAGGTCTTCCTTGCCGGGCAGACCCTCTTTGAAGGCGGCGCCGCGATCGCCCTGCATACCCGCAACTGTCCCGAGTGCGTGACCATCCTTGAAGGCGACGCCATCGCGGAGATCGACGGCACCGAACACCACCCGCTTCGACACCACCTACGTTCCCGCAGGCACGCCCCACCGCTTCCGCAACGCCTCCGCCACCGAGCTCATGCGCATCGTGTGGATCTACGCTTCCTCGACGCCACCCGCACCCTCGTCGAGACGGGTGTCACCGTACGGGGCGACGCCGAGCACGACAGGGCCGCCGCGACAGGCGGCGACTGACCCACCTCATATCCGTAAGGTCCCCCACCCATGCTCACGGGGAACAGCCGGATCGACAGCAATCCACCGCGCGCTACCGGCTCATGGCCCGGTGGGGACGGCCAGTGGACCTTTGCGCCTGCGCCGGCCTCTCGCACGAGGGCTGTGACAGTGCCAGGGCGTCGCCGTCTGCGGTCCGTCGGTCAAACGGTTTCCGGGTAGAGCAGGCAGTCGTCGGGGCGGATGAGCAGGTTGATCTCGCCGTCCGTGTGGCGGACGGGGCTCTCGGCGTGGACGCGCAAGTCACCGACGCTGAGCTCGTACTCGAACCGGGCACCGGTGTAGGAGCACTGTTCGATCCTTGCCCGGAGCACGTTGACGGTGCCGTCCTGCGGGGCGTCCGCACGGTCGGTGAGTGTGACGCGCTCCGAGCGCAGGCCCACGGTCGCGGGTGCTCCCGTGGTACCGGTGCCGGCCACCTTCAGGCGTTGGCCGGTTTTGCCCAGTGCGACCTGTACGGTTCCGCCCTCGGCGGAGTCGACACGGCCCTCCAAGAGGTTGCGGCGGCCGATGAAGCCGGCGACCTCGGGCGTGTCGGGGGTCTCGTAGATCTCCCCTACTGCACCGGATCGACCCACGACGCGGCCTTACCATCGACGACTTCACAACGCTGACGGCATGGGCGACCGGCCTCGACTGACTCTGCAGCCGGTCGACAATCGACTGCGACGCCTTCCTCCGTGACCTTTACGGGACAAGTCTTACGAGCTCGTGCACGGTAAGCGGTAGCGTGTCGAGGGCTGTGGATTGGCCGTTGTGTTCACGTTCGCGTACCACTGGCCAGTGTGGCGGCTTGCTGGTGGGAGAGTAGTCCGGCGACAGCCTGGATGATGTCGCTCATGTGCTCGCGGCGGCCGTGGTGCCGCGCGAGGGATCGCCAGTTCTTCAGATGGCCGATGCCGTGCTCGACCCGGATGCGGCGCGAGGAGTGCGCCTTGCGCTGCCGCTCGTGCATCTCCTCGTACCACTCGGGCGGGTTCTTCTTGAACTTGCGGTGCGGTGGCGTCACCACCCGCCCGCCGGTCTGGGCACCCAGTCCCTGGTAGCCGGCATCGGCCAGGATCTCCACGGCGGGTCCGTCGGCCAGTAGCTTGACCAGGCTCAACTTCCGGGCGTGTGTGATGTCCGCGCAGCTGGCCGGTTCGGCCGGACTGCAGAACAGCAGCCGCCCTGCGGCGTCCGTGACGACCATCGACTTCACGGCGTTCTGCTTGTTCTTCCCGGAGATGAACTTCTCCCGGTCCTTGCGCCCGGCCGCCGGACGACGCACCCGGACCTCGGTTCCGTCGATGATCCCGGTCTGCCCGCTCGCGCCGAGATAGTCGATGACCTCGGCGAGGCTACGCAGCCTGAGGCCGGGCGCAACGGTGCAGCCCCGCTCGGCGAGCAGCGGCCGCACTTCACCGATCGCGCGCGTAATGGTGGAGCGGTCGACACCGAACCAGCAGGCCAACACATCGTGCGTGGCGCCATGGCGGAGGTGCACCAGCGTGGCCAACAGGCGGTCGACGAAGACCAGCTTGTGCTTGGCCCCGGCACCAACTGCCCGGCGGCGAGGGCGTGACGTCAGCACGGCCTGGTGCCGCTCGTGCCACAACGGGCCAATCTCAGCAACGAGTTCAGCAATCACTCCGGCCGTCAGCCCGGTGATCCGCTGGCTACGGATGAGTGCTTCACGCGTCCGATTCCCCACCACACAGATCATGATCAACGATCAAGGTCTCGACGTGCTACCGCTTACCGTGCACGAGCTCGTTACAACGGCTAACACAATGAGGTGGATCGTGCCTGGTTGCCGCATCCGAGGGGCGAGTTGAGCGTTCAGTCCGAAGTGGGAACGTCTCCGTGGATCGTGTCGGATGAGCTGTGGGATCGCCTGAAGCCGTTGCTGTCGCAGCGTGAACGCAGGTTCCGGTATCCCGGCCGCAAGCCGCTGCCGGATCGGGATGTGCTGTGTGGGATCTTGTATGTGCTGCACACCGGTATCCAGTGGGAGGACCTGCCGCAAGACCTCGGTTTCGGCTCGGGCATGACGTGCTGGCGGCGGCTGAGAGACTGGAACGAGGCCGGCGTGTGGCAGAGACTGCATGAGGTCCTGCTGGCCGAGCTGAACGCCGCCCTACGGTTGGATTGGTCCCGGTGTATGGTCGGCTCCTCCCACGTAAGGGCCCTAAAAGGGGGATCCACACGGGTCCCTCGCCGGTCGACCGGGGACGGGCCGGCTCGAGACATCATCTGATCACTGACGGGCAAGGCACTCCGCTCGCGTTCCTGCTGACTGGCGGCAACCGCAACGATGTCACTCAGCTGCTGCCTCTGCTCGACGCGATCCCACCGGTCCGCGGCCGGGTCGGCCGCCCCCGCCGCAAGCCCGACTACCTGTTCGCCGACCGGGGTTACGATCACGACGTTTACCGTGACCAGGTCCGCGCTCGCGGCATCGTGCCTGCGATCGCCCGCCGCGGAACCCGGCATGGCACGGGACTGGGCACCTATCGCTGGGTCGTGGAGAGGACCTTCGCGTGGTTGCACGGCTTCCGACGCCTGCGGATTCGCTGGGAACGGCGAGCCGACATCCACGAAGCGCTCCTCAGGCTGGCCTGCTGCCTGATCACCTACCGGCGAGTGCAATCCTTGTGTCAGCCGTTGCGCGCTGCTGGCCGCTGCAAACCCTCGGGACAGCAGCTGAGGGTCTCACCAGTGTTCCTGGCGGCCTCCGAGAGCGGTGCCCCGGGAGATGAGGAAAGAAGTCTGACATGACTCAGCCTGTTGTCGCCCGCCTGCATCAACTACTCCCGCCGCCCGTCTCCACAGGGGACGGGGTGGACTGGGAAAGGCTAGCCGACACAGCGCAGTTGGAACTTCCGATGGATTACCGTGAGTTCGTGGAGCTGTACGGCGGAGGAGAGATCAACGAGTACTTGGCCGTTAGCACGCCTCCGGTCCAAGGATCGCCCTACGGGTGTCTCCTCGACAGACTCGATTCCACATTCTCGGACCGGGATTGGCAGGAATTGGACGCTGTCCTTGGTGGGCAAGGCGTGCCACCTCTGTTGCCCTTCGCGGACCCGGCGAGCAGCGATGTCGCCTTCTGGCTTCGGAAGGGTGCACCCGACAGTTGGAGAGTGGCCACTTTTCGTAGGCAGGCGCAGTACGGGGCGAACCGCTGGACTGCCTTCGACGGTGGCATGGCACAGTTCTTGGTAGACGCCCTGACTGACGTAGTGGATCCGTTCAGCGAGCGGGTCTCAGGGCCGGGCCCGCACATGTTCGTGAACTGGCGCGAAATGTAGCCAACAGGCGAACTCGCGCGTCCCCCGAACCTACTGCCGTCCTTGACGTCACCAGTTGACCGCTCACCTCATTGTGTTAGCCGTTGTTAGTCACCCGGCCTCAGACCTGCTGCGTATCTCGCCGAAGTCGAGTACCGCAGCCGGAAACGGAAGACGCCTCACCTCCCAACTCGCGACTTCGAAACCAGGTGATTGGACGAACAATAGAAGCTCTGCCTTGTCAGCGGCACCGCCGGACCATTGCTGAATCACTGCTTAATTTTCCACGGTACGACTATGCCGAACTTCCAGAGGTAGATTCCTGCCAGCGCTGTGATGATCACGAGCCCCGCCGTGGTGAGAATGACATTGCGCCGCCGTACCTTAGGGTCGAGTGCGCGCTGGGCGGCTTCGGTGACCTTACGCCGGGTCCAGCGTAGGACGACCTGTGCCCAGGCGAATTCGGTCGCCCAGATGGCCATGCCACCGAAGATCACCAGCCAGCCCGGGCCGGGCAGCACCAGCATCGCGACGCCGGCCCCAATTACGGCGAGACCAACGACAAAGATTCCGACCTGCCAGCCCAGGCGGAGGAAACTTGACTTCCGGATGAACTCGGGGGCTCGCGAGCCCAGTTTCCGCTCCGTCGCCCGCTCGTCCCCCACAGCGGAATCAGCGGTCACCGTCACGGCGACCTTGTTCTGGTTATCATTCTCCGCGTTCATAAAGCCCAACCTATCGGAACCGAGACCTTGACCGGAATGGAGGTATGACCCAAAGGGACACACGTGAAAAAGAACGGATTGAAGCACCGCAAGGTGCTTACGGTGGTGGACACCTCTGCGCGGAACGGGACTGGAACGAGTGCGAGTGCCTCGCGCGGTCGACCCAACCGGCTGGCTCAACCCCCAGACTAAAAAACCCATCCCGCTGCTCTGAGGCCCTGATTCGCGTAGTGATGATCGACCACACTGGCCGGAGGCTGACCCGAGAATTCATCCCAAGACCGGAAAGGCCCACAGCGGGCCCAGTGAGGGGCCGCTACTGCCAGGCGGGCTTTCTCGGCCATTCCTGACCCGAAATCGGTCGACCTGGCGCAGCAACAGATTGGCCAACTGGACGACCTGAACCGTTTCGATCGGTTCCTCGAAGCCAACGGTGCGATGACTGGTGGGGTTCATGGAACGGCTCTTGGCTCCGGCGAACAAGGCGAAGTATGACTTCTGTTCGTGGCATCAGCGCGACGTCGACGAGGGAGCTCATCGAGCCCGGAGGCGTCGCGGCCGGCGACCTCGATCGCCTTCATGGCGGCGAAGTCCGCGGTCTCGTGGTGGGGGCTGTCAGACGGCGGCGATGTCGATGGACATCTCCTTGAACGCCTTGTCCATCATGGCCGTCATGACCTTCTTGCCGACGCGGTTGGTCAGTACCTTCTGCATGGCGGTGCGTACGATTTTGTCCTTGCGGGTCTGGGGGACGAATGTCGGCAGGCCTTCGGTACGGGCGGACTTCTGTTGGAGCGCCATGAAGGGGCGTAGTTTCTGGTCCCATTCGCGCAGGGCGCGGGGAGTGTTGCCGGGGTTGCGCTGGAGCAGGGTGCCCAGCAGGTCGGCGCCGGCCATTGCGGTGGAGGCGCCCATGCCGGAGTAGAGGGTCAGGCACCAGGCGGCGTCGCCGAGCAGGACGATCCGGTCGGTGTGCCAGGTGTCCATTTCGATCTGATGGGCGGAGTCGAAGATGTAGTCCTCTGCCTGCTCGAACTGCCGGAGCAGGTGGCCGAGGACGGGGCCGGCGGGCTCGGGTCCGAAGGCGGCGCGAAGGGACTCGATGGGCGGGCGGCGGAACTGGGCGTCCTCGTCGGCGGTGCGGTAGTTGAACAGCAGTCCGGGCTGGTGGTCGGTGAAGGGGAAGGTCCACACGGAGCGCCCGGGTTCGGCGAGGACGATGCCGTCCTGGGCTCGGTAGCCGGGGACGGGTTCCTTCATGGTGGTGGCTGCGACGATGTGGTGCAGCGGGCGCATGAACCGGCTGTCGGGGCCGAACGCGAGGCGGCGGACGGTGGAGCGCAGGCCGTCGGCGCCGATGACGAGGTCGAAGCGCTCGGTGGTCTCCGCGGCGTCTTCGCCGGTGGTGGTGCGGAGGGTGACGTCGACGCCTGCGGGGTGTTCGTCGAGGGCGGTGGGCGTGGTGCCGTAGCGGATTTCGGTGCGGGGGGCGACGGTGTCGTAGAGGGCGGTCTCGATGTCGCCGCGCAGGATCAGGCGAGGGCCGCCGGGCAGGTCGCCGTAGCCCATGCCCGGACGGCGGCGTCCGTCCCGCTCCACGTCGTAGGTGATGCTGGTGGGGTCGGTGCGGTTGCCGATGGCGTCGAGGATGCCCATGCGCTTCGCGGTGGCGCGGCCGGTTTCGAAGAGGCCGATGAAATAGCCGGCGGCGCGGCGTTCGGGGGCCCGCTCGACGATCACGGGCTCCCACCCGATCTCATGCAGGCGCATCGCCGTGGCGAGGCCGCCGATTCCCATGCCGACGACCAGGGCTCGGGGTGTGCTGCTGTTCACTTGGGGTCTCTCCTCTGCAGTGCGGGTCCGTGACTGCGGATCCGCTACGTGATGCGGCGGCCGGGGACATGGGGACGGCGGGTGCGGCGGCGGGATCCTGCCTGGCAGGGCGCGGCGGAAGAGCAGACCGTGGACGACGGCTCCGATGGCGCAGGGAGCGGCGGACCGCGTGCAGAGCGCTGAGCAGATCTCCAGCGTGCGCATGCGGGCGTGCTCTGGGCGGGCGGGCTGGGGGCCGGTCCGGGGCGGACTGTCCGGCCCCTCCCGTCGCTGCTGCTCTTGGCCTGCGGTAGCGAACCGCGAAGAGCCGGTGGTCAGGTGCCTTGCGGGAGGTTATGCACGGCGGCCCGGGGCACGGGGCCGGCGAGGGCGGGTGTCGTCACTGCCCGGCGTCGAGGCGTGCTGCCACTTCGGTGGCCGCGCGCTGTCCCGAGAGGATGGCGCCGTTCATGGTGCCGGATGTCTCGTCGGCTGTTTCGGTGCCGGCCCAGTGGACGCGTCCGACCGGCTGGCGCAGGTACGGTCCGAAGGTGGTCCATGTCTTCGGTCCGACTGCCGGGTTGGGCCCGCCGGGTGCGAAGCTGTCGTTGCCCCAGGAGAAGTCGGTGTAGTCGATGGAGTGGCGGGCCGGCTTACCGTACAGGTGGATGAGGTGCCGCATGACGCGGCGGCGGCGCTCGGCCTCGTCGTATGCGTCGAACCCGCGTGCGTCACAGAACACCATGAGGATGCCGGGGCCGTCGGCGCGGGGGCTGACGTCGAAGGTGAGGAAGGCGGTCTCGTCGTCGGACATTCCCTCTCCCGAGAGACCTTCGCTTCGCCAGAAGGGGCGGTCGTAGGCGACGAAAGCCTTGCTGAGGGCTCCCAGTCGCCAGCTGCGCGAGAGTCCGTAGTGGCGCTCCGGGAGTGCGGGCGTGAACTCGATGGTCGAGCGGTGTGTCGGCGATGCCGTCACGATGACGTACCGGGCATCGATGGTGTGCTTGCTGGTCTCGACCGTGACGCGTTCGCCGACCGTGGTGATGCGCTCCACCGGGGAGGCGAGGAGCAGGCAGTCTTCCAGCGTGCCGGCGAGCCTGCTGACCAGCGTGTGCGTGGTTCCCAGCACTCGGTCCTGCTGGTCGCCGCCCTCGACGGCGAGCATGTGCTCGATGCCGCCCAGGTTCTTGATGTACCGCATCACGTTGAACAGTGACACCTCGCCGACGGGTGCGCCCCAGTGCACCAGGCTGAACATGTTCATGAACTTGCGGGTGTCCGTCAGGGCGTGCTTCAAGGTCAGCCATTCGCCGAGCGACATCGAATCGAAGTGCGCGGCATGGGGGTGCTCCCAGGGGGACGAGACGGGAAGGCCGTCGACCATCTTCTGCAGGGTGCCCATGATCCGCGTGAGGTCGAGCATCGCCCAGGGCGCCATGGACGTGGCGCTCTCGATCTTGCGCTTGCCTCCGAAGGACATGACGCCCTTGCCCGGTTGGAACTGGGGCACGAACTCGCAGTCGAATCGGCGTGCGAGGTCGCGTACCGCGGTGTGACCCGGTGCGACCCAGGTCGCTCCGGCGTCGACGGGGACGCCCGCGACCTCGACCGTGTGGATCCGTCCGCCGACGCGGTCACGGCCCTCGATGACGACGACGTCGTGCCCGGCTCGGGAGAGCTGGTCCGCTGCCGTGAGTCCTGCGAGCCCGGCTCCGACGACGACGACGTCAGCGGATCGGGTGCTGGCACTGGTCATGGTCGCGCTCCGTTCGTATGCGGCCTGCCGGCCGTCTGGCTCTTCCCAATACTGTACTGACATGTCAGTACAGTTTTCAAGTCGGGATGCCATGTTCCGAGGTGAAGGTGGAAAGAGTTGTGGGCGATTAGGAAGAACGGCTTCCGCGGGAACGCCACCACATACGAGAAGACCGCCACTTCCTGCAAAGTGGCGGTCTTCCTTGCGTCGATCCTGCTCCGGGCAAAATCCCCTCGGAAGCGGACCTCAGGCGCTGGGGCTGGCAAGATCCTCCAGCTTGTTACGCAGGGCGACGAGTTCGGCACGATCAGGCTTGAGCCCCCATCCGGTCATCAGGCCGGCGCCGTCGATGGCGTTGAGGATGACCGTGCGCGCTCCGACCGACAGTCCGTCCTTGGCCATCTCGGCCTTCCAGGCGGCCCCGTCTTCGGCGAGAACTTCGGGCACCCCGGGGGTGACGGCGAGGGCAGCCAGGAGGAACAGCCGCTCGCCGACCGCATCGATCTCGTCGCCTTCCAGAGATGCGCGGATGAACGCGCGTGCCAGACGGCCGGGCTCCTGGCCGTCCTCAACGTTGTCATGCACCGCTTTGCGGAACTGGGTGAGCACATCGCGGGTCAGGGCGACCCACAGCGCGTTCTTCGAGCTGTAGTGGTAGATCACGGCCCCGCGGGTCATCCCGGCCGCGTCCGCCACGTCATCGAGGGTCGCCCGGGCTCCCTGGGCCACGACGACACCCCTCGCGGCGTCCAGGATCAACCGCTTGGTGTCCTCAGGTCCTCGTCCTGCTGTGCGTCCCATTGATCTCTCTCATGTGCAGTTGACGTCGTTCGGCGACCAGTGTGCCCGGTCGCGCGATCTCGTCACAGCTTGGTGATCTGCTTGGGGCGGGAGGGCTCAGCCCCGAAGGGGGTCTTCCTGCGGTTGCTGTGCCTTGTCAGTGTCGCCGGGATGGTGGCCAGCAGGTCGCCGATCCCTCCAGCGAGCGTGGCCGCGCGGTTGCGTCCCTCGGCCCGGGTGCTGAACTCCACGGTCCGCGCCGTAATGCTCTGTGCCGTCTTGGCGAAGGGACGGATCTCGGCCTCGAACCGTGCGAAGGCGAGAGTGACGTCATCGGTGTCGCGGAGGGACTCGGCGAGCACCTTGGCGCCCGGCAGGGACGCGTGCGCGCCCATGCCGGAGACCGGGTCGATGCAGTGGGCGGAGTCGCCGAGGAGGACGACCCGGCGGGTGTACCAGCGTGGCAGTCGCACCTGTGAGAACCGGGTCAGTTTGGTGTCCTCGGACTTGCGTGCTTCCGCCGCGACCGCGCGCATGTCCGGGCCCAGGCGCTCGACCATGTCACAAACCTGCTCGACCAGCATCGGCTCGTCCGGCGTGGTCGAGCCCGGCACGGGAACAACCGCCATGACCGACGTCTGGTCGGTGTCCAGGAACGGGTAGATCAGCGACAGCATCCCCTCGCGGGACGCGATCACCGCACGCCCGTCGGGCAGGGGCACGTCGGCGTTGATCCATACGTGGGTCAGGCCATTGCGGTACACGCTGTGCGCTTCTGACGCCAGCGTCAGCCGGCGCACCGTCGAGTGCAGCCCGTCCGCCCCGACCACCACGTCGAACGACTCCGACGAACCATCACTGAACCGGGCCAGGACGTCGTCGCTACGGTGCTCCAGCGCCTCGAGCCCGACGCCCAGCCTCTTCTGAACCGTGCTCGGCAGGTGCGCGAACAGCCTCGACAGCAGCACCGAACGGCGGGCCAGACGCCAATCGCTGTCGCCGTCGAGCTTGAGCTCGCGGACCTTGCGCGTGCCCCACCGCACCGACATCGCCGGCGCCGCGAAGGTCACCTCGTCGATGATCTCCTGGCCGCCCATGAGCCGCAGCACCCGCGTCGCCTGAGCATCCAGTTGCAGCAGATAACTGCTCGGGTACGGCTCGGCCTCCTTGTCGACGAGCACGACCTCCCATCCCTCGTGCTCCAGCCACCATGCCGCGGCGCATCCGGCCATCCCGCAGCCCACCACGAGAGCCCGTCGTCGAGCGGTCTCCACGGTCCCGGATGCCATACACCCTCCAAAACTAGTCTGACTTGTCAGTACAGTTTATGGGTGGGTGTGGGGCCCGTCAATGACGGGGGCCGCATAGGCCAGGGCGGGGCGGCCTCGTCGGCGGCGCCCGGACGGCCCGAGCGTGGTGCGCCGGCCCTTATGTGGCAGCAGTCGTTCTTCGATGCGGCCGAAGGGTCTCGGGATGACGTGGCCGGCCTGCGCGTGTGTGACTGCCGGTGAGGACGTGAGAGTGGGGCCAGGGGGTCGCAGCGGGAGTCGATGACGTAGCGGATGAGACATCATCGTCTCGTATGAGTTAAAGTTGACTCATGAGCTTCGATCGTGATCATGTGTTGCGTGCCGCTGCCGATCTGTTGACGCGCAAGGCCACGGCGACCACGGAAGAGGTCGCCCGGGCCGCCGGGATCAGCAGGGCGACACTGAACCGCCATTTCTCCGGACGTGACGTTCTGGTGCGCGCCCTGGAGGACCTCGGTATCACCGAGTGCGAGGCGGCTCTGGACGCGGCCCGCCTGACGGAGGGGACGGCAGAAGAGGCGGTGCGCCGTCTGGTCCGTGCCCTCGAGCCCTGCACGAGCCTGCTCGCCTTCCTGTACTCCGAGAACCAGCTCTTCGAGGGCGAGGGGCAGCACGCGGGCTGGTCCCGTATCGACGCCCGGCTCACCGAACTGTTCCGCCGGGGCCAGGAGAGCGGCGAGTTCCGCATCGACCTGAGTGCGGTGTGGCTCACCGAGGCCCTGTACGGACTGTTGGCCGCCGGCGGCTGGGCCGTCATCGAGGGCCGGGTGGCCCGCAACGACTTCACTCACATGATCGCCGAGCTGCTGCTCGGCGGCACCATGCGAAGGGACGCATCATGACCCATCCCCTGAGTACGGCTGAACAGGCCGGCACCCAACGGGCTCCGGGCCGCTGGATCGCCCTGGGCGTCCTGGTCCTGGCCGTGCTGCTCGTCGCGGTGGACGCCACCGTCCTCGGACTGGCCACGCCCTACCTCAGCGAGGACCTGCAACCCTCCGGCACCCAGCTGCTGTGGATCGGCGACGCCTACTCGTTCGTCCTTGCGGGCCTGCTCATCTCCATGGGAAGTCTGGGTGACCGGATCGGCCGCAAACGTCTGCTGCTGATGGGCGCGACCTTGTTCGGGTTGGTCTCCATCCTGAACGCTTATGCACAGACCCCCGAGATGATGATCCTCGCCCGGGCGCTGCTCGGTGTCGCCGGCGCCACGCTGATGCCCTCCACGCTCGCGCTGATCCGCAACCTCTTCCACGACCCGCGTGAGCGCAGCCTCGCCATCGGTATCTGGAGCGCCGCCGCCTCCGCGGGCATGGCGGTCGGCCCGATCGTCGGCGGTGTGCTGCTGGAGCACTTCTGGTGGGGCTCGGTCTTCCTGATCAACCTGCCCGTCATGGCGCTGCTCGTCGTCATCGGCTTCAAGATGCTGCCGGAATCGCGCAACCCCTCCCCGGGACCGTGGGACCTGCCGAGTGTCTTCCTGTCGCTGGTCGGCATGGTCGGCGTCGTCTACGCCGTCAAGGAGACCGCGTCCGAAGGGCTCTCCTGGCTCATCCTCGCGGCAGGCGTGCTCGGTGTCGCCGCTCTCTACGGGTTCGTCCGGCGCCAGCGCGCCCTGCCCGTCCCGCTGGTGGACGTCAGTCTGTTCCACAACCGTGGCTTCAGCGGCGCCGTCCTGGCGAACGTTCTGACCATTCTCGGGCTCTCCGGGCTGCTGTTCTTCCTCTCCCAGTACCTGCAGCTGGTCCAGGACCGGCGGCCCATCGAAGCGGGCATCGCCGAACTGCCGGCCGCCGCGGGCGCGGTCGTGGCCGGTCTGGTCGCCGGCGCCGCGGCGCGACGCTTCTCGGTGCGCGCGGTCGTCTCCAGCGGCCTGGCCGCCATCGGCCTGTCCCTGGCCGCCCTGACCACGCTCACCCAGTCCACCGGCTACCCCCTGATCGGCACCACCCTGCTGGTCGTCGGCTTCGGCGCCGGACTGTCGTTCACGATCACCTCGGACATCATCCTGACCGCCGTACCCAAGGAACAGGCCGGCGCCGCTTCCGCGGTCTCCGAGACGGCCTACGAGCTGGGCACCGCCCTGGGTATCGCCCTGCTGGGGTCGGTCGTCACCAACATCTACCAGGACTTCACCGGACCGGCCGGAACCCCGGAGGCGGCACACGAATCGCTGGCCGGAGCCGTCGTGGCGGCCATGCACATGCCCGCCGACGCGGCCGCGGCGCTACTGGCAGCGGCCCGTGAGTCCTTCGTCGACGGCGTGGCACTCGCCTCAGGCGTCGGCGCCGGTCTGCTGCTGCTCGCCTCCGCCGTCGCCTGGTTCCTGCTGCGCGGCCAGAAGCTGACCAACGAACCCGTCGAGCACTGAGCACGAACGCAATCAGCGTCGGCGCGTGCCGTCGGCGGAGGGCCGGACAGGTTCTCCGCCGACGGCCGTCGGCGCGCTGCGGCTGTCACCAGCGCCCCACCGAAAACAGCCCGTTCAGGAAGAGACCATGAGTAACCGTCCCGCCGCCAACCAGATCTCTGTGGATCGCAGGTCCCTGCTCTCGCAGCGGGCGGCCGCCTACGCGGTGTGGTACTTGCGCATCGTCGCGTTCATCAACTTCCTCAGCGCGATATGGGTCTCCCTCGGCCAGGACGTACGCCGGCACAATCAGCAGGACCTGTTCACGCCGCACCTGCTGACCGCCGGCTTCACCTCCGGGGTCTTCGCCGCCTTCCTCGCGGTGACCATGCGGCGTCGCAAGCGCGCGGCGTGGATACTGAACATGGCCCTCGGCGGACTGTTCCTGGCGATCGTCTGCTTCGCCATGTTCTTCCAGGAGTTCCGACAGCACCCGCTGGACTGGATCTCCCTGTTCATCACCGTGACG
This sequence comes from Streptomyces sp. AC558_RSS880, assembly GCF_019049255.1. GTDB lineage: Bacteria > Actinomycetota > Actinomycetes > Streptomycetales > Streptomycetaceae > Streptomyces. The sequence goes on along the minus strand of NZ_JAGMUJ010000150.1, from coordinate 69,284 downwards.
TTCGTGGTCGCGCTGCTGCTGGGGCGGCGCGAGTTCTACGCGAAGGGTGACCGCTCCAACCCGAAGCTCGCCGCGGCGGTGGCCGTCGGTGGACTGCTGCTGTCCTCGCTGCTCGCGTGGCTTCTGGTGACCGTCGCCGACCACGCTCCGCACGGCACCGGCACCTCGTTCGCCGAGCGCTGGGGCTACGGCACCCTGCAACTGTTCACCGTCAACGTGGACGAGTCACGCTTCCCGGGCATCACCGTCGCGCACGGGGTCGATGTCGCCATCAACGTGCTCGGCACGGTGCTCCTCGTCGCCGTCGCCTACGCAGCGTTCCGGGCCCGCCGTGCCGTAGACCCGCTCAGCGAGGACGACGAGACACGGCTGAGGGCGTCGCTGGAGTCGTACGGAGAACGCGACTCCCTCGGATACTTCTCGTTGCGCCGGGAGAAGAGCGCGATGTGGTCGCCGACTGGCAAGGCAGCCGTCGTCTACCGCGTGGTGGGCGGAGTGTCGTTGGCGTCCGGCGACCCGATCGGGGACCCGGAGGCATGGCCGGGAGCCATCACTCCCTGGCTCGCCGAAGCGCGCGCCCACGGCTGGTCGCCCGCGGTCATGGGGGCGAGCGAGGAAGCGGGCACCATCTACGCGCGGCACGGACTGGACGCGCTGGAACTCGGCGACGAAGCGATCGTCGACATCGCCGACTTCACCCTGGAGGGGCGCGCCATGCGCACCGTGCGGCAGGCCCACAACCGAGTGCAGCGGGCCGGATACACCGTGCGCATCCGGCGCCACCAGGACATCCCCGCAGACGAGATGGCGCTCCTCGTCGAGCACGCCGACGACTGGCGCGACGGCCACACCGAACGCGGATTCAGCATGGCGCTGGGCCGACTCGGGGACCCGGAGGACGGGCTGTGCGTGATGGCCGAGTGCCATGACGGCGACGGCGAGCTGCGGGCGCTGCTGTCCTTCGTGCCATGGGGCTCGAAGGGATTGTCCCTCGACCTGATGCGCCGGGACCGTGACTCCGACAACGGGCTGATGGAGTTCATGGTCATCGAGTTGCTGCGCCGCGCGAACGAGATCGGCGTCGCCCGAGTGTCCTTGAACTTCGCGATGTTCCGTTCCGTGTTCGAACGCGGGTCCCGACTGGGCGCCGGTCCGGTCCTGCGGCTGTGGCGCTCACTGCTCAGCTTCTTCTCCCGCTGGTGGCAGATCGAGTCCTTGTACCGCGCCAACGCGAAGTACCGCCCCACATGGGAGCCGCGCTTTCTGCTCTTCGAGAAGAGCGCGGACCTGTTGCGCATCGGGTTGGCGTCGGCCCGCGCCGAGGGCTTTCTGGAGGCCCCGGGGTTGCCCAAGTGGCTCCATCGGCGACGCCTGCGGATCGACAGCTAGGCCCCGAGACGACGAAAGGCACACGATGGGTAACCGCCCCGACCAGGTGGCACAGCATTCCGCTTGGGGCAACGGGCCCGCTGTGCGCGGCATGCGGCTGTGGCTGCTGGCTCGCTCCGGCGACCCGGTGGCGAAACTCCTCGAACCGGGCTTTCGAGGCGACGCCCACGCGCTGTACGCACGCATGCGTTCACAGGGCCCCGTCTACCGCAGCCGCACAGGAATGTTCGCCGTCCTCTCATACGAACGCGGCTACCGGATTCTCCGGGATCCGCGTTACTCGACCTGCGAGTCACTCGTCCGTCCTTCCGGGGTGCATACGCTCACTCCCCGCGCGTACGCCGTTGCCGTTCCGTCCGTGGAGTCGGCTCTGCGGCACGCCGCGGTCCACGTCGATGCCGCGGCACGCGCCCTGGTCCGCCGACTTGCGTGTGGGGAATCCTTCGACGCCGTCGAAGGGTTCGCCTTCCCTCTGGTCGTGACGTGTCTGCGTGAGGTACTGGACGTCCCGCCGGGTGACTCGGAGCGCTTCATGAAGATCTGTGACGCGCTCAGCGGGCCCGCCCGTGGGGCTCCGGCGACGGCCGATGCCGAGGCGGTGCGTGATGCGCGCGAGGACCTGGCGGCTCTTGTCATCCGGCTCGAACGGGAGAGGCGCCACAGTACCGCCGACGACCTGATCAGCCGACTCGCCTCGTCCCGAGCCCGGGGCCCGGCCGCCATGGACCTGGCCGGCCCGGTCGATCAGGTGCGTCGGCGCGGTCTCCTGAACGCCGACGGGGCCGCAAAGCCATACATCGTCTCCGATCGGCTGGATCTGGAGGAGCTCGCCGAACTCTGCGAGGCTTTGATCACCGTCGGCCTGAGCATCGCGGTCGGCCTGATCGGCAACGCCATCGCCGCACTGACGGCGCATCCGGACCAATGGAAGATGCTCACGGCTTCTCCCCGACTCGCGAGCAAGGCGGTCGAGGAGACCTTGCGCTTTGATCCCCCACACCAGTTCGCCCTGCGTGTCACCTCCGAAGAGGTAGAACTGGCAGGCCACACACTGCCGCGCGGAACCGGCGTTCTGGTGATGCTCGCCGCGGCACACCGCGACGTCGACCGGTTTGCGCACCCGACGCGCTTCGACATCACCCGCGATGGTGAGGGCCACCTCCTCGTTCCGGACGGCGCCACAGGTCTGGCACTCTCGCTTGCCCGCCTCGTGGGACAGACCGCCCTGTGGACACTGGCGCACCGACTGCCGGAACTGTCTCCGGCAGGGCCTGCGGTGCGTCGCCCCAGGGGTACCGTCCGCGACTTCCTTCGGCTACCGCTCCGAGCACCTCACCTGTAGGCGCACCCCGGGGGACGGCCCACGTGCCGCGGGCAACTGGCAGGGACGCCCCATGCACGGGCGCCCTCCGACAACGCCCCGCGCCACATGTGGCAAAGGGTGTGAACGTCGGCCAGAGCGGACCACAGGGCGATCCTCCCTCAGGAGTTCACAACAGAAGAAGACTGATCACGCCATGTTCATGCAGGGGAAGGCAGTCTTCGTCTCCATAGCCGCGCGCGGTCAGGGCGCGGCGCAAGCGCGCCGGATGGCGGCCGAAGGTGCCGCGTATCTGCTCACGGAGATCCTCGACGCTACGGGCAAGGAGACCGCCGCCGGTATCGCCGAGGCGGGCGGGGCGGACTTCCTCCACCTGAACGTCAGGGAGAACGACGACTGGGAAGCGGTCGACTGCGCACTCACCGTCTGAGAAGCCGTCGCCCGTACCCCTGGTGGGACCTTGCCGCCGTCAGGCGGAACTGCCGCCAAGCAGCGATCGGACCAGGAGCGCGCGCCACTCGTCCCTGACGCGCACCTTCTCGCCCTCCGCGGTGTCGGCGAGCGCCGCCGCCGCGCCCCCCATCATCCAGAAGACGAACTGCACCGCCGTCTCCTGGCCCGACTCGGTCAGGTGGCCCGCACCACGCAGGTCGGTGACGAGATTCTCGATCAGGCCGTAGGAGTACTTCTCCTCGTACTCCCGCCACCTCTGCAGGCCGAGAGCGCCCGGAGCCTCGATCCAGCACAACCGCGCGTACACCGGATCGCAGCAGCGGTCGAGGAACGCATCGACCCCCTGCAGTGCCGCCTCGACGGGGCTGTCCGAGGTCGCCGCCCTCACGACCTCCTCCATCGCCCACGACTCCTGCTGGTCCAGGACGGCTTCCAGAAGCGCCTGCTTGCTCGCGAAGTGATGGTAGACGGCTCCGCGGGTCACCTGCGTCGCCGTCGCGACGTCCGTCAAGGACGTTCCGGCGTATCCCCGGGAAGCGAACAGCGTGGTCGCCTCGCTGAGCAACGCTGCGCGAGTGGCTTCCGAGTACAGATCCCTGCGGCTCTTGACGTCTGGCATACTCTGAGACTACAGACATACACGATGTATGTGACCGACTCTGTGTATCTCGCCTTCGCGACCGAACCCGCGGCGCGCCCCGGAAGGACACCAGCCACGCGGCGCCGTCGGATCTGCGGGCGGGAGAACCCCAGCGCACGAGAGGCCCGCAGGATGACCCGCGACTCAGCCGCTCCGGAGGACTCGGAGCGCAACAAGCCCTCACTGTTCGACCCGTTCGCGAAGGGGTTCACCGACGACCCTTATCCGCAGTACGCGCGCATACGGCAGAGCGCCCCCGTACATGAGCACCCGCTCGGCTTCTGGGTGGTGTCCACCTACGAAGACGTCTCGACGCTGCTGCGTTCAGGCGCCTCCGTCGAGCTGCGAAACGTGACCGGCCCGGGAACCCCTGAGCAGGATTCGACAGCACACGCTGCCCTCCAGCCGATCGACAGTATGTCGATGCTCGACCGCGATCCACCCGACCACACACGCCTTCGTCGCCTCGTGCAGAAGGCCTTCACGCCCAGGGCCATCAGCGCGCTCGAGCCCCGGATCCGGAAACTGACCGACGAATTGCTCGATCGGATGGAGGTCGCGGGAAGCGTGGACCTGGTCTCCGCGCTGGCCTTTCCCTTGCCGTTCGCGGTGATCGCCGAGATGCTCGGTACGCCGCCCACCGATCATGCCCGGATCCGCGAGCTGAGCGGGATCGCCGTTCGATCGCTGGAACCGGTGGTCGATCCGGACATCATGAGCAAGGTCGAGGCAGCGCACGAGGAGCTCGTCGGCATCACGGCCGAAATGATCGCGTGGAAGCGCAACCATCCCAAGGACGATCTGCTCACCGCGCTCATCAACGCCGAAGAAGGCGGTGACGTTCTGAACGAGGAGGAACTGGTCGCCCAGGTGCTGTTGCTGTACATCGCCGGCCACGAGACCACAGTGAATCTGCTCGCCAGCGGCACCGTCGCGCTGCTGCGCAACCCCAGTCAGATGAAGACACTCCTCGCCGACAGGACTCGCGTGCCCGGAGCCGTCGAGGAATTCCTTCGCTACGACAGCCCTGTTCAGGCGAGCGGTCGTGTCACGTTGGAACCGACCGTGCTGAGCGGCGTCGAGATTCCGGCGGGCTCCTTCGTCATGGCACTGCTCGGCTCGGCCAACCGGGACGAGCGGCACTTCGGCCACGACGCCGCGCAGTTGCGCATCGACCGTCAGAACGCACACCATCAGGTCTCGTTCGGGGCCGGCCCTCATCACTGCCTGGGCGCGGCACTGGCGCGCTTGGAAGGACGAGTTGTGTTCGAGCGGCTGCTGGACCGTTTCCCGCGTCTTTCCCTGGCCGGGGACGTCACGTGGAACGGCCGGATCAACCTGCGCGGCCCCGCGACGCTTCCTGTGACCGTGGGGCGGCGCTAAGGCGTGTCCGGCGGATCATGAGCGTTCCAGTGTCCGTGGCCGTGTAGTTGGTCGTGGGCCGTGGTGATCTGACAAATGAGGAGTGGCTCCGTCTGGAGCCTCATCTGCCGGTGGGCGGACGGCGTGGTGGGTGGTGGGCCGGTCACCGGGGGGTGATCAACGGGATCCTGTTTCGGGAGCGGACGGGGATCCCCTGGCGTGACCTTCCGGAGAGGTTCGGCAGGTGGAAGACGGTTTACGAACGGCACCGACGCTGGTCCGCCGACGGCGGCTGGGATCGGATCCTCCAGGCCGTCCAGAGTGCCGCTGATGCCGAGGGCCTGATCGACTGGAGCATGGTGGGTGTCGACTCGACGTCCTGCCGTGCCCACCAGCCCGCCGCCGACGCCCGCAGGAAGGGTCCGCGGACACCGAAAATAGATCGGCGCCCCGGCGGCACCGCCCCGACGAAGGACTCGGAAGGTCCCGGGGCAGGCTGACGAGCAAGCTGCATCTCGCGTGCGACGGCGGCTGCCGGCTGCTCGCTCTTCTGGTCACTCCCGGTCAGTGGGGCGATGCTCCGCAGATGATTCCGGTCCTCGAACGCATCGGCGTGCCCCGGACCGTGGAGGGACGGCCGCGCACCACCCCGGACTGGCTCGGCGCGGATAAGGCGTATTCATCCCGCAGCACCCGCTGGTACCTAGCAGGCGCGGCATCAAGCACACCATTCCCGGACCGAGGGACCAAAGAGCCAATCGTCGGCGCCGTGGCAGCAAGGGCGGTCGCCCCCTCGGCTTCGACAAGGAACGGTGCAAGCGCCGTAACGAGGGGGAACGGACGATCAACCGCCTCAAGAGCTTTCGCGTCGTCACAACTTGCTTCGACAAGCGAGCCTACGTCTTCCATGGCACCGTCACCTGGCCACGATCAGGCTCTGGCTCCGAGCGTGAACCGCTGTCGGCGCCTCACCCAGTGAAGGGATCTTCCACCGTAGGGACGTACGGAGACAGCAATGCCTCCGTGTGGTGCGTGACCCTGCCTCGGACGAGCCTCAGCACGCGTACCTCGTTCTCGTGTTCCGGTTCCTCGTCATCGATAACGTGGAGGAGCCCGTAGGAACCAGGGGCAACCACTGCCACATGCTCGAACAGTTCGACCACGTCAGGCGACGAGCGGTGATTGGAAGAGCCGCCGAGGTGGATGAACGGCTCGCCGTTCATCCACCTGAGATCAAGCAAGTACGGGCTTTCCATCTGGGCAAGGTGAAGGTGCAGTTCATCGACGATCTGCCGCAACCGGGGCTCGTCGTCATCGGTTGCGGTCTCTCTGACCGTGATCCACCCGTGATACTCAAACATCTCACGATCGTAGTGATGACCTGCTTCACCGTTCCGATCGCAGCATGATCCGTCGGACACGTATTACTCCCGCCCAGGTCAGAGCTGTGCGGAGCAGTGGCGGCACGGGGCACCTCGCCCACGCCGTCCCTGCGCGCCGACACGTAGACGATGCCTGCCCCGCAGGTCACTTCGGTCGCGCGTAGCCGGCTGAAGCACACCTCGAAAAACTCGTGCTCCCCAGGCGGGCGGCTCCACGGCGATCGTGATGTCGTCACCGCACCGCACCGCACCGCACCCGGACCCGGACCGTCAGTCGATCTCGGAGCGGACGAGTTGGAAGTCGATGCCGTGGTCTGCCATCTCGGTACTACTTGGGCCTCGGTGCTGCAGGAAAGCGGACAGGATCTCGTCGAACCAGACGAGGTACCGGGCGTTGAAGACCACGCCCTACCGGTCCGCCTCGCAGTAGCGGACCTGCGACGGTTCGACGAATTCCACGCTCTGTCCCTAGGCGCGTCGGTAGCGCGGCGGCGCTAAGAGTTGACGTCAAATGATCTTCGCTCGGCGACGGGGCCCGGGGCGTGTACTTCTTCTGCGGTGAAGGCGGCGAGGAACGTCCGATTCTCTATACCGAATCCGAAAGGGGACTTTTATGGAGTTGCAGACGCATGGAACGGCAGATGGGTGAAGCCGCTGATTGCTCCGCCAGGCCGGCGGACCGCCCGCCCCACCGGTCGCAGTTGCGGCAAGCGGCCGGCTAGGGTCCTGAGGGCGATCTCTCCTGCCAGTTGCGCCAAGGAGTTCTCAAGCCTCATGGCACCGTCGGCAATGAGGTGACTGGGCTGGGTACTCCGTGCGAGGTCGAAGCGGTCAGGGTCGGGGAATTGGTGGCCATCGCGGTGGGCCGCAGCGAGCGCAATCAGAACGCCGCTGCGCGGGGGCAGGGGGTGACCTGCCACCTCAACCTGCTCGGAGGCGATACGCAGGACGAACTGGTGCGGAGGATTGAAGCGCAGGGTCTCTTCGACCGCCTTGGCCGCGAGGGTCGGTGCTGTTCTGAGCGTCTGCCATTGGTCAGGACGGGCCGCGAGTGCGGCCACCGCGTTGCCGATCAGACAGACCGCGGTCTCCAGGCCGGAGGCGATCAGGGTCCTACAGACTGCGGCGATCTCTTCCAGGCTCAACTTGTCAGAGGCCATGCCTGAGCCTCCCAGACTCGTCGCTGGTGTGTCCTGACGGCCACGCCGTTGTATGTGATCGATCAGTGCGGAGAGGTCATTACCTGTCTCATCTCCGCCACGGGAAGCGGTGAGCCGACTGATGAGGTCGCCTCCAGGACTTCCTCGCCGCTCACGTTCCAATCGGATGGCGAGGGCTGCCAGATCCTCGTGCGCATCGTGGACTGCTTCCGCCTGGGCTTCCGAAAGCGTCTCGTCGACGGGTCGGCCGATGACGTCGCAAATATCAGCAAAGTATGCCGAGTCGGCTGACGGAATGCCCAGCACTTCACTGAGACACGCGACAACCAGTGGGAAGGCGAAGTCGTCCACAAGATCTATGGAGCCGGCATCAGCCCGCTGGCGAAGCAGGTCGTGAGCGACGGTGTCGATTCGGGTGGCGGACCGATGCAGAGCCGGGTGCAGCAGCGATGCGGCGATTGAGTACGCCTTTTCGAATCGTGTCGGCCCTGAGCAGCACCCCTCAGCGCGAGTCGGCGCCGGACGCGTGAGCGCGCACGTATGTACGGAGCGGGTGAGTGACTCGCATGTCGAGAAACGTGGATCTTGGAGAACCTGGTGACAGCTGTCGTACGAGACGACGGCGAGCAGTCCTGTACGGCTGCGATGGGCCGGCCCCTGAGCGCGCATCTGCTCGTACAACGCGTAGGCGTCCCCCCGGAAGTCCGGCGCGATGAGTTTGCCGACAGGGTCACCGGTGCGGGCAAGAAGCCTCGTCCGCATGCTGTGCAGGCCGTACGTGCCGGCGCAGGACGACTCGATGTCTTTGGGGCGGTGGCTCATGATCTTCCCCTCGGCAAGCGACTGTAAGCAGGGCGCTGGGCGCGGCTGTTATCCGCGGGCGTTGACGGCTCCGGGTTCGCCTTGCACTCACCGTTGATGCGAGTTCTGCCAGGTGGGCGGCAGGGCCCCGGGCGACACGTTCCGCAGGTGCGGTAGTGGGAGTGAGGAGGTCGGTGATTCCGCGGTACGTGTTCCGACTCACTGCCCATGAGTCAACGATATCCCACGTGAGACGCGAACGTGTCAATCGAACCGTAGGTGACTCACGCTGTGCCCGCCCTGTTGCCCGAAGTCCCGTCCTGCTAGCGCCGGACTTGTAGGCGCTGGCGGTGGCGTCCCTTCGTAGTCCTGGGGCTCCGGGAAGCACTCCGCGCGGGCTGGCGCCAGTCCGATGCGGGACAGATCAATACCGGGCCGTGATGGGCACCCTGTCCGCCACGGAATCCTGGGGGTTCCAGTTCGACGGGCACCATCTGGTCATCTACTACGTCGTGGGTGACCAGGTCGTCATGAGCCCCTGCTTCTGGGGCTCGGAAGCGACCTCCATGAAGGTCGATGGGCGAGACGGTCACCGTCTGCCACGAGGAGGTCGTCGCGAGCCCGGCCTTCATCAACTCCCTCACCCCTGCTCAGCGGCTCCTCGACCAAGTCGAACGAGTCGATGAAGGCGGGGGCGTTCTTCGACAATGCGGTGCAGACGTACGAGGGCCTGCGCGGAAACAGGCCACCACCGTCCAGAAGAAGAGTCTTCTCGCCATCGTCGAGGTGTTCGTCGGCCGCGCCAAAGCCGATGTCGCCAGGGCAAGGATGGCGGAGGTCTGCCGGCACCTCGACGACACCTGCGTCACCTGGGCCGGCGGTATTGCCGACGACTCGGCCTTTTACGTCCGTGTGCACAGCCCCGTCGTCTGGGTCGAGGTCGACTGTCAGGGACCCGGCCCTCTCGCTGGCGCCTACTGTGCCACCCAGAGCCTTGATGCCGCGCTTTCACAGCAGGCGACGGTACTTGTCGAAGTCGTAGCCGCGGTCGGCAAACAACCGCTTCGGCTTGCCCCGTGGCCGGCCTCGCATTCCTCGAATGCGGGGGACAGCGTCGAGTAGAGGGAGCAACTGGGTGACATCGTGCCGATTAGCGCCGGTCAGCGAGACGGTGAGCGGAGTGCCGCGGCGATCAACGAGGAGATGGTGCCTGGAGCCCGGCCGACCCCGGTCGACCGGCGACGGTCCAACATGGTCCCCCTTTGAGAGCACGGACGTGCGATCCGTCCACGGAGCAGTCGTCAAGGTTCAACGAGCCCGCGCGGGGCAGTTCTGTCAGCAGGGCGGCGTGCAGACGTGGCCAGACGCCAGCCTCGGTCCAGTCCCGCAGTCGGCGCCAGGCCGTCACTCCGGAACAACCCACCGTCTCCGCGAGGGACATCGCGCCACGCGACACCGGTCCGCAGCACGTACATGACGCCGGCGAGAGCCACGCGGTCGGGAATACGCAATCGCCCGGGACACCGTCGGCGCCGTTCGGGAGCGGGCGGCAACAGCGGGGCCACCCGCTCCCACAGGGTGTCAGGAACAAGATCAGCACGCACGCGGGTGACCCTGCCGCCCATGATCACCGAACGCAAGACCTGGGCCTCAACTCATTCTGAAACGATCAGTAAGGCAGCGTCGGCTGGCCACCTCCCGCGGCGTAGACGGGCCGCCACAGCCCTCGCGAACGCTCCGGTCCCGGACGGACGGTGACACCGGCGTCGCCGCTGGCCGAGGCAGACCTGTCTGTCGAGGGCACCGCCTGCTCCGCGTCACCATCCTGCTGCGCCTGCGCAAGCAGATCGACGACGCCACCCGGCACCGTCGTCCACGTCATCGCCACCGGCCTCGTCGTACCGCTCGATCTGCCCGCCTGGTGCCCCATGACCGGCCATACCTACCTCGGCCCGATCCCTGGCAGGCAGCCGGTGTACGCCTACGGTGCACCCCCGGTGCCCGCACCACCCGCCCTGACGCGCCTGGGGTGAACCCGGCCCGGGAACGGAAGGGTTTCACACCCCGGAGGAGACCTCCGCCTTCTCCTTGCCGCCTTCTCCCCCGGCCGCGGCGAGCCGCTTGTTGCGGCGCACGGAGGACCAGAAGGAGGCGCCGATGAGGACGACACCGATCATGCCGGTGACGAACTCGTTGATCTCGTACTGGATGGTGACCAGGAGGACGATCGCCAGGGCGCCGATCGCGTAGTGGGCGCCGTGCTCCAGGTAGACGTAGTCGTCCAGGGTGCCCTCACGGACCAGGTACACGGTCAGCGACCGGACGTACATGGCGCCGATGCCGAGGCCGAGGGCCATCAGGACGATGTCGTTGGTGATGGCGAAGGCGCCGATGACGCCGTCGAAGGAGAACGACGCGTCCAGGACCTCCAGGTAGAGGAACATGAAGAACGCGGCCTTGCCGGCCAGCTTGACGGCCGACTTGGGCTTGCCCGCTCGCTCGGCCTGCTCCTCGGCCTCGTGCTCGCGTTCCTCCTCTTCCTCGAGCTTGTCCTCGAAGAAGCCGGAGAGGCCGCCGACGACCAGATAGGTGATCAGACCGGCGATGCCGGAGAGCAGGACCGTCTCCGCCTTGTCGGCGTGGGTGCCGCCGTGCTGGTGGGCGTGGGCACCGAAGGTGATCGCGGAGACCAGCAGCACGATCAGGGCGATGCAGACCGACAGCATGTCGACCTTGCCCAGCTTGGCCAGCGGGCGCTCCAGCCAGCCCAGCCACTTGATCTCCCGGTCCTCGAAGATGAAGTCGAGGAAGATCATCAGGAGGAACATGCCACCGAAGGCGGCGATCGACGGATGCGCGTCGGTCACCAGCTCCTGGTAGCGGTCCTTGTCGGTGAGGGCGAGGTCGACGGCCTCGATCGGGCCGAGGGACGCGCTGACGGCGACGATGACGACCGGGAAGACCAGGCGCATGCCGAAGACGGCGATCAGGATGCCGATGGTGAGGAAGATCTTCTGCCAGAAGGCATTCATCTTCTTCAGGATCCCGGCGTTGACCACCGCGTTGTCGAAGGACAGCGAGATCTCCAGGACGGACAGGATCGCCACGACACCGAAGGCGGCCCACCCCCCGTAGAAGATCGCGGCCACCAGGCCGAGCGCGGTGACCGCGAACGACCACCCGAAGGTCTTGAGAACCACGGGTCAGCTCACCGTGCCTTCGGGGAGGAGGGCGATGCCGTCGTCGTCGGCGTGCAGGATGTCGCCGGGGCGGAAGGTGACGCCGCCGAAGGTGAGGGGGACGTCGACGGCTCCGGCGGAGTCCTTGGCGCTCTTGCGCGGGATGGTGCCCAGCGCCTTGATGCCGAGCCGGAGTCCGGCGAGTGTGGCGCTGTCGCGGACGGCGCCGTGCAGGACGAGGCCGGCCCAGCCGTTGTCCTGGGCAGCGCCGGCGATGAGGTCGCCGACCAGGGCGGTGCGCAGGGAGCCGCCGCCGTCGACGACGAGGACGGCGCCTTCGCCGGGAGTGCGCAGCAGGTCGCGCAGGAGCCCGTTGTCCTCGTGACAGGAGACGGTGCGGACGGGTCCTGCGAAGCCGCGGTGGGCGCCGAACTGGCGGAACTGCAGGTCGCAGACGCGTAGTTCGGTGCCGTACCGGTCGACGAGGTCGGCGGTGGGGACGGGGGTGACCATCATGTGCTCCTTCTTCGCTGGGTGGCTGCCGCGCTCGCGGCTCATCCGGCCGTCAGGGGGATGGGGGTGCGAGTGCGGCAGCCTGCTCGGGGGTGAGGGGACGGGTGGTGCGTCCGCGCAGGAGGAGGTGCAGCTTGGCGGTCTCCTCCAGTTCCTCGATGGCGTCGGCGGCCTGCTCCATGGACGCGCCGGCGATGACCGGCCCGTGGTTGGCGAGGAGGACGGCGTGGTGGGTGCGCGCCGTCCGCTCGGCGAGCGGTTCCAGGGCGCTGTCGCCGGGGGCGTGGTAGGGGAGGAGGGGGAGGGTGCCCACGCGCATGGCGTAGTACGCGGTGAGCGGGGGTAGCGCGTCGGCGGGGTCCACGTCGGCGAGGCAGGAGACGGCGGCGGCGTGGGTGGAGTGCAGGTGGACGACCGCGTGGGCGCCGGGCCGGGCGCGGTAGAAGGCGGCGTGCAGGAACGCCTCCTTGGTGGGCCGGGGTCCGTCGAGGTGCTTGCCGTGCAGGTCGGTGCGCGACAGGTCGGTCTCCTCGACCGTGCCGAGGCTGGAGCCGGTGGGCGTGAGCAGCAGGCTGCCGTCGGCCAGGCGGACGGACAGGTTGCCGGTGGAGCCGTGGGTCAGACCGCGCGTGAAAAGGGAGCGGGCGGTGCGGACGATGAGCGTGCGAGCCGCCGACTCGTCGGTGTAGGTGGTCACTTGGTCTCCTCGACCGGGGCCGCGAGGGCGCGGGTGAACAGGTCGGGTGCGCCGAAGTTGCCGGACTTGAGCATGAGGGCGAGGTCGCCGTGCTGGGTGGTGGCATAAGTCCAGGGCACACCGGGGTCGGCCTCCTCGCCGACCAGGACCGCACGGACGCCGAGGGCCGTGGTGACGGCGCCGGACGTCTCCCCGCCGGCGACGAGGAGTCGGCGTACGCCGCGCTCGACGAGGTGGGAGGCGAGGGTGCCGAGGAGTTCCTCGACCTGCGCGGCTGCTTCCGTGACGCCCAACTGGGCCTGTACGGCCGACAGTTCCTCGGGTGAGGCGGAGGCGTAGATCAGGACGGGCAGTTCGGGGTCCTGCTGGTCGTACCAGGCCAGTGCCTCGCCGGTGACGTCGCGGCCGGTGGCGGCGGCGAGGACGTCGAGGTGGAGGGAGGGCAGGCCGGCGGCGTAGAACTGGGCGATCTGCTCCAGGGTACGGGCGGAGCAGCTGCCGGCCAGGACGGCGGCCCGTCCCTGGGACGGCGTCGGTTCGGCGACGGACGGACCGGTGGCGGGGTAGGCGTGCCCGAGTCCTTCGGCGAGGCCCGCGGCCCCGGCGGCGACCGGCAGTTCGAGGGTGGCGGCGCCGAGCACGGCGAGGTCGTCGTCGGTGAGGGCGTCGGCGACGACGTGCCGGACGCCGGCCTGCTGGTGGGCGGTCACGGCGTCGCGGACGGCCTCGACCCCGCGCCGCACGGTGGCCCAGTCGACCAGGCCCACCGGGTGGCGGGTCTGCGCGGACAGCAGACGCACCAGGGCGGAGTCCGTCATGGGGTTGAGGGGGTGGTGGCGCAGCGGCGAGTCGGACAGCAGCTGGTCGTGGACGAACAGGTGGCCCTGGTAGACGGTGCGGCCGTTGGGCGGGGAGGCGGGGCAGTGCAGGGTGACGGCGCCGCCGGCGGAGTCCAGGAGGGCGTCGGTGACGGGGCCGATGTTGCCCTGGGGCGTGGAGTCGAAGGTGGAGCAGTACTTGAAGTAGACCTGCGCCGCGCCCTCGGCCCACAGCCAGCGCTGGGCGGTGAGGGAGTCGGCGACGGCCTCGTCGACGGGCGTGGACCGTGACTTGAGGGCGACCACGGCGGCGTCGCAGTCCGCGGGCAGGGTCGTGGTGTCGTCCGGGGCGCCGAAGACCAGGGCGGTGCGCAGGCCGGCCCGCCGGAAGGCGGCGGCGACGTCCGTGCCGCCGGTGAAGTCGTCGGCTATGCAGCCGATGCGCAGGGTCATGGTCGGGCTCTCTCCTCGGGCTGTGCGTGTGCGGCTCATGGGGCCCGGGGCGGGCGGCGTGGGAACCCGCCCCGGACGACCGGGGTGCTGCTACCGGGCGGCGCCGATGGCCTTGATGACGGCGGCGGTGAACTCCGTGGTGGAGGCGGAGCCGCCGAGGTCGCGGGTGGAGGTGCCGGCGGCGATCGCGTCGGCCACGCCCTTCTCGATGATCTTCGCGACGGTGGCGAGCTTGTCGTCCCCGTGCTTCGCGCCGAGCCACTCGAAGAGCATGGCGCCGGAGAGGATCATCGCGACCGGGTTGGCGATGTTCTGTCCGGCGATGTCGGGGGCGGAACCGTGCGACGCCTGTGCCATGGCGGTGGTGGCGGAGGAGTTGATGGACGGGGCGGTGCCCAGCGAGCCGGAGATCTCGCCGGCCAGGTCGGAGAGGATGTCGCCGAACATGTTCTCGGTGACGATGACGTCGAAGTCCTGGGCGCGGCGCACCAGGTGGACGGTCATGGCGTCGATGTGGAAGTCGTCCACGGCGACGTCCGGGTAGTCCTTCGCGACTTCCTGGCAGACCGTGCGGAACAGACCGGTGGTGAGCTTGAGGACGTTGGCCTTGTGGACGATGGTGAGCTTCTTGCGGCGCGAGCGGGCCAGGTCGAAGGCGACGCGGGCGACGCGCTCGGTGGCCTCACGGGTGATGATGCCCAGCATGATCGCCGTGTCCGGGGTGGGCATGAACTCGCCCGTGCCGGCGAAGGTGTTGCGGTCGGCGTAGAAGCCCTCGGTGTTCTCGCGGACGATGACGAGGTCGGCGTTGCCGCAGACGGCCTTCGCGCCGGGGAAGGACTTGGCGGGGCGGATGTTGGCGAAGAGCTGGAAGTGCTTGCGCAGGGTGCCCGAGGGGTTGAGCGCGGACTTGTGCGGCTCGGGGTAGCTCACGGAGTCGTGCGGGCCGAGGTACCAGCCGTCCAGCCCGGCGAGGGCGTCCTTGGTCTCCTCGGGGACCGGGGTGCCGTGCGTCTCGATGGCGGAGGCGCCCAGCGGCAGGGTCACCCAGTCGACCTGGACGCCGGCGGCCTGCGCGGCGGCGGTGGCGATCTCGACGGAGGAGGGGACGATCTCGGGGCCGATGCCGTCGCCCTCGAGGACGCCGAGGCGGTAGGTCTTGCTGCTCATGGTGCGGGTTCCTCTCAGAACAGGGGGTGGGGCGGGTCAGGAAAGTGCTGTCGCGGCGTCGGTGAGCGCGGTCCAGGAGCGGGCGGCGGCCTTGGTGCTGTCGCCGTCCTGGGTGTGCTCCAGGGTCAGCCAGCCGGTGAAGCCGCCCGCGCGCAGCGCGGTGAGCAGGGCGGGGAGCCGGGGGTCACCGATGGTCAGGGGGCCGCGGCCGGCGGGGGCGGCGAGCTGCAGACAGCCGGTGACGGCGGCGTGCCCGGTGACGGCCTGGACCGCGTCGACGCCTTCGGCGTCGAGGTGGTGGGTGTCCAGCACCAGTCCGGCCGGAGCGTCGAGGGAGTCGATGACGGCGAGGGCTTCGCCGGGGGTGTGCCACAACGAGGTGGTGGCGCGTGACTGGGGTTCCAGCAGCAGGCGGCTGCCGCGCGCGGCGGCCTCCTCGGCCAGTCGCTCCACGGCCCGTTCGGCCCACAGCCGCTGCATGTCCGCCAGCCCGGGCAGGAAGGTGCCCCGGGTCTGGCCGAGGGTGACCGGCACCCCGAGAGCACCCGCGAGACGGGCCGCACCCAGCAGACGGGACAAGGCGTGGCGGCGGACGTCGGGGGAGGCGTCGGTCAGCGTCAGCCGGTCCTGGGCCGCGACCGGCCCGGTACCGACGCCCAGGACCTTCAGACCGGCGGCCTCGACGGTCCCGGCCAGGGCCTCGGCGTCCCGGGCACCGACCTCGCGGACCTGTACCTCCACACCGTCGTAGCCCAGTTCGGCCAGTTGGCGGGCGGCCTCGGCGAGCGGCGCCGAGTGGCCGAGCGGCATGGGGGCGAGACAGTCTTCACCGGAGACGGTGTAGGCCAGCGGCCACGGCAGCCCCGTGCTCATGACGCGACCACCGGTGCTTCCGCCGGGGCGAGCAGGCCGCGCAGTTCGCGCGCGGCGGCGCCCGCGCCGTCCAGCACCGGCACGCCCAGCAGGTCGGCCAGGGCGTCGCGGGCCGGGGTGAGCGAGTACTGCGCCAGCAGCACCGCGTCGGCGTCGGCACCCCCGGCTGCGCGCAGGGCGTCCGCCAGGTGCCGGGCGGCCTCCTCGGGGCGGGCCCTGGCGGCCTCCTCGCTCAGGGCGGTCACGATGCCGACCGGCCGGTCCGGGCGTACGGCCGGGACGAGCGCTTCGAGCTGGGCGACGGCCGCCGGTACGGCAGGCGGCGTCGAGGCGACGACGGCGATACGGCCGTACGGGCCGGCCAGTGCGGCCTTGAACATCGCCTCGTCGGACTTCAGGACGGGCACGTTCCACAGGGTGCGGGCGGTGTCCACGACTTCGCCGTAGGAGGAGCAGGTCAGCAGCAGGGCCTGGGCGCCGCCGTCCACCACGTGGCCGATCAGGCGCAGCATCCGCCGGCGCAGCGCGCCGGTGAGTCCGCCGGCGCCGCGGGCGTCGTCCAGGAGACGGTCGTCCAGCACGTTCCAGACCGTGGCCTGCGGGAACTCCCGTGCGAACGCCTCTTCGGCGATGCGGTGCGCGGCCGGCACGGCGTGGATCATGGCGACCAGAGGTTGGGGTTCGATCACCGGGGTTCTTACCTCTTCCGGTAGGCGGGGACCGGCAAGGGTCCCGACCGCGGGCCTGCCTCCGGCCGACGTGGGACATGTTTCCCGACGGCGGGGGCGCGGGCCCGAGATGGGGGACGGCGGCGTGGTGTCGCGGTGCCGTGCCGCCACTGTAGGCCGAACCGGTCAACCGGTCAACCGGTTGCGTCGACGGGGAGCCCGCGGGCGCCGGTACCGACCCGGCTGCCCGCGGTCTCCCGCTACGCCTCGCGCTGTTCGAGCGCCTTCATCAGGCGGCGGGAGGCGCCCTCCATGTGCCGGGCCATCGCCGTGCGGGCGGCCTCGGCGTCGCCCTTCGCGACCGCCTCATAGATCGGCACGTGGTCGGCGTAGGCCACCTCGCGGGACCGCACGGCGCCCGTGCGCTCGACCCAGCCGCGCTGGATCATCGCCCGCATGCCCTTGAGCATGTCGCGCAGCACCGTGTTGCCGGCCAGTTCGCCGAGGGCGGCGTGGAAGGCGGTGTCCGCCTCGGGGAACTCCTCGTCCGGGCACTCCCGCATCGCCGTCAGCCGGGCCCGCAGCAGTTCGACGCCCGCCTCGTCGCGCGCCTGCGCGGCCAGGCCGGCGACGATCACCTCCAGCTCGGCGCGGGCCTGCACCATGTCGCGGGCGCCTCGCTCTCCCAGGACGAGCCCCAGCTCGAACAGGCGGTAGAGCACGTCGGAGTCGGTGCCGCGGAAGTACGTCCCGCTGGACTGGCGGATCTCCAGCAGGCCGAGGAACCCGAGCGACTTGATCGCCTCCCGCACCGTGGGCCGGTTCACACCGAGCATCTCGGTGAGCTGCCGTTCGGAGGGGATACGGTCGCCGGGCTGGACCTCGCCGGACATCAGGTAGTCGATCAGGCGACGGGAGACCTCCGCGGCCAGCGGCTCACGCGGCTCGACCGTGATCCTGGCGAGTTCGGCCATCGATTTCCTCACTTCGGTATTGACGCGATGGCCGGATTCTAGTTACCTACCGGCAATCCGGTAAACCGGTTGTCCGGAAGTGGCGAGCCAATCCGCCGTCCGTGAGCGACCGGGTGTCCCGGTAGTCCCAGCCATGCCAGGCGCACTGATCACATCCTCATCGGGCCATCGCCCGCCGCGACCATGCGTTCGCCGAACCGCCGTACAGGAGCCCGCAGCCCCCGTGACCGATCCGACGCACGAGCCGAGCAAGGCACCGCGTGCGCTGCCGGTCGCCGCCTGAACCGACCCCACGCGCCGTCCTGCGCCGCCGTCCGACCGGCGGCCCTCAGTCCTGCCCCAAGGAGCAACGATGCTCGCCGTCCTCGGCTTCGCCACTCTGGGCAGCTTCATGCTGCTCGTGATGCGGAAACACCTCTCCGCGTTCACCGCCATCATGCTCACCCCGATCGTCGCCGCCCTCATCGCGGGCAAGGGCACGAAACTCGGCGACATGATCATGAACGGCCTGGACACGGTCGCGCCCACCGCGGCGCTGCTGCTGTTCGCCGTCCTCTACTTCGGCCTGATGATGGAGGTCAAACTCTTCGAGCCGATCGTCCAGGCCATCGTCCGCGCCTCCAAGGGCGACCCGGTCCGCATCGTGGTCGGCACCGCCGTGCTCTCCCTGCTGGTCGCCCTCGACGGAGACGGCACCACCAGCTACATGATCGTCTGCTCGGCGTTCCTGCCCATCTACCGGCGCCTGGGGATGAACCCCCTCATCCTGGCGACGCTGGCGGCCATGGCGCTGGGCACCATTTCCGGCACTACGCCCTGGGGCGGCGCGGCGACCCGCGGCATCAGTGTCCTGCACCTGAGCGCCACCGAGTACTTCGTCCACATGATCGGCCCCATGGCCCTCACCAGCCTGGCCATCGTCGCGGTCGCGTACTGGCTCGGCCTGCGCGAGCGTCACAAGATCGACGGTGAGAAGCTCGCCGCCTACAAGCTGGAGATCGCCTCCGGCGAGGCGTTCGAGCCGGTCAAGGCGGACTGGCGCATGTGGTTCAACGCCGCCCTCACCCTGCTCCTGATGGTCCTGCTCATCATGGAGGTCGCCGATCTCCTCGTGTTGTTCATGGTGGCGTTCGTCATCGCCCTGCTCGTCAACATCCGTGCCATCGGTGACCAGCAGGAACTCATCAAGCGCCAGGCCGCCAACGCCGTGCCGGTGATGATCCTCGTCCTGGCCGCCGGCGTCTTCACCGGCATCATGACCGACTCCGGAATGATCAAGGCGATGGCCGACGCGGCCCTCTCCATCGTCCCCGAGGGCTGGGGCGACATCATCCCGCTGTTCACCGCGATCCTGGCCCTGCCGCTCGGCTTCTTCATGTCGAACGACGGCTACTGGTTCGGTGTCGTCCCCGTGCTCGCGGAGTCCGCCGCGCACTACGGCATCCCCGCCAACGAGATCGCCCGGGCCGGCGCCATCGGTCAGATCCTCCACATGATGGGCCCCACTTCCGCGCCCCTGTGGGTCCTCCTCGGACTGGTCAAGGCCGAGCTGGGCGACTTCCAGAGGCACGCCCTGCGCTGGGGTGTCCTCGTCTCCGTCGCGTACATCCTCTTCGCCGTCGTCACCGGCGCCATCAGCGTCACCTGAGCCGCACACTGTGCCTCGCAGTTCTCCTCGTGCCCGGTGGGCCGCACCCCGTATCGGTGCGGTCCACCGGGTTCGTGCCGTGCCGGGGCGGGGGCCCGACGGTTCGTCGCCCCGGCACCCGGCGTCAGACGACCGTGATGGCGCCGGTCATCACGGCGAAGGTGATGTAGGCGAGCGAGACGGGAACGCCCCAGCGCAGCGCCGTCTTCTGGAAGTCGCCGAGGTCCGCCTTGACCAGCCCGAGCAGCACCCACAGGGGCGCGGAAGTGGGGCCCATGCTGTGGAGGATCTGGCCGATGGCGCCGGCCCGGGCGATCTCGTTGGCGTGGATGCCGTAGTGACCCGCCGATTCGGCCAGCACGGGGACGACGCCGAACCAGTAGGCGTCGTTCGACATGAAGAAGCCGAGCGGAAGCGCGAGGAGGGCGGTGAAGAGGGGCACCATAGTGCCCCAGCCGTCCGGGACGATCGAGAGGGCGGCGTCGGCCATCGCCTTGATCATGCCGGAGTCGGTCATGATGCCGGTGAAGACGCCGGCGGCCAGGACGAGGATCATCACGGGGACGGCGTTGGCGGCCTGGCGCTTGATCAGCTCCTGCTGGTCGGCGATGGAGCGGACGTTGACGAGCAGGGCGACGGCGAACGCCACCATGAAGAGCACCACGAGGTCGGCGACCTCGAGTATGAGGAGCACCATCAGCAGCAGGGTGAGCGCCGCGTTGAACCACATGCGCCAGTCGGCCTTCACTGTGGGGATGGCCTCGCCGGAGGCGATCTCCAGCTTGTAGGCGGCGAGCTTCTCGCCGTCGATCTTGTGACGCTCGCGCAGGCCGAGCCAGTAGGCGACGGCGACGATGGCCAGGCTGGTGAGCGTCATGGGGCCGATCATGTGGACGAAGTACTCGCCCGCGTCCAGGTGCAGGGCGCTGATGCCTCGGGTGGCGGCGCCGCCCCAGGGGGTGGTGCCGGAGATGGTGCCCAGGGCCATGGTGGCCAGCGTCGCCAGGATGAGGGGGTTCATGCCCAGGCGCCGGTAGATGGGCAGGAAGGCGGAGCAGACGATCATGTAGCTGGTGGTGCCGTCTCCGTCGAGGGCGACCAGCAGGGAGAGCACGGCGGTGCCGACCACGATGCGGACCGGGTCGCCCTTGGAAGCGCGGATGATGAGGGCCGAAATCGGGTCGAAGAGCTTCGCCTCCATCATCAGGCCGAAGTAGAGGACGGCGAACAGCAGCAGCGCCGCGGTGGGCGCGACCGTGTCCAGGCCGTTCATGATCATGTCGCCGAGTTGGGTGCCCTTGCCCGCGATGAGGGCGGCGACGATCGGGGTGAGCATGATGGCGGTGAACGCGGAGAGGTGTTTCCGCATCACGAGCAGCATGAAGCTGCCCAGAGTGGCGAAGCCGAGGACGGCGAGCATCGTTGCTCCTTGGGGCAGGGTGAGGCCGCCGCCGGGGAGGCGGCCGTGGTGCGATCAGCGGGCGGAAGCGGACCCCGCCGCGCCCGTGGGTCTTCTCGGGCGCGGACTGCGACGCGGCTCGCGGGGTCGCGGTGACCGGTGCCTCGGTGTCACGGCGGAATGCACGCCGGGAGGACTGTCACCTCTCACGCGAGGAGGCTCGGTACCTGGTCGGAGGCGGTGCGTGCACGAGGGCGGATCCCAGGGGCGCTCGGGGGTCCGCACCGGGCACGACCGGTGACGGGGCACCGGTTTACCGGTTGGCCGGTACACAACTAGAGTCCCGGCTGATCGTCAAGAGCCGCGCCGAGGAAAAGCGTCTTGCGTCGGAGCGGCGATGGCTGCCGCCGGCGGCGGCGAACTCACCAGCCGTAGAGCGCCGCCGGGTTGTCGACGAGGACCTGCCGCAGGTGAGACGCGTCGAGGTGCGCGCACAGACGGGTCAGGGAGAGGCCGTCGTCCACGGACAGGAAGGGCTCGACACGCTCGGGGTGCCGAGTGGTGGGGGAGCCGCCGGTGTGCGGCCAGTCGGAGCCCCACAGGGCCCGGTCGGCGCGCGTGCCGAGAAGGGCTTCGAGGGCCGGCCCGAGATCGTCGTAGCTCCCGCCGGCGGCGGCACGGTACGGGGCGGACAGTTTCACCCAGACGCGACCGGTTTCCAGCAGCCGGCACGTACGCGCCAGGCTGTCGGTGTCGGTGTCGGTGTCGGTGTCGGTGCCGGTGGAGGGCTTGATGCCGGCGAAATGGTCGAGGACCACCGGGACGGGAAGCCGGGGAAGCAGGTCGTCGACAGCGGCCAGGGCGGCGGCGTCCAGGTGCAGGTCCAGGTGCCAGCCGAAGGCCGCGATCGTCCGTGCCGTGGTGCGGATGCGCTCGCGCGCCCGCTCCAGGTCGTTGGAGGCGTTCGCGCCGAGGTTGACACGGACTCCGCGCACGCCGGCCCGGTCCATGGCCCGCAGTTCCCGGTGGTCGGCGCCGGGGTCGATGACCGCGACGCCGCGCGCCGACTCACCCAGCGTGCGCAGGCCGTCCAGGAGCCGGGTGTTGTCGGTGCCGTACGGGCTGGGCTGGACCAGCACGGTCCGGGTGATCCCCAGGTGGCGGTGCAGGGCACGCAGGTCGGTGGGGAGGGCGTCGGGCGGGAGGTAGCCGCGGTCGGCCGCGTACGGGTGCCGGTCGGCGGGGCCGAAGACGTGCACGTGGGTGTCGCAGGCGTGGTCGGGGAGGTCCGGTCCCGGACTGTGCCGGGTCCCGAGGACCTCGACAGTGCGGGCTTCGGACGGTGGTGCGGACACGCTGGCTCCTCGCGTGAGCTGGGGGTTACGCGGCGAATGTGCCGCGTTCGGACAGTACTCCCAGCCATCTTTTGGTACAACGCTCTTTCAAAAAACCAACGGATGTGCTTAACGTATCCGCAGCAGGGACCTGCCGGGGCGCGGCAAGTCCACTGCTCATCTCGGCGATCACTCGCCACGGACGGCCCGGACAGCCGCGTCACCCGTCCGGGGCCGGCCGTCTCCTCCCCGAGCCGCTGTAAGGACGCACCATGTCCGACCTCGCACGCTCCGCGACACCAGCGGAGCACAAGCCACCAGGCGTACCTGGCCGGCGAGAGCGCGACTCCGACGGCTTTCCGTCGGACGACCGCACCCCCACCCTGTGGCACCGGTGCATGGACCGGGACATCGGCATCGTGCCGCTGCCGGTGTTCGTGGTGCTCGCGGCGCTGATCGCCGCCTTGGCCGCCACCGGTCACATCACTGGTGAACTCGCCGTGGTCATCGGGATCATGGTGGTCTTCGCCTTCGCCTTGGCCGAGATCGGCAAGCGGGTTCCCGTCCTGCGTTCGGTCGGCGGAGCCGCGATCTTCGTGACGTTGGTGCCGTCCTGGCTCGCCCACCAGGGGTGGATCCCGAAGGCCGCCGTGGAGTCGATCGGAGGGTTCTTCACCGATACGAAGGTCCTGAGCCTGTTCATCGCCTTCGTCATCGTCGGCAGCATCATGAGCATGGACCGCACGGTGCTGGTCCGGGGCTTCGCGAGGATTTTCGTTCCGCTGCTGGCGGGCAGCGTGGTCGCTCTCGTGGTGGGTACCGCGGTCGGCACCGCCACCGGCCTCGGTTTCAAGCACACGGTGTTCTTCGTCGTCGTACCGATCATGGCCGGTGGCGTCGGCGAGGGCGCCATCCCGCTGACCATCGGTTACGCCGGTGTCCTCGGTGCCGCGCAGGGCGAACTCCTCGCCCGTGTGCTGCCCGCCATCTTCGTCGGCAACCTGACCGCCGTCCTGCTCGCCGGGCTCCTGAGCCAGGTGTGCCGCAGGCGTCCGGACCTGACCGGCAATGGACGCCTGGACGCCGGCGAGGGCCCCGATCTGCTGGAGGCCGCCGAGTCCGGTCCGGGTGAGCGCACGTCGGTGACCGCGCAGCAGGTCGCGGCGGCGGGCATCACCGCCGTCACCCTCTACCTGGCCGGCGTCCTCGCCCACAGCCTGCTCGGCTGGCCGGCCCCGGTCGTGATGCTGGTGCTCGCGGTGATCCTCAAGGTCGCCC
Source organism: Streptomyces sp. AC558_RSS880 (assembly GCF_019049255.1). GTDB lineage: Bacteria > Actinomycetota > Actinomycetes > Streptomycetales > Streptomycetaceae > Streptomyces. Next base: position 45,772 of record NZ_JAGMUJ010000150.1, on the reverse strand, counting down.
ACGGCGTCACCCCGCGCCTCCAGTACGGTTCGCGGTTCGTCTACGACTTCTGCCTGGCCGCCATGGCCTTTCCGATGCTGTTCACCTTCAGTGCCACCCAGACACCGTGGGAGACCCTGGTCGAGGGATTCTCCCCGGCCCCACTGGTGACCTGCGTACTCACGGTGTGCGCCATGGTCGGCACCGGATTCCTCGTCGCCCGCAAGGTGGGTCTCCACCCCGCCGAGACCGCCCTCGTCACGGCCACGCACAGCGGCATGGGCGGCGCGGGCGACATCGCCATCCTGACCGCGGCCGACCGTATGCGGCTGATGCCCTTCGCCCAGATCGCCACCCGCATCGGCGGCGGCATCACCGTGACCCTGGCCCTCGTGGCCGCGCACACCTTCGGCCTGTGACCGATCCCCTCCCCTCCACTCCCCACTGAAAGGCCCCCCGTGAACATCCTCGTCCTACCCGGCGACGGCATCGGTCCCGAGATCACCGCGGCCACCCTCGACGTGCTCGGCGCCGCCGACAAGAAACTCGGCCTCGCCCTGACCTACGAGACCCACGACATCGGCTTCGCGTCCCTCGCCGCTTCGGGCTCGACCCTCCCGGACGCCGTACTGGAAAGCGTTCCGCAGGCCGACGGCGTACTGCTCGGTCCGGTCTCGCACCTCGACTACCCGCCGCGCCCCGAGGGCGGCATCAACCCCTCGGCCGAACTGCGCACCGCCTTCAAGCTCTACGCCAACATCCGCCCCTGCCGCTCCCACCCCGACCTGAGCATCCTGCGCGATCCTATGGACCTGGTCATCGTCCGGGAGAACACCGAGGGCTTCTACTCCGACCGCAACATGTACGCGGGCGCCGGTGAGTTCATGCCCGACGAGGACTCGGCTTTCTCGATCCGCAAGGTCACCGCGACGGCCAGCGAGCGGGTCGCCCGGACCGCGTTCGAACTGGCCCGCGTCCGCCGCAAGAAGGTGACGGCCGTCCACAAGGCCAACGTGGTCAAGCTGTCGGACGGACTGTTCCTGCGCGAGGTGCGCAAGGTGGCCGAGGAGTTCCCCGACGTCGAACTGGAAGAGCTGATCGTGGACGCCACCGCCGCGCTCCTCATCCGCAGCCCGCAGCGGTTCGACGTCGTCGTCACCACCAACATGTTCGGCGACATCCTCTCCGACGAGGCCTCCGAACTCTCCGGCAGCCTGGGCCTCGGCGGCTCCGTGAACGCCTCCGACACCCTGTGCGTGGCCCAGGCCCAGCACGGATCCGCCCCCGACATCGCCGGCCAGGGCGTCGCCAACCCCACGTCCCTGATCCTGTCCGCCGCGATGCTGCTGGACTGGCGCGGCCGGCGCGACGGCGACGACCGGCTCACGCGGGCCGCCGCCCTGATCACCGACGCGGTCGGCACCGTCCTGGACAACCCCGCCACCCGCACCCGCGACATCGGCGGCAGCCTCGGCACCGCCGACTTCGCCGCCGAGATCGTCCGCACCATCGCGCACACCGGAGAAACCTCCCGATGATCGTTTCCAGCAACCCGGCCACCGGCACCGAACTCGCCCGCCACACCCCGCATTCGCCGCAGGAGGTGGACGGCTTCCTCGACGCGGCGGTCTCGGCCCAGGCCGCCTGGCGCCGACGCGACGTCACCGACCGCACCCCCCTGCTGCGGGAGATGGCCCGCCTCCTGCGCGAGGGCAAGGAGGAGTACGCCGCCCTCATCACCGCCGAGATGGGCAAGCCCGTCACCGAGGCGCGCGCCGAGATCGAGAAGTGCGCCATGACCTGCGAGTACTACGCCGAGCACGCCCCGGCCCAGCTCGCCGACCGGCCGGTCGCCTCCAACGCCACCGAGAGCGCCGTCGTCTACGACCCCCTCGGCGTCGTCCTCGCCGTCATGCCGTGGAACTACCCCTTCTGGCAGTTCTTCCGCTTCGCCGCCCCCGCCCTCGCCGCCGGCAACGGCACCCTCCTCAAGCACGCCAACAACGTCCCGCAGTGCGCCCTCGCCGTCGAGGAGGTCGTCCGCAAGGCCGGTGCCCCCGAGGGCCTGTGCCGGACCCTGCTGATCGAGGTCGGCCAGGTCGCCGGGATCATCGCCGACCCGCGCATCGCCGCGGTCACCCTGACCGGCTCCACCGAGGTCGGCGCGATCGTCGCCGCGCAGGCCGCCGCCGCACTGAAGAAGCAGGTCCTCGAACTCGGCGGCTCCGACCCGTTCGTCGTCCTCGCCGACGCCGACATCGAGGCCGCCGCCGCCACCGCCGTCAAGGCCCGCTACATCAACGTCGGCCAGTCCTGCGTCAACGCCAAGCGGTTCATCGTCGAACAGGCCGTGGCCGACGCGTTCGTGGCGGCCTTCACCGCCGCCGCGGCGGCCCTGAAGGTCGGCGACCCGACCGACCCGGACACCGCCATCGGCCCCATGGCCCGTGCCAACCTTCGCGAGACCCTGCACGACCAGGTCCGCCGCACCGTCGACGCCGGCGCCGTCCTCGCCCTCGGCGGCGAGATCCCCGACGGACCGGGCTGCTACTACCCGCCCACCGTCCTCGACCACGTGACCCCCGGCATGGCCGCCTTCGACGAGGAGACCTTCGGCCCCGTCGCCGCCATCACCCGGGTCGCCGACGCCGACGAGGCCATCGCCCTGGCCAACCAGAGCGAGTACGGTCTCGGCGCCGCCCTGTGGACGAGCGACCTCGACCGGGCCCGCCGACTCGCCCGCGTCCTCGACGCCGGCGCCGTGTTCATCAACGGCATGGTCGCCTCCGACCCGCGCCTGCCCTTCGGCGGCATCAAGAAGTCCGGCTACGGCCGGGAACTCGGAGCCGAGGGCATCCGCGAGTTCACCAACACCAAGACCGTCTGGATCGGCCCGGCCGCCTGACCACCCCCACCTGGAGAACACCATGCACCACCACGACACCGACGAGCCCTGCTTCAGCTCCTTCGAGCCCGCGGTCCTGCGCCCGGCCGAGCTGACCTCCTTCAGCCGCGGCGGCGGCGCCCGCACCATCCCCCTGGTCACCAAGGCGACCGGCGCCGAGGTCTTCCTCACCGGCCAGACCCTCTTCGACGGCGGCGCCGGCATCGCCCTGCACACCCACAACTGCCCCGAGAGCGTCACCATCCTCGAGGGCGACGCCATCGTGGAGATCGACGGCGCCGAACACCACGTCACCCGCTTCGACACCACCTACGTCCCCGCCGGCATGCCCCACCGGTTCCGCAACGCCTCCGCCACCGAGCCGATGCGCATCCTGTGGATCTACGCGTCGGTCGACGCCACCCGCACCATCGTCGAGACGGGTGTCACGGCGCGGGTCGACGCCGAGCACGACAAGGCCGCCGCCGCAGGCCGCGACTGACACCGGGAAGAAGCATCACTTGATCACCGAAATCGCGCAGATCGAGATCCATCCGGGCCAGGAGCAGGAGTTCGAGGAGGCCGTCGTCAAGGCTCTTCCCCACTTCCTCGCGGCCGACGGCTGCGACGGAGTCCACCTGCACCGCAGTGTCGAACGCCCCTCACGCTACCGGCTGATGGTCCGGTGGGAGACGGTCGAGCACCACACCGTCACCTTCCGCGCCTCCGAGGGCTTCGCCCGCTGGCGGGCCCTGGCGGGGCCGCACTTCGCCGCTCCACCGCAGGTCGAACACGTATACTCCGTTCTCGCACCATGACGTCGGCGGCCGGGACCGCACCGCCCGTCCCGGCCGGCCCCGGCACTCTCGCGGAGGCACAGACGATGACCCCGCCCACCACGCGGAACGGGACGTCCCGGCCGGACGAAGGAGCGGCACCCACTCCGCTGACGCGTCGGACAGCCGCACGTATCGTGGAGCACATCACGGCGGAAGGACTGGCCGTCGGCACCCGCCTGGTCGAGCGCGTACTCGCGGACCAGCTGAAGGTCTCCCGCTCACCCGTCCGCCAGGCCCTGCGTCTGCTGGCGGAGGAAGGTACCGTGGCTCCGGCCGAACGCGGCGGCTACACCGTCGCCCTCTCCGGACCGGCCCTCACCGAGGCGGCAGTGGGTCCGCCGACCGAGGACCACGCCGAGGACGCCTACCTGCGTATCGCCGCGGAGCGCCTCGACGGGAACCTGCCCGACCGGGTCACCGAGAACGCCCTCGCCCGACGCTACGACCTCACGCCCGGACAACTCGCCCACCTCCTGCGCCGCATCGCCGTCGAAGGCTGGATCGAACGCCTTCCGGGCTACGGCTGGGAGTTCCAGCCCATGCTCACCTCGATGGACGCCTACCAGGACAGCTACCGCTTCCGCCTGACCATCGAACCCGCGGCCATCCTCGAACCCGGCTTCGTCCTGGACCGCGAAGCCCTCGAAACCGTCCGCGCACAACAACAGCGACTGGTGGACGGCGACATCCGCGCCATCGGCAACGCCCAGTTGTACGACCTCAACAGCCGCTTCCACGAAGCCGTGATGGCGTGCAGCCGCAACTCCTTCTTCATCGACGCGCTGCGCCGCGTCGACCGCCTGCGCCGCCTCATGGAATACCGTCGCTCGCTGCAACGGGACCGCGCACTGGTCCGGTGTGCGGAACACGTGGAGATCGCCGACCTGTTGCTGGCCGACAAGCGCGACGAGGCATCCGCCTACCTACGTGAGCACCTTTCCTCGGTCGGTGTGGAGAAGGCGAGCCGACCGGACGGCTGATCCACCGACGGGCGCAGGTGGTCCAGGAGCGAAGCGGCGCCTCGGACGGCGAGGGCGACGGAGGTCAGGGTCGGGTTTTGCAGGCGGTGGCGGTCGGGATGACGTTGTTGCCCGCGACCCACAGGCCCCGGGTGCCCCAGACGCGGCCGTGGCTGTCGCAGACGCCGGTGCCGTCGTCGGCGGGACCCATGCGCGTGGTGCCCTGGTAGTACAGCGAGCTGCCGGCGGGCAGGAGGACGGGGGAGTCGTCCAGGGGGCCCCCGAACTGGAAGCGGTTCACCAGCGCGTCTCCCCGGCGAAATACTTCGCCGCCTTCCGCAGGATCTCGCGCTCTTCCTCCAGCTCACGGACCTTCTTGCGCAGAGCGGCGTTCTCCGCCTCCAACGGCGTCGGCGGCTCCGCCGGCACCTCCGCCCGGCGCCCCCGGGTCCGGCTCGCTCCGGCCGCCCGGACCCAGTTCCGCAGGGTCTCGGGGTTGATCCCCAGATCGGCAGCGCCCTGCCTGATCGCTGCCTCGGGCCGCGACCGGTACAGCGCGACCGCGTCCGCCTTGAACTGAGGCGGATAGTTCTTCATGACCACGAGATGTCCGTTCTCAGATCCTCAAGATCCAGTGTCTCGTGTGTTCAGGATCAAGGGTCAAGGCCCATTGCTGGCACCGGCGACCGCGGCTTTGTGAACACGGTCTGTGACCGCTGGCGAGCTTGGCTGGAGCGCGTCGCGGTAGCGTCCTGGATCGCCTCGTGGGCCTCTACCAGCACGGGGAGATCCCGGTGCTGGTTCGGTGCTGACTCGAACGCCCGAGATCAGTCGAACCCGCAGGTCCTAGCCCCGGTCGGATGAGTTGTCGTACCACTCGATGGTGGTGCCGATGAGGGACGTGGCGACGATGCGCTTGAGGTTGTTCGGGGCTGGTGGAGTGGTTGCGGGCGACGACATCGGCACCACTTCCTGGCGTTTCGACGGGGACGTTTGCGTGTCGCCACACCGTAGGAACACGCAGGTGAGAGGCGTATGTGGTGGGGCGTCATAGTTCCGGGTGCGGGAGTGCGTGCGTCCACCATGGAGAGGGCGTCGAAGGCCTCTTGATGGCTGGGATGAGGCCGCGAAGGGGACTGAGCTGTTTCCCACCTGACGGTGGCGCCCGGGTGTGGGCGACGGGAGGCCGGCACCGGGTGGCGGCGGCCGGCGGCACCCGGGGCGCGAGCGGTCGGGAGCACGGGGACCGGTTCGCCCGAGGGCCGGTGGGGTCAACCCGTGGCGGCCCGCTCGATCAGGTCCGCGGCCGTGTGCAGTCCGTCGCGCGCCCGGATCGTCTCACCGGTCTCGGTGAGGGTGCGTCGCAGAGCCGTGTCGCCGAGCAGGCGGTCGATCGCGCCGTGGAGTCGGGCGTCGGTGAAGCGGTACGGGTCGAGCCGGACGCCGTAACCCAGTTCGGCCATGCGCTGGGCGTTGTCGTGCTGGTCCCAGAACAGCGGCAGCAGGATCATGGGCTTGCCGAAGTGGAGGGCCTCGGTGGTCGTGTTGTTGCCGCCGTGCGTGATGACGAGGTCGACGAGCGGGAGGATCCGGGGCTGCGGCAGGAACTCCTCGCCCCACATGTTCGGCGGCAGCTCGATCTCCTCGTGCAGCGGGCCTTTGGAGACGATGTAGCGGTGCGGGGTGCGGGCGAGCGAGGCGATGACCCTGCGCATGAGGTCCACGTCGGCCGAGCCGAGCGATCCGAGGCTGAAATAGATCAGCGCGCCGCCGCCGTCGGCCAGGCCGGGCGGCAGCGTGAACCTCTCCCGCGTCTCGCGGACCGAGGAGTCCAGCCGGTGCCAGGTGGGGCCCAGCGGGCGGGCGTCCGTGTAGTCGGCCGACTCGGGATAGACGTACAGGTTCAGATCGCCCTCGTGGATGAACTCCAGGTCGGGCAGCGGACGCGCGCCCTGCTCGGTCACCCAGGCGCTGAAGTCGCTCCACAGGCTCCGGTGCGTGCGGTCGTATTCGGCGCGGAACGCGTCCCACTCGCTCCGGTCCCCGGCCGGACATCCGGAGAACGGCGGCGGAACGCGCTCGCCTTTCATCTCCAGCGGGTTGCACGAGACGATCCGCACGAAAGGAACGCCCGCCGTGGTCAACGCCGGGAAGCACACGACGTTGTCCTCGACTATCACATCCGGCCGGACCCGGTCGATGATCTCCTTCAGCTGCGGTTCGCAGTACCGGGCGCCGGAGATCAGCTCCTCCCACACCGGCTTGATCCAGGTGCCCAGCTGCTCGATGGTCGGCTTCCGGAACTCGGGCGCGGTGTCGCGTATGAAGTCTTTCCAGAACTGGCCCGCGTCCTGGGGCTGTTCGGGCGGCGGGGCCAGATCGACCAGGTCCTCCTCGAAGCCGAACGGCGTGAGGCGGCCCTTCCAGGACGCCTCCGCGGCGAACACCACACGGTGCCCCCGGCGGCGCAGGACATCCCCGATCCCCACGCAGTTGTTCGTCGGCCCGTACGCGCTCTCCGGTGCGAAGAGGACGGTCAGGGGCCGTGACGGTCCTCCCGTAGGCGACAAGCCCAACTCCTTTGCGTGTGAAGGATGTTCCGAAGTCTCGCACCGGATCCGGACGCCGGGCAAGACCGCCGGAACCACCGTCCGGCGGCGGGCCCGGGTCCACTCGTCGTCCTGAACCCGCCGATCACCCTGCCCCCGCGGTCACATCGGCGCGGAAGAGCCGCCGACGTGCGTCTCCCGACCGGCACTCGAGGTGAACGCCGCGATCGTGCGCGTGGATTCCGCCACCGGCGCGCCCCGGTGGCGGAAAACCCGCGTCGATCGCTGCGCGCGGTCTCTCGGGGCGCGCCGGCCGGGCGACGGTCGTCAGGCCCGCCGGGTCGCGTAGCGATGGAACCCCTCGCCGGTCTTGCGGCCGAGCTTGCCCTGTGCCACCAGGTCGGCGAGCAGCGTGCACGGGGTGAAGTGCGCGCCGCCGGTGAGTTCGCGCAGCACGTGCAGGGTGTCGACGATGACGTCGAGCCCGATCAGATCGGCGGTGCGCAGCGGGCCCATCGGGTGGCCGAAGCAGTCCTGGAAGATCGCGTCCACCGCCTTGGCGTCGGCGGTGCCCGCCTGGACCACGCCGGCCGCGTCGTTGACGGTGGCCATGAGAACACGGTTGGAGACGAAGCCCGGGGAGTCGTGGACGACGATGCCTTTCTTGCCCATGGTGTGCAGCAGATGGCGGGCGCGGGCCAGGGTGGCGTCGCTGGTGTGCTCGCCGCGGACGACTTCGACGCTGTCCGTGGCGTACGCCGGATTCATGAAGTGCATGCCGAGGACACGTTCGGGAGCCTGGACGCGGACGCCCAGGAGTCCGACGGGGATGGCCGACGTGCAGGTGGCGATCACGGTGTCGCGCGGGCAGAGGGCACCGAGTTCGCTGTAGAGGCCCTCCTTGAGGGGGATGCGTTCGGGGGCGCACTCGATGACGAAGGGCGCCTCGCGCACGTCCCGCAGTGTGCGGCTGAAGCGGACGCGTACGGCTGTGGGGCCTGTCGAGGCGGCGTCCTGCCTGCCCATCAGCACGGCGGCGCGCAAGCCCGTACGCAGCCGGCCGGGGGCGCTCTCCAGGGCGGCGGGGACGGGGTCGACAACGGTCACCCGGTGGCCGGCGGCGGCAAGGGCCTGGGCCACGCCCAGTCCCATGGTGCCCGCGCCGATCACGCCGATGTCCCCGGGCACGGCAGCGGGGGGCGAGGTGGTGTGCACAAGCGTCTCCGGATCAGAGAGGTGACGGGGCGGGGGGTACGACGATGCGGACCGCGCCCTCGGCGGGGCGCGGTCCGGCGGACGGGTCGAAGCCCAGAAGGATCCGCCCCGGGCTGCGGCTGATGACCTCGAAGCCCGCGAAGCGCAGGTTGACCAGCATCACGCGATTGAGGTCGGTGGGGACGAACTCGGCGACCGGGCGGCGGCCCGCGGCCAGGGCCTCGCGGACCAGGTGGCCGATCAGTGCCGGGCCCACGCCGCGCGACATCACTCGGCAGGACAGCAGCAGCAGTCCCAACGTGCTGGTGCCCGGGGTCAGTTCGCTGACTGCCAGCCCGATGGTGCCGTACGAGCCGTATCGGTCCTCGAGGCCGGCGACCAGGATCCGGTGGTGCGGCGAGCCGATCAGCGCGCGCAGCTCGGCCATGTCGTAGGTCCGGCCGGTGGTGTTCAGCTGATGGGTGCGGATCGTCAGCTCGTGGGCGCGCCGGAGATCGTCCAGGTCGGCGGGGCGGACGGTCAGGGTGAGGCCGAGGGTGGCGAGGAAGTCCCCGGCGGGCCCTTCGAAGGACTCCTGGGCCTTCTTCCGGCTCAGTTCGGCGCGGTAGAGGTGACGGCGGACGCGGCTCTCGTCGGTCACGGAAGGTGGCTGGAATTCGGGCAGTTCGGGCAGTTCGGCGGCCTGCTCGGCCCGGTAGCAGCGCACGGCGGGGTGAACGGAGGCCACTTCGGCGCGCTCGACGGCGTCGTTGTCGATGAACGCCAGAGTGCCGATGCCGATGTTGAGGGTCTCGGCGATGCGTCGGACGGTCCGTGACTTGGAGCCCCAGCCGACCTCCACGACGGTGAACAGGTCTTCGAGCCCGAGGGCCGTCAGGTGCGCGGTGGCCAGGGCGTGGTCGCCGCGGCTGGCCACGGCGTGCAGGATGCCGCGTTCGTCGAGAGCGCGCAGGGTGGCGAGGGCCCCGGGGTCGGGCCGGGGCACGTCGCCCTCCAGGACGGTGCCCTGCCACAGGGTGTCGTCGAGGTCCCACACCAGGCACTTGACCGTGGGGGAGGGGCCGGTCGCGGCCGCGGTGGCGGGCGTGGTCATGAGGCGGCCTCCGGAGGGTGGGAACCGTCCGCGCGACGGACGCCGTGCCGGCGCAGCAGACGGTCGGCGATATGGAGTTCGGACACGTGCTCGGAGCCTTCGATGAGCTGCATCACCTTGGCGTCGCGGAAGAAGCGCCCGGCCAGGCTGTCCGGGGCGATCCCGGTCGCGCCGAGTATCCGCACCGCGCCGGAGCTGACGTCGGCGGCGGTACGCGCGGCGGCGTACTTGGCGAGCACGGTCTCGGTCACGGCTTCAGGACGCCTTTCGGCGCGTGACCGGGTGGCCCGGGTGCACAGCGCGTGTGCCGCGGCGGTGTCCACGGCGGCGCGGGCGAGCACCGAGCGGACCAGCTGGTGTTCGGCGAGTGCCACGCCGCCCTGGGTACGGCGCGCGGCGTGGACGGCGGCGGCGTCGAGGCAGGCCTCGGCCATGCCCACGCACCCCCAGGCGACGGTGAACCGGCCGTGGTCGAGTGCGGTGCCGATGATGTGGTGCAGGCCCAGGCCGGGCGGGCCGACCAAGTGGGAGCGCGGCACGCGTACGCCCTCGAAGGAGACGTGCGCGATGCCGGCGGCGCGCATGCCCAGGTGTCCCTGAACGGGCTCGCGGTGTACGCCGGGCCGGTCTCCCTCGACGAGCACGGCGAGCGGGCCGCCCGCGCCCTTGCCCAGGACCAGGAAGACGTCGGCGGTCTGTCCGAAGGTGATCCACAGCTTGCGGCCGGTGATCAGCACGTCGTCGCCGCTGTCGCGCACGCGGGTGTCCACTTCGGCCAGAGCGGTGCCCGCACCCTCCTCGGTGGCGGCGAAACCGGCGAACACCTCCCCGCGCGCCAACGGCGGCAGCCACTGTGCGCGTTGCTCGGGCGTGCCCCAGCGCAGCACCGCGGCGGCCACCATCTCCTGCACGGTGACGAGCCCGCGCAGGGAGCTGCACACCGCGCCCACCCGGACGCACACCCGGGCCAGGTCGTCCGGTGAGCCGCCGGCGCCGCCGTAGGCGGTGGGCAGGGCGACTCCCAGCAATCCGGCGCTCGCGGCCTGCCGGCGCACCGAGTCGGGCAGGCGTCCCCGCAGGTCCCACACCGCGGCGTCGTCGCGCACCGACGCGGCGAAGGCGGTCGCGTCGACGGCCGTGGCCACGCCGGGCCCGAAGGACCCGGGCGTCGCGCTCACGGCCCCACCGTGACCGAACCGGGCGCCTTGTCGTGCACGAAGGCGAGGACGCGTGCGGCGGTGCGGAAGTGGTCCAGGTGCAGGTCCTCGACTTCGACGGTGAGCCGGAAGCGGTGCTCGACGAAGGTGACCAGTTCCAGGGCGAACAGCGAGTTGGCGAGCCCGGTGGCGAAGTAGTCGTCGTCGGGGCCGACTTCGGTGCCCAGTGCCGTGGCGAGGAACGCGAGGAGATCCGCGGTCGCCTTGTCCATGAGGTTCTCTCCTTGGGCTACAGGTGGTGCGTACGGTCTTCGGCGTGACCGGTCTCGATGAGGAGCAGGCTCCAGGCGGCCACCGGGCTCACGTTGATGAGGACGGTGCGGGCGGCGTCGGGAAGCTGGCCCCGGTCGAGAGCCGTGTAGAGATTGAGCAGGACGTCGTTGGGCCCCAGATGGCCGTAGCCGTCGAGATTGTCGCGGCAGGCGGGCAGCAACCGGATGCCGAGCGCGTCCTCGGTGAAGGCGAAGCCGCCGGCGGACAGGTTCTGGCAGGCGTACCCGTCGATGTCGTCGCGGCTCAGGCCGGCGCGGTGCAGCAGGCCGGTGAGCATGGTGCGCAGCCGGTGGCGGGTCTCCAGGGCGAGTTGGAAGGAGTAGGCCGCCGTGTCCCGGCACTCCTCGCGCCACTCGGCCACCGGGCGGTCGCGGAAGGGCACACGGAACAGGTCCCAGTGGGCGCCGTTGGTCTCCTGGGCGATGTCGAGGACGCGCACCGGGCCGGTGCGGCCGAGCAGCAGGGCCTGGCCGCTGTCCCCGTTCACGGTGACCGGGTGCCGGTAACGGGCGGGCGTGGCGGGTTTGTTGCCGTGCACCACCAGGACGTGCTCCAGGTGCGGGTCGGCGGCGAGCAGGCCGCGGGCGGTGAGCAGCGCCGGGGTGACGGAGACGCATCCCAGACCGCCGACGGAGAACACGGTCGCCTTCCGGGCGCCGAGCAGGTCCTGCAGCCGGGTCGCCTCCGAGGCCATGAGTGAATCCGGGGCCCGGGATTCGACCACCACGAGGGCCTGCAGGTCGGCGGGGTCCAGGCCGACCTCGGCGAGGACCTGACGGGCGGCCGCGAGCGCCAGCCCGTCCGCGCCGAGGGTGTCGTCGGCGGTGACCGTCTCGATGCCCAGCGACCGGCAGGTGTGCCGCTCGTGGGGATCCAGCGCGGCCAGCTCGGGCAGGTCGGCCACGGCGATGCGGTGGCTGGGCAGGTACCAGGAAGCGGCGCGGACGGCGAGCGGGGCGGCCATGTCAGTCCTCTCCGGCGAGCTCGGCGAAGGCCTCGACGAGAAGATCGGCCAGTTCATCGAGGCGACGGTCGTCGAGACGCGCGTCGTGGGCGACGATGATGTGCAACTCCCCGTCGGTCACTTGGGTGACGATCGCGAGCGGCAGGTAGGACAGGAGCGCGTTCTGCGGCAGAGCGAGCGGCTCTCCGATGTGCGCCGGTCCGGACGACGCGTTGAGGGTGTGATGGCCGGTCGCGTTGTGTTCGACCAGGATCTCCGGCTCCGGCAGGGCGCGCAGCGCGCGGGTGGCGGGGCTGTCGGGGCTCAGATGGCGCAGGACGCCGTAGCCCACACCGTCGTTGGGCACCGCGCGCAGGACTTCGGCGACCCGGGGCAGCGCCTCATCGGCGCGTTGCCCGGTGGCGGCGGGCAGGACGAGAGGGAAGGCGCTGGTGAACCAGCCCAGTGAGTTGGCGCGGTTCTCGGGCCGGTACGCGTGGGGCGAGCCTTCGCTCACGGTCAGCACGTAGGCGTCCGGCGCGCCGCGCCAGCGGCTGACGGCGCAGCCCACGGCCGCCAGGGCGGCTTCGCGTCCGGGTGTTCCGGAGGCGGACAGCACCCGGGCCACCCGGTCCACCGGCACCCGCCGCCGCAGTACGGCCGTCCCGGTGCAGGGGGACGCGGGCCGGGAGGACAGGGCGACGCGGGCGCGTCCGGCGTCCAGGACGTCGCGCCAGTAGACGACTTCGCCGGACAGTTCGTCGGACCGGGCGATGCGCGACAGATGTTCGGCCCAGGCGCGCCAGGCGCGCCGTGAGGCGGCCGGCACGTCCGGCAGCGCGCCGGGCCGGGGGTCACGCAGGGCGGCGTTGAGATCCTCCAGGAGCGAGACGACGGAGATCTGGTCGAAGGCGAAGTGGTGGATGGCCAGCAGCAGGACGCCGGGGCGGTCCGGGCCGCGGTGGTAGTAGCGGCCGCGCAGCATGGGCCCGCGCACGGGGTCGACGCCGGCGACCACGTCGGGGGCGTCGCCGGCCACGAAAGCGGTCAGGCCGTCGTCGTCCAGGTGCGGCACCGCCCGTGTGTCGAGCAGGTCGGCGTGCTCGCCGTCCGCGCATTCCAGGCGGTGGCCGAGCGCGTTGCCCCTGAGCCGGTAGCGCAGCGGTTCATGGAGAGCGACGAGCCGGTCCAGGGCGGCCCGGACCGTTTCGGCGGGGACGCCCGGGTCGATGCGCAGGGTCTCGGCGACGACGAAGTCACGAGCCTGATCGGGGGCCCGTTCCAGCAGCGCGTGCATGATCGGGATGAGCGGGACCGGCCCGCGGGGCGGTCCGGACCCGGCGGGTCCGGCAGCGGCGTAGGTGGGCAGGACGCGCTCGGCGAGGTCGCTCAGGGTGGGGTGTTGCAGGACGTCGTGGGGGGTCAGGGCCAGTCCGGCGCGTTCGGCGCGGGCGGCGACGGCGATGGAGAGCACCGAGTCGCCGCCGATGTCGAAGAAGTTGTCCTCGGGCCGCACCGGACGGTGCCCCAGCAGTCCTTCCCAGATCCCGGCGAGCACGCGCTGTGCCGTTTCCCTGTCGACCGCGGGAGCGGGCCGGGTGGACGGGTCGGTCACGATGGTGTTCCCGTCGTCGTGGAGCGTGGCGGCGCCGGCCGCCGGAGGCAGCAGCGCGGCACGGTCGTACTTGCCGTTGGGGGTCTGCGGCAGACGGTCGTGCGTGGTCAGCAGGTCGGGGACCAGGTGACCGGGCAGGCGCTGCTCCAGCCATGCCCTGAGGTCCGCCGGTGCGGGCGCGTCCTCGCCGGCGATGTGCGCGCTCAGTCGGTTCCCGGTGGCGGTCGGCTCGGCCAGGACGGCCGCCTCGGTGACCGCGGGGTGTTCCAGGAGGACGCGCTCCACCTCGGCGGGTTCCACCCGGCGGCCGCGTATCTCGACCTGCCGGTCGTTGCGGCCGTGGAACTCCAGCACCCCGTCCGCGGTCAGGCGTACCAGGTCGCCGGTGCGGTACATGCGGGCGCCCGCCTCCCCGGCGTGGGGATCGGCCACGAAGCGGGCGGCGGTGGCCGCGGGGAGGCCGTGGTAGCCGCGGGCGACACCGGCCCCGCCGAGGTACAGCTCGCCCGTCCGCCCCACCGGGCAGGGCCGGAGACCCGGATCGAGCACGTAGGCGTGGGTGCCGGGGATCGGGCCGCCGATGTCGGGCAGCGCGGGGCCCGTCGAGGGAACGACCTCGCCGCAGGTGGAGACGACGGTGCATTCGGTGGGCCCGTACATGTTGGCCAGCCGCCAGCGGGCGGGCCGGCCGGGGCGGACGCGCAGCCGGTCGCCACCGGCCGCCAGCGCCCGCAGGGCGAGGTTCCCGGGGTGCTCGTCGTGCTGGAGGACGAGTTCGGCCAGCGCGGTCGGCAGGCAGGCGACGGTGATGCGGTCGTCGGCGAAGCGGCGCAGCAGTGCCGCGGGGGTCTGCAGGGTGTCGTGGACGATGTGCAGGGTGGCGCCGTGCCTGAGGGTGCCGAGGATCTCCATGACCGCGCCGTCGAATCCGGCGGCGAAGCACTGGGCGACCCGGTCGCCCGGCTCGAGGCGGGCCCAGTCGCCGAACCAGTCCAGCAGGCTGTCCAGGGAGCCGTGGCTGATCGCGCATCCGTGCGGGCGGCCGGTGGAACCCGAGGTGAAGCAGACGTAGGCGAGGCTCTGCGGGTGCGGCCCCGGGTCGGGCACGGGTGCGGCGGAGCTCCCGTCGTCCGGGCACAGGGTCAGCACCGTGCGCCCCTCGGTGCGGGACGGCGTCAGGGAGGCCGTGGTGACGAGGACGCGGCAGCCGAGTTCGTCGAGGATCTCCTCGATGCGGCCGGCCGGGGCCGCCGGGTCGAGGGGCACGAACGCGGCTCCGCTCCTCAGAACGCCGAGCCAGCCCGTCACCAGCTCCACACCACGCGGCGCGAGGACCGCGACGGGCTCCTGCGGGCCGACCCCGGCGGCGGTCAGGCGGGCGGCGAGCCGGTCGGTGAGCCGGTCGAGTTCGGCGTAGTCGCAGACGCGGTCGCCGTCGACGACGGCCGGCTGGTGCGGCCGGCGGGCGGCGAACGCGCGGAGCGCCCGCGTCGCCGGCGGACCGGCGGGCCGCGCGGCAGGCGTGGTCAGGATGCTCGGCGGGGTCTGCGCGGTGTCGTGCGCCAGGTCGGCCAGCCTGCGGTCCGGTTCGCTCAGCACGGCACCGACGAGTGTCACGAACCGGGAGAGCAGAGCGTGCATGGTGCGGGAGTCGAAGAGGTCGACGGCGTACTCGAGATAACCGCTCATCGGTCCGTCGACGTTGTCGTAGACGCCGAGGGTCAGGTCGGCCTTGGCCGTGCCGGGCGCGACCCCGGCGAGGTCCTTCTCGGACACCAACGTCAGCCCCGGCAGGGCGCGCGGGCGGGACGCGGCGTTCTGGTGGGTGTACATGACGGTGTACAGGGGGTGCCGGGAGGGATCACGCTGCGGCTTCAGATCAGCGACGATCTTCCCGAAGGGAATCTCCTCGTGGTCGAGGACGCCGGTCACGGTCCGGGCGCTGCGCCGCACCAGCTCGCGGAAGCCACAGGTGGGATCGACCGGCGTGCGGAAGGGCAGCACGTTGTTGAAGTAGCCGATCAGCGGATGTGTCGCGGGGTTGAAGCGGCCGCTGGTGGCGGCACCCACCACCACGTCCTGCCAGCCGGCCCAGTGGTGGAGCAGGGCGTTGACCGCGGCCAGCATGGTCACGAAGGTGCTGACGCCTTCTTCCTGGCTGAACCGCCGTACCCGGGCGGCGTGCTCCGCGGGCAGGGTGAACTCGATCAGGGCTCCCGCGTGCGACTCCACGGCCGGGCGGGGCCGGTCAAGCGGCAGCTCCGCGGGCCTGACGCCGGCCAGTTCCGCACGCCAGAACCGCAGGCCCGCACGGAGACGCTCGTCCCGGAGCCAGTCGTGCTGCCACGCCGCGAAGTCACCGAAGCCGAGGGGAAGCCGGGGCAGCTGCGGGGCCCGGCCCTCGCGGCGAGCGGCGTAGCTCTCCTCCAGTTCGTCGAAGAAGATGTCCCAGGAGGCGCCGTCCCACACGATGTGGTGCCAGGTCAGCAGCAGAACGTGCTCGTCGTCGGCGACAGTGATGAGGGTGGCGCGCATCAGCGGCCCGGTGGCCAGGTCGAAGGGCGCGAGGGCCTCCTCGGCCCGCAGCCGCGCCACCTCGGCCTCGCGCAGGTCCTCGGACACTTCCCGCAGGTCGACCTGGTGGAGCGGTGGGACGGGCGCGTCGAACACGACGTGGGGACGCCCGTCCTCGTCGGGTATCCGGGTCCGCAGTACCTGCTGGTGGGTGACCACGTCGGCGAGGGCGGCGCGCAGCGCGGGCACGTCCAGAGGGCCCCGGTAGCGCAGCACACCGGGAATGTTGTAGAGCGGGCCGGGGGACGAGACGCGGTCCAGGAACCACAGCTGTTCCTGGTTGTACGAGAGCGGGACCCGGCTTCCGGCCGCCAGCGGGGGGATCTCCCAGTCGGCGCGTTCCCCGCCGCCGGCGCGCCGTTCCTCGATGACGGCCGCCAGTTGCCGCACGGTGCGGTGCCGGTACAGGTCGGCGAAGGTGACGCGGACCCGGAAGTGGGCCTCGATCCGGCGGATGACCGTGATACCGCCGATCGAGTTGCCGCCGAGCGCGAAGTAGTCCGAGTCCGGGCCGACGGCGGGTTCGTTCAGCACACGCGACCACAGCTCGGCCACCGTGCGCTCGGTGTCGTCGTCCGTCGGCGCCGGACGGGTCTCGGGAGGCGGCCCCGCCGCACCGCGCCGGGTGGGCTGGGGGCCGTACCAGCAGGGGGTCTCCTCGAACGGGTAGGTGGGTACCTCGACACGAGCCAGGTCGGTGTGTGCGTAGGCGCGGTTCCAGTCGATGGCGGCACCCAGTCCGTACAGCTGGGCCAAGGCCTCCAGGACACCGCGGCGTCCCTGGTCCGCGGGCAGGGACACGATCGGGAGGCCGGGCCCGAGGCCGCGCATGCGCCGGGAGAGCACCCCGTCGCCTCCCACCTCGACCAGGAGGGCACCGCTTCGGACGAAGTCGCGGACGGCGCGGCCCAGACCTTCGTCGTCGACGGCGTCGGTGAGGTCCCCGTCCGCCGCGCTCTCCAGCGCCTCGGCCAGCGACATGCGCCCGCGGGCGACGTGCACGGCGAGATTGCCCGGCCCGCTGCCGACGAGCCGGCCGGTGTCGAGGCCGAGAGCCTCGAGGATCCGGCGGAGGACGTGCTGGCGGCGCAGCAGCCGGGCGGCAGCCGTCTCCCCGGCGGCGGGGGCGCCGTCGGCCACGTCCAGCTCGGCGCACAGCCGCAGCCAGGCCGCGTCGTCGACGCCGGCGACGGAGCTGTCGCCGGAGAACAGCAGCACCACGGGCGGCGCCGTGGGCGGCACCGGCTCCTCGGGCGGCACGGCCGCGGCGAGCGTCTCGGACAGTTCGCCGGTGCTGCGAGCGACCACCGCGAGGCGGTGACGGTGGTCGTCCCGGCCTCGGTTGAGGGCATGGGCCACCTCGGCCAGATGGTGCTCGGTGGTCGCGGCGAAGGCGCTCAGCCGTCGCGTGTAGCGCGCCAGCGCGGCGGGGCTCGCGGCGGAGACGGTGACGAGTTCGGCGGGGGTCGCCGCGGGCGCGGGGCGGGCCGGCCGCGGCGCTTCCTCCACCATCACGTGCACATTGGTGCCGGTCAGCCCGAAGGAGCTGACCCCGGCGCGGCGCGGCTGCCCGGCCCCGCGGCTCCGCCAGGGGCGCGGCACGTCATTGACCCGGACCGCGCCGCCGTCCCGCATCGCGGTGTGCGGGGTGGTGAAGTGGGCGGTCGGGTACAGCGTGTGGTGGCGCAGCCCGGCCAGCACCTTCAACAGTCCCGCGACACCGGAGGCGTGGTCGAGGTGTCCGACGTTGCCCTTGACCCCGCCGATCCAGTACGGCTCCCGGGCGTTCGCGCCGTCCAGGACGCGTTGCAGGCCGGCGATCTCCACCATGTCGCCCAGAGGCGTTCCGGAACCGTGTCCCTCGAAGTAGCCGGCGCTGGTGAGGGGCACGCCCGCGTCCTGCCAGGCGGCGGTGATCGTGTCGGCCTGACCGTCCTGGCTGGGGGCGCTCATGCTGGTGGCGCGGTAGCCGTTGTGGCTGATGGCGACACCGCGCAGCACGGCGTGGATGTGGTCGCCGTCCGTCAGGGCCTGGGCCAGCGGCTTGAGCAGCACCACGCCGCCGCCTTCACCGCCGACGGAGCCGTCGGCCGCCGTGTCGAAGGGGCGGCACAGACCTGTCGGGGACATGATGCCGGGCAACTCGTCGACGCTCTCGCGCGGGTGCAGCACCGTGTGCAGGCTCACCCCGCCGGCCAGGGCCAGATCCGTCTCGCCCCTGCGCAGTTCGCGTACGGCCATGGCCACGGCCGCCAGGCCGCTGCTGCACGCGGTGTCGACGGTCAGGACGGGACCGTGCAGACCGAGGAGGTAGGCGACGCGGGCAGGGGTCGCCGACGGGATGGTGCCGAGGATCTGCTGCGGGTCCGGCTCGGTGAACAGACTCGCGTAGCGGGAGTGGGGAGCGCTGAGCATCACCGCCGTACGGGAGCCCTTGAGCGCGCCCGGTGCGTAGCCGGCGTTCTCGATGGCCCGGTGGGACAGCTGAAGGGCGATGCGCTGCTGCGGGTCCATGAATTCCGCTTCACGCCGCGAGAGTCCGAAGTAGGCGTGGTCGAACTGGTCGATGCGGTGCAGGTAGGCGCAGGGGGCGTAGGCGGCGTCGGGGTCGCCTCCCGCGTGGCGGACGCGGTCGGTGGCCGGCGGCCGTACGCTGACGCGGCCGGCGCCGAGGTTGTCGTGCAGTGCGGACAGGTGTTCCGCTTCGGGCAGCGTGAACGCCACCCCGATGATCGCGATGGCGTGCTGAGCCGGGTCGCTTCCCTGCGTCACAGTTCCCAGTCCTCCGTCTGCTCGTGGTCTGCCGCGACCGGTCCGCCCACCGCGGTGGAGGTGCGGGGGCGATCACGCTCTTCCACCAGGCGGGCCATGGCCTCGATGGTGGAGTTCTCGAAGAGGGCGGCCAGCGGAATCTCGGGCCGGCCTGCGGCCTGCAGGCGGGCGGCCAGTTCGAGAAGGGTCAGTGAGGTGCCTCCGGCCTCGAAGAACTTCTCGTGGACGTCGATGACGTCACGGCCCAGAAGTTCGGTCCAGAGCCGGGCGACATGGCGTTCCACGTCGTTGCGCGGGCCCTGGACCGAGGCGTCCCGGACGGCCGGGACGGCGTGCAGCGCACGCCGGTCGGTCTTGCCGTTGGGCGTCAGGGGCAGTCGGTCGTGCACGACGAAGACCGAGGGCACCAGGTGGCCGGGCAGCCGTCGCACGAGGCCGGCGCGCACGTCGGCGACGGTGCCGTCCTCGCCGAGCACCACGTGCGCTGTCAGGCGCCGCCGGTGCCGGGCGCCGTGGGCGGTGACGGCGGCCTGCCTCACCGCCGGATCCGCGGTCAGGGCGGCCTCGATCTCGCCGGGCTCCACCCGGAAGCCGCGGACCTTGACCTGGTCGTCGCTGCGACCGATGAAGTGCAAGGTGCCGTCGGCCTGTTGGCGCACCCGGTCGCCGGTGCGGTACATCCGGCTGCCCGGAGGCCCGTAGGGGCAGGCCACGAACCGTTCCGAGGTCAGCGCGCCCCGGCCCCGGTAGCCGCGGGCCAGCGCCGGACCGGCGAGGTGGAGATCGCCGACCGCGCCGAACGGCACGGGGCGGAGCCCGGAGTCCAGCACGTACACCGCCGTACCGGGGACCGGAGCGCCCAGGGGCGGCTCACCGTGGGCCGGCAGCGGCCCGGTCAGGGTGGCGCACACGGTGTTCTCGGTGGGGCCGTAGGCGTTGTGCACCGGGCGTTCGGCTGCCAGGGATCCGGCCAGGTCGGCGGGCAGCCGTTCACCGGCGGCGATCACCGTCGTGCCGGTGGGCACGTCGGCGGCGGAGAGCAGGGAGAGGACCGCGGGCGGCAGCGTGACATGGGTGATGCGCTGCCGGGCGAGGGTGCCGGCGAGCGGCCGGCCGGATCTCAGGTCCTCCGGCTCGACCAGGACGAGGGTGGCGCCGGTCAGCAGCGCCATGCCGAACTCCCACAGGGACGCGTCGAAGCCGGGAGGGGCGAATTGCAGCACGCGGCCGCCGGGGCCCGCCCCGGTGCCGCGCACGGCGGCGAGCAGCCCGGTGACTCCGCGGTGCGAGACGTCGACCCCCTTGGGGCGCCCGGTGGACCCGGAGGTGTAGATGGTGTACGCGAGGTGGTCGGGCCGTCCGGGCACCCCGGGCGCGGTGGCCGGCAGGCCGGCGAGCGCGTGGTCCAGGCCGTCCAGGGCAAGGGCGCGGACGGCGGCCGGCTTCCAGGAGGCACCGGCCTCGTCGGCGGTGAGGAGCAGGGCCGCACCCGAGTCGGTGGTCATCCACGCCAACCGGTCGGCGGGATGGGCGGGGTCGAGCGGCAGATAGGCGGCGCCGGCCTTGAGCACGGCCAGCAGAGCGACGATCTGATCGACGCCGCGCGGCAGGGCCACCGCGACGAGGACCTCGGGGCCGGCCCCGTGCCCGGTCAGCAGATGCGCCAGCCGGTTGGCCCGCTCGTCGAGTTGCCGGTACGTCAGGACGGTGCCGTCGGAGTGGCTGAGGGCGGGGGCGCCGGGGGTGAGGAGGGCCTGCCGGGCGTACAGCCGGTGCAGACACGCGGGCGCCGGGGCCGGGACCGCGGCACCGCTCACCTGGCGCACGGCGCGGTGGTGCTGGTCCGGCCGCAGGGCGCTCAGGTCGGCCACCGGCCGGTGCGCCACTTCCGCCATGCCCTCCAGCAGGGTGCGCAACTGCGCGGCGAGCTCCGCGGCCTCCTCCGCTTCGTACCGGAGGGTGTCGTGACTCAGCCGGAGGACGAGTTCGCCGGAGGCGTGGACGACCAGGGACAGCGGATAGTGCGTGGTGTTGGCGATGTCGAGGTCCGACACGCCGATGCCCGTGGCCTGTGCGACGCCCGGGTCGAAGGGGACGTTCTCGAAGGCGACCGCGGTGTCGAACAGGACGGTGCCCTGCTCGAGTCCGCTCACCGCGAGTTGGTCGGACAGCGGGAAGGTGTCGAACCGGCGGGCCTCGACCTGCTCCGCCTGGAGACGGCGCAGCCACTGCACGAGCGGGGCTGCTTCGTCGACGCGGACGCGTACCGGCAGTGTGTTGATGAGCAGCCCGATGACGGAGTCCGCCCCGGTGAAGTCGGCGTCACGGGTCGATACGGTGGCGCCGAACAGCACGTCGTCGCGGCCCGCGTGCCGTGCCAGCAGCAGAGCCCAGGCGGCCTGCACCAGGGTGTTGACGGTCAGCCGGTTGTCGCGCGCGAAGGTGCGCAGCCGGTCGAAACCGTTCCCGGAGAGCGTGATCACCTGCTCGGCGGATGCGCCCGGCCGGTGGTACGGCCCGCTCACCCGCCCGTACGGCAGAGGGGTGGGGCTGTCGAACCCGGCGAGGACGCGGGCCCAATGGGCGCGTGCCCCACCGCGGTCGCGGCGGTTCAGCCACGCCCCGTACTCCTGGAAGGTCCTGCGGGCGGGCAGCCGCGGCGTGCGGCCGTCGACGAGCGCGGCGTAGGCGGTCAGAACGTCGGTGAGGACCTGCGCCATGCTCCAGCCGTCGAGGAAGAGGTGGTGGAAGGTCCACACGACGACGACCTCGTCGTCGGCGGCGTGGGCGAGGGCGAGGCGCATCGGGACCGTCGCGCGCGGGTCCGGCGCGTTCGCGCGTTCCGCGTCGACGAGTGCCCGCAGGGCGTCCCGGTGCGGGGCGGCGTCGGCTCCGCGCCAGTCGTGGTGGCCGACCGGCAGGGTGAAAGCGGGGTGCACGACGTGCGCCGGCGGTCTGCCGCCGCCCCAGCGCACGCTGCTGCGCAGCGCGGGCACCCGGTCCACGACGCATTGCCAGGCCCGGGCCAGCGTCCGTGGGGCGCGCACGCCGGTGAGCGTGAAGACGGCGCGGCGCAGGTAGACGTCGTGTCCGCCGGCGGCGTGTCCGGCCAGGGAGTGGTACAGCAGCCCGGTCTGCAGAGGCGTCAGCGGGTGGGCGACGGGTATGCCGGAGCCGGCCGCGGCCGGTGCGGCGGCCGTCCCGGAGACGGGGAGCGCCTCATGCCCCGAGGGCGTGCCGACGTCGGTCACCACCTCGGCCAGGGACCGGATGGTGGGCCGCTGGAACACGTCCTTCGGAGTCAGGACGAGGCCTGCCGCCCGGGCCGCGGTGACCAGCAGCATGCTCGTGACGGAGTCCCCGCCGAGCTGGAAGAAGTCGTCGTCGATGCCGATCCGCTCGCTGCCGAGGACCCGGCTCCACACGTCCACGAGGGTCCGCTGCACGCCGGTGGTGGGTGCCGCGTGCACCGTCTCCGCCGGCGCGGGGGGCGGCAGGGCCTTGCGGTCGGCCTTTCCGCTGCTGTTCAGGGGCAGCCCGGCCAGCGGCACGAAGGCCGTGGGCACCATGGCCGCGGGCATGGACCGGACGAGGTGGGCGCGCAGCTCCGAGGCCGGGGGGAGTTCGTGTCCGGGCTCGGGCACGAGGTAGCCGACCAGCCGCTGCCGTCCCCGGTGGTCCGGCCGGACGGTCACCAGCGCCTCGGCGACGTCCGGATGCGCGAGGAGTTCCGACTCGACCTCGCCGGTTTCGACGCGGTGGCCGTGGATCTTCACCTGGTCGTCGGTGCGGCCGAGGAAGACCAGCTCGCCGTCGGCGGTCCAGCGGACGAGGTCGCCGGTGCGGTACATGCGGCTGCCGGGCGGGCCGAACGGGTCCGCGGTGAAGCGCGCGGCGGTCTCCCCGGCCCTGTCGTGGTACCCCCGCGCCAGAACGGGGCCCGCCAGGTACAGCTCGCCGGGTGCGCCGATCGGCGCGGGACGCAGCCACCGGTCCAGTGCGTAGTGGCGTACGCCGGCCACCGGGGCGCCGATGGGGACACGACCCGTCCGGGCGGGCAGGGTGCCGCGCGGCACGGTGTGCAGGGTGGAATAGACCGTGGCCTCGGTGGGGCCGTACAGATTGGCGAACGGGTGCACGGCCGCCCAGGCTTCGGCCAGGGGGACGGGGCACTCCTCCCCGCCGACGCAGACCAGGTCCAGCGCGGGCAGCCCGGCCGGGTCCAGGGTGCCCAGGATCGAGGGCGTCAGCAGGAACAGTGTGATCCGGTCCTGCCGGATGCGATCGGCCAGAGCCTGGGGGTCGTCGCGTTCGCCGGGCAGGCTGAAGCACACCGCCGCGCCCGTCAGCAGCGGCATGAGCATCTGCCACAGGCCCGCGTCGAAGGCGGGCGAGAGGTGCTGGAGCATCCGGCTGCCCGGGCCGAGGCCGATGCTGCGCCGGCTGTCGGCGGCGAGGTGGGTGAGACCGTCGTGCTGCACCTGGACACCCTTGGGGCGCCCGGCCGAGCCGGAGGTGTACACGAGGTACGCGAGATTCGTGGGCCGCACGCCGGTGTGGGGGGCGGTGCCGGGCCGGCGCGCGAGGCGAGTGCGTTCCGCCTCCCCGTCGAGGCACATGACGGGCACGTCGCCGACGGGCAGCGAGCGTTGTGCCTCGTACGTCGTCACCAGCAGCCGCGGAGCGGCGTCGGCGAGTGTCGCGGCCAGCCTGTCACGCGGGTGCCCGAGGTCCAGCGGCAGGACCGCGCCGCCCGCTTTGAGCACCGCGAGGGCGGCGACGGCGAGGTCCGCTCCGCGTTCCAGGCCGAGCGCCACCACGACATCGGGGCCCACGCCCCGCGCGGTCAGGTCGTGGGCCAGGCGGTTGGCCCGGACGTCGAGTTCGGCGTAGGTCAGGCGTCGTTCACCGTGCTTGACCGCCAGTGCCTCGGGCCGCGCGCGCACCTGCCGCCCGAAGAGGTCGTGGGCGCAGGTGGCCTCGGCCACCGCGGGGACGGCGGTGTTCCACGCGTCGAGCAGGGCCTCGTCGGCCTCGGGCAGCGAGGGGAACCGGCGCAGCGGCCGGTCGGGAGCGCGCACGACCTCGGCCGGCAGATCGGCCAGCGCGGTGGCGAGGCGGGCGATGAACCGTGCGTCGAACAGGTCCGCGCGGTAGCGGAGGTCGACGCGCAGCCCTCCGTCGCTCTCACGGAAGCGGACGTCGAGGTCGAAGGCGGTGGTGACCGTGGGCGCGTCGGCCGTGGTGACGGTCAGGCCCGTGAACCCGGTGACGCGGGAACGGGCGCTTTCCATGCTCACCATCACGTCGACGAAGGGGGTGCGGCTGGGGCGGCGCGACGGCGCGAGCTCCTCCACCAGCCGGTCGAAGGGCAGGGCGGCGTGAGCGAGGGCGCCCGTCAGGGTGTCCGCGACCGAGCCGACCAGGTCGGTGAACGTCGCGTCCTCGGTCACGGTCGAGCGCAGTACGAGGGTGTTGACGAAGAGGCCGACGACGTCCTCGTACGCCACCTCGTCGCGGCACGAGACGGGTACGCCGACGAGGACGTCCTGGCGGCCCGTGCAGCGGGAGAGCACGACGTCGCAGGCGGCGAGCAGGGTCGCGAACAGTGTCGTGCCGTTGTGCCGGGCCAGTCGGCGCAGTGCCTCGGTGGTGCGGGCGTCGACGGTGCGGCGCTCCAGCAGGGCGGGGGCGTGGCTCGTGTCGCCCCGGGGGCGGTCCGTGGGCAGCTCCAGTGGGGCCGCCTCATCCAGTTGCCCGCGCCAGTAGGGCAGTTGATCGGCGGCGAGCCCTGACTCCACGCGACGGCGCTGCTGTGCGGCGTAGTCGGTGTAGCGAACGGTGGGTGCGGGCAGGCGGTCCGGCTCGCCGGTGACGGCCGAGGTGTAGGAGGCACCCAGTTCCTCCGTGAGCACCTCGAACGTCCGCTCGTCGCTGATGATGTGGTGGAGCGTCAGGACGAGAAGGTGCTCGGTGCCGCTGAGGCGGATCAAGCGGGAGCGGAGCAGCGGGCCGGTCTCCAGGTCGAACGGCTCGGTCATGTCCGCCCGCCACAGCCGGTCGGCTTCCGCGTCGCACTCGGCCCGGGGGAGCGCCGAGAGGTCGGTGTGCGCGAGAGGGACCGGGGCGGGCGGGCGGACGACCGGGACACAGCCGCCGGCCACCGTGGCGAACGTGGTGCGCAGCCCCTCGTGGCGTGCGGCGAGCCGGTTCAGCGCCCGCGCGAGGGCATCGGTGTCCAGGGCCCCGGTCAGGCGGAGGCCGCCGCTGACGTGGTGGGAGGGGCCGCGTTCGAAGCGGTCCAGGAACCACAGGCGCTGCTGGGCGTAGGACGACACCGGGCCGGCGTCGTGCTCTGCCGACGGGTCGGGGCGGACGGGCGTGATGCCGTCCGAGGTGCCGACCGCCGCGGCGAGAGCCGCGACGCTCCGGTGCCGGTACAGGGCACTCGCCGGGAGGTCGGCCGACAGCGTCTCCCTCACCCGTGCCACGACACGCATGGCGAGGAGCGAGTCGCCCCCGAGCGTGCCGAAGAAGTCGTCGTCGACGCCGACCCGGTCGAGTCCCAGGGTTTCGGCGAAGACAGCGGCGAGGCCGGCCTCGACCGGGGTGCGCGGAGCCCGGTGGACGGCACCGCGGAACTCCGGTTCGGGCAGCCTGGCGCTGTCGAGCTTGCCGTTGGGGGTCAGGGGGAGTGCGTCCAGGACGGTGAAGGCCGCGGGGACCATGTGGTCGGGCAGGTGCCGTACGGCATGGTCGCGCAGCTCGGGGAGGGACGGGACCGCCGCCGGACGGGCTGCGACGACGTAGGCCACCAGCCGTCTTCCCGCACCGGGGGTTTCGTGGGCCGTGACGACGGAGTGGGTGACGCCGGGGTGGGTCTCCAGGACGGCCTCGACATCACGGGGCTCGACACGGAATCCGCGGATCTTCACCTGGGCGTCGGTGCGGCCCCGGAAGACCAGCTGCCCGTCCTCGTTCCGGACCACGAGGTCACCGGTGCGGTACATGCGCGCGCCCGGCTCGGTGGCGAACGGGCAGGCCACGAACCGCACGCTGGTCAGGTCCGGGCGGCCCGCGTAGCCTCGGGCGATCGCCGGGCCGGACACGTACAGCTCCCCGGTCTCCCCGGGACCGACGGGCTCCAGGGCACCGTCGAGGACGTGCAGGCCCGCGTCGGTGACGGCCGTGCCGATCGGCGGTGCGGTTCCGTCGCCCGGCAGCGGGTCGCTGATGGTGACGCAGACGGTGGTCTCGGTGAGACCGTACGCGTTGATCAGGCGCCGTCCGCTCGACCAGGTGGCGGCGAGTTCCGGCGAGGCCGCGTCCCCGGCGACCACCAGGGTCCGTACGCCCTCCAGCGCTCCGGCCGGAAGAGCGGCCAGTACGGGAGGCGGCAGCGTCATATGGGTCACGCCGTACCGGGCGGCCGTCTCCGCGAGCCGTGCGCCGGCCTCGAGCCGCTCCTTGTCCGCGAGCACCAGGGTCGCTCCCGTCAGCAGGCTCATGACCAGTTCCCAGACGGACGCGTCGAAGCCGGGCGAGGCGAACTGCAGGACCCGGCTCCCCGGGCCCAGGTCCAGGTGCTTGTGCTGGGAGGCGAGCAGGGAGGCGAGGCCCGCGTGGCTGACGACGACGCCCTTGGGACGGCCGGTCGATCCGGACGTGTAGATCACGTACGCGGCGTTCGCCGCGCGCGGTGCCCCGACTCGTCCGGTGACCGGTGTCGCGTCCCGCGCGCCCACCGCGGCGGTGAACGCCTTCTCGTCCAGCCGTACGACATCGGCGGGCAGTTCGGGCAGCTCGGCCGCGGTCGCCCCGTCGGCCAGCACCAGGCCGGCCGCGGAGTCGACGACCATGAAAGCGAGGCGCTCCGCAGGGTGGGCGGAGTCCATCGGCAGAAAGGCCCCGCCCGCCTTGAGCACCGCGAGGACCGCCACCGGCCACGCGGGGGAGCGCCGCAGCGCCAGCCCCACCACGGACTCCGGGCCGACCCCGCGCCCGACCAGCTCGTGTGCCAGCTGGTCGGCCCGCGCGTCGAGTTCGCGGTACGTCAGTCCCGTGGTGCCGTGCATCACCGCGAGCGCGTCCGGCGTCGCGGCGACCTGCCGCCGGAACAGCTCGGAAAACGTCCCTGTCGACACCAATCGCCTCCGCACGACTCGGCTCCCGGGCAACGGTCCATCGTCGAGGCCCGCTGGTTGCAGCAGTGATTTCGACTTGTTGACAACATGACGCGGCTTTTGGATCCGGCGCCGGTCGCACACGAACTGCGGCAGGGTGAACGGCGATCGGGATCCGGAAAAGAGAAAGCAGATGAAGAAATTAACCAGTTGGCGACACTGGCACGGGTGTACAAGTCCGTCAAGTGGTCCGCCAAGTTCCTGTGCCTGACCTGTCGCCGGAACAGTTCTTATTCCCGGATGGCATCTTCATGCAAGGCGGCGGTATTGCGGGCCGACCGGTTCGGGCCTGATTTCAAAACCCTTGATGCAGGGTTGAATGCCGGTCGCCGCGTTCATTGAATGAGGTTTTCGGGATGTCCGGCTGTGCGGATGTCCCGCCTATCAGGAGGGAGAAGGCATGAGGAAGCTGGCTTCGGCGATCGGTGCCGGACTGTCCGGGCTCGTGCTGCTCGGTGCCATGCAGGGCAGCGCGCAGGCGGCGCCCCAGTCCGTGCCGGCCTGCGTGGAGGGCGAGGCGACGTACCTGGTCTCGATCTTCGTGAGCATCACCAACAACTGCAGCTCCACCCAGCAGGTGAAGGTCGAGTACACCAAGGGCGGGGTGACGGTGATTCCCGACCGGTGCCACACGGTCGCGCCGGGACAGACGGTCTCGACCAGCGCCCCCATCTATGTCGCCGACCGCTATGTGGGGCTCGTTCCCTGCTGAGTCGCGCCCCGTACGCGACGGCCCGGAACCGGACGACCGGTTCCGGGCCCGTCCGCCTCCGTCCACGTCCCGGTCCGGGCACGGACCTCGAGGCCGCGTGCGGCCCCGCGGAGCACCGTGCCGTGGGCGGGGCGGCTGGCAGCTTTATGCAACCGACCTTGTCGGTGACGACTCCCGTCTCGTAGAAATACTCCGACCGAGTTCGCCATTGCGGCCGGAAATGATCAGGGTGACGAGGGGGCTGAATGATCCGGTACGGGCACCGGTCACCGAGACCGGGAAACCGACCGGGACGGGCGTAGCCGGCTCTGCCGCGGCGGTCCGGGCCGCCCGGGCCGCCGCCCCTCCACCGACGTAACCACTGCTACGACCCGCAGGGAAGGTACCGCATCATGAGCAACCCGTTCGAGGACGACAGCGCGCAGTACTACGTCCTGGTCAATGACGAGCTGCAGCACTCCCTCTGGCCGGCCTTCGCCGAGGTCCCGGCCGGCTGGACCACCGTGTTCGGTCAGGACACCCGCAAGGCGTGCCTCGACTACGTGGAGGCCAACTGGACCGACATGCGCCCCAAGAGCCTCATCGAGGCCATGGGATAACCGTCCTGCCGCCTCGCGAAGCCCGGAGCCGTTCCCGGCTCCGGGCTCTCTTTCCGTTTCCTGACAGCTCCCTACTTCATTGAGGGATGTACATGATCGTGGGAATCGCTGTCCTCGTGGCGGCCAGTTTCGCGTTCTTCCTCGTGGTCTTCCCGGTGATAGCGCGCAGGCTGCTCGGAATCCAGGTGGGCATCACCAGGACCGTTCTGACGGGGGGCGTGGCGACCGGGGGGATCTCTCTGGCCAGCACCCTCATCCGTACCCCGGAGCGCCAAGGGCTGCTGATGGGCGTGCAGATGGGCATCGCGCTGATGCTGGCCATGGTGTTCCTGGTCGTGTCCGAGATGGTCGTGCCCAGCGCGTCCGGTGCCGGCCGGCTCCGCACGATCCGCTCCCGCATCGCCAGGATCCGCCGCTACTCACAGATCAGCGGTATCGCGGTGCGGCACGGCCTGAGCCCGTACCTGCGCGGCCGGGGCGATCGATCGGGAAAGGGGAAGGCGCCGGGCAGCGCCCGTCTCGCCAAACCACTGCGACGGGCGCTGGAAGAGGGCGGGCCGACCTTCGTCAAGCTCGGACAGGTGCTGTCGACCCGGCACGACCTGCTGTCGCCGGAGTTCATCGCGGAACTGAGCCGGCTGCAGTACCAGGTGCGTCCGGAGTGCCCCGAGCGCATCGCGGCACAGTTGCACGAGGAGTTCGGCAGGCCTCCGGAGGACGTCTTCGCCCACTTCGAGCACGAGCCCCTCGCCGCGGCGTCCATCGCGCAGGTCCACCTGGCCCGGCTGCACTCCGGTGAGAACGTCGTGGTCAAGGTGCAGCGCCCCGGAGTGCGCGCGGGCATCGAGCGGGACCTGGACATCATCTGCCGCATGGCGCGCATGCTCGACCGGCGCGCCCGTTGGGCCCGTGACCTCGGAGTCGTCGAACTGGCCGAAGGATTCGCCGGGTCCGTACGGGAAGAGCTCGACTTCCGCGTGGAGGCACGCAACCTGGCCACCGTCCGGGCCGCCTGGGCACAGCGCGACGCCGGCCCCTCCGTGATCATCCCGGGCGCGGTCGACGACCTGAGCGGCGAACTCGTCCTGGTCCTGGAACAGTTGCCCGGCCTGCCCATCGGCGCGGGCGGCACCGAGCTCGCCGGGTCCGAGGAGGAACGCGCTGACCTGGCACGCTCCTTGCTCGGCAGCCTGCTGACGCAGGTCCTGGTCGACGGCACGTTCCACGCCGACCCGCACCCCGGCAACATCCTGCTGCTGGACGACGGACGGATAGGACTGATCGACTTCGGCTCCGTCGGCCGCCTCGACGGTCAGGTACGGTCCGCGCTGCGGCGCTTCCTCATGGCGGTGCACCACGCGGACTCGGCGGCCCTGCGGGACGCGTTGCTGGACCTGATCACCCGGCCGGAGGAGATCGACGAGCAGGGGCTGGAGCGTGCCCTGGGCCGGTTCATGGCACGCCACTTCAGCACCGGTTCCGCCCCGGACGTCAAGGTGTTCGTCGATCTCTTCCGGCTGGTCTCCGCGCACGGTCTCGGCATTCCGCCCGAGGTCGCCGCGGTGTTCCGCGCGCTGGCGACGCTGGAGGGGACACTGACCCGGCTGTCGCCGGGCTTCGACATCGTGGCGGAGTCCCGGGCCTGGGCGTCCGACGACCGGGGCGGCGCACGGGCGGGCGGCTTCGCCTCCGTCGGCGCTCCGCTGGAGAGCGAGCTGTACTCCGCCCTGTCCGCGCTGCGGCGCCTGCCGCGCAGGCTCGACCGGGTCACCAGCGCCCTGGAGGAGGGCCGGCTGTCGGTCAACGTCCGGGTGCTCGCGGACAGCCGCGACCGCCGTTACCTCCGTGTGCTGGTCCACGAGATCCTGCTCACCGTCCTCGCGGGCACCGCCGGGCTGATGGCGGTGATCCTGATGCACGCCACGGGCGGCCCCATGGTCACCGAGTCGATCCGTCTCTTCGAGGTCATCGGCTACCACCTGCTCGTCTTCAGCGGTGTGCTGTGCCTGCGGATGCTGTACGTCATCTTCCGGGCCCAGCGCTGAGCCGCACCGCACGGGCCGGGAACGGTCCCGCCCCCGGCCGGGAACACCGGCCGGGGGCGGGAACCCCTCGGTGAGGGCGCGTCCGCGGCGCCTTTCACCACACCACGGGCAGCGACTCCCACGGGCGTACGACCATGCTCTGCGTGTGGCGGAGAGCGGACGGAGCCACGGCCAACCGGGCGTCGGGGAACCGCTCGAAGAAGCGACGCACCGCCACCTCCGTCATCAGCTTCGCCAGGTGTGCCCCCGAGCAGTAGTGGATGCCGTGGCCGAAGCTGAGGTGGGCGGGCTTGGGCCGCTTGAGGTCCAGCTCGTCCGGCCGCTCCGGGAAGGGGCACCGGTCACGGTTGGTCGAGATCACGGAAATGATCACGACCTCGTCGGCCGGAATGGTCACACCGCCGATCTCCACCGGTTCCAGGGTGACGCGCTGCAGTGTGTTGGTGATGGGGCTGACATAGCGGATCAGCTCGTCCATCTCCGCCACCCAGCGGCCGGGCACGGCCAGCAGCTCGGCCCGTTCCTCGGGGTGGGTGAGGAGGGCGTGGAGCACCCCGCCCAGGAGGCTGGCCGTCGTGTCGTTGCCCCCGGTCATCAGCGCGAAGCTGGTGGAGAGGATCTCCGTACCGGTCAGCCTGCGGTCCGGGGCGGCGTGGATGAGAGCCGAGATCAGGTCGTCGCCGGGCTCGCGCTCCTTCTCGGCGATGAGCGCCGACATGTAGGAGGAGAGTTCCTTGACGGTGCCGTCCGCCGCGGGATCGGTCGCCTGCACCGCGCGCAGCTGCGTCGACCAGCGCAGGAAGTCGGGCCAGGCCGCGGCCGGCACACCCATCAGCGTGGCGATGACGATCACCGGCAGCGGATCGGCGTACGCGGCGATGAGATCGGCGCCCCCGGCTCCGGCCATCTGGTCGAGCAGCTCGTCCGCGACGGTCTCGATCTGCGGCCGCAGCGCGTCCGCCCGCCGGGGGGTGAACGCCGAACTGATCGCCTTGCGCAGCGGGGTGTGCCGCGGCGGTTCGAGATTCGCCAGGTGGTTGGCGTGCTCCGGGGGCGGCGTCAGGGTGGTGCCGGTCAGCCGGGAGACCAGGTCGAAGTGCACGTTGATGTCCCGGCTGAGCCGCGGATCCGACAGGGCCGCCTTGGCGTCCTCGTGCCGGGTCACCACCCAGGCGCGGCCGCCGTCGGGGAGCGACAGCTCACAGACCGGCTGTTCCTCGCGGACCCGCTCCAGCACCGGATACGGGTTCTGGGTGAAGTCGTCGGTGAGCATCCAGTACTTGGAAATCTTCCGCTGTTCCATCGTGTTCTCTCCCCGCATCCGGGCATCGGCCGTCGACGCGGCACTCAAGAGGGGCGCAGATGGTCACCGGGCCGGAAGGCCATCACCATCTGTCCTACGGACATCACCGGACCCGCGCAGGTCCGGCTTTCGCCTTCGAAGATCACCGAATCGCCGAGCGACCGGGTGAGCGTGACGCGGTGCTCGATCAGGTCGCCGGGGAGCACCGGGCGGTGGAAGACCGCGTTCGACACCGAACCGAAGAGCATCACCTGACCGCGGGCCTGCGGGGCCGCCGCCGACGCGAGCAGCCCCGCCGACTGGCCCCAGGACTCGACCAGCAGGGACTCCGGATAGGCGAGATCCTGGCCGGGGGCGAGCCCCGCGTACCAGGGCTCGTTGTGCGTGATCGCCTTGACCGCGGTGATCCGCTCACCGGGCCGCAGTGCCGTGATGCGGTCGACCAGAAGCATCGGGTACCGGTGCGGCAGCAGGCTCGTCACCTCGGGCAGTCCGGCCTCCGCCCGGTCGGGCACGGGTACGGCGTCCGCGAGCGGGGCCGGTGCTTCGGGTTCCGTGCCCGCGCTGCGGTACCGCAGGCGCATCGACGCGGCGTCGCCCCGCGCGGTGACGGCGGTGGCGGACACCTGCCAGCCGCCGTCCCTGCGGCGCCACTTGAGGTGGAAGTCGAGGACATCGCCCGGGAACGCGGGGCCGGTGAACCGGGCGGAGTGCACCGCCGACAGTTCGACCGGCTCCGGTGCCGTGGCCAGCGCGCCGCGGTGCGCGCACTCCACCACGCACACACCGGGAAAGATCGGGAAGTCCGGGTAGTGACCGGCGAACACCGGCTCGTCCGGCGAGACCACGACCCGCACCGCGGCGCTTCCGTCGTCGCCGCGCGGGGAGACGACGACCGGGGCGGCCGAGACCGGACCGATACCGGGCGCCGCGACCCGGGCGCCCGCCCGGCCCGCGGCCTCCTGGACCGGCGCTGCCGGCGGCATCGACGGCTCGCTCATGACGCCGCCGGCCACAGCACGCGGGGACCCCCGTGGCGACCGGCCGCCGGCCGGTCCCCGTCGACGGCGGAGCGGCCGGCGTGGCCGTTGCTCCGCACGTCCGTCGTGCGGGCCGTCGTGGATCCGGGAGTACTGATACCGGCATGGGGCACCACGCCGCATCCGGAGAGCACCACGCGGTGCCGTTCCGGCGTATTGCCGGGAAGCGCTGGAGACATGTCCGTCCTTCGGTCTGATCGCCTCGGCGGGAGGGGATTTCGGTGCGACACCACCCGGGAAGCGGGCGGATCGGTGAGTGGTGGGGACGACGATCGGTTCCAGGTGCGCGTCCACACCCTGGCCGCGGCGCGGAGCCGGTTCAAGGGAGGGGGCGACGAGCTGTCATGCGTACCGGCCGACTCAGCGCAGAGGGGCGGTCAGGACCCCCGCGTCGGGCATGCTCCATCCGTCCAGGCTCAGCAGCCGTGAGAGGCCGGGTGCCGCCTGCCGGTCGACGAGGATCTCGATCAGTCCGCGCGGCTGTTCCGGTGTGTGGTCGATGCGTACGTCCTCGATGTCGATGCCGGCCCTGCTGATGCTGCCGAACAGCCGGGTCAGGGCACCGGGCTGGTCGGGGACCACCACCGGCACCGGCACCAGGCCCCTCGGCGGCTCGCCGGGCCTGTGCCCCACCCGCGCGTGCCCCCGGTTGCCGCGCTTGAGCAGTTCGTCCAGGTCGGCCGCGGCCCGGGCGCGAACCTCCTGGTCGGCGCTGCCCAGCCCACGCAGCGCACCCACCGCCTCGTTGAGATCGGCGGCGTACGCGTCCAGGACATCCGCCACGGCATCGGCGTTGGCGCCCAGGACGTCCCGCCAGAACTCGGGATCCCCGGCGGCGACACGGGTCACATGCCGCAGCCCGTGGCCGGAGATACGGACGCTGTCGTCCGGCGCGCCCACCAGCCGCGCCGCCATGAGCGTGGACACCAGATGCGGGGCGTGCGTGGTGAGGGCGACCGCGCGGTCGTGCCGCACCGGGTCCATGATGACCGGCACTCCGTCACAGAGCGCGACGAGTTCCAGGACCTGGTTGAGCACGGTCTGGTCGTAGGGATCCGACGGGGTGAGCACCCACCAACGGCCCTCGAACAGATCGGGCCTGGCGGCCAGCGGACTGGACCGTCCCTCGCTCGCCAGCGGATGGCCTCCGACATAGCTGACCGGATCCCCTCCGGCGGAACGGATCTCGTCGCGCGGCCGCGACTTGACGCTCGCGATGTCGGTGTACGCACGGGCGAGCCCGGCACGCTGGACGCGCACCAGGAGCGAGGCGACCTCGGTGGGCGGCACGGAGAGCACGGCGAGGTCCACCGGACCCTGCGGTACCTCCAGGGTCCCCGCGCCCATCGCCTCGGCGGTTCTGGCGGCGGTGGTGTCCTCGTCGTCCAGGTACACCTTCACGCCGCGCCTCGTCAGGGCCAGCGCGATGGACGTCCCGATCAGTCCGGTTCCGATCACCTTGGCGGTCTTCATCGCCCGCGCTCCGTCTCCGACTCGATGAACCGCGCCAGCCGCGCGATGCCCTCCTCGATCTCGCCGTGCGACAGGGAGCTGAAGGAGAGCCGGATGGCGTGGTCACCGCCGCCGTGGGGATAGAAGTACGACATCGGTGTCCAGATGACGGCGTGCTCCCGGGCGGAGCGCGACAGCGCACTGTCGTCCGCGACGAACGGCACGCGGACGGTGAGGAAGAACCCGCCGTCGGGCTCGTTCCAGCTCACCCCGGACTCGTGCCGGCGGGTCCCGGGGAAACGGCGCGCGAGCTGTTCGAGTGTGACGCGCAGCGCGTCGCCGTAATGTGCGGCGGGACCGGTGTTGAGCTGCGAGAGACGGCCGTCGGACGCGAGCAGCATGCCGGCGATCGCCGCCTGGCTCAGCGGCGGGGTGTTCACCGTCACCATGCTCTTGATCTTCGCGAGCTCGTCCGCGAGCAGGCTGGTCGCGCCCGAGGCGTCACGAACCCGCTGGTCCGCGATCACGAAGCCGATCCGGGCACCCGGGAAGGCCGTCTTGGAGTAGGAGCCGAGATGCACGACACGCCGCCCGCGGTCCAGCGACTTCAGCGTCGGCAGCCGCTCGCCCGCGCTGACCAACCGGTACGGAGTGTCCTCCAGAAGGATCAGACCGTACCGTTCGGCCAGTTCGAGCAGCTCGGTACGCGTCCGCAGCGGCAGGGAGTTGCCCGACGGGTTCGAGTGGTCCGGCACGACGTAGAACGCGCGCGGCCGCCGCCCTTCGTCCCGTGCGGCCCGCACCGCCGCCTCCACATCGGCGACCGACAGCCCGTCCTCCCGCTCCACCACCTCCGTCAGCGGGATGTCCAGCAGTTCGGCGGCCCCGGTGATCCCCACGTAACAGGGGCTCGCGACCAGCAGGACGTCCCGCGGGTCCGCGAACAGCGCGCGCAGGGTGAGCAGCATGGCCTCCTGGGCCCCGACCGTGACCACGATCGAAGCGGGCGGGACGTCGATGCCCTCGTCCTTGCGGAGCGAGTCGGCGATCAGGTCCCGGATCAGGCCGGTGGTCGGGCCGTACTGATAGACGGCGGTACGGACGCCGTCCTCACTGACGCCGCTCTCCCGCAGGTGGTCCAGATACCGGCGGATGTGCGTGAAGACGTCTTCCGTCTCGAAGAATCCCTCGTACGGGCGGCCCGGCGCGAAGGAGACCGCGTCGGGGAAGCGCCCGGTGATCTCGTTGAGGAAGTTCATCGTGTCCAGCACGGGGGCGGAGACGCTGCTGTGCAGGTCCTCCTTCCGCAGCCCGGCCGCCGGGGACCGCTCGGGCTCCGGATCCGGCTTCGCCGCGGACGGCCGTGCGGACACGGCGGCGTGCCCCTCCAGGAGCGGGGGTGCGGCGTCGGCGACCGAGGGCGTGCCGGTGAGTACCAGCGCTTCCGCCAGTTCGTCGACGAGAGTGCCGAGCACCCGGGCGACGCCCTGGCTGCCCTCGGCCGCCAGGCCGTGCAGCACCGGCCGGCCCACCAGCACCGCGTCGGCGCCCAGCGCGAGGGCGGCCAGGACATCCGTACCGCGCCGTATCCCGCCGTCCATGAGCACCGGGCAGCGGCCCGCCACGGCGGACGTGATCTCGCTGATGACGTCCAGCGTTCCCTGACCGCCGTCCAGCTGCCGGCCCCCGTGGTTGGAGACGATGACGCCGTCCACGCCCGCCTCGACGGCCCGCACCGCGTCGTCCGCCGTCATGATCCCCTTGAGGAGGACCGGCAGCGTGCTGACCGACCTGAGCCAGGACACCACGGACCAGTCCAGGGCGGGATCGATCTCGGCACGGCCGTGATCGGCGGGGGAGGAGTAGTCGGCCCCGGTGGACGGGAGGTTGGCGGG
This sequence comes from Streptomyces sp. AC558_RSS880, assembly GCF_019049255.1. Classification (GTDB taxonomy): domain Bacteria; phylum Actinomycetota; class Actinomycetes; order Streptomycetales; family Streptomycetaceae; genus Streptomyces. Next base: position 9,631 of record NZ_JAGMUJ010000150.1, on the reverse strand, counting down.
CACGATGCCTGCCGGCAGCCGGAAGTCGTTGCGCAGGTCACGCAGACGCCGGCCGAGCCGCGGCGTGTCGACCGTGAGGACCAGGGCCTCGAAACCGGCCTGCTGCGCGCGCTCGATGAGGCGCCGGGTCGTCTCCCGGTCGCGGAAGCAGTAGACCTGCAGCCACAGCGGCGACGACGCGGCGTCGGCCAGCTTCTCGAAAGGCTGCCCGGCGAAGGTGCTCACCACGGTCGGCAGGCCCGACGCACCGGCGGCGCGTACCGTGGCGAGCTCGCCCTCGGGGTGGACGAGGGTGTGATAGGCCATGGGCGCGATGCCCAGCGGCGCCGCCCAACGGCGGCCGAGCAGCGTGGTGGAGGTGTCGGCACCGGCCACCCCGGACAGCACCCGCGGACGCAACCGCACCCGGTCGAAGGCCCGGACATTGGCGGCGAGCGTCCGCTCCCCGCCCGCGCCGCCCTCGATGAAGTCCCAGACGGCCGGGTCCATCGCGGTGCGTGCGAGCTCGGCGTAGTCGTCCAGGGTCAGCGCCGGCTTCGCCGCGATCCCCACCCCGGACATGGTCACGAGGTGATCTCCCGCGCACGCTCCACGGCCTCGTACAGCGCCCGGATGTTGGAACTGCCGAAGCCCTGCGCACCCTGGCGCTGGATGAGCTCGAAGAACAGCGTGCGCCGTTCGAACGGGGAACGGCTGAACAGCTGCAGCAGGTAACCCCATTCGTCCCGGTCGGCCAGGACATTCGCCTTGCGCAGGTCCGAGATCTCCGCCTCGAGGCCCGGGATGCGCTCCGCGAGCACGTCGTAATAGGTGCCGGGCGTCTGCAGGAACTCGATGCCGCGGTGCTGGAATTCGAGGACCGAGGGGATGATCTCGTCCACCAGGAAAGCGAGATGCTGCACACCACCGCCGCCGTTCCGGACCAGGAACTCGTCGATCTGTCCCGACTTCTTGGTGGTGTCCGGCTCGATGATGGTGAACGTGATGTTGTCGGACGGGCTGCGCACGACGATCGAGTCCATCGCCTGCTCGCCGACGGCGACGTACTCGCTGTAGTACTGGCTGAAGCCGAAGCCGTCGATGTAGAAGCGGACGACATCGTGCAGCGTGCCGGCTTCCAGACACACCGCGACATGATCGAGCTTGCGGAGTACCGGCGTCGACGGGGTGACGACCGCGCTCCGCGCCGTCGCGGTCCACTCCCGGTCGCCCGGGAGCGCCGGGGTGCTGCCGACGGGACGCTGGACGAGCGTGTGGCGGACCGCACCGAAACCGGAGACGACCGGAGCGCCCGTACCGCCGGCCCTCAGCGACTCGGCGCCGGCCGCGAGCGCGCCGTCACGGGCGCCGGCGACGTCCTCACAGGCGAACGCGATGTCCGCGATGCCGTCACCGTGCTGCGCGAGGAAGTCCTCGGTCGCGGGGCCCGACGTGACCACGAGCTGTACCCCGCCCTGGCGCAGCAGCACCGAATCCTTGCCGCCCGCCGTCGAGCGGCCCGCCTCCGTGAACCCGAACGACGAGACGAAGTAGTCGACGGTGCACTTCCAGTCGCTCGCGTAGAGTTCTATGTATTCGATGTCATGCGCGGTCATGATGCTCCCTGTCAGGAATTCTTATGGTCGGCTTCGATGCGGGACATACCGAAGTCATTCCCATGGCGGGTCGAAATCCGCACCAGCGCCTGAGGGTGTCGTGCGCTCATCGTGGCGGGCGTCCCGGAATCCGCTCAAGGACCTCTGCAACAAGCTGCCAGGAGGCGCGACGGGGAGTGCGGCCACCGATGGCAGCTTCTTGCAGGGGCGATTGCCGAGGAAATCGGGTGCCCGCAGGATGGCACGGGCCAGGTGCAAGTCGACCTGCCGGATCTGCTCTTTCGTCGGAAAAGGAAGACATCGATGACGGCGACCAATCCCTTTGACGGCGATGCCCGAGTCCGTGCGGACTGCGCATTGATCTGCCTTCCCTTCGCGGGCGGTGGCGCGGGGTTCTACCGGGGGTGGAAGGACCTGCCGGACGGCAGCCCGGACGTCGTCCCGCTGCAACTGCCGGGGCGTGAGGAGCTCTTCCTCGACGAGCCGTTCCGCGACGCCGTGCAGGCCGGTGAGCGGCTCGCCACGGAGGTCGCGGAGAAGACGCGGGGGTACCGTCGCGTCGCGCTGTTCGGACACAGCCTCGGCGCCGTCCTCGCGTACGAGATCGCCCGCCACCTCGACCGGGCGGGAACCGGCCGGCCCGCTCGCCTCTTCGTGAGCGGATCGCCCGGTCCGTGGGCCGGCCGCAGCGACCGGGCCACCGGACTCGACGACGATGCCTTCCTCGGTCAGGTCGAGGCGTTCGCGGGCTACAAGCACGAGGCGCTGGAGGACCCCGACATGCGGGAACTGCTGCTGCCGCTGCTGCGCGCCGACGTCGAGATGCACGAGAACTACCGGCCCGCGTCGCGGGACCGCCTGGGGATTCCCATCACCTCGCTGCGCGGCAGCGAGGACGAACTGGTCTCGAGGGAGCAGGCCGAGCAGTGGCGGGAGGCGACCGCCGCGGACTTCGAGGTGTGCGAGATCCCGGGCCACCACATGTATCTGGCCGACGATCCGGCACCGCTGCTGGCGGCCATCACCCGGACCCTCGGCTGAGAAGGGCCGTACTGTGCAGCTGAAGGGAAAGACAGCCGTCATCACGGGCGCGGCCCGCGGCCTCGGGCGTGCCTGCGCCACCCGGTTCGCCGAAGAGGGCGCCGACCTCGTCCTGCTGGACATCGGGCAGGATCTCGACGGAGTGCCCTATCCGCTCGGTTCCGGCGGACAGCTCGAGCACACCGCCGACCTCTGCCGCCGGCACGGAGCCGCTGTGCTCGCGGTGAGAGCCGACGTCCGCAGCGCCGAAGCGTGCGAGGCGGCGGTCGGGCAGGCGCTCGACCGCTTCGGTTCGGTGCAGGTGCTGGTCAACGGCGCGGGCATCGCCGCCCCTTCGGGCAAGGCGGTGCACGAGATCACCGAGGACGAGTGGGACCTGATGATCGACACCGACCTGACCGGTGCCTGGCGGATGATGAGGGCCGTCGTCCCCTCGATGGTCGCCAGGAACGAGGGCAGCGTCATCAACGTCGCCTCGACCGCCGGGCTCGTCGGCTACCGCCACTTCGCCGGTTATGTCGCGGCCAAGCACGGACTGATCGGCCTCACCAAGGCGGCTTCCCTGGACTACGCGCCGCACCGCGTGCGCGTCAACGCACTCTGTCCCGGCTCCGTACGGGACGAGCCGCTGGTGGAGGGCCGCATGCTCGCCGAGATCGCCCGCTCCCTCGACGTGGCCGTCGAGGAGCACGAGGAGATCTTCGTCCAGGCACAGCCGATGAACCGGCTCATCGAGCCGGACGACATCGCAGGAGCCGCCCTGTGGCTGGCGGGGGACGACTCACGCCAGGTGACCGGCACCACCGTCACCGTCGACGGCGGCTTCACCGCCCGTTGAGGGCACCTCCCCGCGCACCCCCTCCCGCCCCACCCGTAGTTTCGATCGCCTTCGTCCCGCAGGAGTCCGCACATGTCGACAGCTGTCCGCCACCGTGTGGCCGTTCCCGTCGGCGCGGGCCGACTGCCGGTCACCCAGGCAAGGTCCTGCCACAGCCTCACCGTTCGGATCAGTGACGGCTCCGCCGTCCCGGAAGCCGTGAGCGGCCTTCCCCTCTGGCACCACGCGGTACCGGCCGCCTCCTCCGCCCCGGCCGCCCGGGCGCGTCTGGAAGCCGAGGCCGGGCGGCCGCTCGCCCCCACGGGCCCCCCGGTCCGTACCGTCCTGCTGCGGTACGCCGACGGTCCCGCCGACCTCGTCCTGGTCGCCCGGAGGACGGCGCTGAGCGAGCAAGGACTGCGGGATCTGGCCGCGTTCCTCCTGGAGGGCACCGGACCCGAACCCCGGATCGCGGCGGATGCCGGGCCGGCTCCCGCCGGCGGCGCGCGTCCCCTCACCGGATGGGGTCTCGGCGACCCGTCCCGCGCGGGACGCACCGGCACGGTGGAGGTGGAGCTCAAGGCGCCGGAGCCGTCCGACGAGACGCTGCTCGCCGCCGTCGGCCTGGTGCTCGCCCGGTACTCGGCGGGAGAGGACACCGCCGTCGCGGTGTTCGGCCCGCGAAGCGCCGACGGCGAGACTCCGGTGTGCTCCGTACCCCTGGACGAGGACCAGGAGGCCGCCGCCTACGTGGCACAGTGGCGCGCGCCCGACGGCGGTCCGGACAGGGCCGACGGGCCCGTACCGGCCGTGGGCGTGTACGTCAGCGCGCAGCGGCCGGGCGCGCACTACCGGCCCTTCCTCGCCCCGGTGCTCCCCGTCGTCCTGCACTGGCGGCGCGAGACGGACCGCTCGGTGTCCGGCGTCCTCAGCTACGACGAGGGCGAGACGGCGCCCGAGGTCGCCCGCGCGTTCGCCCGCCACGTCGCCCATGTGGCCGACCAGTTGGCGGGTCTTCGGCCGGCTGCGGACCGCGGCCCCGCCCTCCTGGAGATCGACCTCATGACCAGGGCCGAGGCGCTGGAGACCGTGGACCGCGGCGCCACGCCCTCCGTCGCCACCCCGGACACCCTGGACCGGACCATCCACGGTCTGTTCGCGGACGTCGTACGCAGCAGTCCCGACGCTCCCGCCGTGAACGACGGCGAGACCCGGCTCAGCTACGCGCAGCTCGACGAACGCGCGGAGCGGATCGCCCGGGGACTGCGCACGCTCGGCGCCGGGCCCGGCGACCTCATCGGCGTGGCCCTGGACCGCACGGCCGAACTCGTCGTGACGCTGCTCGGCGTGCTCAAGGCGGGATGCGTGTACGTCCCCATGGACATCCGCTACCCGCAGGAACGGCTGCGTCGCACCGTGGGCGACGCGGGGACCCGGATCGTCATCGGGTCCGCCGACGCGTTCCCGCACATCGAGGGAGTGCGGGTCGTCTCCCCGGGAGAGCTGACCGGGCTCGCCGACCGCACGGCCGACGAGCCGTACCCGCGCGCCGAGGACGGAGCGGCAGCCGCCTACGTCATCTTCACCTCGGGCTCCACCGGCCGCCCCAAGGGGGTCGTCGTCCCGCACCGCAACGTCGCCGCACTGGTGGCGGCCACCCGCGAGGACTTCGCGCTGAACGGCTCCGACGTATGGACCCTCTTCCACTCCAGCGCCTTCGACTTCTCCGTCTGGGAGATCTGGGGCTGCCTGCTGACCGGCGGTGAACTCGTCGTGGTGCCCTACTGGGTGACGCGTGACACCGAACTGTTCTACGACCTGCTCGTCGAGCGGGGAGTGACCGTCCTCAACCAGACCCCGTCCGCCTTCGCGCAGCTCATCGAGGCCGATGGGCGACTGCGCTCCCCGCTCTCCCTGCGCCTCGTCGTGTTCGGCGGGGAGCCGCTGGACGTCTCCATGCTCGCCCCGTGGTTCGCACGCCACTCCCACACCCACTGCCGGCTCTCCAACATGTTCGGGATCACCGAGACGACGGTGCACGTCACCGAGCAGACCGTGACTCCGGCCGATGTCGTCGCCCGGACCCGGTCCGTGGGGCGCGCGATGCCCGGCTGGACCCTGTCGGTACGCGACCCGCGGGGCCGGATCCTCCCGGCCGGAGCGTCCGGAGAGATCCACGTCGGCGGGGCGGGCGTGGCACAGGGCTACCTCCACCAGCCCGGACTCACCGCGGAACGCTTCATCGACGACCCGTACGGCAGTGGCCGGATCTACCGCAGCGGTGACCGGGGACGGCTGCGCCCCGACGGCCGCCTCGACCATCTGGGCAGGCTCGACAACCAGGTCAAGATCCGCGGTCACCGCATCGAACTCGACGAGATCCGCAGCGTACTCCTCGGTCACCCGGCGGTGTCCGGAGCCGCGGTGGTGCTCCGGTACGACACCCCCGGCGACACCGCGACGGCGCGCATCGACGCGTACGTGTCGCTCGGCGGATCCGGTGTGTCCGAGGCCGAGCTGTTCACCCACGCGAGCGGCGTGCTGCCGGACTACATGATGCCCGCGTCGGTCACGGCCGTGGACTCCATCCCGCTGACCATCAACGGCAAGGTGGACACCGCCGCCCTGCCGGAGCCCACCACCCGCCAGAGGACGACCGGGGACAGCGCCGCGCCGGCCGCCGTTCACGACGGCACCGGTCCCGCGGGTCCCGCGGCCCTCGACCCCCTGGCCGACGACATCCTCGCCCTGTGGCGCCAGGTACTGGGGTGCGAGGTCGAGCCCGGCGACAACTTCTTCGAACTCGGCGGCAATTCCCTGCTGGTGATCCGGCTGCTGCGGGAGATGCGGGACCGAGGGCTGCCCCGGGTCTCCACCCAGGACTTCTACCGCAACTCCGTCGCGACGCAGTTCATCCAGCTTGTCCGCGGCGCCCAGGGAGGGAACTAGCCATGTCCGTACGACGCGACGCCCCGCTGCCGCTGACCGCTGCCCAGTCGGGCATCTGGTACTCGCAGCAGCTGAACCCGCAGAACACGATCTTCCACCTGGGTGAGTACCTCGACATCGAGGGCCCTCTCGACACGGAGCTGGTCGAACGGGCCCTGCACCGCGTGGTCGAGGAGGCGGAGACGTTGCGCGTCCGCTTCGAGCAGGTGGACGGCGAGCCGGTGCAGCGGGTGGTGCCCGTGGCGGACTTCGACTTCGCGCCCCGACGGCTCGACTTCACCACCGAGGCCGATCCGCAGGCCGCCGCCCGCGCCTGGATGGCCGCGGAGCTGGAACGCCCGGTGGACCCGGTGCGTGATCCGCTCTTCCTCTTCGCCCTCCTCGAAGTCGGTGCGGAACGGCACTTCTGGTTCTACCGCTACCACCACCTGCTGGCCGACGGCTACACCGTCGTCGCCATCGCGCAGCGCGTACCGGAGATCTACTCGGCGCTGGCAGCCGGAGTGCCCGTCGGCGACGGCCCCTTCGCACCGCTGTCCGACCTGCTCGACGAGCACGCCGCGTACAACGGCTCCGAGCGCCGGGCCGAGGACAGGAACTACTGGTCGCGACGGATGACCGGCGCTCCCGAGCCGGTCAGCCTGTCCGGGCGGCAGCCCGACGGGGTGTTCCGCCTCGTCCACCGGACGGCGCGCCTGCCGCAGGAGGACACCGGCAACCTGCGCGACCTCGGCCGTGCGGCGGAGACCTCCTGGCCGCCGGTGCTGTTCGCGTCGGTCGCCGCCTACCTCCAGCGGCTGACCGGCGAGCAGGAGATGATCCTCGGTCTGCCGGTGTCCAACCGGCTCGGCCGCACCGCTCGCCGCGTGCCCTCCATGGTGTCCAACGTCCTGCCCCTGCGGATCACCTTCCACCCGGGCATCACGGTCGCCGAGCTGATGCGCCAGGTCTCGGCCGAACTGCTCGGCGCCACACGCCACCAGCGTTACCCGTACGAGGACATCCGCCAGGACCTCGGCCTGCTGGCCGCCGACCGCCGACTGGTCGGCCCGCACGTCAACCTCATGCTCTTCGACCACAAACTGTCGTTCGGCGACACCCCCTCCCGGCCCCGCACCCTGGCCACGGGACCCGTCGACGACCTGTCCTTCCTGATCTACGACCGCACGACCGAGGCAGGCCTCCAGATCGACTGCGACGCCAATGCGGACCTCTACGGCGAAGACGACCTGGAGGCGTACCAGGAGGGCTTCGTGACGTTCCTCCGGGAACTGGCGGAGGCGGGCCCGCTCCAGCGCGTCGACACACTCGCCGTGTCCGACCGGGCCCAGCAGGCGCATGACCGGGCCCGGACCGCCCGCGCCGGCGGCCAGGACCACGCCCGGCAGGAGGGCGCCCCACAGCCGTCCCCGGCCGAAGGGGTCTCTGCCGGCCGTCCGCACACTCCTCAGGTGGACATCGTCCGCGGGATCGCCGCGGAGGTCCTGGAGGTCGAGGAGGTCGGGGCCGACGACAACTTCTTCCTCCTGGGCGGGCGTTCCCTGCACATCACCCGACTGGTCAGCAGGATGCGCAGGGTCTTCCAGGTGGAGATCCCGCTGCGCAAGGTCTTCGAGAACCCGACCGTCGCGGGCCTGATCGAGCAGTTGGACAGTGCACGGGGGGCGAGGAAGCCGCTCGTCGCCGCCGGGCGCCCGGCGGAGATCCCGTTGTCGCCCGCCCAGCAGCGGCTGTGGTTCCTCAACCAGCTCGGCCGGCAGGACGCGGTCTACAACGAAGCGGTCGCCATCAGGCTGCGGGGAAAGCTTGACGCACCGGCGCTCCGGGCGGCCCTGAACGACGTGGTGGCACGCCATGAGAGCCTGCGCACCGTCTACCCGGAAACCGAGGGCCGTCCACGGCAGTCGATCCTCGAACCGGCGGTCGCGCAGGTCGAGATGCCCGTGGTGCCGGTCACGCGGGACCGGCTCCCGGAAGCGCTGGCGCAAGGGGCGGAGCAGGGCTTCGACCTCGGCGCCGAGATCCCCGTACGCGCCCGGCTGCTGGCGCAGGCCGACGACGAGTACGTCCTGCAGCTCGTGGTCCATCACATCGCCTGCGACGGCTGGTCCGTGACTCCGTTCACCCGGGACCTGTCCGTCGCGTACGCGGCGCGGTGCGCCGGCGGGGCCCCGGTCTGGGAGCCGCTGCCGGTGCAGTACGCCGACTACGTGCTGTGGCAGCGCGACCTGCTGGGTGACGCCGCCGACGACGGCGGTGAGCTGGCCCGGCAGCTGCGCCACTGGCGCGAGACGCTGGACGGGCTGCCCGAGGAGATCGCGCTGCCGACCGACCGGCCACGGCCCGCCACGGCGACCTATGCCGGAGGACGTGTCCTGTTCGAGCTTCCCCCCCAGACGCACGAGCAGCTCAGAGCGCTGGCGGTGGAGCACCGCGCCAGTCTGTTCATGGTCGTGCAGGCGGGCCTGGCGGCTCTGCTGTCGCGTTTCGGCGCGGGCTCGGACATCCCGATCGGCTCGCTCATCGCGGGGCGTACGGATGCGGCGCTGGACGATCTGGTCGGGTTCTTCGTCAACACGCTGGTGCTGCGCACGGACACGTCGGGGGATCCGACGTTCGGTGAGCTGCTGGACCGGGTGCGTGAGACCGACCTGGCGGCGTACGCCCACCAGGACCTGTCCTTCGAGCGGCTGGTGGAGGCGGTCAACCCGGCCAGGTCGCTGGCCCGCCACCCCCTCTTCCAGACCGCGCTCGACGTGCGGAGCGATGTCGGTCCACGACTGGACCTGCCGGGACTGGAGGTCGAATCCGAGCTGCTGGACACCGGAAGCGCACGCTTCGACCTGTTCTTCCGACTCGTGGAGTCGCGGGACGGGGAGGGTCGTCCCGGTGGTGTCGAGGGCCGGTTGGAGTTCGCGCGGGATCTGTTCGACGAGGAGACCGCGCGCCGGCTGGCCGAGGGCCTGGTGCGCCTGCTGAAGGCGGTGGCGGCCGATCCGCGGGTGCGGGTCGGTGAGCTGGAGGTGCTGTCGCCGGTCGAGCGTGGCTGGGTGGTGGAGGGGTGGAACGCGACGGGGCGCGAGGTCGCCGCGGGGACGCTGGCGGGGGTGTTCGAGGCGCAGGTCGCGCGAACTCCGGACGCGGTCGCGGTCGTCTTCGAAGACGAGGTCCTGTCGTATGCCGAGTTGGAGGTGCGGGCGAACCGGCTGGCGCACGAGCTGATCGCGCG
>NZ_JAGMUJ010000149.1 GCF_019049255.1 Streptomyces sp. AC558_RSS880 | reverse complement strand
ACCCCGGTGCGGTCCACGTACAGGATCGCGTTCATGATCTCGCGCAGCTCGTGCTCGGGCGGCCGCCCGAACGCCAGGGCCCGGCGGCGGCGCTCGGACCGCCAGGCCGCCAGGACCGGCTCGACCAGCTCCCAGCGGGCATCGGACAGGTCACTCGGATACGCACGACGTTCGCTCATGACCTGGATGTACCGCCGCGGACCGAGTGCGCCCAGGCGCACAGCGACGACAACGGAAGCATGCGGCCGCGAAGACCGGGCGTCCTGGGATGAGACAGGCACAAGACACTTCCCGCCTCACCTGCCACCCCATCTGATCAGCAAAAATCAGCCCGCATCTCCAGCAGCACGAGCACCACAACCCGGCGGCCTGAAAACCGCTGGATACATGGGCAATGCAGGCGAAAACGACCTCTCAGTGCCTGTTTTTGAACCCTGTAATGGCAGGTCAAGGGCTGCTCGTCCAAAAAAAGAGCTTTGTGTAAGCGTTCGGGGAACGGTCACGGTGACCGTTCCCCGAACGAAAACCGATGGGACTGAGTTCTTCGAGGTCCACGGGGACCACCTCTCCGCCGAGTTTCGGAGCCACCTCAGCTACTCACATCCCGCACCCCGTCCATGAGCAGCGCCCGCTCCTGCCCGTAGACCTTCGCCGCCTCGAACAGCTGATCCCGGGTGAAGGAGGCTTCCAGATCGGCGTGTGTGGCCAGCAGCCCGTCCAGCTTGGCCCGGTCCCACACTTCAACCCGTACCGCCTGCCCGGCCGCCAGCGAGGTGACGAACTCCCGCTCCACCGTAGTCAGGGTGCACGGCACCACCAAGATCCACTCCCATGGCTGGTGCTGCAGAGCCCGCGTGAACGACTGCCTGATCGACTTGCGCCGCCCTTTGTGCGCTGTGGTCGGGAAACCGTCCGGGTAGTACTTCAGCTGGAAGATCCGCACCCGGGTCCCGTGGGTGACCTTGATGTCGATGCCGTCGTCCCCGCCGCGCCCGTTCACCACCTTCACACGCGCCGTCGCGTCGTACACACGGTGCACCAGCGCTTCCACGATCCGGTCGAACCCCGGCTGCCCGACCCGGTCCCACTCCACCGCCACAACCGGCCCCCTGCCCTCGCAGACACCCCAGACGATGATCCCACCCGGCACTGACACCCTCGCCGGCGCTACGCCACGCACCGATGCCGGGCCGCACCGCTCAGGCCAGGCGGCACCGCCGCACCTCCGGGCCGGGTGAAGCGCCGGTTCACAGCGTCGGCTTCTGGTGCCGGGTGAGGAGTTCGGTGCAGAACCCGGCCTGTTGCCTGGAGCGGCGCCAACGCGACTCCCTCGCGGTGGAGGCGGACGGCCTTCTGCTCTTCGTAGGGCTCGTGGGCGGGGACCTGTCCGTCGGTGCGCCGGTGCCGGTCGCCTGTGAGCGCGACGATCCGGTGGACGGGCACCAAGATGGCCGGGTGGCCGCCCGTGGGGGAGAACCCCGCTCGGCCGGTGCCGGGCTCGTAGGAGGTCACCGTGCCGTACAGACGGTGCAGCACGGTCTCGTCACGCATTCCGCACTCGACGTCCAGGCACAGCATCCAGTCGTTGAGCCAGTGGACGGGCAGGTTCTCCATCTCGGCGGCTGCGGGGCCGGGGTGATCGTCGTCGGGGACCCAGCTGTACGTGCCGACGACCAGGTCGTTGTACACCTCCATCGAGTCGGGCCCGCTGTAGGCGCCCCGTCGACCGAGCTGGGCGGCGCGCCGCACCGCCCGGGCCGTCGTCACCATGGCCGTGGGCCTGGCGCCCGGCCCGTCGCCTTCGGCGTCCGCCGGCAGGTAGGGGTAGGCGCCGCGCAGCAGCGCCAGCACGTCCCGTTCGTCCGGCCCGGCGCTGCCTGTCAAAAGGTCCGGTCCGAGGGTGATCCGCTGTCGGGCGTCGCGGGTGTGGTCGGCCGCGTGCCGGGCGGCGAAGCGGGGGACGGCGAGCACGACGGCGTGGTCGGGTTCGATGTTGTAGCCGACGCGGCGGGCGCCGAACGGGACGGTGGGCCCGTGCTGCTCGTACTGGGCCAGGTAGGCCAGTTCCGCATCCTGCATACGGGTCAGCGGCCAGCCGCTCACCAGCAACAGCTGCCACCCAGTGCCGTCGTCACCCGTGGCCGCCCCCAGCGCCTCCTCCAGCCTGTCGCAGCAGTCCGCCACGTACTGCGGCCACCGGTGCTGGAACTCCGCATCGGCCCACTGCGCGGGAGAAGTGAACCCCGCACCCGCCACGAGGGCCGGCTCCGGCAGCGCCGTCACATCACGCACCCGCAACCCGCCCCAGGCGGTTTCCACCGCCCGCATGGCCGCCGTACGCGCCGCTTCGGCCCCGCCGCCCTGGGCATGCGCATGGAGTCTCTGCGGTTCCTGCTGCGTGACCGCGATGGCAAGTACGGCGCGGCGTTCGACACGGTATTTGAGGCCGAGGAGCTGGAGGTGATCTTGAGTGCCCCGCGGGTTCCTCGAATGAACGCCCACTGCGAGAGGATCATTGGCAGCATCCGGCGCGAGATGCTCGATCATGTCCTGATCGTGAACGAGGCCCATGCCCGCCAGGTCCTGGCCGCCTACCGGCGGCACTACAACACCCACCGACCTCACCAAGCCCGACAGCAACTACCGCCTGATGCCAAGGAACGGTCCGATGCCACAGTGCACGACCTCAACGCCCGCCGAGCGCTGCGGACCAGGATCCTCGGCGGCGTGATCAGCGAGTACCGCTATATCGCTTGACCGGCGACGATGACTTTTCGAGCGGCACAGGGTCGACGGCGGCCGACTCCGAGCCGCGGGCGGCGACCGGGACGCCCTGCGGGCTCTCCCAGACGCGGCACCCGCCCCGCTGCGCTCACTCGCGCTATAGGCAGCCGTACCGTCGGGGCTCGCGCCGGTGTCTCCGATGCCTACCACTGGCACGTCGTCTGCCAGGGCCTGGTCCGCGTCTTGCATAGGGAAGCCGGCGCGCGTCACGGATCGGATCACTGCACCCACGCCAACGAACGGGAGGTCGAGCGCGTGAGCCACGGCCGCCGCCCTGTCCGCTCGCCCAGCCTTCGGCGGGTCGAGGGTCGCCGTGTCCTCATGCCTGACCGGCATGTTTCGCAACCACTATGTGCCACCATTAAATGGTGGCTACTCTGGCATCATGTCTGTCACCACGATGACCCTGCGGGTCCCCGACGACCTCGCCCCCTCGATCCGGGCCGCGGCGTCCGAGGCCGGCCTCTCCGTGAACGCGTACGTGGTACGCGCCGCCCGCCGCGCGGCCACGCTCGACGCCGCGAAGCAGCTCGCCACGCTCGGTCTGGGCGACGACCTGGCGGGCGAGGGCGACACCCTGTGAACCGTGGAGAGATCTGGGCACTCCCCGACGGCCGCAACGTCCTGATCATCAGCCTGACCGGCCTCGAAGAGGCCTACGGCGCCGTCCTCGCGATCATGCTCCACGACAGCGGCCGCTATCCCGACACCGCCATGTCCGTCGTCATCGGCGCCCCTCTCCCGTGCACCGCCGTCGCCGTCAACATCGTCCAGCTGCGCGTCGACCGGTTCGACGGCGCCAAGCTCCTCGGCCCGGTCGACACCGCGGCCATGGCCCGCGTGGACGCCGCGCTGCGCGCTGTCCAGGACCTGTAGCGCGCGACCGAGCAACGGGCTGCGGGCCTGGCCCTGCGCGGGCCGGCCAGATTGTTCGGACGGCGCCGTCTCCCGCTGGAAGTCGGCGTAGGCGAAGGCCCCGCTCTGCACCGCCAGCCGGTTCCACGGCGGCGATCTTTCTTGGCCCGGTCGACACTCTGACAGGGCTCGGTATGCCTTCGCGGGTCCGTCGGCCAGGAGCCTGACCAGCCCTAACTGGCGAGAATGGGTGATGTCTGCGCAGCTGCTGTGCTGAGCCGGACTGCCGAAGAGGACGCGGCCGTCGCCGTCCGTGACAACCATGGTCTTGACCGCGTTCTGCTTGCTCTTGCCGGAGATGAACTTGCCCCGGCCCCTGCGCTTTCCGGACGCGCTCCACCAGCGGTTGTCGCGGCAGATGTTCCAGGTGATCCGGTCGGTTATCGGCTCGCCAGCCGTACGGGCCTCCTCGAAGAGGAAGCGGTGGCCGAATTCAGGGTCGTCGCGATGCACGTCGAACAGAGCGCCTGCCCGGTATGCCTCCGCGAGTTGGTGTCGGTCACCGGTGAGGCCAGCCACCGGTAGTAGGGCTGGCGGGGCAGATTGAGTACCCGGCACGTCACCGCCACCGGCACCCGGTGAGGGGCTGCGGTGGTGGCCGTCTCGCGGACGAGCGGGTACATCATCATGACGGCAGGTTCGCCTGCGACGGATATGCCGCACCCGGCGCCCTCCTCTGCGTCGGCGCGACGCAGCCACCTCGACAGCGTGATCGGGTGGACGCCGAAGTCGGCGGCGATCTGTTCTGGCGAGACGCCGGCTCGCGGCTGCGCGCGACCCGCACGACGTCCTTCGTGGAACCCCTTCGGCTACGGCTTGGGCACTCCAGGCCGCCTCTCAGCAAACCAGGTCAGGCATCACCTGTCCGTGCAGCAGTCCCACGCCATCACACGGGTGCGTGCGCTGGGCACGTGGTTCGGCCGACCGGTCTGAGCAGCGCTTTAACGGTGGTCTCAGGTTCGCTCAATAGGAAGTGCGCATCCAGATAAGCGATGCAACTCGCGTGTAGGAGGCTTGTGATGGCAGTCGACACTGCGCCGTCCGGGAGAGCGCCGGCCGGTCGGTTGGCAGGCCGGTGGGTGCCATGGTTGGTGATCGGCTTGTGGCTGGTGCTGGCGGCGGGCATGGTGCCGCTGAGCGGGAAGTTGAGCTCGGTCACCACAGACAGCGCCGTGGACACCCTGCCGGCCGGTGCCGAGTCCACCAAGGTGGCGGCGCTGGACGACAGTCTCCCCGGTGGTGAGGACAGCACGTTCGTCTTCGTGTACCACCGGGCCGAGGGCATGACCGCCGCCGACCGCGCGGCGGTCGAGCGTCACTACGACACCCTTGTCAAGCGGTACCCGCCGAAGACGACGGAGGCGGGCGACGAGGACGACGAGGGCTCACCGACGAGCCTTTCCACCGACCGCAAGGCGATGACGTTCACCCTCGATGTGAGCACGGCCTACGGCCCGCCGGAGGAGTTCGTCGGCCCGTTGCGTGACGCCGCGAAGGACCGCCCCTCCGGGCTGGAACTGGACGTGACCGGACCGGGCGCGATCGACGGTGACATGGATGCCGTCTTCGACGGTATCGACGAGCAGGTCCTCCTCACCACCATCGCCGTCGTCACGCTCCTGCTGATCCTCACCTATCGCAGCCCGGTGTTGTGGATCATCCCGCTGGTGGCCGTCGGTGCGGCCGCACTGACCTCGATGGGGACCGTCTACCTGCTCGTCAAGGGCTTCGGCATCGTGGTCAACGACCAGAACTCGGCGCTGCTGACGATTCTGGTGTTCGGCGTGGGAACGGACTACGCGCTGTTGCTCATCGCCCGATATCGGGAGGCACTGCACCACCATGAGAACGTCCGGGTCGCGATGGTCCACGCGCTGCGCGGTGCGGCGCCGGCCATCGTCGCGTCCGCGGCCACCGTGGTCTCGGGCCTGCTGTGTCTGCTCGTCGCGGACCTGAACAGCACCAGTGGGCTGGGCCCGATCGGTGCGGCCGGCATCCTGTGCGCGCTGGTGGCCATGCTGACGCTGTTCCCGGCGGTCCTCGTGGTGCTCGGCAGGCGGATCTTCTGGCCGGCCATCCCGCGGTTCAGCACGGCCGTGGAGGAGAAGCCGGGGCTGTGGGGACGGCTCGGCACCGCCATCAGCCGCCGCCGGTGGGTGGCGACGCTCGGCTCGTTCGGAGTCCTCGGCGTGCTCGCCCTGGGGCTGGCGGGCAACACCGGCGCCCTGAGGGAGCAGGACCAGTTCCTGTCCGCGCCGGAGTCGGTCACCGGCTTCACCGTTCTGCGCGAGCACTTCCCGGAGCTCGGCGGCCAGCCGCTGACGGTCTTCACGCGTCCGGCGCAGCAGGAGAAGGTGCTCGACGTCGTCGAAGACACCCGAGGCGTGGCCATGGCCGTCCCGGAGGAGACCGTCGGTGGCTGGGCCAACATCTCCGTGTTCCCGAAGGACGCGCCGGACACCGCCGCGGAGTACGACACGATCAAGCGGGTGCGCACCGCCGTGCACGCGGTGAGCGGGGCGGAGGCGATCGTCGGCGGGCCGAGCGCGGAGAACCTCGACACCGAGGTGACCACCAGGCGTGACGAGAAGCTGGTGATCCCGCTGGTGCTCGTCGTCGTCCTGATCATACTCGGGCTGCTGCTGCGCGCGGTCCTGGCCCCGCTGGTCCTGATGGCCACCGTGGTCGTCTCCTTCGCCGCGGCCTTCGGCGGCAGCGTGTTCGTCTTCGACACGATCCTCGGGTTCAAGGGTGTCGACTATTCGGTGCCGCTGCTGGCGTTCCTGTTCCTGGTGGCGCTCGGCGTCGACTACAACATCTTCCTGGCCAGCAGGGCCCGGGAGGAGACCATGCGCCTCGGCACCAGAGAGGGCATGCTCAAAGCCCTCTCGGCCACCGGTGGCGTCATCACCTCGGCAGGCCTGGTCCTGGCGGCCACGTTCGGGGTCCTCGTCACACTCCCGCTGGTGATGCTGGTCGAGGTCGGCTTCCTGGTGGCCTTCGGCGTGCTGCTCGACGCCCTGCTGGTGCGGTCGGTCCTGGTGCCCGCCCTTACCTTGCTGATCGGCCGGCGGATGTGGTGGCCGAGCCGGTTGTCCCGTCCAGCGGCGGAGCTGCCGGACGGTCAACAGCCGCTGGCCGACAAGGAGGAGTCCGCGCTGCAACGGTGAGCGCGGCGGCACGGACGAGATCCGGGACGGGGACCCAGGCCCGTCCCGGATCTTTTCATGGGGCTCGACGGCCGCCGCCCTTTGGTCCTACGCCGTGCGGCCGGGGCTGGGGTCGGCGCATCGCGGTGTCCTCCCCGGCGGTGAGCCGCGCGGGCGGGGCGGGCGGGGCCGCGGCCGGAAGGTCGATGCGAAGCAGCGCGCCACCGCGTGCGGAGCGGGCGACGCTGGCCCGGCCGCCGTGGGCGTCGACGACCCGCTGCACGATCGACAGCCCCAGACCGGATCCCGGCAACGCCCGGGCGCTGTCGGCACGGTAGAACCGGTCGAACACCCGCGGTACGTCGGCGGCGTCGATGCCCGGCCCGGCGTCGTCGACCTCGAGCACCACCGACGCGTTCTCGGCACGGAGCCGGACCTGGACCGGCTGGTCCGCGGGGGACCACTTGCCGGCGTTGTCGATGAGGTTGAGCACCGCCCGCTCGAGCGCAGCGGGACGCCCGCTCACCCACACGGAGGTCACGTCGAGCGCGACCTCGACGTCGGGCGTGCGGGAACGTGCCCGGGTCGCGGCGGCCGCCACCACGTCGGCGAGGTCGAGCAGCTCGGTGTTCTCGTCGCTGACGTCACCGCGCGCCAGGTCGGTCAGCTCGGCGACAAGGGTGCTCAACTCGGCCACCTGGACGCCGAGATCGGTCAGCAGCCGGGTCCGGCTCTCCGCCGGTAGTGCGCTGTCCAGGGTGCCGCGCCGATCGAGCCGGATCAGCAGCTCGACGTTGAGGCGCAGGCTGGTGAGCGGGGTCTTGAGCTCGTGGGCGGCGTCCTCGGCGAGCAGCCGCTGGGCCCGCCGGGAGTCCCGGAGCGCGGCGAGCATGTCGTTGATCGACTGGATCAGCCGCCGGATCTCCCCACCGCCCTCATCCGGGATGTCGGCGTCGAGATCCCGGGTGTGCGCGACACGTACCGCGGCGGCGGTCAGCCGGTCGATCGGTGCCAGCCCGGTCCGCGCCACGGTCCGCCCGACAAGGGCGCCGCCCACCACGCAGAACAGCCCGATCAGCAGCATGCCGAACCCGAACTGGTTGATCGGGCTGTCGTCGGCGACCTGGGCCACCTGGACCGCGCCGTCGCCCGCCCGCAGCGTGTAGATGAGGTAGCCGTCCTCGTCGCTGTCGTTCGACTCCATCAGGTCGGCCGACGCGCCCTGCGCCACGCGCCCGGCGTGCTCGCTGACGGGGGGCAGCGCGGGTTGGCCGGCAGGCGTCCGGGTCGAGCCGTCGGGCAGGATGACCCGCACCAGCCGACCGGATCCGGGATACGGCGGTAGCTGGACCTGCGCCAGACCGGCGCGCTGCGCGTTCGTCGCCAGGACGCGGGAGTCGGCGCGCAGCTGATTCTCGGTGCTGTCCTGCAGCTCCCAGCCCAGTAGCTCGCTGGCCACCTGGAAGGCCACGAACACGCTGACCGCGATGGCCGTCGCCGCGATCACCGTCAGCCTGCTCCGCAGGGACTGCCGGCGCCACCATCGGGTCAGCCGGCGCGGTTCCCGGCCGGCCGGCCTGCTCACGGAGGAGTCTCCCGCAACGTGTATCCCAGGCCGCGCAGCGTGTAGATCAATCGCGGCTCACCCTCGGCCTCCAGCTTGCGGCGCAGGTAACTCACGTATACCTGGAGGTTGTTGGCGGTGGCGCTCATGTCGAAGCCCCAGATCGCCTCGAACAGCGCGTCGCGGGTCACGACCCGGGTCGCGTTGCTCATGAGGACCTGCAGGAGGGAGAACTCGGTCCGGGTCAGGCGCAGCGGCCGCCCGCCCCGCCACACCTCGAACCTGTCGGGATCGAGCCGGACGTCGGCGAACGACAGGATCTGCGACTCCCCGTCGGTCGGCGTGCGCCGGCGCAGCAGGGCCCGCACTCGGGCCAGCAACTCCTCGGTGGCGAAAGGCTTGGGCAGGTAGTCGTCAGCGCCCGCGTCCAGCCCCGTGACCCGGTCGGAGACCTGGTCACGGGCGGTCAGCATCAGCACCGGCAGATCCCGACCCGCGGCCCGCAACCGCCGGCAGGTCTCCAACCCGCCGAGGCGAGGCATCATCACGTCGAGGATCAGCAGATCCAGCGTGTCGCCGTCGGCCCCAACGACCCCGTCGAGCACGGCGAAACCGTTGGCGACGGTGCTGGTGTCGTAACCCTCGACCTGGAGCACCCGCTCCAGCGACTCACGGATGGCCGCTTCATCATCCGCGATCATGATCCGCACGCCGGCCCGCCCCCTTCCAGTCGATGTTTTTGCCGCTCATTGTCCCCGATCAACCTGAGGCCAGGATTAGAGCGTCGCTGGGGGCCGCGCTCTTACAGATACCTACTGAGTTTTTCGTTAGTTCTGTGGTGGTGAGGGGTGAATGATCAGGCCGGTGTGGGTGAGGAAGGACCACGGGAGTTGCTCGCTGGAGCAGACG
>NZ_JAGMUJ010000148.1 GCF_019049255.1 Streptomyces sp. AC558_RSS880 | reverse complement strand
CGACGATCCGATCGTGATCGTCGGCATGGGGTGCCGTTTCCCGGGTGGGGTGGACTCGCCGGAGGCGCTGTGGCAGGTCGTCGCCGAGCAGCGCGACGTGATCTCGGGCTTCCCGGCGGACCGTGGCTGGGACCTCGACGGCCTCTACCACCCCGACCCGGACCACTCCGGAACCTCCTACGTGCGGCACGGCGGGTTCCTCCACGAGGCAGCCGAGTTCGATCCCGAGTTCTTCGGGATCTCGCCGCGCGAGGCGCTGGCGATGGACCCGCAGCAGCGGCTGCTGCTGGAGGTGTCCTGGGAGGCCCTGGAGCGGGCCGGCATCGCGCCCGGATCGCTGCACGGCAGCGACACCGGCGTCTTCGCCGGAGTGATGTACCACGACTACGGCGGTGGCGGGCGACTGCCGGAGGAGGCGGAGGGCCACTTCCTGACCGGCACAGCCGGCAGCGTCGCCACCGGGCGGGTCGCCTACACCCTCGGATTGCAGGGCCCGGCGCTGACCGTGGACACCGCGTGCTCCTCGTCACTGGTCGCACTGCACCTGGCGATACGCGCCCTGCGCTCGGGCGAGTGCTCACTGGCTCTCGCCGGCGGCGTCACGGTGATGGCCACCCCCAACACGTTCATCGAGTTCTCCCGCCAGCGGGGACTCGCGCCCGACGGCCGCTGCAAATCCTTCTCCGCCGACGCCGACGGCACCGCCTGGGCCGAGGGCGCAGGCGTACTCGTCGTCGAACGCCTCTCCGACGCCCAACGCCTGGGACACCGCATACTCGCCGTCCTCGCCGGCTCCGCCGTCAACCAGGACGGCGCCTCCAACGGACTCACCGCACCCAGCGGCCCCGCCCAGGAACGCGTCATCCGCGCCGCCCTCCAAGACGCCAACCTCACCTACTCCGCCGTCGACGCCGTCGAAGCCCACGGCACCGGCACCGTCCTCGGCGACCCCATCGAAGCCCAAGCCCTCCTCGCCACCTACGGCACCCAACGCGACAACCACCCACTCCGACTCGGATCACTCAAATCCAACCTCGGACACACACAAGCAGCCGCAGGCGTCGGCGGCGTCATCAAAATGGTCATGGCCCTCCACCACAACCAACTACCCGCCACCCTCAACGCCGACAAACCCACCCAGCTCATCGACTGGACCACCGGCACCATCGAACTCCTCACCCAGCCACACCCCTGGCCCCCCACCCAAAACCACACCCGACGCGCCGGCATCTCCTCATTCGGCATCAGCGGCACCAACGCCCACATCATCCTCACCGAACCCCCCACCACACCGACCACCGACGACGAGGCACCGCACGACGCGGACCGGCTGGACGGCACAGCCCTGCCATGGATGGTGTCGGCCCGCTCGGCCGACGCACTGGCACACGCCGCGAAACGACTGGCCGAACACGTGCGGGCACGACCCGAACTCAACCCCGCCGACGTGGCGTACTCCCTGGCCACCGGACGCTCCGCCTTCGAGACCAGGGCCGTGATCCCCGGCACCGACGGACGCGACGGACTGCTCGCCGGCCTGGACGCACTGGCCACCCACGAGACCGAGGGCAAGAGCGGTGCAAACCCCTCCCGAGCCGTGTTCGTGTTCCCCGGACAGGGGTCGCAGTGGGTGGGGATGGCGGTGGGGCTGCTGGACTCCTCACCGGAGTTCGCCCGCGTGATCGCCGAGTGCGAGGCGGCCCTGGCGCCGTTCGTCGACTGGTCGCTGACGGCGGTGCTGCGCGGCGAGGAGGGCGCGCCCGGCCTGGACCGCGTCGACGTGGTCCAGCCCGCCTCCTGGGCCATGATGCTCGGCCTCGCCGCACTCTGGCGAGCCGGCGGTGTGAACCCGGCAGCGGTGGTGGGGCACTCGCAGGGCGAGATCGCCGCCGCCGTCGTCGCCGGCGGTCTGTCGCTCGAGGACGGCGCCCGCGTCGTCGCCCTGCGCTCCAAGGCGCTGCGCGTCCTGTCCGGCGGCGGCGGCATGGCCTGGCTCGGTGTCCCGGAAGCGCGGGCGGAGGAACTGCTGGCCGCGTGGCCCGGACGGATCTCCGTCGCGGCGGTCAACGGCCCGTCCTCGACCGTGGTCGCCGGACAGCCCGAAGCACTGGAGGAGCTGCTGACCCAGTGCGAAGCCTCGGACGTGTGGGCGCGCCGCATCCCGGTCGACTACGCCTCCCACTCCGCCCACGTCGACGAGATCCGCGACACCCTCGCGCACGAACTGCAAGGCGTCTCGCCGCGTTCGGGCCGGATCGCGTTCCACTCCACCGTCACCGGCGGCACGCTGGACACAGCGGCACTGGACGGGGCGTACTGGTTCCGCAATCTGCGCAGCCGGGTCCGGCTGGCAGAGGTCGTGGAGCAGCTGGCGGCACCCGACACGGTGTTCCTGGAGATCAGCGCACACCCCGTGCTCGTCTCGGCCATCACGGAGACGCTCGGTGACACCGGCGCGGCCGTCGGAACGCTGCACCGCGACGCAGGCACTCTGGAACGCTTCGTCGAATCCGCCGCCGAAGCATGGTCCCACGGAGTCGCCGTCGACTGGCCCGCCCTCCTGAAGCCCTACCACGCCCGAACCGTCGAACTCCCCACCTACCCCTTCCAGCGCCGTCACTACTGGCTCACACCGGAACCCGCCGGGACCGATGCCCGCGGACTCGGTCTGACCTCGGCCGGGCACCCGCTGCTGGGCGCCGTGGTCGAGCTCGTCGAGGAGGACCGGCTGGTGTACACGGGGCGGCTCGCCCTCGACACGCAGCCGTGGCTCGCCGATCACGCCGTGCACGGCACCGTACTGCTGCCCGGCACCGCGTTCCTCGAACTCGCGATGGCCGTGGGCGCCCGGACGGGCCGGCGACGGCTCGCCGAACTCACCCTCCAGACACCGCTGGTGCTCCCACCCGACGAGGCCGTACAGCTGCGGGTGACCGTCGAAGCGCCGGCCACGAACGGGCAGCGGGAGCTGGCCGTGCACTCCCGGCCGCAGGACGCCGACCCGGGCGCCCCGTGGACGCGGCACGCCGCGGCGCTGCTCGACATCGACGACGACACCGCGGACTTCGACCTCGTGGAGTGGCCACCGCCCGGTGCCCACGAGATCGACGTCGAGACCCGTTATGACACCCTCGCGGAAACGGGCTACGACTACGGTCCCGCCTTCCAGGGCCTGCGCGCCGCCTGGCGCACCGGCCGCGACGTCTACGCCGAGGTGAGCCTGCCCGCCGAGCTGGACGCCACCTCTTTCGGGCTGCACCCGGCAGTGCTGGACGCGGCCTTGCACGCGGCCGGCCTGCTCCGCGGGGACGGAGGCACCCTTCTGCCGTTCTCCTGGTCCGGTGTCACCCGATACGCCGAGGGCGCACAGGCCCTGCGGGTGTGGCTCAGCACGAGGGGCGAGGACGGGGTGGCCCTGCGCGTCACCGACAGCGCGGGCAAGCCCGTGCTGTCCGCGGAGGCCGTCACGATGCGGCCGTTCACCGCCGACCTGACCGCCGGGC
The DNA here is from genome assembly GCF_019049255.1 of Streptomyces sp. AC558_RSS880. Classification (GTDB taxonomy): domain Bacteria; phylum Actinomycetota; class Actinomycetes; order Streptomycetales; family Streptomycetaceae; genus Streptomyces. Next base: position 1,719 of record NZ_JAGMUJ010000148.1, on the reverse strand, counting down.
GCGGAGCCGACTCGCTGTTCCGGCTGGAGTGGCAACCGGCCCCGGCCGCCGCGGCCGACGTCGACGTGTGCCTGGTCGCGGACCTGGCCGACGTCCCGGACCCCGTACCGCAGGTGGTCGCCGTACGATGTCCGGTCGCACCGCGGGACTCGGACGGCACGGGAGCCGGCCTCGCCGAGAGCGCACACCGGTCGGCGCGTTGGGCGCTCGGGCTGGTCCAGGAGTGGCTGGCCGATGTCCGTTTCACCGGCTCCCGACTGCTGGTGCTGACCGACGGCGCCGTCGGTCCCGAGGTCAGGAACCCGGCCCAGGCCACCGTGTGGGGCCTGATCAGGACCGCGCAGTCCGAACACCCCGACCGGTTCGCGCTGTTGGACTCGGATGAGGCGCACCAGGCCGGCACTGTGCCCGGGGCCGTACTCACCGAGCCCCAGCTCGCCCTGCGGGCAGGGACGCTCCTCGCCCCTCGCCTGGCCCGGCACTCCGCCTTCGCCGATCCGGGCGGTGCCGTCCGGATCGACCCGGAGGGCACCGTACTCATCACCGGCGGAACCGGGGTGATCGGCGGGTCGGTCGCGCGGCACCTGGTCACCGAGCACGGGGCCCGCCGCCTGCTGCTGGTCAGCCGTCGCGGCCCCGACGCGCCCGGAGCCCGGGAACTCGCCGCCGACCTCACCGAACTGGGCGCCGAGGTCGTCCTCGCCGCCTGTGACACCGCCGACCGTGACGCGCTCGCGCAGTTGCTGGCCGGCGTACGGCTCACCGCCGTCTTCCACACCGCGGGCCTGCTGGACGACGGCGTGGTCGGATCGCTGACCGCGGACCGGCTCGCCACCGTACTGCGGCCCAAGGTGGACGCGGCCGTTCACCTCGACGAACTGACCGCGGACCAGGATCTCGCGGTCTTCGTCCTGTTCTCCTCGGTGGCGGGTGTGCTCGGCAACCCGGGTCAGGCCAACTACGCCGCGGGCAATGTCTTCCTCGACGCGCTCGCCGCCCACCGCCGGGCGGCCGGGCGCCCCGCGACCTCACTCGCCTGGGGCCTGTGGGCCGAACGCAGCGGACTCACCGGGCACCTGGACGACGACACTCTCTCGACCCGCGGCATCGCCCCCCTCTCCACCGAACAGGGCCTCGCACTTCTCGACCGGGCGCTCGCCGACGACCACCCGGTGCTCGTACCGGCCCTCCTCGACCCGGCCGCGCTGCGCTCCGACGCGCTCACCGGGACCCTGTCCCCGGTGCTGCGCTCGCTGGTACGAGTCCCGCAGCGGCGCCCCGGCCAGTCCGGCCTGCGCCGCAGGCTCGGCCTGATGTCCGAGGAGCAGGCCCGCCGCCTGCTGCTCGACCTCGTCAGCACCCAGCTCGCCACGGTCATCGGCCGCGACTCGGCGGACGGGATCGATCCGGACCAGCCGTTCAAGAGCTTCGGCATCGACTCGCTGCTCGCGGTGCAGCTGCGCAACCGGCTCAACTCCGCCACCGGCCTGCGTCTTCCGGCCACCCTCGTCTTCGACCATCCCACGCCGGCCGCGGTCGTCGACTTCGCGCTCCCGCTCGCGCGGGAACGCGGCAAGAACGCCACCCCGCAGCCCGTCACCGCCGTCGCACCGCGTACGGACGACGATCCGATCGTGATCGTCGGCATGGGGTGCCGTTTCCCGGGTGGGGTGGACTCGCCGGAGGCGCTGTGGCAGGTCGTCGCCGAGCAGCGCGACG
>NZ_JAGMUJ010000147.1 GCF_019049255.1 Streptomyces sp. AC558_RSS880 | reverse complement strand
CGGTGGGGGCAGGCGTATGTGCGCGGGCTGCTGCTGGACGGGCGGCGCAAGTCGGTGGAGCCGATGGCGGCCCGCCTGGGTGAGGACGGCAACCGGCAGGCGCTGGCCCACTTCATCACCTCCAGCCCGTGGGATCCGGCCCATGTGCGGGCCCGGCTGGCCTGGCGGATGCACGAGGCGACCGGCCCGGAAGCCCTGATCGTCGATGACACCGGGTTCCTGAAGGACGGGGACGCCTCGGCATGCGTGGCCCGGCAGTACACCGGCACCGCGGGCAAGGTCACCAACTGCCAGGTGGGCGTCTCGGTGCACCTGGCCACCGACCGTGCCTCCGCGGCCGTCAACTGGCGACTGTTTTTGCCCGCCTCCTGGGATCCGGCCTCGCCCGAGGCCGATGCGGACAAGATCGCCCGCCGCACCCGCTGCGGGATTCCCGATCATGTGGGGCATGTGGAGAAGTGGCAGCTGGCTTTGGACATGATCGACGAGACCCTCTCGTGGGGCCTCGGCGTTCCGTTGGTGGTCGCGGACGCCGGCTACGGCGATGCGACCGCCTTCCGCCTCGGCCTGGAGGAACGGAACCTGGCCTACGCGGTCGGGATCTCCTCCCGGCTCACCGCTCATCCGGGCCATGCGCGGCCGGCCACCCCCGCCTACAGCGGCACCGGCCGCCCGCCGCCGGTGGCGAAGTATCCGGACAAGGCCATGACGGTGAGGGAGCTGGTCATTGCCGTCGGCCGGCAGGCGGCCCGGCCGGTGTCCTGGCGGGAGGGTTCCCGGCCGGGCACCGGCCGCAGCGGGTTGAAGCGCATG
>NZ_JAGMUJ010000146.1 GCF_019049255.1 Streptomyces sp. AC558_RSS880 | reverse complement strand
AGAGGTCGTTTTCGCCTGCATTGCCCATGTATCCAGCGGTTTTCAGGCCGCCGGGTTGTGGTGCTCGTGCTGCTGGAGATGCGGGCTGATTTTTGCTGATCAGATGGGGTGGCAGGTGAGGCGGGAAGTGTCTTGTGCCTGTCTCATCCCAGGACGCCCGGTCTTCGCGGCCGCATGCTTCCGTTGTCGTCGCTGTGCGCCTGGGCGCACTCGGTCCGCGGCGGTACATCCAGGTCATGAGCGAACGTCGTGCGTATCCGAGTGACCTGTCCGATGCCCGCTGGGAGCTGGTCGAGCCGGTCCTGGCGGCCTGGCG
>NZ_JAGMUJ010000017.1 GCF_019049255.1 Streptomyces sp. AC558_RSS880 | reverse complement strand
AAGGCGAGGATGAAGTGCCGCCGGTCCCAGAGCTGACGGACGTACTCGCCGAGGGACGGCCGGGCGCCGCTGACCGTGAGGCCGTACTTGGCGGCGAGGGCCGCGAGGTCGTCCTCGGCCGGGACCGGGCGGGCCGGTGCGGGGGGTGGTGTGTGGAGGGCCTGACTCACATCCGGCGCTTTCGCTAGAGGGAGGGGGGCGACGGGAGTCCCTACGTCGGGACGGGACCGTATCGTCGCAACGGGAGCGTAAGTCGAAAGAACGCCGGAACGCAACCGTTTCGTCGTGACGGTATCGGCCTATGCTGTCCGCATGACGACGAACGCCGACGAGCCCCAGCCGCGTCCGCGCCGCAGGGCCCCCGCCGGGGCCGCCGTACTGCGTCAGGACGTGACGGAGGCCATCCGGGCGGCCGTCTTCGAGGAACTGGCGGCGGCCGGCTACGCGCGGATGTCGATCGAGGGGATCGCGCGCCGCGCGGGTGTCGGCAAGACCGCGGTGTACCGCCGCTGGCGCTCCAAACTGCACCTGGTCCTCGACCTGCTGTCCGCGATCGCCGTCCAGGGCCTGCCCGCGCCGGACACCGGCTCCCTGGAGGGCGACCTGCGCCTGCTGTACGAGGTCACCTCCCGCGCCCTGCGCCACCCCGTCGCCTCGCAGATCCTCCCCGACCTCCAGGCCGAGGCCGCCCGCAACCCCGACATCGCCGAGGCCCTGCAGAAGGCGCTGCGCGAGGGCCAGGACTCCGTCGCCCGGGGCATCGTCGCGGCGGCACAGGCGCGCGGCGAACTCCGCCCCGGCGCCGACCACGCCCTGGCCCTCGACCTGATCTCGGGCCCCCTGTACTGGCGCTCGGTGGTCATCCGCAGCCCGAAGCTGCCGAAGGAGTACCTGGCGGCGCTGACCCGGGCGACGACGGAGGCGCTGAAGGCGCTGTGAGGGAGGCGCGTCGCGCCCTGGGACTCCTCCCCCTCGCCGCCGTGCGGCGTCGTCAGCGCCCGCTGCGAGGGTGACCGGCCGTGGTCACGGGGAGGTCACCGGAGGCCAGTTGAGCAGGGTGGTGTCGGCGACCTGCTGGAGGTCGTCACGGTCGATGCCGCTCGCGGCCTGGACGGCGATCCCGGAGGAGAGGGAGACGACGTACCGGGCGAGCCGGTCCGGGTCGGTGCCGGGCGGCAGGTCGCCCTCGGCGACGGCGCGCCGGAACCGGTCGGCGACGCAGGCCCCGTTGAAGTTGCGCCAGGCGATCAGCACGTCGTGGGCCCGCTGCCCGGGGTCGCCGTCGACGGCGGCCTCAACCAGATCTGAACCCGCACACGGCGATGACTTTTCCCGGCCCGGAGAGTCTCATCACCGTTGTCCGACCACTCTGGAGGAACGCGTGGCTCAGCTTCTGAGAGTCCAGAACTTCAACGTCTCGAGCGACGGCGTCGCTGCCGGCGAGGACCAGAGCCTCGAGCAGCCGTTCGGTCTCGACCATCCCGAGCGGCTGTTCGCCTGGGCCGGCGCCACGGCGAGCTGGCCCATGCGCACCGACCCCGGGGGCAGCCGGGGCCTCGACGACTACTTCACCCGGGACTACGCCCGCAACATCGGTGCCGAGATCATGGGCCGCAACAAGTTCGGGCCCCAGCGCGGGCCCTGGCACGATCACGAGTGGCGCGGCTGGTGGGGGGAGGAGCCCCCGTTCCACACCCCGGTGTTCGTCATGACCCACCACGAGCGTCCTTCGTTCACGCTCTCCGACACCACGTTCCACTTCGTCGCCGGCGACCCGGCCGCGGTCCTCGAACAGGCGCGGGAGGCGGCGCGGGGCAAGGACGTCCGGCTCGGCGGCGGGGTCACCACCATTCGGCAGTTCCTCGACGCCGGCCTCGTCGACACCCTGCACGTGGCGGTCTCGCCGGTGAAGCTCGGGTCCGGACTGCGTCTGTGGGAGTCCCCCGACGAACTGCTCGACCGGTTCCACCTGGAGGTCGTGCCCAGCCCGAGCGGCGTGACCCATCATCTGTTCTGGCGGAAGTGACCGGTTCCCAGGACCGTCCCGGCCGGCCCTTCCGACTCCCGGAGGTCCGGCCGGCGGAACGCCGACCGGTCGGGGAGGCCGGCCCGCCGGGCCCGTCCCATGAAGCCACGCCCGGCTTCCACCGCAGAGACTCAGCCGCACAACCGCCGGGCGAGACCGGACAGGTCCGTCGTGGACAGGACTCGTCCGGCGAAGCCCGGCAGGGGCACGTGCAGGGGCTCGGTCCAGCGTGCGGGGATGGCGTCGACGCCGTACACCGCCCCCGCCAGGCCGCCGGTCACCGCCGCCACCGTGTCCGTGTCGCCTCCGAGGTCGATCGCCGCGCGTACGGCGTCCTCGTAGCCGGTCGTCGTCCGCAGGGCCCAGACGGCGGAGGCCAGGCAGGGCCAGACCGCGCCGTTGAACTCCGTGGCCAGGTCCGGGTGCCAGTCGGGGGCGAGGACGGTGGCGTAGCGGTCGTGGTGGTCCGGGTGGAGCGCGTGCAGGGTGTCGGGTACGGCGGTCATGGGGTCGGCGCCGGTCAGGGCTACGCGGATCAGTTCGTGGAGGACGGCCGTGCCCTCCCAGGCCGCCCGGTCGCCGTGGGTGAGGGCGGACAGGCGGCGGGCGGCGTCCATGGTGGCGGTGCGGCCCAGGGGCGCGAAGTACACGGCGGAGGGGGCCGCCCGCATCAACGTGCCGTTTCCCGCCGCCCGTTGGCTGGTCTGGAAGTGCAGTGCGGCGGCCAGGTCCCACGGGTCGCCGCTGGTCAGTACGGCCTCCGTCTGGAGGCCGATGTCCTTGGGGTCGGCGGCGGCCCACCGCTGGAAACGGCGGAAGACGTCGGGGAGGTCGAGGCCGCCGCGCTCCAGCAGCGACTCGGCGACCAGCACCGCCATCTGCGTGTCGTCCGTCGCCTCGCCCGGGTCCCAGCCACCGCCCCCGCACATCTCGCCGCCGGCCCCCGGTGCCGGGAAGCGGGCCGAGAAGGCGCCCTCCGGGCCGAACTCGAAGGGGGCACCCAGGGCGTCGCCCACGGCGGAGCCGATGACGGCGCCCAGGGCGCGTTCGGTGCGGGTGGGCATCAGGGGCGGGCCTCCGTCGGTGGGTGCAGGCGCAGCCAGCCGGCCCAGGCCGAGGTGATCATGTCGTCGATGTCGTGGCGGGCCTTCCAGCCCAGTTCCGTGGCCGCGCGGTCGGCGGAGGCGACGACGCGGGGCGGGTCGCCGGGGCGGCGCGGGGCGACCACGGGCGGGCGGTCGTGGCCGGTGAGGGCGTTGACGCGGTCGATCATCTCCCGCACGGAGACGCCCTCACCGCGGCCGATGTTGAGGGTGAGGTGCCGGCCGGGGGCGGAACGCAGCGCGCGGGCCGCCGCCACATGGGCCTCGGCCAGGTCGACGACGTGGATGTAGTCGCGGACACAGGTGCCGTCGGGAGTCGGGTAGTCGCCGCCGAACACGCGCGGGGGCAGGTCGTCCGTCAGCTTCTCGAAGATCATGGGGATGAGGTTGAAGACGCCCGTGTCGGCGAGGTCCGGGCGGGCGGCGCCGGCGACGTTGAAGTAGCGCAGGCAGGCCGTGGAGAGTCCGGCCGCTCTGCCGGCCGCGCGGACCAGCCACTCGCCGGCCAGCTTCGTCTCGCCGTACGGCGACATGGGCAAGCAGGGGGTCTCCTCCGTCACGAGGTCCACGTCCGGCATGCCGTACACCGCCGCCGAGGAGGAGAAGACGAAGGAGCGGACCCCGGCCGACGTGACCGCGTCCAGCAGGACGCGCAGGCCCTCGACGTTCTCCCGGTAGTAGTGCAGGGGGAGCGACACCGACTCGGCCACCTGCTTCTTCGCCGCCAGGTGGACGACCCCGGCGACCTCGTGGTCCGCGAGGGCGCGCGCCACCCGCTCGTCGTCCAGGGTGGAGCCGACCACCAGGGGCACCCCGTCCGGCACCCGGTCGGCGAGTCCGGTGGACAGGTCGTCGTACACCACCGCCCGTTCGCCAGCCTCGGTCATCGCCCGTACGACGTGCGCCCCGATGTAACCGGCGCCGCCGGTGATCAACCAGGTCATGGATGGCCGTCCCCTCGTCGTTGGCCCGTGCCCGTGTGGTCGGAAATGGTCGGCTCTCAGTGAAGCAGGCGCCGCAGCCTTCCGCGCAGCACCGGGGCGACTCCGTGCACTCCGGCCGCCACGCGCAGGGCGAGCGCACCCGAGTGCGTGGCGTACGGCCGCACCAGCACCACGCCGTGCCAGGGGCTCGGCATCACACAGCGGCGCAGCAGCCCCGGCCCGGCGAGCGCGTGCGCGGTGACCCGGCGGCTCGAACCGTCCCGGAAGCGCACCCGCAGCCGCAGGTCCCAGGCGCCCGTGCCGAGCGTGGCCAGCCGGTCCGGCCGTACGGTCGTCTCCGCGACCCAGGTGCCGTCGGCGGCCGTCCGCAGCGGCACCGTACGGCGGACGCGGGCGCCGCCCTGGTCCCGGTGGCACCACTCCACCTCCGCGGCCACCGGTCCCGCCCGTGCCACCCGGCCGTACAGCTCGTGCAGGCGCACCCGCAGCCGCGGGCCGTGCGCGTGGGGGCGCAGTTCCGCGTCCACGGCGAGCGGGAGCAGTGGCGCGGGCCGGGTCAGCAGGGGTTCCAGGGTGATTCCGGGCAGGGCGGCCGACCAGCAGGGCGTGCCGTCCGCCGTGCGGGCGTACGGCGGGCACAGCCGGGCCGGCCGGGCCGCCAGTTCCCGCAGCCGGGGCAGGTCGCACGGCTCGGGGGAGGCCAGCACGACCCGCCCGGTCAGCCGGCCCGGGGCCACGGGGTCGCGGGCCCAGTCGGCGGCGTCGTACTCCGCGAGGAACGCCCGGGTGTGCGCCCACCACTCCCGCCGGTACTCCTCGTCGTGCAGCGGCAGCTCGCGGGCGTACATGCGCAGGTCGTGGTCGAGGAACTTGGCCCGTGCCCGGCGCGCCAGCCGTTTCTCCCCGGCGGCCAGCAGGATGTCGTGGGCGGTGCGGCACGCGTGCGTGCGGGCCCGCCAGTTGTCGACGCCCGCGCGGTCCAGCGAGAGCGACAGCCGTCGCGCGGACCGGCGGACGTGCCAGACGTACACCCGGTCCGGGACCAGCGCGACGCGCGGGGCGGCGGCCCACACCCGCGCGGTGAACACGACGTCCTCGTAGGGGAACCGGCCGTCGGGGAAGCGGATGCCGTGCGCGCGCAGGAAGGCCGTGCCGTAGAGCTTGTTGACGCACAGCGTGTCGTGGACCAGGCGCGGGCGCAGCGCCGGGCGGGCGAGCACGGCGGGCGCGGCGTACAGGGCCGGTTCCCAGGGCACCTCGCGCCCCGACGGCAGCTCGCGGCGCACGCACAGGCCGCCCGCGACCTGCGCGTCCGCCCCGGTCGCGGCCGTGAGCAGCGCGTCCACCGCGCCGGGCGGCAGTACGTCGTCGCTGTCCAGGAACATCACGTACGGGGAGGTCACCGCGGCGAGCCCGGTGTTGCGCGGGGTGCCGCAGCCGCCGCTGTTGACGGGGAGCCGGATCACCCGCAGCCGGGGTTCGCCCTCGGCGAGCCGGTCCAGCAGACCGGCGCTGCCGTCCGTCGAGCAGTCGTCGACGGCGACGACCTCCCGCACGGCGTCGCCCTGTCCGAGCGCCGAGCGCACGGCGTCGGTCACATGGGCGGCGTCGTCGTGGCCGATGACGACGACGGCGACCTGGGGCTGAGAGGGCTGCATGGCGTCCTCGGGCACGTCACGGGGCTGCTCCTGCCCTCCATTGAGGACGCTCGGCGCGCGCGGCGCACGTCGGCCGCCGTCACGCGCCTTCCGCCACCGCCGTGTCCAGTGCCGCCGTGAGCCGGTGGAGGCGGGTGCTCAGATCGCGGATCTCGTCGATCCCGAAGCCGGTCGCGGCCATGATCCGGCGCGGCACCTCCAGGGCCCGCTCCCGCAGCGCCGTGCCCTCCTCGGTGGGCCGGACCTCCACCGACCGCTCGTCGCGCGCACTGCGCTCCCGGCGCACCAGGCCGGCCGTCTCCAGCCGCTTGAGCAGCGGGGACAGCGTGCCGGAGTCCAGTCGCAGATGCTCGCCGAGCTTCTTCACGGGCAGCGTGCCGTGCTCCCACAGCACCAGCATGACCAGGTACTGCGGATAGGTGAGCCCGAGGTCTTTGAGGACCACCCGGTAGACGCCGTTGAAGGCGCGGGAGGCGGCGTTCAGGTTGAAGCAGATCTGCTGGTCGAGGCGGAGCCAGTCGTCCGCGGCGCCCGGCAGCGGGGCCGTCGCGGGGGGTGGGCTCGGAGTGGCTGTCATGCCTCCAGGGTAGCCCTCGCGAGCCATTTGATTGCGCGCAATTCAATTGCGTGCTCTACTTGTGGTCGTACGGCGGCCGGACCCGTCCAAGGGCCCGGCCGAGCCACGACTCGAGAGGGAAGGTCCTCCCATGGACGCGCTCTACACCGCTGTCGCCACCGCCACCCACGGCCGCGAGGGCCGCGCCGTCACCTCCGACGGCAAGCTGGACCTCGGCCTGAGCGCCCCCGTGGAGCTCGGCGGCAACGGCCAGGGCACCAACCCCGAGCAGCTGTTCGCCGCCGGTTACGCGGCTTGCTTCGGCAGCGCCCTCGGCGTGGTCGGCCGGGCGGCGAAGGTCGACGTCAGCGACGCCGCGGTGACCGCCGAGGTCGTCCTCGGCAAGCAGGGCGAGGGCTTCGCGCTCGCGGTGACGCTGCGCGTCGAGCTGCCCGACGGCCTCGACGAGGAGACCGGCCGCAAGCTGGTGGAGCAGGCCCACCAGGTCTGCCCCTACTCCAACGCCACCCGCGGCAACATCCCGGTCGACCTCGTCATCGAGTAGTCCCCGGCGGGCTCACCCCCCGATCCGCGCCAGCACCTCACCCGTCCGCCGGCTCCACGCCACCACCACCGCCTCCTCGGGCACCCGCTGCCGGGGCGTCAGCAGCAGCCAGCGCGCGTGGTACCGGCGGACGACCGCGGCCCGCTCGGCGCGGGTCGAACCGGGGTCGAGGTACGCGCGCACGTCGGCCACCCGCCGCAGCCGCTCCCCCTCGTCCAGCGAGGCGTCCGGCCAGGCCGGCGCGGCGAGGTTCGGCCCGTACCCGGCGATCGCGTGGACGGCGTGGTAGCCGTCGGTGATCACGACCTCGCCCGGTCCGACGTACCGCGCGGCCCACGCGTACGACGGCCAGTCCGGCGGCCGTTCGAAGCCCGCCGGCACCACCGCCCCGGCGTGCACGGTCAGGAACGCGGCGCACGCCCCCGCCGCCGTGGCCCCGCCCAGCAGCCGCCGCCACACCGGCCACGGCCGCGGCGCCGCCAGCTCCACCGCCGCCGCGAACTGCAACGGCACCAGCGTCAGCCCGAGGATCCTGCCGTAGGTGTAGTGGCCGCTGACCCAGCCGTACGCCACCACCAGGCAGTCCAGGACGAACATCAGCACCAGCGGATCACGCCACGAGGTGCGCCGCGCCCGCAGCCACAGCACCGGCAGCCCGAGCAGCGCCAGCCCGAACTGCCCGCCGAGGTCCAGGTACAGCCGCCGGTGCATCGCGTCCACGCTGCCGTCCCCGGCCAGCGCGAACACGTCGAAGTACGGCCAGCAGGCGGCCGTCAGCAGCGCCACCGCCCCCGTCAGCGCCCACCGCCCGGCAGCCGCCGGACCCCACCGCCGCTGCCACCCGGCGACCAGCGCCACCGCGCCCAGCGCCGCCGCGACCGCCGTGATCGGGTGCACGAGCAGGATCAGCCCGTACAGCGCGCCCAGCGCCGCGTACCCGGACAGCGGGCGCGGCCCGCCCGGCCCCGCGCACCGCACGGCTCCCGCGCCCCAGGTCCGCGCCCCCGCGCACCGCACGGCCCCCGCGCCCCGGGTCCGCGCCCCCGTCAGCGCCCACGCCCAGAAGGCGAGCCCGATCGCGAACGCCGACGGGTAGGCCAGGTTGCCCGTCATCGACATCAGGTTCAGATAGCCGCTCCACCAGGCCCGCTCCACCCCCCACAGCAGCGTCATCGCGCCGAGCGCCAGCACCGGCGCCCAGGGGCGCGGGGTCAGCACCCGCACGAAACGGCCGATCCCGGTGAGCAGCACCAGCAGGTTCAGCGGCCCGGTGAGCCTGAGCACCTCCCAGCCGCCCAGCCCCGTCAGCCGGGCGGCCACGCCCTGCGCCAGCGCGAACGGCGAGTAGTAGGGGCTGCCCGCCCCCGGCAGGTCCGCCATCGGGTGCCGGGGGTGCAGCAGATCGTCCTTGAGGCGCTCGACGACCGCCGCGTGCTGCCCGGCGTCGCAGCACAGCGGCACCCTCCAGTACGCCAGCGACATCACCAGCCAGAACAGGAAGCCGAAGAACTGGTACGGAGTGGGGCGCCAGGTCCCGCCGCCGCGCAGCGCCGTGGCACCGCGCACGGCCGGCCGGACGAGGACCGGGGAGCTCATCGGAGGGTGCGGAAAGGGAGCTTCACAGGCATTTGCCCAATGTTCCCGGCGTGCTCCGCGGCATGACCCCGCGTCACCTCATCGGGTGAAGCGGACGGTCAGCGCGCCAGCCCCACCGGAGCGCCCTGCGCCGGCACCACCGCCCGCCGCACCACCGGCTCCAGCAGCAGCGGCACACCCAGCACCGGCAGCAGCCAGGCCAGCGTGATCAGCCGGTCGCCCCAGATGTTGATGTCCGGATGCCCGGCCTGGTTGAGGAACCCCGTGCAGGCGGCGGCGACCAGGAAGGCACCGAACGCCGGCCGCCGCAGCGCCCCCGGGACACCGGCCGCCAGGAACGAGACGAACACCGGCTCCCACAGCTGCCGCCGCAGCCACTCCGTCCAGAAGTTCCCCTGCAACTGGAAGAACTCCGCCCACGGCCGCTCCCGGTCGGGGCGGGCGAAGTGATCGGTGAGCAGGTCCTGCACGCTCTCCGACACCGACGGGTAGTGCAGCAGCCGGGCCAGCAGCACCGTGCCGAACACCCCCGCGCACCCGGTCCCCGCGAGCACGACCACCCCGCGCCCCGGCGGCAGCCCCCGCCACCGGCGCCGCACGGCGACCGCCGCGCCCGCGCCCGCCAGGCACAGCCCGAGGAACAGGGCCTGCGAGTGCTTGACGGTGAACAGCGCGAGCAGCGCGGCGCCCACCAGCGCCAGGCCCGCCCGCGTCCTGTGCCCCTGAAGCACCAGCGCGCAGCCCCACAGCGCCGCCAGGGTGAGCGCCAGCAGCAGCCCCTCGGACATCGGGCGCATCGCGGTCGTCCCGCACGGCAGGACCAGGAACAGCGCCTGCCCGGTGAGCGCGAGCGGCACGGACACCGCCAGGGCGCGCAGCACCAGGAAGGCGAGCACCCCGCCCGCGCAGGTCACCACCACGCCCGCCGCCCACGCGCCCCACGTCACCCCGAACAGGGCGACGAACGGCGCCAGGAACACCGGAAAGCCGGGCCGTACCTCGAAGATCCGCATGAACCGCTCCGGCATGAACGGCACGGTGTGCCCGCCGGTCTGCCCGGCCGCCAGCCGGGCCTCCACCTGCCGCCACTCCCGCTCCCGGCACTCGCGCACGACCTCCGGAGCGGGGTCGGGGGCGTGGAAGCGGACCACGTTCACGTTCTGCTCGCGGTGCGCGATCGACGCGCGGCCCGCGCAGAACCAGTCGATGGTGGCCGCCGCCGCCTCCCGCTTGTCCGCACCGGTCAGGCTCAGCGCGTACGACAGGTAGTTCTTGCTGTCGGGGGTGTCCCGGCCGGTGACGTTGGCGAGTTGCAGCAGCGCGAAGACGGCGGCCAGCAGCAGGACCCGGGTGCGCGGCCTCACGACGGGGTCAGCAGGTCGCGGCCGGTGGACGGCGGGGGTCCCCCCGCCGCGAGCGGAGCCGGGCGCACGGGGGAGGGCACCCGGGCCGGTCCGGCCGGCCGCTCGGGCATCCGCTCGCCCAGCATCAGCGTCCGCACCACCCGCTCGGCGGCCCGGCCGTCGTCGAACTCGCAGAACCGCTTCCGGAACACCGACCGCAGCCGCGCCGCCTCCTCGTCCCGCCAGGTCCCGGAGTCGAACAGCCACGCCAGCTCCCAGGGGGAGCGCGCCACATGGCCCGGCGCCTCGGCCGTGATGTCCAGGTAGGCGCCCCGGCTCGCCCGGTAGGCGTCCCAGTCGTCGGCGTACACCACGATCGGGCGGTCCAGCAGGGCGTAGTCGAACATGATCGACGAGTAGTCGGTGACCAGCACGTCGGCGGCGAGCAGCACGTCCTGCACCTCCGGCTCGTCCGTGGCGTCGACGAGCACGCCCCGCCGGTGCAGCTCGGACAGGCCGAGGCCGCGCGCCGGTCCGGCGGCCAGCGAGGGGTGCAGACGGACGACGAGGGTGCGGCCCTCGCCCAGGTCGGCGGCGAACCGGGCGAGGTCGAGCCGCTCCACCAGCCCGTCCCTGCGGTAGTCGCGGCGGGTCGGCGCGTACAGCACCACCGTGTCGCCGTCCGGGACGCCGAGCCGTTCGCGCACCGCACGCCCCCGGTCCGCCGGAGCCGCGACCAGGACGTCGTTGCGCGGGCTGCCGGTGCGCAGGGAGGTGAAGTGGCAGGGGAAGGCCCGCTCCCACACCAGCTCGGAGTGCCGGTTGGCGACCAGGCTGTAGTCCCAGCGGTCGGCCCGGCGCAGCATCTGCGGGACGTCGAAGCCGAGCCGGGCGCCGGGCCGGTCCAGCAGGTCGGCGCCCAGGTACTTCAGCGGGGTGCCCCGGTGGGTGTGGACGTGCACGCTCCCCGGGCGTTTGACCAGCGAGCCCGGCCAGTTGACGTTGTTGACGAAGTACGTGGCCCGCTCGGTCACCCGGCGGTATCCGGGCGAGTCGAGCAGCACGTACGCGGTGTCCGGCTCCAGGCCGGCCGCCTGCTCCTCGTCGGCCAGCACCCACACGCCCCGGATGTGCGGGGCGAGTTCGCGTGCCGCGCGGTGGATCGCCGCCGGGTCGCCGAGCACGCCCCGGTGCGAGAACGCCGAGTACACGGCGAGGTCCGGGTCGAGCGGACGGCGGAACACGGACCGGGTCCGGGCCCGGGCGTACCGCGCCGCCGTCGCCGTGCCCGCCTGCCGGGCCCGTCGCCCCAGCTCCCGGCCGGCCTTCCCCGCCCGCTGCTTCAGGACGTACCCGGCGTAACTCCCCTCCAGCACCCGCAGCTCGGCGGGGACCGTCACGCCCTCCGGCCGGTGCGCCCGGAACATCTCGGCCGTGCGGCGGAAGAACTCGCCCTTGTCGGACGGCGGCAGGCGGTCCGGCTTGGCGAGGATGTCGAGGCAGTGCTCGCCCATCTTGGCGTGCAGGAACGGCCGCCAGTGCGCGAGCGCCGGGCGGGCGTCGACGAACCGGAACACCCGCGCGTACTGCTCGTGGACGTCGAAGTGCCTGCGGCTGGTGGTGGACAGGATGCTGCCCCGGCGGCGCTGCCGGTAGTACACGCAGATCCGGTCCAGGGTGGCGATGCGCTCCGCGCTGAGCAGCACCGGAAAGGTCCAGGGCGTGTCCTCGTAGTAGCCGGGCGGGAAGGTGAAGCCCTCCCGTGCGACGAAGTCGCGGCGGTAGACCTTGTTCCACACCACCATCAGCAGATCGAGGATCTCCGGCCGCTCGGCCGCCGTGAACACGTCCTCGGTGGCCAGCAGCCGGGCCAGGACGTTGCGGCGGGTGCCGCCCCACCAGTGGGTGCGGGCGTAGTCGAAGACCAGGACGTCCGGGTCGCCGGTCTCGTCGAGGCGGTCGGCCATCGCGCGCAGCGCGCCCGGGGTGAGGGTGTCGTCGCTGTCGAGGAAGAGCAGGTGGTCGCCCGTCGCGTGCTCCATCCCCGCGTTGCGGGCCCGGCCGAGGCCCACGTTCCGCGGCAGGTGCACCACCCGGACCCGCTCGTCGCGGGCCGCGTACGCGTCGAGGACCGCGCCGCAGCCGTCGGGGGAGCGGTCGTCGACGGCGATCACCTCGAGGTCGCGGTACGACTGCCCGAGCACCGAGTCGAGACAGGCGTGCAGGTACCCCCGCACCCTGTGGACGGGGACGATGACGCTGAAGCGGGGCACGTCAGCTCCTCACCGGGGTGGCCGCGGGGGCGGGGACGCGCTCCGCGAGCGGGATCACGGGCGGCAGGGCCTCGGGCGGCTCCCCGAGCAGCACCCGGCGCACGACCCGTTCGGCGGCCCGCCCGTCGTCGAACGCGCAGAACCGCTCCCGGAACCGGGCCCGCAGCGCGGCCGACTCCGCGTCCGCGTACGAGCCGTCGCGGAACACCCGGGCCAGCTCGTCGGGGGTGCGGACCACCGGTCCCGGCGGTGCGTCCATCAGGTCGAAGCAGACGCCCCGGACCTCCCGGTAGACGTCCCAGTCGTCGGCGTACACCACGATCGGCCGGTCCAGGTTGGCGTAGTCGAACATGATCGACGAGTAGTCGGTGACCAACGCGTCGGCGGCCAGGCACACGTCCTCCGACGAGGGGTGCGCGGTGACGTCGACGACCCGGCCGCCGCCCCCGCGCCCGCCCCGGTCGTAGAAATAGTGGGCGCGCAGCAGGACGACGACGTCCTCGCCGGCCGCCTCGCAGAACGCCTCCAGGTCGAGGCCGGGCTCGAAGCCGGTGCGGTGGTCGCGGTGGGTGGGCGCGTACAGCACGGCCCGCGCGCCCTGAGGGACGCCCAGCTCCGCGCGGATCCGGGCCACGTCGTCGGCGCCGGCCGTCAGATACACGTCGTTGCGCGGATAGCCGTACTCCAGGTGCTCGTAGGAGCCGGGGAAGGCGCGCTCCCACACGCGGGTGGAGTGGGGGTTGGCGGAGAGGTTGTAGTCCCAGCGGTCCACCCGGCCCAGCAGCTTGGTGAAGCTGCCGGTCGCGGCGGCCACCACCGGGTACGTCGACTGGTCGACGCCCATGGTCTTCAGCGGGGTGCCGTGCTGCGTCTGGAGGTGGACGCTGCCGGGGCGCTTGACCACGCCGTCGGCGAAGTTGGCGTTGTTGACCAGGTACGTCGCGCGGGCCAGCACCTCCCAGGAGCGGCGGCTGCCGAGGACCGCGTACTCGACGCCGTCCGGCACGGTGTGCGCCCGGTCCGCCTCCACCAGGAACACCGAGCGGATGTGCGGGGCGAGTTCACGGGCCCGGGCGTGGATCGCGGCCGGGTTGCAGGCGTAGCCGCGGCCCCAGTACGCGCAGTACACGGCGAGGTGCGGATCGAGCGGGCGGCGCAGGTGCATCCGGTACAGCAGCCGGGTGCGCAGGCCCCTGGGGCGCGGCACCGCCGCCACGGCCCGCGCCACCGTGCGACGGGCGCCGCGCAGGGCGGCGAACGCCTCGTAGGAGCCGGACGCCAGCAGCCGGTGCTGCACCCCGAGACTGCCGCGCGGGGGCCGGTACCCGGCGGGGCGGTGACGCCGGTACAGGGTGCTCGCCCGGTGGAAGAAGGCGCGGCGGCCCGACGGGAGCCGCCGGGGACGGGCGGCAGTCTTCAGCACGGCGGCGAACAACTGCTCGAACAGCGGCGCCGACCGCTCGGCGGGCAGCCCCCGTTCGGCGGCCCGGGCGAGCACCAGCTCGACCTGGTCCAGCAGTTCGGCGTGGTGCTCCCCGGGCAGGTTCAGCCGGCTGCCCTGCCGTCGCACCAGATGCCGTACGACGACCGAACGCAGCACCGCCACCCGCTCGGCGTCCAGCATCGCCAGTCCGCCCCACCCGATGTCCGTGAAGTGGCCCGCGGGGAAGGCGAGACCCCGCTCGGTGACGAAGTCGCGGCGCCAGGCCGCGCTCCACGCCGGGAGGCCCACGCCGGTGAGGTGCGGGGCGCGGTCGGGGGAGAACGCGCCGTCGGGGGCCTTCGCCAGCAGGGGCGCGGCCGGGTTGGCGGGCTCGCCCTCCCACCAGGGCGCCCGCTCGTGCTCGCAGTGCAGCACGTCCACCGGACCGGTCCGGTCCAGGCGCGCGTCCAGCGCCGCCAGCGCCCCCGGTACGAGGACGTCGTCGCCGTCGAGGAACAGCAGGTACGTCCCCGTGGCCGCCCGTGTCCCCGCGTTGCGGGCGCCCGCCAGTCCGGCCGCCGGCGGCGCGTGCACCGGCGCCACCCGCGAGTCCCGCTCGGCGTGCCGGGCGGCCACGTCGGCCGCGAGGGAACCGGGTGCCTCGCAGACCGGGATCAGCTCGAAGTCGCCGAAGGACTGGGCGAGGACCGAGTCCAGCGCCCGGCCCAGCCGGCCGGCGACCCCGTGGGACGGGACGATGATGCTGAAGCGGGGCATTCTGCTCTTTCTCGTAGAGGGTGTCGTGGCGTCCTCAGCGGGTGGGGCGCCGGCCCGGCCGCCCCGTCGGCCGCCGGGTGGGCGGCCGGGCCGGGGTGGGCCGTGACGAGCCGGAGGGCATGGGAACTCCCGGTGCGCACAGAGGGAAACGGCCGTCAGCCGTGGTCGGTGACGGTCAGGACACCGGCGGGCTGCTGCTGCGGCACCGTCGTGAGCGACGACGGGCCGGACACGGCACCGGCCGGCGGCACCGGGCGGCGCCCGTCCATCGGCACCACCGGCGGCAGGTCCGTCTCCCCGAGCACCACCCGGCGTACGACCCGCTCGGCGGCACGGCCGTCGTCGTGCGGGCAGAAGCGCGCGCGGAAGTCCGCCCGCAGCCGGGTGGCGCGGGCACCGCACCAGTGACCGGTCGCGAAGACGTCGATCAGCTCGTCCTCGCTGCCCGCGACCGCGCCCGGCGGGAACGCCCGCGGATCGAAGTAGGCGCCGCGGGCCGCCTCGTACGCCTCCCAGTCGTCGATGTGCAGCACGACCGGCCGGTCCAGGCCCGCGTAGTCGAACATCAGCGGCGAATAGTCCGTGACCAGGGCGTCCGAGGCCAGGCACAGCGAGGTGACGTCCGGGTGGCCGGTGATGTCCAGGACCCGGTCGGAGGCGGCCTCCAGCGGCCCGCCGTACGGGTGGTGGGCGCGGGACAGGACGACGAACCGCGGGCCGAGACGGCGCACCACGCGCTCCAGGTCGAGCAGCCGGCGCTGGGTGCGCCGGTAGTCGCGGTGGGCCGGCGCGTACAGGATCGCCACCGATCCCCCGGGGATGCCGAGCGACTCCCGCAGCCGGGCCACGTCCGCCCCGGTCGCCGTGTGGAACCGGTCGGTGCGCGGCCTGCCGTACTCCAGGGTGGTGTAGCGGCCGGGGCAGACCCGCTCCCAGGTCAGGGTCGAGTGGCGGTTGGCGGAGACGACGTAGTCCCACTGGTCGACGCCCTCGAGGAGCCGCGCGAAGTCGGTGTCCCGGGCCGCCGCGGGACGCTCCAGCAGGTCCAGGCCCTCGTGCCCGAGGGGGGTGCCGCGCCGCGTCTGCACCAGGACCTGCCCCTTGCGCTTGACCAGCCCCGGCACGACGTCGGCGTCGGTCACCAGGTACGCGGACCGGGCGAGCGCGCTCCAGTGGGCGGCCGTGCCGGGCACGAGCCGGCGGGCGGCCGGCGGAAGGGTGTGGTGGTGCTCGGGACGGGCCACCCACGCGGTGCGGACGTGCGGGGCCAGCTCGCGCAGCGCCGACTCCAGCGCGCCCGGGTCACCGCCGTGACCGCGGCCCCCGTGAGCGGCGAAGACGGCCCGGTCGGCGCGGAGCGGCAGCAGCCGCTGGAACCGGTAGTGCAGGCGCAGGGCCGCGCCGCGCAGGGCGCGCGGCAACCGCCCCGCGATCCGGGCCCACCGGCGGCGCAGCGCCGCCGCCAGCCGCAGCGCCCGGTAGGTGCGGTGCAGTCCGAGACGGACCATCGTGTGGTGGACCCGGGCGCGCGCGGACACGGACGCGCCGGGCGCCCGGTGACGCCGGCAGTGGGCACGCGCCCGGCGCAGGAAGGCGGCGCGCGACCCGCGCGGCAGCCGGTCCCGCCGCGCGTACACCGTCACCAGGTGGTCGAGCATGCGGCGGAACAGCACCGGCCGCCAGCACCGCAGCGCGGGCCGCTCGTCGAGGAACGCGAAGACCCGGTCGTACTGGTCGAAGACGTCGAAGTGCCGTTCGCTGGTGGTGCGCAGGATGCCGCCGGCCCGGCGCTGCCGGTAGTGCACGCACACCCGGTCCAGGGTGGCGATCGACTCCGCCGTCATCAGGACCGGGTACGTCCACGGGGTGTCCTCGTAGTAGCCGGGCGGGAAGGCGAAGCCCGCGCGCTCGACGAACTCCCGCCGGTAGGCCTTGTTCCACGCCACCATCAGCAGGTTCAGCAGCCCCGGCCGGTCCGCGAGGCGGAACGGCGCGGGTCCGTCCTCGGTGAGCTCGGCGGCGACCCGGTTGCGCACGGTCTCGCCCGACCAGTAGGTGCGCGCGTAGTCGTAGACCAGCACGTCTGGTTCGCCCGTCTCCTTCAGTCGGTCGGCGAGGGCGAGCAGCGCGTCGGGCGTGAGGGTGTCGTCACCGTCCAGGAACACCAGGTAGTCGCCGGTCGCCCGCTCCATCCCGGCGTTGCGGGCCGGGCCGAGACCGGCGTTCCGAGGCAGGTGCACGGCCCGTACGCGCGGGTCGCGGGCCGCGAACTCGTCGATCACCGCACCGCAGGCGTCCGGCGAGCAGTCGTCGACGGCGATCAGCTCGAGATCGGGGTACGACTGGGACAGCACGGAGTCCAGGCACTCGTGCAGATACGCCTGAACCTGGTACGCGGGGACAATGACACTGAACCTGGGCAAGGGGCATCCAACGGTCGGTGCGGGCGTTCTGCCCGGCAACGGCCACCGGCCCGGCTTGGTTACGCCCCCTGCGGCATCCGGGGGACACCCGTCACACGAAGGGGCGGACCCGTACGGATCCGCCCCTTCAACCCGACTCGTACGTCGGCTACTTCACCGCACCCGCCATCACACCGGAGACGAACTGCCGCTGGAAAGCGAAGAACACGACCAGCGGAACCACCATCGAGATGAACGCGCCGGGCGCCAGGACGTCGACGTTGTTGCCGAACTGCCGTACCTGCGTCTGCAGGGCGACCGTGATCGGCTGGCTCCCGGAATCGGTGAAGATCAGCGCGACCAGCATGTCGTTCCACACCCACAGGAACTGGAAGATGCCGAGCGCGGCGATGGCCGGCCCGGCGAGCGGCATCACGACCCGGACGAACAACCGCAGTTCGCCCGCCCCGTCCAGCCGGGCCGCCTCCAGCAGCTCCTTCGGGATCTCCGCGAAGAAGTTCCGCAGCAGGAACACCGCGAACGGCAGACCGAAACCGACGTGGAAGAGGACCACACCGGTCACGGAGCCGAAGATGCCGAGGTTGCCGAAGAGTTCGGCGATCGGGATCAGCGCCACCTGCACCGGCACCACCAGCAGCCCCACCACGGCCAGGAACCACCAGTCCCGGCCGGGGAACTCCATCCAGGCGAAGGCGTACCCGGCGAGGGAGCCGATCACCACCACCAGCACGGTCGCCGGGACGGTGATGTACACCGTGTTCAGCAGCGAGCCGGTGATGTCGTCGTTCTCCAGCAGCGTCTCGTAGGCGCCGAAGGTGAGCTGCGAGGGCTCGGTGAACACCTTCCACCAGCCGTCGGCGGCCATGTCCTGCGGGGTGCGCAGGCTGGCCAGCAGCAGCCCGACCGTCGGGACCAGCCAGAACAGGCCCACGACGATCAGGAAGACGCGCACCAGGCCACCGCTGACCCACTGGCTGAGCCGGGAGCCGAGCGACTGTTCGGCCTTGACGGTGGAGAGATCGGTCTGTGTACCCGCCTTGGTGGCACTCATCGCCTGACCTCCCGCCTCAGCCGCCTGACGTTGAACCACATCACCGGGATGACGAGCAGCAGCAGGAACACCGCGATCGCGCTGGCGACACCCGGCTGGTCCGACGCGAAACCCTTGCGGTACAGCTCCAGCGCGAGGACGTTCGCGTCGTCCTGGGACGACCCGGGGGCGATGATGAAGACCAGGTCGAACACCTTCAGCACGTTGATCATCAGGGTGACGGTGACGACCGCGAGGACCGGCGCCAGCAGGGGCACCGTGATCCTGCGGAACACCTGCCACTCGTTCGCGCCGTCCACCCGCGCGGCCTCCAGCAGCTCCCGGGGCATGCCCGCGAGCCCGGCCGCGATCAGCACCATCGCGAAGCCCGCCCACATCCAGATGTACGAGCCGATGATCGCCGGCGTGACCAGCGACGGGCCGAGCCAGTCCAGGCCGTTGTACGGCTCGGCGAAGTTGCTCGCCGGGAGCCGTAGTTGAGCCCCGTCGGCCTTCGACGAGAAGGAGAACGTGCCGTCGTCGCCCGCGGTGGCCGTCTCCACCACCTTGTCGTCCTTGACGGCCTCGATCTTCATCCCGGCGTAACCCAGCTCCGAGGCGTCGACGGTGTTCAGCGTGCCGACGCCCTTGCCGCGGGTGAAGTCCTGCCAGGTGGTGCCGGTGATCCGGTCGTCCTCCGGCTTCGGCGCCGCCGCCCGCTCCGCCGCGTCCGGCATCAGGTCCGGGGCGACCCCGACCAGCGGCAGCGTCACCGCGTCACCGGTGCTCACCGTCCCCTTGGTGATGAACGCGCCCCCGCCGGCGGGCTCCAGCGGCGACTCGCGGCCCGGGTGCGCCTTCGGGAACGCCGACGACTGGGCGAAGGTGTCGTGCACCCCCACCCACACCGCGTTCGCCACGCCCTTGTCCGGGTCCTGGTCGTACACCAGGCGGAAGATGATCCCGGCGGCCAGCATCGAGATCGCCATCGGCATGAAGACGACCAGCTTGAACGCCGTACCCCAGCGCACCCGTTCGGTCAGCACCGCGAAGACCAGACCGAGCGCGGTCGCGATCGTCGGCGCGAACACCACCCAGATGATGTTGTTCTTCAGGGCCGTGCGGATGCCGTCGTCGGTGAACAGGGCCCGGTAGTTGTCGAATCCGGCGAAGCCGTCGCCGGACTGGTCGTAGAAGCTGCGGACGACGGAGTACCCGATCGGGTAGACCACGAGCGCACCGAGCAGCACGAGCGCGGGCAGCAGGAACAGCGCCGCCACGGTTCCGCGGGTGCCGGTGACGCTCTTGCGCGACTTGGGAGCGGCAGGGGCCGCCTTCGGTGCCCCTGCCGCCGTGTCCGACGCCATCGCCGGTTCAGTTCCCGTACGCCGCGGCCGCGTCGGCCTCCAGCTTCGCCTGCGTACCGGCGATGTCCTTCGGGTTCTTCAGGAAGTCCTGCAGCGCCTTCCACTCGCCCTTGCCGGGCGTGCCGCCGAACGCCTGCGGGGCCTGGTCGGACATGTCGAAGCGGAAGTCGTCCCCAGAGTCGACGAGCGCCTTGGCGATCTTCCGCTGGACCTCGTTCGGGTACGCCGAGTCCGGCACGTTCTTGTTCGGCGAGAGGTAGCCGCCGAGCCCGGCGTGGATGCGCGCGGCGTCCGGGGAGGCGAGGAAGGTCGCCAGCGCCTGGGACGCCTCGGAGTCCTCCAGGATCACCGCCGCGTCGCCGCCGGACACCACGGGCGGGGTGTCACCGACCGCCGGGAACGGGAACACCTTGGCGTCCGTGCCCACCTTCGCCTTGGCCTCGCCGATGTTGACCTGCGCGAAGTCGCCCTCGTAGACCATGCCGGCCTTGGGCTGGTCGCCGCCGGTGAAGGTCTGCGTCACGGACGTCGGGAAGTCGGTCCCCAGCGCGCCGGACGCGACGTAGTCCTTCTTGCCCCAGATCTCGGCGAGCGTGGTCAGCGCCTCCTTGACGGACGGGTCCGTCCACTTGATCTCGTGCTCGGCGAGCTGGTCGTACTTCTCCGGACCGGCCTGCGAGAGGTAGACGTTCTCGAACCAGTCGGTCAGCGTCCAGCCCTCGGCGCCGCCGACCGAGAACGGGGTGACACCGGAGTCGTACACCATCTGCGCGGTCGTGAGCAGTTCGTCCCACGTCTTCGGCTCGGCGGCCCCCGCGTTCTCGAAGACCTGGGCGTTGTACCAGATCAGCGACTTGTTGGCGGCCTTGTAGTAGACGCCGTACTGCTTGCCGTCGACCTTGCCGATGTCCTGCCAGCCCTGCGAGTAGTTCTCGCCGAGCTCCTTGGCCGCCTCGGCGCCGAGCGGCTTGGCCCAGCCCTTCTCCACGGCCTGCTTGATGGCGCCCGGCTGCGGCAGCATCGCCACGTCCGGCGGGGCGCCGCCCGCGACCTTCGAGCCGAGGAAGTTGATGATCGGGTCCTGGGCGGGGACGAAGGTCACCTTGGCGCCGGTGCGCTTCTCGAACTCCGCGAGGACCTTCTTGAAGTTGGCCTGCTCGGCGCCGGTCCACACGGCGGCGACCTCGAGGCTCGCGCCGTCCAGCTTCGGAAGGGTGACGGTGGTTCCGGTCCCGCCGGTCCCGCCGCCCTTCTCCTCGTCGCCGCCGCTGTCGTCGTCGCCACCACCGCACGCGGTGAGCGAGACCGCGAGCACTCCGGCGGCGAGCGCCGCGGCACCACGTATCCGGATGATCCTGCTCGTCCTGCGCATCACTGCCCCGTTCTTCGTACTCCGTCGAACGCCGAGCGCTGTCCCGTGCGCTCTGGTCTACGCCCGGGGGGTAGGGGTGGCAAGACCGCATCCCGTGTCAAGACGGCTATCGTGACCGCGTCGTGACCATGCGTCACCGCCGCGATCCGCGGGCAGTCGTGTCGCAGGGCGGCACGGGTGGGCTGGGGGTACCCCCTCTGGGGGAGGCACCCCGCGAGCGCCGGGCCGCGCGACCCACCCCCGCCCAGCCCTGAGTGCCGGCCGGCGTTCCCCGGGTCAGAGAAGCGACGGCACCTCCGCCGCCGCGACCTGACGCGCCGCCCGCTCCAACGCACTGGCGAGCAAGGCCAGATCGGTGGGCCCGTTACCGAGCTCGCGCACCTGACGGCGGGCCGGGGGATCCCCCATGCGGTGCCACTCCAGCGGGACGACCGTCGGCCGCAGGGTCGCCGTCCGCGGGATGCGCCCGGTCACCCGCCCGCCCTGGAACGCCGTCTCCCGCCCGTCCGGACAGGTCAGCCGCCCCCGCCCCGGCGCCGGTTCGTCCGGTCCGCCCCCCGGCACCGCCGCGTCGAGCGCGACCCGCAGCGACGCCTGCCGTACCGGCTCGGTCTGTGCCGTACGGGCGCAGGGCCCGGTGGCCGCCACCAGGTGCACGCCCAGCCGCTCACCGTCCCGCGCCACCGCCTCCAGCGCCCGCATCACCGACCCGGCGGCGGGCCGCCCCGGCGCACCGAGCGCGGGGGACACCAGCGCGTCCAGGTCGTCCACGACCACCACCAGCCGGGGCAGCGGCGGCGCGGCCTCCGTCTTGCGCCGGTCGGCGCCCGGCCGCAGCCGCAGCGTCGAACTGGGCGGGGTGTCGAGGTCCCCGTTCTGCTCCGTGCGGGACGCGGACGCCGTGCGCTGGGCGACCATACGGTCCGACAGTTCCCGCCCGGTGTGCCACTCCGCGAAGTCCGACCGGCCCAGCAGCTCCGCGCGCCGTTTCAGCTCGGCGCTCAGGGACTGCGCGAACTCCCGCATCCGCACCGGGTCGTTGGCGCACAGGTGCGTGGTGACGTGCGGTACGTCCGTGCACACGCGCAGGCCCTCACCGGGCGCGTCGCCCGGCGTGGGGGCGCCCCGGCCGTCGACCAGCACGACGGCCAGCCGGTCGGGACGCTCGGCGGCGGCCAGCGAGGCGACGACCGCCCGCAGGAGTTCCGTACGACCGCTGCCGGGCGGCCCCTCGACCAGCAGGTGCGGCCCGTCGGCGGCGAGGTCGGCGGTGACCGGGCCGCGCGGTCCGGCGCCCAGTATGGCGGTGACGCGTCCGCCGAGCGCCTGTGTGTCGTCGGCCGCGTCCGCCCAGCGGGCCATCAGCGAGGCCGGGGTGGCCCGGGCCAGGCCCAGCTCGTCAAGGAGCCGCACCGACCGGGGCAGCGGCGCCGACACGCGCGCGTGCCGCTCCCCGCCGGCGCCGTCCGTGCGCAGCGGTGCGAGCGCCCGCGCGAACCGCTCGGCCCAGGCGGGGGAGACCGCGTCGACCGTGGCGAGGGTGCCGTGGCCGACGGGGCCGGAGGGACGACCGGAGCCGGTCCCGGCCACCCGCAGCAGGCGCAGGGCGGTCGCCACGTCCCCGCTGAGCAGGGCGACGGCCCCGCACTGCCGGAACGCCGGCGCCGCCGCGCAGGCCGCCTCGTACGTCTCCGTCACCGGGGACGCGGGGGAGGCCGCGGCCGTCTCGGCGAGGCACACCACGTGGATCCCGGCCCGGGGTCCCTCCAGGGCCAGCCGTGCCACCGCCTCGCGCACGTCGGGGCCGCCGGGGTCGCCGTCCACGACGACCACGGTGTACGGCCCTTCGTACGGTTCGTACGGTCCCTCGCCGGAGGTGCGGGGGGCCGTGTGGCCGTGGTCCTCCAGCCGGCGCAGCAGTTCCTCGGCGCGGGCCGCGGCCTGTTCGCGGTCGTGCGCGAGGAGCAGGCGGCAGTCCTGGCCGTGCCCCGGGCGCACGTGCGGCAGCCAGCCCAGCCAGGACCACTCGGCGGTGCGTTCCGCCAGGGGGCGGGAGGGGTCCGCGGCGATCAGGACGATCTCCAGGGCGTCGGGGGAGTGCAGCGCGGCGAGCTGGGCGAGCACCGTGCGGGCCAGCCCGGCGAGCCGCTCACGCGGGCCGGCCAGTCCCAGCGCGCCGGCCTCGCGCAGCCCCGAGGTCACCGGTACGGCGGGCAGCAGGCCGGAGCCGTCCGGCGCCGGACGGTCCGCGGTGCCGAGCCGCACCGCGAGCGCCTCCGGGTGGCCCGGTCCGCGCTCCCACAGCCGGGGGCCGGGGCCGAGCGCGGTCAGCAGCAGCGTGGCGGGGTCCGGCCAGGTCTCGGGCACGGCGGGGGCGGTCGCGCCCGGGGCGGGTGCGGCACCGGAGCCCTCCTCGCCGTGGGCGGCCCACGCGGCCTCCGGCTCCTGCCGCCCGCCGGTCAGCCGCCGGGCCCAGGCGGTGAGTCCACCGCGCCTGCGCCCGCCCGTCGGCCGGGGGAGGTCGGTGCCGCGCACGGGGGTGCCCTTGCGGGTGCCGGGGAACTCCTCGCGCGGGGTGGAGGGTGTGCCGGTGGGCATGTGGCCGGTGGCGGGCCCGGTGGTCGGGCCGGTGAGACGGCCGGGTGCGTCGCCGGGTGCGCCGTCGGACGTTCGGCCGGGCGCCGGGACGGCCGTCCCGCCCCGGACCCCCTCGCCCCGGCCCCCCTCGGGAGCCGTCCCGGCGGAACGGTCGGCGGCGCCGGGGCCCGTACCGGGCGCGCCCACGCCGGAGCGCCCCGCGTGCGTGTCCCCGTCGGCGGGCAGCGGCCGCGACACGCGGCGGCCCCGGGGAGGGCGGGGCACGTCTCCCCGGGTGACCGTGTGCACCGCGCGCCCCCCGGGGGCGGTGCCGGTGCGCTCGATCCCGGGGGCGCGGCCCTGTCCCGGCACCCGGGGCGGTTGGCTCGCGCCGTCCCGTCGCGCCGTGTCCGGCGTCTCCCGTACGCCCTGTGCGTCCCGTACGTCCGGTGCCGTCACGGCCCAGCCGGCCACGCCGTCGGCGTGGTGGGTGGGGGCCGTCGGTGCCGTCACGCGCGCGGGGGCGTCCTCGCCGTCGGCCTGCCCGGCCGGGGACGGCACCCGTACGTGCCCCTCGCCGTCCGGTGTCGTGGCCGCTCGCGCGCGGGGACCCGCCGCCGGGGTCAGGCGCAGGGTCGACTCGCCGATGCGCAGGAGCGCGCCCGGGGCGAGGCGGACCGGGCGGGGGCCCACGCGCCGGCCGTCCAGGGTCGTGCCGTTGGTGGAGCCGAGGTCGGCGACCGAGACGCCGCCGTCCGGGGCGACCGTCACCGCGCAGTGCAGCCGGGAGACGTCCGGGTCGTCGAGCGGTACGTCGGCGTCGGCGGAACGGCCTATGCGGATCTCGCCGCCGTGCAGCAGGTGCACTCCGCCCGCGTCGGGACCGGCGACGACGTGCAGCCGGGTCGGGGCCCCGTCCAGCTCGGGGTGCGGCTCGGGCTCGCCCGGGGCGCCCACGGCCAGCACCGCGCCGTCGATCAGCGGTGGCTCGCCCAGTGTGCAGCGCTGGGCGTCCAGCCGCCGGTCACCGGCGTACAGCACCGGTGTGCCCGAGGAGCCGGACGGGCCGTCGCCGCCGGAGACCACCGAGGCCAGCGCGGAGGCGACCGCGGCCAGGGCCGTGCCCGCGGGCGCCGTGACCAGCACGTCGCAGCTCGCGGCCCGCTCCCGCGCGGGGGAGGAGGGGCCCAGCGGGTCTACGACGGTCAGCCGGATCTGCATCGCCGTCAGCGGTCCCTTCTGCGCGGGCGCCCGCGACGCGGGGGACACCACCGCCCCGCGGTCCCCCCACCGTGGACTTCCCCCACCGCCACACGCGCACGTACGGCCAGTACTGCACGCATCCTCGCACCTGCCACCGACAACGCGCCCGCACTCCGGCAGCAAATGATCTTGATTGGTCGGCTCTGCCCGCAAAAGTGCCTGACCGGTGAGGAGCGAATGATCGTTCCGGGTCCACTTGAGATCGGTCACGTCCGGCATGCGGCAACCAACGGACCGGGTCGGGCGTCTTTCCTGCGAACCTCCGAACACGGACGGGAACGGGTACGTAAGCCCCACAGCGAGATCACGTCGAAGACGACCGGCCGGTATCCCACGCGGCGGCACTACAGTGGGTCGGAACGTTCAGTGACACGGTGGACCAGGGTGTACGCCAAGCAAGCAGCAGGGAGTGCGTGACGTGCGGCCAGTCGGCAGCAAGTACCTGCTCGAGGAGCCGCTCGGACGCGGCGCCACGGGCACCGTCTGGCGAGCCCGCCAGCGGGAGACCGCGGGCGCCGAGGCGGCCGTACCGGGACAGCCCGGCGAGACCGTCGCGATCAAGGTCCTCAAGGAGGAGCTCGCCAACGACGCCGACGTCGTGATGCGCTTCCTGCGGGAGCGGTCCGTCCTGCTCCGGCTCACCCACCCCAACATCGTCCGGGTCCGCGACCTGGTCGTCGAGGGTGATCTGCTGGCGCTGGTCATGGACCTCGTCGAGGGCCCCGACCTGCACCGCCACCTCCGCGAGAACGGCCCCTTCACCCCCGTCGCCGCCGCCCTGCTGACCGCGCAGATCGCCGACGCGCTCGGCGCCAGCCACGCCGACGGCGTGGTGCACCGCGACCTGAAGCCCGCCAACGTCCTGCTCAAGCAGCAGAACGGCGAGATGCACCCGATGCTGACCGACTTCGGCATCGCCCGCCTCGCCGACTCCCCGGGTCTGACCCGCACCCACGAGTTCGTCGGCACGCCCGCGTACATCGCCCCCGAGTCCGCCGAGGGCCGCCCGCAGACCTCCGCCGTCGACATCTACGGCGCCGGCATCCTGCTCTACGAGCTGGTCACCGGCCGCCCGCCGTTCTCCGGCGGCTCCGCCCTGGAGGTGCTGCACCAGCACCTGAGCGCCGAACCGCGCCGCCCCTCCACGGTCCCCGACCCGCTGTGGACGGTCATCGAGCGCTGCCTGCGCAAGAACCCCGACGAACGGCCCAGCGCCGAGAACCTCGCGCGCGGCCTGCGCGTCGTCGCCGACGGCATCGGCGTGCACGCGAACTCCGCGCAGATCGCCGCCGCCGAGAACGTCGGCGCGCTCCTCGCCCCCGACCCGGCGCCCGCGCCCGTACCCGGCGTGCCCGGCGCCGCCGACCCGACGCAGGTGCTGCCGCAGAGCGGCGCGGGCGGCTACGACCCCAACGGCGCGACCAGCGTCCTGCCGCAGACCGGAGGCCCGGCGGGTGCCGCCGACCCCACGGCCGTCATGCCCCCCGTACCGCCGGGGCAGCCCGGCGGGCCCGGTGCCGGTCCGGAGGACCCGCACCCCTGGCAGAACCAGCTCCGCGCCGCCCGCGACCGCAACGAGCAGACCCAGGTCCAGTACCTCGACCCGAGCCAGGACCCGCTGCGCCGCCGCCCCCAGCGGCAGGTCTCCCGGCCCCCGCAGCAGCAGCCGCAGCAGCCGCAGCGGCGCCCCCAGCCGCAGCAGCCCGGCCCCGGGTACGGCCACCCGCAGCAACAGCACCAGCCCCAGCAGTACGCCCCGCCCCCGCCGCAGCCCCAGCGGCCCCAGCAGCCCCAGCAGCCCCAGCCGCAGCGGTACGCGCCGCCGCCGGAGCCGCAGCGCCCGGCCCGGGAGCCGCGGCAGCCCCGGCAGCGCGGCGCCAACCCGATGCGCATCCCCGGCCTGGGCTGCCTGAAGGGATGCCTGTTCACGATCGTCATCCTGTTCGTCGCGAGCTGGCTGATCTGGGAGCTGAGCCCGCTCCAGGACTGGATCGGCACCGGCAAGGGCTACTGGGACCAGCTCAGCGACTGGTTCGGCTCGGTGACGGGCTGGATCGAGGACCTGGGCGGCTCCGACGAGCCCTCGGTGCCCTCCGGGACGAACTGAGCTTGTTTGCTGATTTGTCGACATCTGAGGGGTGATTTCCGGATCCCCCGTGAAGGCCGGCACTCCGGACGCGTAGCTTTAGCGGCAACACGCGTCGGTAGGAGCAGTCTTGGCACGGAGAATCGGCAGCCGGTACACCGCCCATCAGATCCTCGGGCGGGGCAGCGCCGGCACGGTGTGGCTGGGCGAGGGCCCCGACGGGCCCGTCGCCATCAAGCTGCTGCGTGAGGATCTCTCCTCGGACCAGGAGCTCGTCGGCCGCTTCGTGCGGGAGCGGACGGTGCTGCTCGGTCTGGAGCATCCGCACGTCGTCTCCGTACGCGACCTGGTGGTCGACGGCAACGATCTCGCCCTGGTCATGGACCTCGTCCGGGGCACGGACCTGCGCACCCGCCTCGACCGGGAGCGCAGGCTGGCCCCGGAGGCCGCCGTGGCGATCGTCGCCGACGTCGCCGACGGCCTGGCGGCGGCACACGCGGCCGGGGTCGTGCACCGGGACGTGAAACCGGAGAACGTGCTGCTCGACATGGAGGGCCCGTTCGGCCCCGGCGGTTCGCACCGCGCCCTGCTCACCGACTTCGGTGTGGCGAAACTCATCGACACCCCGCGCCGCACCCGGGCCACGAAGATCATCGGAACGCCGGACTACCTGGCGCCGGAGATCGTCGAGGGCCTGCCCCCGCGCGCCTCGGTCGACATCTACGCGCTGGCCACGGTCCTGTACGAGCTGCTCGCCGGCTTCACGCCGTTCGGCGGCGGACACCCGGGCGCGGTGCTGCGCCGCCACGTCACCGAGACGGTCGTCCCCCTCCCGGGCATCCCGGACGAGCTGTGGCAGCTGCTGGTGCAGTGCCTGGCGAAGGCCCCGGCGTCCCGGCTGCGCGCCTCCGAGCTGGGCGCACGGCTGCGGGAGCTGCTGCCGATGCTGGCGGGGATGCCGCCGCTGGACGTGGACGAGCCGGACACCGAGCCCGCGGAGGAGGCGGGGGAGGAGCTCCAGCCCTCCGGGCCGGCCCCGGCCACCGGGGCGCCGGTGCGGCGCCGCGGCGCGGTCCCGCTGGTGCCGGGCGCGAAACCGGCCGACTCCAACCGCGACACGCACACGTCGATGAGGGTGCCGGCCCCCGACGAGCTGGCCGGCGGTGCCCGCGGCACGGCCCGCGCGCCCCGCGCGGCGGGTGCGCGCCGGCCGGGCTCCGCCCGCAACCGCGCGGTCGCCCGCCGGCGCCGGCTCACCCTGGCGGTGGCGGCGGTGGTGCTCGTGGCGGCGGGCGTCGGCACCTGGCTGGCCACGACGGAGGACGAGGCGCCCCCGCCCCAGGACACCCGGAACTCGGCGCCCGCAACCCCATAGCTGCGGGCAGTCGTGCCGCTGGGGCGATGGGGGTCCCCCCGCTCGAGCGAAGCCGAGAGTGGGGGAGGGTGGGCGCAGCGGCACCCTGTGAGCGCCGGCAAGCGAACCCACCCCCCAGCGCCGGCAAGCGAGCACACTTCTGACTGCGGCGAGCCGCCCCGGCCCCGCCGCACTGCGTGGGCCGGTCGGCGGAGCCGTTACGCTGGAGGGCGTGGCAGTCGTCGATGTATCCGAAGAGCTCAAGTCCCTCTCCTCGACCATGGAGTCGATCGAGGCCGTTCTGGACCTCGACAAGCTGAGGGCAGACATCGCCGTGCTCGAGGAGCAGGCGGCCGCGCCGTCCCTGTGGGACAACCCGGACGAGGCGCAGAAGATCACCAGCAAGCTCTCCCACCTCCAGGCCGAGGTGCGGAAGACCGAGGCGCTCCGGGGCCGGATCGACGATCTCTCCGTGCTCTTCGAGATGGCCGAGGAGGAGGACGACCCGGACACCCGCGCGGAGGCCGAGTCCGAGCTCGCCGCGGTCCGGAAGGCGCTGGACGAGATGGAGGTCCGGACGCTGCTCAGCGGCGAGTACGACTCCCGTGAGGCGCTCGTCAACATCCGTGCCGAGGCCGGCGGCGTCGACGCCGCCGACTTCGCCGAGAAGCTGCAGCGGATGTACCTGCGCTGGGCGGAGCAGAAGGGCTACAAGACGGAGCTGATCGAGACGTCGTACGCGGAGGAGGCCGGCATCAAGTCGACCACCTTCTCCGTCCAGGCGCCCTACGCCTACGGCACCCTCTCCGTCGAGCAGGGCACCCACCGCCTGGTGCGCATCTCGCCCTTCGACAACCAGGGCCGCCGCCAGACCTCCTTCGCGGGCGTCGAGATCCTCCCCGTGGTCGAGCAGACCGACCACATCGAGATCGACGAGTCCGAGCTGCGGGTGGACGTGTACCGGTCGTCCGGCCCCGGCGGCCAGGGCGTGAACACCACCGACTCCGCGGTGCGGCTCACCCACCTCCCCACCGGCATCGTGGTCTCCTGCCAGAACGAGCGCTCCCAGATCCAGAACAAGGCCACCGCGATGAACGTCCTCCAGGCCAAGCTCCTGGAGCGGCGCCGCCAGGAGGAGCAGGCCAAGATGGACGCCCTCAAGGGCGACGGCGGCAACTCCTGGGGCAACCAGATGCGTTCGTACGTGCTGCACCCGTACCAGATGGTCAAGGACCTGCGCACGGAGCACGAAGTCGGCAACCCCGAGTCCGTGTTCAACGGCGAGATCGACGGTTTCCTGGAGGCCGGAATTCGCTGGCGCAAGCAGCAGGAGAAGTAACCTCCCGCGCGAACGCCGATTTGTCGACAAGGCAACTGCCGTCACTTGGACGGCAGTTGCCTTTTTCGTCCGGTGACATCCGGGATTTACGTCACACTCACAGTTTCGTTTTCGCGCAAAGCGTGCGTAGGCGGACATCGCGTACGCAACGGCCTTGACGTTCTTTTGGAAAATGGGAAAGGTGAAGCGTGGCATGCGTATCTCTGGGGCGCATGTGAACCGGGGGGCGTTTCATCAGAGTCACCCCCGTTGATCACCGCCCCGAGCGCGGCCTCATTGACGATCAGCTACTGGGGGTAGCACACACATGACGAAGAAGACGCGGATCCGCGTCGCACGCATCGCAGCCGGCGCCGTGATCGCCGCGGGTGCGTCGTTGACGGCGGCGGGTGCCGCTTCGGCGCTCGAGTTCAACATCGGCATCACCGCTGGCGACGAGCCGGACCCGGGCTGTGACATCGTGGTCAATCCGGACTGCGAAGGGGAGGGTGGCGAGAACCCTGGCGGTGAGAACCCGGGGGGTGAGAACCCCGGTGGCGAGAACCCTGGCGGTGAGAACCCTGGCGGTGAGAACCCCGGTGGCGAGAACCCTGGCGGTGAGAACCCCGGTGGCGAGAACCCTGGCGGTGAGAACCCCGGTGGCGAGAACCCTGGCGGTGAGAACCCCGGCGGTGAGAACCCCGGTGGCGAGAACCCCGGCGGTGAGAACCCCGGTGGCGAGGAGCCGGGCGGGGAAGAGCCCGGTGGCGAGGACCCCGTAGAGCCCGCCCCGGGTGACGACGGTGACGACGACAACACCGGCACCACCCCGGACGGCGGCAACGACGCCTCTCCCCAGGACGAGGGCTCCTCGGCCCTCACCGACACCGGCGACGACGTCCCGGCCACCTCGGCCCAGGGCGACGGCAAGGAGCTCGCCGAGACCGGTGCCGCCGAGACCACCTTCCTGCTGATCGGTGCCGCCACGATGATCGCCGGCGGTATCGGCTTCCGGGTGCTGCCGCGCATGATGTCCGGCCGCGGCGCCGCCGCCTGACGGTGGCCGCGCGCGTACGCACCGTACGCATGACGTAAGACGAAGGGCCCGGAGCGCGACCGCGCTCCGGGCCCTTCGCTTCGTCCTGTCCCGTACGACGTCAGACGGTCTGGTGGGCGAGCAGCGCCACCGCCGCGACCAGCACCGCCAGCAGCGCGATCAGCGTCATGGGGTTCAGCCCCGCGAAGAAGTTCTCCTGCTGCAGCCGCTCGCGGTTCGCGCGGCACACCGGGCACCGGCCCTCGCTCACGGGCGCGGCGCAGTTCGCGCACACCAGCCGGTCGTACGTCATGCGCTCGCCCTCCTCGCACCGGTTCCAGATGAACAACGCCCACCCTCTCGCGAACGTTCCCCTTCCACTGTGCCAGGTTCCTGCGGAAGCCGCGCCGGGTCGCTCCCAGAGGGATGGTTCCGGAGAGCTTCGCGGCTGTGGCGCCGTGGGGGCGGATCGCGCAGTTCCTCGCGCTCCTGAGGTGTTGTGCCCACCCGGCACCGGAACAAAAGGGCGCAAGTCTTACGCAACCCCTACCGGTGCCTGCGCTCGCTTCCCCGGTTCGCGTATGGTCACGCTCATCTACCCCCGGCTAACCGTGGTGCACTCGTGATCCGATTCGACAACGTGTCCAAGGCCTACCCCAAGCAGAACCGCCCCGCACTCAGGGACGTCACCCTGGAAGTGGAGAAGGGCGAGTTCGTGTTCCTCGTGGGGTCCTCCGGCTCCGGAAAGTCCACCTTCCTGCGGCTGATCCTCCGCGAGGAGCGGGCCAGCCACGGACAGGTGCACGTTCTGGGCAAGGACCTCGCCCGCGTCTCCAACTGGAAGGTGCCGCAGATCCGGCGCCAGCTGGGGACCGTGTTCCAGGACTTCCGCCTGCTGCCGAACAAGACGGTCGCCGAGAACGTCGCCTTCGCGCAGGAGGTCATCGGCAAGTCGCGCGGTGAGATCCGCAAGTCCGTGCCGCAGGTGCTCGACCTCGTCGGGCTCGGCGGCAAGGAGGAGCGGATGCCCGGCGAGCTCTCCGGCGGTGAGCAGCAGCGCGTCGCCATCGCGCGGGCCTTCGTCAACCGGCCCAAGCTGCTCATCTGCGACGAGCCCACCGGCAACCTCGACCCACAGACCTCCGTCGGCATCATGAAGCTGCTCGACCGGATCAACCGGACGGGCACCACCGTGGTGATGGCGACGCACGACCAGAACATCGTGGACCAGATGCGCAAGCGCGTCATCGAGCTGGAGAAGGGCCGTCTCGTCCGCGACCAGGCACGCGGCGTCTACGGCTACCAGCACTGACGCTCCACGGAAAGGCTTGATCAGACGCCATGCGCGCCCAGTTCGTCCTGTCGGAGATCGGTGTGGGTCTCCGCCGCAACCTGACGATGACCTTCGCCGTCGTCGTCTCCGTCGCCCTGTCGCTCGCCCTGTTCGGCGGGTCGCTCCTGATGAGCGACCAGGTGAACACCATGAAGGGCTACTGGTACGACAAGGTCAACGTCTCCATCTTCCTGTGCAACAAGAGTGACGCCGAGTCCGACCCCAACTGCGCCAAGGGCGCGGTGACCGACGACCAGAAGGGCCAGATCAAGACCGACCTGGAGAAGATGACGGTCGTCGACTCGGTGACGTACGAGTCGCAGGACGAGGCGTACAAGCACTACAAGGAGCAGTTCGGCGACTCCCCGCTGGCCAGCTCCCTGACGCCGGACCAGATGCAGGAGTCGTACCGCATCAAGCTGAAGGACCCGGAGAAGTACCAGGTCATCGCCACCGCCTTCGACGGGCGGGACGGCGTGCAGTCGGTGCAGGACCAGAAGGGCATCCTGGACAACCTCTTCGGGCTGCTGAACGGCATGAACTGGGCCGCCCGCGCGGTGATGGCGCTGATGCTGGTGGTCGCCCTGATGCTGATCGTGAACACGGTGCGCGTCTCCGCGTTCAGCCGTCGCCGCGAGACCGGCATCATGCGGCTGGTCGGCGCCTCCGGCTTCTACATCCAGACGCCGTTCATCATGGAGGCCGCCGTCGCCGGACTCATCGGCGGCATCCTCGCGTGCGGGTTCCTGGTGGTCGGGCGGTACTTCATCATCGACAACGGGCTGGCCCTGTCGGAGAAGCTGAATCTGATCAACTTCATCGGCTGGGACGCCGTCCTGACGAAGCTTCCGCTGATCCTCGCGACCAGTCTGCTGATGCCCGCGTTGGCCGCGTTCTTCGCGCTGCGCAAGTATCTCAAGGTGTGACTCTTGCCAAGAGGGGCGCGCGGCCAACCTGCCGTGCGCCCCTTCGCGTTGTCCTAGACTCACCGGCATGTCAGGTCGTGCCCTGTTCTGTCAGCCCCGCCGCATCCGCCGCGGGGCCGCCCTGACCTTGGTGTTCGCGAGCGTGCTCGTCGCCGGCGCGGCCACGGGCAACCTCCCCGGGACCGACGGCGGGGCCACGGCGGACGGCGCCGCTTCGGCCGCTCCCGTCGGCCACGGCACGGATGTCGCCCGGGCGGCCGAGGAGGCCGCCGCCGAGGGCGCCTCCCCCCTGGAGGCCGCCCGGCGCGCCGTCAGCCGCAGCGGGGACCGCTGGGCCGCCGTCTACTCCCCGGACGAGTACGAGGAGTTCGAGGACGCCCTGGGCGGCCGGTACACCGGCGTCGGCCTGTGGGCCCGCGAGCGGAAGGGCCGGATCGAGGTGACGAGGGTGGGCGACGACACGCCCGCCGCCGACGCCGGGATCCGCGCGGGCGACCGGCTGCGCAGCGTCGACGGCGAGAAGGTGGACGGCCGGCCCGTCACGGAGGTCGTCTCCTTACTTCGCGGCGAGACCACCGGCGAGTCCGCCGGCACCACCGTCCGGCTCGGTCTGGAACGCGGCAGGCGCGCGTGGCACGAGACCGTGCGCCGCGCCCGGCTGTCCCGGGACACCGTCACCGTCCGCGAGCTCGCCTCCCGGGTGACCGTCATCACGGTCGGCGCCTTCACCAAGGGCTCCGGCGACGAGGTCCGCACCGCCGTACGGCAGGCACCCGCCGGCGCCGGCATCGTCCTCGACCTCCGGGGCAACTCCGGGGGACTGGTCGCCGAGGCGGTCACCGCCGCCTCCGCCTTCCTCGACGGCGGCCTGGTCGCCACGTACGACGTCGAGGGCGAGCAGCGCGCCCTGCACGCCGAGCCCGGCGGCGACACCACCAGACCCCTGGTCGCGCTCGTCGACGGCGGGACGATGAGCGCGGCCGAGCTCCTCACCGGCGCCCTGCAGGACCGCGGACGGGCGGTCGTCGTGGGCTCCCGCACCTTCGGCAAGGGCTCGGTCCAGATGCCGACCGAACTGCCCGACGGCTCCGTCGCCGAGCTGACCGTCGGCCACTACCGCACCCCCTCCGGCCGGAGCGTCGACGGGCGCGGCCTCGCCCCCGACCTGGAGGCCGACGGACAGGCGCTCCAGCGCGCCGAGACGGTCCTCAGCGGACTCGGCCGCTGACCCGCGGTCGGTAATCGGCTTTCCGCGGACCCCCTCCCTGGTGCGAAAATGGGCGGCACTATGGCTAAGGAAAAAGGGCGCAAGCTGATCGCGCAGAACAAGAAGGCGCGGCACGACTACCTCATCATCGACACCTACGAGGCCGGCCTGGTCCTCACCGGCACCGAGGTGAAGTCCCTGCGCCAGGGCCGGGCGTCGCTGGTGGACGGCTTCGTCCAGCTGGACGGCAACGAGGCGTGGCTGCACAACGTGCACGTGCCGGAGTACAGCCAGGGCACCTGGACGAACCACAGCGCGCGGCGCAAGCGCAAGCTGCTGCTGCACCGCGAGGAGATCGACAAGCTGGAGTCCAAGTCCCAGGAGACGGGCCACACCATCGTGCCGCTCGCCCTGTACTTCAAGGACGGCCGGGCGAAGGTCGAGATCGCGCTGGCCAAGGGCAAGAAGGAGTACGACAAGCGGCAGACGCTCCGGGAGAAGCAGGACCGGCGCGAGACCGAACGGGCGATCTCGGCGGTCCGCAGGAAGCAGCGGGCCTGAGCGGGAACATCCCGGACCCGGCGGGCGTTGAACCCTGTACGAAGGCGGGTTGACCGCCGGGAATACGGTGGCATCGTCGGGCGTTGGTCACGTACGATGGCGCAAGCACCTCACAGCGGGTGCGTGCCCCCTCCAGGGGGTTGAAAAATCAACATGGGGATGATCGGTTTCGACAGCGGCTGTCGAAGCAGGGGAAGCGTGTCGAGGAAGCGGCCATGATCTCGTAAACCACAGGCCGAAAAAATAATCGCCAATTCCAAGCGATCCATCTCCCAGGGCGAGCTTGCCCTCGCTGCCTGATCTTCAGGTAGCGAGCAGCGGCTCCCCTACTTAAGGGAGTGTCAGCCCGGGGGTGTTCCCGACCCGGATCCTGGCATCATCTAGGGGACTAAACCTTGAACCCGGTCACGGGGTGAAGAGGGAAACCACACAGTGACTGGGCCCGTCGGAGACTTGTCGGCGTGATCTCCGGGGCCGAGAAAAGCACAGCCGACTGCACACGGAGAAGCCCTGGTTCCGCACCGTTGGACGCGGGTTCGATTCCCGCCATCTCCACTCCACCCCATGTGGGCACAGGCCCCGTCGCTCCGAGCGGCGGGGCCTGTGTCATGCGGCCCCGGGAAAGCCCGGTAACCGGAACCGACCGGGCCGGGACGGCACCGGCCGTCACGCCCCGCGCGGTGCCGTGCTCGCCCGTTCCGTCAGCCGGGGCGGCAGCAGGGTGACCCCCGGTACGGGGACCCCGGACAGCTTCCGTACCAGCAGGTGCACCGCGCGGGTGCCCAGTTCCGCCGACGGCACCGCGACCGAGGTGACCGGGACGCGGGCCGACGCGGCGACGGGGGACGGGCAGACGGCGGTCAGGGAAAGATCGCCGGGGATGCTCAGCCCCAGCTGCTCGAAGGCGTCGATCAGCGGGTCGAGGAGCGGTTCGTTGTGCACGACCACCCCCGTCAGCGACGGCAGCTCGCGCACCAGCCGCTCGGCGATCACGCGGGCGGCGTCCCGGCCGGTCCCGCACGGATGCACGGCCGAGGTGAGCCGGTGCCGGTCGGCGGCCGCCGTGAAGCCCTCCACCAGCCGCCGCGCGAACGCGGTCCGCCGTACGTACACCTCCGGCGGCGAGCCGACCAGCGCCACCACCCGGTGCCCGAGCCGCGCCAGATGGTCCACGCACAGTTCACCGGCCGCCCGGAAATCCAGGTCGACACAGGTCAGCCCGTCCGGCTCGGCGGGCACGCCGATCAGCACGGACGGCAAGGCCCCCGAGTGCAGCAGCGGCAGCCGGGGGTCCTGGAGCTGTACGTCCATCACGATCACCCCGTCCGCCAGCCGGGTGTCCGCGACGCGCCCGAGGCCCTCCTCGCCCTCGCCCTGGGTGAGCAGCAGCACGTCGTGGTCGTGGGCGCGGGCGGCGGTGACCACCGACACCGCGAACCGCGTCACCACCGGCACATGGACGCCGGAGCGCACCGGGGCCGCCAGGGCCAGCACCTTCGACCTGAGGGCGGCCGGGCCCCGGCCCCCGCCGTCCGCGCGGTAGCCCAGCTCGCGGACGGCCGCCTGGACCCGGAGCCGGGTCGCGTCGGAGATCGGGCGCTTGCCGCTGAGCGCGTACGAGACCGTGCTGGGGGAGACCCCGGCGCGCCGGGCCACATCCGTGATCTTCACCATCGGGGGTCCTCATCTGCACGGTCCGTGGGGAGGCAGAAAGCGGTTTCGAAGCGCTTCGACGGGTGAAGGTATGTGCGGGGCCCGTGACCGTCAATGGGTCGGGAGGGAATCGGTGGAGCGGTTCGACGGCCCGAACAGGACGAGGGTGCAGAGGGCCACGAGGAGGGCGGTCGCGGCCGCCGCCACCGGCACGCCGTACCCGGCCGTCGCCGAGACGTGCTCCACCGTCCAGCCGCCCGCCGCGCTGCCGCAGGCGATCCCGCCGAGCAGACCGGTCACCGCGAGCGTCATGCCCTCGTTCAGCCGGCCCTCGGGCGTGTACCGCTGGACCAGGGTCATGGTGGTGACCATCGTCGGCGCGGTCGCCATCCCGGCGACCAGCAGCGCCCCCGCCAGCAGCACCAGCGAACCGGTGAGCCCGGCCGCGAGCAGCGGCAGGACCATCAGCGCGGTCATCGCGGCCAGGCACCACGGCAGCCGGGACCGCGCGGACCCCGCCGGGCGCACCGCCCCGTACAGCAGCCCCGCCGCACAGGAACCGGCCGCCTGGAGCGCGAGCACCACACCGGCCGCCGAGCGGTGCCCCCGCTCGTCCGCGAACGCGAGGGTGACGACCTCCAGCGAGCCGAACACCGCGCCCGTCGCGAGACAGACGACCAGCAGCGGCCGCATGCCGGGCGCCCGCAGCGGCGCCCCCGCGGAGGAACGCCGCTCGACCGGCGGCTCGGTCGACCGCTGGGCGGTGAACAGCAGGACGCCCGTCAGCAGCAGCACGGCGCCCACGAGCGTGCCCGCCTCCGGGAAGAACGTCCCGCACAGGAAGGCCGCGAGCACCGGGCCGAGCATGAAGCACAGTTCGTCCGCGGCCTGTTCGAAGGAGTTGGCGGTGTGCAGGGCCTCGGCGTCCCCCTTCAGCAGGTGCGCCCAGCGTGCCCGGGACATCCCGCCGGTGTTGGGGGTGGTGGCGGTGGCGGCGTAGGAGGCGAACAGGGTCCAGTCCGGGGCGCCGTGGCGTACGCAGAGCAGCAGCGCGAGGGAGCCGAGCACGGCGAACACCGTGGCCGGCAGGGCGACCCGGGCCTGCCCGTACCGGTCGACCAGGCGCGCGGTCCACGGCGCGACCACCGCCGTCGCCGCCAGGCCCGTCGCGGTGACGGCGCCGGCCAGGGCGTACGAGCCCCGCGTCCCGGCGATCATCACGACCGCGCTCACGCTGAACATGCCCATCGGCAGCCGTGCGATCAGGTTGCCGGCGGTGAACGCGCGGGCGCCGGGCAGTGCGAGGAGACGGCGGTACGGGCCCTTCGCGCGGGGCTCGCGCCGCCCGCGCGGGCCGAAGTCGACGGCGACCAGGGCGTCGGCGGTGACCGTGAGCAGGGGGGTGTCCCGGGAACGGGAGGTCGGCTGGGGCATGACACCACCGTCGCCCGTGGCCGTGCGGCCGGTCCAACACCTTCCCGGCGCCGATTGACGCACCCGTGTTGTAAGTTCGCGCCATGTCCGCCCCCGCCCACCTCGACCCCCGCCTGCTGCGCGCCTTCGTGACCGTCGCCGAGGAGCTGCACTTCACCCGGGCCGCCACCCGCCTCTACGTCGCCCAGCAGGCGCTCAGCAGGGACGTACGGCGGCTGGAACGGGAGCTGGGCAACGAGCTGTTCGTACGGACCACCCGCCAGGTGACGCTCACCGCCGACGGCGAACGCCTGCTGCCGTACGCCCGCGCGGTGCTCCAGGCGCAGGACGACCTGCTCGCCGCCGCCGGACGGGCCCGGCCCCTGCTGGTGGACCTCAACAGCCCGGGCCTGCACACCCCGCGCCGGGTGCTGCACCGGGCCCGCGAACTCGCCCCCGGGCACGAGCTGATGGCCCGCTACGAGAGCGGGCTGACCGGGGCCGCGGGGGAGCTGCTCGCGGGGCGGCTCGACGCGTCGTTCGGACGGTTCGCGGGCCTCGCCCCCGCGCTGCGGGCCGGACTCGACCAGCAGCCCGTGCGCCACGAGCCGATGGCGGTCGTCCTGCCCGAGGACCACCCGCTGGCCGCACTGACCGAGGTGCCGCTCGCCGCGCTGGCCGGCGAGACGGTCTACGCCGGGGCCGGCAACCCCCGTACGCCGGAGTGGACGGACCTCGCGCGGTCGCTGTTCGAAGGACGGGGGATCGCGCTCGCGCCGCCCGCGCCGCTGGCCGTCGGGGAGGAGGAGTTCCAGCGGATCATGGCCAGGACCCGTCACCCGATCCTCGCCGTGATCGATTTTCCGCCACTGCCCTCGACGGTGCTGCGCCCTCTCGTGGACCCGATTCCGCTGTCACCCGTGTCCCTTGTGTGGCGGAAAGGGCTTGTTCATCCCGCTCTGGGCGCTCTCCGGCGGGCGGCGGCCGTCGTCGCCGCCGAGGAGGGCTGGCTGCGGCGGCCGGTGGAGGGGTGGCTGCCCGACCGGGACATTATCGTGATGGCCGCTCACTGATGTCTCACTACTGACACGAATGACTGCCCCGGGAACACAGGGCCTCCACGTGCGCTACATTCGGTCCCCGAGCACGGTGTGATAAACGGGGCGCTCGGAGCGGGTGGGGGCCCGTTCCGCCGGCGGGTGCTCGAGTCGTACGCGCACCGTAAGTACCCTGTGGGGGGAAGTGCGTGCGCGTGGAAAAATGGCGGGAAGACGCCCAACCGGAACGGCCCGAGGGCGTATCGGCGTTCGGGAACGCCGAGGACGAGGACCTGCGTGAGACGAGGGTCCTCCCCCTGAGCGAGAAGCCCGCCGGCGCGGACGTGCGCGGGGCCGACTCCGGTCCCGGCTCCCTCGAGGACCGCTGGGCCCACGTCGGATTCTTCCCCGGCGACAGCGACAAGACCGGCGACAGCGATAAGACTGGCGACAGCGACAAGACCCAGGTCCTGCCCGACGCCGCCCACCGCGCGGACCCCTCCGCCCGGCCCGAGCCGTGGACCGGCCCCCGGGCCGGTGACACCCGTGGCCCCGCGGCGCCGGGCCGTACGGCACCGTCCGAGGGCCGGCCGGACGCTCCCTGGAACGCCGGGCGTACCACGGCACCGCACCGGTCGATGCCGTCCGAGAGCCCGGCGGACGGTCCCTGGGACACCGAGCGCACCACCGCCCTGCGCATCCCCCGCCAGCCGGGCGGCGCCCCCGGCGCCAAGACGGCAGGACCCTCGTCCCGGCCGGGCGGAGCACGCCCCTCGGGCGACTTCGGAGCGGCCGGTTCCCCGCCGTCCTTCCGACGCCCGCCGTCCGACCCCGGGACGGCCGTCTTCCCTCCGGTGTCCGGGGGTCCGCCGTCCGACCCCGGGACAGCCGGCGCCCCGACCGAGTTCTTGCGCCCTGCCTCGGACTCCGGTGCGCCGACCGAGTTCCTGCGTCCCGCCCCGGACTCCGGCGCCCCGGCGGTCTCCCGCACCC
This sequence comes from Streptomyces sp. AC558_RSS880, assembly GCF_019049255.1. Lineage (GTDB taxonomy): Bacteria > Actinomycetota > Actinomycetes > Streptomycetales > Streptomycetaceae > Streptomyces. The sequence goes on along the minus strand of NZ_JAGMUJ010000017.1, from coordinate 4,613 downwards.
CCGTCCGTGACCCCTGGCAGGAGGAGGCCGGCGACTCCGCCGCGGCCACCCACGACCCGCACGAGGTGACGGTCCAGCTCGACTCCGTGCAGATCGGGGAAGGCCTCGAACTGCGCCGGACGACGAGCCGGGCGGGCGGCGGACAGGAGGCCGCCGGCGGACCCGTGTTCGTCGACGAGTCCGGCCGCCGCAGCCGCCTCTACCGCCGTATCGGCCTGGCCGTCGGCCTCGCCTGCGCCGGCTACGCCGTCGTCATGGTCGCCACACTGCTGTCCGGCAACTCCGACGCCCCCTGGATGCCCGTCCCCGGCCAGAAGGGCGAGCCCGCCGGTCAGGTCGAGACGACACCGCGGCCCGGGGAGACGGGCGTCACGCCCGGCTCCGGCACCGGCCTCGCCCCGGGCGGCACGCCGACCACCGGCGCCCCGACGCTGCCCGCGCCCGACACCACCGCTCCCGCGACGGGTGGCGGGGCCGGCACCGCGGACCGGTCGGAGGCCGCCGACCCGACATCCACGTCGACCCGGCAGAACACCACCGACCCGGCCACCGGCAGTGGCGGCGACACCACCACGCCCTCGGACGACACCGTGAGCACGGCGCCCGCCGACCCGTCGGTGTCGGAGATCCCCGACCCCGCGTCGACCGCCCCCACCGGCGGCGGAGAGGCCAGGGGCACCGACAACGCCGCCGGTGCCCCCGCCGACCGGCCGGTCGTCGCCGCCGACGGCTCCGCCGTACAGATGGACCCGTCCACCGCTCCCACCGCACCGTCCCCGGAGAACGTCGTCTGATGGCACCCCGTTCCCCCCGTCACCGGGCCACCCGCCAGGCCCGTGACGGCGTTTCGCGCCGCCGGGTGCCCTTGCGCCTGCTGCTCCCGGTGCTCGTCCTCGTCGCCCTGGCGGCCATGCTCATGCTGCGCGGATACGTGCACAGCGAGATCCTCGCCGACCACCGTGTCGGGAAGCCCGCCCCCACCACGAACGTGCCCGAGGAGATACTCGAGGGCGGCCCGGTCATCGACGCCCGCGCCGGGCAGGTCCAGAGCCTGAGCGTGCCCGACCGCCGCCTCGTCCTCACCTTCGACGACGGCCCGGACCCGACCTGGACACCGAAGGTGCTCGACGTGCTGAAGAAGCACGACGCGCACGCGGTCTTCTTCGTCACCGGCACCATGGCCTCCCGCTACCCGGACCTCGTCCAGCGCATGGTCGACGAGGGCCACGAGATCGGCCTGCACACCTTCAACCACCCCGACCTCTCCCTCCAGTCCAAGAAGCGCATCGACTGGGAGCTGTCGCAGAACCAGCTGGCGATCACCGGCGCGGCCGGCATCCGCACCTCGCTCTTCCGCCCGCCGTACTCCTCCTTCTCCGCCGCCATGGACAACGAGACCTGGCCGGTCACCCAGTACATCGGCAGCCGCGGCTACCTCACCGTCGTCAACAACACCGACAGCGAGGACTGGAAACGGCCCGGCGTCGACGAGATCATCCGCCGCGCCACGCCCGAGGGCGGCAAGGGCGCCATCGTCCTGATGCACGACTCCGGCGGCGACCGCAGCCAGACCGTCGCGGCACTCGACAGGTTCCTGCCCGACCTGAAGGACGAGGGCTACGAGTTCGACAACCTCACCGAGGCCCTGGACGCGCCCAGCGCCCACAGTCCGGTCGCCGGCGCCGACCTCTGGAAGGGCAAGGCATGGATCTTCCTGGTCCAGGCCTCGGAGCACATCACCGGCGTCCTGGTGGTCGGCCTCGCGGTCATCGGCACCCTGGTCATCGGCCGCTTCGTCCTGATGCTCCTCCTCTCCGGCGTCCACGCCCGCCGCGTCCGCCGCAGGAACTTCCGCTGGGGCCCACCGGTCCACGAACCCGTGACGGTGCTGGTCCCGGCGTACAACGAGGCCAAGTGCATCGAGAACACCGTCAACTCCCTGATGGCGAGCGAGCACCCGATCGAGGTCCTCGTCATCGACGACGGCTCCACCGACGGCACCGCCCGCATCGTCGAGGCGATGGGCCTGCCCAACGTACGGGTGATCCGCCAGCTCAACGCGGGCAAGCCGGCCGCGCTCAACCGGGGCCTGGCCAACGCCCGTTACGACATCGTCGTGATGATGGACGGCGACACCGTCTTCGAACCGTCCACCGTCCGCGAACTCGTCCAGCCCTTCGGCGACCCCAGGGTCGGCGCGGTGGCGGGCAACGCGAAGGTCGGCAACAAGGACAGCCTCATCGGCGCCTGGCAGCACATCGAATACGTGATGGGCTTCAACCTGGACCGCCGCATGTACGACATCCTCGGCTGCATGCCGACCATCCCCGGCGCGGTCGGCGCCTTCCGCCGCTCCGCCCTGGAGCCCATCGGCGGCATGAGCGACGACACCCTCGCCGAGGACACCGACGTCACCATGGCGCTGCACCGCGCCGGCTGGCGCGTGGTCTACGCCGAGAACGCCCGCGCCTGGACCGAGGCCCCGGAGTCCGTCCAGCAGCTGTGGTCCCAGCGCTACCGCTGGTCGTACGGCACCATGCAGGCCATCTGGAAGCACCGCCGCGCGGTGATCGACAAGGGCCCCTCGGGCCGCTTCGGCCGCATCGGCCTGCCCTTCGTCTCCCTGTTCATGATCGTGGCCCCGCTGCTCGCGCCGCTGATCGACGTCTTCCTGCTCTACGGCCTCGTCTTCGGCCCCACCGAGAAGACGATCATGGCGTGGCTGGGCGTCCTGGCCATCCAGGCGGTCTGCGCGGCGTACGCCTTCCACCTCGACCGGGAACGCATGACCCACCTCATCTCGCTGCCGCTGCAGCAGATCCTCTACCGCCAGCTCATGTACGTCGTCCTCCTCCAGTCCTGGATCACCGCGCTCACCGGCGGCCGCCTGCGCTGGCAGAAGCTGCGGCGCACGGGCGTGGTCGGGGCACCCGTCGCCGGAGCGGTGCCGGGCCCGCGCGCCCCGCACAGCGATGATCGGAGGCCCGTGGCATGACCCACGGATACACGACCGGTACGGGCACGAGCCCGGAACCGGCGGGCCCGTACGGAACGCCGTACGCGGGGGACGCCGGCACGGTCCCGGGGACGTCGTACACGGTCCCGCGGCAGCGGACGACCGAGCCCGCACCCGCCCCGGCGCCCGAGAAGCCGGGCCGCGACCGGTACCTGGACCTGCTGCGCTCCATCGCCCTGGTCCGCGTCGTGATCTACCACCTCTTCGGCTGGGCCTGGCTGTCGGTGCTGTTCCCGTCGATGGGCGTGATGTTCGCGCTGGCGGGCTCGCTGATGGCGCGTTCGCTGAAGCGTCCGGCGTGGAGCGTGATCCGCGGGCGGGTCCGCCGACTGCTGCCGCCGATGTGGGCGTTCGCGGCGGTCGTGCTGGCGCTGTTGTTCGTGGGCGACTGGAGCCCTTCGAAGGACCCGGACCAGGACGGGGTCTGGGGTCTGATCAACCTGGTCAACTACCTCGTCCCGATAGGCGCCCCGCCCTACCCGGTGGATGCCGGAGTTCTGGGTCCGCTGGAGAGCACCTGGGCGGACGAGACGGTGGGGCCGCTGTGGTACCTGCGCGCCTACCTGTGGTTCGTCATCGCGTCGCCGCTGCTGCTGTGGCTGTTCCGGCGGGCACCCTGGCCGACCATGCTCGCCCCGCTCGGCCTGACGGCGATCGTCGGCACCGGCCTGGTGACCATCCCCGGCGAGCTGGGCAACGCGGTCACCGACTTCGCGGTCTACGGCGGCTGCTGGGTCCTCGGCTTCGCCCATCACGACGGCATGCTGAAACAGATCCCGCGGTACGTCACCGTGTCCTGCGCGTCCCTGGTGATGGCCTTCGGCCTGTGGTGGGCCTCGGGCCACCTCGGTCCCTCGGGCTGGGACCTCAACGACATTCCGCTGGCCGATGCCGCCTGGTCGTTCGGCTTCGTGGTGATCCTGCTCCAGTACTCCCCGTCGTGGCGGGAACTTCCGGGACGCCTGGCGAACTGGGACAAGCTGGTGACCCTGTCCAACAACCGGGCAGTCACCATCTACCTGTGGCACAACATGATGATCATGGCGACGTTCCCGATCATCGATCTGCTGTACCGGCTCCCGTTCATGCAGAGCGAGCGGGCGACAGCCGCTCTCGACAGCACGTACACGATCTGGACGTTCGCCCTGGTCTGGCCGCTCATCGGCCTGATGATCCTCGCGGTCGGCTGGGTCGAGGACCTCGGGGCGAAGCGGAAGCCGCGCCTGTGGCCGAACGGGAGCAAGAGCGAGCGGCCCCGGGCGAGCAGCGGGGCGCACCGGGGCTGACGTCACGGTGCGGCCGTGCGAAATGGGCGAGGGGCGTCGGACTACGCTTCCGACGGCCCTCGCCCGCTCGCGGGGAGCCGTGTGGCTCACCCGATGGCGATGCGTGTCTTCCAGTAGCTCGACGTCCCGATGATCTCGGTGCCCGAGCCCGAGAGGACCGTCCGGCCGCCGGAGTAGAACCGCACGGTTCCGTCGGTGCGCACGGTCCAGATGTCGGGGATGGCGTCGCCGTTGGCGTCGGGGGTGCCGATGAGCAGGTAGATGTTGGAACTGCCCCAGCCGGAGGCGCCGTAGACGGCGTCGACGCCGTC
>NZ_JAGMUJ010000145.1 GCF_019049255.1 Streptomyces sp. AC558_RSS880 | reverse complement strand
ACCGGGCTGGCGCTGGTCTTCGCGCGGATGGGCAGCAAGACGCCCGACCTGGCCCAGCTGATGCCGTTCGTGCTGCGCACCTGGATGTACGCGTCCGGGGTGATGTTCAGCATCCCGGCGATGCTCGAGGGCAAGGACGTGCCGGCCTGGCTGGCCGACGTGCTGCAGTGGAACCCGGCGGCGATCTACATGGACCTGGTCCGCTTCGCGCTGATCGACGAGTACGGCTCCTCCTACCTGCCCCCGCACGTGTGGGCGTTCGCGCTGGGCTGGGCACTGCTGGCCGGCGTGATCGGGTTCGTCTACTTCTGGAAGGCTGAGGAGAGGTACGGCCGTGGCTGACACCACCGACGAGAAGATCCCCACGGTCATCGCCGACGACCTGCACATCGTCTACCGCGTCAACGGCGCGAGGACCGGCAAGGGCAGCGCCACGGCGGCGCTCAGCCGCATCGTCAAGCGGGGCGAGGAGCGGGGCGTGCGCAAGGTGCACGCCGTGCGCGGGGTGTCCTTCGTCGCCTACCGGGGCGAGGCCATCGGCCTGATCGGCTCCAACGGCTCCGGGAAGTCGACCCTGCTGCGGGCCATCGCCGGACTGCTGCCCGCCGAGCAGGGCAAGGTCTACACCGACGGCCAGCCCTCCCTGCTCGGCGTCAACGCCGCCCTGATGAACGACCTGACCGGCGAACGGAACGTCATACTGGGCGGGCTCGCCATGGGCATGTCCCGCGAGCAGATCAAGGCCCGCTACCAGGAGATCGTCGACTTCTCCGGGATCAACGAGAAGGGTGACTTCATCACCCTGCCGATGCGCACCTACTCCTCCGGCATGGCGGCCCGGCTGCGCTTCTCCATCGCCGCCGCCAAGGACCACGACGTCCTGATGATCGACGAGGCCCTGGCCACCGGCGACCGCAAGTTCCAGAAGCGCTCCGAGGCGCGCATCCGGGAGCTGCGCAAGCAGGCCGGCACGGTGTTCCTGGTCAGCCACAACAACAAGTCGATCCGCGACACCTGCGACCGCGTGCTCTGGCTGGAGCGCGGTGAGCTGCGCATGGACGGGCCCACCGACGAGGTGCTCCGGGAGTACGAGAAGTTCACGGGCAAGTAGCCCGCTGCCACGAGGGCCTCGCCGGAACTGTCCGGCGGGGCCCGGCGTCTGCAAAGGAGACGTCAACTCCGGCCGCCCGGCGGAATCTTGACGCCGATCGGTGCGTTGTCGTGTTGCGCGGAGACCCCCACCGTCACGCGCCGCGTTGTACAACGTAAGCTGTACCGGTCCCGAAAGACGGCAATCAGGGCCATAATGCCCGACATCATCCAACGATGCCGCCTGGCGAAAGCCCGGGTGGCGTGTCCGAAATAGTGCGCATTGGGTCAACAGTGTAGAACGGGAGATGTGACGGCGATGGCTATGGAAACTCCCCTGCTGAGCGCAGTGTGTGCCGTCCCCGCCCATGGCAGTCCGCGATGACGCCCGTGGCCGCGGCGCGCGCCGCCGACCCCGGACGCGCCACCCTCGACAAGGCCGCCGCCGAGAACTTCCCCGTGGCCCCCTTCTTCCTGCCCCGGCCCTGGCGCGACGACCTCATGGCGGTGTACGGGTTCGCCCGTCTGGTCGACGACATCGGCGACGGTGACCTGGCCCCCGGCGGCGCCGACGCCCGCCTCCTCGGAGTGCCCGAGGACGCCGCCGAGGACCGGCCGGCACTGCTGGACGCCTTCGAGGCGGACCTGCGCCGGGTGTTCGAGCCGGCAGGCCCCGAGCCGGGCCATCCGCTGCTGCGCCGGCTCCGGCCGACGGTCCGCCGTCACGCGCTGACCCCCGAGCCCTTTCTCGGTCTGATCGCCGCCAACCGCCAGGACCAGCTCGTCAAGCGGTACGAGACCTACGACGACCTGCTCGCCTACTGCGAACTGTCGGCCAACCCCGTCGGCCGCCTCGTCCTCGCCGTCACCGGCACCTCGACGCCCGAGCGCGTCCGCCGCTCCGACGCGGTCTGCACCGCCCTCCAGATCGTCGAGCACCTCCAGGACGTCGCCGAGGACCTCGGCCGCGACCGCGTCTACCTGCCCGCCGCGGACATGAAGCGCTTCCACGTCCAGGAGGCGGACCTCGCCGCGCCCACCGCGGGCGCGTCGGTGCGCGCGCTGGTCGCGTACCAGGCGCAACGCGCCCGGGAGCTGCTGAATGAGGGCACCCCCCTCGTGGGTAGCGTCCACGGCAGGCTCAGACTGCTGCTCGCGGGGTTCGTGGCGGGAGGAAGGGCGGCCCTCCACGCGATCGCCGCCGCCGAATACGACGTACTTCCCGGCCCGCCCAAGCCCGGCAAGGTCCAGTTGCTGCGCGAGGCGGGCGCGACTCTGCGAGGAAAGGGGTGATCCGGACCGTGGAGCCGCAACCACCCGCGTCCGCACCGGTACTCGCCGCCTACAGCTACTGCGAGGCCGTCACCGGACAGCAGGCACGCAACTTCGCCTACGGCATCCGGCTGCTGCCGGCGCCCAAGCGGCGCGCGATGTCGGCGCTGTACGCGTTCTCCCGGCGCGTCGACGACATCGGCGACGGCCCGCTGGCGAACGACGTCAAGGTGACCCGGCTGGAGGACACCCGGGCGCTGCTCACCCGGATCCGCGACGGCGCGGTCGACGAGGACGACACCGACCCGGTCGCGGTCGCCCTCGCCCACGCCGCCGCACACTTCCCGATCCCGCTCGGCGGCCTGGACGAACTCATCGACGGCGTCCAGATGGACGTACGCGGCGAGACCTACGAGACCTGGGACGACCTCAAGGTCTACTGCCGCTGCGTCGCGGGCGCCATCGGGCGGCTCTCGCTCGGGGTGTTCGGTACGGAGAGGGGGGCGCGCGGCGCCGAACGCGCACCCGAGTACGCCGACACGCTCGGCCTCGCCCTCCAGCTCACCAACATCCTCCGCGACGTCCGCGAGGACGCCGAGGGCGGGCGCACCTACCTGCCCGCCGACGACCTCGCCAAGTTCGGCTGCTCGGCCGGATTCGGCGGGCCGACCCCACCGGAGGGCTCCGATTTCGCGGGCCTGGTGCACTTCGAGGTGCGCAGGGCCCGCGCCCTCTTCGCCGAGGGCTACCGGCTGCTCCCCCTGCTCGACCGGCGCAGCGGCGCCTGCGTCGCCGCCATGGCCGGCATCTACCGCCGGCTCCTTGACCGCATCGAGCGCGACCCCGGGGCGGTGCTGCGCGGCCGGGTCTCCCTGCCCGGACGCGAGAAGGCGTACGTCGCGGTACGCGGCCTGTCCGGCCTGGACACCCGGCACGTGACCCGGCGCACCGTCAGGAGGCGCGCCTGATGGACGCCCCGCACCCCGGCGGAAAGCGGCGGGCAACCCTCCACCGCGACGCCGCGTCCCAGACTGAGACGGCCGGCTCCGCACCGTTCGAGCGGCGCACCGGCCGGACAGGGGAGGGCGCATGAGCCACGGCACACGCTCCACGGGGCCGCGCACGGACGATCCCGTTCCGGCAGGACGGCACGCCGTGGTCGTCGGCGGCGGGCTCGCCGGCGTCACCGCCGCGCTCGCACTCGCCGACGCCGGGGTGGGCGTCACCCTGCTCGAAGGCCGGCCGCGCCTGGGCGGGCTCGCCTTCTCCTTCCAGCGCGGCGACCTGACCGTCGACAACGGCCAGCACGTGTACCTGCGCTGCTGCACCGCCTACCGCTGGTTCCTCGACCGGATCGGCGGAGCGGCGCTGGCACCGCTGCAGGACCGTCTCGACGTGCCCGTGCTCGACGTCACGCGCCCCGAGGGGCGGCGGCTCGGCAGGCTGCGGCGCGACGCGCTGCCCGTGCCCCTGCACCTGGGGCGCAGCCTCGCCACGTATCCGCACCTGTCGCTGGCCGACCGGGCCAGGGTCGGCCGGGCCGCGCTCGCGCTGAAGGGGCTCGACCTCGCCGATCCGGCCCTGGACACCCAGGACTTCGGCAGCTGGCTGGCCGCGCACGGCCAGTCGGCGCGCGCCGTCGAGGCCCTGTGGGACCTGGTCGGGGTCGCCACCCTCAACGCGGTCGCGGGCGACACGTCCCTGTCGCTCGCCGCGATGGTGTTCAAGACCGGTCTGCTGTCCGACCCTTCGGCGGCCGACATTGGCTGGGCCCGAGTGCCGCTGGGTGAACTGCACGACCGGCTCGCCCGCAAGGCGCTCGACTCCGCGGGCGTGCGTACCGAGGTCCGTACACGGGTCACCTCCGTCTCTGTGAACGGGAACGGAGGATGGAGCGTCCAGGTTCCCGGCGAGACGGTCCACGCCGACGCGGTCGTCCTCGCCGTACCCCAGCGCGAGGCGTACGACCTGCTGCCCGCGGGCGCGCTCGACGCCCCCGAACGGCTGCTCGCCCTCGGCACCGCCCCGATCCTCAACGTGCACGTCGTCTACGACCGCAAGGTGCTCGGGCGCCCCTTCTTCGCCGCCCTCGGCACCCCCGTGCAGTGGGTCTTCGACCGCACCGACGCGTCCGGGCTGAAGCACGGCCAGTACCTGGCGCTCTCCCAGTCCGTCGCCCAGGACGACATCGACGAGCCGGTCGCCGCGCTGCGCGAGCGGTACCTGCCCGAACTGGAACGACTGCTTCCGCGCGCCCGCGGAGCCCGGGTCGAGGACTTCTTCGTCACCCGGGAGCGCACCGCCACCTTCGCGCCCGCCCCCGGCGTCGGACGTCTCAGGCCCGGCGCCCGCACCAAGGCCCCCGGCCTGTACCTGGCCGGAGCGTGGACCGCCACCGGGTGGCCCGCGACCATGGAGAGTGCGGTCCGCAGCGGCGTCGGCGCGGCGGACGCCGCGCTGAGCGCCCTCGGCCGGCCCCGCCCCCGCCACCTCTTCGCGATCGAGGAGGCGGCCTGATGCTGCAACAGAGCGGCGCGGCAGGTTCCCGCACCCCCGGTACCGCAACAAGAGGAGAGACTGTGCCCACTGTGCCCCCGGCCTCGCAGGCCGCTCGAAGGACCGCGGTGGACGTGTCCGCGCTCCTGGAGCGCGGCCGGACCCTGGCCACGCCGGTACTGCGGGCGGCCGTCGACCGCCTGGCACCTCCCATGGACACGGTCGCCGCCTACCACTTCGGCTGGATCGACGCCCACGGCCGGCCCGCGGACGGCGACGGCGGCAAGGCCGTGCGCCCTGCCCTCGCCGTGCTGTCCGCCGAGGTCACCGGGGCCGCCCCCGAGACCGGCGTCCCCGGCGCGGTCGCCGTCGAACTGGTCCACAACTTCTCCCTCCTGCACGACGACCTGATGGACGGCGACGAACAGCGCCGGCACCGCGACACCGTCTGGAAGGTGCACGGCCCCGCCCAGGCCATCCTGGTCGGCGATGCCCTGTTCGCCCTGGCCAACGAGGTGCTGCTGGAGCTCGGCACGGTGGAGGCGGGCCGCGCCACCCGCCGGCTGACCGCGGCGAGCCGTGCGCTCATCGACGGCCAGGCGCAGGACATCTCCTACGAGCACCGCGACCGCGTCAGCGTCGAGGAGTGCCTGGAGATGGAGGGCAACAAGACCGGCGCCCTGCTCGCCTGCGCCAGCTCCATCGGCGCGGTGCTCGGCGGCGCGGACGACCGCACCGCCGACGCGCTGGAGAGGTACGGCTACCACCTCGGCCTGGCCTTCCAGGCCGTCGACGACCTCCTCGGCATCTGGGGCGACCCGGAGGCCACCGGCAAGCAGACCTGGAGCGACCTGCGCCAGCGCAAGAAGTCCCTCCCGGTCGTGGCCGCGCTCGCGGCGGGCGGCCCCGCCTCCGAGCGGCTCGGCGAGATCCTCGCCGCCGACGCCAAGAGCAGCGACTTCGCGAACTTCTCCGAGGAGGAGTTCGCGGCCCGTGCCGCCCTCATCGAGGAGGCCGGCGGCCGCGACTGGACCGCCGAAGAGGCACGCCGTCAGCACACCGTCGCCATCGAGGCCCTCGACGCCGTGGACATGCCCGACCCGGTGCGGGAGCGGTTCACGGCGCTCGCGGACTTCGTCGTCGTACGAAAGAGATGATCACTATCGGTCGAATAGCCCTCGCGTAGTCGCCGGCCGGTGTTGCGGGGAGAACGGCACCGGCCGACGGCGGACCCACAGCAGACACCACTCGCAGGACTGCACGAAGGGGAAGCCATGACAGCGACGACCGACGGAAGCACCGGGGCGGCGTGGCCGTCCCGAGTGACCGCGGCCAGCGAAAACGACACCGACATTCCCGAGGCGGCCGGGGTTCCCGACATCGCCGCCCGCGCCATGCGGCGGGCCACCGACTTCCTGCTGTCCCGGCAGGACGACCAGGGCTGGTGGAAGGGCGACCTCGAGACCAACGTCACGATGGACGCCGAGGACCTGCTGCTGCGTCAGTTCCTCGGCATCCGCGACGAGGACACCACCCGCGCCGCCGCCCTGTTCGTCCGCGGCGAGCAGCGCGAGGACGGCACCTGGGCCACCTTCCACGGCGGCCCCGGCGACCTCTCCGCCACCATCGAGGCGTACGTCGCCCTGCGGCTGGCCGGCGATCCGCCCGACGCCCCGCACATGGCGAAGGCCTCCGCCTGGATCCGCGAACGGGGCGGCATCGCCGCCTCCCGCGTCTTCACCCGGATCTGGCTGGCCCTGTTCGGCTGGTGGAAGTGGGAGGACCTGCCCGAACTCCCGCCCGAGCTGATCTGGTTCCCGTCCTGGGTGCCGCTCAACATCTACGACTTCGGCTGCTGGGCCCGGCAGACCATCGTGCCGCTGACCATCGTCTCCGCCGAGCGGCCGGTGCGCCCCGCCCCGTTCCCGCTGGACGAGCTGCACACCGACCCGCACCGCCCCAACCCTCCCCGGCCGCTCGCGCCGCCGAACAGCTGGGACGGCGCCTTCCAGCGGCTGGACAGGGCCCTGCACACGCTGCGCAGAGCCGTCCCGCGCCGGCTGCGCAGGGCGGCCATGAACACCGCCGCCCGCTGGATCATCGAACGGCAGGAGAACGACGGCTGCTGGGGCGGCATCCAGCCCCCGGCGGTGTACTCGATCATCGCGCTGCACCTGCTCGGCTACGACCTGAACCACCCGGTGATGCGCGCGGGCCTGAAGTCGCTGGACCGGTTCGCCGTGTGGCGCGAGGACGGGGCCCGGATGATCGAGGCCTGTCAGTCCCCGGTGTGGGACACCTGCCTCGCCACCATCGCGCTGGCCGACGCGGGCCTGCCCGCAGACCATCCGCAACTGGTCAAGGCCGCCGACTGGATGCTCGGCGAGCAGGTCGTGCGGCCCGGCGACTGGTCCGTGCGCCGGCCCCATCTGCCGCCCGGCGGCTGGGCGTTCGAGTTCCACAACGACAACTACCCCGACATCGACGACACCGCCGAGGTGGTCCTCGCGCTGCGCCGGGTCAAGCACCACGACCCCGAGCGGCTGGACAACGCCGTCGGGCGCGGGGTCCGCTGGAACCTCGGCATGCAGTCGAGGAACGGCGCCTGGGGCGCCTTCGACGTCGACAACACCAGCCCGTTCCCCAACCGGTTGCCGTTCTGCGACTTCGGCGAGGTCATCGACCCGCCGTCGGCCGACGTCACCGCGCACGTCGTGGAGATGCTCGCCGTCGAAGGGCTCGCCCACGATCCGCGCACCCGGCGCGGCATCCAGTGGCTGCTCGCCGAACAGGAGCTCGACGGCTCCTGGTTCGGACGCTGGGGCGTCAACTACCTCTACGGCACCGGTTCCGTCGTCCCCGCGCTGACCGCCGCCGGCATCCCCGGCTCGCACCCGGCGATCCGGCGGGCCGTGGCCTGGCTGGAGAAGGTGCAGAACGACGACGGCGGCTGGGGCGAGGACCTGCGTTCCTACCGCTACGTCCGGGAGTGGAGCGGGCGCGGCGCCTCGACCGCCTCGCAGACGGCGTGGGCGCTGATGGCGCTGCTGGCGGCGGGGGAGCGGGATTCCCAGGCCGTCGAACGCGGCGTCCGGTGGCTGGCGGCCACCCAGCGCGAGGACGGCTCCTGGGACGAGCCGTACTTCACCGGCACCGGGTTCCCCTGGGACTTCTCCATCAACTACCACCTCTACCGGCAGGTCTTCCCGCTCACCGCGCTCGGCCGTTACGTGCACGGGGAGCCGTTCAGCAAGAAACCCGTCGTGGCGAAGAGCGAGCCCGGGCAGCCGCTTGCCGAGGCGAAGGGAAGCTGATGGCACCCCAGCCCGCCCCGGCCCCGCTGCTGATCGCCTGCGCGCTCGGCATCGAGCGGTTCGCCCTGCGCGGGCGGGAGCGCGCCGGGCGGGGCGACGGGGACACGGGCGGACCGGTCACCGTCCTGCGTACGGGCATGGGGCCGGCGGCGGCCGAGCGGTCCGTCACCCGGATGCTCGCCGGCCCGGAGCTGAACCGGGCGGCCGTCCTCGCCACGGGCTTCTGCGCCGGGCTCGCCCCCGGGATGCACCCCGGCGACCTGGTCGTCGCCGGGGAGACCCGGGACCCGCGCGGCAGCGTCCCGTGCGTGGGGACCGAACTGCTGGTGAAGGAGCTGGGGCGCGCGGTGCCCGGGCGCACCGTCCACATCGGTCCGCTCACCGGCTCCGACCACGTCGTCCGCGGCCACGAACGGTCCGATCTGCTCGCGACCGGCGCGATCGCGGCCGACATGGAATCCGCCGCCACGCTCCTGAGCGCCGTCCGCATGGGCGAGCGCCCGGTTGCGGCCGTCCGGGTGATCGTGGACGCTCCTGAACACGAACTCGTCCGGATCGGCACGGTGCGCGGTGGAATATCGGCTTTCCGCGTTCTCCGGTCCGTACTCCCGGCTTTCCATGAATGGCACCGTTCCTTGCTGCTCCCCAGGAGGTGAGCCAGATGGCCATGCCGCTGCGTCAGTCCATCAAGGTCGCTACATACTTGGCCGAACAGAAGCTCCGCGGGCGGGACAAGTTCCCGCTGATCGTCGAACTGGAACCGCTCTTCGCCTGCAATCTCAAGTGCGAGGGGTGCGGCAAGATCCAGCACCCGGCCGGGGTGCTCAAACAGCGGATGCCCGTCGCCCAGGCCGTCGGCGCGGTACTGGAGTCCGGGGCGCCCATGGTGTCGATCGCCGGCGGCGAACCCCTGATGCACCCGCAGATCGACGAGATCGTGCGCCAGCTGGTGGCCAGGCGCAAGTACGTCTTCCTGTGCACCAACGCCATGCTGCTGCGCAAGAAGATGGACAAGTTCACCCCCTCGCCCTACTTCGCGTTCGCCGTGCACATCGACGGGCTGCGCGAGCGCCACGACGAGTCGGTGGCGAAGGAGGGCGTGTTCGACGAGGCCGTGGCGGCCATCAAGGAAGCCAAGCGGCGCGGCTTCCGGGTCACCACCAACTCGACCTTCTTCAACACCGACACCCCGCAGACCATCGTCGAGGTGCTCGACTACCTCAACGACGACCTCGAGGTCGACGAGATGATGATCTCGCCCGCCTACGCCTACGAGAAGGCCCCCGACCAGGAACACTTCCTGGGCGTGGAGCAGACCCGGGAGCTGTTCAAGAAGGCCTTCGCGGGCGGCAACCGGCGCCGCTGGCGGCTGAACCACTCCCCGCTGTTCCTGGACTTCCTCGAGGGCAAGGTCGACTTCCCGTGCACCGCGTGGGCGATCCCGAACTACTCCCTCTTCGGCTGGCAGCGCCCCTGCTACCTGATGAGCGACGGCTATGTGCCGACGTACCGGGAGCTCATCGAGGACACCGACTGGGACCGGTACGGCCGCGGCAAGGACCCGCGCTGCGCCAACTGCATGGCGCACTGCGGCTACGAGCCCACCGCCGTCCTCGCCACCATGGGGTCCCTGAAGGAGTCGCTGCGCGCCATGCGCGAGACGGTCTCCGGAAACCGGGGGTGAGGCCATGACCGCTGTCCCGCTCGGGATGCCCGAGGTGCCACTGCCGCCGCTCGCCGAGCGCCGGAAGAGCCGGCGGATCCAGGTCGGGTCGGTGGCGGTGGGCGGGGGCGCCCCGGTGTCCGTGCAGTCGATGACGACCACGCGTACGTCCGACATCGGTGCCACGCTGCAGCAGATCGCCGAGCTCACCGCCTCCGGCTGCCAGA
>NZ_JAGMUJ010000144.1 GCF_019049255.1 Streptomyces sp. AC558_RSS880 | reverse complement strand
ACAAGCTGTCCGCGAGCTTCGCCCAGAACGGCGGCATGTGGGCGTCCAAGCACAGCGGTCAGGACTACGCCGTCCCCACCGGCACCCCGGTGATGGCCGCGCACGGCGGCACCGTCGTCAAGGCCGGCTCCAACGGCGCCGGTGACGGCCCCGCCTACGGCAACGCCGTCGTCATCAAGCACGGCAACGGCACGTACTCCCAGTACGCCCACCTGTCGCAGGTCGAC
>NZ_JAGMUJ010000143.1 GCF_019049255.1 Streptomyces sp. AC558_RSS880 | reverse complement strand
CCAACGGCGCCGGTGACGGCCCCGCCTACGGCAACGCCGTCGTCATCAAGCACGGCAACGGCACGTACTCCCAGTACGCCCACCTGTCGCAGGTCGACGTGCGGATCGGCCAGATCGTCAAGACCGGCCAGAAGATCGCCCTGTCCGGCAACACCGGCAACTCCAGCGGTCCGCACCTGCACTTCGAGATCCGCACCACCCCGAACTACGGCTCCGCCGTGGACCCGG
>NZ_JAGMUJ010000142.1 GCF_019049255.1 Streptomyces sp. AC558_RSS880 | reverse complement strand
TACTGAGTTTTTCGTTAGTTCTGTGGTGGTGGGGGCTTCGGCAGTGTGAGCATGATGGTGTGTCTTCCAAGCCGCAGGATGCTGTTGCTGATGTCTCCGTTCTGCCGTTGACACGGCCGCAGTTGGCCGAGGCTCGTCGCATGCGCGCGGCCGAGTTGTTCGAGCAGAGACGTCCTTCGTCCGAGGTCGCCCGGGCAGTGGGGATGCATCCCGAGAGTGTGCGCCGGTGGAAACGCCTGTGGGAGCAGGGCGGGGCTGAGGCATTGCGGCGGCGTCCGGCTACCGGTCGGCCGCCC
>NZ_JAGMUJ010000141.1:36032-39820 GCF_019049255.1 Streptomyces sp. AC558_RSS880 | reverse complement strand
CCCCTGAGCCCCACTTGGATCGGCAGCCTCATCAACACCACACCAGCCCACCGCAGAAAACCGGCTATAACAATGCATTACAGGTGAAAACGACCTCTTAGAGGGCATCTGATCTATGTAGCTGGTAGTTAGGGATGGTTTTGTGACTGCTGGCGTTGGCGGTCGTTGGGCGAGGTGTGAGTGCTCGTCGTCCGTACCGCAGTGATGTCTCCGACGCCCGCTGGGCCTTGATCGAACCGGTCTTCACCGCCTGGCGTGCCAGGAGAACCGGACCCGGCACAGCGGCTCGAGTGCACGACCTGCGGGAGATCGTCAACGCCATCCTGTACGTCAACCGCACCGGCATCCCATGGGAGTACCTGCCCCACGACTTCCCGCCGTACAAGACCGTCTACGACTACTACGCCAAGTGGGAAGCCGACGGCACCACCCAGCAGGTCCATGACCTGTTACGGGACAAGACCCGTCGATCCCATGGCCGCAGCACCCAGCCGACCGCGGCCGTGATCGACGCGCAGAGCGTGAAGACCTCGGCAAACGTGGCCGAGACCGGTCAGGGCATCGACGCCGGCAAGAAGATCAAGGGACGCAAACGGCACGTCATCACCGACACCCTCGGTCTGGTCCTGGCCGTGCTGGTCACTGCCGCGTCCGTGCACGACACCACCGGCGGCAAGCTCCTGCTCGACGACCTAGCGGCAGCCCACCCCACCGTGTCGAAGGTCTGGGCCGACGGCGGCTACCAGAGCAGCGTCCTCAACCACGGCGCCTGCCTGGGGATCGATGTGGAGGTCGTGCAGCGGCCACGGACGAAGGGGTTCGAACCGTTGCCGAAACGGTGGGTGATCGAGCGGACCTTCGGCTGGCTGATGCAGCACCGCCGCCTGGCGCGGGACTACGAAGCCCTCCCGCAGAGGTCCCGGGCGATGATCCACTGGGCGATGGCTAACAAAATGTCCCGCGAGCTCACGGGGGAATCCACGCCAACGTGG
The DNA here is from genome assembly GCF_019049255.1 of Streptomyces sp. AC558_RSS880. Classification (GTDB taxonomy): domain Bacteria; phylum Actinomycetota; class Actinomycetes; order Streptomycetales; family Streptomycetaceae; genus Streptomyces. The sequence goes on along the minus strand of NZ_JAGMUJ010000141.1, from coordinate 38,828 downwards.
CGAATCGAAACGGACATGACCGCCAGAACAGCGTGAACATTGATCAGATGCCCTCTACTGAGTTTTTCGTTAGTTCTGTGGTGGTGGGGGCTTCGGCAGTGTGAGCATGATGGTGTGTCTTCCAAGCCGCAGGATGCTGTTGCTGATGTCTCCGTTCTGCCGTTGACACGGCCGCAGTTGGCCGAGGCTCGTCGCATGCGCGCGGCCGAGTTGTTCGAGCAGAGACGTCCTTCGTCCGAGGTTGCCCGGGCAGTGGGGATGCACCCGGAGAGTGTGCGCCGGTGGAAACGCCGGTGGGAGCAGGGCGGGGCTGAGGCATTGCGGCGGCGTCCGGCTACCGGTCGGCCGCCCAAGCTGGATGAGGCCCAGGTCGAAGCGGTGCGCGCCGCCTTGGAGCAGGGCGCCCGGGCGCACGGGTTCGCGGCGGACCTGTGGACGCTGGAACGGGTCGGTGTGGTGGTTGAGCGGGTGACCGGGGTGATGTTGGCCCGGGCCTCGGTATGGCGTCTGCTGACCGGGCGGCTGGGGTGGAGTCTGCAGCGGCCCCGGCGTCAGGCCGTCGAGCGGGACGAGTGTGAGATCGCCCGATGGGTCGCCCACGAGTGGCCGCGCATCAAAAAGGGGCGGTGAAGAAACGTGCCTGGATCGTGTTCCTCGACGAATCGGGCGTATCGCTGCTGCCCGAGGTGCGTCGCACCTACGCGCCCCGTGGCCGCACCCCTACTCTGCGGCACCGGCTGAACTGGAAACGTGCCGGGATGGCCGCCGCGCTGGGCTATCACGCCGCCGACCCCGAACGCGGCCCGCGGCTGTGCTTCCACCTCAAGCCGGGCAGCTACGACACCACTTCCCTGATCGAGGTGCTGGAACAGATCAAGACCTTCTACGCCGGTGAGCCGGTGGTGTTGGTATGGGACGGACTGTCCGCCCACTGGAGCCGGGGCATGCGGGCCTGGGCGGCCGAGCAGGACTGGCTCACCCTCGAACGGCTGCCGGCCTACGCACCCGAACTCAACCCGGTCGAACTGCTGTGGTCGGCCATCAAGACCCGCGAGCTGGCCAACCTCGCCGGCGACCACCTCGCCGACGTCGCCGACGCAGCCGAACGCGGCATCCACCGCGTCTGCTCCAGCGAGCAACTCCCGTGGTCCTTCCTCACCCACACCGGCCTGATCATTCACCCCTAAACACCACAGAACTAACGAAAAACTCAGTAAGGGCTGTCCCGCAACGTTGAGGCGGGCGGTTGAGTGACCGAGAGGTTCGCCGCATATCCTCCTGTGGTGCAGCTGCCCCGGGACCCGTCGAACGTCGCCCATGCACTGACGGCAGCGTTTCCAACCCGTCTTGCCGGCGACGTGCGCAGCGTCCTAGCGGTCATGCCGGAGGCCAGGCTCGCGCCGATGATGCCCTTCGAGGTTGAGGTGCAGGGCGAGACCATCGCCATCCCGTCGCGCATCTACAACGAGGAACCGGGCGTCGGCTCGGATGGGCAACTGTCCGAGACACAACAGGTGATTCTGCACTGCCTGTACTCCCGACACCACGATGGCCGGGTTCGCCAGCGGCACCTTGAGCGGATCGTGGCGTCGGGCGAGCCGTGGGTGGTCCCGTTTGTAATGCAGTTGGCCGGCGAGTACGTGCTGGAGATCATCGAGGCGATCGGCCGGGGCCTACCCGGGCTCGCGCACCCGGGTTCGGCCCAGCGCCGTGCCTACGGTGAGTTCATCGCTCGGAATCCGGCCTTCTTCGCGCGCACGGAGCGGCGCGTGGTGAGCTACTGGTCGTGCTACTACCGCTGGAAGTACCGAGCGTTTGGGACGTACCCCGGAGGCGTCCTTTTGGAAGCCTTCCGAGCCGCTGTGGTGGAACAGGTGGGCGCGCAGTGGCCGCGACACACTCCGCGCCCCGCCGGCGGACGCGGGTGAGAAACCTGCAGGAGTTCGGCTGTGGTCCTATCCAGCAAGGTTGAGGTTGTGCAGGCGGGCGATGCCGCGCATGGCGTGGTGGACGCCGTCGCCTTTGAGCCGGCAGTCGCGGAGGATCTTCCAGGTCTTCATTCGAGCAAAGACGTGCTCCACTCGTGCGCGGACCTGCTTGTGTGAGCGGTTGTGCTCCCGCTTCCAGTCGGGCATTTTCTCGCTCTTGGTGCGGCGGTGCGGCATGATCAATCCAGTCCCTGGGTAGCCGCCGTCAGCTATCACGGTCGTCCGTCCGACCGCTGACTTGGCCCCTGATTCCTCCCACGCCTTGCAGTCGTTCCGGTTGCCGGGCAGCGGCCGTCCGACCACGACGACCAGGCGGGTGTCGGCATCGATGACGACCTGGTGGTTGGTGGAGTACCGATAGTTCTTCGACTGCTCGGCCACCGCGTGATCGCGGGTGGGCACCAACGTCCCGTCCACGATCAGAACAGTGCCCCTCGCGAACCGGCGTCGGGGCGGCAAGGCCAGCAGGGGGCCGATGTGGTCGATGATCCGATCGGCCGCCGACTTCGAGGTCCCGAACAGCAGAGCCAGTTGGCGCATGGTCAAGTTGGTGCGCCAGTAGGCGGCGACCAGGAGAATACGGTCCTCAAGCGACAGACCCCACGGACGACCCGTCCGTGGTTCGGCTGCGCTCTCGCGCTGCACCGCGGTCACCAACCTGCCGAATGAGCGCGGGCTCAGCCCGGTGAACGGACGTATCCAAGACGGCTCCGACGCCGTGATCACACCAGCCACATCAAGATCATCTCACCCATGACCGGCAGCTACGGGACACCTCTTAGCCAGGCCACCCTAGTGACCTGAGTCG
>NZ_JAGMUJ010000141.1:0-36022 GCF_019049255.1 Streptomyces sp. AC558_RSS880 | reverse complement strand
GTCCCGGGCGATGATCCACTGGGCGATGGCTAACAAAATGTCCCGCGAGCTCACGGGAGAATCCACGCCAACGTGGCGAATCGAAACGGACATGACCGTCAGAACAGCGTGAACATTGATCAGATGCCCTCTTAGACGACAGGGACAGCGGTGACGGTCACTCTCGAATCGGTGTTACGACGTGCCCTGCGGGACCGGCCCGGGGAACTGCTCGCCGCCTCCCGTCCGGACCTCTCTCCCGAGCCGAGTGATGAGGAGGTGCCCCACGTCATGGCCGCACTCGCGGCGATCATCGCAGGCGAGCCGCGGCGCGCGTCATCCATCTTGGAAAGTGCCGATCCGGGCACGCGCGCGAGCCCGGAGGGGGCGGCCCTAGGCCACACAGCGGTCATGCTCGACCTCAACTGGTGGCCCGGCGACACCGGCGCCCAACTGGCCACTGCGATGCCCGAGCTCCAGGAGCCGACGGCCCCGGAGACCGGAAACATCCGGGCGGACCTGCTGCTGACGATCATCAGCAAGGTACAACCGGAGCTGCTGAGTCTGCGCTCGATCATTCGGTCGATGATGCGCATCCGGCCGGAGCAGAGCTCGGAGATCCTCCAACACCTGACTGGCTCCTTGCAGGGTGCGCTTCGGATTGCGGCTGAGCAGGACGTGGTAGTGGCGGCGACTCTGGCCGCGGAACTTGCCGATCTTCACCGCCTCGCGGGCTCCTGGAGCGAGGCCGAGCGCAGCTTGGCGTGGGCTCAAGAGGTCTTTGCCGAGCTGGATGATCTCGCCGGGACGGCGCGGTGCTGGCTTCTTGAGGCAGAGTGGAGGACCGCACCTGTGACGTTCACCGAGACTCTGGCCTTCGACCTCGCCGACCTCGACACGGAGCGCACGGTTCCCACGGCCGAGTCGGCAGCCGAAGCCCGCCGACTGTACAGGGAGGCACGGCAGTTGTTCCGGCGTGCCAACGCTGATCGTGGTATCGCCGCGACATATCTCGGGGAGGGATGCCTGGCCTTTCTGTCCGGCAGCGCGGAGCGGGCCGAGCGCCTCACACAGCTGGCAGGGCTGTTTTCCCAACGGGCGGGCGACACGGCCGCAATGCACTTGGCCAACGTCCACGCTGCGATGGCATCGATCTCCGCCGGCCGCCTGAGCGCCGCGACTGCGGCTGTCGCCGAGTCCATCGAGCACTGGGCCTGCGGCCCGGGCAGTGCCAGCTTCGGCAGCGGTTTGGCCCGCCTCGTCCACGCCTGCGGTCACGCCTGGTGGCGGGCGGACGACACGGAACGGGCCCGCTGTGCCCTGACGCTGGCCGTGGACCTGTCGACAAGGCTCTCGAATGCGTTTGCTCTCCGTACCGTGCTGAGCGATGTAGGCGAGTTGTACGGAGGCATGAACAGCACTGGACCCGCGATCGCCAGCTACCAGACTGCGCTCGCGGAGCGCCTCCCTCAGGTCACCGGAAGCTCCGCGGACGAGGCGATGGAGCCCCTGGCCTGGTTGGAGGTCTCGTACCTGGCGGCCGCCCTGTTCAATGTGCAACTCAGCGAGGGCGACCCGGACGGGCTGGAGCGGGCGCTGGACGTCGTGCGGCTGCTGACCGACCGCGCACCGGCTGGTCTCACCGTCCGCGCCACCGACGAGGACCTGGTGCAACGTCTGGGACCTCGACAGCGAGCACTCACCGTGCTCGGTGAGCACCAGTTCGTCCCAGTACCGGGCACCGCCCAGGACCCAGGTTTCGAGCCGGAGGCGCTGGCGCTGACGCTGGACGCGCTGACGGACTTCCTGACCATGGGTGACGTGCTGGTACCGCTGTTCCGGGCTCGGCAGCACCAACACGACGGCGAGGACGCCGAAGCGGACCGTCTGATGGACGTCGCCCTGAAGCGTGCCCGGGCCCAGGGAGCCGCCGGCCGGTCGCTGCTTGTGCTAGTCCTGCAGGCCGCCGAACGGTATGACGAGGCGCGGGCCGTGGTCAGGGAGCTCTTGGCGGACACCCCGGACGCCGACCCCGCGCACCAGCTGAACCTGTGGACGCAGGCACGGAGCTACGAGGACGCCGCGCCCGTCGTCGCGTCACTGCGTACGACGAGGCCGGCCGCGGGATGGCGGGACCTCACCGACTGGGGAAGGGTTCTGGCCGCCGTCGACGACATCGACGGTGCTGCGGATGTCCTGGAGCGAGCGCGGGCGGCCTTCGAGGAGCGGGTGGCCCGCTTCCCCCGTGACGCGTTCCGTGTCTCGATCACGGACGATGCGCAGGCCCGGGAGCTCTACACGCTGGGTGCCGACGTCGCCCGGCAGGCAGGGCGGACCGAGGACGCCTTCATGCTGACCGACCGGCTGCGGTCACTTGCCTTGGACGCTCTCCTGGAAGACCTCATCGCCCGCAGCCAGCACACGCCCGAGCAGTCGGCGGCCTTGCGGCGCTGGAGCGGTGCCGGCGCGGCCTGGACCGGGGCATACGATCTGCTGGCCGCAGCGGGCCACGAAGGAGTGCCGGGCCGCGTAATGCCGGCACGCCGGCGGCTCGATCGGGCCCAGTCCGCCCTGGAATCGGCCGAACGCGACCTCGAACAGCTGGTTCCCGGCCACCTGGTGCGGCAGCGGCGCCCGAGAGCGCCACTGCGGCTGGAAGACTTGCAACCGCTGTTGCCCGATGACACCGTGCTCGTCGAGTACCTGGTCGGCTGGGATCGGAGCCTCATCTGGGCGGTGACACGGCGCCATGCACTGGTGCGCGAAGTGCGTGCCGAGATCCCCGACATCAGCGGGGTGGTCCGGCGCTTCCACAGCGGGTGCGCACGGCTTCGTCCCACTGCCGGCACCCAGGACGCCGACCGGCTGAGCGAGCTACTGCTCGACCCGGTATCCGCCATTCTGAGGGACCACGAGCGGATCATTGTCGTCCCGTCCGGGCCGCTGCACCTGGTGCCCTTCCACTGCCTTCCCTTCGGGCCTGACCTGCTCGGCAGCCGCCATGTCGTCTCGGTGCTCCCCGCGGCGTCCGTGCTCCGGCATGTCACCGGTCACTCCCGGCCGGACCTCGCACGCGGAGCGCTCGTGGTCGGCGCCCCGTCCTACGCCCCGGGCCGCGGTCTGAGGCACCTCCCTGGGACACGGGTCGAGGCGACGCGGGTGGCTGCTCGGTACGGGACCTCGGCCTTGCTCGACAATGACCCGACGGAGGAGCGGGTGAGCCGCGCAGTTGCCGGTGCCGGAGTGATCCACCTGGCCACGCACGGCCAGGTTTCCGCCGAGGCGCCGACCCTATCGTCCGTGGCCCTCGCCGGTGCCGACGAGCTGACCGTTGCCCACCTCATGGGCCTTGAGGTTGACGCAGATCTCGTCGTCCTGAGCGCGTGCGATACCGGTCGCGGCGACACAACCCTTGGGGGAGACCTTGTGGGGCTGGTCCGCGGCCTGCTGGCTGCCGGAGCACGGAACGCCGTGGTCTCGCTGTGGCCGGTAGACGATACGTCCACGTGCGTGTTCATGGACCGTTTCGCGGCGCGTATCGCCGCTCACGACACTGTGGCGGAGGCGCTGGCGCTGGCCCAACGCGATCTGCGCGCCATGGACGGGGCCGCACGCAGTGCCGCCTTCGCAGACCTGGGCGTGCCGACGGCCACCACCGCAGCATGCGGCAGGCGGCGCACAACCCGCGACGTCCCGCCCAACCCTGCTTTGGAGAATGCCGATGATGACCACCCGTACTGGTGGGCTCCCTTTATCCATGTCGGCATCTGAGTCTCACCAGGAACGCACTCCCGGTCGGCGAGGAGAGCATCCAGTGCCCCGCCGACGCCCCCGCAACGTTCATCGAGGGCATTCAGCCGGGCAGGTCGGTCGGTCCGCGACTCGCGGTCAGACGGAAGACTTCGATAGCCGCACGCAGGGCAACGGAGATGCGACGGCACGTGGATCGCCGGGGGCGCGCGGGTGTGTACGTCGCGCGCTCATCGTGCGCCCCGAAGCAACGGTTCCAGGGGCCGAGCGGGCTACGGACCGGTTCGCCGCCCTCCGCTGGCGGCCTTGTCCGTGGTAGGACGTTCCTCCAGGCAGCAATCCGGTACTCGGGGGTCCCGTCATGAGGCGTGCACTGCTGATCGGAAGTGAGACGGGTGGGCTGAGCGGCGTGCACGCCGACGTCGAGGTGATGGGCGAGGCGCTGGCCGGGCTCGGCTTCACCGTGATGCCCGCCACCGGCAAGGACGCCACCGCTCAGGGAATCGCCGCGGGTTACCGAGAGCTGGTCGAGGACAGCGGTCCGGACGACGCGGTGGTCGTCTACTACTCCGGGCATGGCGGCCGCCAGCGCAACCCCCTCGCGGCACAGGACCCGACGCTGCCGACCTGGCTGCAGTACATCGTGCCGACCGACTTCGACAACCGCTCCGACAACCGAAGCCGTTGCATCCTTGCCGAGGAGCTGACACGCCTTCAACTGGAGCTCACCGACCGAACACGCAACGTCACCGCGATCCTGGACTGCTGTCACGCCGCGCGCATGTCCCGTTCCGGCTCGGCCGTTCCCAAAGCCCTGGAGCACCTCCACCTTCCCGAAGAGGACCTGGTTCGGCGCTGGCGCGAAGCGCGCGCCGGTCGGCCCCTGGGTGGCGATGCCAACCCGCACGCGGTGCGCCTGGTGGCCTGTGCCCCGCATCAGAGCGCCTACGAACTCCACGACGCACGGCTCGGCCGCAGCCATGGAGTGCTCACCGCGGCGTTGGTGCGGCTGCTCACCGGATCAGACCCCGGTGCGCTCACCTGGCTGGACGTTCTTGAGTCAGTGCGCGGCGCCGTTCCGGCAGCCGCTGCCCCGCAGCGGCCGGACGTGGAAGGGCCTGCGGACCGGCTGCTCTTCTCCTTGGGGACACGTGGCGGTCAGGGCGTCCTGCCGGTCCGCATCAAGGATTCAGTGGCAGTCCTGCCCGACGCCGCGGTCTTCGACGTCGCCGTGGGCGACCGATACGAACTTGTGGCTCCGGGGGACGAAACACCGCTGGCGGGTGCAGTCGTCGCGCGGATCAGCAGGGGCGACGCCGTGCTGGCTCTGGAGGGAGTGCCCGACGCCGCAGGTCTGCCGCCAGGCGTCTCCGCCTGGCCGGTCGGTGCAGTGCTCGGCCAACGACCAGTAGTCGTGCTGCCCGCCAGCCACCCGGGCCGTGACCGGATCGCCCGGGAACTCGCGTCCTCCGCACAGGTCCGGATCGTCGAGGAGACCGACGACGCGCTGGCGACCGTAAGTCTGGAGGATGAGGGCGATCATGACCAGGCGGTTCACGTGGCAGACGGCATGGGGCAGCCGCTGTCCGGGGAGGCCATGCCACTGGATGAGGCGGTCGAGGCCGTGCGGACACTGGCGCTCGGGTCATACGTCCGCCGACTGCCGTCCGGCACGGGCAGGTCTGCGTTGCCACCCGACGTTGAGGTGCAATACCTGCGCCTGCTGTCCGGAGGTGGTGAGGAAGAGCTCACCCACGGTGCTCACCTGTTCGTCGACGACCGGCTGTTGGTGCGGATCACCAACCGAAGCGGTGAGCGCCGCTTCGTCTGCCTGTTCGACGTCGGTCTGGCCGGTGCCCTGACCTGGCTAACCTCTTCGGAGCAGGGCGGCGTGACGCTCGAACCGGGCGAGCAGTACGAGTTGGACTACGGGTGGGACGGCGGGATTCCGCTGCAGTGGCCGGAGAAACTGCCTGCCGGACAGGCCCGGGAAGAGAGTTTCGTGGCCATCGTCACCGACCGGCCGGTGGACCGGCTCGGCCTGCTCGGGCGGGCTGGCAGAACGCGTGGCATTCCTCCAGCTTCCAACAGCCTGGAGTGGCTGGTCGACCGCCTCGACACCGGTCGCCGGGACGTTCCCGCGCCCCCTCGACGGGACGGGGGTGTGCGGTGGGAGGTCAGGCCCTGCGACTTCCTGCTTCATCCGGCGCGCAGGGCCAGCGCGGACGAGCCGACGTTCGAGATCGACGAGCGCCCGGACGAGTCCTTCCGGCTGGTCACCCCCCGCGGCCCGGACATGCCTGGCAGAGTGGCGGTGCGGCTGAAGGAACTCACCGTGCACAGCAACCGCGCCTTTCTGCGCTCTCAGGTCCGTATCGACGCCCTGGTCGTTACTGCCGCGTCGGACGAGGCGGGCGGCCCCTACCGAGCCGCTACCCTGCGCTTCGACCGGATCAAGGACGGTGACCGGCTGCCCTTCGACGACGTGCTGGTGTACGAGGGACCGGTGAACCGGTTCCTTGACATCGCGGTGTGGGTGGCGAGGGATGACTCTCCCGATGTGGATCTCGCCGAGGGAATGGCGGCTGAGACGGGGAGCGAGGAGGTGTCCACTGCGCTGACCGCGTTGGCGGCCGCCGAGCCCACCGCCGCCGTCGTCGCCGGTTCCGCTGCGGCCGTGGCGATCCTCATCCGCATGGCGGCCCGCATGATCGACCAATCGCGCGGTACGAGCATCGGGGTGTACCGCACGACCCTTCTCCCCCATCAGAGGTTCGGAGTGGGCGACGGGGTGGGGCGGCATCCGGCCCAGGGCCTGCTCAGGGCACAGGACATGTCGCTGGTGTTCGAGGTGGTGGACCTGAGCCGCGGCTGATCAGCCACCGTCCTCGCCGCCCGTCGCACCGATATAACAGACGAAAGCGCCCCAGTTAAGTACGGGGTCACCTGCAGCGTGCCGTTCGCGCTGCGCGGTGCGCAGGGCATCGGCCGGTACCTGGCCTTGGTCCAGCAGCCGGTAGAAGCTGATCATGAGGTCGCGCGTCGGCCCGTCAGGCACCTTCCACAGGCTGGCGACAACTGCCCGTGCGCCGGCCCGCAGGAATGCCGCTCGCAGGCTCACGTGACCGTCGGGAGCGGTGATTTCGCCGACCCCCGTGTCGCAGGCGGACAGCACCACCAGCTCCGTCGCGGCCAGGTCGAGACCGGTGACGTCGGCCACCGTGAGCAGTCCTGTCTCGGCCGCCGGTCCCGGGTCGCCGTGTTCCAGCCATGTGTTGGCGCCAGCCAGCGCGAGGCCGCTGCGCAGATCGGGCTCGCGGCGCAGGTTGTCGTACCGGCCTGCCAAGCTGCTGTCGCTTCCGCGTAGCCGTCGGTTCATGAACTTGGGGTCGCTCGGCGGAGCGCCTGCGAGCGTGTAGCCATGCGTGGCGAGGTGCAGCACGCGGGGTGAGCGGAATTCACGCAGCCTGGCCTTGGTCGCGTCGCGGCCCGTGAGCACCAACGCTTCCGGCCGTAGCTCGGCGATGCCACGGGCTTCCTCGGCCGTGCCCTCCAACGGCTGGAACAGGGAGTCTGGGTTGGCGGACCCCACGCGGCCCAGCTCGTAGTCGGGGGCAGCCAGCACGACGTCGGGCCCCGCCTCGGCGTCCGCCCGGTCCGGTCCGGCGAGCTCGTCGAGGGTTGTCACGTAGTCGACGTCGAACGACGAGAGGAACGGCGCGGGGCCGACGGGGAGCACGCCGAGCGGCACGTGCAGCAACGGCCCGTCCAGCGCCACCTTCAGCCGCCGACACCCCGCCAGGTACGGCAGTAGCGGCTCGATCAGCAGCCGCGCCAGTACGTGGGTGGCGTCCCCGTCGTCAGTGCCGATGGGGCGAGGCGCCACGTCCCGGAACACCGCTGCCCGTCCCGGCCCCTCCAGCGCTGCCCGCGCGCGCCACACAGCCTCGTCCACGACGGCCGTCCGCCCCAGCGGCACGGCAGCTGTCTGCCCCTCGGCGGGTCCCACCACGAGCGCCACATACGCGTCGGCCACTCGGACGATGTTGATGAACCGGTCGTCACTGCCGAGAAAACGGCGCGCGATGTCGAGAACCTCGCCAGCCAATGGCTCCGCCCGCCGACCGGAGCCAACCTCTTGGCGCAGCCCCGCCTCCAGCTCCGTGCGACGGGCACGCAGCCACCGCAGTTCTTCCCCATGATAGAACCATCCCTCCCCGGCCGCTCCGGTTCGGTTGTCGGTGTCCGCTGTCTGATACCGCGCCTGATGGCGGGTCGCAATCCGGGCCAGTACGGTGCTCAGTTCACGCTCGGCAGGATGGGGAGTCGGGCGGAGCCGCCACGGGCGCGACAGCAGGTCAGGCAGCCGCATACGCCATGCAGACACCGCCACCATGTCATCGCCTCCGGACCCCGTGCTGAGCAGGCTCAGCAGATGTCGGTCGGCATAGGTAGCGAAGACACGGATGACCTCCTCGCGTCGACGGTCGTCGAGTGCGGCGGCCGTGCCGGTCTGCAACCATGCGCCGGCCGAGCGCAGAGCCTCCCGGGACGCCTGCAGTGCACGGCTCCCGTCCGTGGTCAAGGAGATCGAGAACCATGTCGCCGCGACGTCCAGGGCAGCGTCCCCGGACAAGGCACGTTGCACCTCCAGCGCCTTCTCATACCAGGACGCGGCACTGGCACGGTCCCCCCTCCGCGATGCGACCCGGGCCGCCCCCAGCATCCGTACAGCGAGATCGGTGCTTGGCTCCTGGGTCAGAGCCTTCATGATTTCCACGGCCCGGCGGTAGGCCAGATCTGCGTTCTCCAAGTCTCCCGTGGCCTCGGCCAGCTCCGCCCGTCCGGACCAGGCGGCAGCCGTCGACGGGTGCGGCGGCAGCGTCGCGAAGACGTCGAGACAGGTCTGATACTGCCGTGCCGCCTCCTTGCTCAGCAACAAACTGGCCTGGGCCTGGACCTGGGCCAGGAGGCACGCGGCTACGCCGACATCCGCGTCCAACGGCTTGCGCAGGTTCCACAGGAGGGTGAGCCGCTCCTGCAATGGTGCGATCGCAGCGAGCAGATCACGGGGCCGCAGGCAATCCGCGTACAACCCCAGCGTGATAGCGACGACTTCGCTACGCGGTCCGAACGCGCTGCGCTGGAGTGCCAACGCCTCCTCGAAGAGAAACACGAACCGGTACGCGACCCGGCCACCGACCTCCGCCATCTCTCCGGTGCGAGATGTGGCAACTGCCTGCCGCACCAGCGCCCGAGCCAGTTCGGAATCATCGGGCGAGAGATTTTCCCGGCACCACCGAACGACATCAGCCGCAGCCTGCGCCGCATCGCCGCCGCCCGTCGCCAAGGCGGCATCGGCCCGCTCCCTTAGCCGCGCGTACTCCTCGTCCGCAACCACCCTCGTTTGTTGACCGGTCCGCAAGATCCTGAAACGTCCCAAATTGCTCCACCGCTCTCTGGCAGCATCACAACGCCACCGCTTGCCCGGTCCGCGGACGTCGGCCGCCACCGGGCACACCGGGCTACCGTCCCCGCCTCCGCACCAGACCGAGGCCGTCGAGCTTCTGGCCGTGTCTCGCACCCACGCTCGCCAAAGCCGTCAAGGCGTCGACGAAGGTGTTTCTGATTCGGTGTGGTGGCCACCTGACAGCACGACGACAACTTCGGCCGCGGCGGGATCTTCGTCGCCGGATCGATCATCTGGGGCTCGCCGACGGCTTCCGGCCCGACCGCTTCGATATCACCTGTAGGATCCGCGACTCGATGCGCAATGTTGGCGATGGATGCGCAGTGAATGCGCAAATCCAGGGTTCTGTGCAGTGGCTCCTGACCGTAACGGCCGCTTGCCGATCCGAAGATCGCGGAGACCCTGGCACCGATGTTATTCGCCCCTGGTCTCGCGATCACCCAGACGGCAGATCTACCGCGCATGGGAGCGGATCCCGCGCCTACGATCATGCTATGGACAGCGAGGCGCAGCACTCATCCCACACGATCGCAGCCCTCTTGGCCGGCGGTCGGCGAGCTGGGCCGCGGCTCGGCCCATGACTGCTCCAAACCCACCGTCGTGGCAGCATTGTGGGCACGGCGCCAACCCGGAAGATCCCGTCGGCTGCCGCGGCATCCGTGTTCGCCGCCACAGGGTCTGCCTCGCTCATCTGCCTCTCGACGACCGCCGCGCCTACCTACGCAACCTGGCGCCGGGAAGAAACATCGACTACCGAGGCACGCCCTTCACCGATGAACTCCTGACCGACCTGCTCCGCGCCCTTCGCGACCGCGCCACCCGCCAGCCCTGCTTCGGCACCGCCAAGTTCGACGAGGCGACGTTCACCGACACCGCCAGGTTCGAGGGGACGACGTTCACCGGCAACGCCTCGTTCGAAAGCACGGTATTCAATCGCGGCGCCTCGTTCGGGTCGGCGACATTTGCCGACGGCGCCTATTTCCATCGCACCGTATTCACTGGCGGCGCCCATTTCAGCTCGGCGACGTTCAGCGGCAGTTCCCGGCAGGAGGGGACCACTGTGGTGACCACCGGCGCCGCCTGGTTCGGTGCAACAATATTCACCGGCAGCGCCTGGTTCGAGGGGACGACGTTCAACGGCTCCACCGTGTTCGGCGCGACGTTTGCTGGCGAAGCCCGGTTCAACGGAGCAACGTTCACTGGCGATGCCCAGTTCAACGGGGCGAGGTTTGAGGCGGCGCCGGAACTTGGCCCCTTGGCATGCGAGGGGGAAATCGATCTCTCGGGAGCCGTGTTCGGCCATCCGGTGACCATCGAGATGTCGGGATTCCGGCTTGTGTGTCGGCGGACTCGCTGGTCCTCCGTCGCCGCATTGCGGCTCCGCTGCGCGACAGTCGACCTGAGCTATGCGGTGCCCGAGTTCCCGCTGAGCGTCACCGCATTGCCCGAACCCCTCCGGCACGGGGGTTCGCCGCTGGAGAAAGGCGCGCTCCGCAACTGCCCGCCCAGCGTGCGGCTGGAGTCCGTGCGCGGGGTGGACGCTGCCCACCTGGTCCTGACCGACATCGACCTGTCCACGTGCCTGTTCTCCGGGAGCGTCCATCTCGACCAGCTGACGATGGCAGGCGAATGCCCCCTTGCGGAAGCGCCCGGAGGCATGCAGCGATGTGGCTGGCTGCCGGTGCTGTGGACAGCGCGCCGCACCCTCGCCGAGGAACAGCACTGGCGTCACTCCCGCGGCTACACCGGCTGGGATCCCGCACCACCGAGTACGAACGCACTGAGGGCGGCTGAATGGCCCATGCCTGGTCCGGCCACGCTGGCGCCGGTGTATCGGCAGCTACGCAAGGCGCTGGAGGACAGCAAGAACGAACCGGACGCGGCGGACTTCTACTACGGCGAGATGGAGATGCGCCGCAACGACCCCGCTCGCCCGCTCAGCGAACACGTCCTGCTGACGGCGTACTGGGCCGTATCCGGGTATGGTCTGCGCGCCTCCAGAGCACTGGCCTGGCTACTGCTCACCATGGCCGGCACCATCCTCGCGCTCATGCTGTGGGGCATCCCCCAGGACCGCCCGAAGCCCACCACGACCGGCCGGATCACCGGACCGGACATCTCGCTGACCACCAACACCCCAGCCCCCCTCAACCCCACCGGACCGCTTGGGGAGCGGTTCGCAACCGACCGCTTCGAGAAGAGCCTGCGCACCGTCATCAACTCGGTGGTGTTCCGGTCTTCCGGCCAACACCTCACCACCGTCGGCACCTACACCGAGATGGCCTCCCGCTTCGTCGAGCCGGTCTTGCTCGCTCTCGCAATCCTCGCCGTCCGCGGCCGCGTCAAGCGGTAGCCCTGAAGACCATGCGCGGGCTCAGGCGCAGATCGAACCAGCTGCGCCCGGTGGGGGCCGAGAAAGCCGGACCTGGGGACCGGTGGGCTGACCTTCCCACCGAGCGCCACCCTGGTCGCATTCGTCACCTGGATGCCACGCGAGGCCATACAGAAGCCCGGCAAGAACGTTGTCCGCGCCCGCTGTGGACGATCACGTGGTCCGGGCGCCCGTCCTCGGCCGCCGATCGCAGCTATGACCACGCTCCGCGCTCGCGCCCCGGGTTGACATCCCCCTCGCCAAGGCGCTGGATGAAGCTTCCCCGGCGAGGACGGCACAGCGCCCTTCCATGCCCTGTATTGGTTATCGCGCCTGGGAGTGCAGTCCGCTGGCGAGGTTGTCCTGGGCCATGTCGTCTCGCTCAGCCGGTGTGAGCCACCGGGCGGATGAGCCGGCGGTGGTCCGCTCCACCCACAGCACATCGTCGACGGCCTCGGCGACGGCGTGCAGGTGGCTGATCACCATTACCAGGCGGTCACCGCCGGCCTGGGCGCGCAGTACATCCAGTGCCAGGTCCAAGGCGGTGGTGTCGAGGGCGGCGAAGCCCTCGTCGAGGAAGAGGGAGCCGAGAGTCGGCCCGCTGCGGGAATGCAGTTCGGCAAGTGCCAGGGCCAGGGCGAGGGACGCCATGAACTTCTCCCCTCCTGACAGCCGATTTGGGTGGTGTGCGACCCCGGAGCTGCGGCTGATGATGTCGAAGTCGTCTGCGAAACCGAATCGACCGTCGGACATCTGCCCGAGCAGGTCGCTGGCGACGCCGAGCAGTGCGCGGGTTCGCAGGGTGGTGAGGTGGCCCAGGAACTTGGCGTCGACCAGTTCGCGGCGTAGTACCTCGAGGGCTTCGTAGCGGGCTTCGCCTGCGGTGATGGCGAAGTCCAGGTCAGCGGCCGGCTTGATTAGGTCCTGTGCTTCTCGCTGTTTGCAGCGCTGGTCTTCGGCTTCTTTAGTTGCCTGCGCGGCCGCGGCAACGAGGGGGTGAAGTGATTTGGGTGTGGTCAGGTCGGCTGAGGCGTCGATGTCGGCGAGTGCGGCTGCTGCATGCTCGCCGAGGCGGCTTTCGGCGGCGGATGCGCGTTCTGTCGCCGTGGTGGCTCGCTCGATGAGTTTGTCGCCGAGTACTGAGGTCGTCGTCGACAGGGCGGCGGCGTAGTTGCGGACCTCGGCGATCGTCGGCTGGGTGGGAGCTTCTGGCAGCGCTGGCCGGTCGGCTTCATCGAGTGGGGTGCGAGCTTGGTCTACGGCCTGGGCCCACGCGTCGAGGTTGTCACGCAATCTGTCGAGGGGGCGTTCCAGGCGGGCGTGGGTGTCGTGGTCGAGGGTGCGCTGGTCGGCGAGTACCGCGGTCTTCTCCGCTCGGGCTGCTTCTCTCTGGTCGAGCAGCTCTTGGAGTTCGGTCTGCCGGGCGTTGATGGCTGTGGTGGCGGCGTCCGTCTGTCCGACGACGATGTCGATCGGGTCGTGGGGCAGCATCGCCTGGATGCGCGCGGGAAGCATGCCGATGTCGGCGGCGGTCCTTGTTACGGTCCGGGCATGCCGCTCTTGAGCTGCGGATGCATCTTCTTTGTCGCGGCGGTGTGTTTTCTTTCGTTCTGCCAGTGTTTTGCGGCCCGCTTCGATTCCAGCGGTGTGGCGGTGCATTTCGGCCTGCATCTTTTCGGCGTGTGCGGTGGCCGCGTGTTCGCATGCGGCGATGGCGTGGGTGATCGTTGCGGTGCCCTGCTCGAGGTGCTGCTGGTGTGGTGATGCGGTGATGCTGGCGGCGGGGGCGGCCAGGGCAGTGGTAGCGGCGGTCAGCCTTGCTGAGGCTGACCGGGCGTCGAAGTCTGTACCTGCTGCGGTGGCCAGCGCCTCCAGGCTTCGGAAGGCTCGTTCTGCTTCCTGGGTAGTCTCCTGCGCCGTCTGCTGTGCGCTGTGGTACTCGTGGTCACGTTCGAGCACCGCTTTATCGGCGGTGGTCACGGCGGCGCGGGCTTCGGCGCGCAGGTCGATGGCCTTGTCGTGTGCGCTCTTGGCCTGCTCTCGTTGTGTGTGCGCCTCGGTCAGTTCTTCCGCGTCGGCCGTTGTGGGGTGGAAGTCAGCCGGGAGCTGTCGGCGGCATACAGGGCAGTCGTCGTCGGGGTGGAGGTCGGCGGCGATCGCGGCTGCCTTTTTCCGCAGCCGGAGCGCCTCCAGGTGTGTCTCGGCCGCGGTGAGATCTTTATGGGCCGCAGCTGCCTCGGTCTCCACCGGGCCGAGGTGTTGGTGGGCGGATTTCTGCCGGTCCACTGCGGTGGCATGGGCGCGCGCGGTGTCAGCGACGCGCCGGGCCGCCGAGAGGGCCGCGTCCAACGCAGTATGGACAGTGGTGCTGTGCGTTCGAATCTGCTTACTGGTCTCGGCGGCGGCCCGGGCTGCCTCTGCTGTCGCTTCGACGTGTGCGGCCCGTTCGGCTAGTTCCGTTTCAGCCGTGGCGATGGCATCGTGTTCGTCGCCGAGTTGTGTGGTGAGCGAGGCTAGCCGGTCGCGTTCGTTTCTGAGTTCCTCGGCGGTTTCTGCGAGAGTCTTCAGGAGCATCGCGGCCTGGGCGAGGGCGTCCCGGCCTTCTCCTTGCTTCTCCGCCGCGGTGATCGCTCCGGTCAGTTCCTCTTCCCTGGCCGCAGCCTGCTCGGCACGCCGGTTGAGGAGGTCGCGCCGTGTGGTGAGGTCGTTGTCGGCGCACTCGAGCGTGTCGAGGACGGTGCCGGCATCGGTCACCTGACGTGTTGCCAGGCTCTGATAGGCGCTGGTGGCTGCCGCCGCGGTGTCCCGGGCTTGTGAGACCTCTTCCTGCAGTGCTGTGATACGGACGACGGCGGTGTTCAGGCGTTCGGCCTGAGCTGTGGCCGCGTCGGCGGCGGCTCCGGCTGCGGCGGCCGTCTCCCGCGGGTTGTCCGGCATGGGAGCCCGCTTGGCTTTCGCCTCGCCCAGGAGTTGCTGGAGCGTGCGGCCGTGGCGGGCGGCCAGGTTCCGGACTGTTTCCAGTGATTCGGCACCGAACAGTTCGCGGAGCCGTTCGCTGCGCTCCTTGGGAGCGGCGGTGAGGAGCTGGTCGAACCTGCCCTGCGGGAGGAGCCCGACCCGCAGGAAGGTGTCGTAGCTCATCTGCAGCACCGTCTTGATGCGGTTGTCGACGGCCGTGGCGCCGTCGGTCTCCTCACCGGTGTCCAGGTTTTTCAGGTGGTGCCGGCCCGCGTTCGGGTTGGTGGCGTGCATGGTGCGGTGGACACGCCAGTTCTGCCCATCGTGTACGAAGGTAAGTTCGACGCTCATGGCCTGTGCCCCGTCGGCGATGAGCTGCCGGGGTTCCTTGGCGTCCCAGGAGCTTTTACGGAACAGGGCGAAGGCGATGGCGTCGAGCAGGCTGCTCTTGCCGGCGCCCGTGTCACCGAGGACCGCGACCAGGCTCCTGCCGGTGAAGTCGACGGTGGTCTGGGCGGGGTAGCTGCGGAATCCGGTGAGGGTGAGTGTCATCGGTTTCATCGCGTGGTCTCCGCGTCGGTGGTGTCGATGCCGGTCAGCAGGCTGGAGCGGTCAAGGGTGTCGAGAGGTTGGCCGGCGATGGCCGCGGTCAGCAGCGTCTCCTCGCAGCACGGTGCGGGGTCCTCGGGGTCGGGTTCGGCTCGTAGGTGGGCGAAGGCGGCCATGGCGCGGTCCAGGGCCGGGCCGCCTGTGCCGCGGTCGGCGAGGTAGTCGTGCAGCAGGTCGTCGATGTCGGGCAGTTCGGTGGCGGAGGTTTGCCGTTCCAGCACGCGGTGTGCTGTGCCGGTACGGCGCTCGTCGATGTCGACGAGCGTCGCGTGCGGCAGCATCTTGGCGAGGGTGTCCGGCAGGGACGGGTCGAAGGCGTCGACGTTCACCACCGCTTTCACCCAGGCGTCCCCCACGCGGGCGGCGCGATGGGCGATCTGTTCCAGGGTTCCTTCGAGGCGCACCAGACGGCGGCCTGCGGTCAGCGGTTCGAGTTCGATGCGGGGATTGGTGTCCGGGCCGATCTCGGCGAGTACGACGCTCTTGGTGTCACCGGTCTCGCCGAAGTCCATCTGCAGGGGGCTGCCGGCGTAGTAGGCGGGGAATCCGGCACGGCCGACGGGCTGGGGTTTGTGGATGTGGCCGAGGGCGCCGTAGGCGACGTCGGGCAGGTCCGCGGCTGCGGCCGCGTACTCGGTGTTCAGGGAGATGCGCCGCTCCGAGTAGGACGGGAGGGCTCCTTCGATGAACAGGTGGGCGGCGTAGATGAGGACGTCCCGGGGGCTGCGGTCGGCGGTCAGGCGGCGGTAGACCTCGGCTTGGACGGTGCGCATTCGTTCGGCGTAGGTGGCGGTGGTCAGGGCGGGATCGGCGAAGTCGTAGGTGAAGCGGTTGGGGTGCAGGTAGGGCAGTGCGCCGATGCGCAGGGTGAGCTCCCCGTTCTTGGTCGGGTACTCGGCGACGAGGAGTCTGTGGGGGTGAGCGTCGGTGGCGAAGCGGACCCGGGTCTGGTCTCCTTCGCGGGCGCCCATGTCGTTGAGGACGTACTCCAGGAACGTCAGGACGTGCGTGGTGTCGTGGTTGCCGGCGACGACGACCACGGGCGCGATCGTGCCAAGGCGGCGTAGTGCCTGGGCCGCGCGGCGCATGTCGTCCAGGCTCGGCCGGGGGCCATCGAAGAGGTCGCCGCTGTGCACGATCAGGTCGGGGGCGTAGTCCTCGGCGATGGCGATGATTTCGTCCAGGACGGCGTCGACCTCGCTGTCACGTCGATGCCGACCGATCTGGCGGCCCAGGTGCCAGTCGGAGGTGTGGAATACGCGTCCCGTCACGGGTGCCTCCAGAGCAACGGCCTGCAGGGCGACGCGGGTTACGCCGCCGCGGCCGGAGGTTCGGTGTGCCCGACTGTACCGCGGATCACAGGAATAAGTCTGGAAAACTCTGGAACTCTGGTAACGTCTGGTACATGAGTGATCCGCTGGACGCCCTGGAAAAGAGCATCACCGCCCTGCGCCGCGCGATTCGCGATGCCACCGCCGCCGGTGACACCGAGCGCGCCGGCGAGCTGCGCATGCAGCTGCGCCGTGCCGAGCGGGCCTGGGACGCCCTCCTCGATGCCGATGAACCTGCGGCCGCCGCGCCCCGCCCCGCGCCGGAAGCGGCTCCCGCAGCCCGGGGATCGCAACTTCCGGCGCGCGAGCACGTCCACCGCGCCCTAATGCTCCTCAGGGCCCCGGCCGCACCCAAGCTGATCGTCGGCGTGCACGAGGCGTTCTTCCCGGGCGAGCTCTCCGCGTCCAAGCTGTCCAGCCTGCGCCGCGACGAGGAACGCTCCTACCGCTCCAGTCCGGGAGCCCGGCCCTACTACCTGTGCCCGGCGCTGGCGCACGACCTGCTGACACCGGTGCGGGCACTGATCACCATCAGCACCTGGACGCTTGAGCAGCGCATAATCGGCCCGCTGTCACCACGGGCGGACTTCCTCACCCACGCCATCGGTGTCGCCGAGGCCGTGCACACCTCCGCCGAGTCCACAACGGACGGGCCCAGCCCGCAGGCCCTGCGGCTGCTGTGGCGCTTCGCCGTCAGCATCCCCGACGCCATGCCGAAAAACGCTTCCGGTCACGAGGGCGCGCTGGATGCCCAGCAGGTGATCAGCGCTGCCCTGGCCGAGCTGGAAGTACACACGGACGCAGACCGCGCCACCCGGGTGGCGGCTGCACGGCGGGCCCGTAAGTCGCTCGGGGACGACGAGCAGTTGTTCGGTGCGCCTCAGCGCGGCGTGACGCGGCTACGGTCGGCGCGTGCCTGATCCCCCCTCTCCCTATCCTTTTCTCCCCGCAAGGATCTACGAGACCGTGAAAGAACCAGTCGACGACCGCCTTGACGCACTGCGTGGATCCGGGAAACGCCTGGATTACAACGCCCGGTCACTGGCGGCTCTGGAGAACAACCCGCGCTGCACACTGCGGGCCCTGCTGGACGCCTCCGGATCCGACAAGGCCGCGATTGCCACGCACGTCGGCCACCCCCCGTCGTTCGGCCAGTCCTCCTTCGCCATCACCCGCGGCAACACCTTCGAGGCGATGGTGAAGGACAACGGCTGCGCGGAGCTTCTGCGCGTTCTGCGCGAGACCCTGAAGCTGACGCTGCCGGAGGTGGCGTACGAGGACCTGAACGACGTCGGTGGCGACGGCCGTTCGGATAAGCGCCATGAGCGCACCAAGGAGGTCCTGCTGCGGGCCGCCCGGGGCGAGAGCGAGGGCACCTTGTTCGACCACCCGATGCTGCGCCTGCAGATCGGCGGGCAGGACGCGTACCTGGAGCCGGACCTGGTGGCCTTCCGCATCGACGGCCGCTTCCACGTCGTGGAGATCAAGAGCTTTCCGATCATCGACGGGCAGGCGGACTCCGCTCAGGTGCGGGCGGCGACCACGCAGGCGTGCGCGTACATCATCGCGCTGCGCGACCTGCTCGGGCGGGCCGGCATTAGTGAGGACGCAGTCTCCGACACGATCGTGCTGGTCGCGCCGAAGAACTTCACCAACCGGCCGACCGGGGCGTTCGTCGACGCCCGCAAGCAGGTGGCCGCCCTGACCCGTCAGCTGTCCCGCATCGAACGCATCGGGGACCTGGTGGACCTGCTGCCCGAGGATCTCACCTTCGATCTTGATGTGGACAAAGACAAGAAACGGCCCCGGCGCCCGGCCGCGGAACTGACCGAAGCGCTGGACCACGTCCTTGTGACGTACCGCCCGGACTGCCTGAACCACTGCGAGATGGCGTTCTACTGCCGCTCCCGCGCCCGCGTGGAAAACTCACTGGACGTCCTCGGGCCAGTAGTGCGTGAGCAGTTCGGCGGCATCGACACCACGACCATGGTCATGGGACTGGCTCGCGGAGAACTGACGCCAAGCGAGGACCAAGTGGAGATGGCCGCAGCCCTGCGGCACGCCGCACGACTGCGCGCAGAGCTGGAGGGTGCGGCATGAACAGCACATTATCGGCGCTGGCGCACGTACAAGCGATGGAGTCGATGCAGGCGGTGCCCCTGACCGAGTTCCGGCACCGGCACCTGTCCACCCGGCCGCTGGTGATCATCCCGCTGGCCATGGCCGGAGAGGCCGGGGCTCCCCTGGCCGCGATGGTCGGCTCCGCCAAGAGGAACGGAACCTTGCTGATCGTGGCCCAGCCCCGCAACCGCGACCAACGGTTCGCGTTCGCCGCCGACCTCGGCCGGATCGTGATGGACTACATCGACTCCTTCCGCCAGGACCGCCGCGGGGACGGCGAGCGTTCCCGGTACACCGACGCGCCACAGATCCTGGTGCCGAACCCCGGCGGCGTCAAAGCCCTGGCAGACCTGGGCCGCATGTGCCGCTTCCGCGCGACGTCCGGCCCCTACGCGGTGCCGGACGTCGTACCGGAGTTCGGCATGTGGCTGACATTCCTGGTCGAGAGAGCCGAACAGGCCGGCACCTCCATGCTGCTGCCCGTCACCGCAATGCTCACCGAGCACTGGGCGACCGGCCAGAGCACGCTCGAGGACCAGAACCTCGCCTCCCTGATGGCCTGGATCGCTCCTCCGCCGGGCTTGACCGTCGAGCAGGCCATGGCCGATGCGGAGAACCCGGACGTGTGCCCGCCGACAGGCCCGTCGACCTCCCCCGAGTTCGACAACCGCGACCTGGCCCCGGCGATCAGACGTTTCGATACGGCCAGCACACTCGGCGACTCCCAGGCACTGGCCGCCGCCGAGACCGAACTGCGCGAACTGATCGCTGGACAGATCCAGCCCACGTGGCGCATGGTGTGGGACGCCATATCGCGGCTGCGCTCCGTGCCCGAGGCGCCGCGGACCGCCAAGCGCTTCGAGCGTGACTGTACGGCCTTCACCGACTACTCCGACTACCGGGACTCCGGCGGCCTTCCGCAGCGCACACGGGACACCGCCATCGGTGCGGCCAGGCAGCTGGAACGGCTGGAGCGTGCACTGGCCGAGTTCGAGTCCGACATGGCGTTCGATGACCGTTTCGTGCTGGCCGGCCGGCGCAGTGCCGGAGAAGCGTTCGCCGGGACGGTTGTGCAGGCCGAACCCGGCCGGGTGGTAACCACGGACAAGAACAGGCGGGTGCCGCGGCCGCGTGTCACCGTCCGTACCGAGGATCCCGTACGGCTGGCCGCCGACACCAAGCTGATCAGCCCGTCCATGCCGGCCGGCCACAAAGCCGTGATCGTCTCCGTCCTGCCCGACGGCGACGCCACATGCATCACGGTGGAAATCAACGGCGGCATGGGGCGCGGCCGCGTCCCGAAGCAGGGCACCGTCCCCGAACCGGGCCAGTACATCGCTTACCTGCCCGACCCGGGGTGGCGCCCGGCACCGCAGTTCCCGACCTCCGATGCCACGCCGTGGACGCACAGTGCCGACGACGAGAACGACACCGGCTCCGCCGTACCCGAGGACGCCGCCGCAGAGGAGTGGGGCAATGAGGACTGACACCAGCACGACGCCCGAACCGGTCGCGCCCGACCCGGCAATGGCCGCCGCCGCCGCGACTCGGGCGATCCTCGCGGACATGGCCGACGGGCGTCACCGGGCCGTCGTCGTCGACTCCCCGCCGGGCGCCGGCAAGAGCACCCTGGTGGTCCGCGCCGCCCAGGAGCTCACCGAGGGCGGCGAACGCCCGATCATCGTCGCCCAGACCAACAACCAGGTCGACGACCTGGTCGTGCGCCTGGCCCAGGAGCATCCCGGCATCACCGTCGGACGGCTGAGCGCCAGCGACTACAACCCGCCGCCGGCCGCGGGCGCTCTCACGAACATCACCATCGGCCGCAAACTGGCCGACCTGACCGGCTGCCGGATCATCGTCGCCACCGCCGCGAAATGGGCCACGATCGGCGATGCCACGTTCGGCTGGGCGATCCTGGACGAGGCCTATCAGATGCGTTCGGACATGCTGCTGCAGATCGTCGAGCGCTTCGAGCGGGGCCTGTTCGTCGGCGACCCCGGCCAGCTGGACCCGTTCACAATCGTCGGCACCGAGCGCTGGATCGGGCTGCCGCACGACCCCACCCAGAACGGCGTCAGTGTGATGCTGGCGCACAACCAGGACATTCCGGTGCACCGACTGCCGGTGTCCTGGCGCCTGCCATCCTCGGCCGCACCCACCATCGCCCGGGCGTTCTACCCGTTCTCCCATTTCACCGCCGGGACCGGTAATGGCACGCGTGGCCTGGAGTTTCGCACCGCCGCGCTCGCCCGTGCCGGCCTGGACGAGACGCTCGCCCAGGCCCTCACCACCGGCTGGGCCCTGCACGAGCTGCCCCGCCGCCACGTCCCGCGCACCGACACCCAGACCCTCCAGGCCGCCGCCGACCTCGCCGACCGGCTCCTCGTCCGCGGAGCAGTCGCCACTTGCGAGCGCCACCCGGGGGGCCGCCTCCTAGGCGCTGGCGACATCGCCATCGGCGTCGCCCACCGCGACCAGGCCGACCTGGTCCGGACCGCACTCGCCCGGACCGGCATCCCCGGCGCACAGGACGTGGCGGTCGACACCGCGAACCGACTGCAGGGCCGCGAGTTCGAAGTCGTCATCGTCGTGCACCCGCTGTCCGGCCGCCGGGACGCCACGGCCTTCCACCTCGAGGCCGGACGGCTGTGTGTGCTCGCCTCCCGTCACCGGCAGGCGTGCATCGTCGTCGCCCGCGAGGGAATCGCCGACCTCCTGGACAGCCACCCCTCTATGGACCCGGTACATCTGTCCGTGCGGGCCAAGTTCCCCGACGGCTGGGAAGCCAACCAGGTCATGTTGGCCAAACTCGCTGAGCACCGTGTCGCCGCATGATTCCCGTGCAGCACTCCGACCCGGGTGTGTGGCCCTTCCCGCCGAATTCGCAAATCCATTCGTTTTCTCGGATTCCTCAGTTCCGGCGGCGGGACGGCGAGGTGCTGATGGGCCGCGCTTCGTGTCCTGGTGGAAAACGGCCGTTGTTCCCGGTTCGGGGGAGATCTGTCAGTGGCGGCCTTCAAACTAGGAAGCCTGTACACGTGAGGGCGTACGAGGCGTGGGGGCGGAATGGATCAATCGCGACAGTGGTGGCGGAGCGTTCTGTCCAGCGACTGGACTGTGTTCGCCCTGCCCGAGGACCTGGTGCGGGAACGCTATACGGCCCTGCTGGCTGCGTTGGAGGAATTGTCTACCCGCGGCCCGATGTGGACACCGGCTCAGATCCTCGAGCAACTGCGCACCGTGGGTTACCATGATGGGCTGTCCGAGGAGCAGTTGCTGTCGTCGCTTGAGCAATTGGCCAAGTGGGAGCTGGCCAAGCCGTTCAGGGATTATGCGGCGCCGGTGCGCAACTATCGCGGGGTGATCTCGCGGCAGGAGGCCTGGGCGTTGACGCTGCGGGGTCGGGCGCTGGTAGCCGCCGTGCGGGCAGCGGTGCTGGATTCCCGTCGTGCACTGCAGCTGCCGAGCCGGCTGCTGGACGGTGTGGAGCAGACGGTCCGCCGGATGCTGGAGCATTTCAACAGCGATGCTGGGCTGCTGACGGGTGATCTCGATGATGTGCGGACCCGGATCGATGAGCTCCAACGGGTGACGGCCGACTTCTACGGTGCGCTGGCGCAGATGGTCCAGTCCGATGTCACTGACGACGACGTGTTCGGCAGGAACCGGGACCGGGTGCTTGAGGCGCTGCGGCAGTTTCCGCGGGAGTACGGGCGGGCGTTACGGCGGGTGGGGGACGCGCTTGCAACGTTGCGGGAGGTGGGTCACGGTCCGGTCGTGGAGACCGCGGCCATGCACGCGGGTCTGGTAGATCCGGCCGAGCAGCAGCGCTGGGTAGACGAGCGTATCCGTCGCTTGGCCGACTTGGAGGCGTGGTTCACGCCTGACGGGACGGTCTACCGGTTGATCGCTTCGGCTACTGGTGCTGTGCACACGCTTTTGATCGCGATCGACCGGCGGTACGCGGCCAGGAGGCGGGGTGCGGATCTGGGGGCTGACTTCCGTGCTGTGGCGCGTAGTTTGCATCGGCAGGGCGGCGAGGAGCAGGCGCGGCGCGTGTACGGGGCGGCGTTTGGGGACTGGCCTGCGTGGCACGCTCAGATCGGGCCAGCTGAGGAGGATGTGGCGCATGCGACGGTGGCGGCGGCCGGACTCACGGCACACCGCGTCGAGGTGACGCTGCGTGAGCATGAGCGGGTGGGGAAGCCTGGCGGCAGGCCCCGGAAGCTGGCGGACACCACCGTGGACCGGGAGGGCGCGCTGGCGCGGGCGCGGGAGGAGGCGCAGCTGCGGCGCCGGTTTGCCCGGGTGCTGGTGACGCCTGGAGAGGTGGGGCTGGAGCACTTCGCGGGGTTGGCGGCGGATGCTTCGGTGATCTTGCTGCGGGCGGTGGAAGCGGCGCTGCAGGAGTTCGACCCCGTGCTGGGGTTTGGGTCTGCGGTGGCCGAGGGGGCCAACGTCGTGGTGCGGGTACGACCGGGAATGGCAGACCGGCAGGTTCGGGTGGGGTTGGCCGAAGGGGTGCTGACCGGCCCGGATCTGCGTATCCGTGTCGATGCGAGCGAGCGGGCTGAGGAAGCGGCTGCGCAGGGGGCAGCATGAGCGGCGAGGTGTTGGAGGCCGATCTACGGGATGCGGCCCGGGTGCTGGTAGATCGAGGACGGCTTCGGGCCGAGGCTGAGCCGGAGCTGTACCGAGCGGCTGTAAAGGGGCAGGCCGCGTTGGCGGGGTTGTTCCGGTCGGAGCTGGGCTGGACGCTCGAGGTACTGGAGGTGGCGCAGCTGGTCCGGCTGCACAAGCGGCGTGTGGATGTCCCTGGTGACAGGGGGCCTTCGGTGGCCCGCGGCGGGAGCCGTCCGGTGCTGCTGTCGCAGGAGGCGCTGGTGCTGGTGTGTCTGGTGTGTGAGCAGTTGTGGCGGCGTCCCCGGTTGAGCGTGCGGGAGTTGATGCAGGCGCTCGCACAGGTGTGCGCGGAGGAGGCCACTTCAGGTGGGCTGCCGCGGGTGCAGTGGGTGGCCGGGGAGGGGACGTCGAAGCAGGAGGCCCGCTGGCACCGGCAGAACCTGGTGGACGCGTTGCAGGTGCTGGAGGCTGAGGGTTCGGTGGAGGCGGACTCCGACCTGGAGCGGGTCGTGGTGGACGAGGACGCTGACCTTGTGGTGACGGCCTCGAGAGACCGGTTGGCGGCGCGGTTCTCCTCGCTGTCCCCCGGGCTGCTCGGCCTGGACGTGCTGCCCCCGCAGGAGCATGCGGCGGCTTTGTCGACCGCTTCATTGCTCGACCCGGTGGCGCCGGAGCCGGACCAGGTGGCGTCGGTGGAGGAGCGGCGGTTGCAGGCGCTGCGGCGGCTGGTGGACGACCCAGGCGTGGATCCCTTCGACGAGCAGACGCCGGGGACGGCGTACCTGCACACGCTAGCCGGCCGGGAGCGCGGACTGGCGCTGATGTCCAGCTTGGGGTTGGGGGTGACAGTGCGCCGGGACTGGTGGGAGGTCACCGATCCCAGTGGGCTCGGGACCGAGATGGACTTCCCCAACGGTCGGCGGATGGAGCGGCAGGCCGCGTTGGCGCTACTAGCTCATCTGGCCGAGCGGAACCAGGCCGGTTCGGTGGTGCAGGTGGGCGACGTGGTGGATCTGCTGGAGGGGGTGCGGGCGGTGATGCCGAACTGGGCGGCCGGCCACAAAGCGCAGCTCCCCGCGTTGGCGCGGGCGGCGATCGGTGAGCTGGCGGCCGCGCGGCTGCTGGTGCCGGTGGAGGGTGAGACGGAGCAGTGGCGGGCAACGCCTGGGGTGCATCTGTGGCGGGTGCGGGTAGCCCATGCAGCCCGCGGCACGGCGAAACCGGAGCCAGGTGGGGCGTCCAGTGTCGAGCCGGGTGAGGGGGACGCGTGAAGATCGCTGGAAACGGACCCGTCGGGGCTGGTGGCGTCGGGCTGGGCGTGCCGGTCGCGGAAGGCAGGTGGCAGCCCACGCGGGCCGGGGTGGTGAACTCCTGGGCCTGGGCTGAGGAGGAACTGCTTTTCGCCGACGGGTGGCTGACACTCGCGGGGCCGAACGGATCAGGGAAGTCCTTGTCGGCATCGATGCTGGTCACGGTGCTGTTGGACGCGGATGTGTCGCAGACCGCCTTGTCGGTGTCGGGGAAGGCGGCGGGAACGTTACTGAGCCGACACACCGACCGGGACGAACAGCAAGACCGCACGGGGGTGTGGTGGCTGGAGTACGGGCGGCGCGCCGATGGCGGGGCTGTGGAGTATGTGACGACCGGGTTGTGGCTGAGGGCAGTCGGCAAGGCGGTGCACCGGGTGTTCTTCCTGTCACGGGGGCGGGTCGGGGAGCAGCTGCGGCTGCAGGTGGACCGGGAGCCAGTGCGGATCGGTGACCTCGCAGCGCAGTTGGCTGCCTGTCAGGGGCAGGCCTTCACCTCCAGCGCTTCGTCTGCGGCGTCGAACCGGGCTCGGTTGTCGGAGCATCTGCGGGTGGTCGGGGACGAGCACGACTACCGGCGGGCGGTGCGCGAGGAGTTGTTCGCCCCGCTGGACGAGGTGCAGTTCGACGCGCTGGTGGGGGTGCTGCGCAGCCTGCGCAGTGTGCGCACTGCGGAGGCGATCTCCGCGGCCGAAATGGGCCGGCTGCTGTCCAGCGCACTGCCTGCGCTGGACAGCGAGCGGCTGGCGGTGATCGCTCAGGCAATGGAGCGGATCTCCGAGCTCGAGGACCAGTTGGAGCGTGCCCGGGCGGAAGAGAAGCTGCTGCAGGGCGCGGAGCGGACGTATCGCCGGTATGTGGAGGCAGTGGCGGTGGTCGAGGCCGCCTCACTGATCGCGGCAAACACCGGGTTCGACGCTCAGACCAGGCGTGAGCGCCAGGCGAGTGAGGAGGCGCAGCAGGCCGAGGCGCGGGAAGCCGAAGCCGTAGAGCTGCTGGCCGGGACGCGGGCCGAAATCGGGGAGTTGGAGGGGCGGAAGAACGCGGCGGAGGAGGAGCTGCGTGGGCACGCGGGCGCGGTCCTTCCGCAGCGTGAGCAGCGGGCGGTTGAGCTGGCCGCTGCCGCCCGCACAGCGGCCAAACGGTCGGACGAGGTCGGTAGCGAGGCTTCCCGGGCTGAGGGCGCCGCCCGGGAGTCGGCGGACGGCGTCCGGTCGGCGCAGGGCGCCGTGTCGGCGGTGTCCGGGCCGCTGCGGGTGGTGGGGGGCCGGCTGGGCGCGGACGCGGCCCTGGAGGGACTGCTTGCCCTCGACGAGCGGCTGGTGGCGGCCGAGGCTGCGGCAGTGGCCTCAGAAGTAGTCGACGGGGCGTGTGCGGCGCCGCTGGCGTGGGTGGACACCCGGCTCTCCCAGTTGCGGAAGGTAGAAGCCGCGCTCGGGGACCATGCGACGGCGCAGGGACTGGAAGTCGCGGCGGCGGCCGATCTGCGTGAGGCTGAAGGGATCGAGGAGACGGACCGGGCCACGGCCGACCAGACAGGCAGGACGCGGGCGCAGGCCGAGGACACGTTGCTGGACGAGATGCGGCAGTGGGCGGACGCGGCGGTGGAGTTGCGCGGTCCCGCCCTCGAACTGCTCGTGCGGGACGGTCGCGGCGACGGGGAGCGGTTGCCAGTCGGGAAGCTGACAGCAGGGCTCGCTCAGGTCGCCGGCGAGGCGCGGGCGAGGATCGACGCAGCAGCGCACCACCGGCAGGCGACTGCGGACCGTGCGGTGGCCGAGCGGGCGGCCGAGGCATGGGAGCAGGCACGCACGCTGTGGGAGCAGGAACTCGGCGCGGCCGAGCAAGCCGCGCAGGCGTTGCGCAGTGCACAGGAGGAGGCCCGGGAGCAGGACGCGGCCGAGCAGGAGGCCCGGGAGCAACACCAGGAGACGCACCGGCGGCAGGTCGCGCAGGCGGAGGCCGCCGTCGCGCAGGGTCAGGAAGCAACTGATGAGGCCGAGTCGGCGGCTAGGGCGGCCTGGGAGCAGTGGCAGGGCCTGGTCGGCGTGTGGCGGCACGACGCGGTACTGATCGACATCGGCATGCTGCCGGAGCCAGCCGGGGACGGGGCCACGGTCGACGCCACGCAGACAGTCGCGCAGATCCAGGTATCCCTGGAGCGGGCGCACGCAGCGGCCGCCGGGCGGCTCCAGCGTGCCGTGGACACCGCCGACCAGGCGGCGGGACTGGCGCAGGAAACGGTCCGTGACCTGGAGCAGCAGCTGGAGCGGGCCCAGCAGTCGGCGCCGGTACCACCAGCACCGCTGTGGCGCAGCCGACAGCCCGTGGACGGCACCCCGTTGTGGGCGCTGGTGGACTTTGCCGGACACCTGACGGACGAGGCCAGAGATCGCCTCGAGGGTGCTCTGCTGGTCAGTGGCCTGCTGGACGCGCTGGTCCGTGCCGACGGACAGGCGGTGGCAGGGGATGTGACCCTCCGACCTGGAGCTGCGGCGGCGTCGGGGGCAAGTCTGGCGGACGTACTTCGACCCGACACGCAGGGCCGGATCGCCCCCGAGCGGGTCCACCAGCTGCTGCGGTCGATTCCCCTGGACCCGTCGGCGAGCGATCAAGTCACGATCGCGGTAGCAACCGCGGTCGCACCGGCCGGCTATCAGGCGCGGTTCATCGGGCGAAGTGCCCGCGAACGCGCCCGGCTCCGGCACGTAGCCGACCTGGAGCAGCAACTCGACCAGGCACAGGAGGCATTGCACCAGGCACGCGAGGAGACTGCGCATGCTCGCGCCCGGGTGAACGCCGTCGCGATGGAGCGGGACCGGTTCCCCTCCCCCGCCGGGTGGGAACAGGCCCGCGAGAGGTGGCAGGGCCTTCTCCAGGCGCTGCAGGAGACCCACAACCGGTCCGCTCAGGACATCCGCCTGGCCGAACGCGGGCTGGCGCAGGCACTGCACGCCCTGGACGCGGCTGCCGCGCGGCGCCGTAGCGCGCTGGAGCTACTGGCCCAGGAGGCACGGCACACCGAACAGGTGGCGGCCACGGCACTGGCCGCAGTCCGAACGGCTGAAGGCACGGCGCGCGAGGCGGCCGGGACCGCAGCCGCCAGCCACGCCGGGTGGGAGCAGGCGAAGGACGCCCAGGCGCACGCCGATGCCGAGCAGGCCGGTTTCCCGCCGCTGGATCAGGTCTTCTCAGCCCAGCAGCAGGAGGACGACGCGGGCGAGCAGTTGCAGCACTCCATCAGGCGCACGGCCGACGCACGCGAGCGGCACCGCCGGGCCGGTGAGGCCGTGCGTCAGGCGCTGCGGGCGTTGAACCGGGCAGCCGACGCGGGCGGCGGCACCGTGCTGCCCACGGATCCGAAGGCGGCCGACGCCCACCGCGAGGACACCACCTTGATGTTCCGGCAGGTCGAGGCCTGGCGGGGCGCCGCAGGGCGGGTGATCGACCTCGCGGGACGGGCGCGTCAGGACGCGAAAACCGCCGAACGCTGGCGGATCCTAGCGGCCGACGCCGCCCGGGAGGCAGAGCAAACCGCCGTGGACGCGGGGCGCGAGAAGGCGGCTGTCGAGGAGATGCGGCGCCTGCACGGCGCCGAGTACGAGGAGCTGCGCGCCTCGCTGCAGGAGGTCACCAGTGCGCTCGACCGCGCCAGGGCACGGGTGGAGAAGCTGCAACGCACTAAGGAACGAGCTGCTGCTGACGCGGCGTCGGCCCGGGCGCGGCTAGATGAGGTCGCGCCGCTGCGCCAGGCGGCCGAGGAGCACCGCGATGCCTGCCTTACCCGGTTGGGCCGGCTCGTCGACGAGGGCCTAGCCCTGGTCAGTGAGGACATCTCCACCGGGCCGGATGGCCGGCCCGCGAACCTGACCGCGGGACTGGCCTGGGCCAGGCACCTGCTGGCCGACCGCTTCACCGGGCCAGGCGCGGGAGTGGGGGCGGACCGGCTCGCCGCAGCGTCCCGGGCCCGGGACGCTGCGCTGAAGGCCCTTGAGGGCGCCGCCCGCACCGCCAACAGCGCACTGGCCCGGTTCAACCGCCAGGTCATCCTCACCAACGTATCGGGCACCGGGTGGCAGCGTGCCGAGGTCGCCGACCCGGCCGCCGCCCGTGGTCAGGACCTGCGCGCAGCGGTGGAGGCGCTGCGCGCGGCAGTCGCCCAGCTGGAGCAAGACCTGCGCTCCGACATCAAGAAGGCCATCAAGACCAGCATGTTCGCTCAGCTGCAGCGCGACGTCCAGGTCCGCCAGGATCTCGCGCAGCAACTGGTGCGGCAGATCGGCCAGACCCTGGCGGACGTGCGTACCGGGGTGGCCCGGGTGGGCGTGAAGGTCGAATGGGCGGTGCGCAAGGACGCGGATGCGAAGGCCATGGTGGAACTGGTGAAAAGTCCCCCCTCGGACGAGATGTTCGAGCGGATGTATGACGTGCTGCGGCAGCGGATGGACGAGTCCGTCGGGGACACGTGGGCGGACAGGGTCGCGCACACCTTCGACTACCGGGCCTGGCACGAGTGGACGATCTCGGTGACCCACTCCTCGTTCAGCGACGGGGACGGTGACCGCTTCAAGGAGGTCAAGCCGCGCGGTATGAACCCGCTGGAGACGTTGTCGACCGGGGAACGGCGCCTGGCCACGATGCTGCCCCTCCTGGCGGCCGCGTGGTCGATGTACAGCGGGGAGTACCGCGGGCCGCGGCTGCTGTCGATCGACGAACTGGACGCGGCGTTCGACGACGCGAACCTTCGGCAGATGCTGGGATTGCTGCGCCGGTGGGAGTTCGACGTGCTGGCGACCGCGCCCTCGATGACCCCGGTGATCAAGAAGGAGGCCGGGCAGGTCGTCATCCATCAGGTCGTCACCAGCGGGAAGCACCGCG
This sequence comes from Streptomyces sp. AC558_RSS880, assembly GCF_019049255.1. GTDB lineage: Bacteria > Actinomycetota > Actinomycetes > Streptomycetales > Streptomycetaceae > Streptomyces. The sequence continues at coordinate 6,622 of NZ_JAGMUJ010000141.1, read as the reverse complement.
TGACGGTGCCGTGGCTGTGGCAAGGCCACGGGGAGGCACAGCCGCTGACGCTGGACCTCGGCCTGGGCTTCGACGGCGGGATGGCCGACTGATGAGCACGGCATGGGAATGGGTCGCGGGCGATGAAGCGCTGGCCCCGCTGTGGGCCGCCGTGCACGACCGGCTGTGCGCCGGGACGGATCCTGCAGCAATGGCAAGTGTGCGGGTGACCGGGCTGCCGCCGGCGGGGGTAGCGGCGTTGCGGGCGTGGCTGGACGATGCGGGGCGGTTACGGCGCGGCGCCTCCGCGGTGGTCGTGGATGCCCGCGGGGCGCGAGTGCCGGTACGAGCGCTACGCCAGGTGCTGCGGCTGGAACCGCAGGACTTGGTGGCGCTGGTGGAGCAGGCTGTGGGGCGGCCGGTGATCGACCGCGCGCGGCAGCGCATGAGCGACGCGGCGCTGCGCCAGGATGTGTGGCAGTACGCGGCCGCACAGTTGCCGGCGTGTCCGGGGCTGGTCTCACGGATGCGCGCCGCCGGGATCGGCGTCGACGAAGGCACAGGGGTGCGCAAGCTGGTCGACGCCCTCGCCGCCGTGGCAACACGGCTGCCGGCCGACCCGCCGGTTTCGCTGCCCAAACTCGCCCACGACACCGCCGGTGACCCCCATTTCTTCGACCTCGACACCCTCGCTGGCAGCCGGCTCGTCACACTGGTCGCCGAACTGACCGGACAGGTGGAGCCGACACGGCCGGACCGGATCCGCGCCCTGCTCGAGCAGACCGGAGTGGTACCTGACCGCCTCACCGCCACCGTGCTTCTCCACCATGTCCAGGCCATCGGTGACGGATCGGTCGACCGGCGCCTACGCGACGCCGTCGCCCCGGTTGCGCTGCACCTGTTCGACCTGACCCGCACTCCCCCACATCTGGACCCGACCCAGGTACTCACCGTGGTGGAGAACCCCTCCGTCCTCGAAGCCGCCCTCGCCTGCGGCCACACCGCGCCGCTGGCGTGCACCAGCGGACAGTTGCGCGCCGTCGACCACGCCCTGCTGCAACTCGCCGTCGACCAGGGCGTGGCGCTGCAGTACGCAGGCGACCTGGACGGGCCAGGGCTCGGCATCGCGCACACCGTCGCCCGTCTGTACGGCGCCAGACTCGTCGCCATGGATCTGGCCACACTGCACGACGCGGGAACCCACCCGTCCGCGGTGTTGCTGGGCCCGCTCGCCGACGAAGACATCGATCTGCAGCTCGCCCGCGAACTGCGCATCGTGGGGCGGGTAGTGTTCCAAGAACACGACGCCGTTCTGGACCGCCTCCTCCCACCCGCCTCCACCTCCTGAGTTTGACTCATGTAGCCGCTGGTCATCACCCTGCGCCCAGGACCGCCACCGCGACACTCCACACTCATCGAAGGTGATCACCGGCACCTGACCGCTCCTGCTAGCCAGCGCCTTTGGGGACAACTCTCCTCGCCCAGCAGGCCGTCGCCGCGCTCAGGGAATGGAGAAGCAAGCGCCCACGCAGATCGTGACGTCCACCGCCGCTGGCAGCGCTCGGGTGCCTGGTAGCAGTGCACGCCGTTGTACAACATCACCAGCCAACGGTCGGCCCGATGAGCGTTGCACGATCATCCATGGTGAAGCGCCTACGGTCAGCGTCGTCGGTACCGATCACCAGCTCCAGCGCGACGCGGGCGCAACTCTGCTTCATGGCCTGGGTCATGAGCGGCTCGACCTTGAAGTAGACGATCCAGGCCGTCGCCGGCAGCTCAACCATTCAGTCTGCTTGCGCCTGCTGGCCGCCTGGCGCCACCGGCGACATCTCCTGGCGCCTGCCGCTGCTCCGGCCGTACCGCGCAGGTGGCGCACAGCCAGCCCCTGGGGCGGCGGTCCGGAGCGGGTTCATGCCACGGCAACCCACGGATTGTCAGCGGCGGGTGGAAGACTGCCGACCCCCTTGAGGAAGGAAAAGGTCGTGGCAACGGTGGCGAACGATACGGCAGTAGCTGATATGAGACGGTTGGGCAATGCCGAGCCCCTTGAGCCCTATCCCGGTGGCGCACGCAGACCCTGGAAGTGCCGGTGCCTGAACGAGGGCTGCGGCAAGATCATCTACCCGAACCGGAACAACGTGATGAGCGGGCAGGGCGCATGCAAATACTGCGCGCCCAACGCGCCCGTCGATCCAGAGGCGGCCGTGGCCGCGATGCGCGGCCACGGCTTCGACACGCTCGTCCCCTTCCCCGGCACCGGCAAGCCGTGGCTGTCGAAGTGCACCACTGCCGGTCACCTGGTTGCCCCGCGTTATGACAACACCACAGGCCGCGGCGGGCGGTGCCGGTTCTGCGCCCGCCGCGGACCCGGCGACCCGCAGCAGGCGGTGACCGACATGAAGGCAGCCGGTTTCACCCCGCTGGAGCCGTACCGCAACGTCAGCACGCCCTGGACATCGCTGTGCAACGGCTGCGGCACCATCGTCTCCCCCAATCTCAATAACGTACGCACCCGCGGACAGTGCTGCCCGCACTGCGCGAAATACGGCCTCGATCCGGCCGCGCCAGCCTTCCTGTACGTCATGGCCCACGTGGTCTTCGGCGCGGTGAAGATCGGCATCACGGGACGCCACACCCGCGAGGACCGCATCGCCCGCCTGCAGGGCTCTGGATGGGCGGTGGTCCGCACCTGGCTGTTCGACACCGGCGCGGCCGCCTACCGTATCGAGCAGACCGTCCTGAAACAGCTGCGCACTCAGGGGCACGGCCCCTACCTGACCGCCGAGCGGATGCCCGCCGGCGGATGGACCGAGACCTTCGACGCCGCCGCTGTGACCGCGACCGCGCTGTGCCGCAGGGTCACCCATGCCCTGACCACGTTGCTGGTGTAGAGCCTTCAGGTGTGCGGGGTCGCGGCGCGCCAGCCCCGTACTGGAAGGGGCGCTGGGCGGCCTCGGCCCGGTGAGGTCTGGCCCCGCCTTCAGCCGAGGAAAACGGGGCCCCTTCCGTTGGCCGTCAGCCAGGTACCCGAGCCAGTACGAGACCGCGGACTTCCCTCGCCTGACCTTTCTCGATCAGGAACTTTCCGACGGTGTGGAACTGAGAGCCGGTGGTGAAGACGTCGTCGACCAGCAGGACCCGCTTCCCCTCGACGCCCCGCCGAAGCTTGAGCGCCGCAGCGTGCTCGCGGGCGGCCTCCATCTTGTCGTACCACCCCCCGCCAGCCGACTTCGCGGTCTCCCGCGTCTTGATCAGAACCGGGCTGTCGGGATCGGTGATCGGCCAACGGTCGAGTTTGTCCTCTGCGTGCGCCGCCTTCATCATTCGCTCGATGTGTTGGAGGGGCGCCCGGTTCGGTGCGGTGGGATTGCCGATGATCAGGTCGATGTCCGCTACCAGGTCCTCGTTGGTTTCGAGCCATCCGACGATGAGCCGGCCGAAGATGACTCCCCAGCCCTGCGAGCCGTCTCTGAGGCCATACTTGTATTCCTTGATCGTCTGTTCCAGAGGGGCGGCGTACAGGGCGAGGGCATCCACTCGCGTGAAGAAGCGCTGGCTCGGACTCCAGCCGCAGATCCTGTTCCAGCACTGCGCGCCCTGGGCAGCCAGGGTCTGGCTGCACACTTCGCAGTGGTGCTCGGCAAGCGGACGCACCGCCGAGGCCGCGCACTCCGCACACCCATGGGTGGTTCCTGTGAACCGGTATGCGCAGCGGCGGCACTGCGGAAAGACGAGGCGCCCGGGAAGGTCTAACTGGTGGGTCACAGGCCCGCCAGAGCAAGCTGGAGGCGCTGCTGCGCGGCCTGCTGGACTCTTTTGGCATTGCCCAGGCGCGAGAGCACGTCGTCGAGCTCGCTGACTTCGACGGCCTTGCCTTCCGCGACCATCTTCGCCGCCCATGGCTCGCTCGTCGCGAGGGACTTGATCAGGAAGACTTGCTTACCGTGCTCGTGGGCGATGCGAGCCTGCATCTTGGCGCCGGAGGTTGAGGAAGCCTCAATTACGATCGAGCCCATGGTGGAGCCGGAGGTGACAACGTTACGCCTGGGGAAAGTCCACGTGGCCGGCGCGGAGGTGGGCCAGAACTGCGAGACGAGCGCTCCGCCCTCGGCGACGATCCGAGTGGCAAGGCCCTTGTTCTGGGCGGGATAGATTTTCGCTGCAATGCCGGTCCCCATCACGGCGACGGTCCGACCACCGGCATCAAGCGTGGCCGTGTGGGCGGCGGTGTCGATCCCCTTAGCCAGACCACTGAAAATCACCACGTCCTCCGCGACGAGGAGACGCGCCATGCGCGCGGCCCGGCGCATCCCGTCCTCGCTGGCGTTGCGGGTGCCGACGATCGCGGCCGAGCGGGCGTCCTTTTCTTCCAGGTCGCCGAGGTGGAACAAGAAGGGCGGCAGGTTCGGCACGAGGCGCAGGTTCGCCGGGTAGTCTGAGTCGAGCACGGTCACAAGGCGGGCCCCGGCCTTCTCGGCGGCCTCCAGCTCCGTGGCCACGCGCGCATGGGCGTCGTCGACTGCCGGCAGGGCCTTACGCAGGAGTGAGAGGTTCTTCCGTGCGACGGTGGAGTCCTCCGGAATGTCACCTCCAAGAACGACCTGGAGGGCTTCGGGCGACTGGCAGGTCCGGGCAATCAGGCTCCAGTCGACGGATTTGCTGTCTGCCCGCAAGGCGCAGATGGTCAGCAGCTTCTGCTGCTGAGGTGTTGCGATCATGTTGTGTCCTTCTACTCGCGGCCCCGGTGTGTTCGAAGGGTGGTGCTCGTTGTCAGTGGGCCTTTTCCCATCATGGCGTACGCCGGATCGAGTCCGCACGGGGGTGTACGCAACCAGTCGGGTGAACCACGATGCACTCATTCCGTAACATTAAGTAACTTTCCGTAGCCGGCGACGTTCCGGTCGTCATCGGCGTCGATGACCAGCAGGGGCTCGGCGGCTTGATCCTGGACATGTCTGCCAAGTCGCTGCCTCTTCTAATCGAGTGGCCCCTGGCCGAAGCGCAGCTCGGGGCGGAGAGGCTGCACGGCTCGGGTCGGGACGCCGACCCGCTGCTGGTCCTCACCTGGGCGGCGTGCGAGCGCTGCGGCCTGCCCGCCAAGGGGCCGAGCAGAAGGCCGGGCGGCTGCCCGAGGGCTATAGGGTCATCAAGCAGGTGGAGCGCGCCGGCTTGAAGCTCACCCGGCGGGGCTGAGGCCGTGGGCGCGGATCTACCGCCCCGTCCAGGGCAGCCGCCGGCAGTGTGTGCAGCTGTGCTGGCACGCACTCGACGACCGTGCCTGGGGGGCATGCCGCCCGGCTGGAGCCGGCGGAGCTCGCCCGGGTGCTGGGTGTGTACACGCAGCGGGTGATGACGCCGTCACGTTCCATCTCCAGCTCGCGAACCTGCTTACGCAAGGCCGCGATCTCCGCGTCTTTCGTGGACCCCGCGACCGCCTCGGGTCGCTCGGCATGCTCCGCGGTCTTGATCCACTGCCGCAGCGTCTCGTGGTTCACGCCGAGCTCGGCGGCTACGCGCGAGACGGGCCAGCGCCACCGCGTCCGCCCGGAACTCCGTCGAGTACTTGTAGGCCCCCACCCGGGACTCCTCTCCCTGGGCTCAAGATCCAGTGTCGAGGTGTCCAACATCAAGGGGAAGCTTCACCTGCCTCATCACCCACCGACACGTCCAACGCCTTTGTTAGGACCTCTAAGAGGGCATCTGATCAATGTTCACGCTGTTCTGTCGGTCATGTCCGTTTCGATTCGCCACGTTGGCGTGGATTCTCCCGTGAGCTCGCGGGACATTTTGTTAGCCATCGCCCAGTGGATCATCGCCCGGGACCTCTGCGGGAGGGCTTCGTAGTCCCGCGCCAGGCGGCGGTGCTGCATCAGCCAGCCGAAGGTCCGCTCGATCACCCACCGTTTCGGCAACGGTTCGAACCCCTTCGTCCGTGGCCGCTGCACGACCTCCACATCGATCCCCAGGCAGGCGCCGTGGTTGAGGACGCTGCTCTGGTAGCCGCCGTCGGCCCAGACCTTCGACACGGTGGGGTGGGCTGCCGCTAGGTTGTCGAGCAGGAGCTTGCCGCCGGTGGTGTTGTGCACGGACGCGGCAGTGACCAGCACGGCCAGGACCAGACCGAGGGTGTCGGTGATGACGTGCCGTTTGCGTCCCTTGATCTTCTTGCCGGCGTCGATGCCCTGACCGGTCTCGGCCACGTTTGCCGAGGTCTTCACGCTCTGCGCGTCGATCACGGCCGCGGTCGGCTGGGTGCTGCGGCCATGGGATCGACGGGTCTTGTCCCGTAACAGGTCATGGACCTGCTGGGTGGTGCCGTCGGCTTCCCACTTGGCGTAGTAGTCGTAGACGGTCTTGTACGGCGGGAAGTCGTGGGGCAGGTACTCCCATGGGATGCCGGTGCGGTTGACGTACAGGATGGCGTTGACGATCTCCCGCAGGTCGTGCACTCGAGCCGCTGTGCCGGGTCCGGTTCTCCTGGCACGCCAGGCGGTGAAGACCGGTTCGATCAAGGCCCAGCGGGCGTCGGAGACATCACTGCGGTACGGACGACGAGCACTCACACCTCGCCCAACGACCGCCAACGCCAGCAGTCACAAAACCATCCCTAACTACCAACTACATAGATCAGATGCCCTCTTAG
>NZ_JAGMUJ010000140.1 GCF_019049255.1 Streptomyces sp. AC558_RSS880 | reverse complement strand
CGATAGCGGATAGTACCGTGAGGGAATGGTGAAAAGTACCGCGGGAGCGGAGTGAAATAGTACCTGAAACCGTGTGCCTACAAGCCGTGGGAGCGTCGGGGTGGAGCTTGCTCCATCCTCGTGACTGCGTGCCTTTTGAAGAATGAGCCTGCGAGTTTGCGGTGTGTTGCGAGGTTAACCCGGGTGGGGTAGCCGTAGCGAAAGCGAGTCCGAACA
>NZ_JAGMUJ010000139.1 GCF_019049255.1 Streptomyces sp. AC558_RSS880 | reverse complement strand
CCGGACGCGTACATCCAGGTGCGCAGCACGAACGGCATCAGCTGGGCCAGGTCGGGCGTCTTGCTGCCCATCCGCGCGAAGACCAGCGCCAGCCCGGTGTTGAACACGAACTGCAGCAGCAGCGCGGGGACCACCAGCAGCCAGGACAGGGCGGGCAGACTGCCGAAGGCCACCATCACGACGACCAGCACGATCATCGAGTACAGCAGCTGCTGCAGCTGCTGGAGCGCGAAGGAGACCGGCAGCGAGGCGCGCGGGAAGTGCAGCGCCCGCACCAGCCCCAGGTTCCCGGAGATCGCCCGCACCCCGGCCAGCACCGAGCTCTGGGTGAAGGTGAACACGAACACGCCCGTCACCAGGAACGGCACGTACACGTCCTTCGGGATGCCCCGGTTGGCGCCCAGCAGCAGGCCGAAGATGAAGAAGTACACCGCCGCGTTCAGCAGCGGGGTCGCCACCTGCCACAGCTGGCCGAGCTTGGCCTGGCTGTACTGGGCGGTCAGCTTCGCCCGGGAGAAGGCGAGGATGAAGTGCCGCCGGTCCCAGAGCTGACGGACGTACTCGCCGAGGGACGGCCGGGCGCCGCTGACCGTGAGGCCGTACTTGGCGGCGAG
>NZ_JAGMUJ010000016.1 GCF_019049255.1 Streptomyces sp. AC558_RSS880 | reverse complement strand
CCCGGTTACATTCCGAACCCGGAAGCTAAGCCTTACAGCGCCGATGGTACTGCAGGGGGGACCCTGTGGGAGAGTAGGACGCCGCCGAACAATTCTTCAAAAGGGTTGGACCCCGAACTTCGGTTCCGGGTCCAACCCTTTTTTGTTCTGTGTCACTTGACGTTCACGTTGCGCAACGAGCATCCACTCCATGAGTACTGCTGCACTGCTCAGGGCCGCCGGTGTCGGAGTGGGTGACGAGGTCGTCGTACCGGCCTTCGGGAACGTGGAAGTCGCCGAAGCCGTGACGCTGGCAGGGGCGTTGCCGGTGTTCGCCGACATAGATCCGGCGACGTACTGTCTGGAGCCGGCCGCGGTGGAGGCGGTCGTAACTCCCAGGACAGCAGCCGTCGTTGTCGTGCATCGCTTCGGGAGGCCCGCCGACGTGAGGCGGTTCCACGCGCTCGGCCGCCGGCACGGGCTGCTGGTGCTGGAGCACGGTGAATCCGAGGCGTCGTACGACGAGATGGCTCAGCGGCGGGAGCGGGCGGCGTTCCTCGACGCCAAGTTGAGGGGTGTGCGGACGCCCGAGAGCGGAGTCGGGCACACCTATCAGCAGTACGTCGTGCGGGTGCCGGGGAACGGTCGGCCCGATCGGGACGCCTTCGCACGCGCCATACGGAGCAAGGGCGTTGAGTGCCGCGTGCCGGTGAAGACCCCCGTGCACCGGATGCCCGAGTTCCGGCGGTGCGTGTCCCTGCCCGAGACCGAGCGGGCCGCCGACGAGACGCTCGCGCTTCCCGTGGACGCGTCACTGACCAAACGGGACATGCAGCGGATCGCGGCGGCGTGCAACGCGCTGGGCGGGCTGCTCCAGCCGGTCGGCTGAGCGGTGGTTGGGAGCACGGGTTCATTCGGGGTATGATCTATTCCGTTGCCGAGCGGGAAACCCCGCACACGGCAACAGGCCCCTATAGCTCAGTCGGCAGAGCGTCTCCATGGTAAGGAGAAGGTCAACGGTTCGATTCCGTTTGGGGGCTCGGACAGAAAGGCCCCGCCCATTCGGGCGGGGCCTTTCTCATGCCCTGCGGGAGGGCACCCGCTAATCCGTGTGCAGGCCCGGTACGCGCATGGCGAGAATCGCCATGTCGTCGGACGGGGGCTCGGAGGCGAAGCGTTCCACCGCGCGCATGATGCGGGCCGCGACCGCGCCGGCCGTCAGACCGGTGCAGGTCGTCAGGACGTCGGCGAGGCCGTCGTCGCCCAGCATGCGGGGGCCCTCGCGCCGTTCGGTGACGCCGTCGGTGACGCAGAGGAGCACGTCGCCGGGGTCGAGGGTGACCGTCTGCTCGTACAGCTCCAGGTCCTCGATGACGCCGAGGAGGGGCTGCGGCTCCGCCGCCGGTTCGACCGTGCCGTCCTGGCGCAGGCGGAGCGGGAGGGGATGACCGGCGCAGACCACCTTCAGTTCCGCGCTGCCGTCGTCCTGCGGGCGCATCTCGCCGTAGAGGAGGGTGAGGAAGCGGCTGCGGGCGCCCTCGTCGAGGATCGCGGAGTTGAGGCGCTCCAGGACCGCCGGACCGCTGAGGCCCTCGCGGGCCAGCAGCCGGAGCGCGTGCCGGGCGAGACCGGTCACGGCCGCCGCGTTGGGGCCGGTACCGCAGACGTCGCCGATGGCGAAGCCGTACGCGCCGTCGCTGATCGGGAAGAGGTCGTAGAAGTCGCCGCCGACCTCGTTGCCCTCGCCCGCCGCGCGGTAGATGACCTCGACCTCGACACCGTCGATGGTCGGCAGCTCCGGCGGCAGGAGGCTGCGCTGGAGGGACTGGCTGATGGCCGTGCGCTCCGAGTAGAGGCGGGCGTTGTCCAGGGCCAGGGCCGCCCGTCGGGAGAGGTCCTCGGCGAGCTCCAGGATCTCCTGGCGGAAGTGCTCGTCGGTCGGCTTGCCGAGCGTCAGCATGCCGATGACCCGGTTGCGGGCGACCAGGGGGAGGACCACCGTCTCGCCGCCGACCGCGGAGGCCGTGGCGAGGGTCGGACCGATGCCCGTGGTGACCTGGCGGGTCGGGCCGCCGCTGAGGCCGAGGCTACGCATGGAGGTGCGCAGGGCCGCCTGGTGGGCGACCTCCGCCGGGGCGGACCAGACGCGGGCACCGGGGGTGGGGACCGGGTCGGGCGGGGCGATCTTCGACAGCAGGGACTTGATGCCGTCGATCAGCTCCTCGTCCTCGTGCAGCACGTAGGAGAGGTACGGCTCGGAGGCCTGGTCGGCGATCGTGTAGACGGCGCACCAGGTGGCGAGGGTCGGCACCGTCATCTGGGCCATCAGGGCCAGGGTCTGGTCCCGGTCCAGGGTGCCGGCCAGCAGGTCGGAGGCCTCGACGAGGAAGCTGAGCGAGCCGCGGCGCAGGCGCTCCAGTTCGCCCAGGCGGGCCGACTCGACGGCGAGCGCGATGCGGTCCGCCGCGAACTGCAGACGCAGCGCCTCCTCGTTGGAGTATCTGCCGGGTGCCTCGGCGGCGACGCCGAGGGAGCCGGTGAGGCGGCCCTCGACCTTCAGCGGGACGGTGATGACCGAACGCATGCCGGTGCTGTTGAGGAGGGGGACCGCGCCGGGAACGGCGGACAGGTCCTCGTGGACGGCCGGCATGCGGGCGGAGCCGTAGCGGCCGGGACCCGCCTCGACGGGGACGCGGGCGAAGCGCTGGCGGGCCGAGGGGAGGCCGGTGGAGGCGCGGACTTCCAGTTCCGTCTCGTCGTCGGTCGCGAGGAGCAGGAAGGCGGAGTCGCCGTCGAGCATGTCGCGGGCGCGTTCCACCGTGCGCTGGAGCAGCCCGTCGAGGTCGTCGGGGGCCGGGGAGCCGATGAAGACCTCGAAGGGGTCGGTGCTCTGTCCCTCGGAGGTGCCGGACGTGTCGGGCGCGGGGCCGCGCAGCGGGGTCTGCAGAACCGCCCGTTCGTGGTCCCGCACCAGGAGGCAGACCGTTGACGGCTCGCCGTCGGTGTCCCGGACCCGCAGGTGGGAGGCGTACACGGGGATCACTCGGCCGTGGGCGCCCCTGATGCCGTAGCTGCCCTCCCAGCGGGAGAGCCGGAGCGCGTCGGCGATGCCGGTGCCGGTGCCCGGGGTGTGCGGCCAGGCCGCGAAGTCGGTCAGCGGCTTGCCGGTGACCTGCTCGGCGGAGTAGCCGAAGAGTTCCTCGGCGTCCTCGTTCCAGGCGGTGATGGAACCGACCTGGTCGATCTGGACCACGGCGACGCGGACCCGGGTGTCGGCGAGCGGGAGGAGGTGGGCCGGCAGGGCGGGGCCGGCGGTGCGGGTGCCGACCGGGCGCTCGGGAAGGTCGAGCCGGAACCAGACGGTCTTGTGGGTGGGGGTGTAGTCCACGCCCCAGTGACCGGCCAGGGCCGCGCACAGCTGGAGCCCGCGGCCTCCCTCGCGGTCGGGGCTGCCCATGGTGATGGCGGAGCCCTGGAGCGGGATCTCCCGCTCCGGATACCGGTCGGCCACCTCGATCCGTACGCCGTCGTCGCTGCGCAGACAGAGGAGGTCGGCGGAGGTGCCGGCGTGGACCACGGCGTTGGTCACCAGTTCGCTGGTGAGGACCACGGCGTCGTCGACGATGTCGCCGAAGCCCCAGCCCTGCAGGGTGTCGCGGACGAAGGAGCGGGCGCTCGCGACCGATCGCCCCACGGGCTCGAAGCTGGCGGCCGCGCGCGCGGTGATCACAGAACTCCCCATATGTCGGCGGCCCCTGCCCCTCCATGCCCGATTCCCCGGCTCGCTCGGTACAGGGTAGTCGGCCAGTGGATCGGTGTTCAGGGGGTATCCCCCCTGCATTGCCCGGGGGATACCCCCTGAACACCGGCGCGACGCATCTCGCGTCACAGGTCGGCTGACGAGCTTCGAGAAGCTGCCGAACTGTTGTGACTCCGCCTGACCCGAAGGCCCGCTTCTCGCTGGATCCGAATCCGGCGAAGGACAAGCCCTGCCCGGCTGTTCAACGAGGAGCGACGTTGTGAGTTACGGTCCTAGGTCGGCATGGTGGAAGACTGGGCGGGCTTCTTGCAAACGTCAGGACGGGGCGAGTGCCCGCCCTCCACAGTGGGCAGCAGCCCGGGAAGCGGTCCGGCATGCGGATCGTGCCGGGCGGCAGCACGGGAAAGCGGCATCAGTCGGGTCGCCGAGCGTGGTGGCACCCAAGAACAGCAGTAACGGTCGACCCCTGCGGGAGGGACACAGTGGAGTCTGGCGCAGCGACGCGGGGCACGAAGACGACGCGCGCGAAAGGCGGACAGTCCCTGAGCAAGCCGGGAAGGGCGCGAGGCGGGACCACGACCGTGGACACGGCGGCCCTGAACCGGCTGATGGTGGCGTTGGTGGCGATGCGGGACGGGAACTTCCGCAAGCGGCTCACGGTGTCCGGCGACGGCGTGATGGCGGAGATCGCGGCGGTCTTCAACGAGGTGGCCGACCGCAATCTGCATCTGACGGGTGAGCTGGCGCGGGTGCGCCGCATGGTCGGGCGTGAGGGAAAACTCACGGAGCGGCTGGAGACGGGGGCCTCCGAGGGGTCCTGGGCGACCGCGATCGACAACTCGAACGCGCTGGTGGACGACCTGGTGCGGCCCGTCTCCGAGGTCAGTCGGGTGCTGTCGGCGGTGGCCGAGGGTGATCTGTCGCCGCGTATGGAGCTGCGCACGCAGGCGGCGCCGGAAGGGGCCGGGCATCCGCTGCGGGGCGAGTTCCTGAAGGTCGCGCGGACGGTGAACAACCTGGTCGACCAGTTGTCGACGTTCACCGACGAGGTCACGCGCGTGGCCAGCGAGGTGGGGACCGAGGGCAAGCTGGGCGGTCAGGCCCAGGTACGTGGCATGTCCGGTTCGTGGAAGGACCTCACGGACTCCGTCAACACGATGGCGGAGCGGCTGACGGCGCAGGTGCGCGACATCGCGCTGGTGACGACGGCCGTCGCGCGCGGTGACCTGTCGCGCAAGGTCACCGTGCACGTCGAGGGCGAGATGCTCGAGCTGAAGAACACCGTCAACACGATGGTGGACCAGCTCTCCGCGTTCTCCTCGGAGGTGACCCGCGTCGCGCGCGAGGTGGGCACCGAGGGTGCCCTGGGCGGCCAGGCGCAGGTGCCCGGGGTGGACGGCGTGTGGAAGGAGCTCACCGACTCCGTCAACACCATGGCCGGGAACCTCACCGCGCAGGTGCGCGGGATCGCCGAGGTGACGACGGCGGTCGCCAACGGTGATCTGTCGCGGAAGGTGACGGTGCCGGCGCGCGGCGAGGTCGCGCAGCTCGCCGAGACGATCAACCAGATGACCGAGACGCTGCGGATCTTCGCGGACGAGGTCACGCGGGTCGCCAACGAGGTCGGCGGCGAGGGACGGCTGGGCGGTCAGGCGAACGTGCCGGGCGCGGCGGGGACGTGGAAGGACCTGACGGACTCGGTCAACACGGTGTTCCGGAACCTGACCACTCAGGTGCGGGACATCGCGGCGGTGACGACGGCGGTCGCCAACGGCGACCTGTCGCAGAAGGTCACCGTGGACGTGGCCGGCGAGATGCTGGAGCTGAAGAACACCGTCAACACGATGGTGGACCAGCTGTCGTCCTTCGGTGCCGAGGTCACGCGCGTGGCGCGCGAGATCGGCGTCGAGGGTGAGCTGGGCGGTCAGGCGCAGGTGCCGGGCGCGGCGGGGACGTGGAAGGACCTGACGGACTCCGTCAACACGGCGTTCCGCAACCTCACCGGACAGGTGAGGAACATCGCCCAGGTGACGACGGCGGTCGCCAACGGCGACCTGTCGCAGAAGGTGACGGTGGACGTCTCCGGCGAGATGCTCCAGCTGAAGAACACCGTGAACACGATGGTGGACCAGCTGTCGAGCTTCGCCGACCAGGTGACGCGGATGGCCCGGGACGTGGGTACGGAGGGCCGGCTGGGTGGTCAGGCGCGCGTGGACGGCGTGTCGGGCACCTGGAAGGAGCTCACCGACTCCGTCAACTCGATGGCGTCCAACCTGACGGGGCAGGTGAGGAACATCGCGCAGGTGACGACGGCCGTCGCGCGCGGTGACCTGTCGCAGAAGATCGACGTCGACGCGCGCGGGGAGATCCTCGAGCTGAAGAACACCATCAACACGATGGTGGACCAGCTGTCGTCGTTCGCCGACCAGGTGACGCGGGTGGCCCGCGAGGTGGGTACGGAGGGCCGGCTGGGCGGTCAGGCGCAGGTGCCCGGGGTCGCCGGTGTGTGGCGGGACCTGACGGACTCCGTGAACGGCATGGCGGGCAATCTCACCGCGCAGGTGCGCAACATCGCGCAGGTGGCGACAGCGGTGGCGCGCGGTGACCTGTCGCAGAAGATCACCGTGGACGCGCGCGGGGAGATCCTGGAGCTCAAGAACACGCTGAACACGATGGTGGACCAGCTGTCGTCGTTCGCCCAGGAGGTCACGCGGGTGGCCCGCGAGGTGGGTACGGAGGGCATCCTCGGCGGTCAGGCCGAGGTGCAGGGTGTCTCCGGCACCTGGAAGGACCTCACGCAGTCGGTGAACGGCATGGCGAACAACCTGACCCTCCAGGTGCGCAACATCGCCGAGGTCACCACGGCGGTCGCCAAGGGCGACCTGTCGAAGAAGATCACCGTCGACGCCAAGGGCGAGATCCTCGAGCTGGTGACCACCGTCAACACGATGGTGGACCAGCTGTCGTCGTTCGCCGAGCAGGTGACCCGGGTGGCCCGTGAGGTGGGCACCGAGGGCATCCTCGGCGGCCAGGCGCACGTGCCGGGTGTCACGGGCATCTGGAAGGACCTGAGCGACAACGTCAACCTGATGGCGAAGAACCTGACCACCCAGGTGCGGAACATCTCCCAGGTGTCCGCGGCCGTCGCCAACGGCGACCTGTCGCGGCAGGTCAGCATCGAGGCGCGCGGCGAGGTGGCGCAGCTCGCCGACACCATCAACATCATGGTGAAGACGCTGAGCGCGTTCGCCGAGCAGGTCACCAAGGTGGCCCGCGAGGTGGGCACGGACGGCATCCTCGGCGGGCAGGCGCACGTGCCGGGTGTGGCCGGTACGTGGAAGGACCTCACCGAGTCGGTGAACCAGATGGCGTCCAACCTGACCGGTCAGGTGCGCAACATCGCCATGGTGACGACGGCCATCGCCAAGGGCGACCTGACGAAGAAGATCGACATCGACGCGCGCGGGGAGATCCTCGAGCTGAAGACGACCATCAACACGATGGTGGACCAGCTGTCCTCCTTCGCCGAGGAGGTCACCCGTGTGGCCCGCGAGGTGGGTACCGAGGGCCAGTTGGGCGGCCAGGCACGGGTGCGGGACGTCGACGGCACCTGGCGGGACCTGACCGAGTCCGTGAACGAGATGGCCGGGAACCTGACCCGGCAGGTGCGTGCCATCGCGCGGGTGGCGACCGCGGTGACCCGCGGCGACCTGAACCTGAAGATCGACGTGGACGCGTCCGGGGAGATCCAGGAACTCCAGGACTACATCAACAAGATGATCGCCAACCTGCGCGACACCACGATCGCCAACAAGGAGCAGGACTGGCTCAAGGGCAATCTCGCCCGCATCTCGGCACTGATGCAGGGCCGCCGTGACCTGGAGGACGTGGCCTCGCTGATCATGAGCGAGCTGACGCCGGTGGTGTCCGCGCAGCACGGCGCGTTCTTCCTCGCGATGCCGCTGGTCGACGGCGAGGACCTGAACGCCGCGGACGACGACCAGTTCGAGCTGCGCATGCTCGGCTCGTACGGCTACTCCATGGGGTCCATGCCGACGTCGTTCCGGCCCGGTGAGGGGCTCATCGGGACGGCCGCCATGGAGAAGCGCACGATCCTCGTGCAGGACGCGCCCAGTGGCTATCTGAAGATCTCCTCGGGGCTCGGGGAGGCGCCGCCGGCGCAGGTGATCGTGCTGCCGGTGCTGTTCGAGGGGAAGGTGCTCGGCGTCATCGAGCTGGCCTCCTTCACGCCGTTCACGCACATCCAGAAGGACTTCCTCAACCAGATCGCCGAGATGATCGCGACGAGCGTCAACACCATCTCGGTCAACACCAAGACCGAGCGGCTGCTTTCGCAGTCCCAGGAACTGACCGAGCAACTGCGTGAGCGGTCGGCGGAGTTGGAGCAGCGGCAGAAGGCGCTCCAGGCGTCCAACGCCGAACTGGAGGAGAAGGCCGAGCTGCTGGCCCGGCAGAACCGCGACATCGAGGTGAAGAACACCGAGATCGAGGAGGCGCGGCAGGTCCTGGAGGAGCGCGCCGAACAGCTCGCGGTCTCCATGCGCTACAAGAGCGAGTTCCTCGCCAACATGTCGCACGAGCTGCGTACGCCGCTCAACTCGCTGCTGATCCTGGCCAAGTTGCTCGCCGACAACGCGGAGGGGAACCTCTCCCCGAAGCAGGTCGAGTTCGCCGAGACCATCCACGGCGCCGGATCCGACCTGCTGCAGCTCATCAACGACATCCTCGACCTGTCGAAGGTCGAGGCGGGCAAGATGGACGTCTCCCCGACGCGCATCGCGCTGGTCCAGCTCGTGGACTACGTGGAGGCCACCTTCCGGCCGCTGACCGCGGAGAAGGGCCTGGACCTGTCGGTTCGGGTGTCGCCGGAGCTGCCGGCCACGCTGCACACCGACGAGCAGCGGCTGCTCCAGGTGCTGCGCAACCTGCTGTCCAACGCGGTGAAGTTCACCGACTCCGGGTCGGTGGAGCTGGTCATCCGGCCCGCCCGTGACGACGTTCCGCAGGCCATCCGGGAGCAGTTGCTGGAGGCCGGTTCGCTGACCGATCCGGACGCGGATCTGATCGCGTTCTCGGTGAGCGACACGGGCATCGGCATCGCGGCCGGCAAGATGCGGGTGATCTTCGAGGCGTTCAAGCAGGCCGACGGCACCACCAGCCGCAAGTACGGCGGTACGGGGCTGGGGCTGTCCATCTCGCGGGAGATCGCGCAGCTGCTCGGCGGCGAGATCCACGCGCAGAGCGAGCCGGGCCGAGGCTCGACGTTCACGCTGTACCTGCCGCTGCACCCGAGCGAGCTGCCGCCGCACGGCTACCAGCAGCCCATGCCCGCGCTGGAGGCCGGCGACCTGGTGGAGTCGGCCGAGCCGGTCCCGGCGGAGGTCGAGACGCCGGCGGAGGTGAAGTCGTACCGGGACACCCAGAACGGTCCGGCCGCGCTGTTCCGGCGCCGCCGCAGGATCACGCTCGAGCAGCGGCCCGCTCCGGAGCCCGAGCAGTGGCCGGGCGTGGAGCGGCAGGAGCCGGCCCCCCGGCCGTCGAGCCGCGGCATCCGCTTCGGCGGGCAGAAGGTGCTGATCGTCGACGACGACATCCGCAACGTCTTCGCGCTCACCAGCGTCCTGGAGCAGCACGGCCTGTCCGTGCTGTACGCGGAGAACGGCCGCGAGGGCATCGAGGTGCTGGAGCAGCACGACGACGTGGCGGTCGTCCTGATGGACATCATGATGCCCGAGATGGACGGATACGCCACGACCACGGCGATCCGCCGGATGCCGCAGTTCGCCGGGCTCCCGATCATCGCGCTCACCGCGAAGGCGATGAAGGGCGACCGTGAGAAGGCGATCGAGTCGGGCGCCTCCGACTACGTGACCAAGCCGGTCGACCCCGATCACCTGCTGTCGGTGATGGAGCAGTGGATGCGGGGGGAGTGAGGCCGGCGTCCGGAGGGGGCGTGCGTGTGACGGGAAGCTCCGGTGTTCACGAGTTGTTGCTGACGCGGTGCGCGCGAAGTCGTGTAGAGGTACGGGAATCGGGGAACCTTCTGGTCTCCCGCCGCGTTTCTGCTACGTGCACGGTGACATCGCGGTGACAGGGTGTGGCGACGGGCGGGGTGCGGCTACGATGACCGGCACAAGGACGGGCGGCGCAAGGGAGTCGTCCCCTGGGGCGGTACCCACGGGTGCATCCCCAGGACCTGCGGACAGGGGAGGCCCCACGCCGGGGCGAGGAGGGCGGGCCATGGTGCAGAAGGCCAAGATCCTCCTGGTCGATGACCGGCCGGAGAATCTGCTGGCGCTGGAGGCGATCCTCTCGGCGCTCGATCAGACGCTGGTGCGGGCATCGTCCGGGGAGGAAGCGCTCAAAGCGCTGCTCACGGACGATTTCGCGGTCATTCTGCTGGACGTCCAGATGCCGGGCATGGACGGTTTCGAGACCGCCGCGCACATCAAGCGGCGGGAGCGGACCCGGGACATCCCGATCATCTTCCTCACCGCGATCAACCACGGTCCGCACCACACCTTCCGGGGGTACGCGGCGGGTGCGGTCGACTACATCTCCAAGCCGTTCGACCCGTGGGTGCTGCGCGCGAAGGTCTCGGTCTTCGTCGAGCTGTACATGAAGAACTGCCAGCTGCGGGAGCAGGCGGCGCTGCTGCGGCTCCAGCTGGAGGGCGGCGAGAAGGACACGGCCGAGTCCAAGGAGCCGGCGGGGCTGCTCGCCGAGCTCTCGGCGCGGCTCGCGGCCGTCGAGGAGCAGGCCGAGGCCCTCACCAAGCAGCTCAACGACGAGTCGACCGACGCGGCCGCGGTGGCCACGGCCGCCCATCTCGAGCGCAAGCTCACGGGGTTGCGGCGGGCGCTGGACGCCCTGGAGCCCGGAACCGGCAGCGCGTCGTCGGTGCCGTCGCAGAACTGACGCCGAGGGCGAGGGCGTTGGCCGGGCACCCGACGCGCCGCGGGCATGAGACCGCGTCAACTGTGCGTCAATGTCACGCCTCGACAAGAGCGACACGAACGGGTGAAGCGTCCGTCACGCGTGTCCCCAACCGTCTCCACCGGTAACCTCACACCCATGGCCTCACGTCCCTCCGCAGCCAAGAAGCCGCCCGCGAAGAAGGCGCCCGCTTCCGCGAAGGCTCCGGCGAAGAAGGCTGCCGCCAAGAAGGCCCCGGCGAAGAAGGCTCCCGCCAAGAAGGCCGCGGCGAAGAGGGCCCCGGCGAAGAAGGCCGCGCCCGCACCGGCCGCCCCGAATCCGACCAGCGGCGTCTACCGGCTCGTGCGCGCCCTGTGGCTGGGCCTCGCGCACGCCGTCGGCGCCGTCTTCCGCGGCATAGGGCAGGGCGCCAAGAACCTCGACCCCGCGCACCGCAAGGACGGCCTGGCGCTGCTGCTGCTCGCCGTCGCCCTGATCGTCGCCGCCGGCACCTGGGCCGACCTGAAGGGCCCCGTCGGCGACCTCGTGGAGATCCTGGTCGCCGGAGCCTTCGGCCGGCTCGACCTGCTGGTGCCGATCCTGGTCGCCGTCATCGCCGTACGGTTCATCCGGCACCCGGAGAAGCCGGAGGCCAACGGACGGATCGTGATCGGCCTGTCCGCGCTCGTCATCGGCGTGCTCGGACAGATCCACATCGGCTGCGGCTCGCCCGCGCGCGGCGACGGCATGCAGGCCATAAGGGACGCCGGCGGTCTCATCGGCTGGGGCGCGGCCACACCGCTGTCGGCGACCATGACCGACGTCCTCGCCGTGCCGCTGCTGGTGCTGCTCACCGTCTTCGGTCTGCTGGTCGTCACCGCCACCCCGGTGAACGCCATTCCGCAGCGCCTGCGGCAGCTCGGCGTGCGGCTCGGCCTCGTCCGCGAACCCGAGCCGGAGGAGTTCGGCGAGGACGACGAGCGCTACGAGCAGCAGTGGCGCGAGTCGCTGCCCGCGAGCCGTCGCAGACGGCGGCCGGCGCCCGAGGAGTACGACCCGGACAGTGCGGAGCAGGAGGCGCTGTCCCGGCGCCGGGGCCGACCCCGCAGGCCCGCGGTGTCGCAGTCCTCCATGGACCGGCCCATGGACGCCGTGGACGTGGCCGCCGCCGCGGCCGCCGCGCTGGACGGCGCCGTGCTGCACGGGATGCCGCCCTCGCCGATCGTCGCCGACCTGACCCAGGGCGTGAGCACCGGCGACCGTGAGCCGACCACACCGACGCCGGTTCCGGCCGCCCGCGCGCGGCAGGGGAAGCCGACGGCGGACAAGCCGCAGGACGGGCCGAAGCAGGACAGGCCGCCGGCCGGCGTCCTGGACATGACCAAGGAGCCGCCCCGCGAACCCCGCGATCTGCCCGCCCGCGCGGAGCAGCTCCAGCTCTCCGGCGACATCACCTACTCGCTGCCCGCCCTCGACCTGCTCGAGCGCGGCGGCCCCGGCAAGGCGCGCAGCGCCGCCAACGACGCCATCGTCGACGCGCTGCGGAAGGTCTTCACGGAGTTCAAGGTGGACGCCGCCGTCACCGGCTTCACCCGCGGCCCGACGGTCACCCGCTACGTGGTGGAACTCGGCCCGGCCGTGAAGGTCGAGCGGGTGACCGCGCTGACCAAGAACATCGCGTACGCCGTCGCCAGCCCGGACGTGCGGATCATCAGTCCGATCCCCGGCAAGTCCGCGGTGGGCATCGAGATCCCGAACACCGACCGGGAGATGGTCAACCTCGGCGACGTCCTGCGGCTCGCGGAGTCCGCCGAGGACGACGACCCGATGCTGGTCGCCTTCGGCAAGGACGTCGAGGGCGGCTACGTCATGGACTCCCTGGCGAAGATGCCGCACATGCTGGTCGCCGGCGCCACCGGCTCCGGAAAGTCGTCCTGCATCAACTGCCTGATCACCTCGATCATGATGCGGGCGACCCCGGAGGACGTCCGGATGATCCTGGTCGACCCCAAGCGCGTGGAGCTGACGGCGTACGAGGGCATCCCGCACCTGATCACGCCGATCATCACCAACCCCAAGCGGGCCGCCGAGGCGCTGCAGTGGGTCGTGCGCGAGATGGACCTGCGCTACGACGACCTCGCGGCCTACGGCTACCGGCACATCGACGACTTCAACCGCGCGGTGCGCGAGGGCAAGGCCAAGCCGCCCGAGGGCAGCGAGCGGGAGCTGCAGCCGTACCCGTACCTGCTGGTGATCGTCGACGAGCTGGCCGACCTGATGATGGTCGCCCCGCGCGACGTCGAGGACGCCATCGTGCGCATCACGCAGCTCGCGCGGGCGGCCGGCATCCACCTGGTGCTCGCCACGCAGCGGCCGTCCGTCGACGTGGTCACCGGTCTGATCAAGGCGAACGTGCCGTCCCGGCTGGCGTTCGCCACGTCCTCGCTCGCGGACTCGCGGGTCATCCTCGACCAGCCCGGCGCCGAGAAGCTGATCGGCAAGGGCGACGGGCTGTTCCTGCCGATGGGCGCGAACAAGCCGACGCGTCTGCAGGGCGCGTTCGTGACCGAGGAGGAGGTCGCGGCCGTCGTCCGGCACTGCAAGGATCAGATGGCGCCCGTCTTCCGGGACGACGTCACCGTCGGGAGCAAGCAGAAGAAGGAGATCGACGAGGACATCGGCGACGACCTGGACCTGCTGTGCCAGGCGGCCGAGCTGGTCGTCTCCACCCAGTTCGGGTCGACGTCCATGCTCCAGCGCAAGCTGCGCGTCGGCTTCGCCAAGGCGGGCCGGCTGATGGACCTCATGGAGTCGAGGAACATCGTCGGGCCGAGCGAGGGTTCGAAGGCCCGTGACGTTCTTGTGAAGCCTGATGAACTGGATGGCGTGCTCGCGTTGATCCGGGGGGAGTCTGATGGGTAGGCGAGCGGGAGGCGGTCGTCGTCTCCAGGCACCCGGACGGCCGATCGTGACCCACCCGTAAGCGATCATTGAGCAACCGTTTCCCGTCGGCGTACGTCAAGTTGAGGGAAACGACAAACCGCAGGCCCATCATCGGAATGTCGGGCCATTCCGATGGCGTACAAAGTCCTACCGCCCGGTTGCCCCATCCTCTTGTACCCCTCCTAGACTGAACCTCCAGCACAGGCGGCTACACGCTCGAAAGGCGCCCCCGTGTCCATCGGCAACTCCCCTGAAGACGAGCGTCCGTTCGAAGACGTTTCCGAGGAAGCCCGCCCTTCCGTCTCCGTCGGCCGAGCGCTGCAGCAGGCGCGCATAGCCGCCGGGCTCACCGTCGACGACGTCAGTACCGCCACCCGCGTCCGTATCGCCATCGTGCACGCCATCGAGGCGGACGACTTCGCTCCCTGTGGCGGCGACGTCTACGCGCGCGGGCACATCCGGACCCTGGCCAAGGCCGTGGACCTCGATGCGGGCCCGCTGATCGCCCAGTACGAGGCCGAGCACGGCGGCGGCCGTCCGGCCCCGACCCCGGCCGCCCCGCTGTTCGAGGCGGAACGCATCCGTCCGGAGCGGCGCGGCCCCAACTGGACCGCGGCCATGGTCGCCGCGATCGTCGTCGTGATCGGCTTCGTCGGGTTCACGATGGTCAAGGGTGACGACGACGGCGGCAAGGCGAACGTCGCCGAAGGCGCCGAGCCCACCAAGTCGTCCTCCTCCACCCCCAAGACCGAGAAGCCCGTCAAGCCCGAGCCGGAGCCGTCGGACAGCGCCATCGCCGCCGCCCCGCAGGACAAGGTGACGGTCCAGGTCAGCGCCGCCGACGGACGCAGCTGGATCTCCGCCAAGGATCACAACGGCCGGCTGCTGTTCGACGGACTGCTCAAGCAGGGCGAGTCCAAGACCTTCCAGGACGGCACCGAGGTCAACCTGGTCCTCGGTGACGCCGGCGCGATCGACCTGTTCGTGAACGGCAAGAAGATCGAGGACGACTGGCAGCCGGGCGCCGTCGAGCGCCTGACCTACACCAAGGGCGACCCGCAAGCAGGATGAGCCGACGCAAAGGGTGCTTCGACGACGGGGTTGGCCATGATCGGCCAACCCCGTCGACGTGGGACGTCAGCGGGACGAAGTAGTCTTGAGCCCATGCCTGAACGCCGTACCGTCGCACTCGTCACCCTTGGCTGCGCCCGTAACGAGGTGGACTCGGAGGAGCTCGCAGGCCGTTTGGAGGCGGACGGCTGGCAGCTCGTGGAGGACGCCGAGGAAGCGGACGTCGCCGTCGTCAACACCTGTGGCTTCGTCGAGGCCGCCAAGAAGGACTCCGTCGACGCCCTCCTGGAGGCCAACGACCTCAAGGGACACGGGAGAACCCAGGCCGTCGTCGCGGTGGGCTGCATGGCCGAGCGGTACGGCAAGGAACTCGCCGAGGCCCTTCCCGAGGCCGACGGCGTGCTCGGCTTCGACGACTACGCCGACATCTCCGACCGCCTCCAGACCATCCTGAACGGCGGCATCCACGCCTCCCACACCCCGCGCGACCGGCGCAAGCTGCTGCCGATCAGTCCGGCCGAGCGGCAGGACTCCGCCGCCGCCGTCGCCCTTCCGGGACACGGCCCGGTGGACCTGCCCGACGGCCTCGCCCCGGCCTCGGGCCCCCGCGCGCCGCTGCGCCGCCGGCTGGACGGCTCCCCGGTCGCCTCGGTGAAGCTCGCCTCCGGCTGCGACCGGCGCTGCTCCTTCTGCGCCATCCCGTCCTTCCGCGGCTCCTTCATCTCGCGCCGCCCCAGTGACGTGCTGAACGAGACGCGCTGGCTGGCCGAACAGGGCGTGAAGGAGATCATGCTGGTCTCCGAGAACAACACCTCCTACGGCAAGGACCTCGGCGACATCCGCCTGCTGGAGTCCCTGCTGCCCGAGCTGGCCGAGGTCGACGGCCTCGAGCGGGTGCGTGTCAGCTACCTCCAGCCGGCCGAGATGCGGCCCGGCCTGATCGACGTGCTGACCTCCACCCCGAAGGTCGCCCCCTACTTCGACCTGTCCTTCCAGCACTCCGCGCCCGACGTGCTGCGCGCGATGCGCCGCTTCGGCGACACCGACCGGTTCCTGGAACTGCTCGACACGATCCGGAGCAAGGCGCCCCAGGCCGGTGTGCGCTCCAACTTCATCGTCGGCTTCCCCGGCGAGTCCGCGGCCGACCTCGCCGAACTGGAGCGGTTCCTGAACCACGCGCGACTGGACGCCATCGGCGTCTTCGGCTACTCCGACGAGGAGGGCACCGAGGCGGCGACGTACGACCGCAAGCTGGACGAGGAGGTCGTCGCCGAGCGGCTGGCCCGTGTCTCCCGGCTGGCCGAGGAACTGGTCTCGCAGCGCGCCGAGGAGCGGGTCGGTGAGACCGTGCACGTGCTGGTGGAGTCCGTCGACGAGACGGAGGGTGTGTACGGCCGGGGGGCGCACCAGGCGCCCGAGACGGACGGCCAGGTGCTGCTCACGAGCGGCGAGGGTCTGAGCGTCGGCCGTATGGTCGAGGCGAAGGTGGTCGGCACGGAAGGTGTCGACCTGGTGGCCGAGCCGCTGTTCCAGGGTTCGCCCGCGTGTAGTGAGGAGGCGGGCAGATGACGGGTGTCCCGGCATCGGCGGCAGGAGGCCCCTCCGGCGCGAGGAGGGCGGCGGGCACCGCACCCGGAGGCCTGCCGGTGTCCGGCCGCGCGGTCGCGCGGGAGGCACGGGGCACGACTCCGGGACCGTCCGGCGGCGGACCGCGGCGTGGCGCGGCCGGCGGCGTCCAGGGCGGCGCCCGGGCGCACGGCGACGAGGTGGCGCCGGCCACCGCGTCCCGCGACGGCGCCGAGGACGGCGCCAGGCCGGCGCGCGGCGCGAAGATCGCGGCGGCGGCCGTCAACCAGGCCAGCGTCTGGAACATCGCCAACCTGCTGACCATGCTCCGGCTGCTCCTGGTGCCGGCGTTCGTCATGCTGATGCTCGCCGAGGGCGGATACGACCCGGCGTGGCGGTCGTTCGCCTGGGCGGCCTTCGCCGTCGCCATGATCACCGACCTGTTCGACGGTCATCTGGCGCGCACCTACAACCTCGTCACCGACTTCGGGAAGATCGCCGACCCCATCGCCGACAAGGCGATCATGGGAGCGGCGCTGATCTGTCTCTCCTCGCTGGGCGATCTCCCGTGGTGGGTCACCGGAGTCATCCTCGGCCGGGAACTCGGGATCACCCTGCTGCGTTTCCTGGTCATTCGCTACGGCGTGATCCCGGCCAGCCGAGGGGGCAAGCTCAAGACCCTCACCCAGGGCATCGCCGTCGGTATGTACGTACTGGCGCTGACGGGGTGGCTGGCCACACTGCGGTGGTGGGTGATGGCCGCGGCGGTCGTGCTGACCGTGGCGACCGGACTCGACTATGTGAAACAGGCCATTGTGCTGCGCAGGCGGGGAATCGCCGAGCGCGAGGCGGCGTTGGAGGAGACGGAAGCGTGAGTTCCGAGGCCACCGAGGTGGTGCGACTACTCACCGTGAACGGCGGAACGCTCGCCGTCGCCGAGTCGCTGACCGGTGGTCTGGTGGCGGCCGAGATCACTTCGGTGCCCGGGGCGTCCAAGGTCTTCCGGGGCTCGGTGACGGCGTACGCCACCGAACTCAAGCAGCGACTGCTCGGTGTGGACGCCACCCTGCTGGCGCAGCGCGGAGCGGTGGATCCGCAGGTGGCGGCCCAGATGGCGGCCGGCGTCCGCGAGGCGCTGGGTGCCGACTGGGGCATCGCCACCACCGGCGTCGCCGGTCCGGATCCCCAGGACGGCCAGGACGTCGGCACGGTTTTCGTGGCCGTGGACGGCCCCGCGGGGACGGGAACGGGTTCTGCCCGCGGCGGAAAAGTGGAGCATCTGCGGTTGAACGGCGACCGCGCGGAAATTCGTATGGAGAGTGTACGGAGCGTACTCGCACTGCTTCTGAGGGAGCTTGCGGGCGAACAGACCGGGAATGAGCGGGCACAGGATACGGAACGGAACGGGGGGTTTTGATGTTTGCAGCCCTGAGTGAACACGACATCGCTCCCCGCACGGCCGCGGCGCAAGGCGGTACGGTGGGGCGAGAAGGATGCGGCTACGCGGTCCGAGGAGGGAGCCACCGATGATTCTGCTCCGTCGCCTGCTGGGTGACGTGCTGCGTCGGCAGCGCCAACGCCAGGGCCGTACTCTGCGCGAAGTCTCCTCGTCCGCCCGAGTCTCACTCGGCTATCTCTCCGAGGTGGAGCGGGGGCAGAAGGAGGCTTCCTCCGAGCTGCTCTCCGCCATCTGCGACGCGCTGGACGTACGGATGTCCGAGCTCATGCGGGAAGTGAGCGACGAGCTCGCTCTCGCCGAACTGGCCCAGTCTGCTGCAGCGACCCCCAGCGAGCCCGTACCCACGCCGGTTCGTCCGATGCTGGGTTCCGTTTCGGTGACCGGTGTGCCA
This sequence comes from Streptomyces sp. AC558_RSS880, assembly GCF_019049255.1. Lineage (GTDB taxonomy): Bacteria > Actinomycetota > Actinomycetes > Streptomycetales > Streptomycetaceae > Streptomyces. Next base: position 101,720 of record NZ_JAGMUJ010000016.1, on the reverse strand, counting down.
CCGGAACGGGTGACCATCAAGGCGCCCGCCGAGGCGGTGGACGTCGTCGCCGCGTGAGCGTGGTGTTCCGCGCACGCGTGGTGTGAAGGTGTGAGATGCCCCGGTAGGGGCCCTTCCGGAAGATCCGGAGGGGTGCCGCCGGGGTTTTCGCATGCGCGGGCCTTCTCCGGTGCGTTTGCCGGTGCGGTGCCTGGCGGTCATCGTGGAGGGACGAGGCGGGGGGCCAGCCACGGAGGTGCGGATGTACGTCGTGAAGAGCCCGTTGTCCGACGCGAACCTGAAGACCGTGTCCGAGGCACTGCAGGGCGCCCTGGTCGACCTGGTGGATCTCGCCCTGGTGGCCAAACAGATCCACTGGAACGTGGTCGGGCAACGCTTCCGTTCCGTGCATCTCCAGCTCGACGAGGTCGTGACCCTGGCGCGTACGCACTCCGACACCGTGGCGGAACGCGCCGCGGCACTGGGGGTCTCGCCCGACGGGCGTGCCGCGACGGTGGCCGTCGGCAGCGGCATCGGGGTGACGCCCGAGGGCTGGGTCGACGACACGGCCGCCGTGGGTGCGCTCGTGGAGGCACTGGGCGCGGTGATCGCCCGTATGCGGGAGCGGGTCACGGCGACCGCCGAACCGGACCCGGTGAGCCAGGACATCCTGATCACGATCACCGCGGACCTGGAGAAGCAGCACTGGATGTTCCAGGCCGAGAACGGGTGACGTGGTCCTGGAGGGCCGTGGGGCCCTCGAGGAGAGAACCGGGGGTCGGGATGCGTCCGTGTGCCCTTGGTGCGCCCTGTGCGCGGGGGCGCGCGGTCTCATAGCGTCGGCGCGGGGGTGGAGGCCGTGACGACGGGGCGGGTGCTGCGCCGGGGGGCCGTTCTGGGGTTCGGGGCGCTGTGGTGGTGGGCGGTGGCGCGACTGCTGCTGGTGCCCGACGCCGGGGTGGTGGAAGGGGCGGTCGCGGCCGGCGGGTGGGGGCTCAGTCTGCTGCCGGTGCACTGCATGCCCAAGGCGCGGGCGGAGGGAGCGCTCGCGGCGGGGCGGTGGCGGCGGGCGTGGCGGGTGAGCACCGTGCGTCGGTTCACCGACGGGGAGTGAACGGAGCCGGACCCGGCTGGCAGGCGGGACACCAGTACGTGGGGCGCTCGCGGGAGCCGTCGCCCTGGTCGGCGAGGCGGACGAGGGTGCGGCAGCGCAGGCAGGGGCGGCGGGCGCGGCCGTACACGAACAGGTCCTGGCCGCGGCGGCCCGTGGTGTTGCGGACCGGGCGCTCGCGGTTGAACTCCAGCAGTTTCCTGGCGAGTTCCGGCAGTTTCGCGGACCGGTCGGCGGGCAGCTCGCCCACGGGGAGCCAGGGGGTGACACCGAGGAGGAAGCACAGCTCGCTCTTGAAGACATTGCCGATTCCGGCGAGGTTCCGCTGGTCCAGCAGGGCCTCACCGAGGGGGCGGGCCGGGTCCTTCAGGAGGTTGGCCAGCGCGAGATGGGGGTCCCAGTCCGGGCCGAGGAGGTCGGGGCCGAGATGACCGACCGCGCGGTCCTCGTCGGTGGTGCGCATCAGTTCCAGGACGGGGAGCCGGTAGCCGACGGCCGTGCGGCCGGCGTTGCCGAGGACGGCGCGGATCTGGTGGGCGGGGCCGCCGTTCCACCGTTGCCCGTGCGCGTACACCCGCCAGGAGCCGTCCATCCTCAGGTGCGAGTGCAGCGTCAGGCCGCCTTCGACGCGGGTCAGAAGGTGTTTGCCGCGCGGGGTGACGTCCAGCACGGTGCGGCCGGTGAGGTCGGCCGTGGCGAATCTCGGCACCCGGAGGTCGCTGCGGGTCAGCACCTCGCCGGCCAACGCGTCGTGCAGCCGCCGCGCGGCCTGCCAGACCGTGTCTCCTTCGGGCATGCGTCAAGGGTGGCACGTCGGGCGCCCGGACCGGGGGTACCGGCTGCGGGTCAGGCGCGCAGGCGCAGACCTCTGGGCGTGGCGACGAAGCCGGCGGTCTCCAGGAGGGTGCCCAGCGGGGACGTCAGCGCCGAGGTCCCGTTGACGCGCTCCACCGTGACCGTGCCGAGGGAGCCCGCGCGGGCGGCCGCGGCGAGGGCCTCGGCGGCGGCCGGGAGGCGCGGATCGTCGGAGGGTTCGGCGTCGGCGTCGGCGGGCCAGGCCAGCAGCGTCTTGCCGCCGCGCTCCATGTAGAGCGTCAGCTCGCCGTCCACCAGCACCACCAGGGAGCCCGCCTTGCGGCCGGGTTTGTGCCCGGCACCGGTCGGCGGCTCGGGCCAGCCCAAGGCGGCACCGTAGGCGTTCGCCGGGTCGGAGGCGGCCAGGACCACGGCGCGTGCGGCGCGGTCCGCACCGGTACGGCGGCCGGCGAAGGGGTCGTACGCGGGACGCCCGCCGTTCTGCCGGGACGGAGGGGACTGCCGCGGGGCCAGGTCGCGCGGGGAGACGTAGTCGCCCGGTGAGAGGCGGGGGTACGGCGGGTCGTCCTGGCCGGGGAAGCCGCCGTGGCCCGGGGCGGTCCCGAAGGGGTCCGGCCCGGTGTCGAAGGGGCCGGGCGTGCCCGGGGCAGGGAGGCCGTCGCCCCGCTCGCGGGCGTTGGCCGCCGCGCGGAGGCGGTCCACGGCTCCGTCCATCGCGAACTGGGCGGCGCCCAGCCCCTCCACCACATAGCCGCGACGTGCCTGCCCCGTCTCCTCGAAGGCGGACAGCACGCGGTACACCGCCGAGAAGCCGCCCTCGACGCCCTCCGCGGAGACGGCGCCCCGGGTCACCAGACCGTGCCGGTCGAGCAGGGTGCGGGCCAGGGCATGGGCGCGGACCGTGGCGTCGGTGTCCCGGTCCGGGAGCAGGGACCAGCGGCCCGCGACGGTCGGTGGGCCGGTGCGGGAGGCGCTGCGGGCGGCCGCCGTGAGTGAGCCGTAGCGTCCGCGCGGGACGGAGCGCTTCGCGCGGTGGGCGGTGGAGCCCGCGGTGCGGCCCGAGCCCAGCAGGGAGCGCAGGGGCGTGAGCGTGTCGTTGGTCAGCCGCCCGGACCAGGCGAGGTCCCACAGGGCGTCGGCCAGCTGGGGATCGGTGGCGTCGGGGTGCGTGGTGGCGCGGACCTGGTCGGCGATCTGACGGAAGAACAGGCCGTAGCCGCCGGAGAGGGTGTCCAGGACGGACCGGTGGAGGGCGGTCGGCTCCAGGGGGTGCGGGGGCGGCAGGAGCAGCGGGGCCGCGTCCGCGAGGTAGAGGGAGACCCAGCCGTCCTTCCCGGGCAGCGAACCGGCACCCGCCCACACCACCTCCCCGGCGGCCGTCAGCTCGTCCAGCATCGCCGGGGAGTAGTCCGTCACCCGGGACGGCAGGATCAGCTTCTCCAGGGCGGACGCGGGCACCGAGGAGCCCTGCAACTGCTCGACGGCGCGCACCAGGCCGTCGATGCCGCGCAGGGAGTGCCCCTTGCCGATGTGCTGCCACTGGGGGAGGAACTGGGCGAGCGCGGGTGGCGGTACCGGCTCCAGTTCGTGCCGCAGCGCGGCCAGGGAGCGGCGGCGCAGCCGGCGCAGTACGGCCGCGTCGCACCACTCCTGTCCGATGCCGGCCGGATGGAACTCGCCCTGGACGACCCGGCCCGCCGCCGAGAGCCGCTGCAGGGCGCCCTCGGTGACCGCCACACCCAGACCGAAACGGGCCGCCGCCGTCGCCGACGTGAACGGGCCGTGGGTGCGCGCGTACCGCGCGAGGAGGTCGCCGAGGGGGTCCTTGACCGGCTCGGTGAACGCCTCCGGCACGCCGACCGGCAGCGCCGTGCCCAGCGCGTCGCGCAGCCGGCCGGCGTCCTCGACCGCCGCCCAGTGGTCGGCGCCGGCCACCCGCACCCGGATGGCGCGCCGCGCGGAGGCGAGTTCCCGCGCCCACTGCGGTTCGGCGCCCCGCTCGGCGAGTTCGGCGTCGGTGAGCGGGCCCAGCAGCCGCAGCAGGTCGGCCACGCCCTCCGCGTCCTTGACGCGCCGGTCCTCGGTGAGCCACTGCAGCTCGCGCTCCAGCTCGGTCAGCACCTCGGCGTCGAGCAGCTCGCGCAGCTCCGCCTGGCCGAGCAGCTCGGCCAGCAGCCGTGAGTCCAGCGAAAGGGCGGCGGCGCGGCGCTCGGCGAGCGGGGAGTCGCCCTCGTACAGGAACTGGGCGACGTATCCGAAGAGGAGGGAGCGGGCGAACGGGGACGGCTCGGGGGTGGTGACCTCGACCAGCCGCACCTTGCGCGCCTCCAGGTCACCCATCAGCTCGACGAGCCCGGGCACGTCGAAGACGTCCTGGAGGCACTCGCGGACGGCTTCGAGGACGATCGGGAACGAGCCGAACTCGCCGGCCACCTGGAGCAGCTGTGAGGCACGCTGGCGCTGCTGCCACAGCGGTGTGCGCCGGCCGGGGTTGCGGCGCGGCAGCAGCAGCGCGCGGGCGGCGCACTCGCGGAACCGGGACGCGAACAGCGCCGAGCCGCCCACCTGGTCGGTGACGACCTGGTCGACCTCGCCCTTGTCGAAGACGACGTCGGCCGCGCCCACGGGGGCCTGGTCCGCGTCGTACTCCGTGCCGGCCTTCACCGGCTCCTGGTCCAGGAGGTCCAGGCCCAGCAGGTCGGCGTCCGGCAGGCGCAGCACGATGCCGTCGTCGGCGTGCATCACCTGGGCGTCCATGCCGTACCGCTCGGAGAGGCGGGCGCCGAGCGCGAGCGCCCACGGTGCGTGCACCTGGGCGCCGAACGGGGAGTGCACGACGACCCGCCAGTCGCCCAGTTCGTCGCGGAAGCGCTCCACGACGATGGTGCGGTCGTCGGGGATGTGGCCGCAGGCCTCGCGCTGTTCGGCGAGGTAGGACAGGACGTTGTCCGCGGCCCAGGCGTCCAGTCCCGCCGCGAGGAGCCGCAGCCGGGCGTCGTCCCCGGACAGCGAGCCCACCTCGCGCAGGAACGCGCCCACCGCGCGGCCGAGCTCCAGCGGCCGGCCCAGCTGGTCGCCCTTCCAGAACGGCAGCCGGCCCGGCACGCCCGGCGCGGGGGAGACCAGCACCCGGTCGCGCGTGATGTCCTCGATGCGCCATGAACTGGTGCCGAGCGTGAAGACGTCGCCCACCCGGGACTCGTAGACCATCTCCTCGTCCAGCTCGCCGACCCGTCCGCCGCCCTTCTTGGGGTCGGCGCCCGCCAGGAACACCCCGAAGAGGCCGCGGTCGGGGATCGTGCCCCCGGAGGTGACGGCCAGGCGCTGGGCGCCGGGGCGGCCGGTGATCTCGCCCGTGACCCGGTCCCACACCACGCGCGGGCGCAGCTCCGCGAAGGCGTCGGACGGGTAGCGGCCGGCGAGCATGTCCAGGACGGCCGTGAAGGCGGACTCGGGCAGGGAGGCGAAGGGCGCCGCGCGGCGGACCACGGCGAGCAGGTCGTCGAGCTGCCAGGTGTCCATGGCCGTCATGGCGACGAGCTGCTGGGCCAGCACGTCCAAGGGGTTCGCGGGGACGCGCAGGGACTCGATGGCGCCCGTGCGCATCCGCTCGGTGACCACGGCGGCCTGCACCAGGTCGCCCCGGTACTTCGGGAACACCACGCCCGTGGAGACCGCGCCCACCTGGTGCCCCGCGCGGCCGACGCGCTGGAGCCCGGAGGCGACGGACGGCGGCGACTCGACCTGGACCACCAGGTCGACGGCGCCCATGTCGATGCCCAGCTCCAGGCTGGAGGTGGCGACCACCGCGGGCAGCCGGCCCGCCTTGAGGTCCTCCTCGACCAGGGAGCGCTGCTCCTTGGACACCGAACCGTGATGGGCGCGCGCGATGACCGCGGGCGCGCCCTGGGCGGACCCGGAGCCGCCCATCAGCTCGGCGGGGGAGTGGTGCTCGTCCAGGGGCTCGCCGGTGGCCCGCTCGTAGGCGATCTCGTTGAGCCGGTTGCACAGCCGCTCCGCGAGGCGGCGGGAGTTCGCGAACACGATCGTCGAGCGGTGCGCCTGCACCAGGTCGGCGATCCGTTCCTCGACGTGCGGCCAGATCGACGGGCGCTCGGCGCCCTCCGAACCGTCGGCGACCGGGGAGCCGCCCAGCTCGCCCAGGTCCTCGACCGGCAGCACCACGGACAGGTCGAACTCCTTGCCCGACTCCGGCTGGACGATCTCCACCTTGCGTCGGGGGGAGAGGAACCGGGCGACCTCGTCGACCGGGCGCACCGTCGCCGAGAGGCCGATGCGGCGGGCCGGACGGGGCAGCAGCTCGTCCAGCCGCTCCAGGGAGAGCGCGAGATGCGCGCCGCGCTTGGTGCCGGCGACCGCGTGCACCTCGTCCAGGATCACCGTCTCCACGCCCGTCAGCGCGTCGCGCGTGGCGGACGTCAGCATCAGGAACAGGGACTCGGGCGTGGTGATCAGGATGTCCGGCGGGCGGGTGGCCAGGGCGCGGCGCTCGGCGGGCGGGGTGTCGCCGGAGCGGATGCCGACCCTCACCTCGGGCTCGGGCAGCCCCAGGCGCACGGACTCCTGGCGGATGCCGGTCAGCGGGCTGCGGAGGTTGCGCTCGACGTCCACGGCCAGGGCCTTCAGCGGTGAGACGTACAGAACCCGGCAGCGCTTCTTGGGGTCGGCGGGCGGCGGCGTCGAGGCCAGCTGGTCCAGGGCGGCGAGGAAGGCGGCCAGGGTCTTCCCGGAACCGGTGGGGGCGACCACCAGCACGTCCGAGCCCTCCCCGATGGCCCGCCACGCCCCGGCCTGGGCGGCGGTGGGCGCGGAGAACGCCCCCGTGAACCAGCCGCGGGTCGCGGGGGAGAAGCCGTCCAGGGCTCGGTGCGGATCGCTGACCATGCGTCCATCGTGCACCCGGCCACTGACAATCGGGCCGAGCCGGGGGACGGACGGGGGCGTTCGGTCACCGCGTGACAATGGCCGTATGGCGGAATCGCGCGAGGAGCGGGCGCGGCACTGGCGGTACGACGAACTGCCCGGTGTCGATCTGCTGCGTGCCCGGTACATACGGAAGACGTTCGTCCGGCACACCCACGAGCACTTCGTGATCGCCGCCATCGCCGACGGGGCGGAGGTCTTCCACCACGGCGGCGGTGACGTGTACGCGGGCGCCGGGTCCCTGGCCCTGGTGAACCCGGACACCCCGCACACCGGCCGGGCGGGCGTTCCCGAGGGGTGGCGGTACGGGGCGGTGTACCCGTCGCCCGAGGTGGTGGCCGCCATCGCCGCCGAGACCACCACGCTGCGCGGCACACCGGGATTCGTGACGCCGGTGCTCGACGACCCGTACACCGTCCACCTGGTGCACCAGGTGCTGCGGGCCACCGACGAGGGCAACGCGCTCGCCGCCGACACCCTGCTCCGCGTGGCGGTGACCCGGCTGCTGCGGCTGAACGGCGGGACGCTGCCGCGACGCGAGGTGCGCACGGCGGGCGCCCGGATCGCGGCACGCGCGCGTGCCGTGCTGGAGGAGCGGATGGCCGATCCGCCGACCCTGGAGCGGCTGGCCGGGGAGCTGGGCACCGGCCCGTTCGCGCTGCTGCGCGCCTTCCGGGACACCTACGGGATGCCGCCGCACACCTGGCTCACCGACGCGCGCGTGCGGCGGGCACGGCGGCTGCTGGACGCGGGGACGGCGCCGTCGGAGGCGGCCGTCGCGGTCGGCTTCACCGACCAGCCGCATCTGAACCGGCACTTCGGCCGGATCGTCGGCGTGCCCCCGGGGGCGTACCAGCGCGAGCGCAAGAACGTACAAGACGCGCGGGGCGGCACGCCCGTACCGTCCGGGGCGTGGCAGTGGAACGGACAGAAGCGCTCGCAGACGTACGGGACGACGGAGGAGGAAAGCCGGACGGTGCCGTGGTACGGGACGCCCTCGGCGTCGGGGTCGCCGTCGGACTCTCCGGGTTCGCCTTCGGTGTGACCTCGGCGGGCAGCGGGCTCACCCTGCTCCAGACCTGTGCGCTCAGCCTCCTGGTGTTCACCGGCGCCTCCCAGTTCGCTCTGGTGGGGGCGTTGGCGGCGGGCGGAGGGCCGTTCACGGCCGCCGCGGGGGCGTTCTTCCTGGGGGTGCGCAACGCGTTCTACGGGCTGCGGCTGTCGCAGCTGCTCGCGCTGCCCCGCGCGGTGCGGCCGTTCGCCGCCCAGTGGGTGATCGACGAGACGACCGCCGTCTCGCTCGCCCAGCCCGGCCGGCGCAGCGCGCGCATCGGGTTCCTGGTGACCGGGCTCAGCCTGTACCTCCTGTGGAACCTCACCACACTGCTCGGCGCGCTGGGTGCCGAGGCCATCGGGGACACCGACGCGTGGGGGCTGGACGCGGCCGGCCCCGCGGTCTTCCTGGCGCTCCTCGCGCCGATGCTGCGCACCGGCACCGAGCGGACCGTCGCAGGGCTCGCCGTTCTCCTGGGGCTGGGCCTGCTGCCCGTGCTGCCGGCCGGTGTGCCGGTCCTGGTGGCCGCGCTCGCGGCACCGGCCGTCCTGTGGGCGCGGGGCAGGAAGAGCGCCTCGCGCGGTGACACGACGGAGGGGGACCGTTGAACATCTGGATCGCGATCGGTGTGACCGCCGTCGGCTGCTACGCCGTCAAGCTCGCGGGGTTGCTGGTGCCCGCCGGGGTCCTCGAACGGCCCCTCGTCAGGCGTCTCGCCGCGCTCCTTCCGGTCGCCCTGCTCGCCGCACTGACCGCCCAGCAGACCTTCTCCGACGGCCAGGCCCTGGCCTTCGACGCACGGGCGGCGGGCGTGGCGGCTGCCGCCGTGGCGCTGGTTCTGCGCGCTCCGTTCCTGGTCGTTGTCGGAGCCGCGGTTGTGGTGACGGCGGGAGTGCGGGCGCTGGGCGGGTGAGGCGGTGGGCATGGTGCCCAGGGGGTGGGACTTCTCCAGCGACTCCGCGGCCTGCCGGCAGAAGTCGGTCGCACGGAACAGCCACGCGTGCCACGCCTCGTTGCGGTGCGGCAGGCCCACCGCCGGTCCGGTGGCCGACAGTTCGCCGGGCGGGTCGTCCACGACCGGCACGAAGGGTGCCGCCGGGTAACCGCGCTGACCGGGATGGATCCCCGGAAGAGCACCGTCCGCGGTGGGGACGGACGTCGGGTAGCGGCACACGTCCTCCGCGCGGCGGCCGCCGCGACGCCCCACGGCGTCCAGCACGCGCAGGGCGCGGACGGTGTGCAGCGGCTGGCTGACCGGACCCCGCAGATCGGGTTCCAGCGCGTGGCCGTAACCGCCGTCGACGTTGCGGTAGGCGTCCAGCGCCGCCTTCACCGGACCGGCGCCGCCGTTGCGGAAGTGGTGGGCGAAGAGGTGCTGTTCGAGCACCCGCGCGGTGAGCCGGACGAACCGCTCCGCCCACGCGAGCGGGCCCTGCGGCAGGGATGCCGGGGGCGGTGGGGCGGCTCCGGTGTCGGCCATGGGTCCGACCGTAGGCGGAAAGCGGCACCGGCAGGCGGCCCGGCCCGGGGGCACTCCCGCAGGCGGGATACTGGGCGCATGCGGTTGACGGTTTTCTGGGAGCGGATGGCGGAGCACTTCGGTGCGGGCTATGCCGACACCTTCGCGCGTGACCATGTGATGTCCGAGCTCGGCGGGCGCACCGTGCACGAGGCGCTGGCGGCCGGCTGGAACGCCAAGGACGTCTGGCAGGTGGTCTGCACGGTCATGAACGTCCCCGCGGAGAAGCGCTGATCGTCACAGAGACCGCCGGCGGCGCATGGCTGCCGCCGGCGTGGGCGAGACTTGGTCCGTGGCATCCACTGACGAGACCGGGCAGGCAGCCCGGCAGCCCACCACGCCCGGCGCGCAGCCGCCCGCCGGGCCTCCGGTGGCCCCCATATCCGCGCCGGGCGCCCGCATGCCGCGCTGGCTGCCGCGCGCCATGGTGCTCGCCCTCGCGCTGTTCGCCGTGTTTCAGCTGGGCAGCTGGGCCTTCCACCAGCTCATCGGCCTGCTGATCAACATCCTCATCGCGTTCTTCCTGGCGCTCGCCGTCGAGCCCGCGGTGAGCTGGATGGCCGCGCGCGGGGTGCGCCGGGGTCTGGGCACCTTCCTCGTCTTCCTGGGCGTGCTGGTCGCGGCGGCGGGCTTCGTCACGCTGCTCGGGTCCATGCTGGCGGGACAGATCATCAAGATCGTCGAGGATTTCCCGGACTACCTCGACTCCGTGATCAACTGGATCAACACGCACTTCCACACCGAGCTGCGGCGCGTGGACATCCAGGAGGGCCTGCTGCGCTCCGACTGGCTGCGCAACTACGTCCAGAACAGCGCCACCGGTGTCCTGGACGTCTCCGCGCAGGTCCTCGGCGGTCTCTTCCAGTTGCTGACCGTCGGTCTGTTCTCGTTCTACTTCGCCGCCGACGGCCCGCGGCTGCGGCGCACCGTCTGCTCCCTGCTGCCGCCCGCCCGGCAGGCCGAGGTGTTGCGCGCGTGGGAGATCGCCGTGAACAAGACGGGCGGCTACCTCTACTCGCGCGGACTGATGGCACTGGCCTCCGGCCTGGCGCACTACGTCCTGCTGGAGTTCCTCGAGGTGCCCTACGCGCCCGTCCTCGCCGTGTGGGTGGGTCTGGTGTCGCAGTTCATCCCCACCATCGGCACCTATCTCGCGGGTGCCCTGCCCATGCTGATCGCCTTCACGGTCGATCCCTGGTACGCGCTGTGGGTGCTGATCTTCGTGGTGATCTACCAGCAGTTCGAGAACTACGTGCTGCAGCCCAAGCTGACCTCCAAGACCGTCGACATCCACCCGGCGGTCGCCTTCGGCTCGGTCGTCGCGGGCACCGCCCTGCTCGGTGCCGTCGGCGCACTGATCGCCATCCCCGCCGTCGCCACCCTCCAGGCGTTCCTGGGTGCGTACGTGCGGCGGTACGACGTCACGGACGACCCCCGTGTGCTCGGCCACCGCGGCCCCGGCGGGCCGGGCGCGCTCACCCGCCTCCGTCGTCTGCGGGTCCGCCGGGCGGACGCGGCGCGGGCCCACGGCGGAGACACCGGGGCGGCCTCCTGAGGGCGGCCGTCCACGCGACACACAGGACTGTGGTGCCGTGTGATGCGCTTGACACAAAAATCGAACATCCATTCTCATGGAAGTGCCGGTGAGGCTCAACGGCGGGTGCTATGTCCTGATTCGAGCGAGAATGCACCCCCGTTATCCACAGGCCGGACGTGCGTCGGGGCGCGTTGTCAGTGGCAGGCGTTAGCGTCTTTGACGTGAAGCGATCGAATCAAGCAAATCGGGTGGAACCCATGGCAGGAACCGACCGCGAGAAGGCGCTCGACGCCGCGCTCGCACAGATTGAACGGCAATTCGGCAAGGGCGCGGTCATGCGCATGGGTGACCGGACGAACGAGCCCATCGAGGTCATCCCGACCGGGTCGACCGCGCTCGACGTGGCCCTCGGCGTCGGCGGCCTGCCGCGCGGCCGTGTGGTGGAGATCTACGGACCGGAGTCCTCCGGCAAGACGACCCTGACCCTGCACGCGGTGGCGAACGCGCAGAAGGCCGGCGGCCAGGTCGCCTTCGTGGACGCGGAGCACGCCCTCGACCCCGAGTACGCGAAGAAGCTCGGCGTCGACATCGACAACCTGATCCTGTCCCAGCCGGACAACGGTGAGCAGGCCCTGGAGATCGTGGACATGCTGGTCCGCTCCGGCGCCCTCGACCTCATCGTCATCGACTCCGTCGCCGCGCTCGTCCCGCGCGCGGAGATCGAGGGCGAGATGGGCGACAGCCACGTGGGTCTGCAGGCCCGCCTGATGAGCCAGGCCCTGCGGAAGATCACCAGCGCCCTCAACCAGTCCAAGACCACCGCGATCTTCATCAACCAGCTCCGCGAGAAGATCGGCGTGATGTTCGGCTCCCCGGAGACCACGACCGGTGGCCGCGCGCTGAAGTTCTACGCCTCGGTGCGTATCGACATCCGTCGCATCGAGACCCTGAAGGACGGCACCGAGGCGGTCGGCAACCGCACCCGCTGCAAGGTCGTCAAGAACAAGGTGGCGCCGCCCTTCAAGCAGGCCGAGTTCGACATCCTCTACGGCCAGGGCATCAGCCGCGAGGGCGGCCTGATCGACATGGGCGTGGAGCACGGCTTCGTCCGCAAGGCCGGCGCCTGGTACACGTACGAGGGCGACCAGCTCGGCCAGGGCAAGGAGAACGCCCGCAACTTCCTGAAGGACAACCCCGACCTCGCCAACGAGATCGAGAAGAAGATCCTGACGAAGCTGGGCGTCGGCGTACGGCCCGAGGAGCCCGCCGCCGAGCCGGGCGCGGACGCCACGAGCACCGCTCCGGCCGAGCCGGCCGCCGTACCGGCCCCGGCGGCCAAGGCATCCAAGGCCAAGGCCGCGGCGGCCAAGAGCTGACCCGTGACGCGACGAACCGACTGGGCCGAGTACGAGCTCGCCGCCTCCGGTGCCCCACGGGGGAGGGGCACCGAGGGCGGCGACGGCTCAGCCGTGGACGGTGACGCGGGATACGGCGACATCACCGGCGGGGGCGGCCCCCGCGGCGGGGGTGGCGTACGGGCGGGCGGCCCGCGTGACGGCGGGCCGCGCGGTGGACGCGGGCGCAGACGCCGGACCTTCGGCGAGGCGGCCGCGGAGGACGGGGGCGCCTCCTCCTCGTCGAGGGCCGAACGGGAGGAACCTCCGGCGGACCCGGTCGAGCGGGCGCGGGCGATCTGCCTGCGCCTGCTCACCGGGACCCCGCGCACCCGGAAGCAGCTCGCCGACGCCCTGCGCAAGCGGGAGATCCCGGACGAGGCCGCCGAGGAGGTGCTGTCCCGGTTCGAGGAGGTCGGACTGATCAACGACAGTGCCTTCGCGGACGCCTGGGTGGAGTCCCGGCACCACGGCCGGGGACTCGCCCGGCGCGCGCTCGCCCAGGAGCTGCGTACCAAAGGGGTCGACCCCACGTTGATCGACGCGGCCGTCTCCCAGCTCGACTCCGAACAGGAGGAGGTGACCGCCCGGGAGCTGGTCGCCCGCAAGCTGCGCGCCACCCGCGGACTCGACCGCGACAAGCGGCTCCGCCGCCTCGCCGGCATGCTCGCCCGCAAGGGCTACCCCGAGGGCCTCGCCCTGCGCGTCGTCCGGCAGGCGCTGGAGGAGGAGGGCGAGGACACGGAGTTCCTCGGTGGCGAGGGGCTCTGAGACGGCACGGAGCGCGGTGACACGGCACCGGCCGCTTTCCGCGCGACGCCTACGCGGGCGGTGCGGGCACCACCGGCAGGCCCGCTGCCCGCCAGGCCTGGAAGCCGCCGGTCAGGTCTGTGGCCCGGTGCAGGCCCAGGCGGTGCAGTGACTCCGCGGCGAGGCTGGAGGCGTAGCCCTCGTTGCAGATCACCACGACACGCAGGTCGTGGCTCGTGGCCTCCGGAAGGCGGTGGCTGCCCCGTGGGTCCAGGCGCCACTCCAGTTCGTTGCGCTCGACGACGAGGGCCCCGGGGATGAGCCCGTCCCGTTCCCGCAGCGCGGCGTAGCGGATGTCCACCAACAGCGCCTCACCGGTCCGTGCGGCCTCGTACGCGCCCCGGGGGCCGACGCGCTCGTAACCGGCGCGCACCCGTTCCAACAGCTCGTCGATGCCCACGGCACCACCGGCCGGTTCGTTGGTCCCGCTCACTGCCAGTCCTCCGGGCGTTCGACCTGCTCCAGACGGAGAATCCGGCCGCTGCGGCTGTAGCGGCGGATCCGCGGCAACGGCGGATAGTAGGCGTGTACGGAGACCGCGTGCCGGTCCGGGGACTCGTTGAGCACCTCATGGACGTGATGCCGGCCGAAGGCACGCCCCTGCCCGGACCCCAGCCGCCGCTCCCGGTCCACACCGTCCGTGAGTTCCAGGGTCGTCCAGCCGTCGGTGGGCAGCCGTACGGCGAGCGCGTTCTCCTTCAGCTCGCCCGACGCGGTCATGAAGGCACCGACGGAGTCGGCGTGGTCGTGCCAGCCGGTGCCGGTGCCGGGCGGCCAGCCGATCAGCCAGGCCTCGCTGCCACCGGGCCCGTCGAGCCGCACCCAGGTGCGCCCCTCGGGATCGAGCGGAAGGGAGGCGATCAGTCCGGCGTCGGCGACGGTACGCCGTACGAAGTCGAGGAGGTCCGCCTGCGTGGGTGCGGAGACGGGAGCCGGAACGGGGGAGGAGACAGACACGTGCACCGTCCTGGAAGAAGGTTCGCGGAAACGCGCGGCAACGGCGTACGGGACGACGAACGGCGCGCGGGGAGGAAGGGAGAGACGCGAATCAACAGGACGGGCGACACACGCAGCCCGCATAGCGGACGAGGTCCATATGGACCCTCCGCCACAGGTGCACGCAGGTGTCGGTCACGAGCGGAGTACACCACGGGGCCGCACACCGATTCAACTCCTGGTCACCCTGCGGACCGCAGGGTGACGACGACTCGGCCGGGACCCTCAGCGCGACCCGGCCCCCGCGTCGGCCCTGGCCTCAGCCTCCGCCGCGGCGGGCCCGCCGACCGCCGCTTCCGCCGCCGCGTACAGATCCGCCGGCCGGACCCCGCTCAGCGCCGTCACCAGATGACCGTCGGGGCGCACCAGCAGCACCGTGTGGGCCGCTGCTCCCGGGTAGCTCTCGGCGACCAGCAGTTCGGCCCGGTGCGGCAGCGCCGAGACGGCCGCCGCCAGCCGGGGCATGATCCCGGCGGACACCCAGTGACGGCGCTCCCACACCCCCGTACCGGGCGCGATCAGCACCACCAGCAGCGCACCCCGGCCGAGCCGGTCCCACAGCCGGACGAAGGCGCCGTCCTCCGCCGTGACCCGTACGTCCGTCACCGCCGAACCGGGAGCCGTTCCGATGGGCACCTCGCCCTCGAGGCGGCCGGGAGCGAGCGGTGAGTCGGCGTACGTCCCCGGCGCACCCAGCGTGCCCCGCCCCAGATGACCGTCCATCAGCAGTGTGTCGTGCCCCCGCGCGGACCCGGGAACGTAGGAGCGCAGCCCTCCGCCGCCGCGCACCAGCGGCAGCGCCTGGTCGGCGGCGCGCAGCCGGGCGGCGACGATCGCCCGGCGCTCGGTCTGGTAGCTGTCGAGCAGCGCCTCGTGCGGACCGTGGTGCCAGGCCAGCGCCAGCTTCCAGGCGAGGTTGTCGGCGTCGCGGAGCCCTTCCTCCAGCCCGTGCGTGCCCAGCGCGCCGAGCAGGTGGGCCGCGTCCCCGGCGAGGAACACCCGGTCGGCCCGCCAGCGCCGGGCCAGCCGGTGGTGGACGGTGTGCACCCCGGTGTCCAGCAGGTCGTACGGCGGGGTCGGACCGTCGGTCCAGCCGGCCAGGGTCTCCCGGACCCGGCTCAGCAGCAGTTCGGGCGTGACCAGGTCCTTGCCCGGCGGCAGCAGCCAGTCCAGGCGCCACACCCCGTCCGGCAGCGGGCGCGCGGTGATCTCCCCGGCCGAGGGGCCGGAGGTGCGCCACGGTGGCGTGCGGTGCAGCAGCGCCTCGTCGTACCAGGGAAGTTCGGTGCGCAGGGCGGCCACGGCGTGACGTTCCACCGCGGTGCGGCCGGGGAAACGGATGTCCTGGAGCTTGCGCACGGTCGAGCGCGGGCCGTCGCAGCCGACCAGGTAACTGCCGCGCCACCAGGTGCCGGCGGCGCCGCGGGTGTGGGCGGTGACGCCCGAGGGCTCCTGCTCCATGGTGTCCAGCCGGCTGTCCACGACGACCTTGGCGAGCCGTTCACCGGCGAGGGCCGCACGCAGGGCACCTGTCAGGACGTGCTGGGCGATGTGCAGGGGCGCGGGATCGGTGTCGCCGAAGGCGACCTCGGCCGTCACCTGCTTGCGCCGCATCGACCGCCATCCGGCCCATCGGACACCGGCGTGTGCGAGCGGCATTCCGGTCAGTCGTTCCATGAACGCGGCGGTTTCCTCGCGCAGGACGACCGTGCGCGCCGGACGGGGTTCGTCCTTGCCCGGTCCTTCGTCGAGGACCACGCACGGCACGTCCTGGCGTGCCAGCGCCAGCGCGAGGGTGAGCCCGACGGGCCCCGCTCCGACGATGATCACCGGGTCCACGGCGCGGCGCCCCCTGCTCGAAGTGACGCCCGAAGGGACGTGGAGGAACAGGAAGATGGAGCAGGGTGCACGATCACAGAACGTATGCAACCTATTGCCGGTGCTTGCGTCAAGTGACCGAAGGACAGTGGCGATCATGAAGTGGGGCGGGGCTCGTCACATTACTTGACTGTTCATCACACGAGTCCGGGGCGCACCGCTCCTCCGTACCGCTGAGGTCGGCCGGCAACGCGACATGACTGTGGCCCGCCGGGAAGCGGCGGGCCACAGTCATGCCGTGTGTCAGGCGTGCGTCACTTCTCCGCGCCGGTCTTGTACACGTTCCCGACCTCGGCCGCGTTGAGGTCGTCCACTTCCTGCGCGCCGACGACCGCGCCCGTGCTCTTCTTGCTGCGCCTGAGCCTCGCCTCCAGCCAGCCGGCGAAGGTCGTCAGGGCGAAGTTGAGCGCGATGAAGATGACGGCCACGACCGTGAAGCTGGCGATGACGTTGGCGCCGTAGTAGCCGCTCATCGTGTTGGCCGAGGCGAGCAGCTCGGGGAAGGTGAGGACGGCGCCGCCGAGGGCGGTGTCCTTCACGATCACGACGAGCTGGCTGACGATGGCCGGAAGCATGGCGGTGACCGCCTGCGGCAGCAGGATCCCCCGCATCAGCTGGCCCTTGCGCAGCCCGATCGCCATGGCCGCCTCGGACTGCCCCTTGGGCAGGGACAGGATGCCGGCGCGCACGATCTCCGCGAGGACGGAGGCGTTGTAGAGCACCAGACCCGTGACGACCGCGTACAGCGGGCGGTCGTCGGAGCTGACGTCGGTGTACTCGGCGAACAGGGCGAGGCCGAAGATCATCAGGACCAGGACGGGGATGGCCCGGAAGAACTCGACCACGATTCCGGCCGGTACGCGGATCCATGCGTGGTCGGACAGCCGGGCGATGCCGAGGGCCGCGCCGAGCGGCATCGCGATGAGGACCGCGAGCACGGCCGCCTTCAGCGTGTTCTGCAGACCCGGCCAGATATACGTGGACCAGGCTTCGGTGCCGGTGAAGAACGGTTCCCACAGGGACCATTCCAGCTGGCCCTTGTCGTCGAGAGTGCTGAACACCCACCACAGCAGGGCGGCGAGGGCGGCCAGGAAGACCACCGTGAAGATGATGTTCCGCCGCTTGGCGCGAGGCCCCTGGGCGTCGTAGAGAACGGAGCTCATCGCTTCACCGCCACCTTCTTGCCCACCCAGCCGAGGATCAGGCCGGTCGGCAGCGTCAGAACCACGAAACCGAATGCGATGACCGCGGAGATCAGCAGCAGTTGCGCCTCGTTCTCGATCATCTCCTTCATCAGCAGGGCGGTCTCCGCGACACCGATGGCGGCGGCCACCGTGGTGTTCTTGATGAGCGCGATGAGCACGTTCGCCAGCGGCCCGACTGACGAGCGGAACGCCTGGGGCAGCACCACCAGGCCCAGCACCTGGTTGAAGCTGAGACCGAGCGCGCGGGCGGCCTCCGCCTGGCCGACCGGCACCGTGTTGATGCCGGAGCGCAGCGCCTCGCACACGAAGGCCGCGGTGTAGAGGATCAGACCGAGGACGGCGAGCCGGAAGTTGATCGTCTCGAAGTCGTCCGCGCCGAGACTGACGCCCAGCGTCTGGTTCAGACCCAGCGACGTGAACAGGATGATGACGGTCAGCGGGATGTTCCGCACGATGTTCACGTACGCGGTCCCGAAACCGCGCATCAACGGCACCGGGCCGACGCGCATGGCGGCCAGCAAAGTGCCCCAGATCAGGGAGCCGACGGCGGAGAGCACAGCGAGCTGCACCGTCGTCCAGAAAGCCCCCAACAGGTCGTAATCTTCAAGAAAGTCGAACACGATCTCCCGCGCTTCCGCGTGTAGGGATGCCCGCCCCGGTGCGCCGCCCCGCATCCGGGACGGCGCACCCTGTCAGGCGTTGCCTCAGCTCTTGATGTCGCCGATCTTCGGCGCGGGCTCGTTCTTGTAGTTGGCCGGGCCGAAGTTGTCCTTGACGGCCTTGTCCCAGGACTTGTCGGCGACCATCTCCTCGAGGGCCTTGTTGATCTTGTCCTTGAGGTCGCTGCCCTTCTTGACGCCGATGCCGTAGTTCTCGTTGGTCAGCTTGAAGCCGCCGAGCTTGAACTTGCCCTTGAACTGCGACTGGGCGGCGTAACCGGCGAGGATGGAGTCGTCGGTGGTCAGCGCGTCGACGGCACCGTTCTGCAGACCGGGCAGGCAGGCGGAGTACGTCGGGTACGGCTGCAGTTGCGCCTTGGGGGCCAGCTTGTCCTTGACGTTCTGCGCCGAGGTCGAGCCGGTGACCGAGCAGAGCTTGGCGTCGTTCAGGTCCTCCGGCGACTTGATCTTGTCGTCATCGGCACGAATCAGCACATCCTGGTGGGCGAGCAGGTACGGGCCGGCGAAGTCGACCTTCTCCTGGCGCTCCGGGGTGATCGAGTAGGTGGCGGCGATGAAGTCGACGTCACCGCGCTGCAGCATGGTCTCGCGGTCGGCGCTCTTCGACTCCTTCCACTCGATCTGGTCCTCGTCGTAGCCGAGCTTCTTGGCGACGTACGTGGCGACGTCCACGTCGAAGCCCGCATAGCCCTGCGGGGTCTTCTGGCCGAGACCCGGCTGGTCGAACTTGATACCGATGGTGATCTTGTCGCCGCCCCCGGATCCGGAGTCGCCCTTGTCACCGCTGTCGTCGCCCCCACAGGCGGTAGCGGTCAGGGCGAGAGCGAACACGACGGCCGAGGCGGCGGTGACCTTGCGGAGCTTCATGGTGCACATCCTTTGACTCTGGTGAAGTGATGCGGCCCGGGCGGTGTCCGGTGACGCAGGTCGTCAGGGCGCGAGGCGCGCCTCAGTGGTGAAGGATCTTCGACAGGAAGTCCTTGGCGCGGTCGCTGCGCGGATTGCTGAAGAACTGGTCCGGCGAAGCCTGTTCGACGATGCGACCGTCCGCCATGAACACCACGCGATTTGCCGCCGAACGGGCGAATCCCATCTCGTGGGTGACGACGATCATGGTCATGCCGTCCCGGGCGAGCTGCTGCATGACCTCCAGCACCTCGTTGATCATCTCCGGGTCGAGAGCCGACGTCGGCTCGTCGAAGAGCATGACCTTGGGTTCCATCGCCAGGGCCCGCGCGATGGCGACACGCTGCTGCTGACCACCGGAGAGCTGTGCGGGGTACTTCTCGGCCTGCGCGCCCACGCCGACCCGGTCGAGCAGGGCACGGGCCCGCTCCTCGGCCGCCTTCTTGTCCTTCTTGCGGACCTTGACCTGGCCCAGCGTCACGTTCTCGAGCACGGTCTTGTGCGCGAAGAGGTTGAAGGACTGGAAGACCATGCCCACGTCGGCCCGCAGCCGGGCGAGCTCCTTGCCCTCGTGGGGCAGGGGCTTGCCGTCGATCGAGATCGACCCGGAGTCGATCGTCTCCAGACGGTTGATGGTGCGGCACAGGGTGGACTTCCCGGACCCGGAGGGTCCGATGACCACGACGACTTCGCCACGGGCGATCGTCAGGTCGATGTCCTGGAGTACGTGCAACGCGCCGAAGTGCTTGTTGACGCTCTTCAGGACGACCAGATCGCCGGTCGCGGCCACATCTTCCTTGGCCACCGATACTTCGGTCATCGCTCTCAGGCTCCGTCCTCCTCGGTTTCGGAGGACAGTAGTAACCCGTCAGACCTGCGTCATTACATCTGAGGGGAATCTGAGCATCACGATCCGATAGCAATCGGACACCTGTCGTAGCACTTGTGAGCAGGGCTGATTTCGGCCGGGTAACGGTACGAAAGAGCAACCGGAACCCTCTTGACGCCGTCCTCGTTCATCAGCGTCACTGCAAGGTGCACGCGCGCGTGCACGCGTTTTTGTACACAAGGAGAGCGTACGGCCGATGAACCGAAGGGGGCCCTGGTGAGACTGCTTCTCGTCGAGGACGACAACCACGTCGCCGCCGCCCTGTCGGCGGTCCTGGCGCGGCACGGATTCGACGTCACCCACGCGCGCAGCGGCGAGGAGGCGCTCCAGGCGCTCGTCCCCGAGGGCAACGGCTTCGGCGTCGTCCTGCTCGACCTGGGGCTGCCCGACCAGGACGGCTACGAGGTCTGCGGCAAGATCCGCAAGCGCACCAGCACGCCGGTGATCATGGTCACCGCGCGGTCCGACGTGCGCTCGCGCATCCACGGCCTCAATCTCGGCGCCGACGACTACGTGGTCAAGCCGTACGACACGGGGGAGCTCCTCGCGCGGATCCACGCCGTCAGCCGGCGCACCGTCCACGAGGAGGCCATGGGGAGTACGGAGACCGAGCTGCGGCTCGGCCCGGTCCGCATCGAGCTGCCGACCCGCCAGGTCAGCGTGAACGGTTCGGTCGTCCAGCTGACCCGCAAGGAGTTCGATCTGCTCGCCCTGCTCGCCCAGCGGCCGGGGGTCGTCTTCCGCCGGGAACAGATCATCAGCGAGGTGTGGCGCACCAGCTGGGAGGGGACCGGGCGCACCCTGGAGGTGCACGTCGCCTCCCTGCGGGCCAAGCTCCGCATGCCCGCCCTCATCGAGACCGTGCGCGGCGTCGGCTACCGGCTCGTCGCGCCCGCGGCGTAGCGGGGCCGGGTGCACACGCGGCTGCTTCCGCTGCTCATCGTCCTGATGGCGGCCGTCCTGCTCGCCCTCGGTGTCCCGCTGGCCGTCAGCCTGGCCGGCGCGCAGCAGCAGGAGGTCGTCGTCGACCGGATCGACGACACGGCACGGTTCGCGGCCCTCGCCCAGTTCGTCACCGAGCCCGTCGACCCGGCCGGCGGCGACATCAACGAGCGCCGCGAGACGCTCAGCAGCGAGCTCCACAGCTACCACGAGGTCTACGGCATCCGCGCGGGCGTCTTCTACCGCAACGACTCGCCCATGGCGCACGCGCCGGACGACTGGTTCCTGCCCCGCACGGGCGAGGTGCGCGACGCCTTCGAGGAGGCGCTGCTCAGCCGCCGCAGCCACGACCCCGAGCAGGTGTGGCCGTGGCAGCGGCGCAGCCTGGTGGTGGCCTCGCCGGTCATCCGGGACGGCGACGTCGTCGCGGTCGTGGTCACCGACTCACCCACCGGACAGATGCGCTCCCGCATCCTCCACGGCTGGCTGGTCATCGTCGCGGGGGAGGCGGCCGCGATGCTGCTGGCGGTCGGCGCGGCCCTGCGGCTGACCGGCTGGGTGCTCAGGCCCGTACGGATCCTGGACGCCACCACCCACGACATCGCCACCGGACGGCTGAAGTCCCGGGTCGCGGTGGCCGGCGGACCGCCGGAACTCAGACGGCTCGCCCGGTCGTTCAACGAGATGGCGGACAACGTCGAGAGCGTGCTGGAGCAGCAGCGCGCCTTCGTCGCCGACGCCTCGCACCAGCTGCGCAACCCGCTCTCGGCGCTGCTGCTGCGCATCGAGCTGCTCGCCCTGGAGCTGCCCGAGGGCAACGAGGAGATCGCCTCCGTACAGGCCGAGGGCAAGCGCCTGGCGCAGGTCCTGGACGACCTGCTGGACCTGGCGCTCGCCGAGCACAGCGAGGCCGACCTCCAGGTCACCGACATCGGCGCCCTGACCGCCGAACGGGTGGCGGCCTGGTCGCCCACGGCCGAGGCCAAGGGCGTCCGGCTGACCGGAGCCTGCCCGGCGACGACCGCGTGGGCCGACCCGGTGGCGTTGTCCAGCGCCCTGGACGCGGTGATCGACAACGCGGTGAAGTTCACGCCCGGGGGCGAGACCGTCGAGGTCGCCGTCGCCTCCAACGGCGACGCCTCCACCGTCGTCGTCACCGACAACGGTCCGGGCCTGACCGAGGAGGAGCTGACCCGCGTCGGCGACCGCTTCTGGCGCAGCGGCCGGCACCAGAACATCAAGGGCTCGGGCCTGGGCCTGTCCATCTCCCGGGCACTGCTCGCCGCGGGCGGCGGCTCGATCGCGTACGAGCGGCACGAGCCGCACGGACTGCGGGTGACCGTGACGGTGCCGAGGAACGCCCCGACGGGTGAGGTGACGGATCAGGGCTTGACGGACCGGTAGTACCGGCGGGCGCCCTCGTGCAGCCGGAGCGGGTCGGTGTAGATCGCGGTGCGTACGTCGACCAGCTGCGCGGAGTGGACGTGCGCGCCGATGCCGTCCCTGCTCTTGAGCACGATGCGGGTGAGCCACTCGGTGAGGCGGGGGTCGGCGTCCGCCCGGGTGATCAGGAGGTTGGACACCGCCATCGTCGGGACGGCCGAGCCGAGCTGACTGCCCGGGTAGGCCGACTCCGGCATGTTGGTGGCGCGGTAGTAGCGCGTGGCGCCGCCCTGTTCGTGCAGCGCGGAGACGAGGTCGGCGCCGATCGGCACGAACCGGAGCGCGGACTGCTCGGCGAGCGTCTTCAGGCCGTCCGTGGGCAGTCCGCCCGACCAGAAGAAGGCGTCCAGGCCGTGCCCGAGCCGCTCCGGGCCGGTGTCGATGCCGTCGGAGGAGGGCCTGATGTCCGTCTCCGGGTCGATGTCGGCCGCCTGGAGCAGGCGGTTGGCGATGAGCCGGACGCCCGACTTGGGCGGCCCTATGGCGACCCGCTTGCCCCGCAGGTCCGCGACGGAACGGATGCCCGAGTCGGGCGCGACGGCGAGCTGTACGTAGTCGTCGTACAGGCGCGCCACCCCGCGCAGCCGGTCGGCGCCCGGCCGGTCGCTCAGCCGGTACGTCTCCACCGCGTCGGCCGCGGCGATCGCGAAGTCGGCCTCCCCGGTCGCCACGCGGCGCACGTTCTCCTGCGAGCCGTCGCTCGTCTTCAGGCGTACGTCGAGGTCGGGCATGTGCTTGCCGAGCGAATTGCGCAGGAGCACGCCGTACTTCTGATAGACCCCCGCTCGGGTGCCCGTGCTCAGCGTGATCGTCCCGCCGGGCGGCTCCTCGCTCCAGGGTGCCAGCCACCACAGCAGCAGTCCGAGCGCCACGAAACCGGCGGCCGCGCCCCGCAGGGCCCGTCGCCTGCCGATCCGGGACAGCGTGTGGGACATGCGCGCGATCCTGCCAGCCCGGGTGCCCGCTGACCAGGGCGGAGCTCACAGCGGGGGGTTGTCATGGGCGGCCGCTACAGTCGCGGCATGAGTTCTTCGCCCGCCGACCTGGTCCGCGACTTCCACCGTGCCTTCGGGCTGGACGCCCGCGACGTACCGTCCGAGGTCTCGCCGGAACTCGCCGCGCACCGCGGCGAGCTGCTCGCCGAGGAGGCCCAGGAGGTCGCCGAGGTGTCGGTGACGGGCCCGCTCGACCGGCTCGCGCACGAGCTGGCCGACGTCGTCTACGTCGCGTACGGCACCGCGCTGGTCCACGGCATCGACCTCGACGCGGTGATCGCCGAGATCCACCGTTCCAACATGAGCAAACTGGGCCCCGACGGCCAGGTCAGCCGCCGCCCCGACGGCAAGGTCCTCAAGGGCGACCACTACGAGGCCCCGGACGTGTCGGCGGTGCTGCGGCGGCAGGGGTGGGTGCCGCGCGTGGAGTCCTGAGCGGATGCGCCCGGCCGCGCCGCCGACCGGTGCGGCGGTCGTCGGTTCCGGACCGGCTGCGGCCGGTCCGGGGAGCGAGAGCGTGCGGCTCGTGGTGGGTCCGGAGTACGCGGTGGTGCCACGGGTCCGGGCACGCCACCCGGCCGTGCGGGGCCGACGGGCCGCCGCGGCGGAAGGCGGTCCGCGGCACCGCCTACCCTTAGGGGCATGAGCAGCATCGACCGGAGCCAGTCAGCGGGCGGCACGCGCACCTATGAAGTACGCACCTACGGGTGCCAGATGAACGTCCACGACTCCGAGCGATTGTCCGGGCTGCTGGAGGACGCGGGCTACGTCCGCGCCCCCGAGGGTTCCGACGGCGACGCGGACGTCGTCGTCTTCAACACCTGCGCCGTCCGTGAGAACGCCGACAACAAGCTGTACGGCAATCTCGGCCACCTCGCCCCGAAGAAGGCGAGCCGCCCCGGCATGCAGATCGCGGTCGGCGGCTGCCTCGCGCAGAAGGACCGCGACACCATCGTGAAGCGGGCGCCCTGGGTCGACGTCGTCTTCGGCACGCACAACATCGGCAAGCTGCCCGTCCTCCTGGAGCGCGCCCGCGTGCAGGAGGAGGCGCAGGTCGAGATCGCGGAGTCGCTGGAGGCGTTCCCCTCCACGCTGCCCACCCGGCGAGAGAGCGCGTACGCGGCCTGGGTGTCCATCTCCGTCGGCTGCAACAACACCTGCACCTTCTGCATCGTCCCCGCGCTGCGGGGCAAGGAGAAGGACCGCCGCCCCGGCGACATCCTCGCCGAGATCGAGGCCCTGGTCGCCGAGGGCGTCTCCGAGATCACCCTGCTCGGCCAGAACGTCAACGCGTACGGGTCCGACATCGGCGACCGCGAGGCGTTCAGCAAGCTGCTGCGCGCCTGCGGCACCATCGACGGCCTGGAGCGCGTCCGCTTCACCTCGCCGCACCCGCGCGACTTCACCGACGACGTCATCGCCGCCATGGCCGAGACGCCGAACGTCATGCCGCAGCTGCACATGCCCCTGCAGTCCGGGTCCGACCCGGTCCTGAAGGCGATGCGCCGCTCCTACCGGCAGGAGCGCTACCTCGGGATCATCGAGAAGGTCCGTGCCGCCATCCCGCACGCGGCGATCAGCACCGACATCATCGTGGGCTTCCCCGGCGAGACCGAGGAGGACTTCGAGCAGACCCTGCACGTCGTCCGCGAGGCCCGCTTCGCGCAGGCGTTCACCTTCCAGTACTCCAAGCGTCCCGGCACCCCGGCCGCCGAGATGGACGGCCAGATCCCCAAGAAGGTCGTCCAGGAGCGCTACGAGCGACTGGTCGCCCTCCAGGAGGAGATCTCCTGGGAGGAGAACAAGAAGCAGGTCGGCCGCACCCTGGAGCTGATGGTCGCCGAGGGCGAGGGCCGCAAGGACGGCACCACCCACCGCCTCTCCGGCCGCGCCCCCGACAGCCGCCTGGTGCACTTCACCAAGCCGGAGCAGGAGGTGCGCCCCGGCGACGTGGTCACCGTCGAGATCACGTACGCCGCCCCGCACCACCTCCTCGCCGAGGGCGCGGTGCTCGGCGTGCGCCGCACCCGCGCGGGGGACGCCTGGGAGAAGCGGAACACCGAGAAGGCGGCGCGGCCCGCGGGCGTGCTGCTCGGCCTGCCCAAGGTGGGCGTGCCCGAACCGCTGCCGGTGGCCACCGGGGGCTGCGCCGTCGACTGACCCCGTGAGGCGGCGGCACCGCTTCGGGCCGCCGCAGTAGGCTGCTGATCATGCTTGTCGCCGCCGCAGTCTGCCCGTGCCCGCCGCTGCTCGTGCCGGAGGTCGCCACCGGGGCCGCCCCCGAGCTGGACACCGCGCGGACCGCGTGCACGGACGCGCTGGGCGTGCTCGCCGCCGCCCGGCCCGATCTGCTCGTGGTCGTCGGACCGGGGGACGGTGCCGGGCCCGAGTCCTACCCGGAGGGCACCCCGGGATCCTTCCGGGGCTTCGGCGTCGGCCTGGACGTACGGCTGGGACCGGACAGGGGCGTGCCGGCCCGGCGGGAACTCCCGTACGGGCTGGCCGTGGGCGCCTGGCTGCTGGGCCGCACCGGATGGGCGGACGCCCCCGTGGAGGGACTGGCCGTGGGGGAATCCCTCACGGCCGAGCGGTGCGCCGAGGAGGGGGAGGCCGTCGCCGGCCGGGCGGAGCGGGTCGCTCTGCTGGTGATGGGCGACGCCAGCGCGTGCCGCACGCTCAAGGCACCCGGTTACCTCGACGAGCGCGCGGCCCCCTTCGACGCGGAACTCGCGCGCGCGTTGGGCGCGGCCGACATCGGGGCCCTGCGTGCGCTGGACACCGGACTGGCGCGCGAGCTGAAGGTGTCCGGCCGGGCCCCCTGGCAGGTACTCGCCGGCGCGGCGGCCGGGAACCCGGACCTGGAAGGCGCGCTGCTCTACGAGGACGCCCCCTACGGGGTCGGCTACCTCGTGGCCACCTGGGCGTAGGCGGCCCGCCGGGAGAACGCGGCGGACGGCCGGGAGCGCTCGGTGTGCTCCGCGGTCGTCCGTCGGTGTGCCGCTCAGGAAGTGGGCGGCGGCCCGGCCGGCGGCGTGGTGGTGCCGCCCGCGCCCGAGCCGGGGTCCTTCTTGTGAGCGAGCCGGTCCACGGCATCCTTGGCCTTGCCCGTACCCGTCTGGATCCGGTCGCTGTACTTGCCCTTGGTCCGCTCGTCGACGGTCCGCGCGGCCCTGTCCAGGCCGTGCTGGATCCTGTCCTCGTGCTGGTGCGCGAGGTCGGAGACCTTGTCCTTGGCCGGGCCGAGCCTGGCCTTCAGATTGTCCAGGAGACCCATGACATACCTTTCCTCGCGGCCGTCTACGTGCGGGCGCCCTCGCCGGTCTCGCTGTCGGCCGCCTCGGCGGACTGCTGCTTGGGGATCTCGACGGTGTCGGTGCCGGTGACCTCGTCGGCCTCCTTCTCCGCCGGCCCGGTGGTCTCCGGGGTCTCGGCCGACCCCTTCGGCTCCGCGGCTCCGGCCGCGCTCTCCGTGCCGGCCCCGGCTTCGTCGGCCCGGACCTCGGCGGTCCGCGTCTCCTCCGTGGCCTTCGACCTCCGAAAAAGCCGTGTAAAAACGCCCATATCCACTCCATACGTTACTCGTGCGGGCGAAATTCCGCGCTGCCCGGTGCGTCCGTTCGTGTGACCCGGGCCGCCGCCCCTGCGATCCGGCGGCAGGAACCTCGCAACGGGCAACGACCCGGTGGCTGTCGCGTCACGTAACCCGTTCGAGAGTCGGACGGGAGGTTTGCGAGACTGGGTCGGTGAGCAGCGCACCCCCCGCCCCCCGCGTCATCGCCGTCGTCGGACCCACTGCGGCCGGAAAGTCCGATCTGGGCGTATTCCTGGCCCAGCGGCTCGGCGGCGAAGTCGTCAACGCCGACTCCATGCAGCTCTACCGGGGGATGGACATCGGCACCGCCAAGCTGACGCCCGAGGAGCGCGGCGGTGTCCCGCACCACCTGCTCGACGTCTGGGACGTCACCGTCACCGCGTCCGTCGCCGAGTACCAGCGGCTGGCCCGGGAGCGGATCGACGCGCTGCTCGCCGAGGGGCGCTGGCCCGTCCTCGTCGGCGGTTCCGGCCTCTACGTCCGCGGTGCCGTCGACAACCTGGAGTTCCCGGGCACCGACCCCGAGGTCAGGGCCCGCCTGGAGGAGGAGCTCACGCTGCGCGGCCCGGGGGCGCTGCACGCCCGCCTCGCCGTGGCGGACCCCGAGGCCGCGCGGGCGATCCTGCCGGGCAACGGCCGCCGCATCGTCCGCGCGCTCGAGGTCATCGAAATCACGGGAAGACCTTTCACGGCCAACCTCCCGGGCCACGACTCGGTCTACGACACCCTCCAGATCGGCGTCGACGTGGCCCGCCCCGAGCTGGACGAGCGGATCGCCCGCCGGGTCGACCGGATGTGGGAGGCCGGCCTGGTGGAGGAAGTGCGCGCACTTCAGGCGCAGGGGTTGCGCCAGGGGCGCACGGCGTCGCGCGCGCTCGGCTACCAGCAGGTGCTCGCGGCGCTCGCCGGGGAGTGCACCCTCGAAGAGGCGCGGTCCGAGACCGTTCGTGCCACCAAGCGCTTCGCGCGCCGTCAGGATTCGTGGTTCAGGCGCGATCCCCGGGTGCACTGGTTGAGTGGGGCCGCGGTGGACCTGACGGAACTTCCGCAGCTCGCGTTGTCGTTGGTCGAACGACCGGTTACAGCCTGATCACGTCATGGCATCGGGACGCCCAGGCCGTCATCCGGGCCTGTGGCGCCGTGCCATCATCGAGCTTCGATCGACCAAGTGGAGTCCTAGTTGGGAGGGCGCGTGGCGATGGAGGCCGGCCCTCGCGACACCGCACACGGCACCGAACACCTCACCACCGGGCGGGGTGCACCGGAGCAGGAGACGACCGACCGCCTCAGTCCGGACGGACCGGACGAGACGCAGGGCGGCGTGACCGACGACGGCCCCGAGCCGGACGAGATGTTCGCGGGCGGCGACGAGGTCGAGGTCGAGCTGCGCCCGCAGCGCCGGCTGCGCATCTGGCAGCTCGCGCCCATCGTCGGGCTGGCCGCGGTCGGTTCCCTGATGTTCGCCTTCCCGCTCGCCTTCGACTTCGGCGACAGCGGCGCCGTGATCGCCATGCTGGGGCTGCTGATCTGCTCCTGCGCGGCCGGCTGGGGCATGATGGCCGCCCGCAGGGTGGGCTCCACCTGGCCGGGCCTACCGCCCCGGGGTTCCGGACGCAGACCCGACTGGCGGGTCGTGGCCGCCTACGCCGTGATGGTCGCCGCGGTGGTGGCCCTGGCGGTCTGGCGGGTGGCGAGGCTCCGCTGACGTCTCCCCGCGTGCGGTGGTCCACCGGCGGCGACGCGCTGTCACCGGTACCCCTTACGATCGAGGAATGAGCACGCGGATCGCCTTCCTCAAGGGGCACGGCACGGAGAACGACTTCGTGATCGTCCCGGACCCCGAGAACGCCGTCGACCTGTCCCCGGCCGCCGTCGCCGCCCTGTGCGACCGCCGCGCGGGCATCGGCGGCGACGGACTGCTGCACGTGGTGCGGTCCGCGGCGCACCCCGAGGCGCGGGCCATGGCGGCGGAGGCCGAGTGGTTCATGGACTACCGCAACGGCGACGGCTCGATCGCGGAGATGTGCGGCAACGGAGTGCGGGTGTTCGCGCGCTACCTCCAGCGCGCCGGACACGTGTCCGAGGGGGACGTCGCGGTCGCCACGCGCGGGGGTGTGAAGACCGTGCACATCGCCAAGGAGGGTGACATCACCGTCGGCATGGGCCGGGCGCTGCTCCCCGAGGGCGACGTCACCGTGAGCGTCGGCGGGCGCAGCTGGCCGGCGCGGAACGTGAACATGGGCAACCCGCACGCCGTGGCCTTCGTGGACGACCTCGCCCACGCGGGCGATCTCCTCACCCCGCCCCCGTTCAGCCCGGCCGCCGCCTACCCGGACGGCGTGAACGTGGAGTTCGTCGTCGACCGCGGCCCGCGGCACGTGGCGCTGCGGGTGCACGAGCGCGGGTCCGGCGAGACCCGCTCCTGCGGCACGGGCGCGTGCGCGGTCGCCGTGGCCACCGCCCGCCGCGACGGCGCCGACCCGAGGGTCACCGGCACCCCGGCGACGTACACCGTGGACGTGCCCGGCGGCACCCTCGTGATCACCGAACGGCCCGACGGAGAGATCGAGATGACCGGCCCGGCGGTGATCGTCGCCGAGGGCGTGATCGAGCCCGAGTGGCTGGAGAGCGCCCTGCGCTGACCGGGGCGTCGGCTGGGTATCGCAGCTTCCGGCCTGCGTGATGCGATCATCCGCAGGTACGGAAGGGTTCCCGCCTCCAGGATCATGGAGGGTCCCGGGTCCGATGGCGTGAAAGAGGCTCCCGGCCGGCCTTCGCTCGAAGGGGTGATCCGTTTCACGCTCGGCCGGAGGCGGTCAGCCCGAGGGGGTCCGGCTCGGTAGCATCAAGCACCGGCCCGGACGGGGGGCGAACGCCGTCCCCTGAGCCCGAGTCCGTCCTGGGGCACGCCGTCCGCCGGTCCACGCAGCCGGAGGTGCCCATGAACGCGGAGGCCGTGAACCCTGCGACCCCAGGCCCTGTGACATCTGGTCACGTCACACCCACGGGGTCGCGAAGGAAGGCCCGTTCCCGGCTCGACCTGCGCCGACTGGGCCGGGCCGCGCTGCTCGGCCCCACCGCCCGCGACCGGCTCCCCGACGCCATCGGACACGTGGTCGACGCCCACCGCGCCCACCACCCCGACGCCGACCTCGAACCCCTGCGCCGCGCCTACCTCCTGGCCGAGTCCTCCCACCGCGGCCAGATGCGCAAGAGCGGTGAGCCGTACATCACGCACCCGCTCGCGGTGACCCTGATCCTCGCCGAACTCGGCGCCGAGACAACGACCTTGACCGCCTCCCTGCTCCACGACACCGTCGAGGACACGGAGGTGACGCTGGATCAGGTGGGCGAGCAGTTCGGCGAGGAGGTCCGCTATCTCGTCGACGGCGTCACCAAGCTGGAGAAGGTCGACTACGGTGCCGCCGCCGAGCCCGAGACCTTCCGCAAGATGCTCGTCTCCACCGGCAACGACGTCCGCGTGATGTCGATCAAACTCGCCGACCGGCTGCACAACATGCGCACCCTCGGCGTGATGCGACCCGAGAAGCAGGAACGCATCGCCAAGGTGACACGTGACGTCCTGATCCCCCTCGCCGAACGGCTCGGCGTCCAGGCGCTCAAGACGGAACTGGAAGACCTGGTCTTCGCGATCCTCCACCCCGAGGAGTACGAGCACACGCGCGAGTTGATCGTCCGCAACGCCGCCCGCGCGGACGACCCGCTCGCCGACGTCGCCGACGACGTGCGCAAGGTGCTCCGCGAGGCCGACATCACCGCCGAAGTCCTCATCCGGCCGCGCCACTTCGTCTCCGTGCACCGCGTGTCCCGCAGACGCGGCGTGCTGCGCGGCGCCGACTTCGGCCGTCTGCTGGTGCTGGTGAACGAGGACGCCGACTGCTACGGCGTCCTGGGTGAGCTGCACACCTGCATGACGCCCGTGGTCTCGGAGTTCAAGGACTTCATCGCCGTACCGAAGTTCAACCTGTACCAGTCGCTGCACACCGCGGTGGCCGGTGCGGACGGCCAGGTCGTCGAGGTCCTCATCCGCACCCACCAGATGCACAAGGTCGCCGAGGCCGGAGTCGTCGCCCTCGGCAACCCCTACGCCGCACCGCCGGAGGAGCAGTCCGCGAGCGACGGCGAACGTGTCGACCCCACCCGGCCCGGCTGGCTCTCCCGGCTGCTGGAATGGCAGCGGGCCGCGCCCGACCCCGACACCTTCTGGTCCACCCTGCGCGAGGACCTCGCCCAGGACCGTGAGATCACCGTCTTCCGCCCCGACGGGGGCTCACTGGGCCTGCCCGAGGGGGCGACCTGCGTGGACGCCGCCTACGCGCAGTACGGTGAGGACGCCCACGCGTGCATCGGGGCCAGGGTCAACGGCCGGCTGGCGACACTGAGCACCGTCCTCAAGGACGGCGACACCGTTCAGTTGCTGATGGGCCAGGACGCGGC
Source organism: Streptomyces sp. AC558_RSS880 (assembly GCF_019049255.1). Taxonomy (GTDB): domain Bacteria; phylum Actinomycetota; class Actinomycetes; order Streptomycetales; family Streptomycetaceae; genus Streptomyces. The sequence goes on along the minus strand of NZ_JAGMUJ010000016.1, from coordinate 70,572 downwards.
CTCCGAGCCCTCCAGGGAGTGGCTGGAGCACGCCCACACCCCCGCCGCGCGGATCGCCATCCAGCGGTGGCTGACCGCCCATCCCGCACCGGACGAGGCACCCGGGACCGAGCCGGAGGAGGCCGCCCGGCCGCTCGCCGACGACCCCGCCCCGTCACCGGCTCCGGATGCTCCGGCCCCCGGCCGCCCCACCCCCGCCCAGGTCCTGGCCGACCGGGCCGGCGCGACCGTACGGCTCGCCGGCTGCTGTACGCCCGTACCGCCCGACGAGGTGACCGGCTTCGCCGTGCGCGGGGGAACGGTCACCGTGCACCGGACCGGGTGCGCCGCGGTGGCGCGCATGAAGAGTGCGGGGCGTGCGGAGGTCGGCGTGCGCTGGGGGGAAGGCGCCGAGTGCCGGGTCACGCTGGTCGCGGAGTCCTTCGTCCGTCCGCATCTGTTGGCGGACCTCACCGAGGCCATGGCCCTCGAAGGCGCCGAGATCGTCTCCGCGACCGTCGAACCCCCGGACCGGCAGCAGGTGCGGCACACCTATACCGTGCAGCTGCCGGACGCCGCCCACCTGCCCGTTCTCATGCGCGCGATGCGCAATGTGGCCGGCGTGTACGACGTGAGCCGGGCCCAGCCGCAGGCTCCGGGCGCCTGATCGGAGCGCGGAGCGTCCGAGCGGCGGTGTGATTACCCGATCGGGTGGGTCGGAAGCGCGCCGTCACCGCGGCGCACACGCGCCCTGATAGCCGTGGGGAATGCTGCGCATCCCCCACAGACGAACCTTCCGCGCCGGAACCGGTCGCGCACGTCACCGCCGGACGGCCGCGACGCTGCTCGCCTCCGCCGTCTCCGTCTGCCTGATCGCCGCGAGCGCCCCCGCCGTCCCGCTCGGCATCGGTGACCGGCTCTTCCCGTACCTGGGCAACCCTGGGTACGACGTGCTGTCGTACGACATCGCCCTCGACTACCCCGGCCGCAACGACCGGCCGCTCCGGGCCGTCACCACGATCGACGCCCGCCTCACCGCCGACCTGGACCGGATCAACCTCGACTTCGCCCACGGCACGGTCCACTCCGTCGAGGTCGACGGCGGTCCGGCCGGTTTCACCAGTGCCGGAGAGGACCTGGTGATCACACCCGCGGACGACCTGGACGAGGGCGAGCGGGCCCGGATCACCGTCCGGCACACCAGCGTCCCCGTGGCCGCCGAGGACCGCGAGGGCGGCTGGGTGCGCACCGCGGACGGCCTCGTCCTGGCCAACCAGGCCGACGCCGCCCACCTGGTGTTCCCGTGCAACGACCACCCCTCGGACAAGGCGGTGTTCACCTTCCGGATCACCGCACCCGACGGCCACACGGCCGTCGCGAACGGCCTGCCGGCCGGCACCGACCGCACGCGCGGGTCCACCACCTGGACGTACAAGACCCTGCACCCCATGGCGACCGAACTCGCGCAGGTCTCCATCGGCCGCTCCACCGTCCTGCACCGCACCGGCCCGCACGGGCTGCCCCTGCGGGACGTCGTGCCCACCGCGCACCGCGCGGAGCTCGAACCGTGGCTGGCGAAGACCCCCGCCCAGATCTCCTGGATGGAGGAGCGGGTCGGCCGCTACCCGTTCGAGACCTACGGCCTGCTCCTCGCCGACGCGTCCACCGGCTTCGCGCTGGAGACCCAGACCCTCTCCCTCTTCGAACGCGACCTGTTCACCGATCCCGCCCTCCCCGCCTGGTACATCGAGTCGATCATGGTGCACGAACTGGCCCACCAGTGGTTCGGTAACAGCGTCAGCCCCCGCACCTGGTCCGACCTGTGGCTCAACGAGGGCCACGCCACCTGGTACGAGGCGCTGTACGCCCAGGAGCGGGGCGGCGGGTCCCTGGACGAACGCATGAAGGCCGCCTACGAGGCGTCCGACGGCTGGCGCGCGGCCGGCGGACCGCCCGCCGCGCCGAAGCCCCCGGAGCCCGGCCGGAAGACCGGCATCTTCCAGCCGAACGTCTACTCCGGCGCCGCGCTCGTGCTGTACGCCCTGCGCGAGGAGATCGGCCGCGCCGCCTTCGAGCGCCTGGAGCGCGACTGGGTCACCCGCCACCGGAACGGCACCGCCACCACCTCCGACTTCGTCCGGCTGGCGTCCCGCGTCGCCGGACGCGACCTGACCGGCTTCCTGCACCCCTGGCTGTACGGGGCCACGACCCCGCCGATGCCCGGCCGTCCCGAGTGGAAGTCCGCGACCCGGGCCGCGACGCCCGCCCGACGGCCGCTCCCGCCCGCGCATCGACCGGACGGGAGCAGGGAATAACACGGTGACGAGACGGGCCGTACCGTGCGACCATCGTCAGGTCCGCGCCCCTCCGGGACCGGGAATCTCCCGGGCGCCCCGGACGTTGTGGACAGTGACGGAGGGTCCCACGGACCGGCTCCGTCGCCGCAGAAGGTTTACCGACGACGTAAGGACCCAATGACCTCCTCTTCTTCCCCTTCCCAGGACACCAAGCGCCTCGCGCACACCTATCCCGAGGGTCTTCGGGCCGATGCCCTGATGGAAGAGGACGTCGCCTGGAGCCTCGACATCGACGGAGAGCGGGACGGCGACCAGTTCGACCGCTCCGAGCGCGCGGCCCTGCGCCGTGTCGCGGGCCTCTCCACCGAGCTCGAGGACGTCACCGAGGTCGAGTACCGGCAGCTCCGCCTGGAGCGGGTCGTGCTCGTCGGGGTGTGGACCTCGGGAACCGTGCAGGACGCGGAGAACTCCCTGGCCGAGCTCGCCGCCCTCGCGGAGACGGCCGGCGCCCTCGTCCTCGACGGCGTGATCCAGCGCCGCGACAAGCCCGACGCCGCCACCTACATCGGCTCCGGCAAGGCCGAGGAGCTGCGCGACATCGTGCTCGACACGGGCGCGGACACCGTCATCTGCGACGGTGAGCTCAGCCCCGGCCAGCTGATCCACCTCGAGGACGTCGTCAAGGTCAAGGTCATCGACCGTACGGCCCTGATCCTGGACATCTTCGCCCAGCACGCCAAGTCCCGAGAGGGCAAGGCGCAGGTCGCGCTCGCGCAGATGCAGTACATGCTGCCGCGGCTGCGCGGCTGGGGTCAGTCGCTGTCCCGGCAGATGGGCGGCGGCAAGGGCGGCGGCCTCGCCACCCGTGGTCCCGGTGAGACCAAGATCGAGACGGACCGGCGCCGGATCCGCGAGAAGATGGCGAAGATGCGCCGGGAGATCGCGGAGATGAAGACCGGCCGCGAGATCAAGCGCCAGGAGCGCAAGCGCCACAAGGTGCCGTCCGTGGCCATCGCGGGCTACACCAACGCGGGCAAGTCCTCGCTGCTCAACCGCCTCACGGGTGCGGGCGTCCTGGTCGAGAACGCCCTGTTCGCGACCCTCGACCCGACCGTGCGCCGGGCCGAGACCCCGAGCGGCCGGCTGTACACGCTGGCCGACACGGTCGGCTTCGTCCGGCACCTGCCGCACCACCTGGTCGAGGCGTTCCGCTCCACCATGGAGGAGGTCGGCGACGCCGACCTGATCCTGCACGTGGTGGACGGTTCACACCCGGTCCCGGAGGAGCAGCTGGCGGCCGTGCGCGAGGTGATCAGGGACGTCGGCGCCACCGACGTGCCCGAGATCGTCGTGATCAACAAGGCCGACGCGGCCGACCCGCTGACGCTCCAGCGGCTGCTGCGGGTGGAGAAGCGCTCCATCGCGGTCTCGGCCCGCACCGGCCGGGGCATCGCGGAGCTGCTGGCGCTGATCGACAACGAGCTGCCCCGCCCGTCCGTGGAGATCGAGGCACTCGTGCCCTACACCCACGGCAAGCTGGTCGCCCGCGCCCATGACGAGGGCGAGGTGATCTCCGAGGAGCACACCCCGGAGGGCACCCTGCTCAAGGTCCGGGTGCACGAGGAGCTGGCGGCGGAACTCACGCCGTACGTTCCCACCCCGGCCGGCTGAACCCTGCACGGCAGGGCGAAGGCCCGCCCCCGCTCACGGCGGGGGGCGGGCCTTCGTCCCGTGCGGATCACTGACCGCCGTAGGTCTCGCTCATGTTCTGGTACAGCGCCTCGGCGTCCTCGCCGAGCTGCGGGCCCGCCAGCCAGGTGTTGTCCATCGGGCCGATCGAGGTGTTGGAGACCAGCACCGTCTTGCCGTTCAGCACCCGGAACCAGCCGCCGCCGGACGAGCCGCCGGTCATGGAGCAGCCGATGCGGTACATCGTCGGCAGGTCCGCGCTGAGCGAGAACCGTCCCGGGGCGTCGAGGCACTTGAACATCTGCAGGCCGTTGTAGGGCGGGGCGGCCGGGTAGCCCCAGGCGCCCATCTCGCCCGCCTCCGCCGCGGACGGCGCGGAGAAGTCCACGTCCAGCGCGGCGCCGACCGTCTCCTCCAGGGACTTCGACCCCTGCTCCGGCTTCACGTGCAGCACCGCGTAGTCGTACGCGGCTCCGTCGCCGCCGGACTCCGAGCCGCCCTGGATCCAGCCGTTGGAGGTCGAGGCCCAGTCCGCCCACCAGTTGCCGTAGGGGGCGATCTCGGAGGTGCTCGCGTTGCCCAGGTCCGCCTCCGACTTGCCGAGGTCGTTGTAGGCCGGCACGAAGACGAGGTTGCGGTACCAGCCGCCGTCGCCGCCGGCGTGGACGCAGTGCCCGGCCGTCCAGACGAGGTTGGACTTGCCCGGGTGGTTCACGTCCTTGATGACCGTGCCGGAACAGACGGCGGGGCCCTCCGGGGAGTCGAAGAACACCTTGCCGACCGGCGCCGCGTTCTCGTGGTACGGCGTCTTCTCGGCCTCCGCCCGGACCTGGGTCGGCTCCGGGTCACTGACGCCCTGGGCCGCCGACGCGTCCTTGACCGAAACGGTCTTGTCCGCCTCCTTCGCGGACCGCATCCGGTCGGGCTTCCACAGGCCCTCGATCACCGGATTGACGAAGTCCTCGGCCTCACTGAGCCACTTGTCCTTGTCCCAGTCCTCCCAGGCGCCGTCCTTCCACTTGTCGATGTCGATCCCGTGCTCCTTGAGCCGGTCCGCGATGTCGGACGGGATCCGCACCTTGCCGCCGTCACTGTCGGCGGCCTGGGAGGTGGTGGCGTCGGGCTTGTCGTTCGCCTCGTCCTCCCCGGAACCGCCGCAGGCGGTCGCGGTGAGGGCCAGGGCGGCGACGAGCCCGGCGGCGCTGAGGACGGTGCGACGGCCACGCCCGAGTGGCGCGGACGTACGTGTGGAACGCATGGTGCGATGACCCCCGTTGAAGCGAATGAATGTCCTGCCGCGCGTGCGTGGACCTCTCGGGCCCCGGCACCGAGTGCCGGGGCCCCGACCGGCCCCGCGCGCGCGGCGGCACGCGGGACCGGTCGCGCCGGTCACTGACCGGCGAACTTCTCGCTGACCGCGTCGTACAAGCCCTTGGCCTCGTCATCCAGTCGCGGACCGGCCAGCCAGCCCGACGTCACCGGGCCGATGGAGGTGTTGGACACCAGCGCCGGCTTCCCGTCCGAACCCGTCGCGACCCAGCCGCCACCGGACGAACCGGCGGTCATGCTGCACCCGATGCGGTACATCGTCGGGTCCGACGCGCCGAGCGACAGCCGTCCGGGCTTGTCCTGGCAGCGGTACAGCGTCTGGCCGTCGTACGGCGGGGCGGCCGGGTAGCCGATCGCCGTGATCTCCTCCACCTCCGGCACCGCGGGAGCGTCGAAGTCCACCGGCAGCGCCGAACCGACCGTCTCCTCCAGCGACTTGCCGTCGCTGCCCTTCTCCGGCGTCACATGGATGACCGCGTAGTCGTACGAGGCGCCGTCACCGCCCGTGGAGCCGCCCTGCTCGATCCACTGGTCCGAGGTCTGCGCCCAGTCACCCCACCAGACGCCGTACGGAGCGACCTCCTCCTTCGTGGCGGTCTCCAGCTCCTTCGCCGACCTGCCCGCGTCGTTGTACGACGGCACGAAGGCGATGTTGCGGTACCAGCCGCCCTTCTTGCCCGCGTGCACACAGTGGCCCGCCGTCCACACCATGTTGGACTTGCCCGGGTTGGCCGGGTCCTGCACCACCGTGGCCGAGCAGACCATCGTGCCCTCGGGCGAGTCGAAGAACACCTTGCCCGCCGTGGGGGCGTTGGCGTGGTACGACGGCGCGACGGCCTCCGCCTGCACCGGCTCCGGAGTCGGGTCCGTCACGCCCTGGTCACCGGAGATGTCGCTCTCGTCGACCCCCTGGTCCGGCTCCTCGGCGTCCCGCATGCGGTCCGGGTCCCACAGGTCCTCGATGATCGGGTTGACGTAGTCCTGCGCCTCGCGCAGCCAGTCGTCCTTGCTCCAGTCCTTCCAGGCGCCGTCCCTCCACTTGTCGAGGTCGATCCCGTGCTCCTTGAGCCGGTCCTTGATGTCGTCCGGGATCTTGAGCTTGCCGTCGTCGGCAGCGGTCGCGGAGGCCCCGGCGCTCGCGTCGGCGTCCCCCGACTCGCAGGCGGTGGCGGTGAGGGCGAGCGCCGAGGCGAGTGCGACAGCGGCCAGAACGGGGGAGGTCCGGCGCGCCCGCCCTCCTCGGCGAGTGGTGGACGACGGCCGTATGGATCGCATGATCTGACTCCCCCTGGAACGAACGGACTTGGTGCTTCGGCCGTGGTCCCGCCCCTGGTCCGTACGGAGTTCGGGGACGCTCCCACGGCCTTCGGGAACGGCACCACACACTATGCGCTCGCTGTGGGGGACGTCAGACGGAACGGCAACGGTTCGGCTACAAGCCGCCTGACCTGGTCGATCTTCCGGAGATACGCCGATTTGAGGCCGGTGGCCCCCGAGTTGCCGGCCCATGGGCCGGGATCCCGGAGCGACCCGTAACCCGGTGGGTGGTCCGCGGTTGGTAGCGGTGGGGGATCCGCTGCCCGCACCCGGATTCCCCGTGCCGTGGTGCGGCGGGAACACAGGGGAGGACCGAGGACGGTGGCGCAATCCACGTACGAGGGGCGAGGGACCGGTGTCCTGCCGGTCGTCCCGGTGCGGGCGCGCGGGATGACCATCGAGGGCGCGGACGGCCGGCGCTATCTGGACTGCCTCTCCGGTGCGGGGACCCTCGCGCTCGGGCACAACCACCCCGTCGTGCTGGAGGCGATCCGCGGCATCATCGACTCGGGCGCGCCGCTCCACGCCCCCGGCCCGGCGACCCCGGTGAAGGACGCCTTCGTCACCGAACTGTCGCGCACCCTGCCCCCCGGGCTCGCCGAACGCGCCCGCGTGCGCTTCTGCGGACCGGGCCGTGACGACGCGGTGGCCACCGCCCTCCGGCTCGTACGGGCGGCGACCGGACGGGCCGGTGCCGAACTCGCCGACCACCGGACGGAGTCCGCGCTCGGCGACACCGCGTCGGATGTGCGCCGTCCTGCCGGGGCGATCGTCGAGCCCGTGCGGGACGACGGCGGGGTGCTCCCGGCGCCGGACGCCTGGTTGCGGCGGCTCACGGCCGACCGGTCCGTCCCGCTGATCGTCGACGAGACGCTCACGGGGGTCGGACGGACCGGCACCTTCTGGGCCGTGGAGCGCAGCGGCATCACGCCGGACGCGATGGTGCTGTCCGCGGCGATCGGGGGCGGCCTGCCCCTGGCCGTCGTGGTCCACCGCGACGACCTCGCCCTGCCCGCCTCCCGCATCCACACTGGCAACCAACTCGCCCTGGCGGCGGGCACGGCGACCCTCGCCCACGTCCGCGAGAACGGTCTCGCCGGACACGCGGCCGCCCTGGGCGCCCGCATGCTGAGCCGGCTCCGGACGCTCGCCGGTGAACTCGCCTGTGTGGGGGACGTACGGGGGCGGGGGCTGCTGATCGGGGTCGACGTGGTGGACCCGGAGGCGCCGTCCGACGGCACACCCCGGGACCGCGCCGCGCCCGGACTCGCCGCCGCCGTACGACGGGAGTGCCTGCGACGCGGTCTGATCATCGGCCTCGGCGGCCCCCTCGCGAGCGTCGTACGACTGCTCCCGCCCTTGACGGTCACGGAGGAACAGGCGGCCGCGGTACTGGACCGACTCGCCGACGCCCTCCACACGGCGGCCCGTGACCACCCGCACGGGGAGCCTCGCGTCTCCGGCCGCCGTCACGCACGGACGGGCTGACGACACGAATCCCCCTCCCGTCACCGCACCACTTTCCGAGGACCCGCCTTGCACACGACCCCCGCACCGGCCGACCGCACGAACCCCGTGGCTCCCCACCGGGAGACAACGCCGCCCGGCACCGAGCGGCCCGGGAGCACCGGCACCGGCCTCCTGGACCACCCCGACCCGCGCCGGACGGCCCACACGGCGGCCCTGGAGAACCTCCTGCGCTGCTGGGCGCGCGAAACCGGCCTCCCCGCCCCGGAGGGCGACACCCTGCACCTCCCCCTGCCGGCCAGCGGCACGGCCTTGCTCGTCCCCGTGCTCCACTGGTCCCCGACCGGTTGGCACCGCTTCGGCCCTCCCCGCCTGGCCGATGCCCCGGCCCTCGCCCCACCGGTCGACGCCGTCCTGCTCGCCGCCCTCCTCAGCAGGGAGAACGCCGGCATTCCGGAACCGGTACGTCCCCCGGCGGGTGACGGCACCGACCTGGTCGCGCGCGTCGCCGACTCCGTACGGCGTGTCACCGCCTTCGTCAGCGACCGGCGGGCGAACACGGCCGACCATCCCGACCTCTTCCTCGCCGCCGAACAATCACTCGTTCTCGGGCATCCGCTGCACCCGGACCCGAAGAGCCGCGAGGGCCTCTCCGACGCCGAGGCACAGCGGTACTCTCCCGAGTCGCGCGGCTCCTTCCCGCTGCACTGGATGGCTGTCGCCCCGTCCCTGCTCGCCACCGACTCCGCCTGGACCGAGCGCGGACGCCCCGTCCCCGCGGCCCGCCTCACCGCACGTCTCGCCGGCCCCGGACTGCCGCTGCCCGACGGCTACGCGGCTCTCCCCGTGCACCCCTGGCAACTGAGCCAGGTCCGCCACCGCCCCGAGGTCGCCGCGCTGCTGGACGCCGGCCTGCTCCGCGACCTCGGTGGCCACGGTGCCCCGTGGCACCCCACCTCCTCCGTACGCACCGTCCACCGGACCGGCGCCCCGGCCATGCTCAAGCTGTCCCTGGGCCTGCGCATCACCAACTCCCGCCGGGAGAACCTCCGCAAGGAACTCCACCGGGGGGTCGAGGTCCACCGCCTGCTGCGCACCGGACTGTCCCGGCGGTGGCGGGCCGCGCACCCCGGCTTCGACATCGTCCGGGACCCGGCCTGGATCGCCGTGGACACACCGGCCGGCGACCCCGTGCCCGGACTCGACGTGGTGATCCGGCACAACCCGTTCCAGCCGCACGACGACGTCGCCTGCGTCGCCGGACTGCTCTCGCCTCGGCCCCGCCCCGGTGGCCGTACGGGATCCCGGCTGGCCGAGATCGTCACCCGCCTCACCGGTCGCACGGGGCGACCGTCCGCGGCCGTCGCCGCCGAGTGGTTCCTGCGGTACCTGGAACACGTGGTGCGACCCGTGCTGTGGCTGGACGGAGAGGCCGGCATCGCCCTTGAGGCGCATCAGCAGAACACCCTGCTGCTGCTGGACGCCGACGGCTGGCCCGCGGGCGGACGCTACCGGGACAACCAGGGCTACTACTTCCGCGCGTCGCGACGCGCGGAACTCGACGCCCGGCTGCCCGGCATCGGCGAGCACAGCGACACCTTCGTCTCCGACGAGGTCACCGACGAACGCTTCGCCTACTACCTGGGCGTCAACAACGTCCTCGGGCTCATCGGCGCCTTCGGCTCCCAGCGCCTGGCCGACGAACGTCTGCTGCTCGCCGCCTTCCGCTGGTTCCTCACCGACGTCTCCACCGGACCGGCCCGGACGCGCAGCACGCTGCCCGCCCGCCTGCTGGACTCACCCGTCCTGCGCTGCAAGGCGAACCTGCTGACCCGGCTGCACGGCCTCGACGAACTCGTCGGCCCGGTCGACACCCAGTCCGTCTACGTCACCATCGCCAACCCCCTGCACCCGTGATGTCCGACCACATCGGCGACTGGGGCCCGGCCCGCACTCCCGCGGGCCTGTTCCGGCTCGTCCCCGTCCGGATCGAGCGGGATCTGCCTCTCCTGTCGCGGTGGATGAACGACCCGGCCGTCGCCGTGTACTGGGAACTCTCCGGACCGCCGGCCGTGACGGCCGGCCACCTGCGGGCCCAGCTCGCCGGTGACGGACGTAGCGTTCCGTGCCTCGGCGTCCTGGACGGTACGCCGATGAGCTACTGGGAGGTCTACCGCGCGGACCTCGACCCCTTGGCCCGCCACTACCCGGCCCTGCCCCACGACACCGGACTCCACGTCCTCATCGGCGCCGCCGGCGACCGGGGGCGGGGCCTCGGCAGCGTCCTGCTCAGAGCGGTCGCCGACCTCGCCCTCGCCAGGAGGCCCGTCTCGCCGCGCGTCGTCGCGGAACCCGACCTGCGCAACATTCCCTCCGTCACCGCCTTCCTCAACGCAGGCTTCCGCTTCTCGGCCGAGGTCGATCTGCCCACCAAGCGGGCCGCCCTCATGGTCCGGGACCGCTCCCTGCGTCATCTGATGTAGCGCTCCGTCACTGTGCTCTCACAACTGGTACACCGCTCACGCCGCCGCGGTTCCCACTCGCGCCGCGGCGGTTTCCCGGCCACCTGCCCCGGCACGGCCTGTCCGTGCCACGCCCCAGCAACTCTTCAGTCCTCACCCCACCCGACAGAGGAGCCCTCGTCTTGATCACATCCCCAGCCTCCGCAGTGATCGCACGAATGTCAGTGCCGGGCCGTAGGGTGGTCGCGCTATGACGAAGCCCTCACTCCCCGAACTCCTGCACGCCGCCGTCGCCGCCGTCGGCGGCACGGAGCGCCCCGGCCAGGTGGCCATGGCCGAAGCCGTCGCCGAGGCGATCGACGACGGAGCCCATCTGCTGGTCCAGGCCGGCACCGGCACCGGAAAGTCGCTGGGCTATCTGGTGCCCGCGCTCGCGCAGGGGGAGCGGGTGGTGGTGGCGACGGCCACCCTGGCCCTGCAGCGCCAGCTGGTGGAGCGGGACCTGCCGCGCACGGTGGAGTCACTGCATCCGCTGCTGCGCCGCCGCCCGGAGTTCGCGATGCTCAAGGGCCGCTCCAACTATCTGTGCCTGCACCGGCTGCACGAGGGCGTGCCGCAGGACGAGGAGGAAGGGCTCTTCGACCAGTTCGAGGCGGCCGCGCCCACCAGCAGACTGGGCCAGGACCTGCTGCGCCTGCGCGACTGGTCCGACGAGACGGAGACCGGCGACCGGGACGACCTCACGCCGGGAGTGTCCGACCGGGCCTGGTCCCAGGTGTCGGTGTCGTCACGGGAGTGCCTGGGCGCCACCAAGTGCGCCTACGGCGCCGAGTGCTTCGCCGAGATGGCCCGTGAGCGCGCCAAGCTGGCCGAGGTGGTCGTCACCAACCACGCCCTGCTCGCGATCGACGCCATCGAGGGCGCCCCGGTGCTTCCGCAGCACGAGGTGCTGATCGTCGACGAGGCCCATGAGCTGGTCTCCCGGGTCACCGGAGTCGCCACCGGGGAGCTCACCCCCGGGCAGGTCAACCGCGCGGTGCGGCGCGCCGCGAAGCTCGTCGACGAGAAGGCCGCCGACCAGCTCCAGACCGCCGCCGAAGGATTCGAACGGCTGATGGAGCTGGCCCTTCCGGGCCGACTGGAGGAGATCCCGGAGGACCTCGGATACGCGCTCATGGCGCTGCGCGACGCCTGCCGCACCGTCATCTCCGCCCTCGGCAACACCCGCGACAAGTCCGTCCAGGACGAGGACGCGGTCCGCAAACAGGCGCTGGCCTCCGTGGAGAGCGTGCACGACGTGGCGGAGCGGATCACGCACGGCTCCGAGTGGGACGTCGTCTGGTACGAGCGGCACGACCGTTTCGGGGCGTCCCTGCGCGTCGCCCCCATGTCCGTCTCGGGCCTGCTGCGGGAGAAGCTCTTCACCGACCGCTCCGTGATCCTGACCTCCGCGACGCTGAAGCTGGGCGGCGACTTCAACGGCGTGGGAGCGTCCCTGGGGCTCGGTCCCGAGGGCGCCGAAGGCGATGACCTTCCCCAGTGGAAGGGCGTCGACGTCGGCTCGCCGTTCGACTACCCCAGGCAGGGCATCCTCTACGTCGCGAAGCATCTGGCGCGTCCGGCCCGTGACGGTGACCGCGGGGACATGCTGGACGAGCTCACCGAGCTGATCCAGGCGGCGGGCGGCCGCACCCTGGGGCTGTTCTCCTCGATGCGGGCCGCCCAGCTCGCCGCCGAGGAGCTGCGCTCCCGCATCCCGGAGTTCCCGATCCTCCTCCAGGGGGAGGAGACGCTCGGCGAACTGATCAAGAACTTCGCGGCCGACCCGAAGACCTGCCTCTTCGGCACCCTGTCGCTCTGGCAGGGTGTCGACGTACCGGGTCCGAGCTGTCAGCTGGTGGTCATGGACAAGATCCCCTTCCCGCGCCCGGACGATCCCTTGATGAGCGCCCGCCAGAAGGCCGTGGAGGAAGCCGGCGGCAACGGCTTCATGGCGGTCGCCGCCACCCATGCGGCGCTGCTGATGGCGCAGGGCGCCGGCCGTCTGGTGCGCGCCTCGGGCGACCGGGGCGTGGTGGCCGTACTGGACCAGCGGCTGGCCACTGCCCGGTACGGCAGCTATCTGAAGGCTTCACTGCCCGACTTCTGGTACACCACGGACCGCAACCAGGCCAGGAAGTCGCTGGCCGCGATCGACGCGGCGGCGCAACGGGCGGAGGCCGGGACGACGGAGCAGTGAGTGGGTGGCGTGCCGCGGCACGCCACCCACCGGAAGCACACGTCACCCACCGGAAGCGGCGGCCGCAGTCGGTCCGTCCGGACAGCACAGGACCCCGGAACCGGCGCAGGGGTCCCGGGGCCCGGTCAGGGGCGGGGCGGCCGTACGGGCCGGCCCCGCGCCGTGCTCAGACGCGCCGCAGAACGGCCACCACCTTGCCCAGAATGGTCGCGTCGTCGCCCGGGATCGGCTCGTAGGCCGCGTTGTGCGGGAGCAGCCAGACATGGCCGTCCTCCCGCTTGAAGCGCTTGACGGTCGCCTCGCCGTCGAGCATGGCCGCGACGATGTCCCCGTTCTCGGCGACCGGCTGGCGGCGGACCGTCACCCAGTCGCCGTCACAGATCGCGGCCTCGATCATGGAGTCGCCCACGACCTTCAGCACGAACAGCTCACCGTCACCGACGAGCTGCCGGGGGAGGGGGAAGACGTCCTCGACGGACTCCTCGGCGAGGATCGGGCCACCGGCGGCGATACGGCCGACCAGGGGCACGTAGGACGCGGCCGGCTTGCCGGCGGTGTCCGTGGGCTGCACGGAGGCGGCCTGGTCGGAGCCGCGCACCTCGTAGGCGCGCGGGCGGTGCGGGTCGCGGCGCAGGAAGCCCTTGCGCTCCAGGGCCATCAGCTGGTGGGCCACGGAGGACGTGCTGGAGAGACCGACCGCCTGGCCGATCTCGCGCATCGACGGCGGGTAGCCGCGACGCTGCACCGAGTCCCTGATGACCTCGATCACCCGGCGCTGGCGGTCGGTGAGTCCGGAGCTGTCCGCCCGGATGCCGGGAGGTCGGCCCGGCAGGGAGCGCTTGTGCCCCTCGGGATTCGTGGCTTCGTTCATCGCGTGTACCGGCTCGATCCGGCCCTGGGGGCGGTCCTGGGCAGTGATGGCGGCACTGTCTGCGGTGGTGGTCACGTCGGCCCCTCTCGATGGTCTCCCTGCAGCACAACGGTAGTTGCTTTCGAAAGGTTGCGCCAAACACACGTTCGAGTGAAAAATCGCGAATCGTCGTACGCCATCTCTCGTCAAGGTGTATCGGTCGCCGTGCTTCCCGCCGGGTGAACGGGCCAAGGGTTGTACTCTTCACCGCTGAGGCGATGACCTCGCGGTTGCGGGCCTCAGTCTGCCATCGGGTACTCCGTGGCGCGTGAAGCGGTCCCGCTCTCTTCGGGAGTCGCACACCCCCTCCCCGCCTCCGGCACGGCGTCCCCCCATCGTCCGGCGTGTCCTGCCCGCCCCGACGTGCGCGACACGCGTGCAGTCGTGGATGTATGAGTCAATCACCACATCTAGTGGTTGGATTACGGCAGCAGCCCAGAAGTTGTGGTCCCCCGGGTCTTCGGGCCTTTCGAGATCGCCTATGCTGGTGCTGCTTCGTGAGGCCCGAGAGGCCCCGCGAGGCCATCGAGTCTGCTGTGAGGAGGGTTGGGAGTTCATGCACTGCCCCTTCTGCAGGCACCCCGACAGCCGTGTCGTCGACAGCCGTACGACCGACGACGGCACGTCGATCCGCAGGCGCCGCCAGTGTCCGGACTGCTCCCGTCGTTTCACGACCGTGGAGACGTGTTCGCTCATGGTGGTCAAGCGGTCCGGAGTCACCGAGCCCTTCAGCCGCACCAAGGTCATCAACGGGGTGCGCAAGGCGTGCCAGGGGCGGCCCGTCACCGAGGACGCCCTCGCCCAGCTCGGGCAGCGCGTCGAGGAGGCGGTGCGGGCCACCGGAAGCGCCGAGCTGACCACCCACGACGTGGGGCTGGCCATCCTCGGCCCGCTGCAGGAACTCGACCTCGTCGCCTATCTGCGGTTCGCGTCCGTCTACCGGGCGTTCGACTCGCTGGAGGACTTCGAGGCCGCGATCGCGGAACTCAGGCGGGCGGAGCGGCCCGCCGCGGACGACAGGCACGACGGGGACGGCGAGGGAGCCGCCCCGGGGGGCCAGGAAGACGACAGCGGGTCCGGCGGGGCCGTCCAGGTCCCCGCGCCCGCTCCCGCCGCCGGCTGACCGGCGGGCCGGCCCGGCGCGCCAGACGCGGGGGCCGGCCGGGCGGCGGCGATGAGAAGACCTGTTGCGGGCGGATGAGTGGGTGCCCGCAGCACCAGACAGAACACCGTGCCACGGGAACAATCGGGGCACTTCAGGGCGTTTTCGCCCGTACAGGGAGGCGGCATGACAGAGACGGCGAGCGGTCCGGCACGGAGTTCCCGAGCCAAGAGCAACAAGGCCGGCAAGGGACTGCGTATCGAGCGCATCCACACCACTCCCGGAGTCCACCCGTACGACGAGGTGGCCTGGGAGCGCCGTGACGTCGTCATGACCAACTGGCGCGACGGCTCGGTCAACTTCGAGCAGCGCGGCGTCGAGTTCCCCGACTTCTGGTCGGTGAACGCGGTCAACATCGTCACCAGCAAGTACTTCCGGGGCGCCGTGGGCACCCCGCAGCGCGAGACCGGCCTCAAGCAGCTGATCGACCGCATCGTGAAGACGTACCGGAAGGCCGGTGAGGACCACGGGTACTTCGCCTCGCCCTCCGACGCCGAGATCTTCGAGCACGAGCTGGCGTACGCCCTCCTGCACCAGATCTTCAGCTTCAACAGCCCCGTGTGGTTCAACGTGGGCACGCCCCAGCCGCAGCAGGTCTCGGCCTGCTTCATCCTGTCCGTCGACGACTCCATGGAGTCGATCCTCGACTGGTACAAGGAAGAGGGCATGATCTTCAAGGGCGGTTCCGGCGCCGGCCTGAACCTCTCCCGGATCCGCTCCTCCAAGGAGCTGCTGTCCTCCGGCGGCAACGCCTCCGGCCCGGTCTCCTTCATGCGTGGAGCCGACGCCTCCGCCGGAACGATCAAGTCCGGCGGCGCCACCCGCCGCGCGGCCAAGATGGTCGTCCTCGACGTGGACCACCCGGACATCGAGGACTTCATCGAGACCAAGGTCAAGGAAGAGGAGAAGATCCGCGTCCTGCGCGACGCGGGCTTCGACATGGACCTGGGCGGCGACGACATCGCCTCCGTCCAGTACCAGAACGCCAACAACTCGGTTCGCGTCAACGACGAGTTCATGCGGGCGGTCGAGGAGGGCGGCAAGTTCGGCCTGCGCGCCCGGATGACCGGCGAGGTCATCGAGGAGGTCGACGCCAAGGCGCTCTTCCGCAAGCTCGCCGAGGCCGCCTGGGCCTGCGCCGACCCGGGCATCCAGTACGACGGTGTCATCAACAACTGGCACACCTGCCCCGAGTCCGGCCGGATCACCGCGTCGAACCCGTGCAGCGAGTACATGCACCTGGACAACACGTCCTGCAACCTGGCCTCGCTGAACCTGATGAAGTTCCTCAAGGACGACAGCCAGGGCAACCAGTCCTTCGAGACCGAGCGCTTCCAGAAGGTCGTCGAGCTGGTCATCACCGCGATGGACATCTCGATCTGCTTCGCGGACTTCCCGACCCAGAAGATCGGCGAGAACACCCGCGCCTTCCGCCAGCTCGGCATCGGCTACGCCAACCTCGGCGCCCTGCTGATGGCGACCGGCCACGCCTACGACTCCGACGGCGGCCGCGCCCTCGCCGGCGCCATCACCTCCCTGATGACGGGCACGGCGTACCGGCGCTCCGCCGAACTCGCCGCGATCGTCGGCCCGTACGACGGCTACGCCCGCAACGCCGACGCCCACAAGCGCGTCATGAAGCAGCACGCCGACGCCAACGGCACCGCCGTGCGCATGGACGACCTGGACACCCCGGTGTGGGCCGCCGCCACCGAGGCCTGGCAGGACGTGGTCCGCCTCGGCGAGAAGAACGGCTTCCGCAACGCCCAGGCGTCCGTGCTCGCCCCGACCGGCACCATCGGTCTGGCGATGTCCTGCGACACCACCGGTGTCGAGCCCGACCTGGCGCTGGTGAAGTTCAAGAAGCTGGTCGGCGGCGGCTCGATGCAGATCGTCAACGGCACCGTCCCGCAGGCCCTGCGCCGCCTGGGCTACCAGGAGGAGCAGATCGAGGCGATCGTCGCCCACATCGCCGACCACGGCAATGTGATCGACGCCCCCGGCCTCAAGCACGAGCACTACGAGGTGTTCGACTGCGCCATGGGCGAGCGCGCCATCTCCCCGATGGGCCACGTCCGCATGATGGCCGCGATCCAGCCCTGGATCTCCGGCGCCATCTCCAAGACGGTCAACATGCCGGAGACGGCGACCGTCGAGGAGGTCGAGGAGATCTACTTCGAGGCCTGGAAGCTGGGCGTCAAGGCGCTCGCCATCTACCGCGACAACTGCAAGGTCGGTCAGCCGCTCTCCGCGAAGACCAAGGAGAAGGAGAAGGCCGAGGTCACCGAGAAGGCCGAGGAGACGATCCGGGCCGCGGTCGAGAAGGTGGTCGAGTACCGCCCGGTCCGCAAGCGCCTCCCGAAGGGCCGCCCGGGCATCACCACCTCCTTCACGGTCGGCGGCGCCGAGGGCTACATGACCGCCAACTCCTACCCGGACGACGGTCTCGGCGAGGTCTTCCTGAAGATGTCGAAGCAGGGTTCGACGCTCGCGGGCATGATGGACGCCTTCTCCATCGCCGTCTCGGTGGGCCTCCAGTACGGCGTGCCGCTGGAGACGTACGTCTCGAAGTTCACCAACATGCGCTTCGAGCCGGCCGGTATGACGGACGACCCGGACGTGCGGATGGCGCAGTCGATCGTCGACTACATCTTCCGCCGCCTGGCGCTGGACTTCCTGCCCTTCGAGACGCGCTCCGCGCTCGGCATCCACTCCGCCGAGGAGCGCCAGCGCCACCTGGAGACCGGTTCGTACGAGCCCTCCGACGACGAGGTCGACGTCGAGGGCCTGGCCCAGTCGGCACCGCGGGCCCAGGAGCTGAAGGCGGTGTCCACGCCGAAGGCCGAGGCCGAGGCGGTCAAGCCGGCCCCGAAGCAGGCCCACACCAGCGCCGAGCTGGTCGAGATGCAGCTGGGCATCCAGGCCGACGCCCCGCTGTGCTTCTCCTGCGGTACGAAGATGCAGCGCGCCGGTTCCTGCTACATCTGCGAGGGCTGCGGCTCGACCAGCGGCTGCAGCTGACGCGGCTGACGCATCCGGGCGCTGCCCGGGTGTGAGGGAACGGCTGAGGGCGGTGGTGCCGGTGTTCCGGCGCCACCGCCCTCGGTGTTCTTCGTGGGTCAGGCCCGGCGCGACGTCCCCATCGCACGGGTGAAGGTCGCCGGGTCGCCCTCGAAGCCCTGGACACCGGGGCGGAACTCCCAGGGCCCCGACCCGTCCCGGACGAACTCCGCGACCGTCGCCGCCGTGGCCCCGAGGACACCGCCGAAGTCGTCCTCGGCCAGCACGGTGTACCCCTCGCGGATGCGCAGACCGGGGTTGCCCACCCCGGAGAACGTCCGCCGCCCCTGGTGCTGCTGTATGACGACGCCGACCACCACGCGCGCGTACCGCTGGTCGAGCCGGTCCAGTTCCAGCGTCATGACCTCGTCGTAGCCGAAGCCCTGGCCGTCCTTGCTGTCCCGGTTGAGCGTGATGGTGCCGTCGGGAGAGCGACTGTCGAAGTGCACCACGTAGGCGGGATCGCCGTGCGGGGCGTCCGCCGGATAGGGCGCGGCGACGAGATCCAGGTCGGTGGAGGGCTGCCCCGACGGACTCGGGTCCCACCTCAGCGAGATCTCGACCTTGCGGATGCCCTTGTTGAGGCCGTTCACCAGTCTTCCCCTTCCCCGTGGCCGTCCTACCGCTCACCCCAACTGCCGGGCGTTCCCGACAGGTTGCCCATCCTGCCACGCGCGTGGTGGCGGATGCCGGTAAGCAGTCACCCCGAGGGTGACCGGCGCCACGCTCCCTGGCCTTACGATGGCGCGGTGCTGGTCAAGTGGATTCGCTGCACCGTGGTGGACCGCCGCGGGTTCGAGCGGGGGCAGCGGAAGTGGGCGGGGCTTCTGGGGGAGCCGGGGTTTCGCGGGCAGGGCGGAGGCTGGAGCCGGGGGCGGCCGGACGTGGCGCACATCTTCTCCTTCTGGGAGAGCCGCGCCTTCTACGACTCGTTCATGGCCCGCTCCCACGACCGGCTCGCCTCGGCCCAGTCGGGCACGTTCAAGGACGCCCAGGTCAGGCTCTTCGACCACCGCTTCGACGTGAAGACCGGCTTCGAACCGCGTTTCACGGACGCCGACCTGCTCAGGGTGGCGCTGTGCCGCGTGCACGAGGAGCGGTCGGAACACTTCGTGCTGATGCAGGAGAAGGTCTGGAACCCGGCCATGGCCGGATCGCCCGGCATGGTCCGGGGACTGTTCGGAGAGGCGCCCGGGCACGAGTTCCTGGTGCTGTCGATGTGGCGGTCGGCCGCCGAGCACGGCAAGTACCGCACCGAGCGGGTGGAGCGCCTCGCGCTGAGGGCGCAGACGGAGGCCGACGTCGCGGCCCTGGCGGGGGACATCGTGGAGATGGAATCGGCCTGGACGGTGTGATGTCCGGGCACGCAACGGTGCACGCCGGCGTGACGCGGGGTGCGGGATGTGTGTGACCTACGCCGTATGGGGCCCGCACGAGTGCTCGTCCGGCCGTCACTCGATCTAGGGTCTTGGCATGGCACGACCACGGCGCATCGTCCTTGTCCGACACGGCGAATCAACGGGCAATGTTGATGACTCCGTCTACGAGCGCGAACCCGATCACGCCCTGGCCCTGACCGGGCGGGGCAGACGGCAGGCGGAGGAGACGGGTGAGCGGTTGCGGGAACTCTTCGGCCATGAGCGCGTCAGCGTCTACGTCTCCCCCTACCGCCGCACGCACCAGACGCTGAGCGCCTTCCGGCTCGACCCGGGGCGGATACGCGTGCGCGAGGAACCGAGGCTGCGCGAGCAGGACTGGGGCAACTGGCAGGACCGTGAGGACGTGCGTCTGCAGAAGGCCTACCGGGACGCCTACGGGCACTTCTTCTACCGGTTCGCCCAGGGGGAGTCCGGAGCCGACGTCTACGACCGGGTCGGCGGCTTCCTGGAGAGCCTGTTCCGCAGCTTCGAGGCCCCCGACCACCCCCCGAACGTCCTGATCGTCACCCACGGTCTGGCCATGCGGCTGTTCTGCATGCGGTGGTTCCACTGGACCGTGGCGGAGTTCGAGTCGCTCTCGAACCCGGGGAACGCCGAGATGCGGATGCTCGTTCTGGGGGAGGACGGCAAGTACACCCTCGACCGGCCCTTCAAACGGTGGAAGTAGGGCACCCCTTGAGTTTTCGGTGCTTCTTCCCGCCTGACCTGCGCGAACGGGCCTACCCGAAGAACCAGGTCCTGGAGTCGCGGCTCCTCACCGGGCAGAACTGTCAGTAGGACCACGCGAAGAGCCCCGACTACCCGGGCGGGGCTCTTCCTTGCTTTCACGGGACCGCTGGAGCCGCCGGCCGCGCCGGTCACCCCCGCGCACCCGTCGCCTCCCGCACCGGAGAGCCCGAACGACGCCAGCATGGCCATGCTTGTCCGGACCGGAGACCTGCGCCTGCTGCTGCTCGGAGAACTGGAACCCCCGACCTTACGGGTCCTGGCGCGATCCCCGCCGCCCGGCGACTGTCTGGTGCGGGCGTCCTCAAGGTCGCCCACCACGGGTTCACTCGAACGTATCCACTTGAGGGTTCTCGGCATCGACTTCCGAGACCACCAGCGGCCTGCCGGTGCTGCGGATCAGACTGGTCATCCAACGACGATGGAGGGGCGCGTGGGCTTCAAGAAGATCCTCACGGTGAAGCTGGAGATCGAGGTCAACAATAAGGTGACCCGAGAAAGCCGCTTGAGGGACACGTACGAAGACGTGGTGACAGCGGCCATGGAGGCGGCTCGCGCCAACATGCCAGAGGACAGCATCAAGCAGATCACCACCCACGCGCGGTGGGAGTACCGCCAGTGGGACCCGACGCCGACCATCTATCCCGAAGGTAAGCGGGAGGAGATCGAATTTCTCGATGAGGATGAGATCGAGGACTTCACGGACGAGGACTTTGTCCTTGAGGAAGAGAGCTGACCACGCGAAGAGCCCCGACCGCACGGACGGCCGGGGCTCTTCTGCCCGCACAGGGAACGGGGGAGCCGCTAGGGCGTGACCCCGTGAGGGAGCGTGGGGGTGGGGGAGTGCTGGTCCACGAGGTCGTCCAGCGCGTGGAGGAAGGCGGTGTGGGTCCCGGCGTCCTGAGCCGCCTGAACCACCTGGTCCAGGAACTCGTACGCCTGCTCGTCCGTGAGGTCGCTCAGCCAGGGGAACGCACTGCTGTGCGGACGTCCGGGCTCCGTCAGTAGGTCGTCCCAGGCGAAGTTCGGAGATTTCCACAGCAGGGTCACGCCGCGCTCCGGGCAGTAGGCGCCCTCTTCGTCCTCGATCGGGAAGCCGTGCTCGCCGCTGACGCAGAGTGTCATCGCGCTCCCTCACGGCCCGGCGCGGAGCGGCTCCCCCGGCACAGTTCTCTGGGCAGTCCCGGCACTCCAGCGCGTGGCCGTAGAGGGCCTTGTACGCCTTCTCGTACTCCTCAGTCATCAGGCCGGCTCGCTCATCAGCTCAGCCCATACCTGCGTGCCCCAGCGGTAGAGGTCGGTGCCCCAGCGCTCGGCCAGGGCATCGACCAGGAGGAGGCCCCGGCCGCCGGTGAGGAGGTCGTCACCGGGCTTGGCCAGTTTCGGCAGCACGCGGGCCCTGTCGACGACCCCGATCCGTACGAACCGCTCACTGGGTTGATGACGACCCGGATCACGCGGCTGTTGGTGTGCTTGACCGCGTTGGTCACCAGCTCCGAGACGAGCAGTGTCGCGGTGTCCGTCAGGTCCTCCAGGTACCAGGCGGCTAGGCCGTTTCTGATGGCTCTTGGACGGTGTCGCGGAGCCAGATGACGATCGCTGTGACGGCCAGGACCGTTTCGGCAACAACGGGTCGACGGCCGCGCCGAGCCGTTCGAGCAGGGCCGGCGGTGCGTCGGCCACCCATTCACCCACCGCGATCAGGGATCACGCTCCGGCGAGGACCGCGCAGGCCGTCAGCGCCAGGAGCGTCACGAGAGGGTGCCGTACTCCCCGCGGATCACGCGGGTCCGGGGCCTGCGCGAGGCGTTCCAGCAGATCCGGAAGATCGCTCCCGGACACTTCCGGATGCGGTCTGAGCTGGTCAAAGGCAGGGGAGATCAGAGAGGATGCGCCGGCAGACACGGCCAGTCCAAGGTCACAGAGCGTAGAGAACTTCATGATCGCGGACGTCCGTGCCTGCTGTGTACCGAACCCCGCCCGACATGACGAGGCGTCAGCAACCGGGCGTCAGCCGACCATGCCGAAGTCCTGACCGAAGAGGGCGCGGCAGTACGCGACTTCCTGTTGGCTTCCGCTGCGCTCTTCGAGATGCACGACGAATGGATCGCCTTACCGCGCCGTCACCTCCCCGAAGGTGATATGGGTGATATCTGCCGTAAACTAACTCTTAGTTCCTCCGTGCTACCCAACGCACCGAAATGCAACCGCCAGTTGATCCCCAACGCCATGACGAGGGACACTACCTGGCGGATGCGTGTTCCCGACCGAGTAGCACTCGCTTCGGTATCCTCCCGTACGGGTCATCGGAGGCCATTTACCCAGAGATTATTGGGCAGTTGACCTCAGGGTTTCGTGATAGCGTCCTTGTTCGGAGGGACAGTGCAACCTGAAAGGGAAATCGTGAACACGGAGAAGATCGCCGCTCGCCGCCTCTCGCTGGAAGAGGTGACGAAGCTCGGCGTGAAGGACAGGATCTTCGTTTCCGCCGACACGGCAGAACTCAAGCTTCCCGACTGCTATGTCCCTGCTTTTCTGACCAAGTCCGGTGAGGATTTCGAGGGCGGCTCGATCACGGCGAGAACCGTATTCCAGGAAGAGGTCTCCTGCCTTCCCGACGACGAGAATGAAGCCGGAATCTACTTGGCCGACGAGAACGGCTCGGTGACCATCGAGGTCCTCCAGTCCGCCGGTGTCGTGCTGGACCTGGCACTTTTCGTCCCTGGTGGGGACAAGGGGGCCCTCACGGCTCTTTACGCTGCGGCCCGGCAGGCGTTCGGCGCCGACGTCGTGCAGATCTGGCGCCAGGGCCTCAAGGAGGTTCCCGACGTGAAGGTCGACATCTTCGAGGAGCAGATTCCCCGGGGGCGCAAGGGGAGCGACAGCCCCAAGCGTGACCGTCGCGCGATCGACACCTACCCCACCCGTGCGGACTTCATCGAGTTCTCCGCGGGGTGGAAGCCGGTCGTTGAGATTCACAGGCCGATTGTCGACGACACCCCGACCATCTGAGGCGGCGTCACCTCTCGTCTCGGCCTGAGAGAACGCCGAGAACACATGCGCCGGACCCGGTCGACCCCTGAGAACCGTTCGCGAATCCGGAGAGCGACAAGAGCGCTTGGACTGATGCGCGAGTTGTCGCCGGAGAGGTGAAGGCCGGGACAGAACGACGGGGCCCGGTTCTAGCGTGTGGACTGTCCAGCCTCGAAGTTTCGTGACGGTCCGCCGACGGAGTCGGTGGACCGTTTTCGTGCCGCGGGCTGAGGCTGTGCAGGCCGAGGGCCCGAGTGTCGTCTCGGGATGGCGCCGGATTCCGCTGCTCCGGGTGTTGGGGTGCTGTCGAAGGGACGGGGAATTCGCTGGTCAGCCAGGGTCGGGCAGTTGGGTGAGCCGGTCGAGGGCTGCGGTGCTGTGACCGGTCCAGGGCCAGGGCTTCGGCGTGGTCGCCGGGCGTCCGGTTCATAACGATCTGCCAGGTTGACCCGCCGTAGAGAGCGGAACAGGCACGGCCTCCAAGATCATGGAGTTCTCGACGCCCCGTGACCTGCCTGGAAGACCGTGCCTGCCGAAGCGTCATCGCTGATCCCGCCTCCCCTTGACCAACTCCGCGAGCATCCCGAGGCCGCGCCGGAAGAAGTGCCCGGGTTGCTGGACCGCCTCGCCCAGATGCCCGATCCGCGTGATCCGCGTGGAGTTCGCCACGCGCTGGTCGGCGTTCTTGCCCTGGCCGCCTGCGCGGTGCCGGCGGGGGCGACGTCGCTGCTCGCGGTCGGCTGATGGATCGCCGACGCCCCGCCCCACGTGCTGGAACACATCGGTGTGCGGCTCGACCCTCTGTTCCCCGGGCGGTCCCTGCCTGCGGAAACGACGGTCCGACGACTGCTGGCCCGGGTCGACGGCGACACGCTGGACCTGGCGATCGGCCGCTGGCTCGCCGACCGCCGCAACCGAGCCGAGGGCCGGCGGCGCGGCCCGGCGGTCGACGGCAAGAGCCTTCGCGGAGCGGCCAGGGCCAACGGCCGCAAGATCCACCCGCTCACAGCTCCGGACCACACCACCGGCCTGGTCCTGGCCCAGCTGGACGTGCAGGAAAAGACGAACGAGATCACGTGCTTCCAGCCGCTGCTGGAGTCCGTGGCCGATCTGGCCGGGGTGGCCGTCACCAGCGACGCCCTGCACACCCAGCGCGAGCACGTCGACTACCTTCTCGGTCGCGAAGCCCACTGCATCGTGATCGTCGTCAAGGGCAACCAGAAGAAGCTTCGCAAGCAGCTCAAGTCTCTACCGTGGACCAAGATCCCGTTGCAGGGCCGAGTGAGGGGCAATGGCCACCTGGCGCAACCTCGCCATCGGCGCTCTGCGGCTGGCCGGCGTGACCGACATCGCCGCCGCCCTGCGACACAACGCCCGCGACACGGACCGCCCGCTCGCCCTGCCTGGGCTCAAGTGATCACGAAACGGACGTCCGCCGATTACGCCGAAGCCCTGGGGGTCAAGGGGGACCTCCTTGCGTGGGTGAGCGCAGGGAGACCCGTGCGCGGGTATGGACATGCGAAAGTCCCGGCCAGGGAGCCGGGACTCAGACTTGATGGCTCAGATTCCGTGCGCCTCGGCCGCAGGTGTGATTCGGACGCGCTGGTTCCAGTACAGCTCGTACAGATCGGTGACGGTCAGTGTTCCCACGTGTGCCTTCGACGCCGTGATCTCCTCAATGCCGTTCAGATCAAGTCTGCAAAAGGGGCAGGAGAGGTTGTCTGGTATCAGGGTCGATTCTTTGATGTCGCTGAGAGGAAATCTCACCTGCGCTCGCCCGTTGCAGGCCGGGCAGATGGTTTGTATGAGCACGGTGATCAGTTCGTCCCCGCCATGCCATAGTGCCAAAATAAGGAGGGCGGTATCTGTGTCTGCGTTGAGTAGCGGGTTCTGGAGGATCTGCTCCTTTGTGCCTTCAGGTAGATCTTTGAAGCGGTCGTCGAAGAGGTGGCGCGCCTGCTTGATCCGGATCTCTACGTCCCGCTGAATGGCGTTACGCTGCTTGTCGACTGCCGCGCCTATGGTGCTCGTCCAGCGCCCCCAGAACTGCTCGGTCGACATACCGATGTCCGTCAGCAGGACCGCGATGGTCTCGGCGAGCGGGGGCAGGAGCGATTTGGCCTCGTCGCCCACGGTCGTGTGGGCGGTGCCGTTGCGGAGTTCGATCAGCTTGTCGAGCTGAGGACTCGGGGGAAGAACGTCCAGGCTGCGTAGCCGCCTGATGGCGTCCTTGGCGCCCACGGTTCGGATTTTGTCCGCATCCATGTCCAGGTGGCCGCCGAAGTACAGCAACAGGTCTGGGTTCCCCTTGTTCATGTCCAAGAGGTACACGGGGTTCCTCTTGACCAGAGCGGCCTTGGCGAGCCTCTCGACGGCGACTCCGCCGTGGAGGGCGAACTCGTCGTACTCGCCGTGCCCGTGGTCGTCCATAGCCCGGTGTGAGGCCTTCCTGGCGCCCTTGAGGAAGCTCTCGAACGAGAGGGAATCGTCCATGAAGGGACGGTAACCGCCTCTGTACTACAGGGCGATCGATTTCGGAGGCCGACCGGCGGCAGGTGCACTACTCGGGTACAGGTCGCTTCACCCGGCTGAGGGGGTCAGCAAAGATGTTGAACTCCTTGATCGTCTTCAGGG
The DNA here is from genome assembly GCF_019049255.1 of Streptomyces sp. AC558_RSS880. Classification (GTDB taxonomy): domain Bacteria; phylum Actinomycetota; class Actinomycetes; order Streptomycetales; family Streptomycetaceae; genus Streptomyces. The sequence goes on along the minus strand of NZ_JAGMUJ010000016.1, from coordinate 44,829 downwards.
CGCGAGGAGGCCACGAGAACGTCTCCCGCACGGGCCGCAACGGCTCCACGTAAGGATGGTCACCACGGTGGCCCATAGGTCGTACTCTCGTCCGTCTGGCGTTCGGCGTCGAGTCTCGCTTGGTATGGACCGGTTTTCCAATGGGCTCGGGCCGTTGAAGTACTGCGGCGGCATCATGTAGCCGCAGAACACCTTCATCTCCTCGGCCGGCTGGCGGTCCCGGTACAGATCCGTGAAGAGTTCAGCCGGTAGGTTCGGTCGTTCCTGTGGAAGCATGACCTGGCACATCAGGGCAGTCTTGAGCGTCCAGACGGCCAAGCTCTCCTGTGCTTCGGGCGGAATCTCTACGATCTCGCCCTTGATCATCGGCAACAGGTAGGGCTTAACTCTTCCTTCGAGGGCGCTCATCCAACCGCTGTTGCAGGGCTCGCATACAGCCTTGACCCGTGCTGTGAACATGCGCCCGGAATGACGTCGATGGCTTCCTTGGTCAGAGTGGCGGTAGTAGGGAGTCAGGGCCTGCCGGAAGCAGTCCAGCCTGCGCCGGCGGGAGTTCAGCTCACACCTTCGGGAGTGGATGAGCCAGGAAACGTGCTCAACGGCCTCGTGAGGGATGTCGAGCATGGCTCGATACGGGACCAACAGGGCTCCTGTGTCGAGACGTTGGCGAGTGAGATCACCAGCCGAAACGACCAGGAGCCCTGCCGCGTCACGACCCCCGACCACCAGCCGTCATCACCCGCGAACCACAGGATGAGAAGCGTTCAGTGGCACTCCACGCGATGACGGGCTTCGTGAGGTTCCATCCAGCGTCGGCAGCCTGGCCTGTGGGCCAAGGAGCGCGACGCGGGCAGGTGAGGAGCATCCATTGCAGGACGGCAGCGCGATACGGGCTGAGGAAGCCGGCGAGTGGCTCCGAAGGGTGATGAAGGACGCGCCGGAGCGGCGCAGTGAGCTGATCATCCGCAGTGACGAGGCCATGGACGTCCGCTCGCGCGAGCGGCTGCGGGAGATCCTGTTCGGGCCGCTCTCGTAGAACTTCCGAGCGGTCAGGGGCCATGAGTACGACCGAGGACCGTGGGAGGCGCGAGGCACTCTTCCGCGCTCTGGACGCTGTGGCGCAGGTGGCCGAGCCCGGACAGCTTCGAGCCGCTGCGTACCTCCGGGTGAGCACCGAGGATCAGCGGAAGGGGTACGGCATCGCCTACACCGGCAGGCGGGTCGTCATGCACATCGCTGACAAGGGCTGGGCCTTCTGGCCCTGGGTCTGGGAGCTGCAAGACCTGGGAGTCTTCACGGCCGTCGTGGTCGGCGGCCACGACAACACCACCGAAGAGGGCGAATCCCGGATGCGCAAGACCGCAGACCGGGCGGAAGACGAGCTGATCGTCATTCGGAACCGCACCCAGGGCGGCATCCAGGAGAAGGCCGAATGCATGGGCCACGAGGGCGCCTGTCTGGGCGGCAGCGTGCCGTACGGCTACCGAGTGCGGGGCAAGGGCGTGAAGGGCGAAAGCCGCCTGGAGCCCGACGAGTGCGACTGCGGCGACGAATGTACCGGCCTTCACGAGACCGACGGCCTTCACCTGGCAGTGTCCCGGTTCGTGACCACGCGGTCATACGACACGACCGGCGGCGACCTGAACAGTGCCGGATACCGCCGCAAGAACGGTGCCCTGTGGGACTGAGGACCCGGTGGAGCTGGAGCGTCTGGCGACGGAGGCCCTGGCGAAGAAGGCCGAGACCGGCGCCGACTTCGACAGCAGGCTGAAGGACCTGGGCAAGCGCATCGCCGAGCTGGAGGAGTCCATCGATCTCATGCTCATGGCCGCTACGCAGCAGGCGGCCTCCCGACGCCTGTCCCGGGCGGAGGCCGAGAAGTACGTCGCCAGGATGACCGCTCAGCCGAATGCCGACCTGGCGGACCTCCACAAACAGCGCATGGAGATCGAGAGCTGGAAAGAGACCAGCGTCGATGCCGAGGACACCACGAAGCAGCTCAGCGCCCTGGCTGAGAAGGCGCGGGTCCGCCTTGCGGACAAGACGCTGGAGGAACAGGCGGAGCTGTTCGATCTCCTGCGCGCCGAGATCGTGATCCTGGGCGAGGTGCCGTCGCGCCCGTCGGGACGCCCCTGCCGGGCGATGGCGTTCTTCGTCGAGCGCGGTCTGGACGTTCCGCTTCTCACGGATGAAGCGTGGGCGAAGGTGGAGGACATCGTGCCCGGGTTCTCGCCGCGTCACTCGTCGCGGGATGGACTGGCGGCCTTCCTGGAGAAGGCCCGCACCGGCGTGTCCTGCGCGAGCTGGGGACCCCAGTGCCCTACACGACCCTGATGAACCACTGGGTCAAGTGGGGGGCGACTGGTGGCCTGGAGGCCGTGATGGAGCGATTGGCCGGCTTTCCCGGGACGGCGCTGTCGGACCCCGACAAGGTGGTGTTGCAGGTACGGTGCACGGTGATGCCGGAGCTGCTGCTGACGGAGCCCTCGGCACCGGATGGCAACGGTGCCCTTGCCTCCATCGACGGTTCGGGCGCCGGCGGGATCCGGAACCCTACGGGACCACCGGATAGACAGAGGCTCACCGGATAGAGTGGCAGGGCGATGACCGCTGATTCCTCTCCCGCCGGGCGCCTGGACCGCGCCCTGGCCAGCCTGCGCGGCGTGTCCGTGGGGGACGCGCTCGGCTCCCAGTTCTTCGTGCCGGTGAACTACCCGCTGCTCAAGCGCCGCGAACTGCCCCCGGCACCCTGGCAGTGGACGGACGACACGGAGATGGCGTGCTCCGTCGTCTCCGTCCTGGCCACGCACCACCGGATCGACCAGGACGCCCTCGCGCTGTCCTTCGCCACGCACCACGACTTCGACCGGGGCTACGGGCCCGCGGTCAACCGGCTGCTGCGGCTGGTCCGCGAGGGCGGCGACTGGCGGGAACTCGCCGCCGCGCTCTTCGACGGGCGGGGGTCGTGGGGCAACGGCGCCGCGATGCGGATCGCCCCGTTGGGCGCCTGGTACGCGGACGACCCGGAACAGGCCACCCACCAGGCCGAGATCTCCGCCTACCCCACGCATCAGCATCGTGAGGCCGTGGTCGGTGCCATGGCCGTCGCGGCGGCGGCTGCGCTGGCCGCCGCGCCCGGCGGGCCGCCCGGCTCGGAAGCCCTCCTCGACGGGGTCATCGCGCTGGTGCCCGCGAGGAGCGCGGTCGGTGCGGGGCTGCGCAGGGCCCGGGACATGCTCGACTACGGCGACGCGGCCACCGTCGCGGCCGTGCTCGGCTGCGGGCGGCGTACGACGGCGCACGACACCGTGCCCTTCGCGCTCTGGTCGGCGGCCCGGGCTCTGGGTGACTACGAGCGGGCGTTCTGGACGACCGCGCAGGTGGGCGGGGACGTCGACACGACCTGTGCGATCGTGGGCGGTGTGGTCGCCGCCGGGAAGGCGGGGGCACCGCCCACGGAGTGGGCCGACCGGGTCGAACCCCTGCCGGACTGGATGCGGACCGCGGTCTGAGGGCGGGGACTGGACACCGCCCCGGCCCGAGGACGGAGTTCAGAACTCTCTGTGCATGCCGGGAACTCTCCGTGACCGTCCACCCGTTGTCGAAGTGTCCACTGTGTGAGGCATGAGGCCTGACACGTGTAGATGCGTCTGTCGTGCGGGAGCGGTGTGGGGGGAGGAGCCGTGGTGGTGATCGTGAAAGCGTTGCTCGGGGTCCTGCTCGTCCTGATGGGTACGGGCCGGCCCGGCGTTCGCCGGCCGAGTCCGAAGACGTCGGCCGGTGAGCTGCCGGGCCGGCTCCGTGGTGTTCCCTCTTCAGCCCATGCCCGGTCCGGCCGAGCCGGACAGCGCTTCCAGGTCGCTCTTGCGGACCCGGATGACGAACCATGCGGTGGCCAGGGCGAGTACGGCCATCGCGGCAGCCGGGATGAAGGCAGTGGAGATGCCCTCGGTGAGCACTTCGTGACCCCAGGGAGCGGGCAGTTGGTGCGTCTGGGCGAACTCCGCCTTCTGCTCCGCCGTCCCTTCGGCGAGGAAGCCCGGCATCTGCTTCTCCGCCTCGTCCTTGCTGGCGGTGCCGAACACCGTCGTCAGGAGGGCCAGTCCCACCGACCCGCCCACCTGCTGGGTCGCGTTGAGCAGTCCGGACGCGGCGCCGGCCTCGTGCTGGGCGACGCCGGAGACCGCGGTGAGCGTCAGCGTCACGAAGTTCAGTCCCATACCGAAGCCGAAGATCAGCATGGGGCCGAGGATGCCGCTGACATACGAGCTGTCGGAGCTGATCAGCGTCTGCCAGGCCAGTCCGATCGCGGCGAGTGCCGACCCGACGAGCATGAACGGCTTGGGGCCGAACACGGGAAGGAACCGCTGCGACAGACCGGCCCCGAGCGCGATCACGACTGTCACCGGCAGGAAGGCGAGTCCGGCCTCGATCGGGCTGTATCCGAGCACGTTCTGCACGAAGAGGACGATGTAGAAGAACATGCCGAACATCGCCGCGGCCAGGCTGAGCATGATCACATACGTGCCCGCGCGGTTGCGGTCGGTGAACATCCGCAGCGGGGTGATCGGCTCCTTGGCCCGGGACTCGATCAGCGCGAAGGCCACCAGCAGGACCACGGCGGCCGCGAAGGAGCCGATGGTCAGCTCGTCCCGCCAGCCTTCCTCCGCCGCGCGGATGAAGCCGTAGACGAGAGAGGCCATACCGGCCGTCGAGGTCACCGCGCCCGCGATGTCGAAACGGCCGGTGTGCCGCTCGGACTCGTTGATGTACATCGGTGTGAGGACGACGATCAGCAGACCGATCGGCACATTGACGAAGAGCACCCACCGCCAGTCGAGCCACTCGGTGAGCATGCCGCCCGCGAGGAGGCCGATGGCGCCGCCGCCCGCGGAGACCGCGGCGAAGATGCCGAAGGCGCGATTGCGCTCGGGGCCTTCCGGGAACGTGGTGGTGATGAGCGCCAGCGAGGTGGGCGAGGCGATGGCGCCGCCCACGCCCTGCAGGACGCGCGCGGCCAGCAACTGCCACGGCTCCTGGGCGAATCCGCCGAGCAGGGAGGCGAGGGTGAACAGCAGGATGCCGGTCATGAAGACACGGCGGCGGCCGAGGATGTCGCCGGCCCGGCCGCCGAGGAGCAGCAGGCCGCCGAAGGTCAGGGTGTAGGCGCTGATCACCCAGGTGAGGTCGGTGGTGCTGAACTCGAGAGCGTTCTGGATGTGCGGCAGCGCGATGTTCACAATCGTCGAGTCGAGGACCACCATGAGTTGGCAGGCCGCGATGACGGTGAGCGCGATGCCAGGACGTCCGGCCCGGCGGGCCGCACCTGGTTTCTGGTCCTGGATCAAAGGAGAGGTTGTCACTATGGGTCCCCCACGAGTGCGTCAGTGAACGCTCGCGTTCACTGTTGCGTCAACGGTATGAGTCCCCGACAGTGAACGCAAGCGTTCACTTAATGCGTTGCCGCTCGGCGCGTCCCCCTCAGTCGCCGCGCGGCGCGTGCTTCATCCCCGAATGCCCGCTTCCTCTGCTCGTTGGAGAGTCAGATGGTTTCTTCGAGCTGGGTGGCCGCCCAGGACCGGACGGCCGCATCCCGCCGCCGCGGTGCCGTACTGGAACGCGCGATCCTCGATGCCGCCCTGGAGCAGCTCAGTACGGTCGGCTGGAACGGCCTGACGATGGAGGGCGTCGCCGCGGGCGCCCAGACCGGAAAGGCCGCCGTCTACCGGCGCTGGCCGTCCAAGGAGGATCTGGTCGCCGACGCGCTGCGGGCCGGGCTGCCGCAGTTCGACGAGGCGCCGGACCTGGGTGGCGTGCGTGAGGATCTGCTGGACCTGTGCCTGCGGGCGCGCGACGCGATGTTCTCCCAGCCGGGATGCGCTCTGCGTTCGGTCATTCACGAATGTGACACGCTTCAGGCCGAGCGCTTCCACGCCGTCATCTTCGACGGGGTCGTGGAACCCACCATCAAGATGCTGCGCGCCGTGATCGAGCGCGGAATCGAGCGGGGGGAGGTGCGTGCCGACGCGGCGAACGGATATGTCTTCGACGCCATTCCGGCGATGATGATGTATCGCTCGAAGATGTGCGGCAGCGAATGGTCGGACGCCGATCTGGAGGAGATGATCGACCAGTTGATGGTTCCGCTACTGCGGCCGGAGGGCTCCTGACCGCGGTTTCCGTGAGCGGCCGGCGCCGCTCGGGGACCGGGGTGTCGCGGGCCCGCGCGGGCGGCGTACGCTAAGGGCGCCATGCCGTACGAACCACCTACTCACACTGTCGAGCGCTCTCTGCGCGCCACGACCGGGGCGAAGATCGTTGCAGGTGTCGACGAGGTGGGGCGCGGCGCGTGGGCCGGCCCTGTCACCGTCTGCGCGGCGGTCACCGGACTGCGCAAACCCCCGGAGGGTCTCACCGACTCCAAGCTCCTCACCGTCAGGCGGCGCACCGAGCTCGCCGAGACACTGCGGAGCTGGGTGACCTCGTACGCCCTGGGGCACGCCTCCCCCGAGGAGATCGACGCCCTGGGGATGACGGCCGCGCTGCGGCTGGCGGCGGAGCGTGCGCTGGGGGAGTTGCCGGTCCGGCCGGACGCGGTGATCCTCGACGGCAAGCACGACTATCTCGGCACGCCCTGGAAGGTCCGTACGGTCATCAAGGGCGACCAGTCGTGCGTGGCCGTCGCGGCGGCCTCGGTGATCGCCAAGGTTCAGCGCGACAAAATGATGGCCGAACTGGGTGTCGACCATGCAGACTTCGGTTTTGCGGACAACGCCGGGTATCCGTCGCCCGTGCACAAGGCCGCACTGGAGGTCCGGGGGCCCACTCCGTACCACCGGTTGTCGTGGGCGTATCTTGATGCGCTGCCCCAGTGGCGGCACCTCAAGAAGGCCCGCAGCTGGACGGAAGGGCGCGTTCCGGAAATCGAGGGTCAACTCGGCTTCGATTTCTGACGGACCGCTCGCACTCATGTGCCACCCGGCGGCGCGAGCCGTACCAACGTTTGATAAAAATCAGCTCATGCCTCTCATTCCCGAGGAGCCTCAGATTCACGAGAGTGCCCAGGGTCCCCGCACCGCGCCGACCCCCCGCCCCGTACCCGGTCCCCGCCCCGCGGCTCCGTCGCGTCCCGGTCGCCCCGGCCCGCCGCGGCCCGCGCCGCCGGTGCAGCGCGCGTCGCGCGACGCGGCCAATCCCGTTCCTCCGGGCCCGCCCGCGTCCACGGCGGCCACCCCGCAGCTCCAGCTGATCCCGGCCTCGGCCCAGGGGGCGCTCGACGCCGCCGAAGAGGCCGTGGACCTGCTGCTGGACTCGGGCCGCGCCCCCGGCGACGTGCTGGTGATCACCACCGGCGACCCGCACCCGTGGGCCACCCACGAACTGTCCTTCGGTGAAGCCTCCTACTGGGCCCAGCACGACGCCGGTGACGACGTCTTCTACACGGACGCCAAGGTCGCCGAGCGCGCCGGTGCGCGGCCCGTCGTCGTGGTCGCCGTCAACGGAGGCCCGGAATCCGCGGCCGCCTCCGCCCTGTCGGTGGCGCATGCCCGGGCCGACGCCCTGCTGATCGTCTGCGGCGACCCGCAGCGCATCAACTCGGTGCTGGGCGCGGGCGTCTGAGCCGACACCTCGGCGTCCGGCCGGACGCGGACGCCGTGACCGCGGCGTCCGCACGATCGGGGATTCGGCGTGCCCGGGACCGGAGGGGGCGATGCTCCTGCGCCTCCGCCGCCTCGACGCCGGGCCGGGTCAGGCGTTGTGCGGACACGCCGCGCCGCGCCGTCGTGCGGCCCGCCCCGCACCACCATGTGTTGCCCGGATGTCCGGCGGCGTCTCCATGACGTCAGCGTGCCGCCGCGCGGCGCAGAATCTCCGACGCGGCGCCGCCCGTGCGCGGTATCCGGGGAGGTGCCGTGGTCGTGGCGAACGGTTCCGGCGCCGAGCCGGCGCTGGGGTGGCGGCCGCCGCGCCCCTCGCCGAGGACCTGCCACCCGTCACGGGTCAGCGTGATGTACGCCCCGCAGCGCAGCCCGTGCAGGGTGCAGGCGTCGCGCAGTCCCCACATCCACGCACCGTCCTCCTCCGTCCAGCGTGCGTCGCCGTCACGGCAGTAGAGCAGCACGGCGGTGCGCACCGGGGTGCGGCGGCGCAGGTCGTGCGGGATCACCCGGCGCAACTGGTCCAGCAGCACATTGCGGAGCAGCCAGCCGTCCGCGGAGGTGGTGCGCCGGGTGAACGACGCGCTCGCCCGCACACGTTCGTCCGGATCGAGCACGGCGACGACCGCGGTCGCCGGACCGGGACGGTGCCGGGCGTGCAGTCCGCTGACGACCTCCCGCGGGCTGCCCAGCAGCGGGATTCCCGCGGCGGCCCACTCCGCGGGTTCGAGCACACGGTTGGCGGAAGCGGCGGACGTCGACAGCGATGCCGCCGAGGACGGAGCGAATCCGAAGGTCACGGTCCTCCCTTCGGCTACGCCCGGACTGCGGGCAGGGTCGGATTCGGGGGAGCGCGCACGCAACGGAGCCCTACCTGAGCGGCGGGCGAGCCGTGCGGGTGCGTCCTTCAATTCTTCCTGTCGAACTTGGATGCGGCAACGAGCAATTGAGGCAGCGGCCCGGTATCGGGTGTTCCACGGCTTATATCCCCACCTGTTGGGCAGGCCGAACCATCAGCCCTGTACGGCCAGCACCAGCGGCAGCACGCCCTGCGCACCGGCCCGCCGGAGCAGGCGCGCCGCGACCGCGAGGGTCCAGCCCGTCTCCGTGTAGTCGTCCACGAGAAGGACCGGGCCCCTCGTCTCGGCCAGCGCGGCGGCGAGGTCGGCGGGCACGGTCAGCGCCCCGTCGAGGGCCTTGAGGCGCTGGGCGCTGTTGCTCCGGGAGGCGGAGTGCGCCTCGCCCGTGTAATCCACCGATCCCAGCAGCGGCAGCCGCCCGATCTCCGCGATGCGCGCCCCGAGCGAGTGGATCAGTCGGGGCCGGCTGCGGGAGGCGATGGTGACCACCCCCACCGGCCGCGGCTGGGGGTCCGCCGCTCCCGGAGCCCAACCGCCGGGCCCCTTGGCCCAGTCGGCCAGCACACCCACCACGGCCCGGGCGACATCGTCCGGCACCGGCCCGTCCGGTGCCTGCGGCGCGAACATCGGACGCAGCCGGTTGCCCCAGCCGATGTCCGACAGACGCCCCAGCGCCATGCCCCGAGCGGCCTGTTCCCCCGCCGGAATGCGCCCCTTGAGGTCCATGCCGATCGCCGGAAGCCCGGTGGGCCACATCCGCCGGGGCTCCACCTCGACGCCCGCCCGGCCGAGATCCACACGGGCCGCCTCGAGGGCGGTCGAGGAGGCCTCGGGGGTGTACCGCGCGCCCGCGCAGTTGTCGCAGCGTCCGCAGGGCTTGGCGCCCTCGTCGTCCAACTGGCGCTGCAGGAACTCCATCCGGCAGTCCGTGCTCGCCGCGTACGCGCGCATCGCCTGCTGTTCGGCCTTGCGCTGGCGCGCCACCCACGCGTACCGCTCGGCGTCGTACGTCCACGGCCGCCCGGTCGCGATCCAGCCGCCCTTGACCCGCTTCACCGCCCCGTCCACGTCGAGCACCTTGAGCATGGTCTCCAGCCGGGAGCGGCGCAGCTCCACCAGCGGCTCGAGGGCCGGCAGCGACACGGGCCGGTCGGAGCGCGCGAGGACGTCGAGCGTACGGCGCACCAGGTCCTCCGAGGGGAAGGCGAGCGACGCGAAGTACTCCCAGATCGCCTCGTCCTCCTTCCCCGGCAGCAGCAGTACCTCGGCGTGCCGGACACCGCGCCCGGCGCGGCCGACCTGCTGGTAGTAGGAGATGGGGGAGGACGGCGAGCCGAGGTGCACCACGAAGCCCAGATCGGGCTTGTCGAAGCCCATGCCGAGCGCGGAGGTGGCGACCAGGGCCTTCACCTTGTTGGCGAGCAGATCCTCCTCGGCCTGCTGCCGGTCGGCGTTCTCCGTCCTGCCGGTGTACGAGGCGACGGTGTGCCCGCGCTGCCGCAGGAAGGCGGTGACCTCCTCGGCGGCGGCCACGGTGAGCGTGTAGACGATCCCCGAGCCCGGGAGCTCGTCCAGGTGGTCGGCGAGCCAGGCCATCCGGTGGGCGGCGTCCGGCAGGCGCAGCACGCTCAGGCTCAGGCTCTCCCGGTCCAGCGGGCCCCGCAGCACCAGCGCGTCCGACGAGCCTCCCGTACCCAGCTGCTCCGCGACATCGGCGGTGACACGGGCGTTGGCGGTGGCGGTGGTGGCGAGGACGGGCACGCCGTCCGGGAGGTCGGCGAGCATGGTGCGCAGCCGGCGGTAGTCCGGGCGGAAGTCGTGCCCCCAGTCGGAGATGCAGTGCGCCTCGTCGACCACCAGGAGCCCGGTCGCGGCGGAGAGCCTGGGCAGCACCTGGTCGCGGAAGTCCGGGTTGTTCAGCCGCTCCGGACTCACCAGCAGCACGTCGACGTCGCCCGCGGCGATCTCCGCCTGGACGGATTCCCATTCCTCGCTGTTGGAGGAGTTGATGGTCCGGGCGTGGATTCCGGCTCTGGCCGCGGCCTCCACCTGGTTGCGCATGAGCGCCAGCAGCGGGGAGACGATCACGGTGGGGCCGCTGCCCTGTGCCCGCAGCAGCGAGGTGGCCACGAAGTAGACCGCGGACTTGCCCCAGCCCGTGCGCTGCACGACCAGGGCCCGGCGCTTGTCGGCGACCAGTGCCTCGATCGCCCGCCACTGGTCCTCGCGCAGCCGGGCCTCGCCCGAGGTGTCCCCGACGAGGCGGGCGAGAACCGCGTCGGCGGCCGTGCGGAGATCCGCGTTGCTCGTGTGCTCCATGGGTCCATCCAACAGGACGCCACTGACATGCGGGCGGGTGCGCGGGAGCGGTCCCCGCGACCCCGAAGCCGGTGACATGTCCCTGGTCGGACTTATCCACAGGGCAAACCGGAAGGCTGCAATCCGCGAGATCGTCTTCGCATGACGAACCACGGCGAAACCACTGGATCCCCCGAAAACGGTGACATCCGCGGGCGCGACACCGGTCCCCGGACATCCGGCGGCGACGAAGACCGCGCACCGCGTCCGCAGGACATCACCTGCACCGCGTACGACAGTCATGGCGACGGACAGCAGGTCACCCTGCGCTCCCCGGCCGAGCTCGCCGACGCCCTGCCCTACCTGCTCGGCTACCGTCCCGAGGACAGCATCGTGCTGGTCGCCCTGCACGACAAGGACGGACGGGGCCGGTTCGGCGGCCGCGCCCGGCTCGGCGTCCCCGCCAACCCCGACGACTGGCCCTCCGCCGCCCGGCAGCTGGTCCACGGCCTGGTGACGGGCAGCGAGCGCCGGGGCGCCCGGCCCGAGCAGATGGTCGTCTTCCTCTGCCACGAACCGGGCCGGGGCGAATCGGGCCGGCAGGTCAAGGAGCGGCTGGGGCCGCTCGCCCACACCCTGCGCCTGGAGTGCGGTGCCCTGGACATCCCGGTGGTGGAGGCCCTGTGCGTCTCGGACGGCCGCTTCTGGTCGTACTGCTGCGACGACGAGGGCTGCTGCCCGTCCGAGGGGACACCGATGGGCCTGCCCGGCACCTCGGTGCTGGCCGCCGCCGCCACCTACGCCGGGCTCCAGGTCCGCGGCACCCTGCGCGAACTGCGCGCCAGGCTCCAGCCGTGGGAGTGTTCCGCCGCCCGGGAGCAGGAGGCCGCCCTGGACGCCGCCGGCTCGGCGCTGGTCCCCAGGATCCTCGACGCGGAGGGCCGGCACGAGGTCGCCGAGGAGACGCTGGAGCTGGCCGGGCGGATCCTGGGCCGCCTCGCCGACGCCCCGCCCGTGCCCGGCGTGCTCCCGGCGGACCTGCGGGACGACGAACTGCTCGGGTGTGACGAGGCCGCGGCGCTGATCCTCGGCCTGCAGGACCGCACGACCCGCGACCGCGTGGCCGAGTGGATGGAGGACGACGAGGCGGGCCCGGCCCTCCGCCTGTGGCGTGCCCTGGCCCGCCGCTGCGTCGGAGCGTACGGCGAACACGCCGCGGCACCCCTCACCCTCGCCGGGTGGGTCGCCTGGTCCACCGGTGACGAACTGGAAGCCCGGGAAGCACTCGCCATGGCCCTGGGCGCCGACCCCGACTACCTCTTCGCCCGGCTTCTGCACCAGGCGTGCAACGAAGGGCTCGACCCGGAGTCGATCCGCCGCTGCCTGCGGTCCGAGCGCGAGGGTCGTGGGCGGGCGACGTCGGACGAGCAGTCGGCCGTGGCCACGGAGCCGCGGCAGCAGGGCGGCTGCGAGCCGCCGGCTGCCGGACCCGCGGTTCCGGGCCCCGAAGCGGCGCCCTCGCCCCGCCGACGTCGCACCCGAGCGCCCGGCACCGGCAGCGCTCTCCCTCGCCGGGCCCGCACGGAGGGCGGCCGCCCGGGACAGCGGGTTCCGTATCCGCGTGCGTCGGCGGCGGGCGGTGGGACGCGTCCGGGTGGCGCGGACGAGAGCGGGACCCGTCCCGGCACGGCGGGTCCCGGGGCGGGACGTCGCCGCGGTACCTCGCAGCCGGGCGCGCAGGCCGGTCGCCAGGGCGGCGAAGGGGAGAAGTGAGTGAGCGGCGGAGCCGCGCCCGTCGGGCCGGAACCGGCCTGCGCGGAGGTGTGGCGGGCAGGTGGCAGGGGTGCCGTCCGTGCCGCCCCCGCCCGCCCCGGACGGTCGTCACCGTCGGGGTCTCGCCGTGGGCGTGACCCGGAGCGGGGCGGTTCCGTTCACCTGAGTGGCGGAGCGCCTGGGCGGGGCGTGACGTCGTGTTCCACCGGCCTGACCGAAGCCTGTCGGCGACGGGCCCGCCCGAGGCACACCGAGCACAGAGAGAGCCTTCCCATGCACCAGCCGGCTCCGCCCGCCCCCTTCGCCGCCCGTGCCGGAGCCCCGGCCGGCACGCGGACGCCACTCCCACGGCAGCGGGACCACCACCCCGCCCGTCGGTGGCTCGCCGAACTGCCGCCCGCGCACACCGCCATGATCTGCGTCGCCCTGCCCGGCCTTGCCGTCTCGACGGAACAGGGGCAGCAGACCGGCAGCGGGCTGGAGGGGTTCTACCGTGCGGGACGCCGTCTCCTCTCCCGGTGCCAGGTCCGCGTGGCCGGGCGGGAGCCGCTCGCGGTCCAAGCGCGGATGGTGGCCGCCGACCGGGCCCGTTTCGTGGGGACGTTGCGCGTGTCCCCGCGAGACGGCGGCCCGGACCCGGATGTGGTCGTGGAGCGGACACGCTGCGCGGACGGCACGGAACGGATCACGCTGCGCAGCGCGGCCCCGCGTCCGTTGCGCCTGCCCGTCGAGGTGGCCCTCGGCACGGATCTCGCCGACCTCGGAGCGATCGCCGCCGGCCGCGCGGGGCCCGAACTGCCGGCCGATGTCCACGCCTGTGGCCTGCGCTGGTCCCGTGCCGGGGCGAGCGCGTCGGTCACGGCCGAACCGCCGCCCGCCGAGGCGCTGGCCTCCGCCGGACTGCTGCGCTGGGAGTTCGACCTGCCCCCGGGCGGCAGCGCGAGCATCGAGTTGCGCGTACGGCAGGACGGAGCGGCGCCTCTTCGTTCCGCGGGCCGCACGGCCACAAGCCCTCTCGCCCCGGCGCGCGCCACGGGAGACGACCCGCGGGTCCCCGCCCTGCTGCGGACGAGCGTCGACGACCTCCGGGCCCTCCTGCTGCGTGACCCGGCGCACCCCACCGACCTCCACCTCGCGGCCGGCGCCCCCTGGCGCTGCGGGCTCGCCCCGGCCGAGGCCCTCGCCGCCGCCCGGATGGCCCTGCCGCTGGGCACCGGGCTCGCCGCGGGCACCCTGCGCACCCTCGCCCGCACCCAACTCCCCGGACCGGGGCCGAAGGCCGGCATGATCCCCGGTCCGCGCCGCGACGCCGGGCCCCATCTGCCTCCCGGCTGCACGGGAACGGAGGCCACGCTGCTCTTCCCGGTGCTCCTGGCCGAGGCCCGCCGCTGGGGGCTCCCCGAACACGAGACCGAGGAACTGCTTCCGGCCGCCGAACGCTGTCTGACCTGGCTGCGGAACACGGTGGGTGACGGCGCCTACCTGCCCGACCCGCAACCCGGCGGACCCGTCCGCTGCGAGACACAGGCCCAGGCCCACCGGGCGGCCCTGCTCGGCGCCGACCTGCTCGACGCGTACGGCAGACCGGGTGGCACCGGACTGCGGCAGTGGGCGCGGACCTTGCGCGGGGCCTTCCACGACGACTTCTGGATCGACGGCCCGCGCGGCGACCGGCCGGCGGCGGCCCGTGCCCCGGACGGCCGTCTCGTCCCGCACCTGGGCGCACCGGTCGCGCACCTCCTCGACACCGGGCTGCTGGGCGGGGGCGAACTCGCGCCCGGCCTCCTCGACAAGGTGCGGACCGAGCGGCTGGCGCGGCTGCTGGGCGGCCCCGACCTGGACTCGGGCTGGGGCCTGCGCGGAATGGGCGTGAAGGAGGCGGGTCACAACCCGTTCGGACACCGCTCCGGCGCCGTGCGGGTCCGCGAGACGGCGCTCGCCGTCGCGGGACTCGCAGCCGCCGGCTACGAGAGGGAGGCGACGTCCCTGCTGCGAGGCGTGCTCGGGGCGGCGGAGGCGTTCGGCCACCGGCTGCCCGAGATGTACGCGGGGGAGCAGCGGACCGAGGGGAGCGTTCCGCTCCCGCACCCGGCGGCCTGCCGCCCGGCGGCCACGGCGGCGGCCGCCGGGATCCTGCTGCTGACCACGCTCGCGGGGATCCGCCCCGACGTCCCGGCCCGGACGGTCACGCTGCGACCGGTGCGCGGCGCCCCGCTGGGCGAGACGGTCCTGACGGGACTGCGCGTGGCGGGCGCCCCCTTCGCCGTACGGATCAGCCGGCTCGGTCTCGCCATGGTCGAGGAAGCGGCCGACGGCCTCCGGCTGGGAGTCTGACCCGGCGGGACACGTCTTCGCCGGGCGGCAGGGAGAGCAGGGGGACGGACCCGCCGGACCGAAGCGGATCAGCGGATCAGTTGGCGTCGGGGACGGCGAAGGGAGTGTTTATCGTCAGGCAGACGACTATGATCGCCGCATGCCCTACGACCCGTCAGCCTTTCCGCCCTTCGCCGTCACCGTGGACCTGGTCGTGCTGACCGTACGCCGACATGCCCTGTGTGCGCTGGCGGTACGCCGGGGCGAGGCGCCGTTCCAGGGGCGATGGGCGCTCCCCGGCGGCTTCGTGCGGGCCGACGAGGACCTGGCGCAGGCGGCGGCCCGGGAACTGGCCGAGGAGACGGGGCTGCGGGTGCACGACCCCGCCGTCCCCGCCCAGGACAACGGCGCTCACCTGGAACAGCTCGCCACGTACGGCGATCCCAAGCGCGACCCCCGGATGCGGGTCGTCAGCGTCGCCCACCTCGCCCTCGCCCCCGACCTGCCCGCGCCCCGGGCCGGCGGCGACGCCAGCAACGCGCGTTGGGCGCCCGTCGAGGAGTTGCTGCAACAGGGTGGTTACGGCCGGGACGGCGAGCCGGTGGCACCGCTCGCCTTCGACCACGCCCAGATCCTGTCGGACGGGGTGGAACGCGCCCGCTCCAAGATCGAGTACTCGTCGCTGGCGACGGCCTTCTGCCCGCCCGAGTTCACCGTCGGTGAGCTGCGCCGGGTCTACGAGGCGGTCTGGGGCGTGGCGCTCGACCCGCGCAACTTCCACCGCAAGGTGACGGGCACACCGGGCTTCCTGGTCCCCACCGGTGGCACGACCACCCGGCAGGGCGGTCGTCCCGCCCAGCTCTTCCGGGCCGGCGGCGCCACCCTGCTCAACCCCCCGATGCTGCGCCCCGAGGTCTGACGCGGGACGACCGGACCCGGCCAACGGGCCCGGCGGAGTTGGTGCCCTTCCCTCCCTCCGACGGGCCGCGAGATGCCCGAAAAACCCGATATGGCGCGCTATCTTGCATCGGGTGATCCAGGCCACCGGACTGACCAGCAGCCCTCGCAAAGAGCTTCCGCCCGCCGTCGACGACGTCTCCTTCGAGGCGCACGCGGGCCGCGTCACCGCGTTGCTCGGGGCGCCGGGCGCCGGCAAGACGACGGCGCTCCGGCTCATGCTCGAACTCCAACGCGGCCGTGGCATCACCTACTTCAGGGGCCGCCCGCTGCACCGCATCCCCCATCCCTCCCGCGAAGTCGGCGTGCTGCTCGGTGATGTGCCGGGCCATCCCGCCCGCACCGTCCGCGGGCATCTCCGCATGCTGTGCGCCGCCACGGGCGTTCCGGCCCGCCGGGCCGACGAAATCCTCGAGGCGGCAGGGCTCGTGAGCCTGCGCGACGAACGCCTGGGCACCCTGTCGCGCGGCATGGACCGCCGCCTGGGACTGGCCTGCGCGCTGCTGCCGGACCCGCACACACTCGTGCTCGACGAGCCCGCGCGAGGGCTGTCCGCCGCTGAGAACCGCTGGCTGTACAGCACACTCCGGGCGTACGCGGCCCGGGGCGGCACGGTGCTGTGCACGACGGCCGACCCGAAGGAGGCCGCACGGATCGCGGACCACGTGGTCACCCTGGAACGGGGAAGACTCGTCGCCGACCAGGCGGCGGCGGACTTCTCGCGGACCCGGCTGCGCCCCCGCGTCGCCGTCCGCAGCCCGCACGCCGCCCGCCTCTGCGCCCTGCTCGCACAGGAGGCCCGCGCCACCCGGCGGTCCGTGGAGGCCGTGCACGAGGGCGGCAACCGCCTCTGCGTCTACGGCAGTACCTGCGCGGACGTCGGTGAGACCGCGTTCCGGCACGGCATCGTCGTCCACCAACTGGCGGACGAGGTCGGCGACATGGGTCCCGGCGCCGGAGCGGGCGAACCGGCGGCGGACGAGAAGGTGCCCCCGGCCGGTGCCGCCGGGGAACCCACGCGGCCGGGACCCGGCGCACCCCCGCCCACGGACGACACGGCACGTGATCCGGACCACCACCCCGGCGCCCCGGCCGGCGAAGACTCCCCCGCATCCGTGTCCCCGTCGCAGAAGGCACCGGACGGATCCAAGGCGCCGGACGCGTCCGTGGCCGAGGACGCCCACCCGGCTCCCGGAGCCCGCTCGCGCCGGGCCGCCCGCACGCGCGACACCGGCGCCGGGCTTCCCCCTCCCATCTCCGTCCGTCCCGCCCCCCGGCCCCTTCGCCCCCTGCGCTACGAGATCCGCCGCGCCACGGGTGTCGGCACGGGGTTCCTCGTCGGGGCGGCCGTGCTCGTCGTGTCCGCGCTCACCGCCGTACTGCTGGCGAGGGTCGGGCACACCCCGCAGCCGCGCCTGCTGGCCGCGTGGCCGAGGGAACTGCCGCTGCCGCCCGCGGCGCTCGGCGCGGGCCTGCTCGGCGCGCTGGCCTTCGGCGACGAGTTCCGCCACCCCGCGCTGGCGGCGGACCGCGGCACCGTGCCCCGGCGGCTGGGGCTGCTGACCGCCAAACTCCTCGTGGCCTCGGCCTCCGCGGCGGTGCTGGCCGTCCTGACCGTCGGGTGCGATGCCGAGCTGCTCCACCTCGTCTACGGACGGGAGGTCGTCGAGGTTCCCGCCGACTGGCTGCCGCTGAGTGCGGGTTGGCTCGGCCTCGTGATCGGGTGCGCCTGCGCCGGCGTGCTGGCCGCCGGTGTGTTCCGGTCCACCACCGCCGGTCTCGCCGTCGTCGTCGCCGTACCCCTTCTCGTCGTGCCGCTCGTGCACAAGGTGACGGAAGGGCCGGCGGTGCGCACCCCGGTCCCGCTCGCGTCACGGCTGCGGGACGGTGTGCCGCTCCGGTGGCCCTTCGGGGGCGAACGTCATCTGGACGCGGTCCTGCGCCTGATCGCCCAACCCGTCGGTGGTGCGCTGACGTTGTCGCTGGCGGCGCTGCTGTGCGCGTACGTGTTCACCGGCCTGCGGAGCAGAGTCCGATAACGACCGTCCACGAGCACATCGGCCCGCTTCTGCCCGCAACTCACCGTAAAAAGCCCATTCCTTTCCGATAAGGCGTCAATTGCGATGGGGTGAGCGATCACCCTTTCGTGTGCTTTTCACCAAAGACCTCAAGGGAGTTGGAAGCGGAGCCGACAAAGGATGCGTGAGTACCCTTGCGCACACCATGATGACCACCGCCCGCTCCGCAGACTCCGGCCTCGGGAGCCCGGGCGAACTCGACCGCTACCCCTACGCCGAGGCGCCCGCCGTCGACCGCGTGGGGGGCCCCGCCTGGGACGGCGCGGATCCGGAGCTGGGTCGTGTGGGCCGACGGGCCGCGGGCAGCCGCGGCCGCGGGCTGCACGGCCAACTCGTCCAGCAGTTGGGTCAGATGATCGTTTCCGGGGACCTGGGCGCCGACCGCCCGCTGGTGCCGGAGGAGATCGGCCAGCGCTTCGAGGTCTCCCGCACCGTCGTCCGCGAGTCGCTCCGCGTCCTGGAGGCCAAGGGCCTGGTCAGTGCCCGACCGAACGTCGGCACACGCGTGCGTCCCGTCAGCGACTGGAACCTCCTCGACCCGGACATCATCGAGTGGCGGGCCTTCGGGCCGCAGCGCGACGACCAGCGCCGTGAGCTCAGTGAGCTCCGCTGGACGATCGAGCCGCTCGCCGCCTGCCTGGCGGCCGGCCACGGGCGGGAGGACGTCCAGCAGCGGCTGACCGACATGGTCGAGATCATGGGCCACGCCATGGGGCAGGGCGACGCCCTGACGTTCGCCCGCGCCGACGCGGAGTTCCACTCCCTGCTCATCCAGATCGCCGGCAACCGGATGCTGGAGCACCTCTCCGGGATCGTGTCCGCCGCGCTGCAGGTCTCGGGCGGCCCGGTCACGGGCTGTGAGCGGCCGAACGAGGCGTCCCTGGCGCAGCACGGCCGGATCGTCGACGCCCTCGCCGACGGCGACGGCGCGGCGGCCGAGGCGGCCATGCGCCAACTGCTCACGGTCCACCCAGAGGTGGAACGCGTGGTGCCCGCTCCGCGCGAGCACTGACCGCGTTCCGCGGACGGCGCGGTCCGGCATGCCATCCCCCTCCTGTGGCAGCGCCCCACCGATGAGCCGTCCCCCGTCGGACCCCGCGGGATCGTTGACGATCCCGCGGGGTCCGATGCCCAGAACGGCGTGGCACACTCGGAGAGGTGACCTCCTCGCCCCCGAGTGAACGCTTTCGTGATTATTTGACCGATTTCGTGCGCTTATGGGGTGTGACTCGGGCCACGCGGATTGGACGTAACGCTCCTGGGAAGAACGCGATGACCTAAGAGGTGACAGCCGCGGAGGGAATACGGACGCCGTTCATGGCGCTGTGCATCCTCCCCGGCCCTCGCCCGCACCGTCGGCCCATCCCCAAGCCGGCGGTCGGCTCCTGTCCACTGTGGACGGGGCCGGAAGCCGTTTTCCAACGTTCCGAGAGGTTGTTCGTGTCGGCCAGCACATCCCGTACGCTCCCGCCGGAGATCGCCGAGTCCGTCTCTGTCATGGCGCTCATTGAGCGGGGAAAGGCTGAGGGGCAGATCGCCGGCGATGACGTGCGTCGGGCCTTCGAAGCTGACCAGATTCCGGCCACTCAGTGGAAGAACGTACTGCGCAGCCTCAATCAGATCCTCGAGGAAGAGGGTGTGACGCTGATGGTCAGTGCCGCAGAGCCCAAGCGCACCCGCAAGAGCGTCGCAGCGAAGAGTCCCGCCAAGCGCACCGCCACCAAGACGGTCGCCGCCAAGACGGTGACCGCGCGGAAGGCCACCGCCACCGCGACTCCGGCGGCGCCCGCCGCCGACCCCGCCGCCGAGGAGGAGGCATCCGCCAAGAAGGCGGCTGCCAAGAAGACGACCGCGAAGAAGACGGCCGCCAAGAAGACCACGGCCAAGAAGGACGACGCCGAGCTGGGCGACGAGGAAGTCCTCGAGGACACCAAGGTCGCGGAGGAGCCCGAGGGCGCCGAGAACGCCGGTTTCGTGCTCTCCGACGAGGACGAGGACGACGCGCCCGCCCAGCAGGTCGCCGCCGCCGGTGCCACCGCCGACCCGGTCAAGGACTACCTCAAGCAGATCGGCAAGGTCCCCCTGCTCAACGCCGAGCAGGAGGTCGAGCTCGCCAAGCGCATCGAGGCGGGTCTGTTCGCCGAGGACAAGCTGGCCAACTCCGACAAGCTGGCGCCCAAGCTCAAGCGTGAGCTGGAGATCATCGCCGAGGACGGCCGCCGCGCCAAGAACCACCTGCTGGAGGCCAACCTCCGTCTGGTGGTCTCCCTGGCCAAGCGCTACACCGGCCGCGGCATGCTCTTCCTGGACCTCATCCAGGAGGGCAACCTCGGTCTGATCCGCGCGGTGGAGAAGTTCGACTACACCAAGGGCTACAAGTTCTCCACGTACGCCACCTGGTGGATCCGCCAGGCGATCACCCGCGCGATGGCCGACCAGGCGCGCACCATCCGTATTCCGGTGCACATGGTCGAGGTCATCAACAAGCTCGCGCGCGTGCAGCGCCAGATGCTCCAGGACCTGGGCCGCGAGCCCACTCCGGAGGAGCTGGCCAAGGAGCTCGACATGACCCCGGAGAAGGTCATCGAGGTCCAGAAGTACGGCCGTGAGCCCATCTCCCTGCACACCCCGCTGGGCGAGGACGGCGACAGCGAGTTCGGTGACCTCATCGAGGACTCCGAGGCGGTCGTCCCGGCCGACGCGGTCAGTTTCACGCTGCTGCAGGAGCAGCTGCACTCCGTCCTGGACACCCTGTCCGAGCGCGAGGCGGGCGTCGTCTCCATGCGCTTCGGTCTCACCGACGGTCAGCCGAAGACCCTCGACGAGATCGGCAAGGTGTACGGCGTCACGCGCGAGCGCATCCGTCAGATCGAGTCCAAGACCATGTCGAAGCTGCGCCACCCGTCGCGCTCCCAGGTGCTGCGCGACTACCTCGACTAGGTTCGCCCGCCGCGACGCACCGTCGTGCGCCGGCCCGTGTCAGGCCCGGTTCCCGTCCTCGGGAGCCGGGCCTTCGCGTCCCCGCGCGGGTGCGGGCTCGGGCGGGGTCCGTCACTGTGGGTGTTCCAGGATCACCCCAGTGTGAGGAGCGTGCATGCGACGTCGTCTTGCCCGGGCCCTGGCCCGGCCGCTGGCCCTCGCGGCCGCCGCGTCCGTCATACCGCTGGCCTCGGCCGTTCCGGCGGTCGCCGACAGCGTCGTCGTCGGTGGCTTCCCCGTCGACGTCTCGGAGGGGCCGTGGACAGTGGCGCTGTCCAGCCGCGACCGGTTCGGAGGTGCGCGAGCGGGACAGTTCTGCGGGGGCGTGGCGGTCGGCCGGACCACCGTGCTCACCGCGGCCCACTGCATGGACGAGGAGGTGCTGGGGACGTCCCCGGAGCGCGTGGGCGACCTCAAGGTGATCACGGGGCGTACGGAACTGCTCTCGGACCGCGGTCAGGAGATCGCCGTACGCGGCACCTGGGTGAACCCGGGCTATGACGGCGTCACCAACTCCGGCGACTACGCCGTCCTCAGGCTGGCCGAGCCGCTGCCCTCGAGCTCGGTGATAGCCATGGCCGGGGCCGGTGATCCCGCGTACCGGGCGGGCACCGCGGCCGCCGTCTACGGGTGGGGGGACACCACGGGGACCGGGGCCTATGCCGGCAGCCTGCGCGCGGCACGCGTGCGGGTGCAGCCCGACGTGCTGTGCGAGAAGGCGTATCCGGGCGGTTCCGAGGGCACCTACCGCGCCGAGACGATGCTGTGCGCGGGAGAGGCGCGCGGGGGCCGGGACGCCTGTCAGGGGGACAGCGGAGGGCCGCTGGTGGCCCAGGGACGGCTGATAGGTCTCGTGTCCTGGGGAACGGGGTGCGGCCGGGCGGGCAGTCCCGGGGTGTACACACGCGTCTCCGAGATCCTGCGGACCCTCGGGTGGCCGCAGGGCTGAGAACGGGCGAAAGGGTACCGGCGGGCCGCTGGGCGGTCCCCGGCGGGTGCGGGCATGAGTCGGGCGGCTGCCTCCCGGGAGGAGGCAGCCGCCCGCTCACCGGCCTGTGCCGGGTTGCTCGTCGTCGGATGCGAGGTGTCAGCGCTCTTCGTCGGGAGCGGCCGCCGGAGGGGCGGTCAGCCGCTCCGTCTCGTCCTGTATCTCAGCGGCGATCTTCTTGAGTTCCGGCTCGAACTTGCGGCCATGGTGGGCGCAGAAGAGCAGTTCTCCGCCGCTCAGCAGGACGACGCGCAGGTATGCCTGGGCGCCGCAGCGGTCGCAGCGATCGGCGGCCGTCAGCGGGCTCGCGGGGGTCAGAACAGTAGTCACGTCGCCTCTTCTCTAGCTCGACGAGCTGTCGTACCAGGGTCAACATCCAACCAGCCCCAAAACGTTCCCGCTCGTGGCTTCTCCTCGGAAAAATTTTCCGAGGTGGGTGGCTGTTGCCGGTTGGCGGCGAATGTGCCGTAGTGCGTGTCTGATGTGTCGTACGGATTCGCGTTCGTATCGGTGGTCGGCCCTCCCGGCTGGCTTGCCGGTTGTTCATGAGGACGTGCCCGGAGCCTAAATGGTTCATGCCTCGAAGGGAACGTGATGTGTGCTTCACTCCATCGAGGGATCGAACAAGCATGCGACTCTCGACTAGGGTGGGCTGAAGCGAGGGTGGCGTTACAACGGCTCTACCAGGCCTCGGTACCCTCTCAGCGGTGACTGAAGCCGCGCCCTTACCCATGAGGGCCGCATCTGAAATTCAGCGAGGAGCGAACCGCGTGACCGCCGAGACGTCCGTGCCGTCCACAGCGCTGCTGGCAGGAGCAGACCGGGACGGTTCCAACTACACCGCGCGGCACCTGCTCGTCCTCGAGGGGCTCGAGGCCGTGCGGAAGCGCCCCGGTATGTACATCGGATCCACCGACAGCCGTGGTCTGATGCACTGCCTCTGGGAGATCATCGACAACTCCGTCGACGAGGCCCTCGGAGGTTACTGCGACCACATCGACGTGATCCTCCACGACGACGGCTCGGTGGAGGTCCGGGACAACGGCCGGGGCATCCCGGTCGACGTCGAGCCCAAGACCGGCCTCTCCGGCGTCGAGGTCGTCATGACCAAGCTGCACGCCGGTGGCAAGTTCGGCGGCGGCTCGTACGCCGCCTCCGGCGGTCTGCACGGCGTCGGCGCCTCCGTCGTCAACGCGCTCTCCGCGCGGCTGGACGTCGAGGTGGACCGGGGCGGGCACACCCATGCGATCAGCTTCCGGCGCGGTGTCCCCGGTGCCTTCGCCGCCCTGGGTCCGGACGCGAAGTTCGAGGCCGGGAGCGGGCTGCGCAGGGCCAAGAAGATCCCGAAGACCCGCAGCGGCACGCGCGTGCGCTACTGGGCCGACCGCCAGATCTTCCTCAAGGACGCCAAGCTCGCCCTGGAGACGCTGCACCAGCGCGCCCGCCAGACCGCGTTCCTGGTGCCCGGCCTGACCATCGTCGTCCGCGACGAGTACGGGCTCGGCGAGGGCGGCAGCAAGGGCGAGGAGTCGTTCCGCTTCGACGGCGGCATCAGCGAGTTCTGCGAGTTCCTGGCCTCCGACCGGCCCATCTGCGACACCCTCCGCTTCACCGGACAGGGCACCTTCAAGGAGACCGTCCCGGTCCTCGACGAGCACGGCCAGATGACGCCCACCGAGGTCACCCGCGAGCTCGGCGTCGACGTCGCGATGCGCTGGGGCACCGGCTACGACACCACGCTCAGGTCGTTCGTCAACATCATCGCCACCCCCAAGGGCGGCACCCATGTCGCCGGCTTCGAGCAGGCCGTCGCCAAGACGATGAACGAGGTGCTGCGCGCCAAGAAGATGCTGCGCGTGGCCGAGGACGACATCGTCAAGGACGACGCCCTCGAGGGTCTCACCGCGGTGGTCACGGTCCGCCTGGCCGAGCCGCAGTTCGAGGGCCAGACCAAGGAGGTCCTCGGCACCTCGGCGGCCCGCCGCATCGTGAACAACGTGATCTCCAGGGAACTCAAGGCGTTCCTGACCTCCACCAAGCGCGACGACGCCCAGCAGGCCCGCGTCGTCATGGAGAAGGCCGTCGCCGCGGCCCGGACCCGCATCGCGGCCCGTCAGCACAAGGACGCGCAGCGCCGCAAGACGGCCCTGGAGTCCTCCTCGCTGCCCGCCAAGCTCGCCGACTGCCGCAGCGACGACGTCGACCGCAGCGAGCTGTTCATCGTCGAGGGTGACTCCGCGCTCGGCACGGCCAAGCTCGCCCGGAACTCCGAGTTCCAGGCGCTGCTGCCGATCCGCGGCAAGATCCTCAACGTCCAGAAGTCGTCCGTGACGGACATGCTCAAGAACGCCGAGTGCGGCGCGATCATCCAGGTCATAGGGGCGGGCTCGGGGCGGACCTTCGACATCGACACGGCCCGCTACGGCAAGATCATCATGATGACCGACGCCGATGTCGACGGCTCCCACATCCGCACCCTGCTGCTGACCCTGTTCCACCGCTACATGCGGCCCATGGTCGAGGCCGGCCGGGTGTTCGCCGCGGTGCCGCCGCTGCACCGCATCGAGCTGATCCAGCCCAAGAAGGGCCAGGACAAGTACGTCTACACGTACTCGGACCGGGAGCTGCGCGACAAGCTCATGGAGTTCCAGAGCAAGAACATCCGCTACAAGGACTCGATCCAGCGCTACAAGGGCCTCGGTGAGATGGACGCCGACCAGCTGGCCGAGACCACCATGGACCCGCGTCACCGCACCCTGCGCCGGATCAACCTCACCGACCTGGAGGCCGCCGAGCAGGTCTTCGACCTCCTCATGGGCAACGACGTCGCCCCGCGCAAGGAGTTCATCTCCAGCTCCGCGGCGACCCTGGACCGCTCGCGCATCGACGCCTAACGGGCGCGCCGGGCGCGCTCGGCCCGGTCACCTGATGGGGTGAAGCAGAACGGGAAGAAGAGTCGGGGATCTTCCCGTTCTGTCCATCCTTGGGCATGCAGCGAAGCAACTCGGGGGACGTGAGGTACGACGATCCCTGGTACGACGCCCTCGCCTCGGGCTGGGGCGAGTCGGCCGGCCCGGCGGAGGCGGCGGTGCCGGCTCGCCGCGCGGACGGGGCCGACGTCTACCTCGAAGTACAGCGCAGCGCGGCCTTCCAGGAGGTGCGCAGCCGGTACCGGCGGTTCGTGGTGCCGGCGGTCGCCGCCTTCCTCATCTGGTACGTGGCGTACGTCGTGACCGCCACGACCGCGCCGGGGCTGATGGCCCGGCCCGTCGCGGGCGCGGTGAACCTGGGCATGCTCGCCGGGCTCGGCCAGTTCCTGACCACCTTCCTGCTCACCTGGGCCTACGTCCGTCATGCGCGGCTGCGCCGGGACCGGGCGGCGCTGGAACTGCGCTGGTACGCCCAGGAGTTGGCGCGCGGAAGAGGCGGCGCGGCATGACGGGTGATCACCTGATGCCGGCACTGCTGCTGTTCGGCGCGTTCGTCGCGGTGACCCTGGCCATCACGACCTGGGCGAGCCGCCACCGGCAGGGATCGGCGGAGGAGTTCTACGCGGGCGGCCGGCTCTTCTCCCCGATGGAGAATGGTTTTGCCATCGCGGGCGACTACATGTCGGCCGCGTCCTTCCTCGGCGTCTCCGGACTCATCGCGCTCGTCGGCTACGACGGGATGCTCTACTCGGTGGGCTTCCTGGTGGCCTGGCTGGTGGTCCTGTTCCTGGTCGCGGAACTGGTGCGCAACTGCGGCCGGTTCACGCTCGCCGACGTGGTCGCCGCGCGCATGCGGGAGCGGCCGGTGCGGATCGCGGCGGGAACCTCGTCGGTCACCGTGTCCGTTCTGTACCTGGTGGC
The DNA here is from genome assembly GCF_019049255.1 of Streptomyces sp. AC558_RSS880. Taxonomy (GTDB): domain Bacteria; phylum Actinomycetota; class Actinomycetes; order Streptomycetales; family Streptomycetaceae; genus Streptomyces. The sequence continues at coordinate 19,074 of NZ_JAGMUJ010000016.1, read as the reverse complement.
GCAGATGGTGGGCGCGGGCAGCCTGGTCGCGCTGCTGCTCGGCGGCTCGGGCGAGGCGGCCCGGGCCTGGACCGTCGTCGGCGTCGGCGTGCTCATGGTGATCTATGTGTCGTTGGGAGGGATGCGGGCCACCACGTGGATCCAGATCGTGAAAGCGGTCCTGCTGCTCGGCGGCACCGTCGCGCTGACCGTCCTCGTCCTGCTGCGGTTCCACGGCGACGTCAACCGGCTGCTCCTCACCGCGGCCGAACGCAGCGGTCACGGTGAGGCGTTCCTGGCGCCCGGGCTCGCCTACGGCGGTGACTGGACCGCGCGGTTCGACTTCATCAGCCTGGGCCTCGCGCTGGTGCTCGGCACGGCGGGGCTGCCGCACCTCCTGTCCCGCTTCCACACCGTCCCCACCGCGCGGGCGGCCCGGCGGTCGGTCGTCTGGGCGATCGGGCTCATCGGCGGCTTCTACCTGATGACGATCGTGCTCGGCTTCGGCGCCGCCGCCCTCGTCGGACCGGACGCCGTGCGCGCCTCGAGCGCGTCCGGGAACACGGCGGTGCCGCTGCTGGCGCTCGACCTGGGCGGCGGCGCCGGCTCCACCGGCGGAACGATCCTGTTCGCGATCGTCGCCGCGGTCGCCTTCGCCACGATCCTCGCCGTGGTCGCCGGGATCACGCTCGCCTCCTCGGCGTCCGTCGCGCACGACCTCTACGCCTCCCTGCGACGCCGGCGAGGGAAGCCGCGCGGCGAGGTGGCGGTGGCCCGCCTCGCGGCGGCCGGCATCGGTCTGCTCGCGATCGCCCTCGGTCTGCTGGCCCGCGACCTCAACGTCGCGTTCCTGGTGGGCCTCGCCTTCGCCGTGGCCGCGTCCGCGAACCTGCCCGTGTTGCTCTACTCCCTGTTCTGGCACGGCTTCACCACCCGCGGCGCCGTGTGGGCCGTGTACGGAGGTCTGATCCCGGCCGTGGTGCTGGTGCTGCTGTCCCCCGTGGTGTCGGGCGGCCCCGCGTCCCTCTTCCCGGGCGCCGACTTCCAGCTCTTCCCGCTGCGGAATCCCGGTCTGGTCTCCGTCCCGCTGGGCTTCCTCGCGGGCTGGCTCGGCACGCTCACCTCGCGCGAGGTCCCCGACGAGGCCAAGCACGCGGAGACCGAGGTGCGCTCACTGACCGGTGCGGGGGCGGTGTAGGGCGCTCGGCGGAGACGGACGGCGCCGCCATCCGTGGAGGAGGGAGGACACGGTTCCTTCCCTCGCCCCCATGGGCCGTGTCCTCAGGCGCGGGTCGCCCACACGTAACGGTGTTCCGGGCGGCCCGCGTCGCCGTACTTCAGGGTCAGCGTGGCCCGTCCCGTGCGCTCCAGGAGCTTCAGGTAGCGCTGGGCGGTCTGGCGGCTCACCCCCGTGCGCTCGGCGATCTCCTGGGCCGACAGCGGGCCGTCGGCGTTCATCAGGGACTGCCGTACGAGTTCGGCGGTGGTGGGGGAGTGTCCCTTGGGCAGCTGTGGCTCGGACGACGCCGACAGCGCGCCGAAGATGCGGTCCACCTCCGCCTGCTCCGCCTCACCACCGCCGTCGAGGGTGCGGCGCAGTTCCGCGTACGCCTCCAGCTTGGCGCGCAGCCCGGCGAAGGCGAACGGCTTGACCAGGTACTGCAGGGCGCCCTGGCGCATTGCCGCCTGCACCGTGGACACGTCCCGGGCCGCCGTCACCATGATCACGTCGGTCTGGTGCCCGCGCCGGCGCATCTCCTGCACCACCTCGAGCCCCGTCTCGTCGGGCAGGTAGTGGTCCAGGAGGACGAGATCCGGCCGGGGCAGCGCCTCCAGCCGGCCGAGCGCCTCGGCCGCGCTGTGCGCCTGACCGGCGACATGGAAACCGGGCACCTTCTCGACGTACGCGGCGTTGACCCGTGCGACCCGGACGTCGTCGTCCACGACCAGGACCTCGATCATCGTGACTCCTCCTCGGCGGCCCCCGGGGCGGACGCCCCGGTGAGGGCGGGTTCCGCGCCCGGCTCGGTCAGGGCCTCGGGCAGGACGACGGTGAACTCCGCGCCTCCGCCGCTCGCCCCGCCCACCTCCGCGCTGCCCCCCTGGCGCTCGGCGAGCCGGCGCACCAGCGGCAGCCCGATGCCCCGCTCGCGGTGGGCCGGCGCCTCCTTGGTGGACCAGCCCTCGGTGAAGATCAACTCGCGGTGCTCCGGCGGAATTCCGGGCCCGGTGTCGCGCACCACGAGCACCGCCGTACGCCCTTCGGCGCGCAGTTCGACCTCCACGCGCGCCTGCGGCGTACCGGCGACGGCGTCCAGGGCGTTGTCCACCAGATTGCCGACGACGGTGACGAGCCCCCGGGGGTCGATCAGCCGGTCCGGCAGCCGGGTCCCGTCCGACACCCACAGCGCCACCCCGCGCTCGGCCGCGACCGTCGCCTTGCCCACCAGCAGCGCCGCGAGCAGCGGGTCCCGGATCTTCTCGGTGACCTGCTCCGACGTGGCCCGGTGATCGCCGACGACCTCGCCGACGAACTCCACCGCGTCGTCGTACATCTCCAGCTCCAGCAGCCCCAGCAGGGTGTGCATGCGGTTGGCGTGCTCGTGGTCCTGGGCGCGCAGCGCGTCGATGAGTCCCCGTGTGGAGTCCAGCTCCCGGCCGAGCCGGTCCAGCTCCGTGCGGTCGCGCAGGGTGGCCACGGCACCGCCGTCGTCCGTCGGCATCCGGTTGGCGACCAGGACCCGTCGGCCGCGGACGGTGAGCAGATCCGTGCCGGTCACCCGTCCGGCCAGCACATCGGCGGTGCGTCCTTCGCCGAGCGCCAGGTCGGGGGAGTGGCCGACGGCCTCCTCGCCGATCCCCAGCAGGCGCTGCGCCTCGTCGTTCAGCAGGCGGATACGACCGGTGCGGTCCAGGGCGACGACGCCCTCCCGGATGCCGTGCAGCATCGCCTCACGCTCCGCGAGCAGCGCCGCGATGTCCGAGAAGGCCAGGTCGCGGGTCTGCCGCTGCACCCGCCGGGAGATCAGCCAGGCCGCGAGCGCGCCCACGGCCAGGGCGCCGCCGGCGTACGCGAACAGTCCCGGGATGGCGTGGATCAGCCGGGCCCGGACGCTGTCGTAGGCGATGCCGACCGAGACCGCCCCGACGATCTCGCCGTCGTCGTCACGCAGCGGCACCTTGCCCCGCGCGGAGCGTCCCAGGGTGCCCTCGTCGATCTCCATGACGTCGTGTCCGGCCAGCGCCTCACCGGGGTCGGTCGACACCAGGCCGCCGATCCGCTCCGGATCGGTGTGCGACCAGCGCACGCCCCGCACATCCAGCACCACGACGTACTCGGCCCCGGTGGCCTTCCGGATCCGTTCGGTCTCCCGCTGCACCGGCCCGTCCGGGGACGGTTCCGTCCCGCGCAGGTCCCGCGCCATCTGCGGCTGCTGGGCGGTGGTCTGTGCGATCGCGAGCGCGCGGCGCATCGCCTGGTCGTCCAGCTGGTCGCCGAGCGGCGCGAGGAACAGCCCGGTGGCCAGCACCGCGACTCCCGCGGCGATCGCCAGCTGCATCAGCAGGACCTGCGAGAACACCCGCCGCGGCAGGCCGAGGCGCAGGCGGCGTGCGGGGGGAGTGGAGCTCATACCCATGACGGTACGTGGGTGGGCGCGGGGTGCCGCAGGGGTGTGGCGGGGATCTCCTGAGCCCGTGTTCCCGTGAGCGGGGGCGGTCAGCTCGCCAGCGCTGCCAGGGCCACCTCGCGGACGCCCACGACGTCCATCCGCGCGGGCGAGCCGAGCACCGACCCGCAGCTCTCCGGACGGGGCGGCAGGGACGCGCCCTGGGCGACCTCCACCAGCCACCGGCGCCCGTCCGCATGGGCGACGGTCACCTCCCAGCGGGGCGCGGCGCCGTCCGTCCGTACGACGCTCAGGGCCTGCGCGGCGTACTCGCCCACCGCGCGCCGGACGGCCAGCTCGGCCGCCTGACCGGGCCGCTCCCAGGCGGAACACCCCCGGCACCCCTCGACGACGATCCGGCCCTCTTCCATGCCGTGCAGCACCTCCTTGACGGTGTGCGCCTCGGCCCGCCCGTACGCGTAGCCGTACGGCAGACAGAGGATCGTGGGGGAGAAACGGTGACCGCCCAAGTGGGTGACCTCCCAGACGCCCTCGACCCCGGAGGCGGCGAGTTCGGCCGCCAGGGGCCGTCCGAGGAGGGCGCAGCAGCGGTCGCGTTTGCCGTTGGTGCAGACGAGGGAGAGGGGGCCGCCCTCGTGGGGCCGTCCGCCGAGCGCGGTCGCGAAGGACTCCGGCTCGCCCCTGCCGAGTGCGGCGAAGTCGAGGTCGAGCAGACGTTCGAGGTTCGTGGTCGTGGCGGCGTGCAGCCACACGTTTCCGGGAACGGTGTGGGCCGCGTACACCCGGCGCGTGGCGGGCGTCCGGCGGTCCGCGTGCCGCCCGGGCCGCCGGATGAGCGCGATCCGCACTCCGCTGCCCTTCGCGGCGGCCTCCAGGGCACGGCCCAGCGCGGGGTCGAGGTGGCTGGAGGTGAGCGCCTTGGCACCCCAGGGGCCGGGCTGCTCCAGCAGCAGCCAGGTCCGTGCGGTGGCGGCGGTTCCCGCGACGGGCTCATCGAGCTCGCGGGAGACGTTCGAGCACGTGCTACTCACAAAGGTGAGCCTAACCTGACTTGCTCGGTGGTGCCGAGTCGACCCGTCGGCGCCGTGGGGTGCGCACTGACTGGTGACAATTGCCCTGAACGGGGCTGATCATCGATTCTTCGGTTACTTGTCACTCTTGCGGAGGATTCATCGGAGCGGGAGTGCTCTCACACCCCCGGGTGATAGGAATGCCGCACGCGTTGCGCGTCCATTGCGGTGCGAGCCGGTCCGGTCGCCTGCGAGCCTCCTTCGGGAGGGGGTCGGGCCTGCGAGGATGCCGTCGCGTGGCAGTGGGCGTAGGCGCTCGTGCCTTGAGAGCAGAGGAAATTCAACAGTGAGTCAGATCATCCGCCGCCTCGGTGTCGCTCCGCGCTATCGAGGCAGCGCCAGCGGTGCGACCTGCCCCGACCTCTTCGAGCTGGCCGACGGGAACTTCGCCGTCATCGGTACGGATGTCACTGATTCGCTCGACTCCCAACTGCCCGAGGACGCCGCGCGTGCCGACTACGAACGCATCGTCGTGATCACCAGGGAGACCCTGATCAGGGCGAAGCCTGACATCCCGGACGCATAGGTCACGCGTCGAGGGGTGGTTCCCCGACCACCCACCACTCGTCGGTGTCGGCTTCGTCGAGCTGCAGCAGCAGGTCGTCGATCAGCCGGCCGAGTTCTGCTTCCTCGGTGCCCGTCAGGCTCGCGCGCTGTTGCCGGGTCGCGTGCCAGTAGTCCCTGACGATCGCGTTCTGGAAGATGCCCCGGGCGTGCTTGAAGAATTCGTCCCTGCTGTAGTTGCCGATGCGGTAATAGCAGAGCAGGTTCGTGTACAGGGCGTTGGCGAACAGATACTGCCGACGCTTCTGTGCGGTGACGGGGACCTCGAAGAGGTCCAGGACTTCGGCCAGTTCGGGGTCGTCGATCGCCTTGCTCAGCAGCTCCCAGTGCTGGCGCTGCTGCATGGCCAGGTTGGTCCGCTGTTGCGTGTGTGCCTGTTCCTCCAAGCGCTCCAGACGCTCGTTGATCGCGTCCAGGCTGTGTCGCTGTGCTGCCATGGCGGCAAGGGCACCTGCGGCCAGGCCCAGGCCGGCCGCGGCTGCGGAGCGGAGCCGCAGCCCCAGGTTCCGTGTGGCCATGTCAAATACCCCCGATCGGGCCGCCGTCCGCCGGTCGTCGGGTTGCGGGTCGACGGTAGGGAACCGGCGAGCGGTGGGCGGCGCTTGCCGCCTTCCAGGGTGCCGAGCGGCTCTGATCGGCGGGAAGGCGGCCAGGCGGCGCACGGAGGGAAGCGAGGGTCGCACAAACCGGCGCCTTGCCCAACGTCTGCCCCGCGGACGCTGCTAACAATCGTTCACTTCGCCGTCGTTCTCGCCACTCGTATCCTGGGGCGTCAGTCGGTTTTCGGGGCGCACGCCGTGAGCGAGCCGGTGTGCGCACAGGTGGGAGAGGGGTCGCGTGTCGGAGCGGAGCAGCGGGCGGCAGATTCCGGTGGTCGTACTGGCCGGATTTCTCGGCTCGGGGAAGACCACCCTGCTCAACCACCTCCTCCACCGCAGCGGCGGCAGCCGCATCGGTGCCGTGGTCAACGACTTCGGGGCCGTCGAGATCGACGCGATGGCCGTCGCCGGGGCGCTCGGGGACTCGACCGTGTCGCTGGGCAACGGGTGTCTGTGCTGTGCCGTCGACGGCAGCGAGCTGGATGAGTACCTCGAGCGGCTCGCCCGGCCCTCCGCCGGGATCGACGTCATCGTCATCGAGGCCAGCGGCCTCGCCGAACCGCAGGAACTCGTGCGGATGGTGCTCGCCAGCGAGCATCCGGACATCGTGTACGGCGGACTCGTCGAGGTCGTGGACGCCGCCGAGTTCGACGACACCCGGGCCAGGCACCCGGAGATCGACCGGCACCTCGCCCTCGCGGATCTGGTGGTCGTCAACAAGGTGGACCGGGTCACGGACGCCGCGCGCGTGCCGGCCATGGTCCGGTCCCTCGTCGACCGTGCGGCCGTGGTGCCCGCCACACACGGCCGGGTCGACCCCGAGTTCCTCTTCGACTGCAGGCCGAGCGAGGAGCGCGTCGGACAGCTGTCGTTCGACGATCTGCATCACGACGACCACGCTGAGCATCTGCACGCCGCGTACGACAGCGTCTCCTTCGTCTCCGGGCGCCCGCTGGACCCGCGCCGGCTGATCCGGTTCCTGGACAGCCGGCCCGAAGGGCTGTACCGGATCAAGGGCTACGTCGACTTCGGGCCGTACGACACCCGCAACCGGTACGCCGTACATGCCGTGGGGCGGTTCCTGCGGTTCTACCCCGAGCCCTGGCCCGTCGGCGAGGAGCGGCTCACGCAGCTCGTTCTCATCGGGTCGGACATCGACGCCACCGCCCTCCGCGAGGAGCTGGAGGCGTGCCGGAGCGACGGCGCCCCACACACCGACGAGCACGGCATGTGGGGCGTTCTGCGCTATGTGCAGGGAGCGGCGGAGGACCCGGCGGCCTAGACCGGGCCCGCCACCACCGACACCGTCTTCGGCAGGGAGACGCCCGAGCCGTCACGGCGCGGGTCGGGCTCCGGGAGGTTCACCGCGGCGCCGTTCTTCTGCGCGGCACGGGCCGGTACCGGGCCCGCCCAGGCCAGGGCCAGGCAGTCCTCGCCCTTCAGGAACCGCTGGCAGCGCACGCCGCCGGTGGCCCGGCCCTTGCGCGGGTACTGGTCGAACGGAGTCAGCTTGGCCGTCGTCTGGACCGAGTCGTCCAGCGTGCCCCGCGAACCCGCGACCGTGAACACCACCGCGTCCGCGGCAGGGTCGATCGCCGTGAAGGAGATGACCTTCGCCCCCTCGGTGAGCTTGATGCCCGCCATGCCGCCCGCGGGACGGCCCTGTGGCCGGACCTGCGCGGCCGGGTAGCGCAGCAGCTGGGCGTCGTCGCTGATGAAGACCAGGTCCTCCTCGCCCGTGCGCAGCTCGACCGCGCCGACGATCCGGTCGCCCTCCTTGAGCGTGATGACCTCCAGCTCCTCCTTGTTCGAGGGGTAGTCGGGCACCACGCGCTTGACGACTCCCTGTTCCGTGCCGAGCGCCAGGCCCGGCGACGACTCGTCGAGCGTGGTCAGGCACACCACCTGCTCGTCGTCCTCCAGGGACACGAACTCGGCCAGGGGCGCCCCGCCCGAGAGGTTCGGCGTCGGCATCGCCTGCGGGAGCTGCGGCAGGTCGACGACGTTCAGCCGGAGCAGCCGGCCGGACGAGGTGACGACGCCGATCTCACCGCGGGCCGTCGCCGGCACCGCCGAGACGATCACGTCGTGCTTGACCCGCTTGCCGTCGTCGGCGAGCGGCTCGTTGTCCGCCGTACGGGCGAGCAGGCCCGTGGAGGACAGCAGCACGCGGCACGGGTCGTCCGCCACCTGCAGCGGTACGGCGGCGGCCGGGGTGCCGGCCGACTCCAGCAGCAGCGTACGGCGGTCGTTGCCGAACTTCTTCGCCACCGCGGCCAGTTCGGTGGAGACCAGCTTGCGCAGCTCCGCGTCCGAGTCCAGGATCCGGGTCAGCTCCTCGATCTCCGCGTTCAGCCGGTCCTTCTCGGCCTCCAGCTCGATCCGGTCGTACTTGGTGAGGCGGCGCAGCGGCGTGTCCAGGATGTACTGGGTCTGGATGTCGCTGAGGGAGAACCGCTCCATCAGGCGCTGCTTGGCCTGCGCCGAGTTCTCGCTGGAGCGGATGAGGCGGATGACCTCGTCGATGTCCACCAGGGCCGTGAGCAGGCCCTCGACCAGGTGGAGGCGGTCGCGCCGCTTGCCCCGGCGGAACTCCGAACGCCGGCGCACGACGTTGAAGCGGTGGTCGAGGTAGACCTCGAGGAGTTCCTTGAGGCCCAGGGTGAGCGGCTGGCCGTCCACCAGCGCCACGTTGTTGATGCCGAAGGACTCCTCCATCGGCGTCAGCTTGTACAGCTGCTCCAGGACCGCTTCCGGCACGAAGCCGTTCTTGATCTCGATGACCAGCCGCAGACCGTGCTCGCGGTCGGTGAGGTCCTTGACGTCGGCGATGCCCTGGAGCTTCTTCGACCCGACCAGGTCCTTGATCTTGCCGATCACCTTCTCCGGACCGACCGTGAAGGGCAGCTCGGTGACGACGAGGCCCTTGCGGCGGGCCGTCACGTCCTCCACGGTGACCGTCGCGCGGATCTTGAACGTGCCGCGGCCCGTCTCGTACGCGTCACGGACGCCGGACAGGCCGACGATCCGGCCGCCGGTGGGCAGGTCGGGGCCCGGGACGTGCTTCATCAGGGCGTCGAGATCGGCGTTCGGATACCTGATCAGGTGCCGCGCGGCCGCGACGACCTCGCGCAGGTTGTGCGGCGGCATGTTGGTGGCCATGCCGACGGCGATGCCCGACGCGCCGTTCACCAGGAGGTTCGGGAACGCGGCGGGCAGCGCCACCGGCTCCTGCTCCTGGCCGTCGTAGTTGGGCGCGAAGTCCACCGTGTCCTCGTCGATGGACTCGGTCATCAGGCTGGTGGCCTCGGCCATCCGGCACTCGGTGTACCGCATGGCGGCGGGCGGGTCGTCGTTGCCCAGCGAGCCGAAGTTGCCGTGGCCGTCGACCAGGGGGACGCGCATCGAGAACGGCTGGGCCATGCGGACCAGGGCGTCGTAGATCGACGCGTCGCCATGGGGGTGCAGCTTGCCCATGACCTCGCCGACGACGCGGGCGCACTTCACGTAGCCGCGCTCGGGCCGCAGGCCCATCTCGTTCATCTGGTAGACGATGCGGCGGTGCACCGGCTTGAGACCGTCGCGCGCGTCCGGCAGGGCGCGGGAGTAGATGACCGAGTACGCGTACTCGAGGAAGGAGCCCTGCATCTCGTCGACGACGTCGATGTCGAGGATCTTCTCCTCGTACGACTCGTCGGGCGGCGGGGTCTTCGTGCTGCGGCGGGCCATCGCTGCCGGCTCCTTGCTGAAGCGTTGTGGACGGGATCTGACGCGGACCATTGTGGACCGTCGCACTGACAGACGGGACCAGGACCCGGTTGCGGGAGCCCTGGGGAGGGCAGGGTACGGCGCGTGTGCGGTGCGTTTCCGGGCGGGGTCGCCCGGTGGCCGGGGTGAGGTGGGACGGGGGTTCGTCGCGCGGCCCGGCGCCTTCGGGGTGCCTCCCCCAGGGGGTACCCCCCAGCCCACCCGTGCCGCCCTGGGGTACCTCCCAGGCCTTTGAGGAACCGGGGGAGGCACGACTGCCCGCGGCCGTGGCCCCGCATTCTCGCTCTCGGCGTAGCCCGCCCCGGGCGGGAACTTCGTCGGGGGTCCGCGCGCTTGCATACAGTGGCAGGACCGGCAGAAACGGCGGTTTCGACGACCGCCTCCGCGATCGAAGGGACGTACATGCCCATGGGTCACACGGCCACAGCCCAGGCAGGCTCCGGCGGCCTGACAGCGACCGAGCACCGCCTGGCCAACGGCCTGCGCGTGGTGCTCTCCGAGGACCACCTGACCCCGGTCGCCGCGGTGTGCCTCTGGTACGACGTGGGCTCGCGCCACGAGGTCAAGGGCCGTACGGGGCTGGCTCACCTCTTCGAGCACCTCATGTTCCAGGGCTCCGCCCAGGTGAAGGGCAACGGTCACTTCGAGCTGGTCCAGGGCGCCGGCGGCTCCCTCAACGGCACCACCAGCTTCGAGCGCACCAACTACTTCGAGACCATGCCCGCCCACCAGCTGGAGCTCGCCCTCTGGCTGGAGGCCGACCGCATGGGCTCCCTGCTGACCGCCCTGGACGACGAGTCCATGGAGAACCAGCGGGACGTCGTCAAGAACGAGCGCCGCCAGCGCTACGACAACGTCCCCTACGGCACCGCCTTCGAGAAGCTGACCGCCCTCGCCTACCCGGAGGGCCACCCGTACCACCACACGCCCATCGGCTCGATGGCGGACCTGGACGCGGCCACCCTGGAGGACGCCCGCCAGTTCTTCCGCACGTACTACGCGCCGAACAACGCCGTGCTCTCCGTCGTCGGCGACATCGACCCCGAGCGGACGCTCGCCTGGATCGAGAAGTACTTCGGCTCCATCCCGAGCCACGACGGCAAGCCCGCGCCCCGCGACGGCTCGCTGCCCGACGTCATCGGCGGGCAGCTGCGCGAGGTCGTGGAGGAGGAGGTCCCCGCGCGTGCGCTGATGGCCGCCTACCGGCTGCCCGAGGACGGCACGCGCGCGTGCGACGCCGTCGACCTGGCGCTCACCGTCCTCGGCGGTGGCGAGTCCTCGCGGCTCTACAACCGGCTGGTACGGCGCGACCGCACGGCCGTGGCCGCCGGCTTCGGTCTGCTGCGGCTGGCCGGGGCCCCCTCCCTGGGATGGCTGGACGTGAAGACGTCCGGCGACGTGGAGGTGCCGGTCATCGAGGCCGCCATCGACGAGGAGCTCGCCCGGTTCGCCGAGCAGGGCCCCACGGCCGAGGAGATGGAACGCGCGCAGGCCCAGTTGGAGCGCGAGTGGCTCGACCGGCTCGGTACGGTCGCGGGCCGCGCCGACGAACTGTGCCGGTACGCCGTCCTGTTCGGCGACCCGCAGCTCGCCCTGACCGCCGTACAGCGCGTCCTGGAGGTGACGGCGGAGGAGGTGCAGGAGGTCGCCAAGGCCCGCCTGCGCCCCGACAACCGCGCGGTGCTCGTCTACGAGCCGGTCGCCGCCGAGGGCACCGAGGACACCGAGGGCACCGAGGAAGCCGCCGCAGCCGCCGGCACCGACGAGAACGAGGAGGCGGCGAAGTGACCGAGCTCGCCACGATGGACTTCCACCCGCAGCCGCAGGCCGGCGACGCCAAGCCCTGGGCCTTCCCGGCCCCCGAGCGCGACACGCTCGACAACGGCCTGACCGTGCTGCGCTGCCACCGCCCCGGCCAGCAGGTCGTCGCCGTCGAGGTGCTCCTCGACGCGCCCCTGGAGGCCGAGCCGGCCGGTCTCGACGGTGTCGCCACGATCATGGCGCGGGCCTTCTCCGAGGGCACCGACAAGCACTCCGCCGAGGAGTTCGCCGCCGAGCTGGAGCGCTGCGGCGCCACCCTGGACGCGCACGCCGACCACCCCGGCGTCCGCCTCAGCCTGGAGGTCCCGGCCTCGCGGCTCACCAAGGGGCTCGGGCTGCTCGCCGACGCGCTCCGGGCGCCCGCGTTCGCCGACAGCGAGGTCGAGCGGCTGGTCCGCAACCGCCTCGACGAGATCCCGCACGAGCTGGCCAACCCCTCCCGCCGCGCCGCCAAGGAGCTCTCCAAGGAGCTGTTCCCGGCGAGTTCGCGCATGTCGCGTCCGCGCCAGGGCACCGAGGAGACGGTCGAGGGCATCGACTCCGCGGCCGTACGCGCCTTCTACGAGAAGCACGTCCGCCCCGCCACGGCCACCGCCGTGGTCGTCGGCGACCTCACCGGCATCGACCTGGAGGCGCTGCTCGGCGACACGCTCGGCTCCTGGACCGGCTCCGCGGCGCAGCCGCGGCCCGTTCCGGCGGTGGTCGCCGACGACACCGGCCGGGTCGTGATCGTGGACCGTCCCGGCGCCGTGCAGACGCAGCTGCTGATCGGCCGCATCGGCCCCGACCGGCACGACCGCGTGTGGCCCGCGCAGGTGCTCGGCACGTACTGCCTCGGCGGCACCCTCACCTCCCGCCTGGACCGCGTGCTGCGCGAGGAGAAGGGCTACACCTACGGCGTGCGGGCGTTCGGACAGGTCCTGCGATCCACCCCGGACGGCACGGGTGCGGCGATGCTGGCCATCAGCGGCTCCGTGGACACGCCGAACACCGGCCCCGCCCTCGACGACCTGTGGACCGTGCTGCGCACGCTCGCCGCGGAGGGGCTCACCGACGACGAGCGCGACGTCGCCGTGCAGAACCTGGTGGGTGTGGCGCCGCTCAAGTACGAGACCGCCGCGGCCGTCGCGAGCACCCTGGCCGACCAGGTCGAGCAGCACCTGCCCGACCACTACCAGGCCGACCTGTACCGGCAGTTGGCGGCCACCGGCACCGTGGAGGCCACCGCGGCCGTCGTGAACGCGTTCCCGGTGGACCGTCTGGTGACCGTCCTCGTCGGCGACGCGGCACAGATCAAGGCGCCCGTCGAGGCCCTCGGGATCGGTGAAGTCACCGTCGTGACGGCCGAGTAGCGAGCCGCGGAGGCGCACGCGCGCGTGGGGCCCTGGTGACAGGAAAGTCATCAGGGCCCTCTTATGCCCGAATTGGGGCGGAGGTTGCCTGTCTGCCCTGTGGGATGCGCTACAAAAACCGGGATTCGTTTGAGGATCGGAAGGCGCCCCGCTTAGCTTCGTCCGGGCTGTTCGTCGGGCAGTGCGCCGCATCCGCGGCACCGGACAGCCATCGCCGAGTCCCCGTACGGCGCGAGCCAGGGGAGCCGGGGACCCACATGAGTCCCTGGGGTGAATCGGACGCCCGCGCGTGTCGCGAGGGGGTCCGTAGGAGACCTTCCTGCTCCGAACCCGTCAGCTAACCCGGTAGGCGAGAGGGAAGGAAAGGACCAGCCTCTCCATGGCGTTCACCCGCGCCCCGGGCAAGCACCGTCGTCCCAGCCGGACGCAGCGCGGCACCGCCCGCGCGGCGGGCGTCGCGGCGCTCACCACCACCGGCGTCGTCGGCTCCCTCGCGGCCCCCGCGCTCGCCGCCGAACCCGCCGCCGCACAGACCGGCCTCACGCCCGTCGTCACCCTGGGCGACGCGGTCGCCGACCGGATCGACGCCCAGGCGGCCGCCCAGCACGAGGCCGCCCGGGAGGCGGCCGAGGCCGCCGCGCGCAAGGCCGCCGAGGAGGCCGCGCGCGAGAAGGCCGCCAAGGAGGCCGCGGAGGCCCGCGCGGAGAAGGAGCGCGCCGCGCGGGAGGCCGAGCGCGAGCGCCTCAACACCTTCGTCTCCCCGATCCCCGGCTCGTACGTCTCGACCAGTTACCGGGCCGGCAGCTCGCTGTGGTCCTCCGGCAGCCACACCGGTGTCGACTTCCACGCCGCGAGCGGCACCCCCGTCCAGTCGGTCGGCGTCGGCACCGTCGTCGAGGCCGGCTGGGGCGGCTCGTACGGCAACCAGGTCGTCATCAAGATGCACGACGGCACGTACACCCAGTACGGTCACCTGTCGTCCATCGGCGTCTCGGTGGGCCAGCAGGTCGCCGCCGGGCAGCAGATCGGCCTCTCCGGCGCCACCGGCAACGTCACGGGCGCGCACCTGCACTTCGAGGCCCGTACGACCGCCGAGTACGGCTCCGACCTCGATCCCGTCGCCTACCTCCGCGCGCACGGCGTGAACCTCTAGACCCGACCGCTTCCCGGTGCCCCGGCTCCCCGAGCCGGGGCACCGGTGTTTCCGGGCGGCGCCTGTCCAAAAAATAAGCATGGATTCCGGTCCGACGTCGTGAATTCCCGCTGATTGCAATAGAGTCACGGAACACACGTCAATCGTCGACGTTTCACGGGGATTAAGCCGGAGGTCGGTCATGCGTATTCCCGCGCACTCGGTGTGCACGGCGATCCGGGACGACATCGTCGCGGGTGTCCACGAGCGCGGCGGCCGGCTCACCGAGGAAGTCCTCGCCCGCCGTTACGGCGTCTCCCGCGTCCCCGTCCGGGAGGCGCTGCGCACGCTGGAGGCCGAGGGCTTCGTGGTGACCCGGCGGCACGCGGGCGCGTGCGTCGCGGAACCCACCGAGCAGGAGGCCGCCGACCTGCTGGAGATGCGTGTGCTCCTCGAGCCGCTCGGCGCCTCCCGCGCGGCCCAGCGCCGCACCGAGGCCCATCTGAAGGTGCTGCGCGGCCTGGTCCGGCTGGGGCAGGAACGCGCCCGCCAGGGCAACAGCGACGACCTGCGCTCCCTGAGCGGCTGGTTCCACGAGACGCTCGCCCAGGCCACCGGCAGCCCGGCGCTGACGTCGACGCTGACCCAGCTGCGGCACAAGATCGCCTGGATGTACGCCACCGAGGGGCCGTCCGACCCGGTCGAGTACTGGGCGGAGCACGGCGCGATCGTGGACGCCGTGGCGCGCGGCGACGGCGACCGCGCGCGGTCCGTCACGGCGCTGCACACCGAGCGCGCGAGTGCCGGGCACCGCCTGCGCTTCGCCTCCGGCGCCGGCCGCGCGGACCGTGTGAGGAACTCGCAACATCCCGTAAACATTCCGAGTCTCCGGCATTAACACGGGTGCCGTATACAAAGAGGATGCATTCCTCGGGGGTTATTTCTGCTGCCCGGGAAAAGGGGAAAGGTAAAAGGAAAAGGCCCGCACGGTGGTCCGTGCGGGCCTTTCGGGTGCGGTGCGTTTCGGCGAGGAGACGTTCCCGCACCCCCTGCGTGCTCAGACGGTCTCGGGGAGCTCCTCGAGACCCTCGGAGACCAGCTTCGCCAGCCGGTCCAGGGCGGCGTCCGCGCCCTCGGCGTCGGACGCGAGGACGATCTCCTCGCCGCCCTGGGCGCCCAGGCTCAGGACAGCCAGCATGGAGGCCGCGTTGACGGGGTCGCCCCCGGCCTTGGCGATCGTCACCGGGACGCCTGTGGCCGTGGCGGCTCGGACGAAGATGGAGGCGGGGCGGGCGTGGAGGCCCTCGGCCCAGCCGACGTTGACGCGGCGCTCAGCCATGTGTTGCTGCCCTTCGGTGTTCAGGGTTGTCTAGACCAGTTTCCCACATCGTGAAGCGTGCCCGGAGCGTGCCCAAAGTGGCCTCCGCTCCCGCTCCCGGTGACAGCCGGACCGCGGCCTCGGCCCGGCTGTCGTCCACCACAGACTGCCCCGCGCCGTTGTCGTACGCGAGCCGTACTCTGGGGCCCATGCAGATCCCGTCGGACCGGCACGAGTATCCCGCCCACTGGGAGGCCGACGTGGTGCTGCGCGACGGCGGCACCGCGCGCGTCCGCCCCATCACCGTTGATGACGCCGAGCGCCTGGTCAGCTTCTACGAGCAGGTGTCGGACGAGTCGAAGTACTACCGTTTCTTCGCGCCCTACCCTCGCCTGTCCGCCAAGGACGTCCACCGCTTCACGCACCACGACTTCGTGGACCGGGTGGGACTCGCGGCCACCATCGGCGGCGAGTTCATCGCCACCGTACGCTACGACCGGATCGGTGCCGACGGCACGCCCGCCTCGGCTCCGGCCGACGAGGCCGAGGTCGCCTTCCTCGTCCAGGACGCCCACCAGGGCCGGGGCGTCGCCTCCGCCCTCCTCGAACACATCGGCGCCGTCGCGCGGGAGCGCGGCATCCGCCGGTTCGCGGCCGAGGTGCTGCCCGCCAACACCAAGATGATCAAGGTGTTCACCGACGCCGGCTACACCCAGAAGCGCAGCTTCGAGGACGGTGTCGTCCGCCTGGAGTTCGACCTCGAACCCACCGACCGCTCCATGGCCGTGCAGTACGCGCGCGAACAGCGCGCCGAGGCGCGTTCGGTGCAGCGGCTGCTCGCCCCCGGCTCGGTGGCCGTCGTCGGCGCCGGCCGCACCCCCGGCGGGGTGGGCCGCAGCGTCCTCGACAACCTCCGGGACACCGGGTTCACCGGCCGGCTGTACGCCGTGAACAAGGCCCTGGGGGACGGGGAGAAGGAAATCGGCGGGGTGGCCGCGTTCCGCTCGGTGCGGGACATCGACGGGCCCGTCGACCTCGCGGTCGTCGCGGTGCCCGCCGAGCGGGTCCCGGAGATCGTCACCGAGTGCGGCGAGCACGGCGTGCAGGGGCTCGTCGTCGTCTCCGCCGGCTACGCCGAGTCCGGCCCCGACGGCCGCGAACGCCAGCGTGCCCTCGTACGGCACGCGCGCGCGTACGGCATGCGGATCATCGGCCCGAACGCCTTCGGCGTCATCAACACCTCCCCGGACGTCCGGCTGAACGCCTCGCTCGCCCCGGAGACGCCCCGCCCGGGCCGGATCGGACTGTTCGCCCAGTCCGGCGCCATCGGCGTCGCCCTGCTGTCCCGCCTGCACCGGCGCGGCGGCGGCGTCACCGGCGTCACCGGCGTGTCCACCTTCGTCTCGTCCGGCAACCGGGCCGACGTCTCCGGCAACGACGTCCTGCAGTACTGGTACGAGGACCCCGACACCGACGTCGTCCTGATGTACCTGGAGTCCATCGGCAACCCCCGCAAGTTCACCCGGCTCGCCCGCCGGACCGCGGCGGCGAAGCCGCTGGTCGTGGTCCAGGGCGCACGCCACGGAGCGGGCCCCCGGGGACACGCCGTACGGGCGACCCGGCTGCCCCACGCGACGGTGTCCGCGCTGCTGCGGCAGGCCGGGGTGATCCGCGTGGACACCATCACCGAGCTGGTCGACGCGGGCCTGCTGCTCGCCCGCCAGCCCCTGCCGGCCGGGCCCCGGGTGGCGATCCTCGGCAACTCCGAGTCCCTGGGCCTGCTCACCTACGACGCCTGCCTCGCCGAGGGCCTGCGCCCGCATCCCCCGCTGGACCTCACCACCGCGGCCTCGGCGGCGGACTTCCACGCGGCGCTCTCCCGCGCGCTGGCCGACGACACGAGCGACGCGGTCGTCGTGACGGCGATCCCGGCGGTGGGGGAGGGCTCGGTCGGCGACGCGGCCCTGGCCCAGGCCCTGCGCTCGGCCGCCGCCGCGACCCCGTCCAAGCCGGTCCTGGTGGTCCACGTGGAACTCGGCGGCCTCGCGGCGGCCCTGTCGGCCGCCACCAGCACGGCCCCGCAGGCCCCGGCGCCGACGGCCCCGGCGCCACGGCCCCGGACGGACACCGCTCCCGCGACGGCCCCGCCGCTCCCCGAGGGCGCCCACCTCATCCCCGCCTACCCCGCTTCCGAGCGTGCCGTCCGGGCGCTCGCCCAGGCCGTCGCGTACGCGCAGTGGCGGCGGGACGCCGCCGAGCCCGGCAAGGTGCCCGAGTACGACGACATCGACGAGCGGGGCGCCGCCGCGCTCATCGACGGGCTGCTCGCGCGCGGCCAGGGCCTCGCCCTCGGCACCGCCGAGACCTGCGACCTGCTCGGCACCTACGGCATCCACGTCCACCGCGCCCTCCCCGCCCCGGACCCCGACACCGCCGCCGAGGCCGCGCGCACCCTCGGCCACCCCGTGGCCCTCAAGGCGACCGCCCCCCATCTGAGGCACCGCGCCGACCTGGGCGGCGTCCGCCTGGACCTGGCCGACGAGGAACAACTACGCCGGGCGTACACCGAGTTGACGGAGCTGTTCGGCGCCCCGGAGGAGCTGCGTCCCGTGGTGCAGCGGATGGCCCCGCGCGGTGTCGACACCGTCGTACGCGCGGTCATCGACCCCGCCGCCGGAGCCGTCCTCTCCTTCGGGCTGGCCGGGCCCCCCTCGCAACTGCTCGGGGACATGGCGCACCGGCTGATCCCGGTCACCGACCGGGACGCGACCTCACTGGTGCGATCGATCCGGACCGCCCCGCTCCTGTTCGGCTGGCGCGGCTCGGCACCGGTCGACACCCCGGCGCTGGAGGAGCTGATGCTGAGGGTGTCGCGGCTGGTCCACGACCATCCGGAGGTCGTCGCGGTCACCCTGGAGCCGGTCGTCGTCGCCCCGCACGGCGTGAGCGTCCTCGGCGCCTCCGTACGCCTCGCCCCGCCGCCCGCCCGCGACGACCTCGGCCCGCGGACCCTCCCCGCGTACTGACCGGCGCCGGGGAGCGGAGTGCGGTGAGCGGTGAGCGGTGCCTCGCAGTCAGTGGTCCCCCGTAGGATGGGGCCCATGGCCAAGACCAGTACGACGACCCAGGGGCTGCGGGCGGCGATCGAGCGCAGCGGCTACTACCCGGCCCTCGTGGCCGAGGCGGTGGAGGCCGCCGTGGGCGGCGAGCCCATCCGGTCGTACCTGGTCCACCAGGAGACGACGTTCGACTCGAACGAGGTGCGGCGGCACGTCACCGTGCTCGTCCTCACCGGCAACCGCTTCATCGTCAGCCACACCGACGAGCAGGCCGCGGACAACACCTCCCCGACGCCGTACGCCACCACGTCCACGGAGTCGGTCAAGCTCGGCCGGATCTCGTCGATCGTGGTCAGCCGGGTGGTCGCCAACCCGGAGTCGTACAAGCCGGGCACGCTGCCGCGCGAGATCGTGCTCACCATCGGCTGGGGCGCCGTCTCCCGCATCGACCTGGAGCCGGCCGCCTGCGGCGACCCCAACTGCGAGGCCGACCACGGCTACACGGGCAGCTCCACGGCCGACGACCTGAGCCTGCGCGTCAGCGAGGCCGGTGACGGACCGGAGACGGTGCGCCAGGCGCTCACCTTCGCGCAGGCCCTGTCCGAGGCGACCGCGGACCAGACGCGCTGATGGCCCAGCCCACACCCGGCGCACGACGCGCGCCGGGCGCCCAGCCCGCGCCCGACGCGCAGCCCGCCCCCGACGCGCAGCCCGCCCCCGGTGCGCGGCCCGTATCCGGCGCCCAGCCCGCCCCCGGCGCCCAGCCCGCGCCCCGCCCGAGGG
>NZ_JAGMUJ010000138.1 GCF_019049255.1 Streptomyces sp. AC558_RSS880 | reverse complement strand
CCGACCTCATCGCGGCGGTACGCGTCGTGGCCTCGGGCGACGCGCTGCTCGCCCCCTCCGTGACGCGCCGCCTCATCGCGGACTTCGCCCGGCAGCGTCCCGCCACCCGGGGCAGGCCCGCGCTGCGGCTCAAGGCCCTGACGCAACGCGAGACCGAGGTCCTCACCCTGGTGGCCCGCGGCCGGTCCAACACGGAGATCGCGCAGACGCTGGTGCTGGCCGAGCAGACGGTGAAGACACACGTGAGCCGCGTCCTGACCAAGCTCGACCTGCGCGACCGCGCCCAGGCGGTGGTCTTCGCCTACGAATCGGGGCTGGTGGCCCCGGGCGAGTAGGAC
>NZ_JAGMUJ010000137.1 GCF_019049255.1 Streptomyces sp. AC558_RSS880 | reverse complement strand
AGCTGTCGAAGGTGGGACTGGCGATTGGGACGAAGTCGTAACAAGGTAGCCGTACCGGAAGGTGCGGCTGGATCACCTCCTTTCTAAGGAGCACTTCTCACCGGGTCCTTCGGGACGCGGTCAGGGGCCAGTACATCGGCGAACGTCCGGTGCTGGTTGCTCATGGGTGGAACGTTGACTACTCGGCACACTTGACCAGCTTCTCTTCCCAGTACTGCT
>NZ_JAGMUJ010000136.1 GCF_019049255.1 Streptomyces sp. AC558_RSS880 | reverse complement strand
ACTAATCCCCACCGAAGTGGTTCATCGTTCGACTTGCATGTGTTAAGCACGCCGCCAGCGTTCGTCCTGAGCCAGGATCAAACTCTCCGTGAATGTTTACCGGTAATCCGGTGCAACACGTCACGAGAGCGGAACCACCGGAGGAATAGTCCGGCGGTTCACAGCGTCCTCGCTGTGTTTTTTCAAAGGAACCTCAACCCGATCGAACCGATCAGGTCGGGGTATCAACATATCTGGCGTTGACTTTTGGCACGCTGTTGAGTTCTCAAGGAACGGACG
>NZ_JAGMUJ010000135.1 GCF_019049255.1 Streptomyces sp. AC558_RSS880 | reverse complement strand
AGACATCAGCAACAGCATCCTGCGGCTTGGAAGACACACCATCATGCTCACACTGCCGAAGCCCCCACCACCACAGAACTAACGAAAAACTCAGTAAGCGGTGACCGCCGGCCCGGAAAACCTCCTGTGAGGGCGCTGTTCAAGCCGGAACTCAGCCCACTGCGCGTTGCCCGACTTGCGGACGATCACGTAATTCCCCACCCAGACGTTCACGTAATTCCTCAGGTGGTGCCGCGGTTCAGCGGTCGATGGACCACGCAGCATGAGGTGGCGGGGCACCCGTGGCCAGGATGTACTGAACGACCTGGAGGGCCTCCGCCAGGGGCAGGGTGTCCTCGTCGGGATACTCGTCATGTTGCCCGTTTGCCAGGACGAAGCCTTTGCTGGAGCCGCTCGCGTCTGGGTCCACTGCGTGTTCGCCGGGATCGTCTTCGCCGTGCAGAAGCATGACCATGGCCCGCTCGGTGTTGCTGATGAGGGCCAGTGACCGGCCGGACGAACTGGTCAGCCATGTCTCGAGTTGTCCGGCGCCGATCCGTTCCCGAAGCACCTCGATGGCCGCTGCCGGTGACGGCGGCGCGGTGTCGTCGGCGAAGATCCAGGACTCGATCACGTGCTCGACTTTCTCACGCTGGAGTGTGAGAAGCCCGGGCTAGCTGGTCGGCGGCTTGTCCGTCGGGCTCTTGGGCCGTTTGTTGGGCCGGTAGCTGGAGCGTTTCCCGGACCGTGTCTTCGCGTTCGACGAGTTCGGGCCGCTCGGCATCCGGCCCACCGCCGGATCATGCTGGGCCGAGCAAGGCCGGCCCGAACGACATCCCGCGACCTATCACCGCACCCACGGGGTGCGCTACTTCCACGGCTGCTGCTCGAGCGACGACGACACCCTCTGGGGCGTCAACCGCCACAAGAAGGGCGCCGCGAACACGCTGGCCGCACTGAAGTCGATCCGCACCGCCCGCCCGGACGGCGCCCCGATCCACGTCGTCCTGGACAACCTGTCCGCCCACAAAGGCGCCGACATCCGCCGCTGGGCGAAGAAGAACAAGGTGAACCTGTGCTTCACCCCGACCTACGCCTCCTAGGCGAACCCGATCGAAGCCCACTTCGGACCACTGCGGCAGTTCACCGTCGCCAACTCCAACCACCGCAACCACACCACACAGACCCGCGCCCTGCACGCCTACCTGCGCCGGCGGAACAAGAACGCTCGCCACCCCGACGTGCTGGCCGCCCAACGGCGCGAGCGCGCCCGCACCCGGAGTGAGAAGAACATCCGCTGGGGGCGGCCGACCCGCTCTTGCCGCATGATCGGGCAACCTGTCGAAACGTTCCTGGTCACAGCACCACCGCCGCCGCGATCTGTTTGGGCTACTTGACCAGCCGGAAGGCGGGGTGTCCGACCCAGGCCCGCAGGAACTCCGCCGTACCCAGCACCATCCAGTCGCCGTCCGCGATCCCCAACACCCCCGGAAGGCCGGCGACGACCGACGCCTGTCCGTCCAGCAGCTCGGCTTTGGCCACGCCCCCGATGACGTCCATGACAGCGGCGGCCAGCAGGGCCGTGGCCACGTGGTCGATCTCGCGATTGCAGCCGGCGCTGACATTGACGGCATGGGTCGGCCTGAAACCGAGAACGGCCTCCACCTCGGGCTCGTCCGCGTGCTCGGCCTCGAAGAGGCTCTCGTCGCCGACACCAGGCCCCATCAAGTAGACCAGGAAGGGCCGACGCCAGTCCTCGCGCTGCGGATTGAATCCCACCAGGGCCGTGAGCTCCTCGTCCGCGGAGACGTTGTCGAGGAGTGGAAGCGGGAACGGCTTTCGCCAGTCCTCCTCCCGCCCGTCCTCGACGCCCAGTCGCTCTGCGGACACGTTGACGTCGAAGAACCCGGACCGCTTCTCGTCGAAGTGGGAGGAGAGAGCCACCATCAACGCGCGGAACTCCCGTAGCTCAGACGGGGAGAGCGGATCCGCCAACTCGATCACCAACGTCGGACCAGACATGCTGGGAGCCTACTTTGATCGACTCCGCCACCGTTCGAATTGTTCCTCCGATGCTGCCATCCCGGCGAACGTATGCGGTCAGAGCACTGGTAGGGCTTGGTCATCTTCACTCGTGAGTGGCGTGTCCGTTGGTCTGCGGGTGTCGTTGGGGTGGTGTGACACCTGAGGAGTTGGCCGGGGTCCGGGAGGGCCTGGAGGCGTTCGCGGCGGAGTTGTTCGACGGGTTCTTCCGCGCCGATCAGCGGCGGTGGGGGCAGGCGTATGTGCGCGGGCTGCTGCTGGACGGGCGGCGCAAGTCGGTGGAGCCGATGGCGGCCCGCCTGGGTGAGGACGGCAACCGGCA
>NZ_JAGMUJ010000015.1 GCF_019049255.1 Streptomyces sp. AC558_RSS880 | reverse complement strand
GCCGCCTGGCCGCCGGTACATCCGGGTAGCCCTGACCCTGCTTCGGCATCGGGGGGCGCGTCTCCGGCCGCCTGGCCGCCGGTACATCCGGGTAGCCCCGGCCCTGCTTCGGCATCGGGGGCCGGGCAGCAGTTGCCGCCCGGGCCGGGCGCGTCCGGTGGGTCCGGGCAGGCCGGTCCCGTCGGGGCGGACGATTCCGCGGAGTGTCCCGGCGCACCCGGAGCCGGGCAGCCGGGCGGTGCCCCCACTCCGGCACCGGCGGACGGGCAGCAGCTGCCGCCCGGGCCGGCGCGTTCCGGCACGTCCGCTGCCGCGCAGGGCGGTCCCGCCGTTCCGGCCGATGCCGCCGGGCAGCCCGGCGGTTCCGCCGTTCCGGCCGCGCCGGCAGCCGGACAGCCGGTGTCACCCGGGGCGTACCCCGACGTACCCGCCGCCGGGCACCAAGGGCCACCCGGGGCGTACCCCGACGTACCCGCCGCCGGGCACCAAGGGCCACCCGGGGCGTACCCCGACGCACCCCCCGCCGAGTACCAAGTGCCGCCCGGGGCGGCACATCCTGGCGCGCCCGTCGGGCCGGCGGTACCGCCCTGGGCGGGCCACCACGCCGGTACCCCCGAGCACGCCCGTGCCGCCGACGACTCCGCCGTGCCGCCCGAGGCCGGCACGGCCTCCCCGCCCCCGCCCGGGCAGCCGGGGGCGAATCATCTGCCCACCCTCGTGGCGGGTCAGAACACCCCCGCCCCACCCCCGGCACCGGGGCCGTACGGGCACCCTCAGCAGCCCGCGTACGGCTACCCCTACAACGGGTACGCCGCCGACCGGACCCCGCCCTACGGTCCACCGCCGTTCGGGCCGGCGTCCGAGCCGCGCCGGGACCGTCGTTCCACCGTGCTGCTCGTGGTGATCGCGCTGGTCGTCGCGCTCGCCGCCGGCGGCACCGTGTACGCGCTGATGAGCGGCAAAGACACCGGCAACCGCGCCGGCGGCGACCCCACCGCGGCCCCGTCGCCCGGCAGCGCGTCCCGAAGCACCGGTCCCACCACCCCGGACGACACACAGCCGACCGGCACACAGCGGCCCGGCACCTCCGCACCCGCGGACGGGACCGTCCCCGCCGACTACCTGGGCAGCTGGTCCACCACCATCGACAACGCGAGCGGCGAACACACCCGCAAGCTGACCCTCCAGCAGGGCGAGGTCGGTGACACGGTCATGTCCCTCGTCGCCGACGGGCCCACCGGCAGCGGCACCTACCACTGCGTCTTCGAGGCCCGCCTCACCGGCGGCTCCGGCGACCGGCTGGAACTCGGCCCGTCCTCCGTGACGGTCGGACAGCCGCGCAGCGCCTGCACCCCGGGAGCCGCCAGCGAGATCGTCCTCCTCCCCGACGGCTCGCTCCAGCGCGTGAACACCGGAAACGGCGAACAGCTCACCTACGCGCGGGACTGACGCACCGCACCAACTCCGCGTTCATCCAGCAGGGTTGAACGTTCGGCGAACTCCGGCGAACGAACACCGCCGACCGCTTCGCACAGTCGTACGGTGGCTGCCCGGTCGGACGTGCGGGCAGTGGCGGGGGCGGCACGATGCAGTGGCTGAGCGCGGAGAATCTGGTGGCCGTGGCGACGGCGATCCTCGGTGTCGTCGCCTCCGCCGTCATGGTCTGGTACGAGCGGCGGGTGCCGCGCCGCAAACGCATCGGGTACCGCGTGCAGTTGGACGCCCCGATCGGTGACGGCCAGCGGTCGAGCCGCACCATCCGGCGGGAGGGCTGGTTCGACACGGCGGCGGCGGGGATGACGCACGCCAGCATGGTGCTGCTGCGCATCGAGAACGACGGCTCGCAGACCATCGGCCGCGACGACTACCAGAGCCCGGGAAGCCACGGCCTGACCGTGGAGTTCACGGAGCGCACCATCCTCGGCGTCTCGGTCACCCAGCCGTCGGAGACCAGCCACCTCCTCGAGCACTTCACCCAGGAGCGCGGCTTCGGCTACCAGGACGGCACCCTGCGCCTCCCGCGCGTACCGCTGAACCGGGGCGCCTACTACAAGCTGCTGGTGCTGCTCTCCGGCGGCCGCGTGGGCGACGAGATCCAGCTGAGCGGCGACCTCAGCGAGGGCGACGTGCACCGCAACCGCAGTGCCACCCCGGACGACAAGGCCCCGCTGTTCAGCCGTGCGGCGCGACTGATCACCATCACGCTCACGCTGTGCGTGGTGGCCCTGGCGGTGATCGTCGTGGCCCAGGACGACAGCCCGCCCCCCATCGGCTGCAGGAGCGGCACCCTGACCCTCACCGGATCGACGGCGTTCGCGCCGGTGCTGCGGGAGGTCGCGGAGAAGTACGAGGAGGACTGCGCGGACGAGGAACCGCGCATCGAGGTGGACGACCTGCACGGGTCGACGGCCGGGATACGGGACCTGGCGGCGGCCGGAGCGGAGGCTGAGAACGGCTCGCCGCCGTTGGTGGCCCTGTCGGACGGACCCAAGCCGAGCGGGCTGTCCGAACTGCGCGAGACTCAGGTGGCGGTGTCGGTGTTCGCGCTGGTGGTGAACGAGGACGTGGGGCTGCGGAACCTGTCGACGGCGGACGTACGACGGCTGTACCGGGGCGAGATCGCGAACTGGAACGAGCTCGGCGGCCCGGACCTGCCGGTCCACCTCGTCAGCCGGGACGCCAACTCGGGCACGAGACAGGTCTTCCAGCGCCGCGTGCTGGGCCGGGGCGAGATCGCCCACTCCTCCGTCGACTGTGTGCACAAGGACGACCCGACCGCCCCCGTCATCCGCTGTGAACTCGACTCCACCGAACAGGTGCTGGAAACCGTCGCCGAGATCCCCGGCGCGATCGGCTACAGCGAACACGCCCGCGCCTCCCGGGCCAAGGGGCTGCACCGGTTGAACCTCGACGGCGAGGCCCCGTCCGTCGACGCCATCGAGCGCGGGACGAGTTCCTACCCGTACCGGGAGGTCGAGTACGCCTACACCTACGGGCAACCGCCGGCGAACTCGCTGGCGTCGAGCTTCCTGACGTACCTCACGCGCGGCATCGGCCAGGAGGCGATCCGCACCCACGGCCACCTGCCGTGCTGGACCCCGGCGGGGATGGAGCTCTGCGAGCGGCCCCTGCCGTGACGTAACGGGCTCAGCGCGGCTCGGGCGGACGCTGCCGCGGCATGTTGGGACGGGCCGGCCCCTGCGGGGACGGGAAGCGGCCGGGCGGGAGGGAGCCCTCCGGGCGCCCCGCGCCCGCCACCGCCGTCTGGATGCCCAGCGGCGCGCCACCCGTGCGGAACTCCACCATCCAGTCGGCCGTCTCGACCCGTACCAGCTCGGTGACGTCCTCCGAGAACCGGCGCAGTACCGACAGGCACCGCTCGGACGCCTCGCTCGCCGTGCCGTCCGCCGGGCCGAGCACCTCGCGCACGCACTCCGACGCCCAGTCGAACTGGAACGCCTGCAGCCGTCGCTGCACGGCCTGCGCGGTCGCCACGTCCCGCATCCAGCCGGACGTCATCCCGAAGAACCGGTCCCCGGCCACACAGGCCACCCCGAGCAGCAGCGCCAGATAGCCCCAGGGCGCGGACCCGTCGGCCACCCCGGTCAGATCGAGCAGCGGCAGCGCGGCCCCGGTCAGCGCGCCCGCGGCCGTCCCGGCCCGCAGCGCCCACGCGCACCGCCGCTTCCACACCCGGTCCGCGAGATACCAGGCGGCCGTGTCCAGCGCGCCGCGCTCCACCCACCGGTACAGCTCGTCCAGTCGGGCCGCCGGCTCGCCCCAGTCCCCGAGCGGGAACTCCCGCCCCTCCAGGTCGCCCGGCCACAGCCCGTCCGCCCCTTCGCCCCGCCCGTCCTGAGGCCGCCCCTCGGGCTGCATCTCCGGCTGACCCACCCGGTATCTCCCTACTGACCCCTGCTGACTCCGCGTACTGTCCGTCCATGAAACGTGACGCCACGTGCTCGCGCGCCTGACCCTTCCTACCGCCCAACGGGTGGCGGCGTCGGGGGTTCGGGCTCTTTGTCGCCCGGAAGATGGCCGTGATCAGGTATAGGGCCCCCACCGCGACTCACTCGAAAGAGTGCCGGGGCAACGGCTCCCGTGACCACGTAGGCTCGTGCCGAACGGTAAAACCCTTACCGACGGACCGACCAAGGAGCCGAATCGTGATCCCCGGTGGTGGCCAGCCGAACATGCAGCAGCTGCTCCAGCAGGCCCAGAAGATGCAGCAGGACCTGGCCAGGGCCCAGGAGGAGCTGGCGAGGACCGAGGTCGAGGGGCAGTCGGGAGGCGGCCTGGTGAAGGCCACCGTCACCGGCTCCGGCGAGCTGCGCGGCCTCGTGATCGACCCGAAGGCGGTGGACCCGGAGGACACCGAGACCCTCGCCGACCTGATCGTCGCGGCGGTCCAGGCGGCCAACGAGAACGCCCAGGCCCTTCAGCAGCAGAAGCTCGGCCCGCTGGCCCAGGGGCTGGGCGGCGGTGGCATCCCCGGTCTCCCGTTCTGACCTTTCTCAGACGGCCCGCGGGCCTCTACCGTACGTACTGAAGGAACACCAGGAAGGGACGGCAGTCCGTTGTACGAAGGCGTGGTCCAGGACCTCATCGACGAGCTGGGGCGGTTGCCCGGCGTCGGTCCCAAGAGCGCGCAGCGGATCGCCTTCCACATCCTCCAGGCGGAACCGACGGACGTACGGCGTCTGGCGCACGCGCTGATGGAGGTCAAGGCGAAGGTCCGCTTCTGCGCGACCTGTGGGAACGTCGCGCAGGAGGAGCAGTGCACCATCTGCCGCGACGCCCGCCGCGACCCGGCCGTCATCTGCGTCGTCGAGGAGCCCAAGGACGTCGTGGCCATCGAGCGCACCCGTGAGTTCCGGGGCCGCTACCACGTGCTGGGTGGCGCGATCAGTCCGATCGACGGGGTCGGCCCCGACGACCTGCGTATACGAGAACTTCTCGCACGGTTGGCCGACGGTACGGTCACGGAGCTGATCCTGGCCACGGACCCGAATCTGGAGGGCGAGGCGACGGCGACGTACCTCGCCCGCATGATCAAGCCCATGGGCCTGAAGGTCACCCGCCTGGCCAGCGGCCTCCCGGTGGGCGGCGACCTGGAATACGCGGACGAGGTGACCCTCGGCCGCGCCTTCGAGGGGAGACGACTCCTAGATGTCTGATGCCACGCTGCACGCGACGAACCAGAACCCGGACGACTTCGCGGTCCAGATCGCGGACCAGATCGAGAGCTTCCTGGTCGCCGTCACGGAGGTCGCGAAGGGCGACGAGCCGGACTCGGCCGTCCCCTTCCTCCTCCTGGAGGTCTCCCAGCTCCTCCTGGCCGGTGGCCGTCTGGGCGCGCACGAGGACATCGTCCCGGACGAGCGCTACGAGCCCGACCCGGGCCCGGAGGCCGACGTGGACGAACTCCGCGAGAACCTCGCCCGGATGCTCGACCCGATCGACGTCTACTCCGAGGTCTTCGACCCCTACGAGCCCCGCAAGGCCCCGGTCCCGGCCCGCATCTCCGACGACCTCACCGACGTCATCACCGACCTCCGCCACGGCATGGTCCACTACAAGGCCGGCCGTACCACGGAGGCCCTGTGGTGGTGGCAGTTCTCCTACTTCTCCAACTGGGGCTCCACGGCGTCCGCGACCCTGCGCGCCCTCCAGTCGGTGGTCGCCCACGTCCGCCTCAACCAGCCCCTCGCCGAACTCGACGGCCTCGACACCGACCAGGGCATGGGCGACGACACCCTGGAGTTCGAGGCGGGCAAGGTCATGGCCGAGGAGATCGGCACCCCGCTGGGCGTGCGACCGGTCATGTGATGAAAAAGGCGTGAGCATATGGCGGGCGAGTGTCCATTAAGCGCTCAAATGAGCACCTAATGGACGGTGTCGGCCGATGTGCTCACGCTTTTTGGGATGGGTGTGTCCCTGCTAGCGTCCGCGGCGTGAACGGCAGCGTGTACGTGGGCAACGCGGGCAAGGACGCGGCACTGGACCGGGGCTGGCTCCTCGGGCACTTCAAGGACGCCGGAGACCCGCGCCACAGCGAGGCGGTGGAGATCAAATGGGGCGTCCACCCCCGTGGCGACGAGCGGGCGCAGTGGGTGGAGGGCGAGGAGCGCACCGCTCTCCTGGTCCTCATCAGCGGCCGTTTCCGGGTCGAACTCCCCGGCCGCAGCGTCCTTCTGGAAGAGCAGGGCGACTACGTCGTGTGGGGACGGGGAGTCGACCACTCATGGTGCGCGGAGGAGGAGTCGGTGGTGCTGACCGTCCGGTGGCCGTCCGTACCCGGTTACGCGGTGGCGGAGGACGGGGAGACCCGATGAGCCGGTACAGCGGCTGGACAGACGTCAAGAACCAGATCCGGAAGAGCCGGCCCGAGGCCCCCGACGCCGAGTGAGGGGCCCCGCAAGCAGACCGCGCGTACGGCGACCGAACGGTGGGCGTGGCCCGAGCGGGGCGAGGAGCAACGGGATCAGTGGTTCACCGCCCTTCGGTGTCGACGGCCCCGGCGGCACGCAGGGCGTCGAGGACGCGTGCGTAGTCCTCGGCCCGCTCCGGACGCCACCCCACGTTCTTGTGCGCGCCGGTCAGCGCCCTCGCCGTGGGTTCGGCACCGCGGTCGAGCAGCAGGCGCACCGCCTCCGCCTCCCCGAACGCGGCCGCCCACTCCAGAGGTGACCGGCCCTTGAAGTCCCGGTCCTCGATGTCCGCCCCGCGGTCCAGCAGCGGCTCCATGACGTCCGTGTGCCCGAGGGACGCCGCGAGCGAAAGGGGCACGTAGGGGATCCGGACCGGCTGGGCCCCCATGGACACCCCGGCGTCGATCAGCACCTCCATGACTGCCGCGCGGCCGAACATCGCCGCCTCGGTCATCGGCGTCAGCTCGTGGTACGGCCCCGCGTTCCCCTCGGCGTCGGCACCCGCGGCGAGCAGCGACCGGACCACCTCCGCGTGCCCCTCCTGCACCGCCAGGTCCAGCGCGGTCCGTCCCTCCCGGCCGATCGCGTCCACGCCGACGCCCGCCTCCAGCAGCCGTGTCACCAGCGCCGGGTCGCCGTCCTTCGCCGCCTGCGGCAGTTCGTCCGATCTCTCCACGGGCTCCGTCACGGTGTGATCATGCGGCACCGACACCCAGCGCCGCACCCAGTTTCGCCGCGCACACGTACGGCGAGGTGGGCGTCGGCGCGCTGTACCAGCGCAGCGGCCAGGTGTTGCCGTCGAGTGCCGGGACGCCGATGTAGGTGACCGTGGGGTCGCCCCGGCCGGAGAGCTGCTGCACCCCGGGCGGCCAGTCGTGCCGCCGCACGGTTCCGGGCGGGAGCAGGAAGTAGACCCAGCGGCCTCGTGTCACCTCGCACACGATGGGCCCCGCGTCCTCGTCCGTCGCCTCGATCAGATGGTCGGCGACCAGCTCGCCGTGCAGACCCTCGATGCGTACGGCGTCGAAGTGGACACCGACGACGTGGAGCCGGTGGCCGAGGAGGGGGACCCAGGCGGGGCGGTGAATTGCGCTCGTCATGGTCACACAGTGGCGTCCATGTCTCTACGCTCGGTAGTGACCTCGGGGATACGCGCCGGGGTGTACCAGTCGGAGGTGGGTGCCGTGTCCGGCCAGAACAACTCCCAGCCACCCGTCGCCTGGCGCTACAGCGGAAACCAGATGAAGCGCTGGCGCACGAAGGCGAACATCAGCCGCGAGCAGCTCGCCGAGGCGGCCAACTACTCCCCGGACACCATCAAGTCGATGGAGCAGGGGGTACGGATGCCGACGCCGCGCGTGCTCGACGTCGCGGATGAACTGTGCCGCGCAGAGGGGCTGTTGAGCGCGGCGAAGGACTACTTGCAGCGGGAGAGGTTCCCGGCGCGGGCGCAGGACTTCATGGAGCGGGAGAAGGAGGCAAGCAGTCACTGGTCCTACGAAGCCACCTATGTTCCTGGGCTGTTGCAGACGGAGAGCTATGCACGGGCTTTGATCGAGAACCACGTCCCGCCCTTGGACGACGGGACGGCGGAAGAACGTGTCGTCGCTCGCATGGCGCGGCAGGCCATCCTCACCGAGCGGAAGCCGCCGGTGGGCTTCAGCTTCGTTGTCTACGAGGCGGCGTTGCGCAGCCCGCAGGCGGACGTGGACCAGTTGCGTCATCTGCTTGATGTGTCTCGGCTCCGGAACGTCGTGCTTCAGGTACTCCCGTTCGATAGGGCCATCCCCGTTGCGCTGATGGGACCGATGGTCCTGCTGGAGACTCGTGACCACGAACGATTCGCTTTCGCCGAAGGCCCGTTGGTGAGCGAACTTTCGGCCGATCCAGGGGTTGTCAGCCTTGCGACGGAGCGGCTTAGCATGATCCGCACGCAGGCGCTCAGCCCTGCCGAGTCGGCCCGTTTCATCGAGCGGATGGTGGATCGCCATGAATGACCAGCTGACGTGGTTCAAGTCGAGCTACAGCGACTCGGAGGGCGGCAACTGCGTCGAGGTCGCCGTGAACGGCACCGTCCACATCCGCGACTCCAAGAGCCCGACGGGCCCCGAACTCCGCGTCACCGCGTCCACCTGGTCGGCCTTCCTCGCCGCCGTCCAGCCCGGAGCTTGATCTAGCCCACCATCCGCAACCCCCCACTCCGCACCCCCAGTACCCGCTCCAGGGCCACTTCGGCGGCAGCATCGGCAGGCAGGTGCACCATCAGCCGTTGTCCGTCGTCGACCGGCAACTCCAACACCTCGTAGGACAGCCGTAGTTCACCTGCCTCGGGGTGAACCATGCGCACCACCCCGCTCGCCGTCGGCAGCCCCGGCAATCGTTCCATCCGTTCCGTGAAGTCCCGTCCCGCCATCAGGCTCAGCTCGGACACCAGCGCGCTGCCGCCCGGTGACTGCCGGACCGGTCCCTGTTTCAGGGCCGCCACCTGGTCGTCCGCCACGCGGTCCCAGTCGGGGTACGCCGTGCGCGCCCGTTCGTCGGTGAGGACGAACTTCGCAAGGTTCGGTGGATCGCCGTCGAGCAGGCCCAGGGGGCGCGCCAGCCGGTCGTAGCCCTCGGTCCAGGCGAGGGCCTCGCTGAGGGTGTTGAGCAGGACGGCGGGGGTGGGTTCCAGCCGCTCGAGGAGCATCCGGACGGTGGGCCGGACCGTCCGTACGGGTGGGGGCGCACCGCACGTCGCCCCGCTGATCGTCTTGACCAGGCGGTGCAGATGCACCCGCTCGGCGGTGCTCAGTCGCAGCGCGTCCGCGAGGGCGGTCAGGACCTCCCCCGAGGGGCGTCGGTCGCGGCCCTGTTCGAGTCGCGTCACGTACTCGACGCTGACTCCGGCCAGGGTGGCCAGTTCGGAGCGCCGCAGGCCGGGTGTCCGGCGTCGTGGCCCGGCGGGAAGGCCGACCTCCGCCGGGGTGCGGGCCTCGCGACGGGTGCGCAGGAAGATCCCCAACTCGTTGTCGCTCACGCGTTCAACGTAACAACGCACCCGCTCCGGAGCGTGGCCCTGTCACTACCACTCTCGGCGCGGTCTCCCTCTCCACCGCCGCACCGAGCACCGTATCGCCCATGACGACCGACACGAACCCGCTCCACCTCACCGTGATCCTCGGCAGCGTCCGCGAAGGCCGCTTCGGACCTGTTGTGGCCGACTGGATCACCCGGCAAGCCACCGCGCACGGCGCGTTCGAGGTGACCACCGTCGACCTGGCCGACGTCGACCTGCCGCTGGCCCTCCCGGCCACTCCGCCGGCGCTCGACCCGGACCCGGAGCGGCCGACGGGGATGGCACCGCTGACCCGTGCCCTCGACGACGCCGACGCGATCGTCGTCGTGACCCCGGACTACAACCGCAGCATCCCGGCATCCCTGAAGGCGGCGATCGACTGGCACTTCACCCAGTGGCAGCGCAAGGCGATCGGCTTCGTCGGCTACAGCGGCGCCTCGGGCGGCCTACTGGCCATCGAGCATCTGCGGCAGATCTTCGGCGAGCTCCAGGCGCACACGGTCCGTGACTACGTTTCCTTCCCCCGTTACTACGAGCACTTCACCGACACGGGCACCTGGCAGGCACCGGAACACCACGAGGCGGCGGCGAAGGTGATGCTCGACGAGCTTCACTGGTGGGCCGAGACCCTCCACGACGCCCGACGGAAGGTGTGACGCGGGTCGCTTTTCCGAGTGGTCCGCGCCGGGATGGGGCATGAGCCCCCTGCACGGGCGCCGGGCAGTCTCACCATGCGATATCGCGGAGGGATTTTTCGGGCGCTCGATAGACTGAGCCGACCGCAGCGCACACATATGTGGGCGGACTGTGGAAAACGACGGACTGAGCGAGGAGCGCACGTGGGCCTTGTCGTGCAGAAGTACGGAGGCTCCTCCGTAGCCGATGCCGAGGGCATCAAGCGCGTCGCCAAGCGGATCGTGGAAGCCAAGAAGAACGGCCACCAGGTGGTCGCAGTGGTTTCCGCGATGGGCGACACGACGGACGAGCTGATCGATCTCGCCGAGCAGGTTTCCCCGATCCCTGCCGGGCGCGAGCTCGACATGCTGCTGACCGCCGGAGAGCGGATCTCCATGGCCCTGCTGGCCATGGCGATCAAAAACCTGGGCCACAACGCCCAGAGCTTCACCGGCAGCCAGGCAGGTGTCATCACCGACTCGGTCCACAACAAAGCCCGCATCATCGATGTCACGCCGGGCCGGATCAAGGCCTCGGTGGACGAGGGCAACATCGCCATCGTCGCCGGTTTCCAGGGCGTCAGCCAGGACACCAAGGACATCACCACGCTCGGCCGCGGCGGCTCCGACACCACCGCCGTCGCCCTCGCCGCCGCGCTCGACGCCGAGGTGTGCGAGATCTACACGGACGTGGACGGTGTGTTCACCGCCGACCCGCGCGTGGTGAAGAAGGCCCGGAAGATCGACTGGATCGCGTTCGAGGACATGCTCGAACTGGCGGCCTCCGGGTCCAAGGTGCTGCTCCACCGCTGTGTGGAGTACGCCCGCCGGTACAACATCCCGATCCACGTCCGCTCGTCCTTCAGCGGACTGCAGGGCACGTGGGTCAGCAGCGAGCCGATGAAGCAAGGGGACAAGCAGGTGGAGCAGGCTCTCATCTCCGGTGTCGCGCACGACACCTCCGAGGCCAAGGTCACGGTCGTCGGCGTGCCGGACAAGCCCGGCGAGGCCGCCTCGATCTTCCGCACGATCGCCGATGCCGAGATCAACATCGACATGGTCGTGCAGAACGTGTCCGCCGCCTCCACGGGCCTGACGGACATCTCCTTCACCCTGCCGAAGACCGAGGGCCGCAAGGCCATCGACGCGCTGGAGAAGAACAAGGGCACCATCGGCTTCGACTCCCTGCGCTACGACGACCAGATCGGCAAGATCTCCCTGGTCGGCGCCGGTATGAAGACCAACCCGGGCGTCACCGCCGACTTCTTCACGGCGCTCAGCGACGCCGGCGTGAACATCGAGCTGATCTCGACCTCCGAGATCCGCATCTCGGTCGTCACCCGCAAGGACGACGTGCCGGAGGCCGTACGCGCCGTGCACTCCGCGTTCGGTCTCGACTCCGACAGCGACGAGGCCGTGGTCTACGGAGGCACCGGCCGCTGATGGCCGAGTCCGTACGACCCGGACGTCCCGGGCGGCCGACGCTCGCGGTCGTGGGAGCGACCGGGGCCGTCGGCACGGTCATGCTCCAGATCCTGTCCCAGCGGGCGGACGTCTGGGGCGAGATCCGACTGATCGCCTCCCCGCGCTCGGCCGGCCGCAAGCTGGCCGTGCGCGGCGAGGAGACCGAGGTCGTGGCGCTCACCGAGGAGGCCTTCGACGGGGTCGACGTCGCGATGTTCGACGTGCCCGACGAGGTCGCCGAGCGGTGGGCGCCCGTCGCCGCCGCGCGGGGCGCGGTGGTGGTCGACAACTCGGGCGCGTTCCGCATGGACCCGGACGTGCCGCTCGTCGTCCCCGAGGTCAACCCGCACGCCGTGCGGAGACGCCCGCGCGGGATCGTCGCGAACCCGAACTGCACCACCCTGTCGATGATCGTCGCGCTGGGCGCGCTGCACGCCGAGTTCGGCCTGCGCGAGCTGGTCGTCTCGTCGTACCAGGCGGTCAGCGGCGCCGGGCACGCGGGCGTGCGGACGCTGCGCGAACAGCTGTCGCTGGTGGCCGGTACGGAGCTGGGGACCAGCCCCGGTGACGTACGGCGGGCCGTGGGGGACAACACCGGGCCGTTCCCGGAGCCGGTCGCGCTGAACGTCGTACCGTGGGCCGGATCACTGCGGGAGGACGGCTGGTCCTCGGAGGAGATGAAGGTGCGGGACGAGTCCCGCAAGATCCTCGGTCTGCCCTCACTGCCCGTGGCGGTCACCTGCGTACGCGTCCCGGTGGTCACCACGCACTCCCTCACCGTGCACGCCCGCTTCGAGGGCGAGGTCACCGTCGACAAGGCGCGCGAGATCCTCGCCACGGCGCCCGGAGTGGTCCTGTTCGACAACCCGGCCGCGGGGGAGTTCCCCACCCCCGCCGACGTCGTCGGCACCGATCCGACCTGGGTCGGGCGGGTACGGCGGGCCCTGGACGACCCCACCGCGCTGGAGCTCTTCGTGTGCGGGGACAACCTGCGCAAGGGAGCGGCGCTCAACACCGCGCAGATCGCCGAACTCGTGGCGGTTGAACGGTGAAAAGTTCTGGATCGCACAGTATTCGTTTGTAGGATCTGTGTAAGTCCTGTGCATGCCGGATTCCCGGCCCTGGCCACTTGATCAGGCCGTTCCGGCAACGGAGGATTGCGCCAGGCGTGTACGAGGATTCACCTCCCCGTCATCCGCAACCGAGCGGAGGGCGGGGAGCGTCTTTGCGGTCACCCCCTACCGGGGGCACTGGGGCGCTGCTTTCCGGACGTGGGGACGTCCGGAACCGGGCGTGGGGACGCCCGTTCATATGGAATACAGGGGAAGAGCGGGACGCATGAGGGCATTTGATGTGCTGTCGGTGGTGCTGCCTGACGCGGGCGGGCGGCCGGCCGCACCGGCCACCGCAAAAGTGACGCCCGGCGCGTACAACCCTTACGAGGGGAAGCGTGTCCAACTGGCGTGGCTGAGGTACTCGACTTCACAGCGTCGCGCGGCACGGCCCTCCGGCCGCCCCGCCCGGCTCGCCGACCCCGCATGTCCGGCGCGTCCGG
Source organism: Streptomyces sp. AC558_RSS880 (assembly GCF_019049255.1). GTDB lineage: Bacteria > Actinomycetota > Actinomycetes > Streptomycetales > Streptomycetaceae > Streptomyces. The sequence continues at coordinate 27,090 of NZ_JAGMUJ010000015.1, read as the reverse complement.
CGGCGGCATGCCGGTGATCGCGCCCATGCCCGCAGCGCGCCCCGCCCGTATCCCCGGTCAGCGTGACGGCGCCGACGACGTCGTGGCGGCCGGCACCACCGTCGACCACCTCACCGAGACCTACCGCGCGCACTACCGCTCGCTGCTGGGCCTCGCGGCGCTCCTCCTCGACGACACCGCCTCCTGCGAGGACGTCGTGCAGGAGGCGTTCATCCGCGTCCACTCCGCCCGCAAACGCGTCCGGGACCCGGAGAAGACCCTGGCCTACCTGCGTCAGACGGTCGTCAACCTGTCCCGCTCCGCGCTGCGCCGCCGCATCCTCGGCCTCAAGCTGCTCTCCAAGCCCATGCCCGACATGGCGAGCGCGGAGGAGGGCGCCTACGACCAGCTGGAGCGCGACTCCCTCATCAAGGCGATGAAGGGGCTCCAGCGCCGCCAGCGCGAGGTGCTGGTGCTGCGCTACTTCGCGGACATGACCGAGGCGCAGGTCGCCGAGACCCTCGGCATCTCGCTGGGCTCGGTGAAGGCGTACGGCTCACGCGGTATCGCGGCGCTGCGGCTGGCCATGGAGGCGCCGGCATGAGCGACGGCAAGGACGCGCGGCGCGAGGAGCGCGGGCCGGAGGTCCGGGGGACCTCCCGCCCGTCCGGCGCCGCGCGGGAGTCCGAGGGTGTGCCCGCGCCCGAGGACGTACGGGAATCCGGCGACGGGAACGAACCGAAGCACACGCACGCTGGGAACGGAACTGTGAACGACGGCCTGGACGAACAGGGCTCCAAGGGGCTCGACGCGGACGAGCTGGCACTGCGCGCCCTGATGCGGCAGGCGGTGCGGGAGGTGGAGCCGGGCGACGGCACCCTGGACTATCTGCGCCGGGCCGTCCCCGCCCGCCGGGCCCGCAAACGCCAGGCCCTCGTCGGCGTGGCCGCGGCCGCCCTCTTCCTCGGCACCGCGGTCCCCGCCCTCGTCCACGTCTCCGGCGTCACCGGCTCCGACGCCGACCCCTCCGCCGTCGGCCACGCCGCGCAGGCGCAGGGCGGCACCGGCCAGGGCAAGGACCCGAAGGGCGGGGAGAGCACCGCGGGCGGCGCCTCGGACCAGGTCGAGGGTACCGACAGGGGCGACAAGAAGGACAAGGAGAAGGGCGGCTCGTCCACCGGCTCCAGTACGGGTACGACGGAGGGGTCCGCCCCCTCGTCCAGCACCGCGGCCGGGGTGCCCGCCTGTACCGCCGCCCAGCTCGGCCCGGCGGCCGCGTCCAGCGCCGCCCCCGAATCCACGGGCGCGGTCTACGGCTCCTTCCGGGTCGTCAACGTCTCCACCGTGAGCTGTACCGTCGAGGGCGCCGGCTCCGTGAACGCGATCCCGCAGGGCGCCGCCGACACCGCCAAGGTGGGTTCGGCGCCGCACGTGGCGGGGGACGCGGCGGCCGGGCTGCCCGACCCCTCCCTGGAGGCCGCCCAACTGGTGCTCAAGCCGGGTGCGGCGTACGAGGTGAAGTTCGCCTGGGTGCCCTCCGAACCCTGCACGGCTCCGGGCGACAGCACCGGCGGTGGCACCGGCACCGGTGGCGGCACCGGCGGTCCCTCGCCCGATCCGACACCGACCGACAACCCGACCACGACGACCGGTGCGTCCACGGGCACCGACAGCGGCACGGCCGCCCAGCTGGTCAGGGAGGACGGCACGGTGGAGGGCAGCGTCGCGGTGACGTACACGCCGCCCACGGGTTCGGGCGCGGCCACCACGACGGTGAGCAACGCGTGCGCGGGCACGGTGTACTACACGGGGCTGCTGACGGCGGTGTGACGGGGGCGGTCCTCCGGTCCGTTGTCAGACCGCTGACGGACTCGACCGCTCCGGTTCCCGCTCCCCGTTTCCGTTCACGGTCCCGGTCCCGTCGGTCCCGTCCTCGTCCGGGACCAGGCCCAGTTCCGCGTCGCGGACGAACTCCAGCTCGCGGCGGAACAGCCGGAACCACATGAAGATCACGAAGCCCACGAAGGCGAACCACTCGGCGGTGTAGCCGAGGTTCTGGAACGCCTTCAGGTCCAGTCCGGTGCCGCCCGGCGCGGTCGCCGGCACCGCCCGCATCCCCGAGTCGCCGCGGTTGAGCGTGATCCAGGCGTCGTACACGTCGTACTCCACGAGGTTCACCAGCGACGCCGAGCTGATCGCCGACGTCTGTCCCCGCGGCAGGCCGCCGCGGGCGCTGACGCCGTTGCTGCCCGGGGTCTCGGACGCCTGGAGCGCGCCGGTGACGGTGACCTCACCGGTGGGCGCCGCGGGCACCTCGGCCGGATCGGGGGTGCCGGGCAGCCAGCCCCGGACGACGGGCAGCGCCCGGCCGGTGTCGGTGCGCAGCAGGGTCAGGACGTAGTAGCCGTCCTTGTCGTCCAGCGTGCGGTCGGGCACCAGCAACTGGGTGTCGTACCGGCCGCTCGCGGTGGCCTGCTTGCCGGAGGTGGCCTTGGTCACGGGCAGCAGGTCGTCCAGGGGCCTGGCCGCCTCCCGCTGGTCCGTGGCGATCCGTGCCTCGGCGTCGCGGTGGCTGTCCACCCGGTCCTCGAACCGGCCCAGCTGCCAGGACCCCATGAAGACGCAGAAGGGGATGGAGAGCAGCAGGAAGACGTTGATCCCCCACCAGCGGGGCGTCAGCAGAAACCGGTACACGCCCTCAACGGTACGGGTCCGCGGGTGGTTCCCGGCCCGCGGGGTCGTCGTGCGGCGGGCCGTCTCCACGAGGGGGCGGTGAAGGATCGGGAAGAAGTTGTCCACAGCCTGGGGACCTCGGCGGCGCGATGCCCTCCGGGACAGGCAGTATGGGGTCATGACTGAGAGCAACGGGTCCGACGCGCCGGACCGGGCGGACCACCAGACCGAGCGAGTGGAACAGGGCGCGGGCATGCCCGACTGGGAGAAGCGCTTCCGGGCACCCCGGGTGTCCCTGCCCGACTGGGCGGAGGACGCCCCCGACCGCTCCCTGTTCGTGTCGAACGCGACGGGGACGTACGAGCTGTACGCCTGGGACCGGGCGACGGGCGAGCAGCGGCAGGTGACGGACCGGCCCAACGGCACGACGGACGGCGTGCTCTCGCCGGACGGCGAGTGGATCTGGTGGTTCGACGACAAGGACGGCGACGAGTTCGGCGTGTGGCGCCGGCAGCGGTTCCCGGGCGGCGAGGACGAACTCGCGGCACCGGGCCTTGACCCTTCGTACCCGGCGGGACTCGCGCTGGGCCGGGACGGCCGTACGGCGGTCGTGGGCCGTTCCACGGACGAGGACGGTACGACGATCCACCTGGCCCGCACGGGCGAGGCGCCCGTGGAGATCTACCGGCACCGCGAGTCGGCGGGCGTCGGCGACCTCTCCCACGACGGTTCGCTGATCGCCGTGGAGCACACCGAGCACGGTGACGCGATGCACTCCGCGCTGCGGGTGCTGCGGCCCGACGGTACGACGGTCGCCGAGCTCGACGACACCGAGGGCGGCACCCGGGAGCTGGGCCTGGAGGTGCTGGGCTTCGCGCCGGTGCCGGGCGACACCCGGCTGCTCGTCGGCCACCAGCGGCGCGGACGCTGGGAGCCCCTGGTGTGGGACGTGGCGACGGGGGAGGAGAGCGACCTCGCGCTGGAGCTGCCGGGCGACGTGAGCGCCGAGTGGTACCCGGACGGCACGGGGCTGCTCATCGCGCACGGCTTCGAGGCCCGCGGCGAGCTGTTCCGCTACGACCTGGCCGAGCGCCGGCTGGAGAAGATCCCCACCCCGCGCGGCGCGGTCTCGGGCGCGACGGTCCGGCCCGACGGCAGCGTGGAGTACCTGTGGTCGTCGGCGGCCCAGCCGCCGGCGGTGCGCTCCACGACGGGCGGAGTGGTCCTCGACCCGCCCGGGATGAAGTCGCCCGGGTCGGTACCGGTGGAGGACGTGTGGGTGGAGGGGCCCGGCGGCCGTATCCACGCCCTCGTCCAGAAGCCGGCCGGCGCGACCGGACCCCTCCCCACGGTCTTCGACATCCACGGCGGCCCCACCTGGCACGACAGCGACTCCTTCGCGGCCGGCCCGGCCGCCTGGGTCGACCACGGCTACGCGGTGGTCCGCGTCAACTACCGGGGCTCCACGGGCTACGGCCGCGCCTGGACCGACGCGCTGAAGCACCGGGTGGGCCTGATCGAGCTGGAGGACATCGCGGCGGTGCGGGAGTGGGCGATCACCTCCGGACTCGCCGACCCGGCCCGGCTGGTCCTCACCGGCGGCTCCTGGGGCGGCTACCTCACCCTGCTCGGCATCGGCACGCAGCCCGACGCGTGGGCGGTGGGCATCGCGGCGGTTCCGGTCGCCGACTACGTCACGGCGTACCACGACGAGATGGAAGCGCTGAAGGCGATGGACCGCACGCTGCTCGGCGGCACCCCGGAGGAGGTCCCCGACCGCTTCGAGGCGTCCTCCCCGATCACCTACGTCGACCAGGTCAGGGCCCCGGTCTACATCTCGGCGGGCGTCAACGACCCCCGCTGCCCCATCCGGCAGATCGAGAACTACGTCAAACGCCTGGAGTCCCGCGACGCGGTCCACGAGGTCTACCGCTACGACGCGGGCCACGGTTCCCTGGTGGTCGACGAACGCATCAAGCAGGTCCGCCTGGAACTCGCCTTCGCGGCCAAACACCTGCCCGCCCCGTAGCTGCGGGCAGTCGTGCCGCTGGGGCGGCACGGGTGGGCGGTGGGGGTACCTCCCGCTCGAGCGAAGTCGAGAGTGGGGGAGGCACCCCGCGAGCGCGGGCAAGCGAAACCCGCCCCGCCCAGCGCCCAGCGCTACGTCGCGCTCCGCGCCCGCCGCCCCAGCAACTCCGCCAGCCCCCGCCGGGTGGCGGCCAGCACCACCCGGTCCTCGGCACGCAGCACATACGTATCGGGGAGGTCCCACACCAGCCCGGAACCCGGCACCCCCTCCCCGCCGGAGGCGGATCCCGCCGTGTCCAGCGCCAGCACCCGCCAGGCCCCCGCCCGGAACGCCTCCCCCACCGTCCGCCCCTCCAGCTGCGCGTACCCGCCCACGACGACCGCCGCGAACAGCAGCACCCGCCGTTCCACCGGAATCGCCCCCAGGATCTGCCGCCCCATCATCGCCCCGGCGAACGCGGGCGCGGCCAGATGGGAGACACTCCGGCTCCGCGTCAGCGCCGAGGGGTGCGCGGTCCGCAGCGTCCGGTACACGGCCTTCGCGAAGTCGTCGTCGTACAGCCGCAGCACCGCCCGCAGATCGGGCCGTACGGACCGCGCGTACAGCACCGCCTCCAGGTTCGTCGTATCCGCACTGGTCAGTGCCAGCAGCGCGTCCGCACGGTGGATCTTCGCGGACTCCAGCACCCCCTCCTGCGTGACGTCCCCCAGCACCACCGGCACCCGTAGCCGCCGCGCCACGGCCATCCCCCGCGCCTCCGGATCGGCCTCGACGCACACCACCGGAATGTGCAGCTCCCGCAGTCGTGTGAGCACCCGCGTCCCGATCTTGCCCAGTCCGAGCAGCACCACGTGCCCGCTCAGCCCGCGCGGCGGCTTCCGCAGCGCCGACGCCGTGCGGAACGTCCCCAGCGCCTCCAGCACCGCCGCCAGCAGTACCGGCAGCAGCAGCAACCCCACCACTCCGGACAGCAGTTGCAGCACCTGTCGGCCGGTGGACTCGTGGTGCGCGGGCTCGTTGATCGCGAACAGGTCGAGCAGCGTGACGTACGTGGCGTGCAGCGGATCGTCGTCCGTCACCAGCGCCAGGGCGACCGCGAGCGCGACCGTGGCCGCCACCAGCCCCGCCAGCGACCACCGCAGCCGCCGCGAGAACAGCGAGGCGAACGGCGGCCCGCCCCGCCCGGACGACAACGAGGGCCCGGAGTAGGACAGTTGCTCCAGCACCACCGTCCCCCGCCCGGTCGCCGCCGCCACCGCCGCGGCGTCGGGCAGCAGTTGCGGACCCTGCTCGCCGCTGTCCTCCGAACCCTCGTCCCCGGCGGGATCGTTGCTGGTCGCGGAGAGCAGCGCGAGGGTGCACAGCCCCGGGTCGGCCACCTCGCCCGGCCCCGGAGGCCGGCGCTCCACCGCCCGCAGCAGCAGCCCCTCCGCGTCGACGACCTTGCTGGTGCCGACGAGCGCGGTGGCGACCAGCGCGGGTGTGGTCGTGTCGGCGTCGGACAGCACGGTCGTGGCGATGTCGGCCCCGCCGCGTCCCGGCGCGCCGCCACCGCCCGCCAACGCGGCGGCCTGATCGAGGAGTTCCTCGATGTGCTGGCCCAGCCGCCGGTTGTAGAGCCGGAGGACGAGCCGCAGCCGGGGGTTGAGCCGGCGGGCGGTCAGGGCGGCACGGATGTTGGTCTCGTCGTCGTCGTACACCAGCGCCAGCGCGGCGGCGCGTTCCACCCCGACCTCGGCGAGCACGGCCTCGGTCGGCTCGGCGGCCTCCACGACCCGTTCGCCGGGCACCAGGGTGTCGTCGGACCCGCCGGGTCCGCCGGACCCGCTGTTGCCCCGGTTGACGGCGGTCACGACCCGGTCGAGCAGGGCGGCGGAGGCCGCGCGGGCCCGCCCCACCACCGGCTGCCGGCCGCTGCGTCCGGTCGGCGGCACGACGAGGGTCACCTGCTCGCGGTACACACCGCGCAGTTCGGCGGCGAGCCGGTGCGCGAGCCCGTCGTCGCCGCACACCACCATGTGCGCCGACGGGTCGCCGGGCGGGGCCGGGTTGGGAAGGAGGCTCACCACGGGTGAAGAGACTGCCTCATCGTGACGGGTGGTTCCAGACCGGGTCTGAACGGCCGCGCCCCGCCCTCCGTACCAAGGGGGAGGGACCCGAGCGCGGCCCCGCTCTCTCGCGCGCGCATCCATGGAGGTGCACCCGGCCCGTGGCCATCACGAAACCGCCCCCGCGCGGCACCGCCGAACCCGACGACGGCCGGGAGGAGAAGGCGCAGGACGGGGAGAAGGCGCACGACGAGAAGAAGACGCAGGACGAGGAGAAGACGCACGACGAGGCGTCCCGCCACCTCACCTCCCCCCTCCTCCTCACCCTCGTCCTCCTCACGGCGATGATGTTCCAGGACCCCGTCCGCCGCGCCCTGGCCGCGCCGGTGATGCAGAGCTGGATGACGGTGTTCGTGGCGGTGGTCCTCCAGGCCCTCCCCTTCCTGGTGCTCGGCGTCCTGCTGTCGGCGGCGATCGCGGTGTTCGTCCCGCCGTCGTTCTTCGCCCGCGCCCTGCCGGAACGCCCCGCGCTGGCCGTACCCGTCGCGGGCGCGGCGGGGGCGGTGCTGCCGGGCTGCGAGTGCGCGTCCGTGCCGGTGGCGGGCGCGCTGGTGCGCAGGGGAGTGGCGCCGGCGGCCGCCCTGGCGTTCCTGCTCTCCGCCCCCGCGATCAACCCGATCGTGCTGACGGCGACGGCGGTCGCCTTCCCCGACGACCCCGGGATGGTCCTCGCCCGTTTCGTCGCGAGCCTGCTGGTGGCGTGCGCGATGGGCTGGCTGTGGCAGCGCCTCGGCCGCACCGACTGGCTGCGCCCGCCCGCCCGTTCGTCGTACGACGGGCGGAGCCGGGGCGCGGCGTTCTGGGGCTCGGTACGGCACGACGTGATGCACGCGGGCGGTTTCCTGGTGGTCGGCGCGATGGCGGCGGCGACGCTGAAGGCGGTGGTCCCCGCGGAGTGGCTGCGCGCGGCGGCCGGCAGCCCGGTGCTGTCGGTGCTGGTGCTGGCCGTCCTGGCGGTGCTGCTGTCGATCTGCTCGGAGGCGGACGCGTTCGTGGCGGCGTCGCTCACCCAGTTCTCGCTGACGGCCCGGCTGGCCTTCCTGGTCGTGGGACCGATGGTCGACCTGAAGCTCTTCGCGATGCAGGCGGGCACGTTCGGCCGGGCCTTCGCCCTGCGCTTCGCCCCCGCGACCTTCGCCCTGGCGGTGGTCGTCTCGGCCCTGACGGGAGCGGTACTGCTGTGAAGCCGTCCCTGAACCACCAGGCCCAGGCGGCCCTGCTGTTCCTCCTCGGCGCGACCGTGCTGCACGCCGGCCTGACCGACCTCCACCTGCGGTACGTCAAGGCGGGCCTGCGCCCGCTGCTCCTGCTGTCGGGCGCGGTGCTGATCGCGACGGCGGCGGCGACGGTCCGGTACGCGTGGCGCCGCGGGCCGCACCCGGGGGAGTCGCACCGGGAACCCCGTGTCTCCTGGCTCCTCACCCTCCCCCTCCTCGCCCTGATCCTGGTCGCCCCGCCCGCCCTCGGCTCCTACAGCGCCACCCACACCGGTACGGCCCTGCGGGAACCCCTCGGCTACCCGGAGCTGCCCGAGCGGGGGCCCCTGCGCCTGGGAGTCGGGGAGTACGCGGCCCGCGCGGTCTACGACCAGGGCCGTCACCTGCGCGACCGCCCCATCGGCATCACCGGTTTCGTGGCCCTGGACGGCACCGGCGCCCCGTACCTGGTCCGCATGGGCCTCAACTGCTGTGCCGCCGACGCCCAGCCGGTCAAGATCGCCCTCACCGGCGCGATCCCTCCGGTCCTGCGGCCGGACACCTGGCTGGAGGTCACCGGCCGCTACACCCCGCGCCGTACGAAGGACCCCGTCAACGGCGGGCCGGTCCCGTACTTCGAGGTCACCCACGCCGAACCGGTCCCGGTCCCGCAGGACCCGTACGACGAGGCGTGGAGCGGCTAGGACCGCGACCGGCTACGACTGGTAGGGCTGCTGCTGCGACTGCTGTCCGTACCCCTGTCCGCCGCCGACCGCCTGCGCCTGGAGCTGCTCGGCCTGTTCCGCGGTCACCTTCTGCTCCGCGCCGCAGAAGGTGCACTGCGTCGTGTACTTCGTCGAGACCGGGAACAGCGGCACGAAGAACAGGGTGAACTTGGTGACCCGCTTCCTGAGCGTGTGCGCGGCGGGATTCCCGCACTGCGCGCACACCAGCGTCAGTATCGCGAGCTGGTGCAGATACCCCTTGGTACCAAAAATGATCATGTCGTCGATCCTTCCCGGGCCTCGGCCCCCCGAACCACCACACCAGACGCTGACCGTGGTCGGCAACGTGACCGGCCACCACACTGCCGCACCCCGCACAAGCACACCAGCCCCGGTGCCGGCACGCTGGACCGCGGCGATACGGGCGCGTCGGCACGCGGCAGTCGCAGCGGCCCCCGACGAGGCGGGCACGGGCGCGGACGCCTAGGGTGGACGCCGTACACCCGGGGCTGGAAGGGGATGGTGGAGATCAGCGGACAGGCCGATGCCGTCCACCGGACCCGCACCCCCCTGAGCCGGGCGCGGGTGTTGTCCGCCGCCGTCGCCCTGGCCGACGAGGGCGGGGCCGACGCGCTCAGCATGCGGAACCTGGCGCAGGTGCTCGGCGTCGTCCCCATGGCGCTGTACAAGCACGTGGCCAACAAGAACGAGCTGCTGGACGGCATGATCGACGTCCTCGTCGGTGAGATCGACCCACCGGCCGAGGACACCGACTGGAAGACCGCCGTCCGGCTGCGGGTGCTGTCCGCCCGCCGCATGCTGCTGCGTCACCCGTGGGCGTCCGGGGTCATCGAGGCGCGGATGAAGGCGCGGACCGCGCCGACCCCCGCGGTGATGGCGTACCTGGACTCGATGATCGGCGTCTTCCGGGCCGGGGGCTTCCCGCTCGACCTGGTCCATCACGCGATGCACGTCATGGGCAGCCGGCTGCTGGGCTTCTCCCAGGAGCTGTTCGTCGACGGCCCCGGCCGCGAGCCGGACCCGGACGCGCCGCCGCCCGAGGAGATGGCCGCGCGCTACCCCCACATCACCGCACTGGCCATGGCGGTCGCCCACGACGAGGAGTCCGTCGTCGGCTCCGGCTGCGACGACCAGTACGAGTTCGAGTTCGCCCTGGATCTGACGCTGGACGGCCTGGCCCGGCTGCTGCGCTGACCCACCCCGGACGACCCGGCCCGGCCCGGCCCGGTTTCCGCTCCGCCCCTTCCTGTCTCCTCCCGGTCCCTTCCTGTCTCCTCCCGGCCCTTGCCAGGTGTACGGCGTACACCCATGATGGTGGGTGTACGCCGTACACCTATGAGGGGGAGATCCGGATGAAGGCGATCGTCCAGGACCGCTTCGGCCCGCCGGACATTCTGGAACCGACGGACATCGACCGCCCCGAGCCCGGGGCCGGCCAGGTACTGGTGCGGGTGCACGCCGCCGCGGTCAACCCCTACGACTGGCACATGCTGCGCGGCGACCCGTACGCGGCCCGGCTGACCGGGGACGTGGGGCTGACCCGCCCGAAGTCACGGGTGGCCGGGATCGACGCGGCCGGACGGGTCGAGGCGGTCGGCGCCGGTGTGCGCGGGCTCCAGCCCGGCGACGAGGTGCTGGGCTTCTGCCGGGGTGCCTTCGCCGAGTACGCGAGCACCACCGAGGACCTCCTGGTCACCAAACCCGCGCACCTGACCTTCGAGCAGGCCGCGGCCGTCCCGATGGGGGCGGTGACGGCCCTGCGCGGCATCCGGACCGTGGGCCGGGCGCGGGCGGGACAGCGGGTGCTGGTCAACGGGGCCGGTGGTGGAGTGGGCACGTTCGCCGTGCAGATCGCCGCGGACCTCGGCGCGGAGGTCACCGGCGTGTGCGGCGCCCGCAACGCCGACCTGGTGCGCTCGCTCGGCGCCGCGCACGTCGTCGACTACGCCCGCGAGGACTTCACCGACGCCCGCGGACACTACGACGTGATCCTGGACAACGTGGGCAACCACCCGTTGGGCCGACTGCGCCGGGCGCTCACCCCGACGGGCACGCTGGTGGGCAACGGCGGCGGCTCACCCGGCCACGTGTTCGGGGCGATGGGCTCGCTGCTGAAACTGCTCGCGGCCGACGCGGTCGTCCGGCAGCGGCTCCGGGTGATCCTCCCGGCGGCCCCGTCCGGCCCGGTCCAGGAGGATCTGCGGGCCGTCACCGCCCTCATCGGGTCCGGCCGCCTCACTCCGGTGGTCGGCCGGACGTACCCGCTGGCGGAGGCGGCCGAGGGCGTGCGCCTGGTGGAAGGAGGACACGCCCGCGGCAAGGTCGTACTGACGGTGAGGTGACGGCCGCCGTGGGGGTTCGCCCCGTGGGCCTCACGGCTTCCGGCCGGACGTCGTCGTCGAGGGCCCCGGGGCCCCGGGTCCGGGAATTCCCGTCGGCGGAACCGGGTTACCCACGCTTGCAGCGATGACAGCGGGTGGACCGCGGGGAGGGACGGACGCCGATGAGCCTTCGTCAGTTCGAGTACGCCCTGGCCGTCGCCGAACAGGGCTCGGTGACGGCGGCGGCGGAGCTGCTGCACGTCGCCCAGCCGTCGGTGTCCCAGCAGATCCGCGGCCTGGAGCGGGAACTCGGCGTGAAACTGTTCGTCCGCACGCCGACCGGACTGGTGCCCACCACGGTCGGCCGCGCGTTCCTGCGGGAGGCGGAGGTCGCGGTGAGCGCGTCGCGGCGGGCCAGGGCCACGGCGCGGGCCGGCGCCGACGAACTGGTGGGCGAGCTGGTGGTCGCGGTGCAGATGGGCTTCGGCACACGGCAGTTGCCGCGCGCGCTGGGTGCGCTGCGGCGCCGCTTCCCGCGGCTGGAGGTCACCGTCTTCGAGGAGCCGAGCGCCGCGGAGCTGGACCGGCTGTGCCGGCGGGGCCTGCTGGACTTCGCCCTGATGGCGGCGTGCGAGCAGGGCCCCGCCGACGCCCACCACCTCGGCGACGAGGAACTCGTCGTGGTGCTGGGCGCCGGGCACCGGCAGGCGTCCGCGGACCGGGTCGAGCTGGGCGAACTGGACGGGGAGCCGTGGGTGCGGTTCGACCGCGACAGCACGCTCGACGGCGTACTGCTGAGGGTGCTGCGGGACAACGGTCTGGCCCCGGCCACGGCCGCCCGCGTGTCCCAGACGGCGACGGCCGTGCGCTGGGCCGCCCACGGGCTGGGGGTGACCCTCGTCCCGGCCTCGGCGGTGCCGCAGGGGTACGAGCACCTCGTGCGCCCGGTGTCCCCGGCCCTGTCCCAGCCCGTCATCGCCGTGGTCCGGCAGGACGCGGGCCCGGCGGAGACCGCCCTGCTCGAACTCCTGCGTCAGGAGACCTGGTCGGAGCCGGCTCAGAGCTGGGTGTAGCCTCCGTCCACGGCGAGCTCGGCGCCGGCCGTGTACGTGGCGTCGAAGGCGAGGAACGCGGCCGCCCTGGCGATCTCCTCGGGTGTGCCGAAGCGCCCCATGGGATTGTCCGAGACCCGCTGGGCCTTGAACTCCGCGGCGGCTTCCGCCGTCATCGTGAGCTCCAGGATCCCCGTGTCGACGGGGCCGGGACTGACCGCGTTGACGCGGATCTCGCGGGGAAGCAGCTCGCGGGAGAGGGTGCGGGCCATCGAGCGCAGGGCCGCCTTGCCGGCCGCGTAGACACTGGTCTCCGGCAGGCCCATGACGTTCGCGGCGGAGGTGGTGAGGACGACGCCGGCGCCCGTGCCCAGCAGCGGGGCGAGCTTCTGCACCGTGAAGTAGGCGCCCTTGACGTTGATCGAGAACAGCTCGTCGTAGTCCTTCTCGGTGGTCGACTCGAAGGGGGTGGCGCCTGCGATGCCGGCGTTGACGAACAGGGCGTCGAGCGTGCCGAGTTCGTCCTTCACACGGCCGGCCAGGGCGTCCAGGTCGGACAGTGAGGCCACATCGCCCCGGACGGCCAGCGCGTTCCCGCCGAGCCGCTCCCGCGCGGCGTCGAGCGTGGTCTGAGAACGACCGGTGATCACCACGCGGGCTCCGCCGTCCACCAGCAGCTTCGCCGTCGCGAACCCGATTCCGCTGCCGCCACCCGTGACCACCGCGTTCTTGCCACTGTATTCACCCATGTCGGGGTCCCTTCGTTCTCTTTGTCAGAAATCGGTTCCGGAATTCCGCAGCGTCATCCCCTGATGAATTCGCCGCCGTCCACCGAGATATTGCTCCCGGTCACCCAGCCGGCCCGGTCGGACACGAGGAACAGCACCGCGTGGGCGATGTCGTCGGGTCGGCCGTCGCGCCCCAGCGGCGCGGTGGCGGTGGCGCCGGGATCCCCGTTCAGGCGCGCCCACTGCTCCCGCGTCGCCTCGCCGCCGGGGGTTGCGGTTCTGCCGGGAGCCACGACGTTGACCCGGACACCGGAGGGGGCCAGCTCCACGGCCAGTCCCCGGCTGTAGTTCTCCAGCGCCGCCTTGGCCGCCGTGTAGTGCAGGAACTGGGGGCCCGGGGTGTGCACCGCGCCCGAGGAGACGTGCACGATCGCTCCCGAGCGCCGTTCACGCATCCCCGGTATCAGCAGCGAGTCCAGCCGCACCGCCGCCAGGAGGTTCAGGTCGAGCGCGTCCTGCCACTCCTCGTCGGGGGTGGCCGAGGCGCCCTCGTGCGGTCGCGCCCCGCCCGTGTTGTGGACCAGGATGTCCACCCCGCCCAGGACCTCCTGCGCGGCCGTGGCGAGCGCGTCGATCCCCGCCCGGGTCCGTACGTCGGACGCCACGAAGTGGGCGCCCTCGGGCACGGTGCTCGTCGCCGACCTGGCGGTCGTGAGCACCTCGGCGCCGGCGTCCAGGAACCGGCGCACGACGGCCGCTCCGATTCCGCGCGAACCACCCGTGACCAAGGCTCGCTTTCCCGCGAGTTCCCGCATTCCGTTCCCGCTTGTGGGCATGCCGATGACCCTCTCGATCGCGTATGTCTGCGCTCGACGGAAAACGTCCTTCGGGCGCGGAAGGAGAATCTTCGAAAATCTCGCGCCTAGCGCCTCGTCGAGCTGTTTCACCGTAGATCCGGAAGAGAAAGAGAGGCAAAGACGAAATGTCAGCAAGGGCCATAGGACATACCTATGGCCCGCGTGCGCCGGGCGCGGACCGTTCGTACGGGCGTGATCGCCGCGCTCGCCTCCGCTCCTCCCTGAAGGAGGTCTGCACGGCGATGACGGGAGAGGCCGTCGAATACCGGAGAGCCACCGACACCGACGCCAGGGAGCCACTGCGATGACCACGCCCGTGGGGTACGCACGTCACCCCGCCCCCGGCTTCCGGGAGGCCCTGGCCTTCGAACGGACCAAGTTCACCGGCCTGCGCTCCACCCTGTGGACCACGGCCGCGACCGCCCTGGTCACCGTGGCCGGCGCGGTGTTCGTCGGACTGAGCGGCCCCCTCCTCGGCGACCTGCAACGCCGGCTCACCGGCGCCACCCCGACGGCGGCACCGGAGAAGCTCACGCAGACGTCGGACGCGACCCCGGACACGGTCGGCACCCTGGGCCCCTGGCCGTTCCCGACCCTGGTCACCGTGTACACGGCCCTGGCCCTGACGGGGGCGGGGCCTGCTCCTGGTGGACGTACTGTCCGTGCTCCGGTGCCGCCACCGCCGCCGCGCCGGGCGCGATGCTTCCGCGGCCGCACGGCCGGCTGACAGGTTCTTCAAGAGTTCTTCATCGGACCCGTCCTACGGTCGGTCTGCCCGCCGCGTCCGCGGACGGGTACGACAGAGAGCGGGAGAACCGGTGAGGGCGAATCGGGTACTGCTGGCCGCGGTGGCCTCGGTCATGGCGCTGGCGTTGACCGGCTGCGGGGGCGACGAGGGCGAGTCGGACATCCCGACGGCCGCGAGCGGCGGCGCGACCACGCAGTCCGCCGGCTCGGACGCGCAGGGCGGCGGGGACGACGTGGCCGCCTATGTGCAGGCACAACGCGAGTACGTGAAGTGCCTGCGGGAGAACGGGGTCGACGCTCCGGACCCGGACGACAAGGGGAACATCGACTTCGGTGACAACCGGGCCCTGAAGAAGGACGCGAAGTTCCAGGCCGCCACGGAGAAGTGCGCCGACCACCTGGCGGCCGTGCCCGAGAGCATCGAGAAGGACAACCAGTCCAAGCTCACCGCCGAGCAGATCAAGGTGAAGCAGCAGTACGCGAAGTGCATGCAGGAGAACGGGGCCGCCGACTTCCCCGACCCGGGCCCCGACGGCCTCGGGCAGGGGGACTGGGACCAGAGCTCCGCCGGTGCGAAGCGGGCCATCCGGATCTGCGGGCCGATCGTGGGCGTGCCGGAGTCCGCGGGCCCCGGCAAGGGCTGACCGTGGCGGATACGGTGACGCGGATCGATGACGAGTCCGGGACGGTGTCCGAACCGCCGCGCGGCGGACGGGGGCGGCGTACGGCGCTGATCGCCCTGGCCGTGGTCGTCGTGGCGGCGGTCGCCGTGGTGGGCGCCCTGGGCCTCGGCGGCGGCGAGGACGAGGGCCCGAGCGCACCGCCCCGGGCCGGTTCGCTGGTTCCGGTGACCCGGGCCACGCTGACCGAACGCACCGAGGTGGACGGACAGTTGGGGTACGGCACGGAGATACCCCTGCCGGTCAAGGCGACCGGGACCGTGACCGGGCTGCCCGAAGCGGGGACCACGGTGGAGCGCGGCGACACGCTGCTGCGTGTCGACGACCGCCCGGTGGTGCTGCTGTACGGGTCGCTGCCCATGTACCGGGACCTGGGACTGACCACCGCCGAGTCCGGGGCCGGCGCCGAGTCCGGGGCCGGCGCCGCGGACGGGGAAGCGGCTTCCGGTGAGGGCAAGCCGGACGGCGGGACCGACGACACCGCCGCCGCGGGCCCTGCCGCGACGCCGACGCCGACCGGGGCCGGGACCGGGGCCGGGGCCGCCACGGTGACGGAGCTCAAGGGCATGGACGTCCTGCAGTTCGAGACGAACCTGGCCGCACTCGGCCACACCGGTTTCACGGTGGACGAGACGTTCACCGCCAAGACCGCCGACGCCGTCGAACGGTGGCAGAAGTCGCTCGGGATGCCCGAGACCGGCACGGTCGGCATCGGTGACGTCATCTACTCCGCCGGCAAGGTGCGGATCGGCCGACCGGGCGTCCGGCTCGGCGAAGCCGTCACGGAGAACGCCCTCACGTACACCGGGACGGCCCGCAAGGTCGTGGTCAACGCCTCCGCCGCCGACGCCTCCTGGGCCGTACGCGGCACGGCCGTCCGGGTCCGGTTGCCCGACGGCAGGACCGTACGGGGCGAGGTGGCGTCGGTGGGCAGGCAGGCCAGTGCGCCCGAGGGCGGTTCCGGCGAGGACGGTGCGGAACAGGGCGGAGCGACCGTGCCGGTGACCGTCACGATCAAGGACCAGAAGTCCGTGGGGCGGCTGGAGAGCGGTCCCGTCACCGTCGAGTACGTCGGCCGCGAGGCCAAGGACGTGCTGACCGTCCCGGTCGCCGCGCTGGTGGCGCTCGCGGAGGGCGGTCACGGGCTGGAGACGGCGGACGGCGGCTTCATCGCCGTGAAGACCGGACTGTTCGCCGACGGCAAGGTGGAAGTGAGCGGTTCCGCGGTGCGCGCGGGACTGAAGGTGAGGATTCCGGAATGAGCGGCGGATCTCCGGCCGTCGTCGAGTTCGACGCCGTCTCGAAGACGTACCCGGGCCCGGTGGCCGCGGTCCGCGACGTGAGTCTGCGGATCGGACGCGGAGAACTGGTCGGGGTGGTCGGCCCGTCCGGCTCCGGCAAGTCCAGCATGCTCAACCTCATGGGCAGCCTCGACCGGCCCACCTCGGGCCGGGTCCTGGTCGACGGCTACGACGTGGCCGAACTGTCCGACCGCGAGGTCTCCGCACTGCGGGCCACCCGGATCGGCTTCGTCTTCCAGCAGTTCCACCTCGCGGTCGGCGTCCCCGTCCTGGACTCGGTGGCGGACGGGCTGCTCTACGCGGGCGTCCCGATGCGGCGGCGCCGGGCCAAGGCCGCGGCGGCGCTGGCCCGGGTCGGGCTCAGCCACCGCGTCCGGCACCTGCCCCACCAGCTCTCCGGCGGTGAGCGGCAGCGGGTCGCCGTGGCCCGTGCCGTGGTCGGCGAACCCTCGGTCCTGCTCGCGGACGAGCCGACCGGCAACCTCGACTCCGCGTCGGGCGCGGCCGTGCTCGCCCTGCTGCGCGAACTGCACGCGGCCGGCACCACCGTCGTGGTCATCACGCACGACCGTGAGATAGCCGCGCAGCTTCCGCGCCGCATCGAGATGCGCGACGGACGCCTGGTCGCCGACACGGCGACCGGATCGTCGGCCGGCTCGTCGATCGGGGTGCCCCGATGACGGACAGAGCCCCTGACTCCTCCGGGAGGGACCCGGGCGACCGGCTGCGGGCCGCCCGGCTCGGGCCCGCGGACGTCGTACGGCTCGGCGGGACGGGTCTGCGGACGCGTCCGCTGCGGGTCTTCCTCTCTGCGCTCGGCATCGCCATCGGCGTCGCCGCGATGATCGCGGTGGTCGGCATCTCCGGCTCCGGACAGGCGGAGGTGGACCGGCGGCTCGACGCCCTCGGCACGAATCTGCTGCGGGTGGCTCCGGGCGAGTCCCTGACGGGCGAGAAGGCCCGGCTGCCGTACGAGGCCGTCTCGATGGTCCGCCGGATCCCTCCCGTGCGGCAGGCGGCCGCCACCGGCGCGACCGACGCGCACGTCTACCGCAACGACCACATCGCCATCGGCCGGACCGGTTCCCTGACCGTGCTCGCGGCCGGCACCGACCTCCTGCCGGCGGTCGGCGGGCAGGTCCGCAGGGGACGCTGGCTGGACTCCGCGACCGACGAGTACCCGGCGGTGGTGCTCGGCGCCACCGCCGCCCAGCGGCTCGACGTGTACACGCCCGGCACCCGGGTCTGGCTCGGAGGGCGCTGGTTCTCGCTGATCGGCGTGCTCGATCCGGTACCGCTGGCGCCGGAACTCGACAGCGCCGCCCTGGTCGGATGGTCGGCGGCCCGGACCTACCTGCGCTTCGACGGCCATCCGTCGACGGTGTACGTCCGCGCGGAGGACAGCCGGGTCGCGGCGGTGCGGGCGGTGCTCCCGGCCACGGCGTACCCGGAGAAGCCGGGTGAGGTACGGATCTCACGGCCCTCCGACGCGCTCGCGGCCCGTGAGGCCACCGAGTCGGCGCTGACCGGGCTGCTGCTCGGTCTCGGCGGGGTCGCCCTGCTCGTCGGCGGTGTGGGCGTGGGCAACACCATGGTCATCTCGGTGCTGGAACGGCGTCCCGAGATCGGTCTCCGGCGTGCCCTCGGGGCGACCAAGGGCCAGATCCGCACCCAGTTCGTGACGGAGTCACTGCTGCTGTCCCTCATCGGCGGCCTGGGCGGAACGGTCCTCGGGACGCTGATCACGGCGGGATACGCCCTCAGTCGCGACTGGCCGACGGTGGTCCCGGCGTGGGCGAGCCTGGCGGGCATCGCCTCGACCCTGGCCATCGGCGTGATCGCCGGCCTGTATCCGGCGGTCCGCGCGAGCAGGCTGTCTCCGACGGAGGCGCTGTCCGGTACGTGAACGCCGCCGGGCGTCCCCGGTCGGGGCCACCCGGCGGCGTGTGTCACCGCGTGGTGCTCGGTACGGCGAAGGGGGCGTCAGAAGCCGCAGTGGACGTAGCTGCCGCCGTCGCTCAGCAGGTCGTCACGGATCCAGCCGGTGACGCCGGTGGCGTCGTTTCTGACGTACGTCCACGTGTAGCCGTCGTTGCCGACGGTGTAGCAGTGGTAGTCCAGCGACTGCGTGTTGTAGGCGACGCCCTTGATCGTACAGCTGGTGCTGGAACCACTGCGCTCGTTGGCCCCGTCGGCCGTCTTCCCCCACGAACTGCCGTCCTTGTCGGAGACGGTCGTGCCGCACGAGGCGTGCGCGGCGGCCGGCGTCGCCAGCGACAGCGGAACCGCCACGGCGACGGCCGCGAGCACGGGTGCGAGTGCCGCGAGTCGTTTCATGATGAACCCCCTCGTTGTCGTGTGTCAGTGCCGCGCTCGCGTGCCGGACGGTGCCGGGGCGAAAGCGGCGGCGCCCGTATCCACAGGGACGCGAGCGGCTCTCTGTACGATCACCCCCGAAATAGGGTGAAGAAATGATTCCGCCAACAAGTGGCTACTTTTTATTCACGAGAGGCCGGAAAACATCAAAGTGAAAGAAATAGGACATTTACCGATGATGTTGGCCCATGACGCCCTCTTGAAATCCGGAAACGAATGAAGGAGGCACGGTGAGCTTCCGGTTCCGCGTCCTCGGCATGCTCATGCTGGTGGCGTTGGCCGCCACCGCCGCCACCGCGTGGCTGACGCTGCGCCAGGCCAACCGTCAGGTCCAGGAGACCGTCACGGCCGGTGAGCAGGAGGTCTCCCGGATCACCGGCGCCCTGCGCGCGTACGGGTTCGCGCACGGCACCTGGGAAGGGCTCTCGCCCACGGTGGCCGAACTCGCCCGGGACACCGGCCAGCGCATCCGGGTCGTCACGGAGTCGGACGTCCTGCTCGCCGACTCCGACGCCCTCGCCGGCCGGGACCCCCGTGCGCTGAGCAGCCGGCCCGCGGTCCTGGTCGACCCGCGCCCCGTCCTGCGGTTCCCGGCGGGCCGGGCGCCGCGGACCTCGGTGAAACTCACCGCCACGGCGATCGCCGACTACCGCGCGGCCGTGGCGTACGCGACCTGCCTGACCCGGGCCGGAGCGGAGCCGACGGCCGCCGCGGACGACATCGGGGTGCCCGAGATCAGCCCCGGCCGGCGGCCCGCGCAGTGCGACGAACCGAAGCCGGGAGCGAACCCGCCGACCTCACGGGACGTCGAGGCGGTCCAGCCGTGCGGGACCGACCGGCGGCCCACCGCCTGCCTGCAACGGGTGTTCGACGAACGGACCGCTTCCGTCGCCCCGCCCCGCCTGGAGATCCGCCTGGGCGTGCGCGACGAGTCACCCCCCACCCTGGCCGCCGCGCCCACCGTGGCCGTCGCGGTGGGGGTCGCCCTCGCCGCCATCCTCGGCGCCCTGCTCCTGAGCAGGGCCGTGCTGCGCCCCGTCCGGGCCATCACACTGGCCGCGAAGGGGCTCGGCGAAGGCGACCTGGAGCGCCGCGTCCCCGTCTCCGGCCGGGACGAGATCGCGCAACTCGGCGGCGCCTTCAACCGCATGGCCGACTCGCTCCAGGCCGGCGAGGAGCGCCAGCGCCGCCTCATCGGCGACATCGCACACGAACTGCGCACCCCGCTGGCCAATCTGCGCGGCTACCTGGAGGCCCTGCGGGACGACGTCGTCGAACCGACCCCCGAACTGCTCTCCTCCCTGCACGAGGAGGCGATGCTGCAGCAGCGGATCGTGGACGACCTCCAGGACCTCGCGCTGGCGGAAGCCGGCGCGCTCACCTACCACCCCACCGAGGTCGACCTGGGGGAGCTGCTGGAGACCGCCCGCACCGCCCACCGCGCCCAGGCCGAGGCGTCCGGCGTCCGGCTCGAACTGGAGGCGAGCGGAACGGTGTTCGTGACCGCCGACCCCGACCGCCTGCGTCAGGTCTTCGGCAACCTGGTCGGCAACGCGTTGCGGGCGACCGCGGCGGGCGGCAGCGTGACCCTGGCCCTGCTCCCCCGGCGCGAACTGGCCGTCGTCGAGGTGCGGGACACCGGCAAGGGGATAGCGGAGAAGGACCTGCCGCACCTCTTCGACCGCTTCTGGCGGGCGGACGCGTCCCGGGGCCGGGCGACCGGGGGGAGCGGCCTGGGCCTGTCCATCGCCCGCCAGATCGTGACCGACCACCGGGGAACGATCGAGGTGCGCAGCACGGTCGGGGAGGGCACCACGTTCACCGTCGTACTGCCCGCGGTTCCGGGAGGCGGGCGTCAGGAGGACGCCGGGTCCGGACCGTCGTTGAGGCGGTAGCCCCGGCCGTACACCGTCTCCAGGTGGCGCGGGCGCCCGGGGTCCGCCTCCAGCTTCCGGCGCAGGTTCATCACATGGGCGTCGACGGTCCGCTCCTGCACGTCGTGGTCGAAGCCGAAGACGCGCTCGATGATCTGCGCCCGGGTGAAGACCCTGCCCGGTTCCCGGGCCAGCGCCTCCAGGATGGCGAACTCCTTGGCGGTCAGGGTCACGGGCTGTCCCGCCACCCGGACCTCGAAGCGCGCGGTGTCCAGCACCACCGCCCCGACCCGCAGCACCGCGGACTCCGCCGAGCCGGCGGCCTTCCTCGACCGGCGCAGCAGCGCCCGTACCCGCGCGGTCAGCTCGCGAGGGCTGTAGGGCTTGGTGAGGTAGTCGTCGGCGCCCAGGTCGAGGCCGAGGAGCATGTCCTCCTCGGTGGTGCGGGCGGTGAGAAGGAGAATGGGAACATCCGATTCGGTCCGCAGAATGCGGCACACATCGAGTCCGTCGACCAGCGGCAGCATCACATCGAGAACGATGAGATCCGGTTTCGACGAGCGGGCCTTTTCCAACGCCGCCCGGCCGTCGCCCACGACCTGCACCGCGTTGCCTTCCCGCTCCAGATAGATCCGGACCAGCCGAGCCTGTTTCTCGTCGTCCTCGGCCACCAGAATCCGAGCGCTCACCGATTCTCCCCCAACAGGATCCCGCGTACTCCCGAACGGTAGTACACGGCCCATGACGACGCACCGCCCCGCTCGGCCGTGCGCCGGACCGCGGGGAAGACGGTGCGGGCGGAAGTACTCCCGGCGTGATGAGTGCCCGTACTCATGACCGGAAGTGCCCTCGGGCCCACTGTGGAGACCACCGACCCGTACCGGCCCGAAGGACCCCCGATGCCGACTGCCTCCCCCTCGCGCCCGCGGCGACTCATCGCACTTGTCACGGACAGTCGGCTCGCCCGGAGCTATCTGGCGGTGTTCGCCGCCGGCATCCTGGTCATGTTCCTCTTCCCCGAGAGTCCCTACGCCATGAGTCCTCTGCTGCTCACGGCGCCGCTCTCCTTCCTGGGCCTGGTCTTCCCCTTCGGGCCCGGCACGGAGGGAAGCGGGACGGCCGAGGCACTGGCCACCGGCTTCTGGGTGGTGTGTCTCCTCCTGTGCGCCCTCGTGAACGCCGCCGTGCTCGGCGCCCTCACCAAGAGGCCGGCCCGGGAACCCTCCGCACCCGCTCACCCACGGACGTCACGGAACCTGCTGGCACCCGCCGTGGACAACTGGCTCGCGCGCGGATACCTCGCCGTGGTCGCGGCGTCGCTGGTCTTCTTCCTGTACGCCATGTACGTGCTGCCGGACCCGGGGTTCGCCGGAATATGGCCCCTGATGGCCGCGGCGCCGCTCAGTTTCCTCGCCCTGCTGGTGATGGCACCCGTGGAGCACTCCTCGCTCACCTGGCTGAGCCCGCTGGTCTTCTCCGCCGGTGTCCTCCTGTCCGGCTTGGTCAACGCCGTACTGATCGGCCTGCTCGCCCGCAGCCTGCGGGCCCGCCCCGCATAGGGGCGCTTCCGCGGCGACCCCGGCTCACCGTGCGGAACCGTGCTGCTCACGGGCGGCCGTGGGCGTACCGCCGGTCTCGAACCACGGCGGTGGAAGCCTGTGCCGTACGCACACGAGGCGATCCTGAACGAACCCGCCCAGGGGCTCGGACGCACGGCCGGGGGCGCCGAGCGGTTCGAGGGCCTCTCGGAGGACGACCGGCGCGCGGACGCTGCGTACGACGAAAGCGAACCGGCGTGTCCGCGAGCGCCTCAGAGGTGTTGTCCGGCTGCTCGGGCCAGTCGGCCGATGTCGTCACGGGTCCGTACCCCGGCACCGTCGAGTTCGGTTCCGCTGTCCGTCCTGGACAACGCCGTGACGTCTGCGAGCACGTCCTCCACCGCCCGGCTCAACGCCGCGTCATCAGTGAGCACCCGCACCCGGAACAGCGGCTCCTGGGCATGGGAGCGCAGGTCGCAGGCGCGCATCCGCACCGTGCCGAAGTCCACGCGTAACAGGAGGCCCTGGTGTCGCGGTCTCCCGTGCCACCGCCGAGTGCGTCCGACCCGAGGGCCCGGCAGTGTGGGCCGCTGTCCGGCGCCTGCCGCCGGCACCGGCCTGGATGAACAGCAAGGGCGGACAGCCGGAGGCCTGCCGCGTGGCCCGCACCGGCCCCCACATGACAGACCTGCCGCGGACATCACCCGAAACATGCGAAAATCCCACCCGATCGACCATGACCGCGGGCGGGCTTCGAGCCGTCCGCCTCACCCGGGAGGGAAGCCTCAGCTTGGCCCTGTCGCCGTCGAACCCGAAGTGGCCCGCCCTGCCCGACTACTTCCATGACTGGGCGCTGGTGGACGTGGAGACCTCCGGGCTGAGGCCCGGCCACGACCGTGTTCTGTCCCTCGCGGTCATCACGCTGGACGGACACGGCCGGCAGACAGGGGAGTTCTCCACCCTCCTCAACCCGGGCTGCGACCCCGGCCCGGTGCACATCCACGGCCTCACCCCCGCCCGCCTCGCGGACGCGCCCACCTTCGAGGAAATAGCACCGCGAGTGGGGGCACTGCTGAGCAGCCGTGTCCTGGTCGCCCACAACGCGCAGTTCGACTACGACTTCTTGGCCCACGAGTTCGCCCGTGTCCGCTCCTGGGTCCCGGTGAGCAGACGCCTGTGCACGCTGGCCCTCAACCGTCTGGTCGCGCCCACGACGCCCGATCTCAAGCTGGGCACTCTCGCCGCGCACTATGGCGTACACCAGGAGCGGGCCCACGACGCGCGGGACGACGTACGGGTGCTCTCCGGTGTCCTGCGTGGCTCCCTGAGCGCCGCCGAGCACCTGGGCCTGCCTCTGCCGCTCCTGACCTGTCCACCCCGCCAGGACTACAAGCCCTACGTTCCCAAGACCCCCTGTGCCTATCGCAATCCGGGCCGTCTGCGGGTGGGCGGGCTCCTGACGCAGGGGATGAAAGTCGCCATCACCGGGGACACCCGGATGTCCCGTGAGGAACTGGTCGCCCGCTCGGTGGCGGCCGGACTGAACATGATGACCTCGGTCAGCGGCCAGACCAGCGTCGTCGTCACCAACGATCCCGGTGCCGCATCCGGCAAGCTGCGTCGCGCCGCAGCCGAGGGCGTCCCCCTCGTGGACGAGCCGACCTACCTGCGACTGCTGGAGGACGTACAGCCCGGTCAGGCCAAGGGAACCGCCCGTGCCGGCACCGCCGAGCACCGGCGGGCGGCCAAGAAGCCCGAGAGGACGACGACTGCCCGGCCCGCGCCCGCGCCCGCGCCCGCGCCCGCGCCCGCGCCGAGCATTCCGGTGCAGCGCGCCACTGAGCCGACTGCACTCGAGACCAGGGCGGACGACAGGGCGCTGGCCGGGCGTCGGATCCTGGTCCTGGGCGGCACACACGAGGAGGCCGCGGCGGCACGCTCGCGTGTGGTCGCTCTCGGAGCCTCCGCGGCAGTCAACCTCTCGGCCAAGGTGACCGACGTCGTGGTGCTGCCCGGTGGCGAAGCGGACCGGCGTATGAGCCGTATCGCTTCCCTCGGCCTGTCCCTGCACGACGGCGACTGGCTCCTCGCACCCGCCCCCGCGCCGATGTCCGAGCCGGTGCGGAGCACGGTCGGAAACCAGCCGGACACGGCAGAGATACTGGTCCGAGGCGCCGTCATCGACCTGCCCGACGCGGACGCGGCCTGGACGGTGGCCGCGACGTGGGGCCAGCACACCGCCTGCGACGTGGACGTCGTCGCCTTCGCTCTCGACGCACACGAGCAGGTGGCAGGGGACGAGGACTTCGTCTTCTACGGCGCACCCGAGCACCCGGACGGCACCGTACGGCTCGCCACGGACGGCCCCACGGAGCAGGCCGTCACCGTTGACCTGGAGCGGCTGCCCCTGGAGGTCAGCCAGGTCGCCGTCGCCGCCGCGATCGACGGCGCCGCGACGTTCTCCGACGTCGGTGCTGTCGAAATCACCGTCACCCGCGGGATCGGCGCGGCCACGACCGCCCGCGCCACCCTCGACGCCGCCACCACCGAGCGCACCATGATCCTCGCCGAGATCTACCGCCGGGGCGACGGCTGGCGCCTTCGTGCCGTCGGGCAGGGCTACGACCACGGCCTGGCCGACCTGGCCCGCGGTTACGGCGTCGACATCGCGGAGTGAGCCCGGACTCACGACCTCGACGACGACGCCCTGGAGGCCGCGGCGAAGGAGCTGGGCACTTCCACGAAGCGGGACACCATCAACACCGCCCTACGTGAAATCGTGGCCCGCAATCGACGCCTGCGTGCCGTGCACGAGCTGCAGGATCTCGCGGACGAAGGCGCCCTCGATGCCGAGATCCTGCTGGACAAGCGCGACTACCGAGGTGGTTCCGCCCGGTGAGTGTGGCCGACTACCTCATGGACACGTCGGCCCTGGCTCGCGTACTGCTGCGTCAGGCGACCGCAGAGTGGGAGCAGCGGATGGCCGCCGGACCGGTCGCCCTGTGTGACCTCACTGAACTGGAGCTGCTCCACTCCGCATGTTCAGACAAGGACCGCGCGGCCATCCAGGAACGACTGAACCAGTTCGCTTGGTGCCCCATGCCCAACGGCATCTACCGCCGCGCCCGAGTCGTCCAGCGTGAGCTCACTGCCAAGGGTGAACATCGCAGCGCCGGAGCCGTCGACCTTCTCGTGGCCGCAGCCGCGGAAGAGGCAGGGCTCACGTTGCCGCACTACGACCGGGACTTCGAAACCATCGCCCGCGCCACCGGGCAGCCCGTCCGCATGATCGACTTCAAGGGGTGAGGCGGGAACGCCGGAGGGCGCCTACTCACACGAGTAGACGCCCCCCGACTGTGTCGGGGTGGCGGGATGTGAACCCACGACCTTCTTCGTCCCGAAGCAACTTGGATGAGCGTCTGACCTTGGGCCGCTGCGGCTCTCACCTGCTCCGATGGTCCGCAGGCGTTCGTGCTTGTCCGTCGGCGCTGTCACGCAGTCAGACACTCGCCCGGCAGACGCGATGCGAGCTTCAGTCGCCCGCGAACCACAGGTGACTACCTGGAGTGGCTGCGCACTCACTCAGCATCCTTGCGAGGTCGTCCCATGCGGCGAGCTGACGCTCGTCACCGCATCGTTGCTTCAGATCGCCGATCTCGCGGACGGCGGCCGCGGCCTCCTGCTCGTTCATCAACGTATCCCCGTACAGATCGACGGCAGTGAGTCTCCCGGGTACTCCGAGGAGCTGAAGCGAGCCGAGCGCATCGGCCAGAGCGTCGCCGTGCCCGTAGGAGCTCTGCAGGAGTGTCGCGCGCCAGTCCTTGCGTGCCGGCCGTGATGAGTGCAGCTCCAGATCAATCCCCATGCCTCATGATGCACACGCCGTGCCGTTGGACAGCCGCTCGTGCCCTGCGCGGTCATACGTGGTCAAGGCTCTTCGCTCACAGGTGTCTTCTTGCCCTGGGTCTTGCCGGGGATCTTGGGGAGCTGGGTTTTCGCTGGTCAGGGGCGTCGGGCTTGCGCGCCTGGTGGTCGTCGTTGGTCGTCCTTGGCCGCTGGTGAGCGGCCCCGGACAGCCCAGGGACGGCCCGGCGCCGACGCCCACTGGCTTCTCATGGGCAGGCCCTTGTCAGTGGCTACGGCTAGGGTCGCGGGCGCGCGGCCGGCATCCGAGGTGCCCAGCTCTGTAGTGCAGTTGCATCCCCGGTTCTGTCTGGGGGCGGCCCGGGAACAGCCCGGGACCCAACCGACGGCCGGGCTTCGTCGATGGCCAGGAGCGAGACCTGTCAGCGCCGGTCGCGCGCCTCTTCGTCCCAAACTGCCGGCAGAAGGTCCATCGAGGATCAGTGGCTGGTCGGAAGGCATCTGATGGCTGTTGGTAGTCGGCTGAGGTCAGGAAGTTCGCTGTACTTCGCTGCTGTATCCCTTGTAGCGGTACCGGGCCGATGTCCGGCCGGTACGATGCGCAGGCTGGGCAGTGTCCACGCGATGGGGGAGGGACAATGAGGATCAAGGATCCGGAGTACCCGGCAGCGGTCGAAGCGGCCGTGGAGATCCTGCGGAAGCGGGCCCGGCAGGGCCAGACCATCACGTACGGGGACCTGAGTGCCGAGTTGGCGACACAGGGCTTTGACTCCGTTCCGCCTCACCACGGAGTCATGACTTACCTGCTCAAGGATGTCTGCCTCTATCGCAACGAGGACGGACGAGCGCCGATGCTCTCGGCGATCGTGGTGAACAAGGCCAGCCGGGAGCCATCCGACCAGTTCTCCGGTCTTGCCCGAAGCCTGCCCTTCTCCCGGCCGGCCAACTGGAGTTGGCGGGACGAGCAGCAGCAGGTGTTCGCTCAGCACCGCGAGGGATGACGTCGGCCTTCGCCCCCCCC
>NZ_JAGMUJ010000134.1:64984-170557 GCF_019049255.1 Streptomyces sp. AC558_RSS880 | reverse complement strand
TTCGTCGCGCGCGAGGTCTACCACCACCTGACCAGCGCATTCAGCGGCACACCCGGGCCGTCTCCTACAGCTTGACGATCTATAGAAGCTTCAGAGTCAAGCTGAGAGCGAAAGGCCGGCCCGGTGGCCCCGGCCGGCCTTCACCTGCTTTCCGGACCGTCGTCCGTCCGCCCGCTGTCCGTCAGGGGCACGGCTCCTCAGCCCATGCGGATCACCGCGTACGTCTCACCGTCCTTCGGTGGCCGTGTCCAGGAGCGGGTGGTGAACGTGTGCAGCCGCCCGCTGACGATCGCGTGGCGCGGCACCTGCGCACCGAACTCCCCGGCCACCGCTTCCAGCAGCGACCGTTCCACCTCGGCGGAGTCCTCCAGGGTGCCGAAGAACCGGCTCGGGTCCAGCGCCCGCGGTATGTCCCCGCTGCGCCGGACCTCTCCGTCCGCGTAGGTGAACGCGTACTGCTCGGCGCCGTCGCGCGCCACCGAGAGATGGAAGAACGGCTCCCCGTGCCATGCCCTGAGGCCGCTCCACACCACCACCGCGCGGGTGCCCGCGCCGGCGGCCGGGGCGGGGGAGACGAACCGCCGACGGTCGAACGCGGCAGGGTCGCCTTCGAAGGCGAAACTCCAGCCGGGGCCGGCCCGGCCGACCGCCATGAGGGCCTTGTCGTCGTAGGACGAGAACTCCCTCCGGTGGTGCAGCAACCTGTGGCGCGCCTCCCAGAGGGTCATGGGTTCGTTCAGCACCGTGTCGTCCCCGTCCGCCAGGCGAGCGGGCAGTTCCTCCGGCTCCACCCCTTCCACCAGGACGAACCGGTAGGACGTACGGTTGTTGCCGGGGTCGGGCTCCGCGAGCCAGGCCAGGCCGCCCGGGTCGAGCCCGGCCGTCGGCCCCGGTACCTCGCCCGCTTGCCCGCCCCTCGGAGCGGACAGCAGCTCGCGGCCCCGCTCCGGGGCCAGCAGCGGCCCGAGCAGGGGGTCGGCCACCCACCCCAGCGGCGCCAGGTGGTCCGGTCCCAGCGGCTTCCACAGGGGCAGGGCGTCCATCAGGGTCCGCCATGCCCCGTCGGTGTCCCCCCACCGCGCCAGCTCCCGGGCCCGCTCCACCGCCTCCCCGAACGGTCCGTCCGCCGTGTACCGGTACGTGCCGCCGCGCACCTGCTCCAGCGTCGCGTGAGCCAGTGACAGCAGGTCCTCATCGGCGCCCCGCAGATGGAACTTCAGTGTGGAGTCGTCCCGGTACGAGTGCGCCGCGTGCTCGGCGACCAGGGGCGGCAGCAGCTCGGGCGCGTACCGCGGGTCCGTCACCAGGCCGTCGAAGTACACCAGGGAGGTCTGCCCGAGCAGCCGGCGTATCTGGTCGACCAGTCCGGCGGCCCGGGGTCTGCCGTACCCCTTGGCCTCGTCCAAAGCCTCCACGGCCCGTTCCCAACCACCGCGCAGCGCCTCCAGCCGGGCCTCCTCCACCAGGGCGTCCAGCTTCCGCGTCGTGTCGTTGACGAACTCCGGCTCCCCGTCGCCCGGCCGGGCCCGCAGGCTGTGGAACTCCCGGTGCATGTCCCGCATGAACGCGAGGAAGCTCGCGTGCCGCTCGGGTGGCGCGGCCCGCCAGCTCGACCACGTGTACACGGCCCACTCGCCGTCCTCGTCCACGTCCTCGGGATCCATGAGGACGTAGGTGATGTCGGACTCGACGTCGAGCTGCAGCCCGCGCCGCCAGAGGTCCGCTTCCCGCCGCTCCTCGGGCTCGGCGTCCTCGTCCAGGTACTCCTCGAACATGACCGCGAGTCCCGACTCGTCATTGTGCCAGCACGCCTCCGCGCTCCCCGCCAGCAGCGACACGAACCCGCCCGCGTACCGCCACCCGTCGCTGACCTTCAGGAACTCCCGGTACGAGGGCGGCATCCGCCGGCCGAGGCGCTTCTCCAGGGCCGTGATCCGCTCCTCGGACGCGGGCGGGAACCCCAGCCACCGCGCCTGCCGGGCGGCCTCGTCCTCTTCACTCCGCGCCTCGCCGTCCGGCAGGGAATCCGCCCACTCCCCGCTCCACTCGAGCAGGAAGGACCGCCAGTCGAAAGGTAAGTTCTCCGTCATGCTCCGATGCTGTCACCCACCACTGACAGTTCCGCGGGAGTCAGGAACTGCCCGACCGCCCGACCGCCCGGCTCAGGCGCGGGCCGCGGGAGAGTTCTGCTCCAGGCGGGTGCGCAGTGTGGTGGCGAAGTCCTCGGCACGGGCGAGCTGGACGCGGAGCTTGGCGACCTGTTCGCCGGCGGCCCGTTCGTAACCGCGGACGCGCTCCAGCAGTATCTCCCGCTCCTCGGCGCCGAGTTCCGTGCCGGCGTCGAGGCGGTCGGTGGCGTCCAGCAGGTCGCGCATCTGCTCGAGGGAGAAGCCGAGCGGCTTCATGCGACGGATCACCATGAGCCGCTGCACGTCGTTGTCGGTGTAGAGGCGGAAGCCGCCCTGGGAGCGGGCGGAGGGGATGACCAGCCCGGCCTCCTCGTAGTGCCGGATCGTGCGCAGGGACAGCTCCGTACGTGCGGCGACCTCGCCGATCTGCATGTGCCTGCCGTCCGAGCCCGTCATTCCGGTCCTTCCCGCGCCGTGGCGAGCCGCCCCTGCACGCCTCACCGATCTCTACTCTAACGTTAGGGTAGGGTTGCGGATGGCGGGGGCGGCCTTGTCGCGGTCCCGCCGTTGCCGTGTCGGGGCCGATGGCGCCTCCGGCGAAGACGTGATTCCCGGCAGGAGACAAGTGTGCGCGAGCCCATGACGCCCAGCGCTGCCGCCTGCCCGCCGTGACGCTCCGCCCCCGGATCTGAGCCCGGCCGCGTCCTGACAGGCCCTCGCCGGATCCCTCTTCGACTTCGGCTCCGTTTCCCACGGGCCGCCTGCGGGGTGCCGGCCGGCACCACCGTGTTCCTCCCGCGCGCCCGGCGAGAAGGGCGTGCCCGAGCACGACAGGTACCTGTTTCGTTGTCCTCCTCTGTTTCCGTCCCGTCCCCGGCCGCGCGTCTACGCGGCCTGAAGCCCGACTGGCTGCGCGATCCGAAGGTCTGGCGCACCGAGGTGCTGGCCGGCCTGGTGGTCGCGCTCGCGCTGATCCCCGAGGCGATCTCGTTCTCGATCATCGCCGGTGTCGATCCGGCCATCGGCCTGTTCGCCTCCTTCACGATGGCCGTCGTCATCTCCGTCGTCGGCGGCCGGCGGGCGATGATCTCCGCGGCCACCGGCGCCGTCGCCCTCGTCATCGCTCCGCTCAACCGCGAGCACGGCCTCGGTCACCTGATCGCCGCGGTCATCCTCGCCGGCGTCTTCCAGATCGTCCTGGGCGTGCTGGGGGTGGCCAAGCTGATGCGGTTCGTGCCGCGCTCGGTCATGGTCGGCTTCGTCAACGCCCTGGCCATTCTGATCTTCATGGCCCAGGTGCCGGAAATGCGTGATGTGCCCTGGGCGGTCTACCCGCTGATCATCGGCGGCCTGGCCCTGATGGTGTTCTTCCCGAAGGTCACCAAGGCGATCCCGGCGCCGCTGGTCTCCATCGTCATCCTGACCGTCATCACGGTGGCCGCCGGCATCGCGGTGCCCACCGTGGGCGACAAGGGCGACCTGCCGTCCTCCCTGCCCGTCCCGGGCCTGCCCGATGTGCCGTTCACGATGGACACCCTGACCACCATCGCCCCCTACGCACTGGCCATGGCGCTGGTCGGCCTGATGGAGTCGCTGATGACGGCCAAGCTGGTGGACGACATCACCGACACCCACTCCTCCAAGACCCGCGAGTCGATCGGCCAGGGCGTGGCGAACATCGTCACCGGCTTCTTCGGCGGCATGGGCGGCTGCGCCATGATCGGCCAGACCATGATCAACGTGAAGGTCTCCGGAGCCCGCACCCGTCTGTCGACGTTCCTGGCCGGTTCCTTCCTGATGGTGCTGTGCATCGTCTTCGGCCCCGTCGTCTCCGACATCCCCATGGCCGCCCTGGTCGCCGTCATGATCATGGTGTCGTTCGCGACGTTCGACTGGCACTCCATCGCCCCGAGGACACTCCGGCGGATGCCCGCGGGGGAGATCACCGTCATGGTGGTCACCGTGGCCTGCGTCGTGGCCACCCACAACCTCGCCGTCGGTGTCGTCGCCGGCTCGGTCACCGCCATGGTCGTCTTCGCCAAGCGCGTCGCCCACCTCGCCGAGGTCACCGCCGTCACCGACCCCGACGGCACCACCGTGGTCTACCGGGTCACCGGCGAGCTGTTCTTCGCCTCCGTGGGCGACCTCGTCGGCCGGTTCGACTACGCGGGCGACCCGACGAAGGTCGTCATCGACCTGAGCTCGGCGCACATCTGGGACGCTTCCTCCGTCGCGGCCCTGGACGCCGTCGAGACCAAGTACGCCCAGCGCGGCAAGGCCGTAGAGATCACCGGGCTCAACGACCCGAGCGCCCGACTCCACGGCAAGCTCAGCGGCGAACTGACCGCCGGCCACTGACCGCACACGACCGATGCGCCGGCGCCCTTCACCGGGCGGGCGCCGGCCCGTCGGTCGTGACTTCCGCCTGTTCACCCCCCGGGTGCGGGTGAACTTCGGCCGCCGGGCCGGGGAGACGTGACGAGACCGCCGTGGGCGTCGCCTGCCGGCCGCATCCCGGCGTCGGTCCCGAACCTGCCGATCAGCTCGGTCGGAAGCAGGCCGGCATGTCAGGGATAGGTGACGACCGCCACGGAAGCGGGCCGGGGGAACGGCATCATCTCCCATCCCAGGGGCCAGTCCGGATCCCGTTGCTCCGAGGCCTCGACCTCAAGGATCCGGGGAACACGCCATGTCCACCATCGAGCGCCCTGCTCCGGACGGCCGGGCCACGGAATCGTCGCGCGGCGATAGCGGTCGTCGATGCCGTCGAGTTCCGGTTGCCTGATCGTGCGGACACGCGGAGACAGCAGCGGCCAGACTCTCGCGAGCGCGTCTCGGCACGAGAGGTCGTTGCTGAGCTCCGGCGCGCACCACGAGTAGCCCTCTTCCACATCGTTCACCAGAGCACTCCACTGCGCGAGAAGGGAGTTGAGGGAGGGGACTTGTTCTCCGCTGTGGCCGGTTGCCGGGTTCATACGGAGACTGTCCACCAGTACACCGGCCTTGTGCCACCGAATCCGCGGGAACGTCCGCTCGCCGTGGACGGCACGGTCGACGTGCGGGCGATGCGGGCGATCACATCCCTGCCGTGAACCACCGTCCACGGCGGACGAGTCGGAGCGACGGCCGACCGCGGGATCGACCACGATCGTGTGCGGTGAAGTCGCGCGACGGGGGTACCGGCTGGGTGACGCGTGACGGTACGGCTCAGGAGGGCGATGGTGGAATCGATGAGTCAGTTGCGACAGCTCAGAGCCGTGTATGCGGGCGGCGTGGTCGCCTGGACTCTCTGCCTGT
Organism: Streptomyces sp. AC558_RSS880; assembly: GCF_019049255.1. Lineage (GTDB taxonomy): Bacteria > Actinomycetota > Actinomycetes > Streptomycetales > Streptomycetaceae > Streptomyces. The sequence goes on along the minus strand of NZ_JAGMUJ010000134.1, from coordinate 165,131 downwards.
TGCTGACCCTGGTCCAGGAGAACGGGTCGGCACGGCAGATCGTGGTGTTGTTGGGCCTGCTCGCCGTCTTCCTCGTCCTGCTGCTGTGGTCGACCTGGTGCCTCTGGGAAGCAGGGACGCGCCGTCCGGCGGACCGGATGGCGGGCACGGCGAACGCGCGGTTCGAGCAGCCCTGACGGCCGTTCCGGGCGGGTGGTCGCGCGCCCGGCGGCCGACGCCCGCACCGGCCCGGTGGACCTCGTACGCCTCGGTCGGGGCGGACCACCGGGTGCCCTGCGGCCGTCGGCGAACGGGCCACACGGTGCCGGGTCGCGTGCGTCCGCGTCTGTGAGCGCGACGGCCGGGCATACGGGCTTCAACCCCATGAGAGGAGTTCGTTCATGCTCGGTATGGTCGCGGCGGTGCTTTTCTTCATCGCGTTTCTGATCAACGCGGCGGAGATCGGCACCAACGACGTGTTCTCTTCGGTGAACGTCATGCTGCTGGGGCTGACCGCCCTGGCCCTGCACGTGGCGGGAATCGGGACCGGCTGGTCCCGCCGACGCTGACCCGGGTCCGCGCGGGCCCGGCACAGGTGTCGCCGGGCCCGCGCCGTCCTGTCCGCCGCCGCCCCGTCGTGGACAGTGGTCGCCGTCGCACGGTGAGCGTCGCGGCCCTCGGCTGCGTCGGAGGGCGCCTTGACGGCGTGAGCGGGCCTACCGGGAGACCCTGCCCGAACGGGTCCGACATCACCCGGACCGCCGGGTCGTCGACGTCCCGGAGCCCGGGACACGGAGGCACACCGTCGAGGTCCTGGTCATGGGCGAGGCCTGAGCGGTCGCACGGCCGGGCGGCGCGCCACGCCGGCCCTGCGTGCCGCGCGGCTCCGGCACCACCTCCGACATCACGGCCGGTGGCAGCGAGGGGTTGGCGGCAGCGGCTTCCACGACCTGCCGGTCGTCGGCGGAGAGCAGTTCGGCCACGACCGACGGCGGGAGGGACGGGTGCCCGGCGGCGATGGGCCGTGCCTGCTCGTCCGCCAGGCAGGCGAGGAGCGCCGGGCCCGTCGCGTTGCGGTGCCGGGCGATTTCACGGAACGCCTTCCGCACCGGCGGTACATGTGCGGCCAGGTCCTCCAGCAGCGCCGGCGGTGCGTCCGGATTGGCCGCCACTCGGGCGAGGACCCGAACCCCGTGCCGTTCGACCATACGGCGCAGCTGTGCCTCGGAGAGGCCCGGGTGGGGCGCGATGGACTTGACCACCTTCGCGTCGGGATCGTCGGCCAGGACGTCGCGGATCTCGGCCGGCAGATCGCGTCGTTCGGCCAGGAGCATCCGCACGGCCGGATTCGGCGACCTGGACAGTTCCCTCACCTCGAGGGGAGAGGCGGCCGCGATCCTCGGCAGCAGCGTCGGGCCGATCCTGACGACGCCGGCCAGGCGGGAGAGCACGTCGAGCGGCACGCGGGGGTTGTGCGCGAGACCGCGCCGTACGTCAGGGCCACGATCGGCCTCCAGCGCCCGGATCAGGGCGCCGTCGATCGCCGGGTTCCCGGCGAGGCCGGCGCGAACACCGGGCACGGGATCACCGGCGAGCCGTACCGCCGTCTCCGGCGGCAGGTCGGGGCGGACCGCGAGCAGGCAGCGCAGCACCGTCGACGGGTGGTCGGCGAACCGGACGACGGCTTCGGCGGGCGTGGCGGGGTTCCGCAGAGCCAGCTCCGCCGTCTCGAGGACGGTGGACTCGTGGGAGCCCGTACAGGAGGCACCGGACCGCAGCTCGCAGTCGGGCCGCGGGCACCGCGGGTCGTGCAGGAAGGGCGTTTCCTCACGGTCACAGACCAGACATCGCTCCGCCGGAGGCAGTCCTTCGCCGGTGACCAGCATCGCCAGCACGTCCGGTGGCGTCGCCTCGTTGGCCGCCACCGCGCGGCGGACCTCGGCGTGCCGGTGCCGCGCGAGCCGGGCGGCCGTGTCCGCCGTCGTCCACGCCGCGAGCTCCGCGACGACCCGTACGTCCGGGTCGGCGGCCAGCGTCTCCCGCACGGCAGGCGGGAGTCCAAGGCAGGCGGCCAGCTTCGCCCGGCGCTCCGCGTCCGGATCCGCCGCGAAGCGCCGGGCCCACTCCGGGTCACCGGCCCCCTCGTCGAGCAGGGCGAGCGCGGCGTCCGGCGATGCGACGGGATCGATGTCGGCGGCGGTCAGCAGGCCCCTGCGGGCAAGCAGCACAGCGCTTTCCCCGATCCGCGAGGCCAGGGCGACCGCCTGCTCGTGACGGAGATCCGCGCGCCCTGCGAGGTTCTCGGCGATGTCCGCGTCCGCGACCGGGATCAGCCGGTCGACCAGCTCGACGGGCAGGGCCGTATTGGCGGCGAGCCCGCACAGTACGTGATTCACGGGAGGACATTCTGTCCGGACCGCGGTCGAACGGCCGGTTGTTCTCCGCCCGAAGCCGCACGGGCCGCCACCATGCGCCTCGGCGTCGGCCGCGACGCCCGCGCGATCTCCGGCGCACGCGCGGACAGTTCGCGCGGCGCCACCGGCGGGCGGGACGAAGGCGACCGGCTTCGGGTGGTGGCGCGGAGCCGGTCGGGCGGCGAGCGCGCACCGCGAGAGAACGGCCCCTCAGCCGATGCGAGCTCCCGCGCCGCCGACCCGGACGCGCGGGTCACCCGCGCGCAGCGTCACCGTGAGCCGGCCCGGGCGGCCCAGGTCCTCGCCCTGGTGCAGGGTGAGAACGGCGTCCTCGGGGACAAGGCCGAACTCACGGGCGTACGCCCCGAACGCCGCCGCCGCGGCGCCGGTCGCCGGGTCCTCGACGACGCCGCCGACGGGGAACGGGTCACGGACGTGGAAGACGGTGGCCGACTCCCGCCACACCAACTGGACGGTGGTCAGGTCCAGGCGGTGCATGAGGGCTTCGAGGCGCGCGAAGTCGTACGAGAGATCCGCGAGACGGGCACGTGTCGCCGCCGCGAGCACGAGGTGACGGGCGCCGGCGAACGCGATACGGGGCGGGAAGACCGGATCGAGATCGGCGGCCGGCCAGCCCAGCGCGGCGAGCGCCTCCGCGAGGTCGGCGTCGGCGATCTCCGCGACGTGCGGCTCGACGCTGGTGAGCGTGGCCCTGACCGTCCCGTCCTCCTCGGTCACCTCCACCGGCACGGTGCCGGCCCGCGTCGCGAACACCAGCTCCCCGGGGCCCGTCCGCTCGGCGAGGGCGACGGCGGTCGCGACGGTGGCGTGCCCGCAGAACGGCACCTCGGCCTTGGGACTGAAGTAACGGATGCCGTACACCCGCCCCTCGGGACCGTCGAGGCCCTCCGGGGGCGCGGTGAGGAACGCGGACTCCGAGTACCCGAGGTCGGCGGCGATGGCCAGCATGTCCCCGTCGTCCAGAGCGGTGGCGTCCAGCACGACACCGGCGGGGTTTCCGCCGTCGGGACTGCTGGAGAAGGCGGTGTAGCGCAGTACCTCGGGCCGCGGCGCATTCGTCGTCATGCTCGCGGCAACACGGCGCGGGATCGCGGCTATTCCCGGACGGGCCGCGGGGGACGGAGACGGCCGCTCGCGAAGGGCCCGCGCGACGGAGCGAACGGGAGAGTGGTGGGGGAGGAGGCAGTCCCCACATAATCGATTGCCTGCCGGCGACGGGGGTGGATGCGATGTCCGGCATGACGACCCGGCGTGCCCCTTGCCCCTCTGCGATCCGGGCGGCACGCAACCGAACCGCCCCACAGGAGACGCCGACGCATGAACGCGCCATCAGCACCGCCGCCCGAAGCCGAACGGGCTGTCCGGATCGGCGCTCTCGTACCGCTGACCCGGCCCGGCTGGGCCGAGGCGGGCCGGCACCTGCTCGCCGGACTCGAGCTGGCCGTTCGCGACGTCAATGACGGCGGCGGGATCGCCGGAAGACCACTCGAGCTGGTGGTCCGGGACACCGCGGCCGATCCGCACCGGGCCGCGGCGGCCGTGGACGAACTGGCCCGCCTGGGCGTGGCCGCCTTGGCGGGGGAGTACCACAGCGTCGTCGCCCGCGCCGTCGCCGCCCGGGCCGACGCCCTCGGCCTGCCGTTCCTCTGCTCGTCGGCGGTGCTCGACGCGCTCACCGAACAGCCGACGCCATGGGTCGCGCGCCTCGCCCCGGCACAGTCCCACGGCTGGCGGATCTACGCGGACTTCCTCCTCGGCGCGGGCCACAGCCGCATCGTCGTGGCCGCCGAGCCGAGTGTCTACTGGGCATCCGGGTCCCGCATCCTGCGGGACCACCTCGCGCCACGCGGCGGCACCGTGATCGAACTCGACATGAGTGCGCTCGCCCCCACGGCCGTGTGCGACGCACTCGTCGACCACCGCGCGACAGCCCTCCTTCTTCTGGTCGGCCACCCGGAACCGGCCGTGTCGATCGTCAGGTCCGTCCGCCGGGACCGGCGCCTCGCCGAGGTCATGATCGGTGCTCCGGCCGGGCAACCGGAGTTCACCCGATGGGCGACGCTGCTGGGCGACGAGGGCGCCGCGGTCCCGTTCCTGCGCTACCTGCCCGAGTGCCTCGGTCCGCTCGGCGCACGGGTCGAGGCGGTGCTGCGCGAGCGGCTGGCCGAAGCACCCTCCTTCGTCGCCTTCGAGGGCTACGACACGGTCGTCGTCCTCGCCGACGTACTGCGTTCTCACGGCGGGGGACGGGCGCGCACGGCCGAACCCTGGCCGTGCGTCGCGGTCGAAGGCACCCGCGGGCGGATCCGGTTCTCCCGCCCGCCGGGCATCAGCGTCCGGCAATGGGCCTGGCCGCCGGTCCAGGTCGTCGACCGGGATCCGGCGAACCCCGATCGCTTTCGGATCCTCCACACCGGCTGAGGATCCAGAGGATTCAGAGGGGGAGGTGAACCTCCGTCACGACTGCCGTGCCGGCCACCGTCCGGTCCTCGTGCATGCTGATCCGCCGGCCGGCTTCGACGTGCCTCCAGTGCGAGGGGGTGAGGGGAACGAGACGAACAGCGGCCCGGCCGCCGGGTTCCAGGAAGGGCATGTCCTCGACCCAGAGCCGGGCGATGCTCACCGTGACACCACCGGTGGGTGAGAGGTTCCCGATGTCCCACATGGGCCGCAGCTCACCATGACCGGAGATCGGCGTCCTGCGCCGTGACTCGGCAACCGGACGAAGCGTCAGATCGGCCCGGATCACCCCGTTCCGGATCTCGGAGCACCGCCAGTGGCACCAGGCCGCGCTCCGCTCGAGGTGAAGCTGCTCGGCCGCCCCGGCAAGCCGCTCCCAGAACGTCAAGGGCAGCGGATGTCCGTCCCCGAGCTCCTCCAGCAGGTTCAGCGCGATCTGCCACTCGTCGTGGGCGAGGTGGTCCCAGACGTCCCCCACCGTGAGGTCGTTTTCAGTGGCGACCTCCTCCGGGACCAGGAGCGAAGCCGATTCGAGCAGCTCGATGACATCCATGGCGCAATTGTCGGCCACGTGCCGGGTCGCGTCGTTCCCGCTCCCGGGGACAGGGTGGACGGTCCCGCCGGCCGGACACTCACGCGTTGCCGACAACACCGTCCCATAAGCTCGTGCGGGGAAGCACCGGATGCCAGGTGTCCGCACAGTGAGGAGGCGACAGTGCTCGGAAGGGGCGCGCGGTTGCTCACGGGCGCCGTGATCATGGCCTGCGTGGTGCTCCTCGGTCCCAGCGCACCGAGCGGAGTCCCCTTCGCCAGGCCACTGCCCGTCGGTGCCGTCGAGGACGTCGTACCGAACCGGGTCATGACGTGGAACATCTGCAACCCCTGCGAGACGAGCAACGTCGACCGGGCAGCGGAGATCGCCACGTACGCGCCCCAGGTCATCGGCCTGCAGGAAGCGTGCGTGCGGGACGTCGAGAGGATCCGGGACTATCTGCGGCGCCTCTACGGACTGGTCTACCACGTCGAGTACGGGACGGTTCTACGGAACTGGGGCCGTTGCGGGGGAGCGCCGTGGAGTCCGGGAGCCTACGGCCAGGCGATCCTCTCGGCGGCACCGATGACGGACCGGGTCAACGTGGAATACCCCGACGGAGGATCCGAAGACCGTGGGTACATGGCAGTCACCACCGTGGTGGGCGGCCGGTCCGTACGGGTCTTCAACACGCACCTCGCCGAACGGCGTCAGGAAGCGGTACGGGCGGACCAGACCGGCGTACTCGCCGCGGTCGTCGCCCGGCACGACCGCGCAATCGTTCTCGGAGACTTCAACGCCGTGCCGGACGCTCCCGAACTGACCCCGATCTGGGCACTGGCCGAGGACACGGATCCCCGGTGCCGTCCCTCGTACGCCGGCACCTGCGAACCGACCACCGACTGGCGCAGCAAGTTCGACTACGTCTTCCTGCGAGGCATCACCCCGCTCGAGCACCGCGTGGAACCCACCCCGTACTCGGACCACGACATGCTGCACACCGACGTGGACCCGATCCGGTAGGTTTCCGTGGGTCTGTCCGGTGCCACCGGCCCGGAGGACACGGCCCGGCCGCGCACGACGCTCCCGGACGAGTCGTTCCGCCGCTTCCCGCAGCCGGTCCGGTCGGACACCCCCGGCCATGACCGCACGGTCACCGTGCCGGACGAACGCGCCGAGCCGCTGCTCAGGACCGGCGCCGCCCACCGCCGGGGCGGACCTGACCGGATCGCCGGTGCCGGGCTGCGGGACGCGTGCCCGTTCCCCGAAGCCGGTGAGCGGGCGGGATGTGACGCACACGGCATGGAGCCGCCGCATCCCGCACCGCGGTCCTGGGCAGACATCGGCCGCCCCGACGGACTCACACGAGGAGCACCACGGCTGTGACCGCCCCACCCGTCATAACCGTCCCCACACGGACCGCGCCCGGAGCCCTGCCCCTGCTGGGCCATGCTCACCGCCTCGCACGTGACCCCCTGCCCTTCATCACGTCGCTTCGCCGGCACGGCAGCGTCGTACGCATACGCATCGGACCGACCGCCGCCTACGTCGTCACCGATCCCGACCTGACCCGCAGGGTCCTGGTCACCGAGGCCGCCCACTACGCCAAGGGCGGAAAGATCATCGACGCGTTACGCGTCTTCTTCGGCGACGGCCTGGCCACCGTCGCCGACGGCGACACGCACCTGCGCAACCGGCGCCTCATGCAGCCCATGTTCAACAAGGCGCACATCGCCACACGCGGCAGCGCCATGATCGACCGGGTCCGGTCGATGGTCGGGGCATGGCGGGAGAACGAGAGGCGCGACGTCTTCGGCGACATGAACGACCTCACCCTGGCCGCGTTCCTCGTCGCCCTCTTCGGCACCGACCTGCCCGAGCACCCGCGGACCGAGTTCACCGCCCTGATGCCGGCCATCATGAAAGGCACCATCCGGCAGACCGTCCTGCCGCCCTGGGCCACCCGTCTGCCGCTGCCCGCCAACCGCGCGCACGCCGCACGCGTCGCGCAACTCCGCGATCTCGTCGACCAGGCCATCGACCACCACCGCACGTCCCTGCCGAGCGCGCCGCCCCACGACGCGGACACCGGCCCGGCGTGCCCGCACGCACCATCGGCCCAGGGCGGTCTGTTCGCCGCACTCCTCACCGCGGACCGGCCCTTGACGCGCCGGCACCTGCAGGACGAGGCCATCACCCTGCTGACCGGCGCCATCGAGACCACCGGCACGACCCTGGCGTGGACCCTCTACGAGATCAGCCGGCACCCTGACGTCGAGCAGCGCCTGCGCACCGAACTGGCGGACGCCTGCGGCAACCGCCCACTGCACTACACGGACCTCGAAAAGCTTCCGTACGCCCGTCAGGTGCTGCAGGAAGCCATCCGCAAGTACGGGCCGGCCTGGATGGTCACCCGCACCGCCACCCGCGACGTGGAGCTCGGAGGCCACCGGATCCCCGAAGGAGCCGACGTGGTCTGGAGTCCGTACCTCCACCAGCACGATCCGTCCCGCTTTCCCGCCCCGGACGTCTTCGACCCCGACCGCTGGGCCCCACGTCGTCCTCCGGCCGCCCGCGGCTCCTTCCTCGCCTTCGGCGACGGCCGCCGCAAATGCATCGGCGAGAACTTCGCGTGGGCCGAGCTGCAGATCATCCTGGCGGCGATCCTCCAGCGCTGGCCGCGCATCGAGCTCGTGTCCCGCGACCCACGGCCTCAAGCGGTGGTGACGGTCAAACCCGACACGATTTCCATGAGGTACGGCCACCGTGATGCCGCCACCGCGGCCGTGGACGGTCACCCGCTCTCCCCTCGGGAGTCTCCCGGCTCGGCGGGGGACTGATCCGCAGGGGCGGCGGATCGGTTCGTCCTCGCGGGCACTGCTAGCGTAACGGTGTGGACCAGGAGGAACGGCTGCTGCACGCCTCGTCGTTCGGGCCGGCGGCGGTCGAGTACGCCGAGCACCGTCCGGATTACGCGCGGGCTGCGGTGCGCTGGGCGCTCGAACCCGCGCCCGGCCCGCGCGTGCTCGACCTCGGCGCCGGAACCGGAAAGCTGACCGCCACGCTGCTCGCACCGGGCGCCCGAGTCGTCGCGGTCGAGCCCGACCCGGCGATGCTCGCCGAGCTGCGCCGCTCGCTGCCTGCTGTCCGTGCCCTGCGGGGCAGCGCCGAGGCGATACCGCTTCCGGACGCGTCCGTCGATGCCGTGCTGGCCGGCAACGCCATGCACTGGTTCGACATGACCGTCGCCGGCCCCGAGATCGCCAGGGTCCTCGCGCCCAGCGGCATCCTGGCCGGTCTGTGGAACGTCATGGACGACCGGGCCGAGTGGGTTGCCGGGCTCGCGCGGGTCAGCGGGAGCGCGGCCGTCGGCCCGCGTGACACGCCCACCGGCTGGCGTGCCGAGACGGCCGACGCACACCTTCCGGGGAACGGCGCCGCCGCCCTGTTCGGCTCGCCGGAGCAGGCCGAGTTCCCGCACGGGCAGCGCCGTACCGCCGACTCCCTCGTCGCGACCCTCGCGACGCGCGCGGGGGTGCTGGTCATGCCGGAACATGAACGAGAGGCCACGCTGGACCGGATCCGCGCCTTCCTCGCGAACAGACCGGAGACCGCCCGCGGCGAGTTCACCCTCCCGATGCTGACCGGCGTGCTGCGCGTCCGGCGGCTGTGAAGCCTCACGTCGAAGACCCGGGCGGTCGTGCACGGCCGCCCGGTCACGTCATGGGCGACGGCCCGGACATGCCGTACCGGCGCGGCGGTCGCCGCCATGGCCGCCACCCGGTGAACCCGGCTCCCGCGCCGTCACGTGGGCCGGCCCCGTCCTTCGGCTCCGGTTTCCGGTCCTGGACGAGGAGCCCGAGCAGCACCTCGTCCAGGAACTCGCCCCTCACCCGGTAGGAGGCGAAGGCCGGGACGTGCTCGGCCTCGTGTTCGCGGTGACGGTGGGTGCGGGCGTTGCCGGTCACTCCGAGGTCCGCCGGGCGCGGGCGGCGCGGGCGCGGTCGCCGCAGCGGGTGGAGCACCAGTGGCGCCGACCGTGAGTGCGTACGAGGAAGCGGTCGCAGGGTGTGGAGCCGCAGGCTGCGAGCAGGTCGGCGTCCCGGCCGGTGAGGAGGTCGGCGGCGTCGGCGGCGAGGGTCGCCAGCGCGTGGCCGACGGCCTGGTCGGTGGGGTGCGCCTGGACGCGGCGTGGTCCCCGCGGTCCGTCCCAGGCGAGCAGGGGAGCGGTGGGCACAGCGGTGAGTGCCTCGTTGACGGCCCGCAGGGACTGCTCGGGCGGGGCGGTGCCCTCGACGCGGGCTCCGAACAGGGCCCGCACATGACCGCGCAGCGTGCGCATCCGCCGCGCGCACACTTCGTACAGCCTGACGTCCGGAGCGGTCAGGTCGTGGGCGGCGAGCCAGCGCATGGCGGATTCGGGGGCGGCGAGCAGGTCGTAACTCTGGCCGGCTGGGAGGGTCGCGACGGTGTCGGCGAAGTCGAGCGAGCGGTACCGGTCGGCGCCCGGAGCCGGGGGCAGCGCGATGGGGGTGACGTCGGCGAACACGATCTCTTCCACGTTCTCATGGTAACGCTTGCGTTTTTCCGTGATGCCTTCCTATCGTGAGTCATGGAAAAAGAGACTCTCATCCGTGACTAGCCAGGAGTGGTCCGCATGTCCCAGCACGACGCCGAGCAGATCCAGGTCCGCACGCTGGGCGGTCCCACCGCCCTCTTCGAGTACGGCGGCCTGCGCTTCCTGACGGACCCGACCTTCGACGGGCCCGGCGACTACGCCTCCCCGGGCCCGACCCTGACCAAGACCACCGCCTCCCGCGCCACCCCCGCCGAACTCGGCCCCGTCGACGTGGTCCTGCTCTCGCACGACGAACATGCCGACAACCTCGACACGTCCGGACGCGCCATGCTCGCCGACGTCCCGCTCACCCTCACCACCCCCGGCGGCGGACAGCGGCTGGGAGGCACGGCCAGAGGCCTGGCCGACTGGGAGTCGATCGACCTGGACCGGCCCGACGGAGGCACGGTCACCGTCACCGGTGTCCCCGCCGTCCACGGCCCGGGCCCACGCGAAGAGATCGAGCCGATCACCGGCCAGGTCGTCGGCTTCGTGCTCACCGGAGACGGCCTGCCCACGGTCTACGTCAGCGGCGACAACGCCTCGCTCGACGCGGTCAGGGAAATCGCCGGGCGTTTCGCCCCGTTGGACACCGCGATCCTCTTCGCCGGAGCCCCTCGCTTCCCCATGCTCTTCGACGGCGGGCTGATCGTCCTCGACAGCGCCCAGGCGGCGGAAGCCACCCGGATCCTCGGCGCCCGCAGCGTCGTCCCCGTCCACCACGACAGCTGGGCCCACTTCACCGAGGGCCGCGACGACCTGGAGGCCGCCTTCACCGCTGCCGGCCTGGCCGACCGCCTGGACCGGAGTTGGGTCCAGCGCGCCTGAGGCCACCGAACCGCGCGGCGAGGGCGGCGTCGGCGGCGAAGGCGTCCGCCGGATCACGCCCTGTCGCACGTGGGTGCCCCCGTCCGAAGACGGGGGCACCCACGTGGACATGGTCGGTTTGTCCTGCGCCAGGTCGCGTCGACCGCCGGGCCGTTACGCGTGGGCGTGGCCGCGGCGATGGCCGCGCCCGTGTCCGCGACCGGTGAACAGCCGGTACAGCGCCAGCAGAATGACGGATCCGACGACGGCCGCGATCCAGGTGGACAGGTCGAAGAAGCCGTCGATCGAGTCGACCCCGAAGATCACCTTGCCGAGGAATCCCCCGAGGAGCCCTCCGGCAATACCGATGAGCATGGTGATGATGATTCCGCCCGGGTCCTTGCCCGGCATGAGCGCCTTGGCAATGGCTCCGGCGAGCAGGCCGATGAATATCCACGCGATGATGCCCATCACAGACTCTCCTTGCTGTCGGTTCGCCGTACGTGTGTCCCCGGATCACATTTCCTAACTGATTCGTGTGCGGTCGGCTTTGGGTGTCTCATGCTGATGCCCTGTTGGCGGGACAGCGCCGTTCCGTGCCGTCGGCGCGACTCGTCCGAATCAAGCCCTGCATCCCCAACCCCCTTGAAAAGGGGCGTTCTCACGCTTCTCCGAGGGGCACGAGGGCCGCCGGTTCGCCGTCGTTCCATGGACGAGCGGTGGTCGTCGAGGAGATCTCGCCGCGGGGGCGAAACGGTCACGTCGGACGGTAAGGGCGTCCTCGATCCGGCAGAGGGCGACAGCGTCATGACCATCACCGCGCAGGGCGAGAGCCTCGAGCAACGCGTGGTCGACGAGATCTTCTGCCAGAAGGTCCCGGGCCGGAACGCTCCGGGCGGCAAGCCCTGGATCGAGATCGACCTGCGGAAGACCGCCGCCCGGCAGGGCGTGGACAACCCCAGCGGAGCTGAGCGGCGGAACCCCCGGCCGGCGTCGGCTGCCTCCGCCTTGCGTCCGGCGACCGGACGGCGGACGCGGAGCCCTCGCACGCCGCGGGCCGGCAGGGCCGCCGGAGCCGCTGTTTGCCCCCCGGCCCTCGGGGGACCCTGCGCTCATGAACAAGAAGCCGGGTCGCCGCCGTATGCGGCAGAACCGAGTGCTGTGGCTGCTGGACGCCCTGGAGCGCGAGCCCAGGACGGACGCGGTGATCGACGTGCTCGGCAGAGGAGTGCGGGCGCTGCCGCTCGGCCGCGCACGGGACGTGCTGCACGGAAGATGGCTCGGCCATCCGGTGCACCCCTTGATGGTGCAGGTGCCGATCGGCACCTGGATGTCCGCCGCGGTACTCGACCTGCGGCCCGGCCGGTCCCGGGAGGCCGGCCTCCTGGTGGGCGTCGGGCTGGCGGCGGCCGGCCCCGCAGCCCTGGCGGGCGCGGTCGACTGGGCGGAACTCCACCGTCAGCAGAAGCGGGTGGGGCTGGTGCACGCGGTGGCCAACACGACGGCCGTGGGTCTGTACGGCGCCTCACTCCTCCTTCGCCTCTCCGGGCGGGCCGGGGCAGGCCGCGCGTGCGGCTTCCTCGGTCTGACCGCGGTCGGTCTGGGGGGCGTGCTCGGCGGCCACATGGCGTATCGGCAGGCTTCCGGTGCCAACCACGCCGAGGAGGTGCCGCACATCGTCGGGCGGGGCTGGCACCGGATCGGCACGGTGGACGAGTTCCCCGTCGGCCGTCCCGTACGGCGCACCGTGGACGATGTGCCGGTCCTGGTGGTGCGCGAGATCGGTGGAGCGATCCACGTGCTGGCCGAGCGGTGCAGTCATCTGGCGGGACCGCTGTCCGAGGGCACGGTCGCCGACGGGTGTGTCCGGTGCCCCTGGCACGGCAGTGTCTTCCGGCTCTCGGACGGCTGGAACGTCCGCGGCCCCGCCACGGCGCCCCAGCCCGCCTTCGACAGCCGCGTCGTCGCCGGGCATGTCGAGGTCAGCCTGCGCCGGGAGGGGCAGGAGACGGTGGACGGCGGCGAAACGGACGAGCCGGTGACGAGGACAGGACGGAGCAGAGGTCATGGGCACAGCAGCTGACCGCCGTTTCGCACCACGTCTCAGGGAACTGCTGCGACGCACCGAACACGCCTACGCGGCGGGGGACGAGCGCCCGCTGCGCGGCTATCTGGCGGCCATGGCGGCTTTCGGGGCGTACACAGCCGGTTGGGCGACGGTGGTGAGGATGCGTGGGCGTCCCCTGCCGGACCGGCCCGTGCCCTGGGACGTGGCCCTGACCGCTGTGGCGACGTTCCGGCTGAGCCGGCTGCTGAGCAAGGCGTCGGTGACCAGTCCGCTGAGGGCCCCCTTCACCACGTTCGTCGGCCCGCAGGGGCCGGCCGAACTGCACGAGGAGGCTCGGTCCGACGACGGCGACGCCACGGTCGGCGAGCTGGTGACCTGCCCGTTCTGCATGAGCGTCTGGGTGGCCTCGACCCTCACGGCCGGACAGTTGCTCTGGCCGCGTGCGACCCGCACCACCATGGGGGCGCTCACCGCGCTGGCCGGCGCGGACGCGCTGCAGCTGGCGTACAACGCGCTGGTGAACAGGACGACCGGCGAGTGATCCCGGCGCGGACGCGAGCCCTGTGGTGTACAGGAGCGGGAAGGCGCGTGGCACGGGCCGGAACCCGCGCCTTCTCCAGCGTGCCCACGCACCCGGTGCGCCACTGACGCCCGCGGCAACGGCTCCGCCACGGACGCGTCCGCTCCGGTGACCTCGGCGGCAAGGACGAACAGGGTGACGTACCCGGTCCCCGTTCGAGGCACCCGTGTGGCCGTGAGCTTCCCTCTGTGGTGACCGGTGGTTCCTCTCGAAGGAGGAACAGGGGGTTTCGAGGGTTTCCGTCGAGACGCCGGCACGCTTCACCGGCGAGCGCGGACCTCCCCTCTCGTTGGCCCGTTCAGGGGAACAACGAGGCCTGCACGCGTGAGCGGTGGCTCAAAAGCACCTGTGATGAACAGACTGGTGAGCGGATCCGTGCTCGTTGCCTGCACCGGGGTACCTCGGCGACGCGGCGCGCGCCCCGCAACCCACGCCCGCAGGAGGCACTCCCCATGACGTTCAATCCATTGGAGCAGCGGGGCATCCCGCTGGACCGGCAGCTGCGCAGCTGGCGTGAGCTGAACGTGGAGCCGATCGACCCGGACCGGTGTGATCCGTACACCCGGTGCCGGATCATCACGATGAACGGGATCGAGGTGGAGGCCATCCTGTTCAGCCACCAGCTCGCCCGGCACACGGCGGACCCGGAGATCAAGCGGCAGCTGGCCCGGGTGCGGTACATCGAGGCGCAGCAGCAGAAGGCGGTCAACTGGCTGCTCCCGGGTGTCTCCTCGGTGCTGGAGACGACGATCGCCTACGAGCAGGTCGCGGTCGACCTGACGGCGTGGGTGGCGCGGATGGAGCCGGACCCGTACCTGAAGCAGGCGTACCAGTTCGGTGTGCTGGAGGACTTCGACCACCTGTACCGGTACGCGAACCTGTACGAGATGATCGAGCACCGCAAGGCGGAGTCGATCGTCGACAACCTGAACGAGGTCATGCCGGGCCGCCCCACGCGGTTCCACCACCGTGATCCGGTCGACAACGTCCGCGACCCGTACGAGAAGGACCGGACGGACCCGTTGTCGAAGCTGCACGCACTGACGATCATGTCGGCGGAGCAGCAGACGATGAACTTCTACATGAACACCGGCCCCACCTACATGGAGCCGATCGCCCGCCAGCTCTACCAGGAGATCGGGCTGATCGAGGAGGAGCACGTCACCCACTACGAGTCCCTCGTGGACCCCGGTGAGACGTGGTGGGAGCAGCTGGTCAACCACGAGTACAACGAGTGCTACCTGTACCACTCCTTCATGGAGCAGGAGAGCGACCCGAAGGTGAAGGCGATCTGGGAGCTGCACCTGAACATGGAGCTGGAGCACCTGCACGCCGCCTGCGACCTGATGCGCCGGCACGACGGCCGTGAGCCGCAGGAGGTCCTCGCGCCCGAGCTGCCGAACGTGCTCACCTTCGAGCCGAACAAGCAGTACGTGCGCGAGCTGCTGGACACCCAGATGGACCTGACCACGCTGGGCGCCGGCTACGTGCGCGAGGCGCACGAGCGGTTCGAACGGATGCAGGAGGCCGTCCACGGCGGGGAGGCGCCGCCGAGCGACCGGGTCATGACCGAGCACGACGAGATGTTCGGCCGTGAGTACCGCGTCCAGACCGAGGGCGAGCACCCCGACCCCGCCCTGCGCGAGAAGTAGGGGAGACCTGAATGTCCGACCTGCACACCCCGCACGCCGGCGACGATCGTGCCCGGGACGATGACGTGGTCGCCCTGCTGATGCGTCAGCACGGCGACATCCGCAATCTCTTCGACGAGGTCGAGGCCACCACCGGCGATGAGCGGCGCGACGCCTTCCGGCGCCTGGTACGCCTGCTCGCCGTCCACGAGACCGCCGAGGAGGAGGTCGTCCACCCCTTCGTACGGCGGGCGGTGCCAGGCGGCGAGCAGGTCGTCGAGGACCGGCTCACCGAGGAACGCGAGGCCAAGGAAACCCTCGCCGCCCTCGACGAGATGGACACCGACGACCCGGAGTTCCTCCCGCAGCTGATGCGGCTGCGCACAGACGTGCAGATGCACGCCCGGGCGGAGGAGCGCTACGAGTTCACCCACATCCGCCGCAATGCCGGTGCGACCAACCTGGCCGCCATGGCCAAGGCCATCAAGGCCGCGGAGGCCATGGCGCCCACCCGTCCCCACCCAGGAGTCGAATCCGGTGCGGCCAACGTGGCCCTCGGACCGGTCGCCGCCCTGATGGACCGCACGAAGGACACCGTCCGCAAAGCCATGGGGAAAGACTGATGTCCCGATGAGCCCGGGTCGGCCGGACGTCGTCCACGACACCGGCCGACCCGGGCTCACGCTCCGCGGGCAGACGGAGAGCGGCAGACGATCTCCTTCGGAAAGGCGGACGCACACCGTGAGGACCCGTGACCACCGGGCGGACAGAGGCGACACGGGACGGCCCGGGCCCCGGCGGTCGCTGCTGGTGTGCGCGGTGATCGGTGCGGCTGTGATGGCGGCCGTGGACGAGATCGTCTTCCACCAGATCCTGCACTGGCATCACTTCTACGACCGTTCCACCTCCGGTGCGGGTCTGGTGTCCGACGGTCTGCTGCACACCGCGGAGCTGCTGGCGCTGGTTGCCGGTTTCTTCCTCTTCGCGGACCTGCGGCGCCGTCACGCACTGTCCCCCGCACACGCCTGGGGCGGGATCTTCCTCGGCCTCGGCGCCTTTCAGGTCTTCGACGGCGTCGTCGACCACAAACTGCTGCGCCTGCACCAGATCCGTTACGGCGTGGACGTCACCCCGTACGACTGGGCGTGGAACCTGACGGGCCTCGCCCTGCTCCTGGTCGGTCTGGGGGTCGTCGCCCGAGCCGTGCGACAAGAGCGACGGTCACCGTGACGGACCGTCCGCTTCCGGCCGTCGTTCCCCTGGCCGTCCTCGCGTGCGTCCTGGCCTGTGTCGCGTATGCCACGTCCGCCGCCGGGCTCAGGCGCCGCGGCGACGCCTGGCCGTGGCGACGGGACTGCGCCTTCGTCGCCGGGGGCGCGGCTCTGATCTGGGGACTGTGCGGGCGGCTGCCGGGCGGGCCGCTCACCGCCCACTCGGCGCGGCACCTGCTCGTGGCCATGGCCGGCCCTGTCCTGCTCGTCGTCGCGCGCCCGCTCACCCTCGCCCTGCGCGTGCTGCCGCCGGGCCCGCTCCGCCGAGGGCTGTTGCGCGTGGCGCACTCTCCCTTCGCCGCGTGGTTGCTGTGTCCTCCGATGGCCGCGGCCGTCGACATGGGCGGGCTGTGGGTGCTGTACCGCACCGAGCTGCTGTCCGCGGCGCATCACCGCCCCGCCCTGAGCGCGGCCCTCGAACTGCACATGCTGCTCGCGGGCCTGTTCTTCTCCGCGGCCGTCTGCCAGCTCGATCCCGTACGCCGGCGGTGGAGCCTGCCGCTGCGGGCGGCGACGCTGCTTGTGGCGGGGACGGCCCACGCCGTCCTTGCCAAGAGCGTCCATGCCACCGGTCCGCCGGGCACCTCCTTCGCGACACACGACCTGCGACTCGGGGCACAGGTCATGTACTACGGCGGTGACGCGGTCGAAGTCGTGCTGGCGCTGGTTCTCGCCGTCCAGTGGTACACGGCCACCGGCCGGCGCCGGGCGAGGAACGCCGACCGGAAGCGCCGGGCAGACGGGCCTCACCTCGTGACCCGCTGATGTCCTCGTGCGGCGTTCACCGTCCCAGGGCCCGACCACGGGGCAAGGGTCCCACGTCCGCGTGGCGGCCGGGACGCACCGCGGCGTGGCGCTGCCCCGGGCCGGGGCCCGTACGGGCGGCCAGGGCGTCGGCGACGGCTCCCGTGGCGAAGGCGTACACCGTCTTGTGCACCAGGTCGATCACGAGTTCGCCGCGGGGCCAGGTGGATGGCGGGGCGCCGACGCCGGTGGCGTTCTCCAGGATCTGGTCGCTGGTGAGGCGTACGACGGCGAACTGCGCCGACGGCCACCCTCCGCGCAGCCCGGCGTGCGACATCACCGACCTCAGGACGCCGAGGAGGGCGCCCTGCCCCACGTGCATGGCCAGGTTGGCCGACAGGGACTGACGGCCCGGGCGCTTTGGCAGGCCGCTCAGACGTTCCAGGGTACGTGCGGGCACATGGGAGTCGGGACGACCGGTGAGCCGTTGCTCCGCCTTCTCTCCCAGAGTCATCACCAGGACCCCGGCCGTACCGGCGACCAACCCCTGCCACAGTGCGCTCTTCACCATGCGGCCCCGGGTACCCTCCCCTTCCGCCCTCACTTCGGCAGGTGAATTCCGGTGCCCTGGAGTGTCGCCGTTTCGCTTCGACGGCCGCGGAAACCCGACGCACGACTGTCACGGCCGGTTCGATCGGGAGGCAGCCCATGAAGAAGGCGTTGTGGATGGTTCCGGTCGTCGCTGCCGGCGTCGCGGCGGCGCGGAAGGCCGGGGCGGCGCGGCACGGCGACGACGGGGCGGGCGACCGATGGCTCACGGTGACGGTCAACCGCCCGACGGAGGATGTGCGGCAGGACGGGAAGCTGCCCGATGCCCTGCAGCGCCTCGCGGACGGGATCGACGTACGGATACGTCCGGCACCGGGCGACCGCGGCACGGAGCTGGCCGTCCGGCCCAAGGAGCCGACGCCCGCCTGGTCGACCTCCGCACCCGCGCGTCTGGCCGGGCAGGATCCACGGCAGGAGATCCGGCTCGCCCTGCGCGAGGCCAAGGCCGTTCTGGAAGCCGGGGAGGTACTGCGCCCGGACGCACCACCGACGACCCGGGACACACCGGGCGGCAGGCTGGTGGGACTGCTCGGCCGCCGGTCCGGCGGGGAGGGAGTGCTGTGAAGGCCCTGTGCTGGGAAGGCGTGAACAAACTGTCCGTCGAGCAGGTCCCGGACCCGGAACTGCGCAACGACCAGGACGTCATCGTGCGGCTGATCGCGGGCACGACCTGCGGTTCCGACCTGCATCTCATCGGCGGCTACATCCCGGCGATGCGCGCCGGGGACGTGATCGGCCACGAGTTCGTCGGGGAGGTCGTGGAGACCGGCTCCGGTGTGCGCCGGCACAAGGTGGGCGACCGGGTCGTCGTCTGCTCGTTCGTCGGCTGCGGGCGGTGCTGGTACTGCGCGAACGACCTGTGGTCCCTGTGCGACAACACCAACACCAACCCCGGCATCGGCCAGGCGCTGTTCGGCTACGAGAGCGCCGGCATCTTCGGCTACTCGCACGCCATGGGCGGCCTGCGCGGCAGCCACGCCGAATACGTGCGTGTCCCCTTCGCCGACTACGGCGCCTTCCCCGTCCCCGAAGGCATCGACGACACCAGCGCCCTGTTCGTCTCGGACTCCGTGCCCACCGGATGGATGGGCGCCGACCTCGCCGGTGTCAAACCCGGTGACGTGGTGGCGGTCTGGGGTTGCGGGGCCGTCGGGCAGATGGCCGCGAGGGCGGCGATCCTGCTCGGCGCGGAGCGGGTCGTCTCCATCGACCGCATCCCCGAGCGGCTGGCGATGACCGAGCGGTACGTCGGCTCGGAGACCCTCGACTACACCACCACGGACGTCGCCGCCGAACTGCGCGAACGCACCGGTGGGCGGGGCCCCGACGTATGCATCGAAGCCGTCGGCATGGAAGCACACAGCGACGGCCCGATGCACCTCTACGACCAGGCCAAGCAGCAGCTCCGGCTGCAGACCGACCGGCCGACCGCCGTACGCCAGGCCATCCACGCATGCCGCAAAGCCGGCACGGTGTTCATCCTGGGAGTGTTCGCGGGCGCCGTCGACAAGTTTCCGCTCGGCGCCGTCATCAACAAGGGGCTCACCGTACGCGGCGCCCAGATGCACGGGCAGCGCTACATCCCCATGCTCCTGGAGCGGCTCGCCGCCGGCGAGATCGAGACGGCCCACCTGGCGACCCACACCCTCTCACTCGACCAGGCCCCCACGGCGTACGACATGTTCAAGCACAAGACCGACGGCTGCGTGCGCGCGGTCATCCGCCCCGAGTACTGAGACGCCCCCGTGATGCTCGACGCGGCCACCCATCGCGCCGCCGACCGGCTGGCCCGGTTGCGTGCGGCACCGGCCCTGCATCCCCACGGAGTGCTGTGCTCGGGCACCCTGGACGTAAGCGGCCGCACCGGCGCGGAGTGGGGCGTGCCGTGGCTGGACCGGCCACGCTCCTATGCGGCGACCGTGCGCTGGTCCCGCGCGCTCGGCCTGCCCCGACGCCTGCCGGACGCCCTGGGACTGGCCCTCCGGGTCGAGGACGCCGATGACCCGGGCGACGAGCTCGACCTGCTGTTCACGTCGAGCGGCGTCGGCCGGTTCGGCCGCCATCTGCCCCTCCCGCGGCCCGACGCCCTGAGCGGACCGTACTCCACCCTGCTCTCCTACCGGGTGGGTGATCGCGAGCGCGTACTGGCGGCCTTTCCCGTCCCGGACCCGAGCGGCCCGCCGGAAGCCACCCTGCCGACACTGTGGCAGGAGCTGGCTCGCCGGCCCGTCCGCTTCGACCTGCGCGCGGCAGCGTCCGACGAACCCTGGCGTACCTTCGCCGCGCTGTCCCTCGAAGAGGTGCACGCCGCCTCCGCCACCACCACGATCTCCTACGACCCCTACGCCCACAGCCTGCCCGGCCTGCGCCCCACCCGACGCCTGAGCCGTCTGCGCGAGGCCGCGTACGCCGGCTCCCGCCACGGACGCGGCGCGGGCGAGCGCGACGGGCGGTCGGTGCCGCCCCGGACGGGTGAGCCGGGGCCGTCGCTCCGGGTGTGAGCAGGGACGACGACCGGCATTTCGGCAGCCCTGCGGAACGTGCGCCCGGAGTCCCTTCGGGTTCTCCAGGGCCCGCGGACGCCTGCTTCACCCTCAAGCGCGTGTCCGACGACGTGCGGAGCGGACCAGCAGAACGACGGCACCCACGGCGACAACCGCGCCGGTGATCGTCAGGGAAACGCGGCGCGCGAGGGGGCCGGTGCCCGGCGCGAGGTCGCGCAGGCGGTCGAAGACGCCGAGGGGGACTCCTCGCAGGGCGTTGCCCGGCGGGCGCCGGGGAACGCCGGGATGAGGGCGGGTCGGAGCGGTCGCCCGTACGGCTTCCCACGCGGCGCCGATGCGCCGCAGCGTACGGTCGTCGAGGGCGTCCCGCAGGTGGGGCAGCAGTTCGTCCTCCTCGTCGCGGATGTCCTGGCGGATGAGGGCGAACGCCTGCTGGATCCATGTGGCGCGCCGGGGATCGCCCGGGGATCGCTCGACCCGTGCGATCAGCTCGTTGATCGCCTGGTGCTCTTCCTCGACCCGGCGGGTGAGATCTTCGCCGCCCGGGGCCACACGTCGAAGGATCGGCCACAGAACGGTCTCCTCGGCGAAGGCGTGACTGAACACCAACTGGACGATGTCCTGCCAGAGGTCGTCCAGCTCGTCGTCCCCGACGTCTTCGGCCCGGCAGCGGCTGATCATCGTGTCGAGCCGAGCGTGATCCCGGCGCTGGCGCATCAGGATGCTGTCACTTCCCCCGAGCGCGTCAGCGTCCCGCTGAGTGATCGAGACGGTCATGGTTGCTCACGCCCTGCGGACCGGTCCTTGGCGCCGGGGACCGCGTCGTCGCCCCGCACACCGGCATTGCTGAGCACATCGTTGTCGTGAGGGCTGCTCATGGTGTCTCCTCATGCGGCTCTGACGGCCGAGTTCCCCGGAAACACGTGACCCCTCAGTCGTGGGGGCGAGCGGCTGCGGGTCAGGTGAAGGCGGGGTTGCCGGTGACCGTGCGGGCGTGGGCCAGGAGCCGTGTTTCGATCTCGGACGCTGTCGCGGTGCCGATCAGCAGGTCCATGGCATAGCCGTCCTCCAGGGCGACGAAGGACCGGCCCAGTGCGCGGGGGGCTGCGGTGAGCGTGAAGTGTCCGTCGTCCTCACCGTGTGCGAGGACCTGGCGGTACAGGTCGGTCTGCTGGTCGACGAAGACCCGGTGCGCCCGGCCGACCGCCTCGTTGCGCAGGGCGACGGGGAAGAGTTCGAACAGCAGCCGGGTGCTCCGCTCGCCCGCTCCCGGCCACGGCACCCCGCTGCGGATGCACGCCCGCAGCTGTTCCACCGGCCCCTCGGCCGCCGCGATCGCCTCCTTGCGGGTGCCGAAGTAGGTCGCGGCAGCGTGCTCGAAGACCGCTGAGAAGAGTTCCTGCAGGTCGGAGTAGTAATAGAGCACGGAGGCCGGAGTGACTTGCGCTTCCGCGGCCACGTCCCGCAGCTTGAGGGCGGTCGCCCCCGTGCTGATGACTGCCCGCGAGGCCGCGTCGATCAGCTGGGCACGCCGTTCCACCTGGTTCCTCGGTCGGGGCATGGTCCACATGCTCGCACACACGGTGCCTTCTCCCGGCGCACACCCATTGACCCCCGGCGGATTCATTAACTAAATTTCGTTTAATTAATCCACTCACACACCTGGTGCTCCATGTCGCGTCCCCTTCCCCTTGTGATGGCCCAGGCCGCCCGGCGTCCCGCCGACGACCTGGACGGCTTCGCCGCCGATGTCGCCCGGCGCACGCGGGGCCTGCCCGCGCAGCCGCTGGTCGTCTACCCCGAGCTGCACCTGTGCGGCGCGCCGGGCGGCTCCCCGCTGAACCCCGCGGACCTGCCGGAGGCCACCGCCGAACCGCTGGACGGCCCCCGTGACACCGCGCTCGCGCGGATCGCCGCCGACCTCGGGGTGTGGCTGGCCCCGGGCAGCGTCTACGAACGTGGTGACGACGGCCGCGTCCACAACACCGCCGCGGTGTACTCCCCGCGCGGCGAGCGCGTCGCCACCTACCGCAAGATCTTCCCCTGGCGGCCCTACGAGACCACGGTCCCCGGCGCCGAGTTCACCGTCTTCGACATGCCCGGCGTCGGCCGTGTCGGCCTGTCGATCTGCTACGACGCGTGGTTCCCCGAGACGACCCGCCACCTCGCGTGGATGGGGGCGGAGCTGGTGCTCAACTTCGTCGAGACCGGAACCAGCGACCGGGCCCAGGAGATCGTCCTCGCCCGGGCCAACTCCATCGTCAACCAGGTCTTCACCGCCAGCGTGAACTGCGCCGCCCCCGTGGGCACCGGGCGCAGCCTGCTGGTCGACCCCTCCGGCACGGTCCGCTCGCAGGCTCCGGGCGACGGTGACACGTCCCTCACCGATGTCATCGACCTCGACGAGGTGAGTAACATCCGGCAGTTCGGCACCGCCGCCCTGAACCGCCCCTGGCAGCAGTTCCGGCCCGACGACAGCCCGCTCGCCCTGCCCCTCTACCAGGGCCGCATCGACCCCGCCACCTGGAGCGGCCGTACCGCCCGCCCCGGCTCCGCCCCCGTCCCCGCAGAGAGCACACCATGACCGGTCAGCCCACCCGGATGAGAGGCAACCTCGGTCTCCTGTCCATCGTCCTGTTCGGCCTCGCCTACATGGCCCCGGCCGTCGTCACCTCCACCTTCGGCGTCATCGCCGCGACCAGCGACGGCGCCGCCCCCACCGCGTACCTCGTCGCGACCGGCGCGATGCTGCTGACCGGCCTCAGCTACGCCAAGATGGCCCGGATCGTCCCGTCCTCGGGGTCCGTCTACACCTACGCGCGGCGCATGCTCGACTCGCGGTTCGGCTTCCTGGCCGGCTGGGCCATGCTCCTGGACTACCTGTTCCTGCCCATGGTGGCCTTCCTGGTGCAGTCGATCTACCTGCACGCGCAGTACCCGTCGGTACCGCAGTGGCTCTGGCTGGTGATCAACATCGTGGCGGCCACCGTCGTCAACATCATCGGCCTCAAGGTCGCCGACAAGGTCAACAGGACGCTGCTGATCGCCGTCACCGGCTGCCTGCTGGTCCTGGCCGTGCTCTGCGTCCGCCACGGCTTCGGCCATGGTGGAACCGCGGCGGCCGGACACGCGCTCTGGAACGACGCCACCAGCATCTCGGCGATCACCGCGGCCGCGGCCGTCGCCGCCTACGCCTTCCTCGGCTTCGACGCCGTCAGCACCCTCAGCGAGGAGGCACGGGATCCCCGGCGGACCATCCCGCGCGGCATCGTCCTCACCGTGCTGGCAGGAGGCGTGATCTTCGTGGTGCTCTCGTTCGTGATGCAGTGGGCCCATCCCGGGGGCACCTTCGCCGACGAGTCCTCGGCCGGGTACGCCGTCTCCACCCTCGTCGGCGGCCAGGGCTTCGCCGACGTGGCGAACACCATCACCATGCTCGGCGGCTTCGCCTCCTGCGTGGCCATCCAGGCCAGCACCAGCCGCCTGATGTTCGTCATGGGCCGTGACAACGTCCTTCCCCGCCCCGTCTTCGGACGCCTCCACGCCAAGCTGCTCACCCCGGTGCCGAACATCCTGATCGTGGCCGCGGTCGCGCTGCCGGCGATGAGCCTGTCCCTGGCCGACGCCACCTCGTTCATCAACTTCGGCGCGTTCCTCGGCTTCACCCTGGTCAACATCTGCGTCATCGCCCACGCCGTACGGCAGTGGCGGTCCGGAAGCCGCCCCGCACTGCTCGGTTTCCTGATCCTCCCCCTGGCCGGCGCGGCCGTCGACGTCTACCTGATCACCCAGCTCGGCTCCACCGCGACCAAACTGGGACTCGTCTGGCTCGCCATCGGCGTCATCTACCTCGCCGTCATCACCAAGGGCTTCCGCCGTCCCACACCCGAACTGCGGCTCAGCACCCAGGACCCGGCCCCGACCTCGCACTGAAAGGACGTTCCTCGCGCGGCACTCGTGGCCGCGCGAGGACGTACGGAGCCCCTTCGAGTACCTGCCCCCGCCCGGCCGGAGAGCCGTCCGGGCAGGGGCCTCGTCGGCTCGGCCCGTCCGCACCGGGGCACCGGGCGACGGCGTGCGGTGACCGTGAGCGCCCGGTCAGCGGCCCTTCCTCCGGCGCCCGGGGTTTCCTCATCCGTGCAGGTGCCGGTCGACCCTCTCCCGTACCTGGTGCCACAGTCGCGGGTGATGGCCGGGGTCCATTCCCTCGGCGGCGAACACGGCGTCGGTGAAGCCGTCCGCGTCGGCGGGCGGTGCCTCCCGCAGACGCCGCTGCTCGTGGGGCGGGAGACAGAAGCCGAGGTCGACGCAGAGTTCGTGGAGGAGCTCCCGTATCCCGGCCTTCGGGTCGCGTGGGGTCATGGGACGGCATGATCGCACGCCCGGTCCGCGTGCATCACGGAATGTGGGGCAGCGCCCGTCGTCCGAGGACCTGCCGCCGGTTCGCGGCAGGTGCCCGGGCCCCGTCCGGCCCTTCCGCCACCGGGCCGCGGGACTCCCGCGACACCTCCGCGCACCTGTGCCCCGCACCGTGCGGCACGACCGAGGGGCGCCGGACGACAATGACCGTCGTGACATCCCTCCACAGCAACCCGCTCTTCACCCGGCTCGCCGATTCCCGACGGATCCTCGTCGCGGGCGCGGGCGGCGGTTTCGACATCTACTCCGGCCTGCCGTTGGCCCTCTCCCTCCTGCACCAGGAGAAGGAGGTGTATCTCGCGAACCTCTCCTTCAGCGCACTCGCCGGTCTTCCCGCCGAGAACTGGGCCGCCGACGACCTCGCCGCCGTCACTCCTGACTCCGCCCCGCACCAGAGCTACTTCCCGGAGCGGACCCTCGCCCAGTGGCTGCGCCGGCACGGCTACCCGCCCACCGTGTACGCCTTCCCGCAGATTGGCGTACGCCCGCTGCGCGCCGCTTACCGGGCACTGATCGAACTGCACGGCATCGACGCCGTGGTGCTGGTCGACGGCGGCACCGACATCCTGTTGCGCGGTGACGAAGCCGGCCTCGGCACACCGGAGGAGGACCTGACCAGCGTGGCGGCGCTCGCCGCGCTGGACGGCATACCGAACCGGCTCGTGGTGTCGGTCGGTTTCGGCGTGGACGCCCACCACGGCGTGAACCACGTACAGGTCCTGGAGAACATCGCCGCACTGGAGCGCGACGGCGCGTACCTCGGCGCGTTCTCGATACCACGCGCCACCCGCGAAGGCGCCCTGTACCTGGACGCGGTGGCGCACGCCCAGCACCACACCCCCGAGCGCCCCAGCATCGTGAACGGCTCGATCGCGGCAGCCGTACGCGGCTCGTTCGGCGACGTCCGGTTCACCGACCGCACTCGGGGCAGCGAGTTGTTCGTGAACCCGCTGATGTCCCTGTACTTCGCCTTCGACCTGCCGGGCCTGGCTGCCCGGTGCCTCTACCTGGACCGCATCGAGGACACTTATCTGATGCGTCAAGTCCACTCCCGGATCGCCGAGTTCCGCGAATCCACGGTGACCCGGCCGCCCCGCACCTTCCCTCACTGAGAGCTCCTGACAGACCCGAGACGGGTAGGCGGTCAGAACCGCGGATCCGCGCGCCGCTCCGGGTGGAGGTACGCCTCGAACCGCTCCACCCGGTACCGGACCACCTGGTTCCCTCCGTCGGCCCACGCGGGGGCGTGCCCGTCGCGCACACCGTTCAGCAGATCGCCCAGGAGACGCTGCAGGGACGAGTCCCGTGCCTCGGGCGTGTGCCTGACGCCCTCCTGCGCCAGCCGGGAGAGATCCTGGGGGCGGTCGGTGACGACGGCCAGGAAGGTGCCCGGTCGTGGGGAACCCTCGGGCAGGCCGTCCGGCCAGAAGAGGGTGACGCCGGCCAGTTCGTGCGTCCGCGGGTGCCGGTAGAGCTCGTAGCACTCGCCGGGACCGACGCCGACCCCGGACCGTTCGCTGGTGGTCAGCAACGAGATCGTGCCGCGCAGACCGATGTCGAAGACGGAGACGAACCTACGGGCCGTTCCCCGGTTGCGGAGTCGGACGACCACCTGGTCGCCGCGGAAGAGATGCTCGCCGGAGCGCTCCAGCGGCCGTTCGGAGCCGTTGGGCAGGAGCCGTGCGCAGTCGAGGTCGAGCCCGCCGTCGAGCGCCGCCGGCCCCGTGCCGGAGGCCAGCTCCCGCACCTGTGCGGCCCTCGCGAAACGCCGCAGGTCGGCGCCGGTCAGTTCGAGTGCCTCCGCGGTACGGGCCCGGGGACGGTCCAGCAGGGGCTCGCCCAGCTCGTCCAGCAGCCCGATGCCGTCCTCGGACAGGACGACGGTGGCCATCACGGGCTCCTCCGCCCGCACGATCCGTACGGGCGCCGAGTCCATGAGGGCCCGGGCCGTGCGTTCGCGGTCCGGATGACCCGCCGGTACGACGGCGACCGCCCTGCGCCCGAGGGACACCCGCAGGGGATGGGCCTCGGTCCCCTCGGGCAGCGGAGGAAACGCCGGGGCGCCGGCCACCGGCCGCAGCCGGGCCAGGCCGCCGGTGACACGCTCCACCACCGCCGTCGCGAGCGGTGCGCGGACCTCTCCGCCGGGCCCCACCAGGGCGTAGACGTCACCCTCCTCGACCGTGAAGAGCTCTGCGGCGTCGATGAACACCCCGTGTCCCGCGGCCAGTACGGGCAGGACGCCGCTGCCCGACGTCTCGCGCACGTCGAACAGGAAGCGGTCCGCCGGACCCTCCACGTCCGGGCGCTGGAACGGCTCGAGATGGGCGACGGCGGGACGCAGTTGCCCGATCAGCTGACGCCAGGTCAGGCGTGAGCTGCCCGGGCGACGGAGCAGCCGGGCCAGCGAGGCCGTGAGCACCCCATGGCGTCCGAGGCCGGGCACGTCGGTCTCGTACGCGCTCTGGTCCGGGGCGCAGGCCACGAGCCGGACGGCCAGGGGGTTGGCGTCCGCGGCGGGGGCACCGACCCCGCCGGACACGGCACGTTCCGCCTCCCAGGCGCCACGCACTTCCTCCCAGGGCGTCTCGCCCGGCCGTGGGTGTGCCTTGGGCAGGGACCGCCCGCGGGCCATGCGTCCCGAGAAGCAGCAGTCGAGGACGGTCGTGACGTTCGCCGTCCGCCGGGTCAGCTGCTCCTGGTACCGGCTCAGCGAGGCGGCCAGCAGGCCGCGGAACCCTGTGCCGCCGAGGTCCTGGGGGCACAGGTAGGGGAGCCAGGCCGGTACGGAGGGGTCGCCCGCCGGCGCCGGGTTGCGGGCACGGCCGCCGTGCCCGGAGTAGTAGACCAGGGCGGCGTCCCCGGGCCGGCTGTCGGCGATCAGCCTCCGGTACGCGTCCTCGATGCCGTGGCGCGTCGCCCGTTCACCGGTGAGCGGGGTGGTCTCGAAACCGAAGGGGGCGAGCACGTCGCCCATGAGTTCCACGTCGGCGTGCACTCCTGTGAGGCCCCCGGTCTGACAGCCGATCAGCAACGCCCTTTTGCGCATGTTTGTCCTCTCCGGGGCGGTCGGCCCGCCCGTCAGCCGCCGACGTGGACGAACGGTGCCCAGTGGTAGGGCAGGTCGTCCGGGTCCTCCTTCCGTGCGAAGGGCGGCACCTGGCCGTCCCTCGCCCGGGGTGCCGCCGCCGCGGTGTTCTCCTGTGCCCGCAGGGCCTCGTAGGCGGCGTGCCGGCCTGCCGCGCCGAGACCGCGCACCCAGCACTGGGCGGCGGCCAGGGCCTCGGCCACCCCCCGGCCCTCGGCCAGCCGCTCGTACAGCGCGACCATGGTCAGGCAGCCCGCTTCGTCGTCCACCGGCCACAGCGAGACGACGACGTGCCGGGCGCCCGCCGTCACAGCCGCCCGGGTCAGGCCCACGACGTCACCGCCGATCGTGGCGGTGCCGCGCCCGGTGTGGCATGCCGACAGCACCACCAGAGACCCGGTCAGATCGAGTCCCGTCAAGTCGCCGACGAACAGCTGGTCGTGACCGGCCAGGGCCACACGGCCGAGGTGGGGGCCGCGCTCGTCCACCAGGCCGTGTGTCGCGAAGTGGAGCACCGAGGCGCCCGCCGCACCGGCGGCCACGTTCCGCACGGTCGCCCCCGGTCCCGTCAACGGAGGACCCGCGCCGAGCACGCGCGCGACGGCGGCCACCTCCGTCCCCGTGCCCGGCAGCCGGGCCAGCCCTCGGTCCGGGGCGTACGCGGGGTCGCCGACGAGCAGTGGCGGGGCGCCGGGCCGGGGCCGCCCTCCGGCCCCGGTCAGGGGCAGCAGCGCGGCCGACGGCAGGTACGAGACCGTCCGGGACGCACCGAGCGGCCGGCCGCGGTGGGGCAACACGTGGAACGGCAGCAGGGACAGGGCTCCGTGAGGGACGACGTACAACCGCCGGGCGGCGTCGACCGCGTCGGCGACGGGCCCGAGGAGCTGCTCCGCGAGGGCCGACGCCCCCGCACCGTCCACGCCGCCCGTGGCGCACGCGGTGTGGAACCGGCGTACGTCACAAGCGAGATCCCGTGCGCGGACAGGGAGTTGACGATGACGAACCCGGTTCCGCTCGACGGACCAGACGATCAGCTCCCGGTCGAACGACTGGTACATGAGCAGGGCCGTGTCGGAGGGCAGAGCCGCCCGCACCTCCTCCAGCAGCGAGCCCCGCTCCCGTCCCCGGTGGTGCAGGAGCAGCGCGGGTGCGTGGCGGGCCACCTCGGACTCCGCCGCGTCCAGCGCGTCCTCCGCACCGAGCACCTCCGGGCGCAGGGCGGAACCGGTGCGGCCGGCCACGGGCTCCGTGGTGAGCACCGCGCCCGTCAACTCCTCGTACGTCGCCGCCCATCGGGAGCCCGCCCGGAGCCAGCCGAGCGCGGCGTCCCGAGCGGGCCCGGGAGGCAGACCGCTCAGGGAGCGCAGGGTGTCGACCGCGAAACCGCGGCAGCGGTCGGACAGTTCGAAGGAGGCGGCGAGCGCGGCACGGTCCGCGTCCTCCGACGCCAGGGCGAGACCGGCGCGGACGGCCGTGTGGAACATTCCGGCCACGTCGACGTGGTCGGTGGCCGCGCTGCGCAACGTGTCACGGACCAGCTGGGCGGCGTGCCGCTCGAACAGGCCGAGGGCCGTGCCGGAGAGCCGGGCCGCTTCGCGGTGCCGTCCCAGTGCCATCGCGAGTTCCGCCCGGCGGGCCGGGTCCGCCCACGGCCGGTCCGGCGGGCCCGGCCTGCGGTCCCGGTCGAGCGCGGCCAGCGCCCGCTCCCCGGTGGCCGGGTCGGCCAGCCGGAGGAACAGGGAAACCGCGTGGTCGGGAGGGAGAGCACCGCGGAGGAACAGGCCGAGGGCGACCTCGTGGGCCTCCTCCCGGCGGTCGAGCAGGTACAGCAGGAGGCACCGCAACAGGTCGTTTCCCTCCCGCTCGGCCGTCGCGAGCGCCAGGGCGAAGTGCCGGCGCGCCTCGTCGCGGTACCCGGCGGCCAGCGCCCGCTGCCCCTCGTGGTAGGGGAGCATCTGGACCGCTTCATGGGCGGCGGTACGCACCATGGCGATGATCTGCGCGGTCATCGGTGAGACGTCGGTGACCCGCGCCGACAGCCGGCACAGCTCACCGAGCCGCGCCGCGTCGACGACGGCCAGATCCGGGTCCCCCAGGGCCTGGACGGCGTTGTCGAAGGAGATCGCCTGGTTCGCGGCGCGCCCGAAGGCGAGTGCGTCGACGGGCCCGCCGCCGAGTCGGGCGATCGCCTCCGCGGTGTCGGCGGCGAGCAACACGGCCGCGGCCCGGCGGACGTTGAGCCGGTCCGCGAGCTCGACGTGGGCCCGCTCGACCAGATCACGTTCCGCCGGCGCGGCCAGCGACACGGACAGCCGACGCGCCAGACGCAGGCAGCGCAGCGAGGGCAGGGCCGCGCCTTCGTCCCGCCAGGTGCGGGAGCGCACGACGAGCAACCGGACCAGACCGCGGGCGAAGCTGTCGCTCCCGTCGGTCCGGGACCAGCGGGACAGCGCGTCGAGCGCGTCGGCGGGGACGTCCTCGCCGCCGCCGATCCGGTCGACGGCCCGGTGCGCCTCCACGAGCCGTGCGAGCGCTCCGGCACCCGACTCCCGCGCGGCGCGCCCGGCCGCGTCCAGGAACGCCGCACACGTCGTGGAGTCGTCGGCACGACGGGCCAGATGCGCCCGCCGCAGTGCGATGGCGGCGCGCCCACCGCCGGAGCCGAGCCGGGTGAACAGGGCATCGGCACGGGCGTAGCGGGCGCACGCCGACTCCGCATCCGGACGGACGGTGTCCGGAAGGGGCGTGTCCAGGCGCAGGCCCAGCAGTTCGGGCCGGGACCGGGGCTCCAGCGCCATGTCCCCTTCGAGGGTCTCCAGCCGGGCGAGGGCCGCCGGGTCGGTGCCCGCGAGGGACCGGGCGGTCGTCAGGGCCGCCGCCGTCTCGTCCACGAGCCCGGCACGGTGGGCCACGTCCGCCGTCGCGATCCACAGATGGGCGCGTACCGACGGCGGTGCGAGCGCGGCCAGTCGGGCGTCCCGCGCCGTGAGCCGGTCCAGCGCCCTTTGGGCCGGGAGGACGTCCTGGGCGGTCCGGGAGCTGTCGGCGACGGCCCGGGCGCTCCGGATGTCGGGTATCACTCGGGCGGCGATCAGGACGAGGAGGGCGGCGTCGGGGTCGGCCACCGGACGGGGCACCGGGCGGACGGCGCGGTCGATGTCCTCCTGGGACATCACCGCCCCGCCGCCGCCCGGGAACCAGTTGAGGTCCTGGGCGAGCGCGGCGACGCGGAGCGCGTCCGTCACCTCGTGGACGGCCGTGCGCGAGGTGGCGGTGGCCGGTCCCGCGCCGGAGTCCAGGGCCCGCAGCGCACGTTTCGGTTCGCCTGCGGCGAGCGCGGCCGCCGCCTCGGCCAGGGGGCGTTCCTCCGGCGGGACGCCGCCGGGCGGGGGCGTGCCGTGCCCGGTGAGGAGAAGGGACAGCAGCAGGTCACGGGTCACCACCACGTGGGGGGCCTCCTCATCCGGGTATCGGGGGCAGGGAGGGGCCCGGTTCGGCCGGTCCCGCGCTGACCGCGCTCCCTCGGCGGGCGGCGGTGTCGACTTGCGCCGGCCGTTCCCCGCGTGCGGCGAGCAGGGCAGCCGGACGTACGGCGGTGTCTCCCATGAACGCTTCCCCCGAGGCGTGACGAAAGGGGCGGCCAGCCTAAGGCTCGGAGTGCGGGCCGGGGCAGTCGGCGGAGGGCAGGGTACGAACTGTCCGTTGCACGGTGACCTGCTGTGCGCCGGGGGCGCGCAACGCGCCATGGCGAGCGAGGACGGGGGTTGCGTCCCTGAGGGGGCGAGCGCCAGAGATTCGTGGTCCCCGATGGGAGGTACTCCGCTACGCGGCTCTGGACGCCCCGGCGGTCGGGGAAGTTCCGGGCGGAGGTCTCCGCGGCGCACGTGTCGCCCTCGGCCGGCTCCAGGCCGCGGAACCCGGTTCGGCGCAAGCCGGTCACCTGCCCACCGGGACCGGCGTCGAGGCCGATGACTGTCGAAGGTGACGGGCACGACTGTGCTCCGTGTGTTGAGTACGCAGTACGAGTGAATGAACCGACGGTTCCGTTCGGAGCCGGTGCCCAGGTCCTTACGGTTGCTGAAAGGAACCGGAGGGCTGTGGGGGAGGCCCTGCGGGCGGGAGACCGGTGGAAAGGCGCGCCTGATGTCGGGGTTGGGGAAGGCGCCGGGTGCGCTCGGGCCCCGGGCGGGCCGCTGCCGTCGGACCTGGGGCTCGGTCGGCGTGGCATGTCTCGTGGGGACAGTGCTGACGTTCGGCGGGGCGTGGGCCGCCGGTGGCGGGGCGGCGCGGATGGTGGCTTTCGGGCCGTCCGCCGGTTGCTGGGGGCTGGCGGCCTCCCTGATGCTCCGCGCGAGGGGAACGAGCGGACGGGTGCGGACGCGTCTGCTGCTGTTGGGAGGTTCCGCGGTGGCCGCAGGTGTGTACCGGGGAGCGGTCGTCGCGCTGTCGGTCCAGCCTCCGGCTTCGGGAGGGAACGCGCGGTCGTTGCCGAGTTCGCTGGTGATCGCCGGAGTGACGCTGACGGTCGGTCTGGGGATGGCCGGTCTGGTGGTCGCGGCCGACGCCGGTGCGGGCCGGCACGTGTTGCTGCGGCGCGTGCTCGACGGGGTCGTCACCGCCGGGGCCGTGTTCATGACGGGATGGGTACTGCTGCGGGGGGCCGGTGACGGCTGGCGGCTGGGGACGGGACTGGTGGGTGTCCTGTGGACCGCGGAAGTCGTGTTCCTGAGTTTCCTGTTCGCCCTGCGCCGTCTCGTACGGAGCGACCAGAGAGCCACCTTGTGGGTCGCGATCGCCGGGTTGTCCCTCGTACTGGCCGGCGACACCCTGCGACTGTGGGCGGTCGGCCCGCACGACCCCGGGCTGATGTCCTGTGAGCCGGCCGACGCCTGCGCCACCGCGGGACTGTTGGTGCTCGCCGTCGGCCCTTGGGTGCCCGGCGGGGCGAGCGCCCTGGGCATCGCTCAGCCCGCGCTGCGGTGGGGGATGGAGGGCGCGGCGGCGTTCGTTCCCCTGACGGTCTGCACGGTCACGGCGCTGGGATATGTGCTGGCTCCGCTCGCCCGGGACCCGGTACCGCTGTTGGCCGGCGGAACGGCACTGCTGAGCCTCTGGGCTCGCCAGAGGTTCCTGCCGAGCGAGACGAGCGAGAACACCAGAAACGACGACTGAGTCCTCGTGGAGGTGAGTACCGGTGGTCCGGCGGCACGGTGAGCGCGCGCCGGACACGCCCGTCGGAAGCGGTGCCACAGGGACGCCGTTCGGTCCGGGACGGATTCAACGGGTTCACTCGGAGTTCGGACGGCGGCGCGAGGCATCGCGTTGATCACGAAGAGCGGCTTCCGTGTCGGGCCGCCCGGATGGCGTCCACGAGGTCCGGGGCAGGGCTGTCTGCACAGGTGAGGGCGTTGTGGTCCGGACGTGTCGGGACGATCCGCGCAGGCAGGTCACGCCGTCGTTCCTCGGCTGAGCGGCACGGCCGGGGGAGGCCCGCGGCGCGCCCCGTGCTAGCGTTCACTGTTTGCAGTGTCGCTGTGCCGGTGCTCCGTTCGGTGTCCTGGCTGGTGACCGCGCCCCCGCCGCGCCTTCCTCGGTACGGTCCCTTCGGAGGAAGGCTTTCTGTGAGCGAATCAGTACGTGGCGATGCCCGGCGGCAGGACTGTGCGCCCGGGGTGTCGGGGGTCACTTCGGCGCTGCCCACGGTGACGTCCTTCGCGCGACTGGGGCTGCCGGCCGAGATCCTGCGGGTGCTCGACGACCACGGTGTGACCGTGCCCTTTCCCATCCAGGCGGCGGCGCTGCCGAACGCGCTCGCGGGACGGGACGTCCTGGGCCGGGGCCGCACGGGATCCGGCAAGACGCTCGCCTTCGGCCTGGGGATGCTCGCCCGGACGGCCGGGCGGCGCGCGCAGCCGAAAGAGCCGCTGGCGCTCGTCCTGCTGCCCACCAGGGAGCTGGCGCAGCAGGTCGGTGAGGCGCTCACCCCGTACGCCGAGGCGCTGCGGCTGCGGCTCGCGACCGTGGTGGGCGGAGTGTCCATCGGACGGCAGACCGCCGCGCTGCGGGACGGCGCCGAGATCGTCGTCGCCACGCCCGGTCGGCTGCACGACCTCGTCGAGCGCAAGGGCTGCCGACTGGGACGGGTGCGCATCGTGGTCCTGGACGAGGCCGACCAGATGTGTGACATGGGGTTCCTGCCGCAGGTCACCGAGATCCTGGACCAGGTGCGTCCCGACGGGCAGCGGATGCTGTTCTCCGCCACCCTCGACCGCGACGTCGACCAGCTGGTGCAACGCTACCTGCGCGACCCCGCCGTCCACGCCGTGGACCCCTCGTCCGGCGCGGTCTCCGCGATCGAGCACCACGTCTTCGTCGTGCACGGCCCGGACCGGTACGCCGTGACCACGGAGATCGCCGCCCGGGACGGCCGCGTCCTGCTGTTCCTGGACACCAGGCACGGTGTCGACCAGCTCACGCGGCATCTGCGGGCCAGCGGCGTGGCGGCCGCCGCCCTGCACAGCGGGAAGTCCCAGCCGCAGCGCACCCGGACCCTGGAGCGGTTCAGGAACGGGGAGGTCACCTCGCTGGTGGCGACGAACGTCGCCGCACGCGGCCTGCACGTCGACGACCTCGACCTCGTGGTCAACGTCGACCCGGCCACCGACCCGAAGGACTATCTGCACCGTGCGGGCCGCACGGCCCGGGCCGGCCGCTCCGGCACCGTCGTGACACTCGTCCTGCCGGCACAGCGCCGCGAGACGAGCCAGGTCATGGCGGACGCCGACGTCGCCCCCAAGGTCACCAAAGTGCGGTCCGGTGAGGCGGAGCTGAGCCGGATCACCGGCGCCAGGGCCCCCTCCGGAGAGCCTCTCGACGGAGGGCCGGCCGTATCGCGCCCCAAGAACCACAACGTCCCGTTCCGCGGTCTGGGCAGCGCCAAGGACGCGAAGAGCGGCTCCGGCGGCAGGTCGTCCCGCAAGAGCAGCGAGGCCCGCAAGCTCGCGGAGGCCCGCAGGGCGGCCCGGGTGCGGCGCGGCGGCTGAACCCGGCTTCCCGGACTGCCGGGCGGTGTCTTCGTCTACGCTGCTGGACGGACACGCGGGACCGGAGATCGGCCGGGGTGCACCGGCCGAACCCTCGCGCACGCCCCGCGTGATCATCCTGCTGGTCGTGGCCGCGGTCGTGACGAGCGCGCTCGTGGGCGGCCTCCTCGCCCTCACATGGCAAGGGGCCGACAGCAAGGGCGGCCCCTCCGTCACCGCTTCGGATCCCCGGCGGGTCACGTCGCAAGTTTCCGCTCCGCCGTCCACGCCCGCATCGTCCCGGGTGAGCGCAGCTCCCAAGGACCGGGTCACGGTCGTGGCGACCGCTTCCGTGCCCTTGCCCGTGGCACTGCAGGGTCGCAGCCGTGACAGGTCATACGGCATCGCTCGGCATTCCGGGTGACTGGGCGATCTCCTTCTCGGCGGCTTCGATGATGGCCAGTACGGCGGCCGCCGCGGCCGAAGGATCGCGGGCCTCGACGGCTTGCACGATGGCGCGGTGACCCGGCAGCGAGGCTTCCACCGCGCCCGGGGTCCGGGTGCTGACGAGGAAGCTGTGTTCCAGCGCGATGTCGACAGCGCGGCCCAGTGAGCCGAGGAGACGGTTGCCGCTGGCGTCGAGCAGGGCCCGGTGGAAGGCGATGTCGGCCGCGACGTAGCCGCTGCGACCGGGTTCCGCCGCTGCCGCCTCCATGGCCGCCAGGGAGTCGTACAGGACTCGTACATCGTCGGGCCCGGCTCGCTCGGCAGCGAGCCGGGCCGCCTCGGGCTCGACGATCCGGCGCAGTTCACCCGTGTCGCGCAGCAGAGCCGTGGCGTCCCCGGCCTGTTTCCAGCGCAGTACGTCACGGTCCAGGTGGTTCCAGTGCTCCGGGGGCAGCACGCGCGTGCCGGTGCGCGGGCGTACATGCAGCATCCCCTTGGCCACCAGTGCCTTGACCGCTTCCCGCAACACCCCTCGGCTGACGCCGATCTCGGCCGCGAGCGCGTCCTCGACCGGCAACGGATCCCCCGGCTCCCACGCGCCACCCACGATGCGCCGCCCGAGTTCGTCGACCACGCGCTGGTGCATGGTCAGGAAGTGCACCACGATCTCCGCTCGCCCCCTGGACGCCATTCATCGAATCATTTAATGATTGTGTCACAGGGTACGGCTTGCAGGTCCTCACCCGAGAACGCCCCATCGCGAAGCGGACGACGCCAGAGTCATAGGAGTGCCTACATGACCGACGGTCAGAAGACGAGCCGCCGCAGCCAGGCATGGTTCGGCGCACAGGGCCGCAGCGGAATGCTGTACCGCTCCTGGATGCGCAACCAAGGGCTCGGGCACGAGGTGTTCGACGGGCGTCCCGTCATCGGCGTCGCGACCAGTGCCTCCGAACTCGCCCCGTGCAACGCCCATCTGACACGCGTCGCCGAAGCCGTCAAGCGCGGCGTGTGGCAGGCGGGCGGCCTACCGCTCCAGTTCCCCACCATGGCCACCGGCGAGACCCTGATGCGCCCCACCGCCATGCTCTACCGCAACCTCATGGCCATGGAGGTCGAGGAGCTGATCCGGGCCAATCCGCTCGACGGTGTCGTGCTGCTGTCCGGCTGCGACAAGACGACCCCCGCCATGCTCATGGGCGCCGCCAGCGTCGATCTGCCCGCCGTCATGGTCACCGGCGGGCCGATGCTCAACGGCAAGTACCGGGGCCAGGACGTGGGATCCGGCACCCATGTGTGGAAGTTCGAGGAGGACCTGAAGACCGGCCGGATGACCGAGGAGGAGTGTTTCTTCGCGGAAGGGTGCATGGCCCGTTCCGACGGGCACTGCATGACGATGGGTACGGCCTCGACGATGGCCTGCATGGCCGAGGCGCTCGGCATGCAGCTGCCGGGCTCGGCGGCCTGGCCCGCGGTCGACTCCCGGCGGATGGAGACCGCGCAGGCGGCGGGGCAGCGCATCGTGAGGATGGTGGAGGAGGAACTGCGCCCCTCGCGGATCCTGACGCGGGAGGCGTTCGAGAACGCCATCCGGGTCAACGCGGCCATCGGCGGCTCCACGAACGCCATCATCCATCTCACCGCCATCGCCGGACGCGTCGGCGTCGAGTTGAGCCTGCGGGACTTCGACGACCTGGTCCGCGCGGTGCCGACCCTGGTCAACCTGATGCCCAGTGGCACCTACCTCATGGAGGACTTCTGCTACGCGGGCGGCCTGCCGGCCGTCATGGCCGAGCTGCTCGGCGGCAAGCTGCTGCACGGCGAACAGATCACGGTCACCGGACGCACCATCGCCGAGAACACCGGGAATGCCGAACGCGTCGACTCCGACGTCATCACCGGCCTCGAAGCCCCCTTCCAGCCGGCGGGCACCGGTATCGCCGTCCTCCGCGGCAACCTGTGCCCCGACGGCGCCGTGATCAAGCAGTCCGCCGCGTCACCGCACCTGCTCACCCACCGCGGCCCCGCGCGCGTCTTCGACTCCCCCGAGGCCTATCACGAGGTGGCCGACGACCCGGAACTCGACATCGACGAGAACACCGTCGTCGTCATCCGCAACGCCGGCCCCAAGGGCTACCCCGGCATGCCCGAGGTCTCCAACGTCCCGCTGCCCGCCAAGCTGCTGAAGGCCGGCGTCAAGGACATGGTGCGCGTCTGCGACGGCCGGATGAGCGGCACCGGGTACGGGACGGTGGTCCTGCACGTGGCGCCCGAGGCCGCCGTCGGCGGACCTCTCGCCCTGGTGCGCGACGGGGACCCCGTCGTCCTCGACGTCCCGAACCGCACCCTGAGCCTGGACGTGGACGACGCCGAGCTCACGCGACGCCGGCAGACATGGAGGGCGCCCGCCGAGCGGTACACCGGCGGCTACACCTGGCTCTACACCCAGAACGTGGAACAGGCCGACCAGGGCGCCGACTTCGGTTTCCTGCGCGGCAGCCGTGGCCACGAGGTCCCCCGCGACTCCCACTGAGTCCGCCCCGGGCGACCGTCCCCCTCGAATCCAGGAGAGCACCGATCGTGGAATCGGCAGCAGCGCACCCTCGTCCGATCCTCACCACCGGCTCCGTCCTGCCGGAGGACGCCGACCGAGCCGCCCTCGTCGCGCGCGTCCACGACCCGGAACGGGGCGGACCGTGTGTGGCCGCGGTCCGCGGCGAGCACGTCGTCGACCTGACGGCCACCGCACCCACCGTCTCCGACCTCATGGAACGCGACGACGCGGCGGCAGTCGTCCGCGAGGCCGACGGCGGACACGCCTGGCGCCTGGACGCACTGCTCGCGGCACCGGCCGGCCGCCGTGACGTTCCGCATCTGCTCGCCCCCATCGACCTGCAGGTGATCAAGGCCGCGGGCGTCACCTTCGCCCGGAGTCTGCTGGAACGCGTCATCGAGGAGCGCACGGGCGGCGACCCGGCGCAGGCCGCACGGGTGCGGGCCCGCGTCGGGCAGGTGGTGGGCGGCACGCTCGACGGCATCCGTCCCGGATCGCCGGAAGCGGACAAGGCCAAGGAACTGCTCGTCTCCGAAGGACTGTGGTCGCAGTATTTGGAGGTCGGGATCGGGCCGGACCCGGAAGTGTTCACCAAGGCCCCGGTACTGTCCGCGGTCGGCACCGGCGCCTGTATCGGAGTGCTCGGTGCCTCGGTGTGGAACAACCCCGAGCCCGAGGTCGTCCTGGTCGTGGACTCGCGCGGCCGGGTACGCGGCGCGACGCTCGGCAACGACGTCAACCTCCGTGACATCGAGGGACGCAGCGCCCTGCTGCTGTCCCGTGCGAAGGACAACAACGCCTCATGCGCGATCGGCCCGTTCATCCGCCTGCTCGACGAGGGCTTTGACCTCGACACCGTACGCGGGCTCGACATCGACCTGCGGATCGACGGCACGGACGGCTACGTACTGCATGGCAGCAGCTCCATGCGCGAGATCAGCCGCGACGTACTGGACCTGGTGGCTGCCACGCACGGTCCGCACCATCAATACCCGGACGGCTTCGTGCTGTTCACCGGAACGCTGTTCGCCCCCACCGAGGACCGACAGGCACCCGGCGCGGGCTTCACCCACGAGTACGGCGACGTCGTGCGGATCTCCAGCCCGCGACTCGGCGCTCTGGTCAACACCGTCATCCCCAGCGAGCAGGCCGCGCCCTGGACGTTCGGCGTACGAGCGCTGATGCGCAACCTCGCTCAGCGCGGCCTGCTGTGAGATGACGAAGACTCATACGGCCCCCTTCCTCCAGGTGTGGGTGCGTGCTCTGCACGTTGCTCCCCGTGCATACGCACCACGCCGCGTGGTCACGGGTCACCCCGGAAGTACCGGGCTCGGACCACCACACGCCTGGCCCTGCGGTCCCGCCCTGCGGCCCCGTGTGCGCAGCGCTGCCGCTGCTGCGACGTGCGCTGCGCCCGCCCGGTTCATACCCGGTCGACCGGCTCCTGCCCGACCGTGGCGTGCAAGCGCCGCGTGTGATCCACGTGGCGCTCGGCTCCGGTCAACGTGACCCTGGCCGTCAGGCGCGGATCCGCGCTGGAGGCGGCCAACCGCACTTCCAGCTCGCCCGGTTCGACGACGCGCCGACCGTCGCGTCCGGTGAAGGAGGCGAGGTCGGCCGGGACCGTGACACGCAGGCGCCGGGCCTCGCCCGGCTTCAGTTCGACGCGGGCGTAGCCGACGAGGCGCTGCACCGGCTGGACGACGGAGGCGACCGGATCGTGCAGATAGAGCTGGACGACCTCGGTTCCGGACCGTCCGCCTGTGTTACGGACGGTGAAGGTGAGGGTGAATTCGCCGTCCGTCGGGACCTCCTGGACGTCCACGGTCAGGTCTGTCCAGTCGAACCGCGTGTAGGACAGGCCGTGGCCGAAGGCGAACGCGGGGGTCGGGTCGATGTTGGACACCTCGCTGGCGTGAGCGAGCCGCGCCCCGAGGTACGTCGCCGGCTGGGAGCCCGGCCTGCGCGGCACGCTGACCGGGAGACGTCCGGAGGGATTGGTACGGCCGCTGAGTACCCCGGCGATCGCGTGAGTGCCCTCCTCACCCGGGAAGAAGGACTGCACGATCGCAGCGGACTCCTCCACGGCGCGGCCGAGGGCGTACGGTCGTCCCGCCAGCAGCACGGTGACCACGGGTGTCTCCAGGTCGAGCAGGGTGTCGAGCAGTTGCTGCTGCGCGCCGGGCAGCGCCAGCGTCTCGACGTCGCATCCCTCGCCGCTGGTGCCCCGCCCGAAGAGCCCGGCGCGGTCGCCGAGCACCACCAGGGCGATGTCGGCCTCGCGTGCCACCCGGGCGGCCTCGTGGATGCCGGAGCGGTCTCCGTCGTCGATTCCGGTGCCGCGGGCGACCGTGATCTCGGCGTCGGGGAACTCGGCGGCGAGAGCGTCGCGCAGCGTGGGCAGTTCGATGCCGAGTGGGGTCCCGGGGTGGCGGACGCCGATGTGCTGGGGGAAGGAGTAGCAGCCCAGTACGGCGACGGGCTCGTCGGCGTTGGGACCGAGCAGGGCGATGCGGCGCGGCCTCTCGAGCGGCAGGGTGCCGTCGTTGCTCAGCAGCACGACCGCTTTCTCGGCGACCGCGCGGGCCAGCGCGCGGTTCTCCGGACCGTCCAGGTCGATCCGTCCGCGCAGGGCGGCCGGGTCGTCCAGGTCTGCCCCGTCGAGCGCGGTCGGCACGGGGTCGAAGTCCGGGTCGAGCAGGCCGAGTGTCGCCTTCTGGGTGAGTATCCGGCGCAGGGCGCGATCGACCAACGCCTCCGGAACGCGGCCGTCGGCGACGGCCTCGGCCAGGGGCGCGCCGTATGCCTTGACATTGGGCAGTTCGACGTCGATGCCCGCGCGCAGCGCCGTGCCGGCGGCGTCGGCCCAGTCGGCTGCGATGCCGTGCAGGGTCTTCAGGAAGGCGATGGCGAAGTAGTCGGCGACGACGGTGCCGTCGAAGCCCCACGTGTCGCGCAGCAGCCCGGTGAGCAGTTCCTCGTCGGCCGCGGAGGGCATGCCGTCGGTGTCGGTGTAGGCGTTCATGACCGACCGGGCGCCGCCTTCACGGATCGCCATCTCGAAGGGAGGCAGCAGAACGTCGGCGCGCTCACGCGGGCCCACGGAGGAGGGAGCGAGGTTACGGCCGGCGCGAGAGGCCGAGTAGCCGACGAAGTGCTTGAGGGTGGCGGCGATCCCGGCCGACTCGAGACCCTGCACGTATGCCGTCCCGATGGTGCCGACGAGGTACGGGTCTTCGCCGATGGTCTCCTCGACCCGGCCCCAGCGGGCGTCGCGCACCACGTCCAGGACGGGCGCGAGTCCCTGGTGGACGCCGACGGAACGCATGTCGCGGCCGATGGCGGCGGCCATGCGCCGCACCGTGTCCGGATCGAAGGTGGCGCCCCAGGACAGCGGAACGGGGTAGGCCGTCGCCCCCCAGGCGGCGAAGCCGGCCAGACACTCGTCGTGCGCGAGAGCGGGGATGCCGAACCGGTTCGTGGCGGCGATACGGGTCTGGGTGCGGGCCAGGGAGAGCGCACCCAGGGCGGGGTCCACCGGGACCGTGCCGAAGGGCCGGGTCAGTTGGCCCAGTCCGTGGGGCAGGAGTGCGTCGAGATCGACGGCCTCCTCCATGTCGTGCTGATGGGGAGCCACTTCACCGCCCTGATCGGAGGCGCCCACCCACACGCCGTACAGCTGGGCGGTCTTCTCCTGAAGGGTCATCGCGTCGATCAGGGCGTCGACTCTCGCGGCGACGGAAAGGGTGGGGTCGTTCCAGAGGGAGATTCCGGAGGTGTTCTCTACAGTCACGTTGGCGTTCACTTTCCTCCCACGCCCCTCAGCCCCTTGGCCGGGGCGCGACGGGCGAACAGGTAGACGAGCAGGACTCAAGGCGGGGCAGGTCGCGTCCGGGCTCCGGCATCGGCCCGGATCCGCTTCGCCCGGGGACGAGGCCGCCGATGCCTCCAGGGGTGATGCAGGCCGTCCCGCCCGAGCCGGTGGGCGAGGTGCCGGCCGGGATCGGGACGTGCGAGCAACGGCTGCGGAGCCTGGTTTGCCGCGTCTCACCGCGTTCTGTCGGAGTTCGATCCTGGAGCGCACGGAACGTCTCGCACCACAGGCCGGCCACCGGCCACAGCGTCAGTGTCGATCAACGGCTGAATCCGGCGGTCAGACCGCTCAGCAGCTGGCGGCGGCCGAACGCGTACAGCACCAGGACGGGCAGTGTGGTCAGGACGACGGCGGCGAGAACGGCGGGAACATTGACCCCGTACTGGCCCTGGAAGGTCCACAGCGCGAGCGGCAGGGTCCGGCGGTCGGGGCTCTGGGTGAGGACCAGCGGCAGCAGGAATCCGTTCCAGATGGTCAGTGCGTTGAAGATGGTCACGGTGAGGATGGCCGGTCGGGTGAGCGGCGCCGCCAGCCGCCACAGCGTCGTCCATTCGGTGGCGCCGTCGACCCGCATCGAGTCGAACAGCTCCTTGGGCACGTCACGGATGAAGTTGGCGAGCACCAGCACGGAGAGCGGGATGGCGAAGGCGATCGATGGAAGGATCAGTGCCAGCAGATTGTCGTACAGATGCAGTTTGATGATGATCAGGTAGACCGGGATCACCGTCGCCTGCAGCGGGATGGCCAGGCCCATGAGGAACAGCCCGTTCATCGCGCGAAGGACACGCATGCGCCAACCGCGAACGATCGCGTAGGCGGCCATGAAGGAGAACAGGACCGCCGGCACCACGGCGCCGACGGTGACCACGACGCTGTTCATGAAGTAGCGAAGGAAGTCGGATTCGATGACCAGTCGGTAGTTGTCCAGTGTCGAGTCGCTCGAAGGCACCAGCGGGTTGCTCGCGTAGTAGCGGCTCCGGTCCTTGAGGCTGGTGATGAGGGTCCAGTACAGGGGTACGGCGACGACGACGAGCCAGAGCCAGCCGGCCAGGCCGCCGGCCCAGTTGCGCCGGCGGGCCGCCGGACGGGAGCGGCGACGCCCCTCGTGGTGGGTGGTCTTCTGCGGCCGTCGCGGTTCGGTCAGCGTGGTGGTCACGTCAGGCCCCCTCGAGTTGGCTCGCGCCGGCGTCCCGGCCACCGAGCCGGCGCAGCAGGAGGGCGAGGGCCAGACCCACCAGGACCAGGATGACCGCGATGGCGCTGGCCGGTCCCATCAGGCTGGCCTGGAATCCCCGCTTGTACATGTCCAGCGCGAGGACCCGGGTGGCGTCGCCGGGGCCGCCCTCGGTCAGGACGAAGATGAGGTCGAAGAAGGTCAGTGACCCGACCACCATCAGCGTGGACGAGGTGATGATGGTGTATTTCAGCTGGGGCAGCGTGATGCTGAAGAACTGCCGGATCCGTCCGGCTCCGTCCAACTGCGCCGCCTCGTACAGGGATTGCGGGATCTGCTGGACACCACCCTGGTAGATCAGGGAGTGGAACGGGACGAACTGCCAGGAGACGACGAAGACGACGACCCCGAACGCGAGCCAGGGCCGCCCCAGCCAGTCCTTGCTGAGCGCCTCGATCTTCAGCCCGGCGCCGAGCCCGAAGTTGGGGTCCAGCAGGGCCTTGTACGCGATCGCGATCGCCGCGGAACTGAGCATCAGCGGGACGAAGTACACCACGCCCAGCACCGCACGGTAGCGCTGGCGGCCTGCCAGGAACGTGCCGAGCAGGATACTCATCGGCGTCTGAACGGCCCAGGACACGGCCATCACCAGAAACGTCACCCAGAGGGCGTGCGGCAGTCCGGGGTCGGTGAGCACCGCACGCCAACTGGTCAGTCCCGATGGGTGGATGGCGCCGATTCCGTCCCACGTGGTGAAGCTCAGGGCGAAGGCTCCGACGAGTGGAAGCACGGCGAAGCCGACGAAGAGCACCAGCGCCGGCGCCGCCAGCCACGGCAGGATGCTGCGCGGTTCGCGACGCGGCGGACGACCGGTGAGTGAGCTCATGTGCCGATGACCGCGTTGAGGTTGCCGGCGAACTGCTTCGGTGAGACGGACAGCTGGAACAACTTGACGATGTTGTCCAGCATGGTCTCGGCGGCCGTCGGACTGAGCGCTTGGTCCCAGGACTGGGCGAACACCTTGGCCTTGCTGGCGATGTCGTAGGTGAACTGCAGGAATTCGGCGCCCTTGGCGGCGGCCAGCAGCTTCTCCGTGCCCAGCCGGATCGGCACCGACCCGTTGGCGATCCACCT
Organism: Streptomyces sp. AC558_RSS880; assembly: GCF_019049255.1. GTDB lineage: Bacteria > Actinomycetota > Actinomycetes > Streptomycetales > Streptomycetaceae > Streptomyces. Next base: position 121,181 of record NZ_JAGMUJ010000134.1, on the reverse strand, counting down.
CTTCACCTCATCGTCCTGGAGGGCGCCTGTGGCGAAGAAGTCCTTGGCGATCTTCTTCTGCTCGGCGCTGGCCTTCGAGGAGATGGACAGGTACTGGGCGGGATTGCCGACGGTGTTGCTCGGATCGCCCTTGCCGCCTTCCACGGGTGGGAAGGTCATGAAGCCCAGCGAGCCGCTGGAGACGAAGTCCCCGCCCTCGGTCTGCTGGATGCCGTACGACCAGGCGCCGTGCAGCATCATCGCGGCCTTGCCGGTGTACAGCAGCGCCTGGTCGGCGTTGGAGTCCGCGGTGATCGAGGAGAAGCCCTTGACGAACCCACCGGCTTCGACCAGCTCCTGCACCTTGGTCAGCGCGGTGATGGCGGCCGGGTTGGACCAGGCGTTCTTCTCGCCTTCCAGGACGGCCTGGAACACCTCGGGACCGCCGATGCGGTCGAACAGGAACTCCAGCCACATCATGTTCGTCCACCGGGACTGGCCACCGAGGGCGAACGGTGCTATGTCCTTCGCCTTGAACTTGGGCACCAGCGCCATGATGTCGTCCCAGGACTCCGGCGGTTCCACGCCGACCTGGTCGAAGACCTTCTTGTTGTAGTAGAGGATGATCGGCTGCACGACCTCGGACGGCATCGCGTAGATCTTGCCGTCGATGGTCGCCGCGCCGAACGAGGACGGGAACAGCCGCTTCTTGACCTCGGAGTGCTCGTCGAACCACGAGGTGAGGTCCTCGACCTGGCCCGCTTCCGCGTAGGTGCGCAGCGTCCCGCCGCCCCAGCCCCAGATGATGGTGGGCGCCTGCCCGGCACCGATGGCGGTCTTGATCTTCGTCTTGTACGCGTCGTTCTCGAAGGAGGTGTCCTCGATCTCCTCCTTGGGGTGGGCCTTGTTGAACGCGTCCACCGCACTGGCTCGGACGCCTTCCTGCGGCTGGCCGTTCAGGTACCAGTACGTGGCCCCACCGCCGCTCTTGCTGGGGCCGGACGAGCCGCAGGCCGCCAGCGCCGCGGAGACCGGCACGCCGGCGGCCAGGCCGAGGAGGGTACGTCGGGAGAGCGCCATGTCTTTTCTCCGCACTCGAGAGCCATCGGCTTCTCGTGAGTCGTGGTGAAAGGTTTTCGAAAAGGCCTTCTCCGAGCTCTGTTCGTGCAAATTAAGTTTCGGGCTGACGCCCTGTCAAGGTATGTGCAGGCGCGTTGTCGGGCTGCAGTCGGCCTGCGTAGTATCGGGCGGGAACGACCCTGGAGAAACCTTGGCAGGGACCGAAACTGTTTCGAAGCGGGCTGGTTGAGGGCGGGGGACGATGCGATGGCTGCGGCTGACACACTGTCGGCGCAGGTCATGCCGCGCCGGCCGGGCCCGGTGCCGCCCATGCCGGACCGGGTCGATGCCCTCCTGGCTGAGGCGACGGTGGCGGGCAAGGTCGCGCGGCTCGGCAGCCGCTGGGTCGGCAACTGCCCGGGGCGTGTGGCCGAAGGCGGCGACGGACGGGCCGAGAGCCTGCAAGTGGCGCCTCTGGAGGTCGCGTTCGCGGGAGTCACGGGAGCGTTCCGTCGGAAGAGGTCGCCCCACATGGTCTCGGTCACCTCACCCGGGTGTACGGCAGCCGCCGGTGACCGGGGCCTGCCCACCGAGCTGTGGGTGCGGATCCCCTGCCGTCCCGAGCGGTCGGGCCGGACAGTCCGGCAGTTGGCCCGCTGCGCCCAGGTACGGCTGGAGCCGGTCGCGAGCGCACGCGTACGGGTCGGCGCGCATGCCGATCGGACCGTGTTCACCGGACGCGATCTCACGCACGTCGTCGGACGTGTCGAGGCGGAGGGGCCCGTCGGCGCTTACCCGGACGAGCTCGGTGCCGGGTTGCCGTACGGTTGACCGGTTCCACACGCGTTGCCGACCCGACCGGCGGCTCACCACACTGGTGGACGTACAGCTGAGAGGAACCGATGCGACCGAACGCCAGGCGCACCACTTTGGCGGATATCGCCCAAGCGGCCGGGGTCTCCGTCGCGACCGTGTCCAAAGTGGTCAACGGTCGCGGTGACGTGGCGCCGCACACCCGCACCCGGGTGCAGGAACTGCTGCGTCAGCACCAGTACCTCGCGCCCGTGTTCCGCCACACCGAGGCCGTCGAAAGCCCGACCATCGAGGTGCAGTTCAAGGGTGGCCTCAAGTCGTACGTGGCGGAGACCCTGGAAGGCATCATCGACTCCGCAGCCGAATCGGGGGCCTCGGTGGTGATCAGCAAGGCGTCCCGTGCCCCACACTGGGCCCGGGACCTGGTCTCGGCCGGGCGCCGCGCCGTCATCGCGGTCACCAGCGTGTACACCACAGCGCACCTGAACGAACTGGCCCGGTCCGGGCTGCCTCTGGTCGTGCTGGACCCACTGCACCTGCCGGACAGCCGGGTCAACAGCGTCGGGGCGACCAACTTCGCCGGCGGCCTGACGGCGACCCAGCACCTGCTCTCCCTGGGCCACCGCCGCGTCGCCTATCTCGGCGGACCGGCCATGGCCGTATGCAACCAGGCACGCATGCACGGCTACCGCGCCGCCATGGAGGCGGAAGGAGCGCAGGTACCCGACGCCTACGTCCGGCCCGGAGAATTCACGTACGAGACCGGGTTGCTCGGCGCCACGGCGCTGCTGGGCCTGCAAGAGCCACCGACGGCGATCTTCGCAGGCAACGACGAGATCGCCCTCGGTGTCATCGAGACCGCCCGTGCCCGAGGTCTGCGCGTCCCTGAGGACCTGAGCGTGGTCGGCTTCGACGACACAAGCCTCGCCCGGATGACCTCACCGCCACTGACCACCGTGCGCCAGCCACTACGGGAGATGGGCGGTGCCGCCCTGCGCATCGCCCTCCGACTGGCCAACGGCGAGAAGGTCGAGTCCCACCACATCGAGCTCGCCACCGAACTCGTGGTACGCGCCTCGACGGCGCCGCTCCGCGAGGAGACTTCGGCGCGCAGGTGATCGCAGGCGAGGGGGCATCGGGCAGCGTTGGCGAAGTATCTGCCCTGGTCGGGCGCCCCTTTCCTGCGTCTAGAAGAAGCCCAGCTTCTTCGGCGAATACGACACCAGCAGATTCTTCGTCTGCTGGTAGTGGTCCAGCATCATCTTGTGCGTCTCCCGGCCGATCCCCGACTGCTTGTAGCCGCCGAACGCCGCGTGCGCGGGGTAGGTGTGGTAGCAGTTCGTCCAGACGCGGCCCGCCTGGATCGCGCGCCCGGCGCGGTAGGCCGTGTTGATGTCACGGGTCCACACGCCCGCGCCGAGGCCGTACGACGTGTCGTTGGCGATCCTGATCGCGTCGTCGAAGCCGTCGAACGAGGCCACCGAGACGACGGGACCGAAGATCTCCTCCTGGAAGACACGCATCCGGTTGTCGCCCTCGAAGATGGTCGGCCGCACGTAGTAGCCGCCCTTCAAGTCGCCGTCGTACTCGGCGCGTTCGCCGCCCGTGAGGACCCTGGCGCCCTCCTTCCGGCCGATGTCGATGTAGGACAGGATCTTGGTCAGCTGCTCGCTGGAGGCCTGCGCGCCGATCATCGTGTCGGTGTCGAGCGGGTGCCCGGGCCTGATCAGCTCGGTGCGGGCGACGGCCGCGGCCAGGAAGTCGGGGTAGTTGCCGCGCTGGATCAGCCCCCGGGAGGGGCACGTGCACACCTCGCCCTGGTTCAGCGCGAACATCGTGAACCCTTCGAGGGCCTTGTCGCGCAGCTCGTCGTCCTTCTCCCACACGTCGTCGAAGAAGATGTTCGGCGACTTGCCGCCCAGCTCCAGCGTGACCGGCTTCAGGTTCTCGGCCGCGTACTGCATGATCAGCCGCCCCGTGGACGTCTCGCCGGTGAAGGCCACCTTCGCCACCCGCGGACTCGACGCGAGCGGCTTCCCGGCCTCCGGGCCGAAGCCGTTGACGATGTTCAGCACGCCCGGCGGCAGCAGGTCGGAGACGAGGCTCAGCCAGTAGTGGATGGAGACCGGCGTCTGCTCGGCGGGTTTGAGGACGACCGTGTTGCCCGCGGCGAGGGCGGGCGCGAGCTTCCACGTCGCCATCAGAATGGGGAAGTTCCACGGGATGATCTGGGCGACGACGCCCAGCGGCTCGTGGAAGTGGTAGGCGACCGTGTCGTCGTCGACCTCGCTGAGCGAGCCCTCCTGGGCGCGCACGGCACCGGCGAAGTAGCGGAAGTGGTCGATGGCCAGCGGGATGTCGGCCGTCAGGGTCTCCCGCACGGGCTTGCCGTTCTCCCAGCTCTCCGCCACCGCGAGTGCTTCCAGGTGGGCCTCCATGCGGTCGGCGATCTTCAGCAGGATGTCGGACCGCTCGGACGCCGGCCTGCGCCCCCAGCCGGGCGCGGCCGCGTGCGCCGCGTCGAGCGCCGCCTCGACGTCCTCCGCCGTGCCACGCGCCACCTCGGTGAACGGCTGTCCGTTCACCGGGCTCGGGTTCTCGAAGTACCGCCCCGCGACCGGAGGCACGTACTCGCCGCCGATGAAGTGGTCGTAGCGGGACTGGTAGGAGACGATCGCGCCCTCGCTCCCGGGCGCCGCGTAACGGGTCATGCGGAACTGGCCTCCTTCGGCAGCGCTGCCCGCCGTTGGGCAGCTCCGCGCCGGAGCGTAAGGAGGCGGACGTTGCAACCACGTTGCGGGAGAGCGGAGGCGCTAGCGGTCCTCGCGGCGGGCCCAGCCGTCCGGGGCCCTCAACTCCGCTTCGAGCGTGGCCAGACGGACCCGGTTCACGGCCGTCGGCCGGAGCATGGTCAGCGCCCGCCACACGTCCACGTCATCCTCGCCCCACGGCGCGTGGACCCAGTCGGCCAGCAGGTCGGGGTCCGAGCGGGCGATCAGCGCCGCGCGCAGGCCGTCGGCGAGGCGGCGCCTGAGCCGTACGACCGCCGGGGCCCGGGAGGCGGGCAGCAGCGGGCCCGGATAGGCGGCCAGGGCGGTGGTGACCGCGCCGGCCCTCATCCGGCGTTCGACGACGGCGACGTCCGACTCCGGGGACACCGTGAGCCGGTAGGGCCGCGACGCGAGCAGCCCCGGCCCGATCACCTGGCGCAGCCGGGCGAGCTCCGCGCGCAGCGTCACCGGTGTCACCGACTCGTCCTCGTACAGGGCGCACAGCAACTCGTCACCGGTCAGGCCGTCGGGACGCTCGGCCAGCAGGACGAGGATCTCGCTGTGCCGACGGCTGAGCCGGATGCTGCGGCCCTCCGTCGTCAGCACCGCCCGGTCGCGGCCCAGCGCCGCCAGTTCGGGCCGGCCGGAAGCCCGGCGTCCGGGAGCGAGCAGCGCCAGCTGGGACTCCGCCGCACGCGCCACGGCCTGCACGAACCCCAGGCTGTGCGGATGCGCGAGGCCGTCCCCGCCGGTGATGTCCACGGCACCGAGCAGCCGCCCCGTGCGGGGATCGTGGACCGGGGCCGCGGCGCACGTCCACGGCTGCACGCGCCGCGCGAAGTGCTCGGCCGCGAACACCTGGACCGGACGGCCCACGGCGACCGCCGTGCCCGGCGCGTTCGTACCGACCGCGCTCTCCGACCACCGCGCGCCCGGCACGAAGTTCATCCGCCGCGCCTGCCGCAGCGTCGACGCGTGCCCCTCGACCCACAGCAGCCTGCCGCGCGCGTCGCACACCGCCAGCAGGTGCCGGCCGTCGGAGGCGAACGTGCCCAGCAGCTCCCGGAACAGCGGCATCACATGCGCCAGCGGGTGTTCGGCCCGGTAGGCCCCGAGGTCACTGCCCGTCAGTTCGATGTCGGCGGTGCCGTCCGGACGCACCCCGGCACGTGCCGAGCGCCGCCACGACTCGGCGACCACGCCGCGCACCGGGCGCGGCACCGTACCGGCCTCGGTGAAGGTCTCGTGCGCCCGGTGCAGCACGCGTACGCGCTCGGCAGGGTCGGCTCCCGGCTCCAGGGCCACCCAGGGATCGGTCACCATGGCCTCCCGCGGGGCGATGCGCTGGGGGACATCGTCGCGCGGGGGCCGCGCGGCGACAACCGTACCGACGAGGGCGGCCCCCTGCCGTCGCCGCCGGCATGGCCGCCCCCGGCTCCGGCGACCTGGCCGGCCGGCGTGCGAGTGGCGGCACCCCGTGCCGCGAGGAACACTGGCGGAACGGACCATTGGCGTTCGCCGGTCCGGGAACCGCCGGGTGAGACGTGGTCTCACGGCTGTACGTCACCAGGGAGGCGCGCATGTCCTCGAAGAGGCGCCGCAAGAAGAAGACGCGCCGCAACCACGCGGCGAACCACGGGAAGCGACCGCAGTCCTGAACGGGAGTGCCGCTGGTGCGCTGCCGATGAGCAGTGGCGTTCCGGCGCCCGGGCCGGCAGACGCCGAGGAAGTCCGCTCGCGGGCCGGGGCGGCGATGGACCGACGGTCCAGGCAGGCAGTGCGGTGCTCTCCGGTCCGATGGCCGGGCGGCGGCTGTCCTCGCTGTCCCCGGCCTCGGTGAGGAAGAGCTCGCGCCGGGCGCCTCATCCGAAAGCTCTCCACTTCATGGGTAGACTGACCTACCTAGTGAAGGGGAGAGGCTGCGATGAGCGAGACCGGAACGGCGGCAGGGCGCCCCGGCGCGCGACGGGGGGCCGCGCGGGAGAAGCTGCTCGCCGCCGCGGCACGCCGCTTCTACGCGGACGGTGTGACGGCGACGGGCATCGACACGATCACCGCCGAGGCGGGCGTGGCGAAGATGAGCCTGTACAACAACTTCTCCTCCAAGGCCGACCTGGTGCGGGCCTACCTCGACGCGCGGCATGAGGAGTGGCTGGGTCTGTACCGGCGCCGACTGGAGCAGGCCCGGGACGGTCGCGGCGGCGTGCTGGCCGTCTTCGACGCGTACGCCGATCACGCCGCCCACGCCTACGAGCGCGGTTTCCGTGGCTGCGGTCTGCTGAACGCGGCCGCCGAACTGCCCGCCGGGGACGAGGGCCGGACCGTGGTGCGCCGGCACAAGGAGGAGGTCGAGTCCCTGCTCGCCGGCCATCTTGGGGAACTGCTGCCGGGCCGGCCCGAGGAAGCGCGCGCGGTGGCGGAACACCTGGCGTTCCTGCTGGAGGGCGCGATGGCCCGCGCGGGCCTGGAGGGCGCGGGCACTCGGCTGGAGCACGCCCGTGCGATGGCGGCCGACCTGCTGGACCGGCTGTGACGCGGCGCCGGACACCCGGCGGCGCGACGGGTGTGGGGGCGGTGTGTGTGCTGGTGGCGTCGGTGCTGTGGGGCACCACGGGCACCGCCGCGACCTTCGCCCCCGCAGTGGGTCCGCTCGCGATCGGGGCTGTGGCCATGGGGCTGGGCGGACTGCTCCAGGCCCTCGTCGCCGCCCCGCGTATCCGTCGGGAAGCTCCTCGGCTGCGTGCGCACAAAGGTGTGGTGCTGGTCGGCCTGCTGTCGGTCGGGGCCTACCCCCTGGCCTTCTACTCCTCCATGCACCTGGCCGGGGTCGCCGCCGGCACCGTGGTGTCGATCGGCTCGGCCCCGCTCGCCTCGGCCCTGATCGAGCGCGTCGTCGACGGGCGCCGCCTCACGCGCCGCTGGACGACCGGCGCGGTGCTGGGTCTGTCCGGGACGGTGCTGCTGTGCGCGGCCGAAGCCGCCGGCGCCCGCTCCGGCTCCGGGGCCCGGTCCGTGGGGGAGACCGTGCTCGGCGTGGGGCTCGGCCTGGTGGCCGGGCTCACCTACGCCCTGTACTCCTGGGCGGCCCACCGTCTGATCAGCCGCGGTGTCACCTCCGGCGCGGCCATGGGGACGGTCTTCGGGCTGGGCGGACTGCTGCTGATGCCCGTGCTGCTGGCCACCGGGGGCCCGCTCCTCGCCTCCTGGACCAACGCGGCCGTCGGCGTCTACATGGCCCTGGTGCCCATGTTCGCCGGCTACGTCCTGTTCGGCTGGGGCCTCGCCCACGTCCCGGCGAGCACCGCGACCACCCTCTCGCTGCTGGAACCCGCCGTGGCCGCCGTCCTGGCCGTGCTCGTCGTCGGCGAACGCCTGCCCCTGCCGGGATGGGTCGGCATCGCCCTGGTCGTCGGCTGCCTTGCCGTGCTCACCCTGCCGACCCGCACCACGGTGAGGCCCCGGGCGACCGCCACGGGGGCGGACGGCGCCGCCCGGACGGACACCGCCGCACTGGCAGGACATGCCGAAACCCCATGAACCCGAGGCACCCGGGTGCGACCCGGCGGCCGCTGAGACGTCGCCCCTCGCGGGGTGCCCGACCGGTGGAAGCGGTGAGCGCGGTGAGGCATCGCCACCGCCTTCGCCGGGGACACGGGACGCGGCTTGAGCGTTCCACGAGGCCGCCCCTCGGGAACCGCGGGTGATCCCGGGTACGACACTGAACTCATGTTCGTTCAGCTCCTCACGGCCATGGGGGTGCTCGCTGTCCTGACCGTGGTTCCCGGCCCGGACATGGCGGTGGTGACGAAGCGGGCCGTCGCGTCCGGCCGGCAGGACGGCCTGCGCACCGTCGGTGGCATCACGGCGGACTGCTCGTCTGGGGTGCGCTCACGGTGGTCGGTCTGGCGGCCGTCCTGGCGGCGCCCGCCACGGCCTACACGGTCGTCAAGCTCGCCGGGGCCGCTTACCTCGGTTTCCTGGGTGCCCAGGCCCTGCTGCAGAGCCGGAGCGGTCGTTCGGTGACGCCGGTGGCCGGCCCCGCGGCCCCGTCCGGCGATCCGTGGCGCACGGGACTGGTCAGCAACGTTCTCAGCCCGAAGATCGCGATCTTCTACACCGGCCTCCTGTCCACGCTCGCGCCCTCCGGCCTCTCACCGCATCTCGGGATGACTTTGCTGGTTCTCGTCCACACGGCCCTGAGGCTCGTCTGGCTCGGCGGCTACGTGCTGGTGCCGGCCAGGGCCCGCGCCTTCTTCGAGAAGCCCGCCGTACGACGCGCCATGGACCGCGTCACAGGTGTCGTCCTGATCGGGTTCGGGGTCAAGGTCGCCACCTCCCGACCCTGAGCGGAGTGCCGGAACAGCCGCTCACCCCACAGGCCGCGCCCGCTTCACATGGCGCGTCCTTTTCGCACCCGGCGCGGGTGTCACGCGTGCGGGGCCCTCGGGGCGGCGGCTTCCGGGTCGGCGATGCTGCCCGACATGATCGTCCGCACGTGTGGGGTGATGTGTTCCGCGGGCCGGATTCCCGCCGACGACGCCGTGGTCGGGCACGTTGCCGGCCGTGCTCGGAGTCCGGCGGAGCGCGGATGACGACCGTCGCCGCTGTCAGTGACGGCCCTTGGGGTGTGCCCGGTATCCCCAAGGAGGAACCGGGACGGGATTCTCGGGTCACCTGGTCTTCGCCCGCAGCGACCGCCCGCTTCCGACGGTGTCCTTGCCTGGGCTGCCGCCGCCGGCGTTCCGGTCACGGCACAACGGTCCGAGGTCGAGGAGCTGCTTCGCTCGCACGAGACCTTCGTGGAAGACCTCTTCGGCGCCCTGCTCGACAAGCTGGGCTTCGCCCAGTCCGAACACCCCTCACCCGCACCGTGAACAGGGTTGCCCGGCGGATGCCGAGCAGCCCCGCGGTGCTCCGGGACGGCGTTCAGCGCGGTGTCACCCAGCCCGGTGTCCAGGTCCCGGCGGTGTCGTGGCCCGCCGGTGCGGCGGCGAGGTGGGCGCGGAGCACGGCCAGTGCCGGGTGGAGGTTGTCACGGTGCCACAGGAGCGAGTGCGGGTAGACGGGGGTCGGGTCGGTGACCGGAATGCGGCGCAGGCCGTGACCGGCGGGCCAGACGAGGCGGGTCCGCTCGCCCATGAAGGTGGCCAGGGCCGGGGTGTCGGCGACGGTGTCGAGGAGCGCGTCGGAGCCGAAGTTGGGGCCGGTGGCTTCGATGGTGAGACCGAACTCGGCGACGAGGTCGTCGTAGTAGGCGGCCCACTCGGTTCCGGGAACGATGCCGGGCATCCAGATCCGGTGCCCGGCGAGCTGCGCCACGGTCACCGACCGGGCGCCCGCCAGCACGTGGGCGGGACCGGTGAGGAGCTGGAGCGGCTCGTCCAGCACCCGGACCGACTCGATGTCCTCGGGAAGGGGTCGGCCGGGCACGGCGACGGCGCGGAAGGACGCGTCGATCGTTCCGGACCGGAGGGCGGCGACGGCCGTCTCGATGTCGAACAGCCACACCACGTCGAGCTCGATCTCCGGGTGGGCGCGGTGGAAGGCGCGCATCAGGCCCGACGCCGCACCGCGCGAGGCGATCACGTCGACACGCAGCGGACGGCGGCCGGCGCGCACGGACGCCTGCGCGCGCTCGGCGACGCGCAGCAGCTCGCGCGCGTGGGGCAGGAACGCCTGCCCGTCGATGCTGAGCCGGGCGCCGCGGGCGGTGCGGGTGAACAGCCGCACGCCGAGGTCGCGTTCCAGCCCGGCGATGCGCTTGGAGACGGCCTGCTGGGTGATCGCCAGCTCGGCGGCGGCCTCCTGGAACTGCCCCGCGTCCGCGGCGGCGACGAAGGTCCGTACGGCGTCGAGGTCCACGCCGACACCCTAATGCCACAACCGGTGGTTGTGACTCGTGACCCTCCGGTTGTTTGATCCCCGGCCAGGGTCCTCGCTTGGATACTCCCGATCGCTGATCGGTTGTGCGGGTGAAGGGCGAGGGGGTCCGGGCATGAGGAGCGGACACCGGCTGGGACATCCGCCCGGACATCGGCTGGGGCGGCAGTTCGGATGGCTCTGGGCGGCGTACGGGACCAGCGCGCTCGGCACATGGCTCGCCTTCGGCGCGTTCCCGCTGATCGCCGTCCAGGTCCTGCACGCCGGACCGGCCGAGGTCGCCGCGCTGTCCTCCGTGGGGGCCGCGGTGGGCGCGGCCGTGGCTGTGCCGCTCGGCCCGTGGGTGGAGTTCCGCCGCAAGCGGCAGGTGCTGGTCGCGATGGACCTGACGCGGTTCGCGGCGCTGCTGACGGTCCCCGCCGCGTTCGCGCTCGGCGCGCTCACCTTCCTTCAGCTCCTGCTGGTCTCGGTTGTCGTCGCGGCGGCCGAGATCACCTTCCGCGCCGCCTCCGGCGCGTACCTGAAGAACCTGCTGCCGGCCGAGGACCTGCTCGTCGCCAACGCCCGGTTGGAGTCCACGGCCTGGACGGTCACGATCGTCGGACCGCCGCTGGGCGGCGCGGCGATCGGGTTGCTCGGCCCGGTGGCGACGGTGGTGGCCGACGCGGTCAGCCACCTGCTCTCGGCCCTGGGCATCCGTGCGGCGGGCGGGCACGAGCCGCGGCCCGAACGCCGGGAGACCGCGCGCATGCGCGCCGGGGACCTGCTCGACGGCTGGCGGTACGTCCTCTCCGACACGGCCCTGCGTCCGCTGTTCTTCAACACCGCCCTGTTCAACGGCCTGGTGATGGCCGCCCAACCGCTGCTGGCCGTCCAGATGCTCGGACAGCTGGGGTTCGCACCGTGGCAGTACGGCCTCGCCTTCGCCGCGCCCTCGATCGGCGGGCTGCTCGGATCGTGGCTGGCCCGGCCGCTCGTCACCCGGTTCGGGCAGCACCAGGTCCTGGTCGTGGCCGGGTCGCTGCGCGCCGTCTGGCCCATCGGCCTGGCCTTCCTGGGGCCGGGCACCGGCGGGCTGCTGCTGGTGATCGGCGTCGAGTTCGGGCTCGTCCTCTGCTGCGGGGTCTTCAACCCCGTCCACGCCACCTACCGCCTCCAGCGCATCGCGACCGACCGGGTCACCCGCACACTGACCGCCTGGGCGGTGACGACCAGGGCCACGACCGCACTTCTGACGGCCCTGTGGGGCGTACTGGGCAGCCTGCTCGGCCCGCGCACGGCCATCGGACTGGCCGGAGTGTTTCTGCTGGTGACCCCGCTGCTCCTCCGCCGCCGCGAGGAATCCCCTCCCGCCGAGCCGAAACCGGCACGGAACCGAGCCTGACGGGCCGCCATGACCCTTGCACGAGCGGGTCGCGCCGCCCGTCCGGGAAGTGGCCTGTCCCGGCGCGACCGCGACAGCCCCCGCCACGGCCGGCGATGGTCTCGGCGCGACGCGACCGGTGTCGGCAGGCTGCCGATCACCGTGCTTCCGGCGAGGCCGAGCGATCTCACCTCCATGCGTCACGAGGTCGGGCACGTCCTCGGCCTGGACCACACCTCTGGGCTCGACAACAACGGCACCGACCGGCTGTACGCGGCGCCTTCGTCATGGGCCCGCACCCTCACACGCGGACCCGCGTCCGCTCATGCCGGACGCGCCGGCCGGCACCGCGGGCGCTCCCCCTGACACCGCCGAAGGACCGGTGCGGGAAGCGGCGCACGGTTGCCCGGCGCTCGCACCGAGGAGGACCGTTTATTCGTTTGGCGGTCGCGCACGTGCGTGATGGAATCGGGTGCGACGGGGGTGGCTCCCTGACGCGCATCCTTCTCACCTTCTGCAAAAAGACCCAGCGCGTCCACTCTCCGCCCCCGTTCCTCTGTCCCGGTCGTCGTGGAGGGTTCCCCTGTTGCTCGCTGCCGAGTCCGTACTGCTGCGCCGTATCCAGACCGTGTACGTGGACGGGGCGTTCGCGTCCGGCAGTGGAACAGGACCGGCGCTGCGCCGGCTCGAGGCCGAACTGCTCGGCCGCGGCCACCTCCTCTCTCCCCGGCTGCACGCGGCGCTCGACTCGCTGACCTCCGAGGAACTGGCGGTCGCGCACACCCACCTGGTCGGGCTGACCGACGACCTGCTCGGCTCCGACCGCACCCACGTCCCGCTCTTCCGCCGGTTCCCGCGCACCGTGCCGCGGAACACCGAGGCGCTGTACGTGGACCGGGTCTTCGCCTACCTGCTGCAACAGCCGGAACAGCCCTGCGTGCTGTGCGGCGAGGCACGCACGGTGTTCCCCGTATCGCCCTGCGCGCACCTGGTGTGCCGGCTGTGCTGGGACGGATCCGACTATGCGGGCTGCCCGGTGTGTCACCGCCGTATCGACGCCGACGACCCCTTCCTGCGGCCGGTCCGCGCCGTCGGCGCCGCCAAGGCACCGGTGCCCGGCCCACTGCGGCTGCTGCGCCTGGGCACGGACCGGGCCGCCGACGCCACCGCCGTGGTCGACGCCCTGCTGGCCCGCCGGACCCCGCTCTCCCCGCAGGACCGCGACGACCTGCTGACGCTGCTGCCCCTCACCCCGGCCGGCCAGGGCCTGCTGCCCCAGGACATCCCGGTCCGGGAGACCAAGGCGATGGTGCTGGGCGCGCTGGTGCGCGAGGCACCGGACGGCCCCCCACCGCGAGAACTGCTGACCGGGCAACTCACCACCGCCACCGACGTGCTGCGGCTGCTCGCCGTGCTCTCCGGCGGTGACGCCTCACTGGTGACGCCGTCGCGGTTCACGAGCCCGCCGCGCCCGCTGCGCCGCGAACTGCTCTCGCTCCTCGACGACTTGCCGACGCCTTACCTCGTGGAGGACGTGCTGCGGCACCCCACGGAATGGAAGCGGGCCGCGGAGATCCTGCACCCCTTCGAGCGGCACGCCCGGCATCCACGCGCCGCCCTCGCCTTCGCGGTCCTGCGCGGCACCCCGGTGGATCCCGGTACCACGTTCGGCGCCGCCCTGCTGGAGACGGCCGCCGCGCACCCGGACGCCGTCCGTGTGGACGGCACCCGGATCCGCCCGGCGACCTGGGCCGGGCGACTGGAACAGGCGGTGGCCGAGGGCGATGCGGGCAGGGCCGCGGCCCTCGCCGGGGAGCGTCCCGGTGAACTGGTCCGCCGTCTGGACCTGCTGCTTCGCCTGCACACCGCCGACACCCTCGAGCCCGAGCTCGAGAAAGCCCTCCTGCGCGGGCTGCCGAAGGTGGGCCCCGGCCCGCTGCTGTCGGCGCTCGGAGCGCTGCGGACGCGTACCGAGGACCGCACCGGCCGCCGTCGCGTGTTCTTCCCGCGCGGGGAGGTCACCCGCGCCCTGACTGTTCCGGAGCGGCGGACTCCACTGCCCTCCGGGCTGGTGACGGAGGCGGTCACGCTGCTGCGGGCGGAGGTGCTGCGCCGGTTCGCCGCCGGAGAGCCGTACGAGCTGTCGGTGCTGGACACCGGCCTGGCCGACCTCACCGTGCCGTTCACCGAGCGGTCCACCGCGAAGGCCCTGGTGGCGGTCCCCCGGGGCAGCACGCAGACCCTGCCCGAGGGCGCGGTGCTGCGGCTGTTCCTGCACTGGACCGAACCACAGGGCAACCGCACGGACCTGGACCTCTCCGTCGCGTTCTTCGACGCCGAGTGGCGGTTCACCGGACTGTGCGACTACACCGACCTGGTGTACGGCGCGGACGCCGCGGTCCACTCCGGCGACCTCACGTCCGCCCCCGCGCCGCGGGGCGCCACCGAGTACGTGGACCTGGACCTGGAGCGGCTGGCGGAGCGGGGGGACGTCTATGCCGTCCCGCTGGTCTTCAGCTACAACAACGTGCCGTTCGAGGAGTTGCCGGACGCCTTCGCGGGCTTCATGGCGCTGCCCGCACACGGCCCGCGGGACGCGTCCTACGATCCGCGCACGGTCCGTCAGCGCTTCGACCTGGCGGGCGACTCGCAGGTGTGCCTGCCGATGATCGTGGACCTGGGCCGTCGCCGGGCGCTGTGGACGGACACCCATCTGCCGCCGACGGGCGGCTTCCAGAGCATCGGCTCGCACGGCGGTGGCCCGCTGGCCACGGTGGCCCGGGACCTGTGGGAGCAGTTCGGCTCCGGCAGCCGGACCACCCTGTGGGACCTCGCGGTCTGGCGAGCGGCGGCGCGCTCCGCCGAGGTGGCCGTGATGACCCGGGAACCGGAGCCCGCACTGCTGCGGTACCGGCGGCGTCCGGACGAGGACGCGGCCGCGTTCGCCACCAGGGTGTCTTCGACGGAGGACAGCGAGGAACATCTCCGGCACCCCGACCCCGACACGGCGGCGGTCGAACTCGCCTCCGGCAAGCGGGTGTTCGTGGCGACGGTCCACGGCGGCGTCGGGCCGGCGCAGGCGTCGGGCACCCTCTACCGGCTGTTCCCCGGCCCCGGAGACGCCTCGGAGACCTTGGTCCGCGTGACGGCCGGCGACCTGGTCGCCGAACTCGGGTGAAACCGGCGCCGAGGCCGGGGACGCACGACCGGGTGGTCCGCCGACGGCGGCGTGGTCCCGGGGCCTGTCTCTTCGAAGCGTGAAGGGAACCAGTGCCCGGAGGGAGGGTGAGCTCGTGCCCGGTTGCCGCGGCCCTGAGGTGCCGGCGCGGTTCTGGTGCGAGGTCCTGGACCTCGTCGTGCTCGATCGCGAGGACGACGGCTCGGTGGAGATCGGGCCGCGCGAAGGGTTCGGCGGTCCGCAGCCGACGATCTGGTCAGGCCTCGGCACCAGGCGCCCGGGGTCTGCCCCGAAGCCCGGGCATGTGCCGGTACCGGGCCGACCGAGTACCGGCAGCGGTGCGTCCTGCGCGGTTACGGAGGTCGGAACAGCCGCGAGGAACTTGGTGAGATCCGACCGTACGGGCGTGTGTCACGAGCGCGTCGGCCGCATGCCCTCCCGGGTGGCCCGGTGATCGACCTGGTCGGCCCAGAAGGCGAACTCCGGGACGTTTTCGGCGAGTTGTGCGTAGAGCTCTTGGCGCCGGTCCACGGCAAAAGACCCGGTGGAGAGCCGTGTCTGCTCGGTCGGCGCAAGCTCGAGAAAACGCAGGGTGATCGGCATCGCGAGCTCGTCCAGGGCTTCGAAACAGGCCGTGACCGCGAGCGCCGCGGCCGGTCTCTCCGTCCGCTCGGCCCTGCCCGAACGCCCTTTGAGCCCGTTCGCCGGGCCGTGACCGAGCCGGAGGGGCCACCCGTCGCCAAGGACCACATGGTGCCGAGCACGCGGTCCGCACGTCGTCCCGAAGGCCGGGCGTGAAGCCGGCGCGGTCGTGCTGAACGATCCCGGACCGGCCGCCACCCGGCTCCTCGGCATGATCTCCGGCTGCGCGCGCTGCCGTCGAGCACGTTGTCGGCCAGGTCACAGCGCGAAGACGTAAGCCGGGTACGTCGCCCGGGGAGGAGAGCGGGGCGCTGGTCGTCAGCGGTCGTGGAGGGCCCGGATCTCGTCGGCGACCAATGCGGGGTCCTCCTCGGCCATGAAGTGGCCGCAGGAGACCGTGCGGTGCCGCAGGTCCCCGGCCCAGGCGCTCCACAGCCCTTGGGCGTGGTAGCCGAGTGCCGCGCCCCAGTCCTGCTGGAGGACGGTGACCGGCATGGCCAGCCGGTTGGCCGCCTCCCGGTCGGCGGTGTCGTGGTCCACGTCCACACCGGCCGAGGCGCGGTAGTCGGCGACGATGGAGGGCACGGCCGCCGCGGACGCCGCGAGGTAGTGGGCGCGGACGTCGGCGGGGATCGCGTCCGGGGCCTCGGTCCAGGCGTCGAGGAAGTGGCCGAAGAAGGCGTCGGCGGACGCCTCGATCATCTGTTCCGGCAGGCCCGGGGCCTGGGCCATCAGATACAGGTGGAAGCCGACCGCGCCGGACACGCCGTGCAGGGCGTCCCACATGTCGAGGGTCGGCAGGACGTCGAGGAAGAGCGCACGGGACACGGTGCCCGGGTGATCCATCGCGGCGCGGAAGGCGACGAGGGCGCCGCGGTCGTGGCCGGCCAGGGCGAAGCGGTCGTGTCCCAGCTCGGCGGCGAGGCGGACCACGTCCCGGGCCATGGTGCGCTTGGAGTAGACGTCCGGGCCGCTTTCCGCGGGCTTGTCGCTGGCGCCGTAGCCGCGCAGGTCCGGGCAGACGACGGTGTGGTCGGCGGCGAGATCGGCGGCGACATGCCGCCACATCAGGTGGGTCTGCGGAAAACCGTGCAGCAGCACGACCGGGGCACCGCTGCCGCCGACGGCGGCGTTCAGCGCGAGGCCGTCGCCGACCGGTACGCGGTGCTCGGTGAATCCGGGGATGCTCGGGTGGGTCACGGCGACTCCTGTGGCTCGTGGCAGAGTGGACGTTCCGGGCCCGGCGGCCCGGGTCGTCCGGGGACGTCACCCAGGCTGCGGGCTCCGGATCAGCGATCGATGAGTGGACACGCGGCACCCCCGGGGACGGCGCCGCCCTCGAAGGGACCGTGCCGTGGGTGTGGAGTTCGGACTGCTGGGACCGGTCGCCGCCTGGGACCCCGACGGCGCCTCCCTGCCGCTCGGCGCGCCCCGCCACCGGGAGGTGCTCGGGCGGTTGCTGATCGCCCGCAACCGGGTGGTCCCGGTCGGCCGGCTCGTGGCCGACCTGTGGGAGGACGAACCCCCGGCCGGCGCGATCGGCGCACTCCGCACCTTCGTCGCGGCGCTGCGCCGCGCCCTGGAACCCGGGCGCCCTCCCCGGCAGCCGTCGCGGCTGCTGGTCACCGACGGCCCCGGATACGTTCTGCGCGCCGGACGCGAGGCGGTGGACGCCTGGAGGTTCGAGGACGCGGCCGCGCGGGCCGCCGAGGCGCCGCCGCACGCGGCGGTCGCCCTGTGGGACCAGGCGCTCGCCCAGTGGCGCGGGCCGGTCCTGGCCGACTTCCCCGCCGCGGCGTGGGCCGCCGCCGAACAGGTCCGGCTGGAGGCGCTCCGCCTCGACGCGGTCGAGCGTCGCGCCGACGCCCTCCTGGCCACCGGCGCCGCCCGGAACGCCGTCGTCGATCTGCGGGCCCACGTCACCGCGCACCCGGGGCGGGAGGACGGGTGGGTGCTGCTGGCGACCGCTCTGGACCGGTCCGGCCGCCGCGGCGAGGCCCTGGAGACCCTGCGGCACGCCCGTCAGGCCCTCGTCGGCGCGTACGGACCGGACACCGGAGCCGCTCTGACGCGCGCCGAAGCCCGCATACTCAGCGGCACCACCGGCTCCGCGACCGAGCCGGCCGGGGCGGCGGACGGCGTCTGGGACCGCACGGCCGCCGCGTGGGACCGCTCGGTGCCCGCCCGGTCCAGGGCCCGGCTGCACGCCACCGCCGGCCTGCTGCGAGACCTCGCGGTGACCGGCGCCGACGGCCTGCGCGAGGCGCGCGAGCACCGGCGCGAGCTGGTCGCCGCGGCCGAGACGACCGGGGACACGGAGCTGGCCGCGAGGATCATCGGTTCCTACGACGTCCCGGCGGTCTGGACCCGGGCCGACGACCCCGCCGACGCCGGCGAGCATGTCCGGACCGCCGCCCGCGCCGCCGCCCGGCTCGGCCCCGACGGACCGCCCGCGCTGCGGGCCCGGCTGCTGTCGGTCGTCGCCGTCGAGTCACGCGGCGACGCCGCCGCGGACGCACCGCTTCCCCGGGCGGCCGCCGCGTCCGCCGCCGAACCGTGGCGGCTGCGCGCCGAACGCGCCGCCGAGGAGGCCGTCCGCCTCGCCCGCCGCCTCGGTGACCCCGCGGTGCTCGCCTTCGCCCTCAACGGCGCCTTCATGCAGTCCTTCACCACCTGCGGATCGGCCGCCCGCCGGGACGCCCTCGGCGCCGAGCTGACTCGGCTGGCCGTCGACCACCAACTGCCCGGCCACGAGGTGCTGGGTCGCCTCGTCCGCGTCCAGGCCCTCGCCGGTCTCGGCGACCTCGCGGCGGCGGACGCGGAGGCCGAGGAGATCGACCGGCTGGCGCACCGCGACGAACGGCCGCTCGCCGCGGTGTTCACCTCCTGGTACCGGGCCCTGCGCACCTGCGAGACCGACGGATGGCCGGCGGCCCGCCCCCGGTACGCGAAGCTCCTCGCGGAGACCGCGGGCCACGGCATGCCCGGACTCACCCGGGGAGCGGCCGTCCTCGTCGCGCTCGTCCCGGTCATGCGGGACGACACCCTGCCCGACCCCGACGACTTCGCCGGCCTCGACGCCGGCCCCTACCGGCCGTGGCTCGTCCCCCTGCTGCTGGCCTCCTCCGGCGCCACCGAGCGGGCCCGGCAGGCACTCGCGACGGTTCCCCGGCCACCCCACGACCTCCTCCAGGAGGCGCTCTGGTGCGTACTGGCCCGTACCGCCGCGGCCGTGGGACACCAGGAGGTCCTGCGCCGCGCCCGTGACGAACTCGCCGCCGCTGACGGCGAGTCGGCCGGCGGCGGCAGCGGCCTGGTCTCCTTCGGTCCGGTCGCTCGCCATCTGCGGGCCGCCGACGCGGCCCTCGGCGTACGAGACCCGTCCTTCTCCGGGGCCGACGCGTCCGACGCGGACGGGATGACGGCGGAGTGGACGCGGGGCGTCCGTTGAGCGTCTGTTCAGCGGGATGCGCGGGAGTCACGAACCGTGCCGTGGCGGGTGGCCCGGCATGGGTCAAGATGCGGTGAACTGGCCTTCGGGGAGGGCGCGTTCAGCGGGGGACGGGATGGAACAAGGGGAGCGGGAAGGGCCGGAACATTCGCTGCCCGCTGCCTGCGGGAACGTCCGAGGTCTGCTCCTGGCCCGGCTCGACGCAGGTGAGAGGACCGGGAACCGGAGGAAGCTCAGCCAGGCGGTCACCAGAGCATGAGCGCGGCCTTCCCGGGGCCCAGGCCGAGTAGAGCCGGGTGCGGAGCACATGGCGACGTCCTTCGAAGAGCCTGACCTTCGGGCGGGCGTTGCTGTCCGCGCCGCTGTCGTCCTCTCTGCGCGCCCTTACTGGATCGGGGAGTCGGGAGGGGGGAGGTGGATGGTGCGGTCCCGGTCCACGGCTTCGACTCCGGCGACCTCCTTCAGAGCCGGGATCCGGTCCTCTGCGATGGTTCCGGACAGTGTGCCGAGAATCGGCTGCTCACCCGTGACGGTGAGTCCGGCCCGTCGCGCGGCCTCGATCACTTCCGCGAACCGGTCGGGGTCGACCGCGAGGACGACTCCGACCGGTCCCGACTGCGAAGACCCGCTCACGGGGCCTGGAGCAGACCCGAGCCGACGTCCTCGACGGGTTGCGTAAGCGGGAAAGCACCGGACAGGAGGCCGGCCTTGAGGTCGGCCGAAGAGGCTTCGGGGTTGGCCTCGGCGAGCAGCGCGACGACACCCGCGACGTGCGGCGTGGCCATGCTGGTACCCGACATCGACTGGTACCCGCCGCCGGGGGCGGCCGAGCGCACGTTCCTGCCGGGCGCGGCGATGTTGATCTCGCCGCCCGCGCCGTTGATGGCGCCGCAGGAGAAGGACGACGTCGTGAGTGACGGGTCGAGCGAGGCCACCGCGAGGATGGAGGGGCAGTTGGCGGGCCGGCCGACGGGCCTGACGGACTGAGGACGTCGGCTTTCGTTGCCCGCGGCGGCGACGATCAGCGTCCCCCGCTGAAGCGTGCGCTGGGCCAACTGCTCGTACGTCTGGGGAAAGAGCTCACCCGGCCGGACGGGAGCGCCGAGCGACATGGAGATCACCCGTGCGCCGCGGGCGACGGCCCAGGCCATGCCCGCCAGGATCTGGCCGTCGGAGCCGCTGCCCGCATTGCTGAGCACCTTCCCGGCGAGTATCAGGGCCTCGGTCGCCACGCCGTAGCGGGGCCCCTGCCGAGGGCCGGCCGGACCGGCGGCGGTGCCGATGCAGTGCGTGCCGTGGCCGTGGCCGTCCTCGACGGTCTCACCGGGCACGAAGGAGGACGTGTCCTCGATCCGTTCGATGAGGTCCGGGTGGTCGGTGTCCACGCCGGTGTCAAGGACGGCGATCTTCACGCCGCGTCCGGTCAGGCTGGTCAGGCTGGCCCGGGTCGCCTGGAGGCCCCATGTCCACTTCTGTTCGTCAAGGGCGGGGCCCTGTGCGGCGGCCATCTCGGCCTTGGTGTGCCACTCGACCGTTTCCTCGTCGCTGCGGTAGGCCGGGAAGAACTCGGTCGGTGCCTGCTGTGGGGCGGTGATCACCGAGGTGTAGACCATGCGTTCCGGTTCGGCCGCGATGATCGACGGATGGGCCTCGGCCGTGGTCACCAGCGCGTGGCGCTGGTCGGCCCGCACTTCGACGACGGCGGCGCCGAGTTCTTCGAAGTACACCGATACCTCGGGGTTCTCGAGGAGTTCGGCGATGTTGGTGGTCTCGGCTCCACTGACCCGCTCCACGAGCGCGATGTCGGCCGCGGAACGCAGGGCGTTCAGCCCGCTCTCCTGGTTGCCGGGGTCGAGCAGGACCACGTACCGGCCGGTGTACTCCGCGCCCTGGCCCGACGGGACCCCGTTGGAGTGGGGCGGCTGTTCGCCGGAGGCATGCCTGTCCAAGGGTCCGTTCGCCATGGGATTTCCCGCTTTCTGTGTGCTTCCCCGACCAGTGGACGCGCGCCCGCACACAGCGCCGGCCCTCGGAACGGTGGGTCGCCGTTCGGCCACGTGGCGACACGCGAGCTGTCGCCTGCAGGACTGTCCCCGCCGGGCCGCCGTCCGGGCAGCGCCCTCTTGTCCACCGTCGCACCGGGTGCGGGGGCACGCAACACGACGCTGCTTCAGCCGTTCCGAAGGCGCTGAGTACCGGTTGCGGTGCGGGAGTTGACAGCAAGCCGGCCCCGTCTCGGTATCGTCAGCGGTGACGCATTTCCCGATGGATGGGCTTTGTCGGGTTTCATCTGGCTGACCCACGGGGTTTCAGCGGTCCTGGTGACAGACGGAAACGCACCGAGGGAGACGGACATGGACGAACCGTCCGAATGCCCGCAGCGGCCCTCGTGCCAGGCCGCGTCCGTATCGCCGTCGTCGAGCGGCGCATCGATCAGCGCGGGCCCGCCGCACCGCCCGCCGGACCCACGGCGGGCGCCCTCCCCCGGAGCAGCCGGCGTGGCCACACGCTCGGCCTCCCAGCACTGCGCCGCCTGAGCGGCAGAGCGCAACTGCCGGTAAGCGGCCAGGGACCGCTCGACACGGAAGCGGTCCCGGCACACCCCGACCACGTCCGTCGGCCGCCGCAGTCGGGCAAACCCACTCGGTCCCAGCACCTCGGCGTAGTCGAGCGGATCCAGGTCGATCACGTCATTGCCGTTACCGTCGGAGTCGTCGATCCCCCGTACGTTTCCCCCAGGACCCGGATCGCCTCCTCGGCCGGACCGAGCGCCTGTACCGCCTGACCGTCGGTGGTCGGAGTGCGCAACGCGGCTGCCGCCTCTGCCACCTGCTGCGCATACCCGGAGGCATCGGCGTACTCGAGGTAGCCGTACCGGGTGAAAGGCCGCGGGTCGATCAGTGCCAGGATCCGGTCCCGACCGTATCGATGTCGGAGTGAGCGGCGACGGCCCGAAGCTCGAGGCGTCGGCGCAGCCGGCGGTCTTCGGCGATCTGCTCCCGCACCAGCGCCAGGAGTTCGTCCTCGCCGAACCCCACGACTTTCCGTGCCGTACCGGCATTCAAAACCGCGGATCGGCGGTTCTCGGAGGTCCCACGGTCCAGGCTGTCCACACGCGGGCGGCCGCACGCGACAGCGAGGCCGCCGTCGACCACGCGACCACCACGAACCACGTCAGGATCTGCACTGGAGGGAAACAGCGCTGCGTGAACAGACCGTGGACGGCTGACACATGACAGCGGAGTCCGCACGCGGGGCCGCGGAATACTCGGCTGCGACCGGGGCCGACCGGCCCATAGGATCCTTGTTCGAGGTGCTGACATGGCGCCCTGCCGACAGTGGGCACTCGACGGACCGAGGACGCGTGGCGCAATGAGCAGCAGACTTTTCGCAATCTCCTTCGACGCGCACCGGCCCGAGCGCCTGGCGCATTTCTGGTCCGGCCTCCTGGGCCTGGAGAGGGCCGACGAGTGTGACGACGGCGTCGCCCTGCTGTCCGGGAACGACGCCGGCTACCGCCTCGGCTTCCGTCCCTCCCAGGCACAGAAGATCGCCCAGAACCGGCTGCACTTCGACCTGACCAGCTCCTGCCCGGAGGACCAGCGGGAGACCGTGGCCAGGGCGCTCGACCTCGGCGCGCAGCACGCCGACGTCGGCCAGGAACCGGACGCCTCCCATGTGGTGCTCGCCGATCCGAAAGCACTGAACTACTAGTTCTAGCACAAACCCCCTGGTCAGCGCACTGTTTCGGCAGCATCAAGGGGCATCAGGACCAGCGGCAGACGCACATCTGACGAGGCGTCAGCACACGTAACCTGGTGGGGACAGAAAAGCGCCCCAGCGGGAAGGGTGAGAGCTTCCGCGCCGGGGCTTACCGACTGATTGGGAGTCGGCGTGCCTGAGCTTACCGAGCACCAGCGCATTACAGACCAGACGGAAGCCCACATCATCAGCACGGCGCGGAATGATGCCGCCTACGCTCTGACCATGGCGCAGCGCCCGGAAGCCTCACGCGCTGATCTCTGCCGTCTGGTGGAGAAGTTGGCGGGTGCCGTAAAAGACGTGGCCGAAGTGGCAGAGCTTCGCGGGGAGCGGCTCAACAATCCGGCTGCAAGGGCACTCGAAGACGCGTTGCGCTCCGTTCTAGGCCAGCGCTGAGCACCACACGCCCCGTAGCGACTCCCGGACGTTTCCAGGGGCGCTACGGGGTACTCACCAGCGGATAGGTTCCGCATTTCCCCCGACACACAGCGGACACGGACGCTTGTAGGTCCAACCGCACAGCGCGCAGCCGGCGAACCCGCAGCAGCCGTCACACCAAATGACACGCTGGCCAGCGCAGCAGCCGCAAAGGTCACCCCATTTCCAAAGTGACCAGGGTTCCTCTCCTCCGGTCCGTCCGGCGCGCGGTTTGGGGTGATAGGCCGTTGTCACCCGTGGCCCTGAGGGTGCCTGCGCAGCAGCACATTGGCGTCCGTGATCGTGGCCAGATCTCCGACCACCCGCGCACGCTCCCGAACGTTCGCCAGTTCGGCGCAACCGGCGCAGCCATCAACGGGCACGGGCTCCAACTCGACGTTTCCCAACGGTAGTTCGACTGGCTCACTCGGGTACGTCCTCGGCTCCGTCATGGGGGCCAGCGTCCGCCCGCAGATGATCTACGACTAGCGGCCCCGTGTCGGCCCGCTGTAGGCCAGAAATCCGGTGCTGTAGGCCAGAATTGAAGACATGAGCGCACTCGGGGCCAACATCCGGCGGGAACGTGAACAGCGCGGGTGGTCGCAGGCCCGGCTAGCACGGGAGATCTGTCAGGCCGCTGGCGTCATGGGCGAGCCAGTCGGGCGGCAGGAAGTCAGCCGCTGGGAGACAGGCAAGCGCACTCCGCGCGAATGGTTGCCGTTCATCGCTGCCGCCCTGGGCGTACCCGTAGAGGCGCTGCGCGAGCCGCTGAAACCGGCTGAGCCGCCTTTGCCGACGCTGGCCGACTTCCTGCCCGAAGGTGACCCGCTCAGCCTGCTACAGGGGCGCACAGGGCGACGTATCGGAATGGGGCAGGTGGATGACCTACAACAGCGCGTGCATGGCCTACGGCTCGCCGATGACGTCCTAGCCGGTGGTGACCTGATCCGCCCTGCGCTCAGGGAACTCCGCTCAGCCGTGAAGCTGTACCGCGAGGGAACCCACACCAGCGAGGTAGGGCGTCAACTCCTGCGTCAGATTGGGGAGTTGGCCCAAATCGCCGGATGGATCGCTTCGGACGCTGGCCAGCACCAGGAAGCCGAGCGCATCTACCGGCTAGGAATCAGCGCAGCGAGGCAGGCGGAAGATCACACGCTTGCGGGCAATATCGCTGGCAGCCTCGCCTACCAATTCAGCAACACAGGGCGGGAAGCCGAGGGGGTCACGCTGGCGCAGGCAGCGCTGAATGATGCGGGGCCGGACGCTCCGCCTAAGGCGCGTGCCCTGTACCTCGATCGGGTGGCCTGGGCGCATACGAAACTCGGGGGAGTCGAGCACGGGCAACAAGCCATGCGCGCACTCGGGGAAGCTGGGCAAGCACTCAGCGAAGACAGCGAGGGAACGGAGTCGCCTGCGTGGCTCTATTGGGTCGACGCTGGCGAACTGCGAGTGATGGAGGCGCGAGTCTTTACCGAGATTCACCGACCCCTGCGCGCCGTGCCATTGCTCCGGGAAGTACTCAGCGGATATGACGCCACACACACCAGGGAACTAGCCCTGTACCTCTCTTGGCTGGCCGTGGCGCTGGCCGATGGTGGCGAGCCTGAAGAGTCGGCAGCAGTAGCCGAACGGGTCATTTCCTTGGGAGCTGACGCATCATCAGAAAGAGTGGCCGAACGCGTGCGCGTCATTCTTCGCCGACTGCGCGAATATGCGGACGTGCCGGAAGTCGCAGCACTGTTGGCCGATCACCAGCACACAACCCGTTAGCACCCGTACACCTGTTCGGAAATTCGCTGTCATCGCACCTGAAAGGCTCAGCCGGCGGAACGCAGAAATGCCCTGCACCAGCCAGGAAGCTAGCGCAGGGCTCTTAATTATTCGGTATCGAGGTACGGATTTGTAGGCTCAGTCACTCGGGACAACGACAGCGGTTCTATCCACTCTGTCTCGCCCTCAGAAATGCGCCGCTGGTGTTCCCGGTAAGCACGTGTCGCACGCGCTATTACAGCCGCATTCCGCTGGTCTGCGCTGGCCATGGTCCACAACGGGGCGGACGCTGCCTCAGGGTTAGCGGCGAAGAATGCGCGCCACTCCGCGTAGGTCACGTCACATCACCGGCCATGGCCAGGTACCGGCGGCCAGTGCGCGGACTCACGCCGTAGTGGTCGGTCAGCATCCGACCAGTTACCGGCTGGCCGTGCGCCAGCGCTGCGTAACGGGCGCAGTCGACTACTGAGGGGCGAGTAAACAAGGGGACCTCTGGGCATGAAAGAGGGTCCCTGAGCAACGTGCGCAGGGACCCAAGGGGGTAGAGATGGATGCAGGGCTAGCCGCAGTGCTGGGGGCGCTGGCGGGGTCAGTGGCGACGATTGGCGCAGCACTGGCGACAGGTTGGGCACAGCGGGAAGGGGCACGAATCACTGCCCGCTCAGAACACAGGCGGCAACGCCTAGAGTCGCGCAGCGCGGTTTATAAGCAATTCCTTTTACGTGCAAACGACCTTCGTGCTGCAATCCTGCCCCATGCCGAAAACCCGGGAGTGAGGATCTCGTTTCATGTAGATATCGAACGTGTCGAGTTAGCGGCTAATAAGGTGCGAGAAGTCTGGTCCGATGTCGCTCTAGCAGGCCCGCAATCTGTAGCCAAATGCGCCAACTCCATTCGCGTCGCCAGCTATTTGATCCTAATATCGGTGGGTCAAATTAAGGAGGGCTCCTCCGAAGGGGATGGCTCAACGCCAGGGTATCAGGCGGAACTGATCCTGATCGATCAATGCGAACATCTAGGTAAACTCCTAGATGAGTTCGAATCCGTAGCACGAAAGGCCCTTGATGATGACGGCAGTACTAACTAGTGTGCACCTTGCGTATTCTCCCTTTCGCTTCTCATGTGTTGGCGGCGCTCGCGCTGGTAACTGCTTTTACAAGAACGGCACCAGCGCTGGAGCCCAGTACTGTGGCCGGCGTCCATTCCGAATTCGGACTCTGGCTTATCCTGGTCGCAGCGTAGGCAGTGGTGGAGATACTCGGTCATGGTTCACTCTCTGTGGTCGGTAAGTGGTGTAGACCAGGTGCTTCAACCGGGCGCACCTGGGACAGCCCTCCCCCGCGTTCTGGAGCCCCCACCCCCCAAGGGGTACACCCCCACCCCTATCACCCGAAACGGACACAAGGGGCGCTCACCTAACGTGATGGGCAGGCATTACGCCACGCCAATTACCATCAACGGGCAACACCAATCCGCTGGCCAATAGCACCAGGGCCGTAGCCTCAGGCACTTCGAATTCATCACCACTGCTGAGCGTCCGGCCGGCGAACACGAATTGTTTAGCAAGTGCCACGCGTAGGCGCACGCTCATGGCCTGCGCAGGTCCTGCACATCCGGGTCAGATTCCCAGCTCATCGGCTCGCCGTCATAGACCAGGGCAGCGCGCTCGCTGGTGCTCATTTCCTGCCATTCGGCCTGCGTGATACCGGGCGGGGGATACTCGATCATGTGGGTAACTCCATTGTGTGTCAGCGCAGATGGGTGGCCAGCGAGGTAGCCAGCCACCCACCTACGAAAGTTCGTATGTGCTATGCGTCAACCAGGGTCATGCCGTTATTCACGCTGCCCACCAGCGCCTTAGCCTGCGAACGGCGCAATTCGAGTGTCTGACCATTGGGCGTGCGAACGGTCACCAGCGGATCGGCAGTGAAAGGCGCTTCAAAGCTGGCGATCACCTCGCGAATTTCCGCGATTGCCTCGCCGGATTCCGGGGCCATGCTGTCGGCCCGTAGCGGATTTTGCGGGGTGTCGTTGTAGTCCGGCCGGTCACCGTTCTGCCAGCCACGGACGAAACGAACGATGCCAGCAGCAGCGCCGAAAGCGGCCCGCGCGTCCATGAACCTGCGGTAAGCGTCCTCAGCTTCCTGGGCGCTCTCTCGCAGCCTCGCAAGCGCGCCAGGCTCCAGGGTGTCAGCGATAGGCCGAAACGCTCTCTGAGCGGCATTCTCGGCCGCCCGTAGGTTCTGCGTCAGTACGCGGTGAACGCCGACCACGCGCGGACGCGCATCACGTGCCTTGGCTACCTCGCTGGTCCCCTTTAGGCCGTCCTTACCGGCCCTGGCAGCGCTGACAGCAGCCTCAATGTCCTTAGCCTCAGCAAGAGTGCGCCAGTTATCGGCTAGGGCGTCGGACCACTCCTCCTCGAAGTCGACCAGCTTTTCATAGGCAGCATCCCGCTGGGCGATTAGCTCGGCCACATCACTGGGCAGCGAGTCAGCGGGCGGGAAGTCGATAACGGTGATATCGGCAATCACTTGTGATTCTCCTCGTAAGTCATGATTTCCTCAGCGGTACGGCGTCCGTGGGACCAGCCTGAAATGGCGTCACGGCGCAATCGGCACTCAGTAGTGATCCCATGCGACCAATGGGGGCGCTGGTGGATAGGACGCCTGAGCTTCAGTCGTGCAAAGCACTGAAGGCACACAAACGGGCCACCGACGGCAGGTGCAGAATCGGCGCTGTAAATGGCTAGGTGCCGGACCGATAGCGCATAGATCAAGGCTTTAGCGCTCTCTGAATACGGCTGTTCAGGTCTCCCACATCAACCGGGGGACGTGAGGCAGTCACCAGGCGCACGCCTACAGCCAGTTGGGGACCGTATCCGGTCGCTGTAGTGGGAGTGTGAGTCCGGACACCAGCGGCCCGCATAACGCGCTTTACGTCCCGCACAGATGCATCTGTGAAATAGACGCTGGCAAGGCGCTTGCGAACAGCGCCGTACACATCCAACAGGTGCGTTTCGTGGTCCGGCGCAGGTTCGAGAACATAGGCAAGCGCATCGGCTATCTGCGCGTCGCTGGCGCTCACTGAGCGACCGTTTCAGTGCGCTGCGCATGCCGTTGATTGAGCGCGATTGTGTAATCGGCCTGCGCCTGCGTCAGCTTGGCCACGGCATCTACTAGGCGAGTCAGCGTGACAACAGCGTCAAGATCAATTGAGTCGTCCGCCTCGATCGATTCTGCAAGCGCAGTGACGACGGATTCCAGCGCCATACGGGTCTGAGCAGAATTGGGCCGGCGCGCAGCCATGGCGGCAGGTGTAGGCATAGGTGTTTTCCTTCAGAGATTAGCGATTGACCCATACGGGCGGGTCGGTCAGCGAGGCACGTACGAAAGTTCGTATGTGGTTCCGCAGGGCAAAAACAGAAAAACCCCTGGCCGGTTGCTTCAAACTCACAGAGCTAGGACGCCAATCCGCGTCTGTGAGGAAACAACCAAACCAGGGGTTTTGGTCAAGGGCTTTCGCCGTAGGGTGCTCAGGAATGCGCGACCTTACGGCGTGCGCTGGCGTCCTACTGAGCGAGCGGGCGGGAACTTATCCACCTACCTATTACTAGCGAGTCGGTTACCTGCCCCAGATACGGTCTAGCGCCGTAAGGCGCAACTCCTCAGCGTCTAGCGAGCAAGGCGAGCAATAAGGCATGTAGTCGTGTTCGTCATCGCTGTACAGGAAGAATTGCGGCCCCTCACGCTGATCTAGAAACGTCAGCTGCCACTCAGCCGCAGGGGCAGCGCAAAGGGCGCAAGCATGCTCGCCGGCCTCCCCGCGCAGATACCGCACCTTAGCCAGCGCATTGCAGTATTCGGCGTAAGCCTGGGGGTTGCGCTTCGCGAGTCGGGATAGACGCGCGTCGCGCTCGGATAGTCGCTCAGTACGCATGGCGAAAGTTCCTTCCAGAGAATGGCTGTAGGGCCGTCTGGCGGCCGATTGGGGGTGCCCTGGCATGAAGCCCCAGGGCGAGGCTGTAAGGCGCTCAGGCGGCCGTCCGGCGCTTCTCGGCGCGATAGTGGGCAACCCTGTGGGCAGGTGAGCAGAACCGACGGGGGCGGCCCGTGCCTCCCCAACCTGTCGAGTTGTCGCAGCCTTCACGGGCGCAGGTCGAATCCCAGCGCTCATCTTCCATTTCACGCGCTAGCTCCAACTGGGCATTCTGTAGCTCGCAGCAGGAGGGAGACGCCTGCTCGTTGTAGTCGCAGAACGTTTGCTTACCTCTCAGCGGACGGAACGAAGCGCCGCACAGTCGGCAGACCTTCTCCGCTGGCTTAGGGGCATGCTCGCGCCGGTGGGCACGCATCTTGCATTGCGGTGAACAGAAACGGGTCTGGCGGCCAGTCAGCCACTCGCCGCACTCATCACAAGTAGGTGACTCGCTGAAACCGATCATGGGTGGGGTGTCCTGTATCTCGATGAGGGGTTACCGATGTTTGGTTTCCCCTTAGGTTTTCTATATGGAATCTTGTTTTTGGTAACAGTTGATATTGATTGAGGATAACAACAGAGAGTAGTTAGTTAGGTTGCCCCTCCGCGCTGTCCCTCGCTGCCTCAGCCGGTCCGCTTCTCCGCATACGCGTACTTGCGGCAGTTGTCCGAGCAATACCGCCTAGGGCGGCCTACGCCAGGCTGCACAAGGGGATTCCCACAGCGCTGGCACCGTTCGGTCGAGTCGACAGCGCGCAGGGCACGGGCAATGCGCTGGTGGGCGTCCTCTGCCTCAGCGCTGTTTGGGGTCAGATTCCATAGCGCGGACTCTGCTACGCGTAGTAGCGAGATCAGTTCCTTACGGGTCATTGGAAACGTCTACCTTTCATCATTTGACCCCTGTCTAGGGTCAGGGATACGTCATTTACGGGGTGGCTTGCGTCATGTTTCGTCATTCCTGAATGTCGGAACCCTGACGAAATAGGGTCAGGAAAAAGCCGTCTGGTCGCGAAACCAGACGGCTTATGTTTCCTGGTGGTGCTCAGACAGCCACTAGGCCAGCCTTTCGCTTAGCCTGCCGCTCAGCGTGGATACCGAGCATGGCGAGTCGCTTCGCCTGTAGCACGGGGTCATTACCCATGTCCGACTTGAATGCACGCACCAGCCGGCCACGGTGGGAATCCTCACCAGCCCAAGACATGATGACGCTCAGCATTTCTTCCGCTGCCATGTTGTTTCCCTCTCTCCTCAGCGGGACACAGCGAGGCGTGTTCAATTTCGCCTCGCAGTAGAGCTAGCGAGTCGGTTACCTGTCTGCCTGCGAGCGGCTCGCGTTACTCAAGCCCGATGGGCCGTCAGATTCCCTGTGTGGCCGTCTGCGGACATGAAAGCGCCCCACCCGACCACAGGGCCAGATGGGGCGTAGAGGCTGTCAGGTGGGCGCTCAGGCCCCTTCGTTGGCTTCCAACTCAGCAGCCATGGCCGTTAGGTCTGCCGCTGCGTCACCGAAGAACGGTTCCCGGACGTCAAAATCAACGCGCCGTTCATCGAGACTGCGCCAGCCGCCACGGGTACCGCGCTTAACCGTCAGATGCGCCCCCGCCTCAGTCAGCATCTTTCGCCGTCCGGCCGTATCTGCCTTGATCCACATTTCCGCATAGGTTCGGCCGGTCCGGATCTCTTCAGTGCGGGGCTCAATGCGCTCCCTGGATTCCAGCTCAGCCAATCGCGCGTCAAGGGCATCAGCGTGACGCTGCCAAGCTGCGCGAGCTGCATTACTGCGCTGCCGCCCTTGCTGGTTCATGTGGTCTTCGTACTCAGCCAGCGTGGCATCAATTTCCGGCTGAGGGTCGTAACCGGGAATGGTGCGAGTGTGCGTGATTTCAAGGCCGCCCAGGATGCGCAAGAATTCGCGGGTGACGTAGTCGTCTGCCCAATCGGCGCGAATATTCGTTGGTGCTTCGCAGCGTTCACCCCTGGCGTGCGCGTTACATGCGTAGTGGCCGCGAATTCTGGCCCCGTTCTTTGTGGGTCGACACAGGTACATACGGCCACCGCAGGTAAAGCAATGGATTACGCCGAGCAGTAGCGAGTTTGTGTCCTTGCGCTCGCTGTTGTTTGCGCTGCGCGAGACCATTAGTGCGCCCACGGCGTCAAACTCGGCGCGAGTAAGGATCGGCTCAGACGTAGCCATTACTGGCTTTCCATCGCTGTCGCGTACAGGATTACCCTGGTGCGTCTTCCAGCCGATCAGCGAGTGAGAGCGCAGCAGTTTGGTGATCGCGCCGGGGGTCCATCGGAATTGATTCCTGGTGACTGCCTTGCCTCCCTTAGTGCCGCCCGTCTTTCCTCCCTTTTCCCGTCCCTTGAGCAGCGACCACCAGTCACGCGGACTCGGAATGCCGTCAGTGTTCAGTTTCTCGGCAATCGCGCTGACGGTTTCCCCGCGCTGAATCGCAGCGATGATCCGTTCAATCACAGCAACAGGCGAAGGGCCACAGTCGGGTACCGCTTCACGGGCCGGTGTCAGCGTCCACCCGCCGGATTCCAGCGGAACGGATACATAGCCGTACGGCGGACGGGAACCGCGCCAGCGAAAAGGCATAGTGCGCATCGCTGCCTGAGCGCTGGTCACGCGTTCCCGGATACTCTGTGCTTCCATTTCTGCGGCGAAGGCAAACAGCGTGACCATGAGCTGTGCCATGGGGTCCAGCGGATTGCGGAAGTCCAGCACCAGGCGACCGCCGGGACCTTCGGCGAATACAACTACTTTCTTGTGTTCGCGTGCCCACTTGGAAAGGTCATGCATGTCCTGCATGGATCGAACCAGGCGGTCAAACCTCCAACACACCAGCGCATCGAATTCGTCTGGACGCCTGAGCCATGCCCCCAATTCCGGGCGCTCAAAGGGCGTGGTCTTGCTGGCGCTGACGCCCAGGTCGACAGCTTCCCGGTTGCCCAGGTCGATACCCAGCGCTGAGGCTGCGCCCTGGTTGGCCGCGCGCTGGCGCTCCGGGCTGGTGGTCTCGTCGGTCAGTACGGACAGGCGGAGGCAGGACACGCCCCTGAGTTGAGTGGTCACGGACGTGGTCAAGCGAGTCGGTTGCTTAGTGCGCCTGACCTGCGAAGATGCCGTCACGGTGGGTGACTCCCAGAACTGCTAGTTGGGAGCTTTCGGAGATCCCGAGGGCAACGAGTTCTGTGTTCTGGAGCCGGGCAATGGTTTCCTCGCCGGCTGCGGCTTCATCGGAGCGCTCGCCTGCGACGGTTCACAGGCCGTGGGCTACTTCTGGAGCCAGGCGCTGGGCTGGCCGCTGGTCTGGGACCAGGACGAGGAGACCGCCATCCAGTCGCCGAACGGCGGTACGAAGATCACCTGGGGCGGTCCTCCGCTCATGCCGGACTCCGGCAAGGACCTGCACTTCGACCTCGTGCCGGACGACGATCAGCAGGCGGAGGTCGAGCGCCTGCTCTCCCTTGGGGCGAAGCGTCTCGGCTCCGCCCGCGGTGGGGACGGCGCGGTGCTGCTGGCCGACCCCGACGGCAACGAGTTCCGCGTGCTCCCGCGCCGGTGAAGCCGGAACCGACGGGAACCGCGGCAGGCGGTTGCTGCCGAGCAGAGCACAGCAAGTCGGGCAGGCTCCCGTCACCGAACGAGTGGCCCGACGCGCCCCACCGGGAAAGCCGCACCCATCCCCCTGTGCACACGCTTCCGCGCCGTTCGCGCCCGCACCCCGGCCAGGAGCGGTGAGCGCCGCGCGGCCCTCGCCGGGGCCGAATGTGCCCGCACCCTGCTGACCAGGGCACCGGTGCCCCGGTGACGAGGTGCCGTTCCGGGCACCGACCTGGGGCCCACCGGCCGCGTTCCCGTACGGGATCCCTCTCGACGCGGTCCGGGGCGGGGCGGTGCGAATGCGGTGCCAGGCGTTGCGCCAAGGGGCGAGGGCACGGTCGGCCCTTGGCGCAACCGGTGGGGAGACGCCGGTGAAGGAGGCGAAGGCGGCATCAGGCCGGAACCGGCCCGGAGGATCTCGCGAGCCACGACGAGTCCTGCGGCGTCCGGCGGTCGTACTGTCGAACTCGTCACCGAGGAGGACTTCTGATGCGCAGCGTGACCTATTCGATGAGCGTCTCGCTTGACGGCTACATCGTCGGGCCGGACGGCGGCTTCGACTGGACGACGCCCGACGAGGACGTCTTCCGCTTCTGGATCGACGAGATCCGGGAGGTCGGCGTTCACCTGTTGGGACGACGGCTGTACGAGACGATGCTGTACTGGGAGACCGCCGACCAGGATCCGTCACTCGACGACTCGATGCGCGAGTGGACCGCGCTCTGGAAGCCGCTCCCCAAGGTGGTGTTCTCCACCACGCTGTCGGCGGTGCAGGGCAACGCCCGCCTGGCCTCAAGCGGCCTGGCGGAGGAGATCGAGCGGTTGCGGGCCGAGCCGGGGGAGGGCGACATCGCGATCGGCGGCGCGACTCTCGCCGCCGAGGCGGCCGCGGCGGGTCTGATCGACGAGTACCGGGCCATGGTCTACCCGGTGCTGCTCGGCGGTGGCATTCCGTTCTTCCCCCGGCGCGAGCGCCGGGTGGATCTCGAACTCGTCGAGACCCGCACCTTCAGCTCGAAGGTCGTCTACCTCCGCCACCGCGTGACGCGCTAGCCGGCTCGTCCGCCGAGCCCTGGGAAGAACGGGCACAGCCGGTGAGGTTCTCTCCGCCTCTGAGCTCCGAGACGGCGGAGGGCCCGGCGTCCGCGTCCGGCCGGTGCCCCGGCGGCTGCCATGGCCGTCCTCCGGGGCGCCAAGCGGCTCACACGGCTCGGGCGGCGCCCGCGCGGTGAGCTCGGGCGCCGCCCGGAGCGACATCGAGGGCGAGGGAAGCGAAAGAACTTGTTTCAGGAAAGGAGTTGAGAAGGAAGCCCCTTCATGGCCTCGCCGTGGGCAACGCTAGCACTCAGCCCGGGATCAGGTCGCGCAGATTTTCGAGGGTGACGACCCGGGACTCCGGGTGCAGCCCTTCGGGACGTTCGAGACCGATGTACATCACGGGCTCGTCCGGGACCGGTCCGCCGTCCCACAGTTCCACGGCCGTGGTGTCGCCGGACATCAGGTCGATCATGTAACGCACCGTCAGGTACTCGCGCTCCACGACGGCGCGCACCACCTTGGACACCGACACCTGGTTCTCCTCGACCCGGTTGGCGGACGAGATGCCCTTCAGATACAGGTGCAGCCACTTCGCGCGCCACCGGCCGTCGTCCTCGCGCCGGAACACCAGGGGCAGCGCCACTCGGCCCACCCCGCGAAGCTCCGACTTCATGCGTACCGTGCGCGGCTCGAACGGTCGGCCCCGCTGCTCACCGTCGCGCAGCATGAAACCGAAGAACGACTCCTCGACCTCCTCGAAGCCCTCGCCGGCGTAGATGTTGACCTGCGGAACGATGAAGCTGCTGCGCACCCGGTCCAGGGACAGGCTGATGAATTCCGAGGCCCCGTCGGGAGCCTCGGTGACATCGCCCGAGTGCTCGCCCCCGACAGCTCTGAGGGAGGTGTAGGAGAGCCAGGAGTCGGTGCTGTAGTCGGTGTGGAGAAGCAGCGCGGAGAGGTCGTAGTCGGTCCGGTGCCCGGCCTCCTTCCAGTACACGAAGAAGCGCAGCTGTTCGCCGTCGACCGCCGAGAGCGAACCGCGCGGCAGTACGCCGAGCCCGGCCGCGGTCGCCCTGCCGCTGAGCGGGAGCGCCACGTCGAGGACGTCGGGGCCGAGCAGCAGCCGGTCCGGCGTCGGGAGCCTGCGGCGCATCTCGGCGTCGAGGGCGGCGATCAGACGATCGCGGTCGGCGGCGGGAACCGGCGGCCGGACGTCGGGGGCGACCCAGCCGCGGCCCCGGCGGTTGACGAAGACCCGGGGTTCGTCGGTCTCCCGCTCCCGGTTCTGGAAGTGCTCGCGGACCGAGAGCACGAGCCGACCGGAGACCTCGGGGGCGACCCGCACCGCGGCGGCCACCACCGCGTCCCGCTGCTCCTGGTCGGCGGCGATGCGCAGCAGGAGGTCCAGGGCGCGGAACAGCTTGCCGGGAGCGGACTCCAGCAGCCGTACCGCACCGAGGATGTCGAACTCGTCGAGCAGTTCCTCGACACGGCTGTCGAAGGACCGCGCCTCCTTCTCGCCCCGCGCCACGGCGAACACCTCGGCGGCGTGCGGCCAGCGCGGGTACTCGTGCGGGTGGAGGCGCTCACCGAGCCGCTTGAAGGGCTCGCGGTGCGCGTGCACATCGGCCAGTTTGGCGGGGTTCGCCGCGACCACGGCGTCGAGGCCCGCGAGCAGCGCACGGCGGGCCGGCCGCGAGAGAGCCCGGAACCGGGTCGGCTCCCGCAGCGTCACGTCACCGCCCGACAGCGCGCAGGCCAGCCGCAGCACATCGGTGACGGTGTCCAGCAGGAGGTCCGCGCCGACAGCGAGACGGGCCTCGTTGACGACCGCCCGGTTCTCCCGGACCGGGATCGACTCCGGCTGGGGGCCGAGCGCGCACCGCTCGGCGAGGACCCTGAGGTCGCGCAGGTGGTCCTCGCCCAGCGGCGTCGTGCTGCCCGCCAGGGCCAGGTACAGGTCCGTGAGTTCGTCGTCCAGATCCCGCCCGAGGTGCAGGACGGTCACCCGGTCGCCGGCCGAGGCGATCAGCTCGTCCTGCGCCGCGAGCATCTCCTCGTAGGTGTGCTGGTAGCGGCCGTACGCGGGGAGGCTGAGCAGGTCCAGTACCCCGTGTGCCAGCTGCGTCAGCACGTTCTCCCGCGCTGTGTCGTCGCCGAGCGCCTTCGTCACACACCGCATCCAGAACTCCTCGGTGTCCGGCACGTTCGCCGGGAAGTCGATGAAGTACGAGTTGTGCCGGACGTGGTCGCCCACCATCTCGCCCACGGTGCGCAGCGTCCGCTTGGCGGTGTGCACGACCGCGGCCTCGGACAGTCCGGACAGCCGCTCCAGCAGCTTCGCCGAGAGCTTGAAGCCCACGGACGTCAACGCCGCGTCGAACTGCCGCGCGGCGGTGGCTCCTTCGCCCGCGGAGCCTTGGGGGGAGGGAAGGCGGTGGGTGTGCCGGATGACCAGCGATTCGAGACTGTGCGCCATTCGGGGATGATCGCAGAGGCGTGCGAGGCGGTGCACAGGAGTTTTTGTCAGCGCTCCGACGCCGTGATCGCACCCGCTTCTCGGGTGGAGGGCCTGCCCTTCGGCCTGGTGGTGTCGGTCGGCCCCTCGGCGAAGTCGGCCGTGTGTGCGCCCCGTGCAGGTCCCGAGCGGGAGGAGTGATGCAGGCCACAGCGGCATACTGTCCGATCGGTCAGAACTGACCGATCGGACAGTTATGGTTGAGGAATGGCACGCTCCGCCTCCGCCATGCGCGGTCAGATCCTGGAGTCGGCACTGCGGCTGTTCGCCGTGCACGGCTTCCGCGGCACCTCGTTGCAGGACATCGCCTCCGACGCGGGCTGCTCGAAGGCGTCACTCCTCTACCACTTCGCCGGCAAGGAGAAGATCCTCATCGAGCTGCTGGCCCCGGCCCGGGACGCCCTCGCCGCACTGCTCGACCGCGTGGCCGGGCTGACCGGCGGCCGGCTGGTGGAGGAGACCGTCGTCGGATACGTCGACCTGACGCTGCGGTTCCGCCGTGAGATCCGGCTTCTCTTCGAGGACATCGCCGAGATGTCCTGCCACCAGGACCTCAACGTCATGGAGCTGGCGGACGGGCTGCTGGACGCGCTGGCCGGCCGCTCGCGACGGGCACCGGCCCGGGTGGCGGCGTGGATGGTGCTGGGCGCCGTCTTCATCACCGGTGCCGCCGATGACGAGGTGGCGCCGGACGAGGTGCTGCGCGCCGAAATGATCCGCAGCGCGCTGCGGGCGCTTGACCACACCCCCAGTTGACCCCTCACGGAAAGACCCCTCCTCCATGGCGACCCTGCTGTACCGGCTCGGGCGGTTCTCCTTCCGCAGAAGAGGCCGAATAGCCGCCCTCTGGCTGCTCCTGCTGACCCTGCTGGGTGTCGGCGCCGCCACCCTGATGGGCCCGACCAGCGACAAGTTCTCCATGCCGGGCACCGAGTCCCAGCGGGCGCTGGACGACCTCGACCGGCAGTTCCCGCAGGCCGGCGGAGCCACCGGTGCCATCGTCCTCGCCGCGCCCGAGGGCGGGAAGCTGGACCCCGCCGCGGTGGCACCCCTGGTGAAGGAAGCCGCCGGGATCGACGGCGTCACCGCCGCCATGGACCCGTTCCAAACCGGCTCCGTCTCCCGGGACGGCCGCTACGCCCTGATCCAGGTGCAGTTCGACAAGGCCGCAGACGAGGTCACCGACGAGCAGAAGTCGGCCTACGCGGCAGTCGGCGCCGACGCCGAGGGCCTGCGGGTCGAGCACGGCGGCGAGGTCATGGGCGGTGAGGTGGAGATCGGCTCCACCGAGGCGCTCGGCGTCCTGGTCGCCGCGGTGGTCCTGGTCGTCACCTTCGGCTCGCTGGTCGCCGCCGGCATGACCCTGCTGAACGCGCTGATCGGCGTCGCGGTCGGCATGGCCGGCCTCTTCTCCCTGACCAGCGTGATCGAACTGACCTCCACCGCCCCCGTCCTGGCACTGATGCTGGGCCTGGCCGTCGGCATCGACTACTCGCTCTTCATCACCTCCCGCTACCGCCAGTACCTCGCCGAGGGCCTGAAGCCCGAGGAGGCTGCCGGCCGCGCGACCGGCACCGCCGGCTCCGCCGTCGTCTTCGCCGGTGCCACCGTCGTCATCGCCCTGGCCGGCCTCTCCGTCGTCGGCATCCCCTTCCTGAGCGTGATGGGCCTGGCCGCGGCGGGCACCGTCGCCGTCGCCGTGCTGGTCGCCCTCACCCTGCTGCCGGCCTTCCTCTCCTTCGCCGGCAAGAAGATCCTGCCGCGCAAGCAGCGCCAGGCGGACGGGCACACCGCCGAGGACGGCACTGCCGCCGAGGGCTTCGGCTTCGCCTGGGGCCGGCTCGTCGCCAAGCTGCGCGTGCCGTTCCTGGTCGTCGGCATCCTCGGGCTGGGCGCGCTCACCCTCCCGGCCCAGGACATGCGCATAGCCCTGCCGGACGCGGGTACCGCCGCCGAGGGCTCCCCGGCACGCGAGGCGTACGACCTGACGTCCGAGGGCTTCGGCGAGGGCTTCAACGGCCGTCTCATCGCCGTCGTCAACGGTGACGACGCGCAGTCCACCGGGGCGGCCGCCGAGAAGGCCACCGCCCTCATCAAGGACACCGACGGCATCCTGGCCGTGGCCCCGCCGCAGCTGAACGAGCAGGGCACCACCGCGCTGCTGGCCGTCATCCCCGAGGCCGGCCCGACCGCCGTCGCCACCGAGGACGCCGTCCACGACATCCGTGACCGGGTCGCGGACGTCGAGGGCGCCGACATCGCCCTCACCGGCGCGACCGCGCTGGGCATCGACGTCTCGGAGAAGCTCGCCGACGCCCTGCCGGTGTACCTGCTCCTGGTGGTGGGCCTGTCCATCCTGCTGCTCATGCTGGTCTTCCGGTCGGTCCTGGTACCGCTGAAGGCGGCCCTGGGCTTCCTGCTCACCGTGGGCGCGACCTTCGGCATCACCGTCGCCATCTTCCAGGAGGGGCACCTCGCCGGCCTGGTGGGTGTCGACACCCCCGGCCCGCTGGTGAGCTTCCTGCCGATCCTGCTCATCGGCATCCTGTTCGGCCTCGCCATGGACTACGAGGTCTTCCTCGTCTCCCGCATGCGCGAGGACTTCGTCCACGGCGCCGACCCGCAGGCGGCCATGGTCAGCGGCATGGGCCACAACGCCCGCGTCGTCACGGCCGCCGCGCTCATCATGACGTCCGTGTTCGGGGGCTTCGTCCTGATGGACGACCCGATCATCAAATCCATCGGGTTCGCCCTCGCCGTCGGCGTGGTCGTCGACGCCTTCGTCGTCCGCATGGCGCTGGTCCCGGCGGTGATGTCGCTGCTCGGCCGCGCCGCCTGGTGGCTGCCGGGGCCCGTCGACAAGGCCCTGCCCGACCTCGACATCGAGGGCGAGAAGCTGAACCGGCAGCTGGCCGCGGAGACGCGCGACGAGACCCCCGTCCCGGTCTGACCCGCGCACCGGCCGGCCCGGACCGCACCCCGGAGGGCGGGACCCGCACAGCGGTCCCGCCCTCGTCCGTTCACCCCGCCCCACCTTGTCGAGGTCGGATCGCGGGCGTATGAACCGAACGCTGTGCACGAGCGGTTCGTCCACCGTTTCAGCAGGCCGGAGCCGAGAGCGTCGGCACTGGCCTATGTCCGGACGGGTCCCGGTTCCTGTTCCGGGCCGGGGCCCGGCCCCTGGTCGGGTTCCCCGTGCGCGGTGCGCAGAGGCGTCTCCCGCATCAGCAGGACGGCGGCCAGTGCGAGCAGGGCGAAGGGCACGGCGGTGGCGAACACGTCGCCGAAAGCCCGCCCGTACACCGCCCGGACGTTCTCCACGGCCGAGGGCGGCAGCGCGCCCAGGTCCGGCAGGCCGCCGTCGAGCCCGGTCCCGGCCGCGGCGTGCGCGGAGGACAGGGCGTCCACGCGGGCGGTCAGCAGGGAGCCGAGCGCGGCGAGCCCGAGCACACCGCCGAGGCTGCGGGAAAGGACCACCAAGGTGGTGGTGGCGCCCAGGCCGTCCGGTGGCGCCGCGTTCTGGGCGATCAGCACGAGGTTCTGCGAGATGATGCCGACGCCCGCGCCTCCCGTGAACAGGGCGGCGCTCACCAGCGGCAGCGGGGTGTCCGCCGTCACGGTGCCCATGAGCGAGAAGCCGAGGACGAGCAGCAGTCCTCCGACGGCCAGGAGGCGTTTCCAGCGGCCTCGCGTGGCGATCAGACGGCCGGCGACGCCGGAGGCCACCAGCAGACCCGCGATCATCGGCAGGGTCAGCAGACCCGATACGGTCGGCGACTGCGCCCGGGCGGTCTGGAAGTACTGACCCAGCAGGGCGGGGGCGGCGAACAGCGCCGGTCCGACCGCGAAACCGGCGAGCGCCGACAGGGCGATGGTGCGGTCGCGCAACAGGCGCAGCGGCACCAGCGGATCGGCGGCCCGTGACTCGCGACGGACGAACAGCACGGCCAGGACGAGCACGGCGCAGGCCGCTCCCGCGGTCGGCCAGGACACCCACGGGACGCCGTCACCGGCCCGGGTGACGGTGAGGAGGAGCGTACCGACCGCCGCGGTGAGCAGGGCCGCGCCCCAGAGGTCGGGACGGGTTCCGTGTGTCGCACGCCCGGAACCGGACCCGGGCAGCCGCAGTGTTCGGTGGAGGGTGAGTCCGGCGCCGGCCGCGAGGAGCACGCCCAGATGGAAGCAGCCGCGCCAGCCCACCCCGGGGGTGTCGGCGAGGAGGCCGCCGAGCGGGGGACCGGCGGCCGTTCCGGCCGTGACGACCAGCGTGATGCGGCCGTTGTACCGGCCACGCTCCCGTGGCGGGACCAGCGCGGCCATGATGACCTGGGCCAGCGCGTTCACCCCGCCGGCTCCCAGCCCCTGCACGGTCCGGCCCGCGATGAGCTGCCCGACGTCACCGGCCAGCGCGCACCACGCCGACCCGAGGGCGAACAGGCCGAGCGAGCACTGGATCAGCGTCTTGCGGTCCGTGCGGTCGGCGAGCTTCCCCCAGAGCGGCAGGCTCAGCGTGGAGGAGACCATCGTGGCCGCGACGACCCAGGTGAAGGCGGCCTGGCCGCCGTCCAGGTCGGTGACGACGCGGGGCAGCGCGGTGACGACCACGGTGCCGGCCAGCAGGCCGGCGAAGAGGCCGAGCAGCAGGGCGCGGAACGCGCGGCGGGTTTCGGCGGGGCTCATCAAGGGGGTGCCGAGCTGAGCCATGAGGGTCCTCGGGGGTTGCCGCCGCACGGCGCGGCGGAGAGGGGCCGGGAAAGCGTCGGGAAGGGATCGGGAGGGCAGGGCGGGGTGAGTGCCGGGGGCCCGGGGACGCGGAACCGAAGAGGCGCCGCGACGGCTCGATGATGGCATCCGGCCGCGGACGGCAGATGTCGTCCAGGAGCGCACATATCACCGCAGTTGGGGGAAAGTTCAGCCGGGTGAACAAGCGGTCTCCGCGAGTGATGCCGGGGTGAATGCCGGGCGTGCGCCACAGGTGGAATGCGCAGTTCCTGCCCCGGCGTCGACCGCCGCGGAGGGCCGCGCGGTGCGGGACAGTTCACCTGAAGATCATTTTCCGCTCGCGGGCACCCCGACAGGTCAACTCACCGTGCTAGACACCGAGGTGACAGACGATCAACCCGGACCGAGGTGGGCCGACGCGGTGAACGCCGTGGTCACCGGGGTTTTCCCGGTCCGGCACCGAGGTCGGGCCACGCTCGCCGCTCATCCGTACGCCTGGGAGTTACGCACGTGCTAGACGACCACCCTCGTGGCCTGCCGCTGACCCCGGGGCAGTCGGGCATCTGGTTCGGCCAGCAACTGGCACCGGAGAGCCGCGCCTACAACCTCGGCATCTACGTCGACATCGCCGGTCCGCTCGACCTCGCGCTGCTGGCCGAGGTGACGCGCCGCTTCCTCGACGAGGCCGACGGATTCCGCGTCCGGATCGGGGAGCACGAGGGCGAACTGCGCCAGTGGGTCGAGCCGGCCGGCGCGTGGGAGCAGCTCTTCGTCGACGTGTCGGCCGAGGCCGACCCCGAGGCCGCGGCCCACGCCTGGATGAAGGCCGACATGGCGCGCCCGCGCCTCCTGGGCCACCCGCCGAACCTCACGAGCGCGGTGATCCGCGTCGCCGGGCAGCGCCACTGGTGGTACTCGGGCATCCACCATCTGATCAGCGACGGGTTCGGCGCCGGGATCGCCGTACGGCGCGCGGCGGCCCTCTACACGGCGCTCTCCGAGGGGCGCGACCCCGCGGCGGGCGCCCTGCGGCCGCTCCGGGAACTGCTGGACGAGCAGGCGGCCTACCGGGCCTCGGACGACTTCCGCGCCGACCGGGCGTACTGGCTGGAACGGA
Organism: Streptomyces sp. AC558_RSS880; assembly: GCF_019049255.1. Lineage (GTDB taxonomy): Bacteria > Actinomycetota > Actinomycetes > Streptomycetales > Streptomycetaceae > Streptomyces. The sequence goes on along the minus strand of NZ_JAGMUJ010000134.1, from coordinate 79,110 downwards.
TGGCCGGCCGGCCCGCACCGGCCGGGCTGGTGGAGCGGGCCGCGCCGCCTTCCGCCCCGGTGCGCCGGCGGACCTCATGGCTGAGCCCCGAGACCGAGTCGGGGATGCGGAAGGTCGCGCGGAGCGGCCGGTCGAGCTGGCCGGCCGCCTTCGTCGCGGGCGTCACCGCCTATCTGCACCGGATGACCGGGGCGGACGACCTGGTGCTGGGCTTCCCGGTCACCGCGCGCGTCGGTTCCGTCGCGGAGGCCGCCCCCGGCATGGTGTCCAACGTCGTCCCGCTGCGGCTGAGGGTGGACCCCGGTCTGACGTACGGCGAGCTGACCGCCCGGGTCGCGGCCGAGATGAAGAACGCGCTGCGGCACCAGCGCTATCCGGAGGCGGACCTCGCCCGCGACCTCGGTCTCTCCGCGGGGGGCCGGCTCTACGGGCCGCTCGTCAACGTCATGCCGTTCGGCCAGGACTTCACCTTCGGCGGCCTCCGCGGCACTCTGCGCAGTCTGGCCGTGGGACCGGTGGCCGACCTGTCGGTCGCCTGCTACGGCGGACGCCCGGGACAGCGCGACGCGATCGAGGTCGTCGTCGACGGGAACCCCGAGCTGTACTCGGCCGGTGAACTGGCCGGACACCACGAGCGGTTCCTGCGGCTGCTGGAGAGGCTCACCGCGGGGGACGACGCCGCCGCACGGCCGATCGGCCACGGTGACCTGCTCGACGAGGACGAGCGCCGGCGCGTGCTGGGCGGCTGGTCCGGTGGTGCCGGAGCCGCCGGCAAGGTCGTTCCCGCCGGGGAGAGCGACGCGGAGAGCGACCCGTGGCGGCTGGTCGCGGCGCAGGCGGCCCGAACCCCGGACGCCGTCGCGGTGGCCGCCCGGGGAACGTCCCTGACGTACGGCGAACTGGTCGGCCGGGCGGCCCGGCTGGCCGGCGTCCTGGCCGGTCACGGAGTGGGGCCGGAGGACCGCGTGGCGCTGGCGCTGCCACGTTCGGTGGACCTGGTGACCGGTGTGCTGGCCTGCCTGCGTGCCGGCGCCGCCTATCTGCCGCTGGACCTGTCGCACCCGGTGGAGCGGCTGGAGCTCATGGTGGCCGAGGCACGGCCGGCCGTGGTCCTGACGACGGCCGAACTGGACGGGCGGGTGCCGCGGGGCCCGCGACGCGTGCTGACCGACGGGCCGTGCGACGTCGCCCCCGCCGACGCCCGTACCCGTGCCCAAACCCATATCCACGCTCATGCCCCCGCGGAGGCCGGCGTCGCGGTGCCGCCCGCCACGGTGCACGGCTCGGCCGCGGCGTACGTCATCTTCACCTCGGGGTCGACAGGACGGCCCAAGGGCGTGGTCGTCCCCCGGTCGAGCCTCGCCAATCTGCTGCTGGACATGGCCGGGCGGGCCGGCCTCGGCGGCGGCGACCGCCTGCTCGCCGTGACCACGCTGGGCTTCGACATCGCCAACCTGGAGCTGCTCGCGCCCCTGGTGGCCGGTGCCGCGGTGGTGGTGGCCGGACCCGACGAGACACGCGACCCGGCACGACTGCGGCGGCTGCTGCTGACCGAGGGCGTCTCGGTGATGCAGGCGACGCCGAGCCTGTGGCAGGCGGTGTCCGCGGAGGTCGCCCCCGTCCTCGGCGGCGTCCGGGTCCTCGTCGGCGGTGAGGCGCTGCCGGGCGCGCTGGCGCGTGAACTCCTCGCGTCCGCCGCGTCGGTGACCAACGTCTACGGACCCACGGAGACGACGGTCTGGTCGACCGCGGCGGACCTGTCGGCCGAGGACGCCGAAGCGGCGACGGTCACCATCGGACGGCCGATCGCCGGTACCGCGGTGTACGTGCTGGACGGGGCGGCGCGACCCGTGCCGCCCGGAGTGGTGGGCGAGCTGTACATCGCCGGCGCCGGACTGGCGCGCGGGTACGCGGGACGGCCCGGCCTGACGGCCGAACGCTTCGTGGCCGACCCCTTCGGCGCCCCCGGCACCCGCATGTACCGGACCGGCGACCTCGTACGGTGGACGCCGGACGGCCGGCTCGCCTACGTGGGCCGGGCGGACCAGCAGGTCAAGGTGCGCGGACACCGTATCGAGCCGGGCGAGATCGAAGCCGTGCTCGAGCGGCAGCCGGGCGTGGACCGTGCCGCCGTCGTGCTCCGCGAGGACACACCGGGCCGGCGGCAGCTGACGGCGTACCTCGTCCCGGGCACGGAGCCGGTGGCGGGTGAGCGCGAGCTGGCCGCGGCGCTGGCGCGGAGCCTCCCCCCGTACATGGTGCCCGCCGCCTTCGTGACCCTCCCGGAACTGCCCCTGACGGCGAACGGCAAGCTCGACCGCGCCGCGCTGCCCGCGCCTGCGGCGGCCGTCCCCGGTGGCGGCCGGACGCCGCGGAACCCGGTCGAGGAGACCCTCTGCCGGCTCTGCGCCGGCCTGCTCGACACACCGGGCGTGAGCGTCGACGACGACTTCTTCGCCCTCGGCGGCGACAGCGTCTCGGCGATGCGCCTGGTCGCCGCCGCACGCCGCGAGGGACTGGCCATCGCCCTGCGCGACGTGTTCGAGCACCCGACCGTGGCGGACCTCGCCGCCCGCGCGCTCCCGCGGGAGGACGCCACGGGCGACGCCTCCCCGGTACCGGAGTCCTCGGACGCCGCCCTGTTCGCCGAGGCGGAACTCCGGCGCCTGCGCGCCCGTTACCCGCGACTCTCGGACGCCCTGCCCCTGACCCCCGTGCAACAGGGCCTGCTGTTCCAGTCCCTGCACGACGCGCAGGCCGCCGGGGACGACGACTACACCGTGCAGCTCGGCTTCACGGTCGAGGGCCCGCTGGACGGGCACCGGCTGCGTGCGGCCTGGCACGCCCTGGTGCGCCGGCACCCCGTCCTGCGCTCCGCGTTCGTCGCCGACGCCGCCGACGTACCGGCGCAGGTGGTGCTCGACGACGTCGAGCCGCCCTGGCGCGACGTGGACCTCACCCAGCCGCCCACGGACACCGACGACCGGGAACGGGACCGGCGGCTGCGGCAGGTCGCCGCCGAGGAGCGGGCCGGACGCTTCGACCTGGCACGCCCCCCGCTGCTGCGGATCGCCCTGGTGCGGCTCGCCCCCGAGCGGCACGCCGTGCTCTTCACCCACCACCACATGCTGCTCGACGGCTGGTCGCTGCCCCTGCTGGGCCGTGAGCTGTTCGCGCTGTACCACGACGAACCCCTGCCGCCGGTGACCCCGCCCCGCGCGTACCTGTCCTGGCTCGGACGGCAGGACCGCGACGCGGCCCGCGCCGAGTGGAGCGCCGCGCTCGACGGGCTCGACGCACCGACGCTCCTCGTGCCGGACGCCACTCAAGCGGCGGAGCCGGCGCAGGGCCGGTACACCGTCGACCTGCCGGCCCGCACCACCGACGCCCTGCGGGACCTGGCCGCCGCGCACGGCCTCACCCTCAACACCGTCGTCCAGGGCGCCTGGGCCCTCCTCCTGGCCGGGCTGACCGGGCGCGACGACGTCGTGTTCGGCACCACGGTCGCCAGCCGTCCCGCCGAGATCGACGGGGCCGAGTCCATGGTCGGGCTGTTCGTCGACACCGTCCCCGTGCGCGTACGGCTGCGTCCGGCGGACGACCTGCTCGGTGTCCTGCACGGGATGCAGCGCCGGCAGTCGCGCCTCACGGCCGCCGCGCACCTGGGCCTGCCGGACATCACCCGTCCGACCGGGCTCGACCGGCTCTTCGACACCGTCCTGACCTTCGAGAACTTCCCCGTCGACCCGGCCGCCTTCCGGCCGGGCCCCGGCCTCGGCATCACCGATCCGCACGTCCACGCGGGCACCCACTACGCGCTGACGCTGCTGGTGGTGCCGGAGACCGCCGGACTCAGCCTGCGGTTCGGCTACCGGACCGGCGTCTTCTCACCGGAGGACGTCGCCCTCGTCGGCGAACGGCTGGTGCGGCTGCTCCAGGGACCGGTCGCCGACCCCACCCGGACCGTGGGCGCCGTCGACGTGCTCCTCCCGGAGGAGCGGCGGCAGGTGCTGGCGGAGTGGAACGACACCGCCGTGCCGGTGCCGCCCGTCACCGTGCCCGAACTGGTCGCGGCACGGGCGGCGGCCACGCCCGACGCGACCGCCGTGGTGTACGGGGACGGCGGGGACGGTACCGAGGAGCTGACGTACGCCGAGTTCGACGCCCGGGTGGCGGCGCTCGCGGCGCTGCTGCGCGAGCGCGGGGCCGTGCCCGAGACCCGCGTGGCCGTCGCCGTGCCGCGTTCGGCGGACCTGCTCGTCGCCGTCCACGCCGTGCTGCGCGCGGGCGCGGTGTACGTGCCGGTGGACCCGGACCTGCCGGCGGAGCGGATCGGACTGTTGCTGGACGACGCGGCCCCGGCCTGCGTCCTCACCACGCGCGGCCTCGTCGAGCGGTTCCCCCGCCTGAGCGGCCCGGACACGGTCCTCCTCGGGGACGGCGCGTCCGCCGGCGACGGCGGAGCCCTGTCCTCGCCGGTCCCCGTGGCGCCCGGCTCGGCCGCGTACATGATCTTCACCTCGGGCTCGACCGGCCGCCCGAAGGGCGTCGTCGTCTCCCACGAGGCCATCGCCAACCGGGTGCTGGGCATGCAGCGGGAGTTCGCCCTGACCGCCGACGACCGGGTGCTGCACAAGACGCCCGTCGGGTTCGACGTGTCCGTGTGGGAGTTGCTGTGGCCGCTGACCACGGGCGCCACGGTGGTCGTGGCACGCCCCGGCGGGCACCGCGACCCGCAGTACCTGGCGGCGGCCGTCGAGACCCACCGGGTGACGACGGTGCACTTCGTCCCGTCGATGCTCCGGGTGTTCCTCGACGTCCTCGACGAGCCCGCCGCGGCCGCGGCGGGGGCCGGGCTGCGGCGCGTGATCTGCAGCGGCGAGGCGCTCGAGGCCGAACTCGCCGACACCTGCCTCGGCCTCCTCGGCGTTCCGCTGTTCAACCTGTACGGGCCGACCGAGGCGGCCATCGACGTCACCCGGTGGAGTTGCCTCCCCGCCGGGACGGGCACCACGCCGCCCGCAGGGACGGGCACGGTCCCCATCGGCGGTCCGGTGGACAACACCCGGGTGTACGTGCTCGACGCGGCGCTCCGGCCGGCCGCCCCGGGCGTCGCGGGTGAGCTGTACCTGGCGGGACGCCAGCTCGCCCGCGGTTACCCGGCCCTGCCCGGGACGACCGCGCTCCGCTTCGTGGCCGACCCCTTCGGCCCCGCGGGCAGCCGCATGTACCGCACCGGCGACCTGGCGCGGTGGCGCGGCGACGGCACGCTGGAGTACCTGGGCCGGACCGACCACCAGGTCAAGATCCGGGGGGTGCGCGCCGAGCCCGCCGAGATCGAGGCCGCGCTCGCCGGGCACCCGGCGGTGAGCCGGGCCGCGGTGATCGTGCGGGAGGACGAGCCGGGCCGACGGCAGCTCACCGCCTACGTGGTGCCGGCCCTCCACGGACGTGACACGGACGTGTCCGGGTCCGAGCGGGTACGGGCACAGGTACAGGAGTGGAACGCCGTCTGGGAGTCGGTCTACGCGCCCGCCGCCCAGACACCGTCCGCACCGGGCGCCACCGGCGAACCCCCCGCCTTCGGCGACGACTTCTCCAGTTGGGACAGCAGCTACGACGGCCGGCCCCTCCCGCACCGGGAGATGAGCCGCTGGCGCGACGCGACCGTGGAGCGTATCCGCGCCCTGCGTCCCGTGCGCCTGCTGGAGATCGGCGTCGGCGCGGGCCTGCTGCTGTCGCGGCTCGCCGGGGACACCGAGACCTACTGGGCGACCGACTTCTCCGCCGCGGTGATCGGCACGCTGCGCGACCGGCTGCCCGGCCACCTCGCCGGCCGCGTCACCCTGCGACACCAGGCGGCGGACGACACCGAGGGCCTGCCCACCGGATTCTTCGACACCGTCGTACTGAACTCGGTGATCCAGTACTTCCCGGACGCCGGCTACCTGGACCGGGTGATCCACGCCGTCACGCCGCTGCTGGCCCCCGGCGGGCGGATCTTCGTCGGTGACGTACGGGACCTGCGGGCCGCCCGCGTCTTCGAGACGGAGAAGCACCTCGTCCGCCTCCCTCCGGGCCGGCACACCGGCACCGCGGCGCTGCGCCGGTCCATAGGCCGGGCCCTGCTGAACGAGAACGAACTCCTCGTCGACCCCGCCTGGTTCACCGGCCGGACCGGCCCCGGCGGCCCCTTCACCGCCGCGGACGTCCAGGTCAAGCGGGGCGGGTACCGCAACGAACTGAGCCGCTACCGCTACGACGTCGTCCTGCACACGGCCCCGGCGGCCGTGGCGACGCCGGCCGACAGCCACGACGCCGGCGACGGAACGGACCTGGACGGGCTGCGGCGCATCCTGTCCACGGCCCGCCCGGCCCGACTGCGCGTGTCGGGGCTCCCCGACGAGCGCACGGCCCGGCAGGTCCTGGCGGCCCGGCGGCTGGACGAGGGGGCCGAACCCGCCCGTGCCGCGCGCGTCCTCGCGGACGACGTCCCGGTGCCCGGCGCGGTGGACCCCGAGGACCTGTACGCCCTCGCCGGGGAACTGGGCTACCGGGTGGCCGTGGCGCCGTCGGTGACCGGCCCCGGCGCGGTGGACGCCGTCTTCCGGCGCACGGACACCCCGGACTCCCCGACCGGTGAAGTGCTGTGCGCCTACCGGGCCGCGACGGAATCCGTCCCGGCCCGGGCGCGGCACACCAACGAGCCGGGTCTCGCCCGCAGGCTCGCCGTGCTTCCGGCCGAACTGCGGACCCTGGCCGAACGCACCCTGCCGGAGGCCCTCGTGCCCGCCGCCTTCGTGGTGCTGGCGGAGCTGCCGCTCACCACGAACGGCAAGCTGGACCGCGCCGCCCTTCCGGCGCCGGACTTCGCGGCCGCACCGGACAGCCGGGCGCCGCGCGACGCGACCGAGCAGGCCCTGTGCACTGTTTTCGCCCAGCTGCTGGGCCTCCCGCACGTGGGGATCGACGACAGTTTCTTCGCGCTGGGCGGCGACAGCGTGCTGGCCATGCGGCTGGTGGGCGCCGCGCGCCGGGCGGGGATCGGCCTGGCCGTCCGTGACGTCTTCGCGCACCCCACCGTCGCGGCCCTCGCCTCCGTGGCGCGGGAGGCCGAGGACACCGGCGTCACCGAAGTGCCGGAGGCGGCACACGAGGAGCCCTTGCTGCCGGTACCGGCGCCGGTGCGCGAGCGGCTGACCGCCCCGTACCCGGGTCCGGCGGACATGCCGATCCTCCCGCTGACACCGTTGCAGGAAGGACTGCTCTTCGAGTCCCTGGCCGCCGCGCAGGCGGGGGAGGCCGGTCGGGCCCGGGTGGACGACTACACCGTCCAGCTGTCGCTCACGCTGGAGGGCCCCCTCGACCCGACCCGGCTGCGCACCGCCTGGGCCCGGCTGCTGGCCCGGCACGGCAGCCTGCGGGCCGCCTTCGTGCACGACGCGGACGCGGGCCCGGTGCAGATCGTCTCCGGCGAGGTGGAACCGCCCTGGCGGGAGACGGACCTGTCCACGGCCGACGGGCCGGAGCGGGAGTCGCGGCTGGCCGAGCTGCGGGCCGCGGAGCGACGGACCCCGTTCGACCCGGCGCGGCCGCCGCTGCTGCGCGTGGCGCTGGCCCGGCTGGCCCCGCACCGGCACACGATGATCGTGACCTACCACCACATCCTGCTCGACGGCTGGTCACAGCCGCTGCTGCTGAACGAACTGCTGACCGCCTACGCCGAGCCGGACTCCCTCCCCCCGGCGCCGCAGTTCGAGCGGTACCTGTCCTGGCTCGCCCGGCAGGACAAGGACGCGGCACGGCGGGCGTGGCGGCAGGCGCTCGACGGCGCCGAACCGACCCTCGTGGTGCCGGTGACCGGCAGCCGGACCGACCACGACGACACCGGCAGCACGGCGTACGCACCCGGGCACGAGGTCGTGGAGCGCCTGCTGCCCCCGGACCTGACGTCCCGCCTGACCGCGCACTGCCGCCGCCACGACCTGACACCGGCCACCCTGGTGCAGGGCGCGTGGGCCACCCTGATCGGCGCGCTGACGGGCCGTGACGACGTCGTCCTCGACGCTCCGAACGCGGGCCGCCCGGCCGACGTCGAGGACGTGGAGTCCGTCATCGGTCTGTTCATCAGCACCGTTCCGGTGCGGGTGCGCCTCGACCCGGTGCGGCCGATGGCCGCCGTCCTGCGCCGGCTGCAGGACGAGCAGTCCCGTCTCGCCGCCCACCAGCACCTCGGTCTGCCGGAGATCCAGCGGCAGACCGGTGCCGGAGCGCTCGCCGACACGATGGTGGTGTTCCTCAACTTCCCGCTGGACCCGGCCGTGTTCCGGCCGGCGGACGGCATCCGCGTCTCCGCCGTCGACGGTGGGGTGGCCACGAGCTACCCGCTGCGGCTGCTCGCCACCCCCGGCGAGCGGCTGCACCTCACCCTCGGCTACCACACCTCCGCCTACGACCGGGCCGCCGCCGAAGCGCTCATGGACCGGCTGGTGCGCCTCTTCGAGGAGCTCGGCGACGGCCTGGACCGGCCCGCAGGACGCGCCGGCGTCCTCACCCCGCGCGAACGCGGCCACCTGCTGACCGCCTGGCAGGGAGCACAGGACGGGAGCACGGCGGACGGCACCGTCACCGGCGTCCTCGAGGCCCGGGCGGCCACCGCCCCCGACGCCCCGGCGGTCCTCTTCGGGGACGAGCGGCTCACCCACCGCGCACTGCACGCCCGCGCCAACCGCCTCGCCCGCCTGCTCGTCTCCCGGGGCGCCGGGCCCGAACGGACCGTCGCCGTCGCGGTGCCCCGCTCCCCGGACCTGGTGGTGGCCCTGCTGGCGGTCCTCAAGGCCGGCGCGGCGTACCTCCCGGTGGACCCCGGTTACCCGGCGGACCGCATCGCGTACATGCTCGGCGACGCCGGGCCGGTGACGGTGCTGACCACCACCGGGGCGGCCGCGTCGCTCCCCGAGGACGCCCGCTCCGGCGCCGTACGGCTCGACGCCCCCGACACCGGACGCGCGCTGCGCGCCCTGCCGGACGGCGACCTCACCGACGACGAGCGCACCGCGCCGCTGAGGCCCGGCCACCCGGCCTACGTCATCCACACCTCGGGCTCCACCGGGCGGCCCAAGGCGGTCGTGGTGCCGCACGAGGGAGTCGCCGCCTACTTCTCGTACCTGACGTCCGGGACCGCCCGGCTCGGCCCCGACGACGTCGTGCTCAACCTGGCGTCCGTCTCCTTCGACCCCTCGGTGCGCGACATCCTCGGCACCCTGGCCGTCGGCGGGCGTGTCGTCATGGTGCCGCCCGACGAGGCCAACGACGCCCGTGCCCTCGTCCGCGCCATGCGCCGCCACCGGGTCACCGCGCTGCTCTCCGTCGTACCGTCCCTGCTGGTCGCCCTGAACGAGGAGGCGGCACAGCTGCCCGCCGGCGAACGCCCCTCCCCGCGGCTGGTGATGACCTGCGGCGAAGCGCTCACCGAAAGCCATCTCCGGCAGACGGCCGCCCTCGGGAACCCGCTGGTCGTCAACCAGTACGGGCCCACCGAGGCGACCATGAGCAGCACCTTCCAGGCGGTGGACGAGCCCGGGGCACTGCGGTCCGGCGGGCGCTTCCTGATCGGCCGTCCCCGCCCGGGCGTCCGCGCCTACGTCCTGGACCACCGGCTGCGCATGGTCCCCGCCGGAACGCCCGGCGAGCTCTACCTGGCCGGTCCCGGCGTCACCCGGGGTTACGCGGGCCGCCCCGGTCCGTCCGCCGAGCGCTTCCTCGCCGACCCGTACGGCGGGCCCGGCACCCGCATGTACCGCACCGGCGACCTGGCCCGCTGGACCGCGGACGGCCGCCTGGACCACCTCGGCCGCGCCGACCACCAGGTCAAGGTGCGCGGCCACCGCGTCGAACTCGGCGAGGTCGAGGCGTTCCTGGAGAGCCACGAGGCGGTCGCCCGCGCCGTCGCGGACGTACGCCGGGACACGCCCGAGGGCGACCTCCGGCTGGTCGCCTACGTCGTCCCGGAGACCGGGGCCGGAACCGTAACCGGGCCCGAGAGCGCCCCGGCCCCGGCCGAGCTGCGCCGCCACGCCGCGGCCGGCCTGCCCGGCTACATGGTGCCCTCCGCGTTCGTCGTCCTGGACCGGCTGCCGCTCACCCCCAACGGCAAGGTCGACCGCCGCGCCCTGCCCGACCCCGGCGCCGCGGACGGCTCCGCGGCGGACGGCGGCCGCGAGGCGCGCACGCCGCTCGAGGAAGTGCTGTGCGGCCTGTACGCGCGGCTCCTCGGCGTCGGCCGGATCGGCATCGACGACAGCTTCTTCGACCTGGGCGGACACTCACTGCTCGCCACCCGCCTCGTCGCCCACCTGCGCAACGCGCTCGGCGCCGACCTGCCGGTCCGCGCCGTCTTCGAGGCCCCCACGATCGCGGAACTCGCCGAACGCGTCGCCGCCGCCGCAGGCGCCCCGCCCCGTCCCCGTCCCGCCGCCGGCCCCAGGCCCGACGACGTCCCGCTGTCCTCCGCCCAGCGCCGCCTGTGGTTCCTGCACCGGTTCGCCGAGGGCACCACGGACGGCTACCACATGCGGGTGGTGCTGAGGCTGCGCGGTCCCCTCGACCTCCCCGCGCTGCGCGCCGCGCTCGCCGACCTGACCGCCCGCCACGAGGCGCTGCGCACCGTCTTCCCCGACGTCGACGGCCGTCCCCGCCAGGAGATCCTGGACGCCGGTTCCGAGCGGGCCCGCCCGGAACCGGAGGCGGTCCGCGTCGCGGAGGCGGACCTGGCCGCCGAGCTGGAGCGGACCGTCCGCCGGCCCTTCGACCTGGCCGCCGAGATCCCGCTGCGGGCGGCCCTGTTCGAGCTGGGGGAGGACGACCACGTCCTGGCGCTGGTGCTGCACCACATCGCCGCCGACGGCTGGTCGTTCGGACCGCTGGCGGCCGACCTGTCCACCGCCTACCGCAGCCGTACGCGGGGGCGGGCGCCCGACTGGGCCCCGCTGCCCGTCCAGTACGCCGACTACAGCCTGTGGCAGCACGACCTGCTCGCCGACGACGGAGCGGACGGGGTGACGGACCGTCAGCTCGCGTACTGGCGGCAGCGGCTCGCGGACCTGCCGGACCGCATCGACCTGCCCGTGGACCCCACCACCGGCGCGTCAGGTGACACCACCACCGTCGCACCGGGCGACTCCACCGGCACCGCGCCCGGTGGCTCGTACCTCTTCCACATCCCGGCACCGCTCCACGCCCGCCTGGCGGAGCTGGCCCGCGAGCACTCCGCCACCGTCTTCATGACGCTCCAGGCCGCCCTCGCCGCGCTGCTGACCCGTCTCGGCTCCGGTACGGACATCCCGCTCGGCACGGCCGTGGCCGGGCGCGGTGACGAGGTGCTGGAGGACCTCGTCGGATGTTTCGTCAACACGCTCGTCCTGCGCACCGACACCAGCGGCGACCCGGACTTCCGCGAGCTGCTGCGGCGGGTGCGGGAGACCGACCTCACCGCCTACGCCCACCAGGACGTGCCCTTCGAGCGTCTCGTCGACCACCTGGGCGTGACCCGCTCCCTGGACCGCAACCCGCTGTTCCAGGTGATGCTGGCCGCCCAGCCCGAGCTCACCCGCGACGCCGTCGAACTCCCCGGCCTCACCGCCGAGCCGATCCGCGTCGGCGCCGCCACCGCCCGCTTCGACCTCTCCTTCAACATGGCCGAACACCGCACCCCCGAAGGCGCTCCGGACGGGATCGACGGCCGTGTCGAATACCGCGCGGACCGCTTCACCCCCGCGACGGTACGGCTCCTCACCCGGCGCTGGACCCGGCTCCTGGAGTCCTTCGCCGACGACCCGGACCTCACCGTGTCCCGGGCCGCCACCACCGCCGACGACGAACGCCGGCGGGTACTCACCGACTGGAACGACACCGCCATGGACGTCCCGTCCGCCACCGTGCCCGAACTCCTCGCCGACCGCGTCGCGCGCACCCCGCACGCCGAGGCCGTCGTCTGCGGTGCCGACCGGCTCACCTACGCGCAGCTGGACACCCGCGTCGACGCCCTCGCCCGCCGCCTGCGCGCGCTCGGGGCCGGACCGGAGCGCCGCGTCGCGGTGCTCGTCCCGCGCTCGGCGGGCCTGCCCGTGGCCCTGCACGCGGTCCTGCGCACCGGCGCCGCGTACGTGCCCGTGGACCCCGACCTCCCGGCCCAGCGCATCGCCCTGCTGCTCGCCGACACCGACCCGGTGTGCGTGGTGACCACGGAGGAGACGCGCGGCCTGCTGCCCTCCGCCGTGCGGGCCCCGGCCCTGCCGCTCGACGGGCCGCCCGGACCGCGGGACGACGCCTCCGGGCCCGCCGGGTTCGCGGCGCCGCACCGCGACAGCACCGCCTACGTCATCCACACCTCCGGCTCGACGGGGCGCCCCAAGGGCGTCGCCGTCCCGCACCGGGCCGTCGTCAACCGTCTGTGGGGCATGCAGGAGCAGTACGGTCTCCGGTCCGACGACCGGGTGCTGCACAAGGCCTCCGCCGGCTTCGACGTCTCCGTGTGGGAGCTGTTCTGGCCGGTGCTCGCCGGCGCCGCCGTGGTCGTCGCCGAGCCCGAGGCGCACCGCGACCCCGCCCGGCTCGCCGAGCTGATACGGGACCGGTCCGTCACCACCGCGCACTTCGTGCCGACCGTCCTGCGCGCCTTCCTGGACCAGCCGGCCGCCGCCGGCTGCACCGGGCTGCGCCGGGTGTTCTCGGGCGGCGAGGCCCTGCCCGCCGGCCTCGTACGGCGCTTCCACGACGTGCTCGGCGCCTCGGGTGCGGCTCTGTTCAACCAGTACGGTCCCACCGAGGCCACCGTCGACGTCACCTGGTGGCGCTGCCCCGCCGACCCCGAGGGCCCGCCGCCGCTCGGCCGGCCGGTCGCCAACACCCGCCTGTACGTCCTCGACGCGGCCCTGGAGCCGGTGCCGCCGGGCGCCTCCGGCGAGCTGTGGATCGCCGGTGCCCAGCTGGCCCGCGGCTACCTGGACCGCCCCGGCGCCACGGCGGAGAGCTTCGTCGCCGACCCCTTCGGCCCGCCCGGCGCCCGGATGTACCGCAGCGGCGACCTCGCCCGCTGGACGGACAACGGCGAACTGGAGTACCTGGGCCGCGTCGACGACCAGGTCAAGATCGGCGGCGTACGCGTCGAGCCGGGCGAGGCCGCGGCCGCGCTCGGCGAGCAGGAGGGCGTGGGCGCCGCCGTGGTCGTGGCCCACGGGGCTCCCTCCGGCGGCCGGCGCCTGGTCGGCTACGTCGTGCCCGAACGGGGCCGCACCCTGGACGGCGGACAGGTGCGCCGCCGGGCCGCCGACACCCTGCCCGAGTACCTGGTCCCCGCCGAGATCATGGTGCTCGACGCCCTCCCCGTCACCCCCAACGGCAAGCTGGACCGCGCGGCCCTGCCCGTGCCCGACCCCACCGGCACGGCGGACGGAGGACGCGCGCCGCGCACCCCGGCCGAGGAGACCCTCCGCGGCATCTTCGCCGAACTGCTCGGCGTCGATGCCGGGAGCGTGGGCACGGACGACGGGTTCTTCGCGCTGGGCGGGGACAGCATCATGTCGATCCAGCTGGTCAGCCGGGCGCGGCGGGCCGGCCTGGTCCTCACCCCGCGTGACGTCTTCACCCACCAGACGGTGGCCGGACTCGCCCGGGTCAGCGGGCGCGCGGACGACCGGCCGGCCGTCCGCGCCGAGGACGACGGGACCGGACCCGTCGAACTCACCCCGATCGTCCACCGGTTGCGCGAGCGTCACGGACCCGTCGACGCCTTCCACCAGTCGGTGCTGCTCCAGGTCCCGGCCGGGCTGGGGGAGGAGCGGCTGACGACGGCGGTGCGGGCACTCCTTGACCACCACGACGCCCTGCGGCTGCGGCTGACCCGGACGGCGGGCGGACTGGTCTGGGCGCTGGAGGTGGGTGAGCGGGGCTCGGTGGACGCTGCCGCGTGCGTGCGCCGCACGTCCCTGGCCGACGCCGACGTGGTGGCCGAGGCGCGGGCCGCGGTGGCGCGGCTGGCGCCGGAGTCGGGCGTGATGGTGCAGGTGGTGTGGTTCGACGCGGGCGCGGAGGCCCCGGGCCGGCTGCTGGTGACCGTGCACCACCTG
>NZ_JAGMUJ010000134.1:0-64974 GCF_019049255.1 Streptomyces sp. AC558_RSS880 | reverse complement strand
GAGCCGGTGCGGCTGGACCCGGTGGGCACGTCGTTCCGGCGCTGGGCGGGGCTGCTCGGCGAGCGGGCGCAGGACCCGGCGCTGCTGGCGGAACTCCCCTACTGGACCGAGACGTTCGCGGCCCCGGAGCCACCGCTCGGTTCCCGCCCGCTGAACCCCGTACAGGACACGGTGGGCACGGCGCGGCAGCTGACGGTGACACTGCCCGGTGCGCACACGGGTCCGTTGCTGTCGTCCGTTCCGGCCGCCTTCCACGGCGGCGTCGACGACGTGCTGCTGGGTGCGCTGGCCCTCGCGGTGCGCCAGTGGCGCGAGGCGCGGGGCGTGGACGCCGACGGCGGTGTGCTGGTCGACCTGGAGGGCCACGGCCGCGACACCGACCGGCCGGACGTGGACCTCTCCCGCACGGTGGGCTGGTTCACCCGTGTCCACCCCGTACGGCTCGACGTCACGGGCGACGACCCCGCGGACGCGGCCAAGCAGGCCAAGGAGCAGCTCGGCCGGGTGCCGGGCCGGGGCTCCGGCCACGGCCTGCTGCGCCACCTCAACCCGCAGACGGCCCCGCTCCTCATGCACTGCGTCCGGCCGCAGATCGGCTTCAACTACCTCGGCCGTACGACCGCGTCGTTGTCCACGTCGGAGAACGGCGACTGGACGGTGGCCGACGACGCGCACGGACTGGGCGCCGGAACCGATCCGGCCACCCCGCTGCTGCACGCGCTCGACGTCAACGCGGTCGCGGTCGACGGCGCGGAGGGCCCGGTGCTGTCGGCGACGTTCGCGTGGGCGGGCGGTCTGCTCGACGAGGCGGAGGTGCGGGAGCTGGCCGAGCGGTGGCTGCGGGCGCTGGAGGCCCTGGCGGGCACGGACGCCGGGGCCGGTGGCCACACGCCGTCCGACTTCCCCCTCGTACCGGCCCTCACCCAGGAGCAGGTGGAGGCCCTCGAAGCCGCGTACCCCGGCCTGGAGGACGTCCTCCCGCTCTCCCCGCTCCAGGAGGGCCTGCTCTTCCACGCCGTCTACGACGGCGGCGAGAGCGACGTCTACACCCCGCAGCTCTGCCTGGACCTCGAAGGCCCGCTCGACGCGGACGCGCTCAGGGCCGCCTGTACGGCGCTGCTGGCCCGGCACGCCAACCTGCGGGCCGCGTTCGTCCACGACGTCACGGACACCCCCGTCCAGGTGATCGCCCGCGATCCCGGACTCCCGTGGCGCACGGCCGACCTGAGCGGCCTGCCCGACACCGAGCAGGCCGCGGAGAGCGACCGGATCGCGGACGCGGAGCTCGCCGAGCGCTTCGACCCGGCGCGCCCGCCCCTGTTGCGGGCCGCGCTGCTCCGCCTCGGCGACAAGCGCCACCGGCTGGTCCTGACACACCATCACCTCCTGCTGGACGGCTGGTCGGTGCCCGTCCTGGCCCGGGACCTGTTCGCCCTGTACGCGGCCGGGGGACCGGCGGCCACGCTGCCCCGGGTCGCCCCCTACGGCGACTACCTGCGCTGGCTGGCCGCGCAGGACCGTGACGAGGCGCACGCCGCCTGGGCCCGGGCCCTGGACGGGGTGGACGAGCCCACGCTCGTCGCCCCCGCCGCCTCCGACCGGATGGCGTCGGCCGCGCGCCCCGGACAGGTGCACCCCGAGCTCCCCGAGGGCCTCGCCACCCGCCTCGTCACCTGGGCCAGGTCCCGCGGGCTCACCGTCAACACCGTCCTCCAGGGCGCCTGGGCGCTGCTGCTGTCCCGGCTGACCGGCCGTGACGACGTGGTCTTCGGCACGACGGTGTCCGGCCGGCCGCCGGAGGTGCCCGGCATCGAGACCATGGCGGGCCTGTTCATCAACACCCTGCCCGTCAGGGCGCGGCTGGACCAGGACCGGACCCTCGAGGAACTGCTGCGCGCACTCCAGGGCGAGCAGGCTGAGCTGATGGACCATCAGTACCTGGGCCTGAGCGACATCCACCGCCTGGCCGGAGTGCCGCGCCTCTTCGACTCGGCCATGGTCTACGAGAACTACCCGGTCGACGAGAAGGCCACGGCCCTCACCGGCACGTCCCTCACCCTCACCCGCGCGCAGACCCGTGAGGCGGCCCACTACCGGCTCATGCTGATGGCCGCACCGCACGAGCGGGGACTGTCCCTGCGCATCGAGTACGCGCCCGCCGCGTTCGGGGACGAAGAGGCCCGCGTGATCGCCGACCGGTTCGTCCGGGTACTGCGGACGTTCGTGGACGAGCCCCACCGGACCGCCGGTACGGTCGACGTCCTCACCGCCGAGGAGCGGCACCGCATCCTCACCGACTGGAACGACGCCGACGCCGACGGTGTCGCGGACCCGGGAAGGCCCGCGACGAGCCTCGTCGAGGCGTTCGCGGCGCAGGTGGCGCGTACGCCGCAAGCCACGGCCGTCCGCTGGGACGGCGGAGCACGGACGTACCGCGGACTCGACGAGCGGGCGGGCCGGCTCGCGGCGCGGCTGGTGGCCCTCGGTGTCGGCCCGGAGGACCGGGTCGCCCTGCTGATGGACCGCTCGCCGGAGGTCGTGACGGCGATCCTCGGCGTGCTGAAGACCGGGGCGGCCTACGTGCCCCTCGCCCCCGACCTGCCCCCGGCCAGGCTGGACACGATGCTGCGGCAGACCGGGGCGTCGGTCGTCGTCACGGACGACTCCCACCGCGACACGGCACCCGCCCTGCTGCCCCGGGCCGACCGCTTCGTCACGGTGACCGACGAGGACCCGCGGCAGACCGGGGGAACCGTACGCCCCGACGCGCGCCCCCACCCGGACAACGCCGCCTACGTGATGTTCACGTCCGGCTCCACGGGCGAGCCGAAGGGCGTGACGGCCACCCACCGCGGTGTGGTGAGCCTGGCCACGGACCGCCACTGGAGGGCCGGGACCGCGTTCGCCCCCGACCGCCCGATCCGCACGCTGCTGCACTCGCCGTACGGCTTCGACCCCTCCACCTGCGAGCTGTGGACCCCGCTGCTGAACGGCGGGGAGGTCGTGGTGGCCCCGCCCGGCGACCCGGACGTGGCGGCCATCGCGCGGGCGGTCCGCGAGCACGGCGTGACCCTGCTCCTGCTGACGGCCGGACTCTTCCGCGTCGTGGCCGAGGAGGACCCGGGCTGCCTCGCCGACGTCCGTGAGGTGATGGTCGGCGGCGACGTCGTCACGGCCGCCACCGTGCGCCGGGTGCTGGAACACTGCCCCGGCACCGTCGTCACCGACGCGTACGGTCCGACCGAGATCACCGTGTACGCCACCGCCCACACCATGGAGGACCGGAGCGCGGTCCCGTCGACCGTGCCGATCGGCCGGGCCCGCGACGGCATGCGGGCCTACGTGCTCGACGGCCGGCTGCGGCCGGTGCCGCCCGGCGCGCCGGGCGAGCTGTACATCGCCGGTGACGCGCTGGCACGCGGCTACCTGAACTGGTTCGCGCAGACCGCCGAACGGTTCGTCGCCGACCCGTTCGGTCCGGCCGGTACGCGCATGTACCGCACGGGCGATCTGGTGCGCTGGACCCCGGACGGGGTGCTGGAGTTCCTCGGCCGCGCCGACCAGCAGGTCAAGATCCGCGGCTTCCGCATCGAACTCGGCGAGACCGAGGCGGTCCTCGGCGAACAGGACGGTGTGGCGGACGCCGTCGTCCTGGTGCACCGGGCGCCCTCCGGGGCCAAACACCTCACCGGCTACGTCGTGCCCGAACCGGGCCGCGTCCTCGACACCGGACGTCTGAGGGCCCTGGCCGCGGAACGGCTCCCGGAGTACGCGATCCCGGGCACCCTGCTCGTCCTGGACGAGCTCCCCCTGACCCGGCACGGAAAGCTGGACCGCGCCGCCCTGCCGGTGCCGCACCCGGAGGAGGCGGGCAGGGGCAGGGAGCCCCGCACGGAGCGGGAGGCACTGCTCTGCGCCCTGTTCGCGGAGGTGCTGGGCGTCGAGCGGGTCGGCGCGGACGACGGGTTCTTCGCGATGGGCGGGGACAGCATCATGTCGATCCAGCTGGTCAGCCGGGCGCGGCGGGCCGGCCTGGTCCTCACCCCGCGCGACGTCTTCGAGCAGCAGAGTCCCGCCGCACTGGCCCACGTGTGCCGCGACGTCGACGGCCCCGCCGTCCGGGCGGAGGACGACGGCACGGGTCCGGTGGAGCCGACTCCGGTGATGCGCTGGCTGCGGGAGTGGCGGGGCACGGTCGAGGGCTTCCAGCAGTCGGTGTTCCTGCGGGTGCCGGCCGGGCTGGGGGAGGAGCGGCTGACGGCGGCGGTACAGGCGTTGCTGGACCACCACGACGCGCTGCGGCTGAAGGTTCCCGCGGACGCGGACGGGACGCTGGAGGTGGGCGAGCGCGGGTCGGTGGACGCCGGCCGGTGCGTGCGCCGGGTGTCCTCGGCCGACGCCGACGTGGCGGCCGAGGCGCGGGCCGCGGTGGCGCGGCTGGCGCCGGAGTCGGGCGTGATGGTGCAGGTGGTGTGGTTCGACGCGGGCGCGGAGGCCCCGGGCCGGCTGTTGGTGACCGTGCACCACTTCGCTGTGGACGGTGTGTCGTGGCGCATTCTGCTGCCGGACCTGCGGCAGGCGTGGGAGTCGGTGGCGGCGGGTGAGCCGGTGCGGCTGGACCCGGTGGGCACGTCGTTCCGGCGCTGGGCGGGGCTGCTCGGCGAGCGGGCGCAGGACCCGGCGCTGCTGGCGGAACTCCCGTTCTGGACAGGGATGCCGGCCACCGGCGAGCCCCCGCTCGGCCGTCGCCCGCTGGACCGGTCGCAGGACACCACCGCCACCGCCCGGCACCTGACGGTGACACTGCCCGGTGCGCACACGGGTCCGCTGCTGTCGTCCGTTCCGGCCGCCTTCCACGGCGGCGTCGACGACGTGCTGCTGGGTGCGCTGGCCCTCGCCGTGCGCCAGTGGCGCGAGGCGCGGGGCGTGGACGCCGACGGCGGTGTGCTGGTCGACCTGGAGGGCCACGGCCGCGACACCGACCGCGTCGGCGCGGACGCGGATCTCTCCCGCACGGTGGGCTGGTTCACCCGTGTCCACCCCGTACGGCTCGACGTCACCGCCTCCGGGGACGACCCCGCGGACGCGGTGAAGCGGGTCAAGGAGCAGCTGCGGGCGGTTCCCGGCGACGGCTTCGGGTACGGCCTGCTGCGCCACCTCAACGCCGGGACCGCGCCCGCCCTCGCGGCCCTCGCGGAGCCGCAGATCGGCTTCAACTACCTGGGCCGCACGGTCTCCGTGTCCTCGGCCGACTGGACTCCGCTCGACCGGCCGGGCGGACTCGACGGCCCGGTGACGGCACTGCCGCACGCGCTCGAGATCAACGCCATCGCGAAGGACGGCCCCGAGGGCCCGGTGCTGTCGGCGACGTTCGCGTGGGCGGGCGGTCTGCTCGACGAGGCGGAGGTGCGGGAGCTGGCCGAGCGGTGGCTGCGGGCGCTGGAGGCCCTGGCGGGCACGGACGCCGGGGCCGGTGGCCACACGCCGTCCGACTTCCCCCTCGTACCCGCCCTCACCCAGGAACAGGTGGAGGCCCTCGAAGCCGCGTACCCCGGCCTGGAGGACGTCCTCCCGCTCTCCCCGCTCCAGGAGGGCCTGCTCTTCCACGCCCACTACGACCACGAGGGCACCGACGTCTACACCGCCCAGGTGGAACTCGACCTGGAGGGGCGGCTCGACGAGGCGGTCCTGCGCGAGGCGTGGACGGCGCTGCTGCGCCGGCACGCCAACCTGCGGGCCGCGTTCGTACCCGACACCGCCGACGTCCCCGTCCAGGTGATCGTCCGCGACCCCGGACTCCCCTGGCGCACCGTCGACCTGCGGGCCCTGCCCGAGGCGGACGCGGAGGCGGAAGCCGGCCGGGTCGCCGCCGAGGAGCGCGCGAAGCGCCTCGACCCGGCGCGGGCACCGCTCATGCGCCTCACCCTCCTCCGCCTGAGCGACACCCGCCACCGTCTCGTCCTGACGAACCATCACATCCTGCTCGACGGCTGGTCGGTCCCCGTCCTGGCGAAGGAACTCTTCACCCTGTACGCCGACGGCGCCGGCACGGAACTGCCGCCGCCGACCCCGTACGGCGACTACCTCGCCTGGCTCGCCGCCCAGGACGGACAGGCGGCCGAGCGGGCCTGGGCGGACGCGCTCGACGGGGTGGAGGAGCCGACCCTGCTGGTCCCGGACGCCTCGACCGTCACCGCCGGGGCACCGGACGTCCCCGCCAGGATCGGCGCGGAGCTCCCCGCGCCGACCGTGACGGCGCTGCGCCGGCTGGCGCGGGAGCGGGGCCTGACGGTCAACACCCTGGTGCAGGGCGCCTGGGCCCTGCTGCTGTCCCGGCTGACCGGCCGCGACGACGTGGTCTTCGGTACGACGGTCTCCGGCCGGCCGCCCGAGATACCCGGCATCGAGTCCATGGCGGGTCTGTTCATCAACACCCTCCCGGTCCGGGTCGTCCTCGATCCGGCCGAGCGGCTGGCCGACTTCCTGCTGCGCCTCCAGACCGCCCAGTCGAAGCTGCTGGCCCACCAGCACGTCGGGCTGAGCCGGATCAACAGGCTGTCCGGTCTGCCGCAGCTCTTCGACACCCTCGTCGTCTTCGAGAACTACCCGGTCGCCGAAGCGTCCGTCCCGTCCCTGGGTCTCGCCGTCAGCGGCTCGAAGGTGCACGACGCGACCCATTACCCGGTGACCCTCGCCGCCGGACTCCGCGACGACGAACTGTGGCTGCGGCTCCACTACATGCCGCACCTCCTCACCGAGGAGGCCGCGCGCACGCTCGCCGGCCGGTTCACCGCACTGCTGCGGACGCTCGCCGACGACCCCGCCCGCCCGTCCGGCACCGTCGAGGTTCTCACCGCCGAGGAGCGGCACCGCATCCTCGCCGACTGGAACGACGCCGACGCGGACTCGGTGAGGCCGGGGACGAGCGCCGTCGAGGCGTTCGCCGCCCAGGTGGCGCGCACGCCGGAGGCCGTGGCCGTCCGCTGGGACGGCGGCGTGCGGACGTACCGCGGACTCGACGAGCGGGCGGACCGGCTCGCGGCGCGGCTGACGGCTCTCGGCGTCGGCCCCGAGGAGCGGGTCGCGCTGCTGATGGAGCGCTCGCCGGAGGTCGTGACGGCGGTCCTCGGCGTGCTGAAGGCCGGAGCGGTCTACGTGCCCCTCGACGGGAAGCTGCCCAGGGCCCGGCTCGCCTCGATGACACGGCTGGCGGGATGCCGTGTCGTGGTCACGGACGGCAGCACGGCCGCAGGCGGGCTGCCCGGGATCGAGCACGAGGTCGTGGCCGGCGACGACGACCGTCCGGAGGGGACGGAGACCCCCGTACGGACCCCCGTCCCGCGCGTCCTGCCGGACAGCGCCGCCTACGTGATGTTCACCTCCGGCTCCACCGGCGAGCCGAAGGGCGTGGAGATCACCCATCGCGGAGTGGTGAGCCTGGCCACCGACCGCCGCTGGAACGCCGACGCCGAGGCCTCCCGTGCCGACGCGCGCCCGCACCGGGTGCTGCTGCACTCGCCGTACGGCTTCGACCCGTCCACCTACGAGCTGTGGATGCCCCTGCTCGGCGGCGGGGAGGTCGTCGTCGCACCGCCCGGTGACCTCGACGTCCCCACCATCGCCCGTGCTCTGCGCACACACGGTGTGACCTCGCTGCTGCTGACCGCCGGACTCTTCCGCGTGGTGGCGGAGGAGGACCCCGGCTGTCTGGCGGGCGTCCGCGAGGTGCTGACCGGCGGCGACGTGGTCTCGTCGGCGTCCGTGCGGCGCGTCCTGAACGCGTGCCCGGACACGGTCGTCACCGACATCTACGGCCCGACCGAGATCACCCTGTTCGCGACCCAGCACGCCATGCGCGACGCGGCCCGGGTGCCGGGCAACGTGCCCATCGGCCGCGCCCGCGACGGCATGCGGGCCTACGCGCTCGACGGCCGGCTGCGGCCGGTGCCGCCCGGTGCGGTGGGCGAGCTGTACATCGCCGGTGACGCGCTGGCCCGTGGCTACGCGCGCCGGTACGCGCTGACCGCGGAGCGCTTCGTCGCCGATCCGTTCGGGCCGGCCGGTACCCGTATGTACCGCACGGGCGACCTGGTGCGCTGGACGCCGGACGGGGTGCTGGAGTTCCTCGGCCGGGCCGACCACCAGGTGAAGATCCGCGGCTTCCGCATCGAACTCGGCGAGATCGAGGGCGTACTGGGCGAACAGGACGAGGTCGCCGACGCCGTGGTCCTCGTGCGGCAGGCCCCCTCCGGCGGCAAGCACCTCGTCGGCTACGTCGTGCCCGAACCGGGACGCACGCCCGACCCCGCCATGCTCCGGGCGAACCTCGCCGAACGGCTGCCGGAGTACATGGTCCCCTCCGGCGTCCTCCTGCTCGACGCGCTCCCGCTCACCCCGAACGCCAAGCTCGACCGCGCGGCCCTGCCCGTGCCCGACTTCACCGGCACCGCGGGTGCGGGACGGGCACCGCGCACTCCCGCGGAGCGGACCCTCTGCGCCCTGTTCGCGGAGGTGCTGGGCGTCGAGCGGGTCGGCGCGGACGACGGGTTCTTCGCGCTGGGCGGGGACAGCATCATGTCGATCCAGCTGGTCAGCCGGGCGCGGCGGGCCGGACTGGTCCTCACCCCGCGCGAGGTCTTCGAACACCGGACGCCGGCCGCGCTCGCGGAGGTCTGCGGCACCGTCGGCGAGGAACCGGCGGACGCCGTCGAGGACGACGGTACGGGTCCGGTGGAGCCGACTCCGGTGATGCGCTGGCTGCGGGAGTGGCGGGGCACGGCAGCCGGTTTCCAGCAGTCGGTGCTGCTCCGGGTCCCGGCCGGGCTGGGGGAGGAGCGGCTGACGGCGGCGGTGCAGGCGTTGCTGGACCACCACGACGTACTGCGGCTGCGGGTGTCCGTGGACTGGACGTCGGAGGTGGGCGAGCGCGGGTCGGTGGACGCCGGCCGGTGCGTGCGCCGGGTGTCCTCGGCCGACGCCGACGTGGTGGCCGAGGCGCGGGCCGCGGTGGCGCGGCTGGCGCCGGAGTCGGGCGTGATGGTGCAGGTGGTGTGGTTCGACGCGGGTGCGGAGACGCCGGGCCGGCTGTTGGTGACCGTGCACCACTTCGCGGTGGACGGTGTGTCGTGGCGCATTCTGCTGCCGGACCTGCGGCAGGCGTGGGAGTCGGTGGCGGCGGGTGAGCCGGTGCGGCTGGACCCGGTGGGCACGTCGTTCCGGCGCTGGGCGGGGCTGCTCCGCGAGCGTGCGCACGACCCGCGGGTGACCTCCGGACTTCCGTACTGGCGGACGGTGTCGCGGGCCGGTGAGTCGACGCTCGGCAGCCGGGCCCTGGACCCCGCGCGCGACACCGCCGGCACGGCACGACGGCTGACGGTGACACTGCCCGGTGCGCACACGGGTCCGCTGCTGTCGTCCGTCCCGGCCGCCTTCCACGGCGGCGTCGACGACGTGCTGCTGGGTGCGCTGGCCCTCGCGGTGCGCCAGTGGCGCGAGGCGCGGGGCGTGGACGCCGACGGCGGTGTGCTGGTCGACCTGGAGGGCCACGGCCGCGACACCGACCGGCCGGACGTGGACCTCTCCCGCACGGTGGGCTGGTTCACCCGTGTCCACCCCGTACGGCTCGACGTCACCGCCTCCGGGGACGATCCGGCGGACGCGGTGAAGCGGGTCAAGGAGCAACTGCGGGCGGTTCCGGGCGACGGTGCGGGGTACGGCCTCCTCCGCCACCTCAACGCCGACACCGCGCCCGCGCTCGCCTCTTCCGCCCGGCCCCAGATCGGCTTCAACTACCTCGGACGCACACCGGTGTCCGCCGCCCGGTCCGGTGCCGACTGGTCGCCGGTCGCACAGCCCGGCGGACCCGACGCCGATCCGGCCACCCCGCTCGCACACACCCTGGACGTCAACGCCGTCACGGTCGACGGCCCGGACGGCCCGGTGCTGTCGGCGACGTTCGCGTGGGCGGGGGAGCTGCTCGACGAGGCGGAGGTGCGGGAGCTGGCCGAGCGGTGGCTGCGGGCCTTGGAGACCCTGGCGGGCACGGGCGCGGAGAACGGTGGCCACACGCCGTCCGACTTCCCCCTCGTGTCCCTGACCCAGGAACAGGTGGAGGCCCTGGAGGCCGCCCACCCGGGCCTGGAGGACGTCCTCCCGCTCTCCCCGCTCCAGGACGGCTTCCTGTTCCACGCGCTGTACGACGCCCAGGACACCGACGTCTACACGGCCCAGCTCGTACTGGACCTCGAAGGCCCTCTGGACGAGGAGGTCCTGCGCGAGGCGTGGGCGGCGCTGCTGCGCCGGCACGCCAACCTGCGCGCCGGGTTCGTCCACGACGCCGCCGGCGCCCCCGTCCAGGTCGTCGTCCGAGACCCCGGACTGCCCTGGCGCACCGTGGACCTGACCGGCGCACCGGCGACGGAGCACACCGCCCGCCGCGACCGCGTCGCCGAGGAGGAGCGGTCGGCGCGGTTCGACCTGGCGCGGCCCCCGCTGCTGAGGATCGCGCTGGTCAAGCACGACGAGGAACACCACAGCCTCGTCCTGACGCCGCACCACATCCTGCTCGACGGCTGGTCCGTGCCCGTGCTGCTCCGCGAGATGTTCGCGCTGTACGCGGCGCGGGGCCGGACGGCCGGACTGCCCGCCGTCACCCCGTACGGCGACTACCTCGCCTGGCTCGCGGCCCAGGACCGGGAGGCCGCCAGGGCCGCCTGGACCGCCGAGCTGGCCGGGCTGGACGAACCGACGCTGCTCGCCCCCGGGGCGGCCGGCGCGTCCACGGCCGAACCCGGCCACGTCGCCCTGGACGTCCCCTCCGACACGGTCGCGGCCCTGCACCGGCTGGCCCGGGAGGCGGGCCTGACGGTCAACACCCTGGTGCAGGGTGCCTGGGCGGTGCTGCTGTCCCGCATGACGGGCCGTGACGACGTCGTCTTCGGCGCCACGGTCGCGGGCCGCCCGCCCGAGATCGCCGGGGTCGAGTCCATGGTCGGCCTCTTCATCAACACGCTGCCCGTCCGGGTCGCGCTGGACCCGCGGGCGACCGTCCTCCAGACGCTCACCGCACTCCAGACCGGCCAGTCGTCCCTGATGAGCCACCAGCACCTCGGTCTGAGCGAGGTCACGCGGCTGTCCGGTCACCCCGCGCTCTTCGACACCCTCGTGGTCTTCGAGAACTACCCGGTCGACCGGGAGGCGTTCGCCCCGCGAGCGGACACCTCCGGGCCGCGGCTCACCGGAGTCAAGGGCCGGGACGCCACCCACTACCCGCTGAGCCTGATCGTCACTCAGGGGTCCCAGGACTCCCAGGACCCCTCCGACGGGAGTCTCACCCTGCGCCTCGGCCACCAGCCCGCGCACTTCGACCACGCGGCCGTGACCGCGCTGGCGGACCGGCTGGGCCTGCTGCTGCGGGAGTTCGCCACGGAGCCCGGCCGGAGCCTGGCGGCCGTCGACGTGCTCCGGGACGAGGAACGCGAACGGGTCCTCACCCGGTGGAACGACACGGCGGTGCCCGTCGCGCCGGCCACCCTCCCCGGACTGTTCGCCGCCCAGGCCGCCCGCACACCCGACGCGCCGGCCGTCGTCCACGGGACGCGGCGGCTGACCTACGGTGAGCTGGCCGCCCGCGCCTCCGCGCTCGCCGCGCGCCTGCGCCGGGCCGGTGCGGGACCGGAGACCCGTGTCGCCGTCGCCGTGCCCCGCTCCGCCGACCTGGTCGTCGCCCTCCTGGCGGTACTCGAGGCGGGCGCCGCGTACGTCCCCGTCGACCCGGGCCTTCCGGCGGAGCGCGTCGCCCTGCTGCTGGAGGACACCGCACCGGTCCGGATCCTGGTCACCGAGGCGGTGGCGGCACGGTCCGCGCTGCCCGCCGGCGACACGCCCGTCCTCGTCGTGGACGCCGACACCGGAGGCGGGACACGCGCCTTTGGAACGGACACCGCGCTCGACCCGCGCCACCCCGCCTACGTCATCCACACCTCCGGCTCCACCGGCCGGCCCAAGGGCGTCGCCGTCTCGCACGAGGCCGTCGTGAACCGCCTGCTGTGGATGCAGGACGCGTACGGGCTCACCGCCGGGGACCGGGTGCTGCACAAGACACCGACCGGCTTCGACGTCTCGGTGTGGGAGCTGTTCTGGCCGCTCGTCACGGGCGCGGCCCTGGTCGTCGCCCGGCCCGAGGGGCACCGCGACCCGGCCTACCTGGCGGAGCTGATACGCGCCGAACACGTGACGACGGCGCACTTCGTGCCGTCGATGCTCGGCGCGTTCCTCGACGAGCCCGCCGCGGCCGGGTGCACCGGACTGCGCCGGGTGGTGTGCAGCGGCGAGGAACTCCCCGCCGACCTGGCGGCCCGCTTCCACACCGTGCTGCCCGGGGTGCCGCTGCACAACCTGTACGGCCCCACGGAGGCGGCCGTCGACGTCACCCACTGGGACTGCGAGCCGGACGCCCGGGGCCCCGTACCGATCGGCCGACCGGTCTGGAACACCCGGGTGTACGTCCTGGACGCGGCGCTGCGTCCGGTGCCGCCGGGGGCCACCGGCGAGCTGTACCTCGCCGGGGTGCAGCTGGCACGCGGCTACCACGGCAGGCCCGCGCTGACCGCCGAACGCTTCGTCACCGACCCGTTCGGGCCTGCCGGGGCCCGCATGTACCGCACCGGCGACCTGGCCCGATGGCGCGCCGACGGCGCGCTGGAGTACCTGGGCCGCGCCGACCAGCAGGTCAAGGTGCGCGGGGCACGGATCGAGCCGGGCGAGGTCGAGGCGGTCCTGCGCGCCCACCCCGGCATCGCCCGCGCCGCCGTCGTGGTACGGACCGACGGACAGGGCACGGCCCGGCTGATCGCCTACGCCGTGCCCGCCGTCACCGACCCGGCCCCCGCGTCCGTCGAACCGGCCCTGCTGCGGCGGTACGTCGCGGACCGCCTGCCGGAGTACATGGTGCCCGCGGCCGTCGTCACCCTGCCGGACCTGCCCCTCACCGTGAACGGCAAACTGGACCGCAGGGCGCTGCCCGAACCCTCGTTCACCGCGCCCGGAGACGGACGCCCGCCGCGCGACGCCGAGGAGCGGCTGCTCTGCGAGCTGTTCGCCGAGGTGCTCGGCGTGGACCGGGTCGGCCCCGAGGACAGCTTCTTCGAGCTGGGCGGGCACTCGCTGCTCGCGGTCCGGCTGCTGGGCCGCATCCGCTCGGCCACCGGCTCCGGTACCGCCCTGGGTATCCGCTCGCTGCTCGACGCGCCCACCCCCGAGTCCCTGGCCCGTCTGCTGCGTTCCGGCGGCGGGCGCGGGACCGGGGCCGAGGAGGCCACGCGGGCCCTGGAGGTCCTGCTGCCGCTACGCGCCACGGGCACCAGGCCGCCCTTGTTCTGCGTCCACCCGTGGGCGGGGCTGAGCTGGCCGTACGCCGGTCTGCTCCGCTCCCTCGGCGAGGACCGGCCGCTGTACGGGCTCCAGGCCAGAGGGCTGGCCCGGGACGAGGAACCGCCCGCGTCCGTGGGCGAGATGGCCGAGGACTACCTGGCCCGGATCCGCGAGGTCCAGCCGGAGGGGCCGTACCACCTGCTGGGCTGGTCCTTCGGCGGCCTGGTGGCCCACGAGATGGCGGTGCGGCTGCGCGAGGCGGGGGAGGAGGTCGCGCTGCTGGCCCTGCTCGACGCCTACCCGCCGGACGCGACCGCCGCCGTCGCCGTCGAGCGTGCCGAGGCCGACGCATCGCCCTCGCGGGAGCGGACGGACGGCGACGTCCTCGCCCGGCTGCTGCGGTTCCTCGGTCACGAGGCGCCCGGCTTCCCGGACGGTGGCCCGGTCGACGCGGAGGCGGCCCGCGAGGTCCTGCGGCGCGAGGGCGCGCCCCTCACCGACATCCCGCCGAGGACGCTGCGGGTGTGGCCCGGCATCGCCGCCCGCCACGCCCGGCTGCAAAGGGAGTTCGTCCCCCGCCACTTCGACGGTGACGTCCTGCTGTTCACCGCCGAACCGGACCCGGGGACGGACGCGCCGGCCCCCGCGTCCTGGACGCCGTACGTCGGCGGACGCCTCGACCCGCACCCCGTCGCCTGCGGCCACCACGAGATGACCCTGCCCGGCCCCGTCACGGAGATCGGCCGTGCCGTCGCGGAGCGCCTGGAGGGCACCGGCCGCCCCCACACCACCTGACCCCTGTCCGAACGACCCCACCCACCCCCGTACGGAGCACTCCCATGACCAACCCCTTCGAGAACGACGACGCCCAGTACCTGGTCCTCGTCAACGACGAACTGCAGTACTCCCTCTGGCCGGTCTTCGCCGACGTCCCCGCCGGCTGGACCGTCGACCTCCCGGCCGCGAGCCGTCAGGAGTGCCTCGACCACGTCGAGAGGAACTGGACGGACATGCGGCCCAAGAGCCTGGTCGACGCCATGGCCGAGCGGTGACCACCCCGCGTCCCCGCTCCCTGCCCCTGAACGCCCCGTGAGGAGAACGACATGACAGACACCGCACCCGCCACCTCCCTGCGCGTCGGCCACGTCGAGCTGTACGTCACCGACGCCGAGGCCGCCGCGGCGGCCTTCACCGACGGCTACGGCTTCCAGGTGTGCGCCACCGCCGAACGCGGCGGCCCCGAGGGCGCTTCCCGCTCCCTCGCGCTGCGCCAGGGCGACATCGTCCTCGTGGTGACCCAGGCGCTCGACGACGGCCACCCGGCCGCCGCCTACGTGGCCCGGCACGGCGACGGCATAGCCGACATCGCGCTGATCGCCCGCGATGCCCGCGAGGCCTTCGCCGACGCCGTCTCCCGCTCCGCCACACCCCTCACCGAGCCCGCCGAGCGGGAGGGCTGGGTCACCGCCGTCATCGCCGCCGGCTTCGACGACGTGCGCCACACCCTGGTCCAGCGGCCCGCCGGCCACACGGACACGGCCGTCCCGCTGCCCGGCTTCGAGCCGGTGGCCGGGTCCGCCGCCCCCGGGGAGCCGGCGCCGGTGGGCCTGACGGTCCTCGACCACGTGGCGGTCAGCGTCCCCATGGGCCGGTTGGCCGAGAGCACCGGCTACTACGAGCGGGTCCTCGGCTACGCGTCCGTGTACGAGGAGCTGATGGTCCAGGGCACCGAGGCCATGGACTCCAAGGCCGTCCGCAGCCCCGCCGGGGACCTCACCTTCACCGTCCTCGCCCCGAGCCCGGAGCACGACGCCGGTCACATCGGCGACTTCCTGGAGCGGCACGGCAGCGGCGGCGTGCACCACCTGGCCTTCGCCACCACCGACATCGTCGGCACCGTCGACCGGATGCTCGAGCGCGGCATCGTCTTCCTCGGCACCCCCGACACGTACTACGACCGGCTGGAGCAGCGCCTCCAGCTGAACCGCCACTCGATCGCCGAACTGCGCAAGGGCCGCATCCTCGCCGACGAGGACCACGGCGGCCAGCTCTTCCAGATCTTCACCCGGACCGTCCACCCCAAGCGCACGCTCTTCTACGAGATCATCGAGCGCGCCGGCGCGGACAGCTTCGGCGGCGGCAACGTCCGCGCGCTGTACGACGCCGTACAGGCGGAGAAGGCCGAGCACGAGGCCGCCGCGCACGCCGACGGGGAGACCACATGACCGACCCGGCACTCGCCGGCCTGCTCACCCCCGCCGACGCGGAGGCCCTGGCGGCGGCGGTCCTGCCCGCCGCCGTGGAGCGCTTCGTCGGCGGGGCGGCGGGCGCGGAACTCACGCTCCGCGCCAACCGCGCCGCGTTCGACCGGCTCCACCTCGTTCCCCGGGTGCTCGCGGACGTCTCGTCCGTCGGCACCACCCGCACCCTGCTCGGCACGGAAAGCGCCCTCCCGGTGGCCGTGGCCCCGATGGCGTACCAGAGGGCCGTGCACCCGGACGGCGAGCCGGCCTCCGCCCGCGCCGCCCGGGACGCCGGCATCCCGTTCACCGCGTGCACCTTCAGCAGCACCGCCGTGGAGGACATCACCGCCACCGGCGCCACCACCTGGTTCCAGCTGTACTGGCTGCGCGACCGCGGCCACACCGGGGAACTGCTGGAGCGCGCGGAGGCGGCCGGCTGCCGCGCGCTGATGCTGACCGTCGACACACCGAGGATGGGACGCCGGGCGGCCGACATGCGCGGCGCCTTCACCCTGCCCGACGGGGTGTCGCCCGTGCACTTCGGTCCCCGCCCCGACGGAGTGCCGCGCACCGCGAGCAGCGGCGTGAGCGCGGTCGCCGCGCAGACCGCCAACGTCGTCGACCCGTCCCTGAGCTGGGCCGACCTGGACTGGCTGCGCGAACACACCCGGCTGCCGCTGATCCTCAAGGGCGTGCTGGACCCGGCCGACGCCGAACGCGCCGCGGCCTGCGGTGCGGACGCGCTGGTGGTCTCCAACCACGGCGGCCGCCAGCTCGACGGCGCCCTGCCCGCGCTCGACGCCCTGCCCGCCGTGGCCGAGGCCGTCGCGGGGCGGTGCGAAGTGCTCCTCGACAGCGGTGTCCGCAACGGTACGGACGTCCTGAAGGCCCTCGCCCTCGGCGCGGACGGCGTGCTGCTGGGCCGCCCCGTGCTGTGGGGCCTGGCGGCCGGCGGGCACCAGGGCGTGCTCAGGGTCCTCCACCTGCTCGGCGAGGAACTGGAGTCGGCCCTCGCGCTGGCCGGCTGCCCGGACCTCGACGCGGCGGCGCGGCTGCGCACCGTCGTCGGTCCGGGAGGGGAACCGCGATGACCACGGCGAGCACGGCCACGGACGGCCTCGACCTCACCGCGCTGCACCCCTCGGTGGGCGACCCGCTGCTCTCCTCGATGAACTTCCTCAACGAGATCGCGGGCCGCCACCCGGACGCGCTCTCCCTCGCCGCCGGCACACCGTACGAGGGGTTCTACGACGTCGAGGACGTCCACCGCGCGCTGCGGGTCTTCAGCGACCACCTGCGCACCGAACAGGGGTACGGCGAGGAGCGGGTCCGGCGCACCCTGCTCCAGTACGGACGCACCAAGGGCATCATCCACGAGCTGATCGCCCGCCAGTTGTCCGTGGACGAGGGCATCGACGTCGACCCGGAGGCCGTCCTCGTCACCACGGGCTGCCAGGAGGCGCTGTTCCTCACCCTGCGGCTGCTGCGCCGCGACGACCGGGACGTGCTGCTGGCCGTCACGCCCGCCTACGTCGGCGTCACCGGGGCGGCACGCCTCCTGGACCTGCCGGTGCACCCGGTCGCCGAGGGACCGGACGGCGTCGACCTGGACGACCTGCGGCGCCGCATCGGCGAGGCCCGCGCCGCCGGGCTGCGCCCGCGCGCCCTGTACGTCGTCCCCGACCACGCGAACCCCTCGGGCATCCGGATGCCCGAGCCGGTACGCCACGATCTCCTCGGCCTCGCGGAACAGGAGGACATCCTCCTCCTGGAGGACAACCCGTACGGCCTCTTCCCGCGCCGGGGGCACCGCCTCCCGACCCTGAAGGCGCTGGACACCGCACGCCGCGTCGTCCACCTCGGTTCGCTGGCGAAGACGGTGTTCCCGGGGGTGCGGATCGGCTACGCGGTGGCCGACCAACCGGTCGGGTCGGGACCGTACCTGGCGGACCTGCTCGCCAGGGCCAAGAGCATGGTCACCGTCAACACCTCGCCGATCGCCCAGGCCGTGGCCGGGGGCAGGCTGCTGGAACACGGGTGCAGCCTGGTCCGCGCCACCGAACGGGAGAGTGAGGTGTACCGGGAGGGCCTCGACCGGATCGTCGACGGGCTGGCCCGCCGCTTCCCCGACCCGTCGGCGTCCGGGGTGAGTTGGAACAGCCCCGAGGGCGGTTTCTTCGTCGTCGTCGACGTGCCGTTCGACGTCACCGACGCGGTGCTGGAGCGCTCGGCCCGCGACCACCGTGTGCTGTGGACGCCGCTGCACCACTTCTACGACGCGGCGGCGCCGGAGAGCGGAGCCGGCGCCGGACCGTTGCGCTGTCTGCGCCTGTCGTGCAGCGCTCTCGGACCGGAGGACATCGAGGAGGCGCTCGACCGGTTCGCCGCCTTCGTACGCTCGGCCTGAGCACGGCGCTCACGGCAAGCGGACCCGTCACCGGCCCCGCACCTCGGCGCGGAACCCCGAGCCACGGGCACCGTCCGCCCGACCGTGAGGGCCCCGTGCGTTCGAGGTTGTGGGGACCGGACCGGCGAGCAACTGTCGCACCCGCCGGGGGACCGGGCGGTCGGGGAACGGACGCCCCGAATCCGCCCGGGCCCGGGCGGTGGTGTCAGCGGTTCATGGCTGCCCAGAACTCGTCGAAGGACATCCGGCGGTCACCGTCGGTGTCGAGTGCGTCGATCACTCCCCGGGCCTCCGACTCGGTGATCTCGGCGCCCTCCAGTTCCGCCACGACCTGCCGGTACTCCTCTACGGTGACCAAGCCGTCACCGTCCAGGTCGTAGCGCTCGAAGACACTTCGCGCCGCCTTCTCCACCCTGTCCGCCATGTGCGTCTTCCTTCCGCGATCTTCACTGACGGCGCCAGCCTATCCGTCGGTCTCCGGGCGAACGGCCCCCGCACACCGGACCTCGCGGATTCACATGCCGGACCTCGACAACGCGGCCTGCGCGCCCGGGTAGCGGGCCGCCCTCTCGCTCGGGCCGCTGCCCACGCACCGGCCCGAGATCCGACAGCACGGCACCGAGGGACGGTTCCGCCCAGCACGAGCGCTGCCTGTCCTGCCCGCCGGTTGCTGCGTACAGTGGACGGTGCAACCCCTGCCGGGCCTGCGGCGCTCTGGTGCCGTGGCCATCTGCCGGCTTGGCCGGCAGCAGGCGGAGGTGTGCCATGACAGACGACCGTCCCTTCTCCCACGCCGTCGCCGGCCCGCCCGGTGCCGCACGGGAATGGCGGCGCGAGGCCGCATGCGTGGGCGAAGACCCGGATCTGTTCTTCCCGATGGTCGAGCGGGACCGTGATCCGCAGGTGATGAGGGCCCGCGCGGTGTGCCGCTGCTGCCCGGTCCTGCTTGCCTGCCGTCTCTGGGCCATCACGCACGGAGAGGACGCGGGCATCTGGGGCGCCACGACCGCCGCGCAGCGCCGTGCCATCCGTCGGGCGCTGCTCGTCGAACGGAAGTAGCCCGACCGTGAAATGGAAAACGGTGCACGAACGTCACCGGTCGTGGTCGATCGACGCCACCCGGGAACGGTTGCTGCGGCAGGTCCGAGCCGCAGCCGACACCGGAGACGGGACCGGGAACGGGACCGGGGGCATCACGGTGGCCTCCGGCCCCGCGTGATGCCCCTCGGCACGCGGGGCCGGCGCCCGCACCGCGGTGCCGTCGGGTCGACGGCGCTCAGCCGGGTGTGATGCGGCCGCGCCAGGCCCCGGACTCGTCCCCCCGCCGCTCGATGTAGTCCTTGAAGCGCCGCATGTCGCCTTTGACGCGCCGGTCGATCGTCCCCAGCATGTCCGCGGTCTTCTCCGCGACTCCGCTCGGTTCGACATCCATCACGAGTTCCACCCGGGTGTGGCTGTCGTCCACGCGCTGGAAGCGGACCGTGCCCTTCTGCTGGACGTCGCCGCTGGTGGTGCGCCAGGTGATCCGCTCGTCAGGGAGCTGGTCGACGATCTCGGTGTCGAACTCCCGCCGCACCCCGCCGATCTTGGTGGTCCAATGGTTGTGGCGGGCGTCGAGTTGTGTGATCTCCTCGACCCCCTCCATGAAGTTCGGGAACTCCTCGAACTGGGTCCACTGGTTGTAGGCGGTGTGGACCGGGACCTCGACTTCCACTGCTTCCTTGACCGTGCTCATATCGGTCCTCCTTTCACGCTGCGGCGAGTACCCGGGAGAGCCGCGACCTACCGGGGTGTTGGGCGCGGAGGCGCCTGCGGACCGGCATCCGGCCTCTCAGCGGGTCAGCCGCTCCACAGGTCGACCCCGATGCGTTCGATTCGGTCGACCAAGCGGGATGGTCTTCGCGGGTCGATCAGGTGGGGACGGGTCCTCGGTGGACGGGGCGCCGCCGTGCACGGGGCAATGGATGCGTAATACTCTCCTCATGAAGTCGAGCATTACGTCCGTGTGTGGTGGGGCCGTCGTACGACGGGCCGTCGCCCGGGACGCCAAGCAGCTCACACGGCTCGTGCGCGGCTCGCGCGCCTATGAGGGCCGGTACGCGGCGATGGTCGCAGGCTACCGTGTCGGGCCCGACTACATCGAAGCCCATGAGGTCTTCGTGGCCGTCGACACCGATGATCCCGCGGGCCGGGTGCTCGGCTTCTACTCGCTGGTCCTCGTGCCGCCGGAGCTGGACCTGCTCTTCGTCGCCGACCGGGCGCAGGGCCGCGGCATCGGGCGGCTGCTCGTCGAGCACATGAGGGCCCGGGCGCGGGCGGCGGGGCTGGACCGTGTCCGCGTGGTGTCCCATCCCCCGGCCGAGGGGTTCTACCGCAGGGTGGGCGCGCTGCCCACCGGGACCGTCTCCGCGAGCCCACCCGCGGTGGCGTGGGACCGGCCCGAGCTGGAATTCCTGATTCCGTGAGCTCTTCCGGTGCTGCCGCTCCGGGGCGAGGACGACCGCGGCGATCGACAGCCCCGGCACGCTGACGTCGACCTTCGACAGGGAGCACCGGGGGCACCCGGTGGGAGAGGATCCGCCGACCTGCCCAGCCGTCCGCGCACGTGACGATCTCCCCGCCGCCTTACCCGCCGACGGACGCCGGGCTGCGGCGCGGCCGGACGCGGGCGGACTGCGCGGTGTCCGGCATGACAAGCTGTGCTTTCACTGCCCGACCTCAGGAGGTCACGATGACTGCAGATTCTCCGTCGCAAGAAGGTTCGGAGACGGCCGGCACCGAGAGTGGCGCCCTGGTGCCTGACGACGACGGCCAGTACGACCTGAAGGGCAAGTTCCGGGAGGCCCTGGCACGCAAGCGGGACAAGCAGGCGCAGGCCGCGGCCCGTGCTGCGAGCACCGACGCGTCGAAGGTCCGCGGCGCGCACGGCCCGGCTGCGAGCCAGCGGTCGTTCCGGCGGAAGAGCGGCGGCTGAGTTCACACCGTCGTCGGACGGGACTCGGCGAGGCACCGCCCGACCGCCTTGCCGCTGGTGTTGAGCCGGGTCCCGCCGGGTGACAGAGGCGGCGGGCACGGTCACGGTGCCGTGGCCGCCGCCCGTCAGGATCGCCTCGCCGGTGTCGAAGCAGTGGTGATGGATCTTGAGGTGGCGACGGCGCGGATCACCGGCCCGGTCGCAGCAAAGGGCGGTGCCGTCGAAGAGGGACGATCGGCATCGCAGCCGTCGGCCGCTGTCAGGCAGGGACGATCTGCCCGTTGTCGATGCGGAAGTTCTCGGTCGGTGAGCAGCCGATCGATGGCGTGATCAGCATGCTGACGGCAACCGGCGCGGGCTCCGTACCGGAGGTGGAGAACTCGCACACCGCGTGGCGGCCGGTCAGCGGGAACCAGAACCAGGAATCCGCCTTGCCGACCAGAGCACGGTCCGATTCTCTCCACGCGCCGTCCTTGAAGGTGAAGACCTGGAGGCGCACGGATGCCGCGAGCGGGTCGGTCTGCGACCTCAGAGCGGTGAGTGTGAACTTGAAGTCCCTGTCCAGAACCGATGAGGCGATCCGTCGGCGCTCTGTCGTCCGAGGCTCGGTCTGCGTTTCCTTCCCCTGACCGGCCGTCGGACGGGCCTGCGAGTCGGCCGGCGACGGGTTCGGAGGGCCACCGGTGGTCGCGCCGATCGTGGCCGTGGCGGCGGCCGCCACGGCGATGCCCCAGCTTGTGAGTGTGCGGAAGTTCTTGATCACGGCGTCTCCACGTGGGGTGATGGGTGTGTGTTCCCGGAGTGCTGCGCATCGCCTCGGAGTCGGCGCACCTCACAGTCGGTTGAGGGACATGCCGACATCGATCCGGATGACGCGCTTCTGCCTGGTGGTCCGGGGCGATGATCAGGACGGGCCTGTGACAGGGACTGTTCGGTACCCGGCACGGGCTGGGACCGGTGCTCTCGTCATTGCGTTCCGGGCGGTGTCGATACCACTCGACGCGGCTACTTGCCGGGGAGGGAAGGCGACATGGGCGTCGGCACCTCGGACGGAGTGCGACCGTCCTCGGTCCGAGGAGGCTGCACGTCGGAGACGTCGAACGTGAGTTGCCAGGTAGCCGGCGTCAACACCCGCTGTGTCACCTGGCCATGAGCCTTACGGAACTCCCCGGTGCCTCCGGTGATCGCGTTGACGACCGGAACCGGTACCGGAATACCGGCTTGCTCGCCCTGGAGGGTGATCTGACCTTCCGGTAGTACCGCGGTTGACGCGCATGGTCCCGCGTTGCGTTCAAGGTCGGTGATGACGCAGAACCCGCCGATGCGTCCGACGAGGTGTTCTTCGGGTCCCTCGGCCGACACCAGGTTCCCGCTGAAGACGAACTGGTCGCCGACACTGCGGCCCGTTGCGCCCAGATCGAGCTCTTCACCGACCTGCAGTCGGGCCTCTACGCGGATGGCGCGGCTTTTCGCCGAGGAGTCGTGGTCAGGGTGGGCTGCCGCAGTCGAGGTTGTCTTCCGGGGGGTCACGTCGGCCGATGCGGACCTGATGAGGGTGAGCCCGGCAGAGCAGCCGAGAACCGCGACGGCGAAGAATATGAAGGGCCGGCCGGCGAAGCCCATGGTCGCCTCCGTGTTTCTGGGAATGAACAGGTTCAGTTCCGCCCGGGCTCTGTCCGAAGTCGACGCGGCCGGACGGTGCCGTGCGGGGCCGGTCGACAGGAGGAAAGGAGCCAGAGCATTTCCGGGGATCGCGGGCGAGAACGTACGAGAAGGCCCGCGGAATCACTGGGAAAGTTCGTCATGCTCGCTCTGGTGGTGACGCATCTCGTCCGTATTCATTCATGACGGGCCATCCGTCTGACGGCAACGCTAATGACAGCCGTGGCGACGTGCTCAGCAGGAGGGTGAAAATGGGGCCGTTGGGGTGCATTTCCCGGAGCGGGGAGGAGAGGCTGGACCGACCCGTCCGGGGCCCGGAGACCACGGTGCGGCGGCCGTGGACGCCTGCGTGACCGTCGGGGTGCCGTGCCTGCCGGGTGCCTTCCCCCGGCAGGTCTGTCACCCCGGACGTGACGCGGACGAGGCACATCTGTCCGTGTGGACGTACCACCCCTCAGTCCTTGCCGATGACGATCACCTCGTCCGTGGTCGCCCACCGGCGCCGCTCGGCCTTGGGCGGGTTGATCCGCACGCCGTGACCGGGACTCGCCGACGCGCCGTCGTGACTTCGGTAGCCGATGGCGCATTCGCCGCGATGACGTGCCGAGGCCACGACCGTGGCGAAGGACGTCTCGCACCCGGGCAGTACGTAGTCGGTGGCCGGCCGCAGACGGACCCCGGTGCCGTCGGCGGAGAACAGTTCCTCGAACACCGCCGCCAGGTGACGGTTCTGGGAGATCTGCGCCATGAGCAGGCCGATGAGCTTGCCACTGATGATCACGTCGGCTCCGGGGCTGACGGGGGCCAGCGCCCGGTTGCGGTCGTCGATCAGTTCGGTGACGACCGGCAGTTCGCGTCCGGTGGCCTCCTCCAGCTGGCGCAGCAGCAGGAGGGTGACGAGTGTGCGGTCGTCCGGGTCGTCCGGCGGCTGCCCGGGAGCGGGGTCCCGGCCGAGCACGATCACGCTGTCGTAGGAGTGAACGTCCAGACGCCGCAGGGTCTCGGGGCGGGTGACGTCCCCGTGGTGCAGGGTCAGGACCAGGTCGGTGCCGCCGTTCGCGTCGGCCTCGTCCACCTGCCGGACCGTCGCCTCGTCACCGTCCGCCACCACGTCGACGGCGGATCCGGGCCGGGCGCGGCGGCGCAACTGCTCGACCATGAGCGGCGCCCGGCGGTTCCAGCCCAGCAGGAGAACCCGCTCCGCCCGCACGGGTGCCGGCGGCCCGGACACCATCGCCTCCTTCTCGACCAGCTCCGCGCAGTCACCGGGCCGGACCGTGTCGTCGTCGCGGGAGATGACGACGAGCAGGTCGTCCGGGGCCAGGGGCGTCCGCTCCGGCGGGCTGAGCAGGGGAGTGCCCGAGCGCACCATCCCGACGACGCTCGACGTCGGATAGGACAGCAGCGCGTCGCCGAACGGACGCCCGGCCAGGGCCGGTTCGGTGATCAGATAGAACTCGTCACCGGCGAAGTCGAGGAGTTCCTGGTGGACGAGGGAGAGCCCGGGGCGGCGCGCGGCCTGGACGATCAGCCGGGCGGTGACGGTGTCACTCTCCAGAATGACGCCGCCCGGCCCGGCGGCGAGACGGGCGGCCAGGAGGTAGCGGTCGTCCCGGACGGCGGCGACGACGGGCGGAAGGACGGCCTTTCCGGTCAGGGCCGCCCTGAGCGCCAGCAGCGTCTTGACCACCTCGGCGTCGGCGTCGGGCTCGTCGTGGGGCATCACCAGCACGACACCGGCCGTCTCCGGGCTGGTCAGGCCGAGCACCGCCGGGTCGGTGGTGGGGCCGCTGCGGCAGATCAGCCGCGTACGGCCGACGGGACCCACCTTCGTGCTCAGGGCCTCCTCCATGGCGGTCTTGTCCCGGTCGGCCAGCACGGCCACCGCCGCCCGCCGCTGGTTGGCATTAGCGGCCACCAGCTCGCTCACCACCGTGAAGACCTGCTCCGACCATCCCAGGACCACGGCGTGTCCTTGTTCGAGCACCGTGGAACGGCCCCGGCGCAACGCGGTGAGCCGCTCCGTCAGCGCCGTCGTGATCAGACCGACGAGGGTCGAGACGTACAGCAGGGCGACCAGGGCGAGCAGCAGCGACATCGTCACCCGCAGCGGCGTGCCCGTCGAACCGCCCAGCCGCAGTGTCTCCCCGGTCAGGCGCCACACCTGCGCGAACCTGTCCGTCAGGGACGCCGGCGCGTCGGGGTCGGTCCACACGAGCACCGCACTGGCCGGGACGACGACGGCCAGACACAACAGCGCCATCCAGCCGACGAGGGCGGAGGCACCGCGGGTCAGCGTGCTGTCGAACCAATAACGGGCCCTCTCACCGAACCGAGCGCGCGGCTGTGCCACCCTTCCCCCCTTGGTCGCACCGCACTCCTTGTGAGTCCGGGCGACGCCGTGTACGCGATGCGCCGCGTGAGCCCGCCGGAGAGCACGGATGTGGATACGCATCTGGCAGTGTGCGGAATCGATCGCGTCGGCACCGGGGGGTTGCCCGGCATTCATTCCTTCGGGTTCCCCGAGCCGTCCGCACCGGCGGACCCGCTGTGACGTCAGGGCTCGTCGCCGTCTTCGCTCCTTCGAGTCAACTGCGCGGCGAAAGGCGGACGCCCGGTCACAGCCGCCAGTACAAAGGCCGCCATGACTGAAGATCACGCAGTGGTGCGCTCGGACGGCGGCTTCTCCCGGAGGACCTTCGCGGCGGCGGCCGGGACGGCCACGGTGGCCACGGCCCTGACCGGCGGTGTCGCCGCGGCCCTGCCCGCGCCGGCCGCCCCGGGCGGGAACCGCGGCCCCGACTTCGACCGGTGCCTCGCCGTCGCTCGCGCACTGCTCGTCCTGGACTCCGACGACCGTCCCCTCGTCCCGCGTTACCAGCGCGTCCTCCAGAAGGGACTGCCGGCTCACCGGCGGACACGTCCCGTGGACGTCCTGGTCATCGGCGCCGGTCCGGCCGGGCTGGTGGCCGCCTGGCTGCTGAAGGAGGCCGGTCACCGGGTGACGGTGCTGGAGGCCAACGGCAACCGCGCGGGCGGACGCATCAAGACCTTCCGCAACGGCGGCCACGAGCACGCCGGACAGCCCTTCGCCGATCCCCGTCAGTACGCCGAAGCGGGCGCGATGCGCATCCCCGGCAGCCATCCCCTGGTGATGGAGCTGATCGACCGGTTCGACCTGAAGAAGCGGCGTTTCCACTACGTCGACGTCGACACCGAGGGACGCCCCGCCCACCGCACCTGGATCCACGTCAACGGCATCCGCGTGCGGCGCGCCGACTACGCCCGCGCGCCCCGGCGCGTGAACCGGTCCTTCGGCGTCCCCCGGGCCCATTGGGACACCCCCGCCGCCGCCATCCTGCGCTCCGCGCTGGACCCGGTGCGCGACGAGTTCAGTCGTGTCGACCGCGACGGCAAGCGGGTCGGCAAGCCGCTCCCCGAGCAGTTGCGGGGCTGGGCCCGCGTGGTGCAGCGGTTCGGTGACTGGTCGATGTTCCGCTTCCTGACCGAGCACGCCGGCCTCGACGAGCGGACCATCGACCTGATCGGCACCTTGGAGAACCTCACCTCCCGCCTTCCCCTGTCCTTCATCCACAGCTTCATCGGCTCCTCCCTCATCAGCCCCGACACGCCCTTCTACGAGTTGGAGGGCGGCACGGCCGTACTGCCGGACGCCCTGCTGGAACGGGTGCGCAAGGAGGTGCGGTTCGACCGTCGTGTCACGCGCATCGAGTACCACCACCCCGACCGCCCTTCGTCGGACACCGAGCACGTCCGGAGCAAGGGACCGCACGTGTGGGTGGACACCGTGTCCGAGGGCCGTGACGGACCCGTCGTGCGCGAGCAGTTCACCGCGGACGTCGCCGTGGTGACGGTGCCGTTCTCCGGACTGCGCCACGTGCAGATCGAGCCGCCCATGTCGTACGGCAAGCGCCGTGCCGTCTGCGAGCTGCACTACGACAGCGCGACCAAGGTGCTGCTGGAGTTCAGCCGCCGCTGGTGGGAGTTCGACGAGGCCGACTGGAAGCGCGAGCTGAACGCCGTCGAGCCGGGCCTGTACGACGCCTACCGCACCGGCCGCACCGCCGCGGACGGCAGCCTGCTCGGCGCCCATCCCTCCGTGCCCGACGGGCACATCTCAGCGGGCCAGCGCGTCCACTACGCCGCCAACCGCGCGCTGGAGCGCGACCAGCCGGAGGCGGTCGACGTCGTGGGGGGCGGATCGGTGTCGGACAACGCCAACCGGTTCATGTTCCACCCCTCCCATCCGGTTCCCGGCAGCGCGGGGGGCGTGGTCCTGGCGTCCTACAGCTGGGCGGACGACGCGCTGCGCTGGGACTCCCTGGACGACGAGGCACGGTACCCGCACGCCTTGTGCGGCCTCCAGCAGGTCTACGGCCGGCGCATCGAGGTCTTCTACACCGGTGCGGGCCGCACGCAGAGCTGGCTGCGCGACCCCTACGCCTACGGGGAGGCGTCCGTGCTCCTGCCCGGGCAGCACACGGAGCTGCTGCCCGCCATCCCCGCCCGCGAGGGGCCGTTGCACTTCGCCGGGGACCACACGTCCGTCAAGCCGGCGTGGATCGAGGGAGCCGTGGAGTCCGCCGTGCGTGCCGCCTTGGAGATCCACACGGCATGAGCCGAGCGGCCCGCTGAACCACGACGTGGGCTCGGTCCCCGGCGCCTCGGGCGGATTCCGGGGGCCGGTGCACCACGTGGTCGGTCGATCAGGTCACGAACAAGTGGTGGAGGCGCTCGGCTGGGGTTTCCCGGCCGAGCGTTTCGGGCGTGCGGCTGTCGAGTTCGGCGGCCACGGCTGCCGGGGCCGGCCCGGACAGCGTGGCGTCCGGGACCGGCCTCGACAGCGCAGCGGCTGATGCGGTGGGCGCCCGCCCGGTGTGGAACCGGGTCCCGGCGTCGAGCAAGGTGTTCGGCGACGATGACAAGGACCCTGAGGTCTGCTTCGACCGTGCCGTCGGCGGTGCCGCTCTCCGTCCGCGGCTCTGCCGGGGGCGCCCGTTCGTACCAAGCGTGATGGCACCCGGCCCCTCCGCGGGTGAGAGTGGACACGGCCGCTGTTCGGTCGTTCCACCAGTCCATCCCTGTGAAGGAGTCCCCGATGTCCGAGCGCAACACCCTCATGCGCAGTCTGCACGACCTGGGGCTGGCAGCGTGGTTCGGCGGTTCGCTGATGGGCGCCGTCGGCCTCAACGGTGCGGCCGAGTCCCAGGGCGGAACACGGACGGCCACCGCCCGGATCTCCTCGTCCGGCTGGGCGAAGTGGACGCCGGTCAACGCCGCGGCCATCGGCATCCATCTGTTCGGCAGCGGTGGCATGCTGGCCGCGGACGCTCCCCGTGTCGCCACCCAGCAGGGCGCGGCCGCCGCCACGCTCGCCAAGACCGTTGTCACCGGTGCGGCTCTGG
Source organism: Streptomyces sp. AC558_RSS880 (assembly GCF_019049255.1). Classification (GTDB taxonomy): domain Bacteria; phylum Actinomycetota; class Actinomycetes; order Streptomycetales; family Streptomycetaceae; genus Streptomyces. The sequence goes on along the minus strand of NZ_JAGMUJ010000134.1, from coordinate 36,891 downwards.
CCGTCACCGCCTACTCCCGTGTCCTCGGCAAGCAGGTGGAGCTGGCCTCCTCGGACGACCCTGAGGACGCCGAGAAGGCGGCCAAGCACCCCATCGACACCGACAAGGCCCAGCGCCGCCTCGTCTACGCGCAGTGGGCGGTACCGGCGCTGACCGGCTGCCTCGTGGTACTCAGCGCCCTGCACGGCGAACAGCAGCGTTACGCCGGGCACACGCCGGGCATGTGGCAGCGGGTCCGCTCGATGTCCTCGCACATGCCGTCGGCCTCCGACTGGTATTGCGCGCGCTGAGCACGTCCCGGAGCCCTGCGGTCCCCGTGTCCCCGCCGCGTGTACGGGGACCTCTCCAGGCTCCGCGCAGTGGTCGTCCGGCACGTCCGGGAGCCGGACGGCACCGGCCTCCACGAGGGCCCACCGCTGTACCGCTCTCCGACGCGCCCCCACCACCACCGTCATCGCTCGGTCCCGTACAGCCGCTCGACGGGGGTCACGGGGTTGGTCCGCACCTCACCGCCCCGTGAGCGAGGGCGGTGAACGCCTGTTCCAGGGGGAGTGGTCACCCGATCGCGGTCGGGACGCAACAAGGAGCCGAGGAGCCGATTCGTGCTTCCGGTGGTCGGTCTGCGGTCCGTGTGATCGCCGCACGGACGCACTCCGGTGCGGCTCGCTCATCGGGGGAGTGCCCGCGGGTCTTGACCGCTCGCCGGATGAGGGCGCCCGCCGAACCGATCGCGTTGACGGTGCGGCCGCGCCCAGGAGGGCCTCGGTGCCGAACCGCAGAAGCGGGCGTGCGTCCTCCCCGGACTGCGTTCGGGGCACCCAGGGTGGCGAGGCGGACGATGGCGGTCCTGTCGTAGCCGGTGCCCGGGTCGCGCCATGCCCTGGGCTTGTCGGGGCATGGCGCGATGGTGTTCTGTCGGCACACGGCAGATGACCGGTGATCGCGCAGGGACCCGTTTGACCTTGACACGGTGACAAGGCGTTCACTGCTTGCCGAGGAGGTGGTCCCGATGACCACGACGAGACAGGACACGGACGCGGCACGAGCGCTCCGAGGGCTGGAGGACGGCCGTTCGTCCGTGCGACTGCGGGCTGCTCTGGCGGTCGGCACGACGCCGGACCCGTGCTTCGTCGACAAGCTCATCGAGCGATGTGCGCTTGAGCCCGAGTTCTTCGTCCGCGACATGCTGACCTGGGCGCTCACCCGCCATCCGGTGTCCATGACGCTGCCCGGGCTGCTCCGCGAGATCCGCTCGGAACGTGCGCAGGCACGGAGCCAGGCGCTGCACACGCTGTCCAAGATCGGGGACCGGCGGGCGTGGCCGGCGATCACACGGGAACTCCTGTCCGACGCCGACGACGAGGTGGCGCGGAGCGCCTGGCGGGCCGCGGCCGTGCTGGTGCCGGAAGGCGAGGAGTCCGGGCTGGCCGCGATGCTGGCGACGCAACTCGGGCGCGGTGGACGGGAGACGCAGCTGAGCCTCAGCCGGGCGCTGGTCGCGCTGGGCGACGTCGTTCTGCCCGCTCTGCGCGCTGCGACGACGGCCCCTGGCGAGCACGTGCGCGCGCACGCGCTCGCCACGGAACGGCTGCTGCGCGACCCGGACGCCGGATTCGAGTTCGCGATCGAGGAGGCGAAGCGCGTCGTGGCCCTCGGCGGGGCCGGCCAGGAGGGACGATAGGACGTGTTGATCGGTGAGGTGGCGCGGCGGTCCGGCGTCAGTGCCCGCATGCTCAGGCATTACGAGTCGCTCGGCCTGGTGCGTCCTTCGGGCCGTACGGGCTCCGGCTACCGGGAGTACTCCGGCGAGGACATCCGGCGGATCTTCCATGTGGAGAGTCTGCGATCGCTGGGACTGTCACTGCGTGAGATCGGGCGCGCGCTCGACGATCCCGGCTTCACGCCCTCGGCGCTCGTCGATGACCTCGTCCGCCGGACGCGCGAACGCATCGCGGCCGAGACCGAGCTGCTCACACGGCTCCGCCGGATCGATGCCGCGGAACCCGCCGGCTGGGAGGACGTCCTCCGGAGCGTCGCACTCCTCCAGGCACTCGGGTCGAAGAGCTCCGACACTCGCCAGCGCGCGGCCCTTTCCTCGGCCGGCGAAGTCCCGGTGCCGGTGGAAGCACTGGTCGAAGCGGTCCTCTGCGAGACGGAGCCGAACGTCGCCGGAGCCCTTCGCTGGGCGCTGGCGCGCTCCGGCGACGACGGTACGGCACTGCTGGCGGAAGGCCTGGACTCACCGGTGGCCGCGGTGCGCGAACGTGCCGTCCGGTCCCTCGCCGAGATGCCCGGTGATGAGGCCGGCGCCCGGTTGCGGGACGCCCTCACGAACCCTGATGTCGCGGTCCGCAGGTATGCGGCTCTGGCGCTCGGGGCACGTGGAGCGGCCGATGCGGTTCCGACGCTCATCGACATGATCGTGGAGGGAAGGAACGACACCGATGCGGCCGATGCGCTGAGCACGCTGGCGAGCGACCCCGCGGCGGCGGATCGGATCGCCACCGGGCTCGTCGACCGCCTCACCCACGACGACACCGAAGCGCCTGCACGCCTGTGGCTGACGCAGGCGCTGGCGGACATCCCGGGAGCCACAGCGTCACAGGCCCTCGTACAGTTGTCGCACGACGAGGACCGTGCCGTTGCGCTGACCGCGGCGTACCTTCTTCGGCTGCGCGACGCACGATGAGGGATCTCTCCCAGGGACAGTCCACGGGCGCCGTCGACCTCAGCGCGGACGATGCGCCCGCCGAGTCCTGCAACGTGACGTTCGAACGCGAGATGCTCCAGGACCGGAACCACCGGGCCCGCCTCCGCTTCCGGCCGGCTCCGGGAACCGGCTCTTGAGCAGCTTGACCCAGTCCGCCCCACTCATGGGCGGCCCGCCCGGGGCGATCCCGTCGTCTCCATGGGAGTGGCCACCTGTGCCGCACTCACCCTCGGTGGGTGGGGTCTGGCTCGCGGGTCTGCTGCAGCGGTGCTGGGGCGCGATCCGGATTCTTCGGAGTCCGGCGGTCTGCGAATGTTGAGAACGTGCCACCGGCTGCGTCCCCGGGACATCGTGCGGCCGCCGCCGGTCGCACGAGGAAGAAGGAGGAAGCAGCATGGCGATCCAGCGGATGGACAACGTCGGCATCGTCGTCGAGGACATGGATGCCGCCGTCGCGTTCTTCGTGGAACTCGGTATGGAGCTGGAGGGCAGGGCGCAGGTCGAGGGCCTCTTCGCCGACCAGTGCACCGGACTCGACGGTGTCCGGTGTGACATCGCGATGGTCCGGACCCCGGACGGTCACAGCCGGCTCGAGCTGGCGAAGTACCGCAGCCCGGCGGTGATCAGTGCCGGGCCGCGCAACCGGCCGCACAACATCCTGGGCACGCACCGCGTCATGTTCACCGTCGACGACATCGAGGACACCGTTGCCCGCCTGCGCCCCCACGGTGCCGAACTCGTCGGTGAGATCGCCCGGTTCGAGGACAGCTATCTGCTCTGCTACATCCGGGGCCCGGAGGGCATCATCATCGGACTGGCCGAGCAACTGCGCTGAACAGGAGGAACCGAACCATGCGGCAGTCCCGCCCGGCGTCCACGCGACAAGCTGCGCGAGGAAGCCGGAAGCGTCCGGGCGTGGCTTTTGGACATCGCGTCCGGGGTGTGCGGCGGCCGCTGAGGCGTCGAGGATTTCCGCAGGCACCCGTACGTTCCCGGCTCCCACGAGCGAGAGAGGAATCGCGCAGGCTCGTCGAGGCGAGCCTGGACAAGATTCCCGTGGTCTGGAACCGCGGACCGGCAGCGGACACCAGTCGCGGAGCGGGGTGGCCGCAGCCCGCGTGTTCCCCGGGAGGAGCACACGACGAGTCCGGAACGGCGGGAACGATCCGAGCGTGAGCGGGCGAGCCGAACGCTGCCTTTGACTCCCTGACCGGAGCCGGCACCCGGACGAGCGGAAGTTCGCCATCGTCCCGGCCTGCCGGCGGGGCGCTGACGGTGGGTGCAGAGCTGACGGGCCGCCGACCATGGGGCAACACGATGCCCTTCGCCCGGCATGGACCGGGCCGCTCGGACTGCTGCTGGGCGATCGGGGCGCCGGCAGTGAGACCCCCAACTGTCTGGGATGGGATACGCCGGCCGGCTGCGGCACTCTTTACCCGGCCGATGGCGGTGAGCCGCCTTCGGCGCTTTCGGTGACGACAACGAGGGGAAGAGATGTCCATACGAAGAAAGACCATCGGGATGCTGGCCGCAGCTGCGGTCGCCGCCGGCCTGACGGTGGCGGGAGCTCCGGCTGCTGTTGCGGCCCCGTCCGCGGCGGGTAACGCGGCCACCGCCTCTGTGTGGCGGAACATCGCTCTGACCGGCACCTACACGATCCGCGACGACGAGGGCATTTTCGCCGCCGGTACGTACTGCAACGGCGACGTCGCCTCCGAAGGATGGGTGAACGAGGTCCGCACGCCGTCGGTGTGGTGGGAGGCCACGTGCGGGGGCGAGATCCGTGTGGAGAAGCACGTGTCCGCGGAGACGGACGCCACCGGCGGAGTCATGATCCATGTGACCCTGCGGTTCTACGAGGGCACGAACGACACCAACACCGACCTCGACGCCGAGTACAACTTCAACCGTTACGTCCCCGCGGGACAGACCTCGACGGTCAGCGAGATCACGCTCCGTAACGGGGAGAACGGCGGCAAGGACTGGGCGAAGCTCAACCTCGTCCTGCACAACAACCGCTGACCCGTATCGAGGCGTCGATCGCGCGCCTCGGACACCAATGGTTCCCGGGCACGGTAAGCGGAGGCACAGATGCCTGCGCAAACCGGGCCCGGGAACCGTCGTACACGCTTAGCCTCGGATCATGAGGCGCTACGGGGGAGCAACGCAGGTCGGCAGGATCGGGGACGCGGCAGCGCGGGCGGCGCAGTCCGCGCGGAGTGTCGAGGAGTTCTTCGAGGCGGTGAAACGAGTCGTACGGCCTGTGCTGCGGTTCGACATATGTGCCTGTGTGACCGTGGATCCACAGACGTTGATGAACACCGGCGGTGACTACCGAGACGGCCTGCCGCCCGCCATGATGCCGCGCATGCTCGACATCGAGTACCGCGAGGGGGACGCCAACGACCTGTCGGAGCTGGCGGCCAGACCGACGCCGGTGGGCCTGCTCAGCCGAGAGACGAACGGGAACCTCGACCTCAGTCCCCGGTACCGCGACATCATGCGGCCCCTGGGTTTCCGCGACGAGTTACGTGTGTTGCTGCGGGACCGCCACGGGGCGTGGGGCGCCCTGATCATGGGCCGCGCAGACGACGCGCCCCCGTTCGGCTCCCCGGAGCTGGCTGTGGCGGCGTCGCTGGTCCAGCCGTTGGGGGACGCACTGCGCCGGCTGCACCTGACGCGGCTCGCCGAGGAGAACACCTCGGGGGTGGCGCCGGGACTGGTGCTACTGGACGGCGACCACCAAGTGGTTCACGTGACGCCCACCGTGGCCATGTGGTGTGACGACCTGGCTCACACCGACGGCGTGCCACCCGGTGACCGCGGACTGCCTCCCGCCGTGTACGCGGTGGCAGCGGCAGTGCAGGCTGCGGGGGCCGCGGCCTCCCACACCTCGTGGATGCACAGCCGCAGACACGGCCGGGTACGGTTGCACGCCTGGCGTCTGGAGGAACCCACGGCGACCTCGGCCCGTACCGCTGTCGTTGTCGAACTGGCCGGTCCCGCCGAGCACATCGCGCTGATCGTCGCAGCGTACGGGCTGACCCCTCGTGAGAGGGACATCACGGCCCTGGTGCTGCGGGGGCTGTCCACAGCCGACATCAGCCACCGTGCCGGCTTGTCACCGCACACGGTTCAGGACCACCTGAAGGCGGTGTTCGACAAGACGGGCGTCCGCAGTCGGCGGGATCTGGTCGCCACCCTCTTCGCTCGTCACTCCTTACCGGACATAACGCCGGCCGCGTCCGCATCACAACGTCCTCCCCGGAACTGAAGAAGCAAGTCCGCGAACTCGGCGGCTCCGACCCGTTCCTCGTCCTCACCAGGTCGAGTCCGGCATCGCAGCCGGCACCATACTCAAGACCAGCGGTCAGGTCCCGGACGGCCAGGCTGCCACTACCCGCCCACCGTTCTCGACGATATCCGCCCCGGCATGGTCGCCTCCGGCCCGCGCCTGCCCTTCGGCGGCATCGAGAAGTCCGGTTACGGCCGGGAACCGAGCACCGAGGGCATTCCAGAATTCGTCGCCACCAGGACTGTCCGGGCCGGCCGAGTTGTCGACGGATGTTCTGGACGAGCAGTTGGTCGGGCAGGTGGTCGACCGGGCCGGTGCGAGTGGCCTGCAGTTGACCGGCGAGGGCGGGCTGTTGCACAGCAGCTGACCCAACGCGTGCTGGAGTCCGCTCTCGAAGGCGAGATCACCGACCACCTCGGCTATGAGAAGCACGACCCGGCCGGTGCCGGCCCTGGGGCTTCCGCCTCACCGCCGGCCAGGTCGGCGACGCACCCGCCTTCACGGAGGTGATGGCCCGACTACGCGTCCCGCGGCGCCGTGGACGGCCGCGCACCAGGCCCGAGGTGGTGCCGGCCGACAAGGCGTATTCACGGAAAGACCGTGACCATCTACCTGGCCGGACTTCACATCGCCGGTATCTTCCTCTGGTCTGCCCGATGACCCGGACGAAACCGCCTAGATGTGGTCGGCAGCCATGGCGCGGCGGACGCTCTCGCGGAGCAGAGTTCGACGTTGGTCGTGCAGTTCGGGGGGCTCCTGCGCCGTCGCCGCGTAGACATTGCTGACCGGTGACCACGCCATGGACATGGCGATCACCATGGCCATGAGGTCGAACGGGTCTCCCTGGCGGACCAGACCGGCGGCCTGGGCTTTGGCGATGGCACGCAACTTCTGGTCGTCGAGGCGATCGGGATCGTCCACCAGGTGGCCGGCCGGGCGTCGCTCCAGGCGCGCCCAGGTGGCCAGCCGGATGAGGTCGGGGCGGCGAAGGTACTCGTCGTAGAGGCGTACGGCCCAGTCCGCGAGGTCGGTGGCGTCGATCGGGACGACGTTCACGATCCGCTCCAGCGAGCCGAAGAAGATGGCGTCGAAGAGCCCTTCCTTGCTGCCGAAGTAGGCGTAGAGCTGCGCCTTGTTCGTGCGTGCCGCAGTCACGATCCGCTCGACGCGAGCGCCGGCGATCCCGTGCTCGGCGAACTCCTTGGTCGCCACTTCGAGGATGCGTTGGTACGTCGCGGCTCCACGCGCGGTCAGGGGTTGATCGGCCATGTCCCCAAGCTATCAGACAGAACAGTTGGTTTGCTTTCTGGGCCGGAGCCGCTACGTTAATAGACCGAACAGTCTGTCTTTGAGGAGGAGTCATGAGGAGCACCGTCGGCTGGCAGGTGGAGGGCTCGTCGTCGACACTGCGGCGGACGCCGCTGGAGCGACGTGATCTGCGCCCCGACGATCTCGCGGTCCGGGTGGATTACTGCGGTGTCTGCCACTCCGATCTGCACGCCATCGACGTCCGGGACGGCGAAGGAGGCCGGCCGCTGGTGCCCGGACACGAGTTCACGGGCGTGGTGACCGAGACCGGCCCCGCGGTCACCCGCTTCACCGTCGGCGACCCCGTCGCGGTGGGCAACATCGTCGACTCGTGCGGCGAGTGCGCCATGTGCCGGGCCGGTCAGGAGAACTTCTGCCATGCCTTCCCGACCCTGACCTACGGCGGCACCGACCGGCGCGACGGGTCGACCACCCTGGGGGGTTACTCCCGCGAGTACGTTGTTCGCGACCGCTTCGCCTATCGCCTTCCCGCCGGACTGGATCCGGCCGCCGCCGCTCCGCTGCTCTGCGCCGGGATCACCGTCTGGGAACCGCTGCACGCCCTCGGCGTGGGGCCGGGAACCCGCGTCGCCGTGGCCGGACTGGGCGGCCTGGGCCACCTCGCGGTCAAGATCGCCGTGGCGCTCGGCGCCGACACCTCGGTCATCAGCCGCTCACCGGACAAGGCCGACGACGCTCGCCGTCTCGGCGCCCACGGTCTCATCGTCTCCGCGGACCCGGAACAGATGGCCGGCGCCCGCAACCGGTTCGACGTCGTCATCGACACGATCTCCGCCCCGCACGACCTCGGCCCCTACCTGCGCCTGGTCGCCTTGGACGGGACGCTCAGCCACCTCGGGCACCTCGGACCCGTCACGGTGGAGACCACCGATCTGCTCGTGGGACGCAAGAAACTCAGCTCCGCGGGCAGCGGAGGCACGCCCGCGACCATCGCCATGCTGGACTTCTGCGGCGAACACGGCATCACCGCCGACATCGAACTCCTCCCCTCGGCGCGAGTGAACGAGGCCCTCGACCGTCTCCGGCGCAACGACGTCCGCTACCGCTTCGTACTCGACCTGTCCGACCTGGACCTCGCAGCGAGCGTCCGGGCAAGCTGAGTAATCAGCCGGGAACGACAGTGTGCCGCCGCTCTGCGGCATCGGCCCTTCCCGTGCGGAGGCCGCAGGCGCGCAGCCATCGAGTGAAGCCGGGTCAACGGCCGACCGATCCGAACGAAACGCCCAGGACGGCTCCGCCGCCGGCCGAGCCGGTGCCCTGAGTGTTCGTCACGTCGAGGCTGTGCTCCCGTAACGCGGGCGGAGGTCGGCGGCGATCACCCGGTCCAGGACCCGGTCGGGCGGGATGCGCGCGAGACGGGTGAGTACGGCGGCGTCCCGGCCGATGGTACAGCGGGTGCGGGGCTTGCGGTCGGTCACGGCCTTGGCGATGGTCCGGGCGGCCTCGTGGGCTTTGACGCCCGCGGGGTCGGTCCGTATCGCGTCGATGGCGGTGGTGATGGCGCCACGCAGGCCCACGGCCGGGCCGGATGAACCAGGCGGCAGGAGAGGGGAGTCCAGGAGGACGCCGGTGCGAATGCGCGGGGCGTGTGCCAGGTGCGCAGCGCCTCGAGCACGCCTTCCACGAACGCCACGCGTGGCGGCCGGCCGCCTGGGCCACTCGTGGCGGCAGTTGCGGGCCAAGTCGCCACGGGCGTGACCGCGGCGCGAGCCCGGTGTCGCACGGCGTGGTCCTCGGGCAGTGGTGCATCCAGCCGCGGGATGGCCATGAACGACACGGGCGTGGAGGAGCCCGCGTAGCGGTGAACGCGGAACGCCTCTGGCTGGAGGCACACCCGGTGCGCGACCGCGGCCGCCGATGCCGGGCCCTCCGCTTCCTCGGCCATGCGCACCACGCGGCGGCCGCTGAGCTCGGCCTGCCACGCGGCGTAGCGCGACAGCGAGGACTTGCCGATGCCACCGGGACCGTGCAGGTGGGCCACGGGCGGAGCGTCCGCCGCGCCTGACAACATACGATCGAGCACCGCCCGCTCCGGCTCCCTGCCCACCAGTGCACCGGCTCGCGCCGCGGCCGGCCCGCCAATCCCACCGCTCCCCATCCGCGCTCCTTGGACATGGCGGTAGCAGCATGAGTAGCAGGAGAAGTGCGATCACACCTCGCCGAGGCTGTCGGCCTGTCCGCAGGTGGGCCGCCGGACCGCTCATCACGGTCGCACCACTCAGCACGGCCACATCCGTGACCGGAGCGGGACCGGGCCCGGCCCGGTCCCGAATCACGTAGGGCTCTCGAAGGCCGCCCAGGCTCGGTGAGCGTCGGCCGACGGCCGGGCGTGCCGCCCCCGCGGGCTACAGGAACTCGCTTCGGTAGGCCGAGGCCAACTCGGCCGCACGGCGGCGACGCTCCGCGAGCTCGTCCTCCGACAGCTGCGGCGGCGGCGCATCCTTGCCCGCGACGACATCGCCGATGCGCAGGAAGTACTCGTCCTGGCCGGCGGGGGTGCACATGCACAGCATGCGGGCCGGCGCACCCGAGACGTTGCGGAAGTTGTGCGGCGCGTTGGCCGGGACGTTGATCGTGGACCCGGCCCCCACCGTGTACTTCTCACCGCGGAAGGTGAACTCGATCTCGCCCTCGAGGATCGTGAACATCTCCTCGAAGTCGTGCCGGTGCGGCGGCGGGCCGCCGCCGTCGGGCACGCGCATGTCGATCAGGCAGTACCGGCCGTTGGTCTGCTCGCCGGTGACCAGCATGGCGTACGTGTTGCCCACGAGCGAGACGTACGTCGTGCTGGGGTCGTCCGGGTTCGCCACGGTCAGTGACCGGGACGGATCGTCATCGGGAATCATCGCGGTCGTCTCCTCGAAGGTCGGTCAGATGGGAGTCGGTCGCCGGGCGCGACGACGACTTCGCCACTGGACAGTACGCCCGCGGCGGCGCCGACGTGCAGGGTCGGCAGCTCGGCCGGCGACACCCGCAGGCGGTAGATCGTTGACGGTTGAAGCACAGTCAAGAGTAGGAACAGCCGTGCGTGGAAAGCATGTACGTTTGCGACATCGGATGGGATTCCGGCGACGCCTTCATCGGCGCGGAGGACACCTGAGCGGCAGACCGCGCTTCGTCGGTCCGAGCGACAAGGTGGGCACGTTCACCGTCGACGCCGACGCCACAGGAACCGGTCGGGGAACGTGGGAGTCGTTCGTCGACACCTGGAACGACCGCATGGGAGACCTGTACCCCTGCCGGAGTTCAGTGCTTCCACGGTCGACGGCTTCCAGGGAACCATGCGCTCGGTGACCCTGCAGGACACCGCCGTCAACGAACTCCGGGGCTCCTCACCCGTGAACACCCAGGCGGTCGGTACGCACGAGCACGACCACATCAGGCTGTGCGTCGGGCTGCGCGGTGCGACGACCCTGCGGGACCCGCACGACCGAGGCGGTGACGCCTACGTCTCGGCCGGCACCTGCTTCATGCACCACGTCGTGACGGAGAACCACTTCCACACCACACCCGGGAGCGGCAACCGCATCTTCATCTTCCCCGGCGACGCTCTGCGGTCCCTGGTCGCCGGAAAACCACGCGCCGGCCAGGCCGCCTCGCCCGCGGCGCAGGTCCTCATGGCACACACCAGCATGGTCCAGCGGACCGTGAGCGACCTGGGCCCCGCGGCCACGCACGCGTCCCGCAACGCCCTGATCGAACTGGCCGAGGGGCTGGTCCTCGACCACTTCGACGACCGCGAGCCCACCTTCACCCCGGCACTGGCCCAAGCGGCCAAGGACCTGGCCGATGCCCGCCTCGCCGACGCCGGCCTGTCTCCGGCCACCATCGCCGCGCACCGGCACTTCACCGACAGCAGCCATTTCGTCCGCGCTTTCAAGAAGCAGTACCGGGCGACACCGGCGCAATTCGCACGCCGACCGGCCTGACGACTCAGCCTCCTGCCCCCGTTCGGGTGCACCGGCGGCTGCCGCGGCTGCCCGGCGTCCTGCCGCCTCGCGATCCGCTACGGTCTCCGGGGCTCCGGCGCCTGTCGGGTCCTTACGCTCCGCCTTTGCGGCGGCGAGGCGCGGCCGAGCGAGGCGGCGTCGAGCGCATGTGGTCGCGCACTGGCGCCAGCAGGCCGGCGAGAGCCTTGACGTCGTCGCGCGAAAGCGGTTCGAACAGGAGGCCGCTGACCACCTCGACGTGCCCCGGCAGCACCTTCGCGAGCAGCTCACGTCCGGCATCGGTGAGGGTGACGGTGATGCTCCGCTCGTCGTCCAGCGAGGGAGCACGGACGACCAGGCCCTCCCTCTCGAGCAGACCCACCTGGTACGTCAGGCCGCTGCGGCTGTAGACCACACCGTCGGCCAGGTCGGTCATGCGGTGGCTGCCCGTCGGTGAGTCTCCGAGGCGGGCCAGCAGCTGGAACTGCACATAACTGAGATCGCCGCTCTCGCGCAGCTGCTGCTCGACCGCATGCCGGAGCAGGCTGGTCACCTCGATGAGGTCGAAGTAGGCGCCGAGCTGCACGGGGTCGAGCGACGGCGGTGAATCAGGCATGACCGGAGTCTACTGCTTCGAATTCGAAGAGTGTGGTGTGCCGTGTGGTGTGCTGCTGTTCCAGCCACCGCGGGCGACGCTGGGACTCAACCGCCGCGAGTCTCCCGGTGCCCTCCCGGGCGTGGATCGGACGGGCGAACCACACGGGCCCCATGTCGTGATCCCCTGAGCGAGCCGGGTGGGCAGCGCTGGGCCCGACCGAACGCCGCAGAACACGGAGATCGGGCAGTGGTACGGCGCAGGGTTGCGAAAAGAGGGCGGCGCCGCCGCCCACCCGTCCCGAGGACCGGTCATGAGCATCCCCTTCCTCGCGCAACGCGAGGACCAGCACCCCTCGCCCAGCACACCTCCCACGGTCGCGCCGGCCTCGACCTGAGGGAGGCGGCCGACGGGCTGGTGGTGGCGACCCCGGTGCTCGCCGCATCCCCGAGCGAGCTGTTCGACTCGTTCCTCGCCGTCCTCGAGGACGGAGTCCTCTCCGGCATGCCGGTGCTCCCGGCGCTCAACAGCAGCTCCCGCCGGCAGCCGCCCGACCTCACGCAGGTCCTGCGGAGGCGGCTGACCGGCGTGCACGCGGACCCCGTACCCACGATCGTCGTCGCCGGTCCCGCCGACTGGCAGGCCACGGCTCGCAGCGACGGAGGAGGGCTGCACACCTGCATCGACCAAGCCGCCGTCGAACCCGCCGCGGCGATGCGTTCGCACCGGGGATGACCGACCACACTTGCTTCGAATTCGAAGCAGGGGTACTGTCGCCAACAGTTGCTTCGAATTCGAAGCACCATGGATCGCAGTGAAGGTGAGAACCGACATGAAGGCAGTACGTTTCCACGAGTACGGCGACCCCGACGTCCTGCGCCACGAGGACGTGGAGCAGCCCGTCCCCGGTGCCGGTGAGGTCCGGATCCGCGTCGCCGCGACATCGTTCAACTCCGTCGACGGCAACATCCGCGGCGGCTTCATGCGCGGCCCCATCCCGGTGGTGCTGCCCCACACCCCCGGCATCGACGTCGCCGGCACGGTCGACGCGCTGGGCGAGGGCGTGGACGGCATCGCGGTCGGCGACGACGTCGTCGGCTTCCTGCCGATGGACGGCACGGGAGCCGCTGCGGAGTACGTTCTCGCGCCGGCCGAGGTCCTGACGTCAGCACCCAAGAGCGTCCCCCTGGCAGACGCCGCCGCGCTGCCCCTGGTGGGCCTGACCGCGTACCAGGCTCTGTTCGACCACGGCAAGCTGACAGCCGGGCAACGCGTGCTGATCAACGGCGCCGGCGGCGCGGTCGGCGGCTACGCCGTGCAGCTGGCCAAGAACGCCGGTGCCCACGTCATCGCCACAGCCGGTCCGCGCAGCAGCGAAGCGGTCAGGTCCGCCGGCGCCGACGAAGTCGTCGACCACACCACCACCAGCGTGACCGCGGTGGTGACCGAACCGGTCGACGTCGCACTCAACCTCGCACCGGTCGACCCGGCCGAGCTGGCCGCGCTGGTCACCCTGGTCCGTTCCGGCGGGGTCGTCGTGAGCACCACGGTGTGGATGCCCGCCCCCAGCGACGAGGAGCGCGATGTGCGGGGCATCGACCTGTTCGTCCGCAGCGACGCCGACCAGCTGGCGCGGCTGGTGGCGTTGACCGACCGCGGCGAGCTGCGCGTCGACGTCGCCGAGCGGGTGCCGCTGGCCGAGCTGTCGACGCTGCACGCACGAGCCGCCCAGGGCGCGGTGCACGGCAAGGTCATCGTCGTCCCGTCCGTCGCCTGACACCGATCCTCCACCGAAAGGAAAGGACCACGGCACTCAGCTTGGACCTCGAAATCGCCGCGGCGCCGGCCCCGATGGCCGGCGCGATGGCGGACGCCACACCACCGGCCGTAGGCGACGCCGCGGCGACGGCGGCTCCGGCCCGGCTCGAGGAGCGACCGGCCTGCCGCCGGCCTACATCGAGGTCGGCCGGCTCGACGTCTTCCGTGACGAGGACACCGCCGTCACCTCATCACCCCACCGCTCGCTCCGGGCTGTCGGATCCAGCACCGGCCTTCGGGGACGGGTCGTGGTCTCGGACATAGACGGTGACTCGCGCCCCGTTGACATGGGTTGTTCCGTACTCGCGGAAGTAGCGCCGCAGGGTGCTTGTTTTCGCTTCCTCCCGCGGATCGGTCGGCGAGTGCGCACCCGCCGCGCGGACCGCGACGATCCGGTCGAACTCCAGCATGCGTGCCGCGATATCCCGGGCGGGAAGCTCGACACCTGCAAGTGTGTTCGACGAGACGGGGTCCTGCGCCAGGGCGAGATCTGTCAGGAAACGGGTGTCCTCGGGGCTGGCCGCGGTCAAGATCCGGTGCTGGCCGGAGAGATAGAGCAGCCCGTCGCCGGGACGGCCTTCCTTGCGTACGGCGGCGCCGATGGCGGTGACGTCATTGCTCCGGCTCTGGGGCGTCCTCAGCGAGAGGCTCGGCGGGACGAGCGCGGCCAGTACGGCGGCCAGTACGGCGACCGCCGCGATCCACGCGTTGCGGGAGGACCGCTGCAGCCGGTGGAAGTAATCCATCCAGGCGCCCAGCAGCAAGGCGATTCCGATATTGCTGTAAAGCACATACCGGTCGACGAAAAGGGGCTTGACCAGTGAGACGATCAGCAGCAGAAGGCCAGGTAGCACAACAATCGGCACAGCCAGCACGGAAAGCCGCACGGGTCCCCTCGCCCCCAGGGGCGCGAGGGCACACGCCACGCCCACGACCGCCATGACCAGGAGACCAGGAAGCCGCACCGGTCCGTCGATCCAGGACACCTGCCCCGACTGCCCCGCACTGCAGATCGCCAGCGGCAGCAGCCCGGCCACAACACCCGCGGCAGTCACACTCCACGCCTTGAGCACCGGTCGTGGAACACGGGAGACGACCAGCGTGACGCCGTGTGCAACCAGGGCGAGGACCGCGAACTCATGGAGCAGACAGGCCAGCAGCATGGTGGAGCCATAGCCAGCCCATCGCCACCGGGCGCGATGCGGGACGCTGACCACGAGCGCATAGGTGGCCCAGGTGACCAGGGCACAGACCATGGCATACGAGCGGCCTTCCTGCGCGTACTTCTGGACCTGGGGGAGGAGCGGAAACACCAGCCCGGCCAGCAGCCCGGCACGGGGTCCCGCCAGGCGTAGTCCCAGAAGCCCGACTCCGCTCGCCGCCACGGACATCGCCAGCACAGACGGCAGCCGCAACGTCAGCAGCCCTCCGCCGAAGAGACCGAAGATCCCATGCATCACGGTGTAGTAGAGGGCATGGACCAGATCAACGTGCTGGGCGGTGAGCCATATCTGCGAAAGATCGCGGTGCGCGAGCTGATAGGTGACGGACTCGTCCCCCCACATGGTGTTCTTCCTGCGGATACCCCAGAGCCCCAGAGCGATGGTCAGCGACAAGGGCGCGATGACGACAACGGCTTTGGCCGGGCTCGGTGATTGTCGACGGGTGGGTACGGGAGGGGAAACCGTCCTGGCCACGGTGGGGCCACGTTCAGCAACGGACATCGGCGACAGGGCCTTTCAGCAGTGGCGAAGACGTTGCGCCAGCGTGCCCGGACCTTGTTGACCGGATGCTGATCCAACCTGACCGGCTGATCAGGAAGGCGGGCCGGCGCTGTGGGAGGCTGCACCACATGCGCATCCTGGTGGTCGAAGACGAGGTGGACCTTGCCCACACCCTGCACACCGGTCTGACCGCCGAGGGCTACAGCGTCGACCTCGCCCATGACGGCCGGCAGGGACTGTGGATGGCCCGGACCGGCGAATACGCCGTTGTCGTACTGGACTTGATGCTGCCCGGACTCAACGGCTACAAGGTCTGCGCCCAGCTGCGCCGGGAGGGCAACGCGACCCCCATCCTGGTACTCACCGCCAAGGACGGGGACTGGGATCAGGCAGAGGCCCTGGACACGGGGGCCGATGACTACCTGGCCAAACCCTTCTCCTACATGGTGCTCGTCGCACGGCTGCGGGCCCTGGTCAGACGAGCCGCCACGATCGCCCCGCCCGTCCTTGCCGTGGGCGACCTCTCGTTGGACGTCGCCGGCCGGGTCTGCCGCCGGGCCGGGGCCCGGGTGGAACTCACACCCCGGGAGTTCGCCGTGCTGGAGCTGCTGGCCCGCCGGGCGGGCCAGGCGGTCTCCAAAGCGGATCTGCTCTATCACGCGTGGCCCGACGGAGCCTGGGATCCCAATCTGGTGGAGGCGCGCGTCAGCGCCCTCCGCAAGAAGGTGGACACCGCGTTCCACCGGCAGTCCCTGCAGACCGTACGGGGTACCGGCTACCGGCTGGTGGACGACCGTGAACGCGACTGAGCCGCGACGCCGCTGGTGGCCGCGTTCGGTACGAGCCCGCGCGGCCCTGGCCGCCGCCTCGACCGCCGCCGTCATCCTGGTCGGCGTCGGCTGGTGGGTACACCGCGACGTCTACCGCGAGAGCACGCAGATCGCCGAGAACCAAGCCCAGACGCAGCTCCGGGCTCTCGTCGATCAGCTGAACGAGGGTGTGGTTCCCGTTCGCAGGAGCGCCGTGCCGTACGAGGTCGTCGCGAGCGGCCGGCGCTCCGCTGTCGCCTACGGCGGAGGCATGGAAGCCTTCGATCCCGGCACCCGCCATGTGCTGCCCGCCCCATCAGAGGCCATGGAATCCGCGCTCTTGACGATTCGTCCCCTCCGCATACCGGAGCGCCGCGACCACAGTGTCAGGGACGGATTCGATATGGCCGGCGAGACCCACCTGGTCATGTCCGCCGATATCAGCGCCGATGAACTGAGCAGCGAGAAAGCCGCCGCTCTGGGCGTCGCCGCCGACGCCGAGCTGCGGGTCTATGTGGTGCTGCTCCCGCACACAGCCGAGGCGATCACCGACACCACCGACCGCCTGCTGCTGCGGGCCGGGCTCGTCAGCCTCGTGCTGATCGCCGCGGTCGCCTACTTCGCCGTCCGCATCGCACTGCGGCCGGTCGAAGCCATCCGCGTCCTCACCGCCTCGGTCACCGCGAGCGACCCCCGTGAACGCGTCACCGTCCCCGCCACGGGACACGAGATCACCGCCCTGGCCACCACCATCAACACCACCCTCCAGCGCCTCGACAACGCCGCCGCCCAGCAACGCCGCTTCGTCGCGGACGCCGCCCACGAACTGCGCAGCCCCCTCACCACACTGCTGGCCAGCCTGGAAGTCGCGCTCGCCTACCCGGAACGCACCGACTGGCCCGCCGCGGCCACCACCGCCGCACGACAGACCCGCCGCCTCCAAGCCCTCGCCGAAGACCTGCTGCTCCTCGCCCGTCTCGACACCCGCGCCCCCGTAGCCGGCCCCGAAACCGTCGACCTGACAATCCTCGCCTCCCGGCTGACCGAGCAATACCCCCTCAACGAAAGGCCGTTGACCCTCACCTGCGACAGCGCCGCCCCCGCACACGTACACGGAAACCCCGACGAGTACGAACGGCTGCTGCGCAACCTCATCGACAACGCCGTCCGCCACGCCGCGCACCGCATCCAGATCACCATCCGAAACCAGGACGCCTGGGTCGTCCTCACGGTGCACGACGACGGACCGGGCGTGCCCACCGAGGACGCCGAGCGCATCTTCGAACGCTTCGTCCGGCTCGACGACGCCCGCTCCCGCGACCACGGCGGCACCGGCCTGGGCCTCGCCATCGCCCGTGACCTGGCCCACCGCCACCGAGGCACCCTCACCCTCACCCCCCGGACCCTCGGAGCGTGCTTCCAGCTACGCCTTCCCCGAGCCCCCGCCCCAGCCGAGAAATAGCGCGCTTCACCGCGAGAACTGACGCGCTTCACCGCGGCCGCACTGGAGTCCGGCCACCGCCTCCACACCGCCCGGTGGACACTGCACGATCTCCCCGCCCGCCGTCGCCCACCAACCGCCGTCCTCGACCCGGAGCGGCGACCCCCGGCCGACCCCGAGCACGACGACCAGGAGCCGGAGGCCGGACGCCGGGAGACGATCGACCTGACGGCGCTGCGGGCCTTGGGGGAGTCCCGCACGGACGTGGAGGCCCTCGATCTCACAGCCGAGCGGCTGCGCCACCTCCAGGACGCGTTCTCCGAGGCGGCCGACGCCTCCCGCACCCGCGCGGACCGCTACGCCGAACAGGACGACGCCGATGGAGCGCGGCCGGTGCGCCAGGACGACCAGCGGGCGCACCGCCCGCAGGAGACCGGACCGCACCGCGGCCGGGAGGCCGGCCACTGAGTGGACCCGATGCGGCGCACCCGATGCCGTGGTGCGCACCGACGATGCCCGGCACCCACTCCACCGAGTGGAGCCCGCCGCCCGGTGTGCGCCGACTGCCACGCCCGGTTCACCGACGCACGGTGGAAGGCCGTCGAACCCGCCGGGTGGGACACTCCACGGGGGACCCACCCGCACCTGTGCGACGACTGCAAGCAGCGAGCCCTCACCGCCGAACGCCAAACCGAGCACACCAGCACAGGCACCAGGAGCACGACCGGGCCGTGCCCGACCAGAAGGCCGGCGGCACCTGGCTCTCACGCTTCCTCAGCTGACGCGGCCGGACGTGCGCTGTCGAAGGCCGTGCAGACGATTGGCGGCGGCCTCAGCCCTTGGGACGGGCACGCCCAGGACGGCCCTGAGCGCGCCAGCGCCGCAACACCGTCGCCGCCCTGCCGCGGCAGGGACCGGCTCGGTGTGGGCCTGGGCGGACCCGGCCACAGCTCGCTCTCCAGATGGCCTGCCGCGCGGTGCAGCCGACGGCAGGGTGACCGGGGCCGTTACGACTCGGCGTGCGCCGGATGGCGCTCGCGGCCGCCGGGATGCCGGTGCCGCCAGATCCAGAAGACCGCACACGACAGCAGGGCCCATCCGCCCAGCACCAGGAACGGGAACGCGTGCTGGTGCCCCTGGAAGTACACCGCCGTGTGCTGCGCGTTGACCGAGGCACCGGGCGGCAGCCACTTGCCGATCTCGCCCAGCGGGGAGGGCAGCAGCGGCCAGGACACCGCGCCGCCGGACGAGGGGTTGCCCAGTAGGATCATCAGCCCCCATGTCGGCAGCATCGCCCAGCGTCCGAACAGGGTGTTGAACATGGTGAAAACCATGCCGCTGGCGAACAGGGTGAGCGCCAGGATCAGCCACGACTCCACGAACGGCAGGTCGAGCGCGCCGAGCAGCCAGTCCACGGTCGCGGCGACGGCGAATCCGCCGAGCAGCGCGTAGGCGAGGGTGAACAGGATGCGTTCGAAGGGCGTCAGGGACCGTGCGTGCACGCTGAGCTGGATCGCCCCGACGAAGCCGATGATGACGGCGGCCAGCGAGATGTAGAAGATCGCCAGTCCGCGTGGGTCGCCCTCCTGCAGCGGATTGAGGTCCTGGACGGTGACCTCGACGCCGGTTTCCTCCCCCACGGCCGGCGCCGTGTCGGCCAGCACCTCCGCGACCGAGGCCCCGGAGGCACCCGACAGGTCAAGGACCGCGGTTCTCCCGTCGTCGCGGATATCGAAGATCGCAAAGACCTCCTGGTCGTCCATGGCCTGACGGGCCCCGGCGGCACTGCCGTACACGTGTACCTTCACGGACGCGTTCAGTGCCTTCTCCAGGCCGTCCAGAAAGGCCTGCCCGCGGGCCTGTTCGTATGAGCCGACCACGGCCGTGGGGATCGAGTGCGGGGTCGGATTGGCCATGGAATAGGTGTACGAACCGGCGAAGAGACCGGCCGCGGCCGCCAGGATGAGCACCAGCACGACGGCCGGCCACCACGGTGACTGCCGGAACTCGGACCACCGCTGTCCGCGCGTCGGAGGCTGGGCGTGAGCACCATGGGACATGTCGGCCATGGTCAGGACGTTTCCATAAGCAAGATGAAAGGGCACCAATAGCGCCGTCACCCGTGGGAGCACCCGGAAGGAGTATGTGTGCCGCCCTCGCAGGCGTCCTGGTGCGGAGGGAAGACGGGCACCGCCGTGCGGTGAACCTGGACGGCTGGACCCTTCAGGACGAGGACGGCCGCAGCTGACCCGACCCACCACCATGGTGCGCCACCGGTTTGAATAAGCAGGATGCCGATCCCGGCGATGAGCGCGGCCCGGGTGAAGAGGTTGCTGAAATCACCGCGAGCCTGAGCGAGACCGAAGGCTGTCCGCCTCGGCGGCCGGCTACGAAGGGGGAGCCCGGGCAGGGGAACAATCGGGAGCCGGGTGTGGTTGTGGAAGGCGTGGTGGTGAAGGGGACAGTGTCCCCGGGCCTCACCTGTAGCCCATGAGGACGATCGTTCGGCTGAAGCCTCATGGAGCCTTTCGCCGCGTAGGCGACCGCCCTTCACGATCACGCAGCTGATCGGCCCCGTCCGGCACTCGCCGGACGGGGCCGATGCTGTGCTGACTGCGCCCTGGCGCTTCCGGAGACTGGATGATCAATTCCAAGAGGTCAGTGGATGCTCGGGAAGATGTTGCGTCCGGCGACCCGTTTCGATCGATCCGGTCTGGCGGCTACGCGTCGGCCCCGTACGTCCCGTACTCCGGAAGGCCCCTCGACTCGTAGACGTGCACCGCAATTCCGCTCGGCGTCGTCTCATGGTGCAGCAGGCGCAGGCCGGCCGGGGTGCCGCCGTCCGGGAACAGGCGTCGTCCGCTGCCCACGATCACCGGGGCGATCGCGAGCCGCAGTTCGTCGATCAGGCCGGCGGCCAGCAGGGACTGGCCGAGCCGGGCGCTGCCGTGGATCTGGAGCTCGCGGCCGGGCTGCCGCTTCAGTTCGGCGACCTGGGCGGGGATGTCGCCGGACAGGATCGTGGTCGGCTCCCACCCAGCCTTGGTCAGGCTCTGGGAGGCGACGTATTTCGGTGAGCCGTTCAGAATGCGGGCGCTCGGGTGGTCGGTCATCTTCGGCCAGTCCCGAGCGAAGTTCTCGTACGTACGGCGGCCGAACAGGAACGCGTCCGCCTTGCCGAGCCAGAGGGCGGCCACCCGGTCGAACGCCTCGTCCAGGTGCGGTACGAACCAGCCGCCCCGGGTGAACCCGTCGCTGGTGTCCTCGTCCGGGGAACCGGGCCCCTGGGAGACACCGTCCAGAGACAGAAACTCCTGCAGTACCAACCTCATCGCACACCACTTCTCTCTCGAGCGAGGAGACATCCGTCCCCGCCCTTTCAGACTTCGTGACGTGCGGAAAATCATCGGCCACCCCGCGGCGCGTCCTCGGACGATCAAGGGGAGGCTGTGAAGACGGGGACGAGAGCGACCAAGACCGTTTTGTGACGAACAACCTGGACACTCTCGCGACTGCGCTCCATGCAATGACCGACGACCTGTTGAAGGGCCGTCCGGACCTGGCACCTCGGCGCCCGCCGGTCGGCGCCCGCCGGTCGGCGCCCGCCGGTCGGCGTCGCACCTCGCCCGAGCGATGCCGAACCGCTCACCCTCGTCATGATGCGGGCCATGCCCGGCTTCCCCTCCGAGGCCAAGTGGCTCCGGCACGCCCACACCCACCCGCGGCACCTCTTCGCCTCCCTGCCGCAGCGACCCGACTGCAACAAGCGTCCACGCAAGGCCGCCGGCCTGCTCCGCCAGGTCACCCGGTTCCTGGCCCCCACCACCTCAGCGTGGAGCGACGATATGTGGGTGGGGGACTGTGAGACGTTCGGCTCTGTCTCACATTCGGTCGACTGTGAGACAGAGCCAAACACAGGACAGACCCGCCTGTGGCACGCCGCGCGGCTGCTGTGGAGCACCGTGCTGCCGGTCGCCCGGGTGGCCGAGGCGTCCGGTTGCGCCGGCCCTTTCCACTTCAGCAGTGCCTTCCGCCGGCGCTACGGGGTGCCTCCGAGGGACTACCGAGCGGCAGGCCGGGTCACTTCTTGACCGCGACACCGCAGACGGAGACGTCGGCCGTGTCCTCCTCGGCCCGGTCGGCGTCCGGGCGCCAGGCGGCCGTGGGCACGACTCCCGGCTCCACCAGCTCCAGCCCGGCGAAGAAGGAGGCGATCTCCTGCGGTGACCGCAGGTGGTAGGTGTTGGCCGACTGCCCGTTGTAGACCCCGACCGCGGTGTTGAGTGCCTCGTTGGTGTTCGTGCCGTCGCTCAGGGCCAGGTAGCTGCCCGAGGGCAGGGCCGACAGCAGCGTGCTCACCAGGTCGGCGGGGCGCTCGGCGTCAGAGATCTGCCCCATGATGCCCAACATGGTCAGGGCGACCGGGCGGCTGAGGTCCAGGGTCTTCGCTGCTTCGGCGAGAATGCGTTCCGGGTCCCTGACGTCGGCGTCGACGTAGGCGCAGGCACCCTCGACGCTGCTGGTGAGCAGGGCCTGCGCGTGCACCAGGACGAGGGGGTCGTTGTCGACGTACACGATGCGGCTCTCCGGCGCGATGCGCTGGGCCAGTTCGTGTGTGTTGTCGGCGGTGGGCAGTCCGGTGCCGATGTCGAGGAACTGGCGGACGCCGGCCTCGCCCGCAAGGAAGCGCACGGCGCGCGCGAGGAACCTCCGCTGCAGCCGCGCGACGGCGGCGAACTCCGGGAAGGTCTTCAGGATGACCTCACCGGCCTCGCTGTCGACGGGGTAGTTGTCCTTGCCTCCCAACAGGTAGTTCCAGACACGGGCGGAGTGCGGGCGATCGGTCTGCAGCCTGGCCCTGACTTCTTCACGCGGGTGAGTCATGGGGAAAGCTTCACACAGAGCTGTGGCCCCGTAGACCAACTACCGCGGTACCGACTCGACTTCGCTCGGGCTGAGGAACGCCGCCAGGGCCGTGACGGTCCGCCGTCATCCGGGCCGGTACCGGCACATCACCCTGGCCGTGCTCGCCCATGCCTTCCTGACCGTCGTCGCAGCCCGGGCCACCGGAAGGGGGCCGCGGGAACGACACCACCGGCACCTTCCGCTTCACCGTGGCAGAAGTCACCCGGCTCTTGGGGGCTCTGCTGCCCCGCCCCACACCCCGCCCCGGACCAGCCGTCCATGCCCTGGACTTTCAACCGACGTTCCCTGAGAGGTCATTCGGGGTACACCACCATCGCCGACGATCCTGGCCCGGCCACACGGGGAGAACGCAGGTGTCAGGGGGAGAACACAGGTGCCCGAGAACAGACCCGCTGCCGAAGAGCCGCGGTTAACCGTTACCAGACCCCCGCGCCGTCACCTGCGCAGAGCGCTGGCAGCGGCGCTGCCCGTCCCGGTCATCGGGCTGGTCCTGCTCGTGGCCTCCGGGAACCTGCTGCTGCCGGTGCGGCAGGTGGTCACCATTGAGGCCAAGATGGCCTCCAAGAGGGACTTCTTCCAGGACCCCGAAGTCGAGCGGCTCCTCATGAAGCACGGCTTCCGCGTGCACATCACGAGCATGGGCTCGCGTGAGATCGCCAAGCAGGACTACGACGGATACGACGTCGTCTTTCCCTCCGGCCAGCCGGCCGCCGACCTGATCAACCGGGAGCGCGCCCGGGCGAACCGTCCGGTGCTGCTGTACCGCCCCTTCGTCAGCCCCATCGTGCTGGCCACCTACCGGGACTACGCCGAGGTGCTCGCGGCGGAAGGCGTCGCGAAGCGCCTGCCGGGCTCGGGCGGCCCGCCGATGTACTACACCCTCGACATGCGGAAGTTCCTCGACCTCGCGCTCGGCAAGAGGAAGGGCGTCCAGCGTGATCCGGAGGACGGCTACCGCTGGGACGAGATCGACGACAAGAACCACGTCCGCAACGGCAACAAGATCCTCGCCCAGACCTCGGACATCTGCGAGGCCAACTCCGCCGGTACCTACCTCGGACTCGTGGCCTTCGTCGAGCACGGGAACGACGCACCGGACAGCGAGGCCGAGGCCGAGCGACTCGCCCGGAAGATCAAGCCGCTCCTCGTCGAACAGGGCCTGCCGTCCTCCGAACGGGCCGAGACGTACCTGTCCCCCGACGGGCAGGGCATCGCCCCGATCTCGGTGATCTACGAGCACCAGTTCCTCGCCCACCAGCTACGGCACGAGGCGCAGAAGGGCGAGACCGACGACGAGCGCGTCCTGCTCTACCCGTCCACGCGCTTCGTCACCGAACCCCAACTCGTCGCACTGACCGGCGACGGCGCGCGGCTCGGGGAACTGGTCAGCGAGGACCCCGAACTCCAGCACCGCGCCATGGAGCTGGGCTTCCGGGCCCGTAGCGCCGCCAGCGGTGCGAGCAGCGACGAACTCACCCGGTTCCTCACCGAGCGGCACATCCCGGTGCCCACCACCTCCTCCGACGACACCCGCGCGGTCCTGCCCAGCCTGCCCCTGCTGGAGAAGATGATCGAGATCGTCGGCGATTGCCCGGACCGGACCGGTAGCCCGTGAGGCGCGGCGTGGGTCTGCTGGCGCTCTGCCTGGCGCTCGTGGCCACCTTCCTCACCGCCTGCTCGGGCGACGGCGGCGACGACACGGTCCGGCTGCGCGTCCTCGCCGGCCCCGATCTCGCCGTACTGGAGCCTCTGCTGGACGAGTTGAAGGACGAGACCGGCGTCGACCTGCGCCTGCACCCCCGGGCCGACGCCGAGACGAAGACCCCGGACCGCGACCGGTACGACCTCGCGTGGCTGTCCTCCGACCACTATCTGCGTCTCACCGACAGACGTGCGATCCGAGGGCTGCAGCGCACGGTCACCATGACGTCCCCCGTCGTCATCGGCCTGAAGCCGGAGGTGGCACGCGAGCTTCGCGCCCGGGTGCCCGGCTCCCGGCTCACCTGGGCGGACATCGCGGACGCTGCCGCCACCGGCACCGTCCGCTTCGGTATGGCCGACCCCCGGCACGCCGGCAGCGGGCTCGCCGCCCTCGTCGGCGTCGCCACCGCCGCGGCCGGCACCGGAGCCGCGCTACGCCCCGAAGACGTCTCCTGCGACCGGCTGCGCGGCTTCCGCTCCGGCCAGGCCCTCACCGCCGACACCGGCCCCGCCCTCGTCGACACCTACGTCGACCACCAGGACGAGGCCAACGCCCTCATCACGTACGAGTCCGATCTGCTCGCCCTCAACGCCTCCGGCCGCCTCGACGACCACCTGGAGGTCATTCGCCCCGAGGACGGCATGGTCCTGGCGGACTTCCCGCTGCTCCTGCTGAACCCGGCCCACCGCGCCGCGTACGACAAGGTCACGCGGTGGCTGCGGCGCGACTCGGTGCAGCGGCAGATCATGCGGCACACGGTGCGCCGCCCCGTGACCACGACGGTCACCCGGGACGCGCGGCTGCGCGAACCGGTCGGCAACGCGCTCTTCTACCCCGACCAACCGGCCGTCGTCGAAACGCTGCTGGCGGACTACGGCGACCCCGACCGCCGCACCACGAGCCAGGTGGTCTTCCTGCTCGACTTCTCCGGCTCGATGCGCGGCGCCCGGATGGCCGCCCTGCGCGAGGCCTTCGCCGGACTCAGCGGCGCGGACCCCTCCGCCTCCGGCAAGTTCACCCGCTTCTACCGGGGCGAGCGACTGACCGTCGTCCGGTTCGGCGGCCGGGTGCTGGAGCAGACGACCGTCACCGTCACCGGCCCGAAGGATCTGACCGCCCTCGCCGGCACCGTCGCCCGGGGCGGCTACGGCGACGCCACCGCCGTATGGTCCGCCCTCGACCACGGCTACCGCACCGCCGCCCTTGAACTGGCCGCCGACCCCGACCGCTCCGTCTCACTCGTCCTGATGACGGACGGCGAGAACAACGCGGGCCTGTCCTACGCCGAGTTCGTACGCCGCCACAAGGCGCTGCCCGCCGCCGTGCGCGCCGCCGTCCCCACCTACCCCGTCCACTTCGGCGAGGCCGACGCAGGCGAACTGCGGCGCGCGGCGGCGAGGACGGGCGGACGGATGGTGGAAGCCGCCGACTCGTCCCTTTCCGAGGCTTTCAAGGAGATCCGTGGCTGTCACTGACGCACTGTGGTGGAGCCTTTGGTGGCCGTGGATGACGGTCTGGCTGGTGACGGCCGCCGGCGTGGTGGTGCTCGCGGTGATCCTGGCGCGCCATGCCCGGGAGCGGCGCAGGCACCTGCGACGCTGGCAGTCGGCGTACAGCATCTGCCTGTACCTCGACGAGCAGGCCGTGATGGACCTGTACGAGCTCGGCAACTATCGGTCCGCGCTGGAGGAGGCCGTCGAGCTGCGGACGAAGGTCGACACGAGCGTCGGCTTCTGGAGCCGGGTGCTGACGTGGCTGTTCCGGTTCCGGCTGAAGCGGGACGTCAGCCAGGAGACGTTCCGCAAGTTCGTGCGCAAGGACAAACCGATCAACGTGATCGGCGTGGTCATGGAGGCCTTCGACCGGGCCGACGCCATCGTCCACGCCGACCTGACCACACTGACCGTCGTCCCGAACCGGAACCTCGCCGACAACCTGGCCGACGGCCGTGCGGTGACCCTGAGCCGCATCGGCGAATTCGTCTCGGTCAAAGGCATGTTCTCGCGCGTGCCGGACGTGACGGAGGGATTCGTCCTGCGGGCCGAGTACGGCGACGAGCAGCCCCCCGTCCACATGCGCGTCGTAGCCCCCGGGAACGCGCGCCGCTCCATCCCGGACGGCACGTTCACGGCCCGCTGCCTCGGCAAGATGACCGGCTGGCGGGAGGACACCCGCGAGGTGACGCTGGAGGCGATCGCGATCTTCTGGTGACCGCCGCTCACCGGGAGTTCAGTTCGGCGAGGACGCGCAGGGCGTGCGGGTCGGGCGCGGGGCCAGGAGGTCGGTCACCGGCCCCTTCCGTCACAATTCCAGCCGCCCGGCGATCCGTCCGCGCGGCCGACCAGGGAGATCTCGTCGGCGAACGCGTCCGGGACCGCCCACCGGGCCGCCACATCGGCGGATACCGAGCTGTGGGGACGAACCTGACAGGGCGTCCTCGTGCTGGACAAGGCCGATCTCCTGGCGGGCAGCGCGACGGCAGAAGAAGAGTCGCCAGGCCGAGAGGAAGTGGACGGGGTCCTGGCCGGATTGTCCCCGGACGAGCGCAAGGTCGCCGACTGCTACGCGACGACCGGACTGACCTGGAAGCAGGCGGCGCTGAAAGCCGGACAGCCGACATCGATGGGAGAACGCGTACGCCGCGAGCTCAAACGCCTCGGCACGGAAC
This sequence comes from Streptomyces sp. AC558_RSS880, assembly GCF_019049255.1. GTDB lineage: Bacteria > Actinomycetota > Actinomycetes > Streptomycetales > Streptomycetaceae > Streptomyces. Next base: position 9,945 of record NZ_JAGMUJ010000134.1, on the reverse strand, counting down.
ACCAGCGCCGTCGCCGGTCGCAGGCCGAGCAGCGCTGGACCCGCCGCCTCGACGTCGTCCTCGACGGCATCTCTGCCCTTTGCCCAGCGGCACATCCAGCAGGCTCGGCCCGCACGCGGGGCTGCGGCCTGCCCGGCCGGCATCCCGGAGGGCTGATGCGTGTCGCAGCGGGGCAGCCTTGCGCTGCCCCGGGCTGTCGGTCTGCTCGGCGTATGTCCGGAACTCAGGCGCCGAGTTCAGGGCAGCGGTGACTTGGGGTACGTCGAGGGTCAATCCCGGCGACCAGGAAAAGATGATCCTGGCCCGCCCGCACGCCCCGCCCCGCCGCCGTCCTGGCCCCGGACACTCCCGGCGACGCCCCCGGCCCGGCAGGCGGAGGGAGAACGGACGCGGCGCTGCTGGGGCTCCCATCCGTCCGTGCGGGCGCTGGGGTGCCTGCTCGAGTACGCGGGGCCGGAAGTGGGGCGAGATGCCGCCGAACGCGGACAGGAACCGCTGGGCTCCGCCCACGGAGCGGAAGCCTTTCGTCGCTCGTTCGCGCTGCCGCGTGGGCTGGTGGCTGTTCTCCGCCCGGTTGTTGAGGTACTACGACTGCCGGTGCTCGACGAAGGGCATGACCTCGCGGTGGGCCGCGCCGTGGGAGCGAAGCCTGTCGGTACGACAGCGGGAAGCGGTGGTACAGCCACACGCAGCGGAAGATGACCTCGACCGGATACCGGTGGCCCTTGTACGACGGCGACACGGCCTCCACGGACAGCCTGCTCCAGCACGATCAACCAGAAGATCATCCCACCCGGTCAGCCAACGCGACAGCGCCCTCCGGTGGCCAGGAGGACTTTCGAGGCACCAGAGCATGAGGCCATGGCCGCGAGGCAGGCGCCGGCGGCGCCTGCGGCGGGGTGGACGGTGCTCGTACACGGGCGCTTCAGCGGAAGGCGGGGAGGGCGAGGGCGACGGCGCTCCAGCCGAAGAGGACGGTGAGGGCCGTGAAGACGACCGGCACAGGCAGCCACTTGAAGACGGCACCCAGGCTCTGGCACGCGACCACGCGAGCGGGGTACTTGGGATGGTAGGCGACGTGGTACGCCTCCCCGCGCACGCCGTCGGGGGTGGGGGCGGGGCGGAGCCTGCCGTCGGTGGCGGTGTAGCCGTAGTTGACACGGCCGTGGATGAGGACGGGCTGCGCCTCGATCGTGATGCCGTGGCGGGGCAGGTACCACTTGTTCCACAGGATGGCCACCGTGCGGACCGCCGCCCGGCCGATCGCCAGGCCGGTGCCGCCGAGCAGCAGCACCGCGAGCGCGCGGCTCACATGGTCCCCGGCGACGACCACGCCCGCGGAGAGGGCGACCAGTCCGAGGCCGACCGCGGCCATCGTGCAGCGGATGACGAGCTCGGCCGGCTGCAGCGGCTCCGCGTCCTGCTCGTCGTCCTCCTCCCGGCCGGCGCGCGCGCCGGCCCGGGGCGTGACCGTCACGAGCGTCGAGCCGTCCACCGGGTCCTCGTCGGCGGGGCGTTCGGGCAGCGAGCCGTTCACCGCTTCCTCGAAGGCGGTGCCCGAGGCGCGGCTCACTCCCTCGATCCGGTACCGGGTCGGCTCGGTCCCGGCCGGGGCCGTCAGTTCCACGGCCACCACCCGTCCGTTCGCGTGCACGTGCGCGACGGCGGCCAGGGGGATTCGGACCTCCTCGTGGGGGCGGCGTATGAGCAGCCCGGCGTCGTCGGAGCGAAGCTCGGTGCCCTGGTCGTCCAGGAGGACGGGTACGGACGAGGTGATCGGCATGCGTGCGATCGTAAGGGGCGGGGGTTCCCGGCGGGTATCCCGCTGGCGTACGGTCCTTGCTGTGGACATGGTCATCCTGGTGCTCGGCGCGTTCGTCCTGGCGGGCGGCGGCCTGCTCTTGTTCGGTCTGCTGAACCTCGGCGGCGAGAGGGCCGCGCTCCGTGAGGCGAGGGAACTGGAGGAGACGGGCGTCGAGGTCCCCGCGGTCCTGGTCGCACTGGAGCCGCTGGTCCACACCGACACCCTGCGCGCCTACTACGAGTACCCGGCGGCGGGCGGCTCACAGGCCCGGCACATCACGGGTGTCGGGCCCAACCCCCTGCATGTCGTGGGCGAGACGTACCCGCTGGTACGGCTGCCGCGTGTGGCGAAGAAGGTCCACATGGGCACGATGTCCGCGGTACGCAGGGAGCGGAAAAGCCGCGAGGAGCATGTCCGCCAGGCCGTGTGGATGGTGATCACGGGCTTCACTGCGTGCGCGATGGCCGTGACGGGCCTCGTCCTCGTCCCCTGACCTGGCTCCTCCTCCGGGGTTCGCGCCGGTGGCCCCTCCACCGTCTTCGGCTGGCTGACGACCGCCCGGCAGAACTTCGTCCTCGACAGGGGAACGGCCGTGCCCGTCGGCTGCCGCGGCACAGCTGATCAGCGGCTGTTGCCCGGGCGGTAGACGCTGAGGTCGCCGTAGGCCGACAGAACGCCGGCCAGGTCACCGGGTTTGTGCCGCAGAGTGGTGTCCAGGAAGGCGAGCGTGGTCGCGGCGACGACACGGGGGCTCTCGGTGCGGCCGAGGGACCCGACGATCGAGGGCACCGGCGGCAGGTACAGGGGGCCGTCCATGAAGGTGAGGTGTGCGGCGCCGGGGATGGTGAGCCGGTAGCTCGTCGCGGTGCTGAGCTTGAGGACCTTGGTGAGGCGAGGTATGTAGCGCGCGTCGGTTTCCGGGCTGATGGCCTGGGTGAGCGCGAGCGCGGGCTGGTGGAAGGGGCGCAGGTCGGGGTCGCGGGGGTAGCCGTCCAGATTGATGACGGCGTCGAACCGGAGGTCCTGGCGGGCCGCCTGCAGGGCGGCACCGCCGCCCAGGGAGTGGCCGGTCACCGCGACTCGGCCGGTGTCCAGACGTCCGGTCAGCGGGCCCGCGCTCTCGCCTCGGTCCAGACGGCCCAGCTGAGTGAGGACGAAGCTGAGGTCGGCGGCCCGAACCCTCGTTGTTTCGACGGCCCGCTTGTCGTCCTCGTCGTCGTCGCCGGTGGAGGCGATCTTGGTGTTGATCGTTCGGCCGTCTGCGAGGACGACGGCGGCGGAGTCGTACGGGTGGTCGAGGGCGGCGACCACATAGCCGTGGCCGGCCAGTTCCTCCGCCCAGGCGGTGTTCTGGGTGCGTACTCCCCCCAGCCCTGGGGAGAACAGTACGACCGGGAATCGTCCGCCCCTGTCGGCCACCGGGGCGTTGAAGACCGAGTGGGTGTGGGCACGCGGGACGCCGTCGAGCAGGAAGCCGGGCAGGCTGGAATAGCGCGCGAGGGCGTCGGAGACGGTGCGCGCCTCGTGCTCCGTGCGTCCGAGGTACTGGGCCCGCTGCGCGCCCGCGGGGCTCTGCCGCGCCGGGTACCAGAGCTGGACCACGACCGTGCGCCGGTCGTGCGGGTCGGCAGTCGCGGTCTCGGGACGGTGCGGGTCGGTCCACTGCATCACGCGGGTGCCGACCGCGAAGTGGCCTGACGGCTCGGGGAACACGGGTACGGGAAAGGCCCAGGCGGCCGCCGGGCCCGCGGCGATCAGGCCGATACAGGCCACCGATCCCGGCAACGCCAGCCACCATCGGGCCCGCCGAGTCGGCCGGCCGGTACGTCGTCGCAGCACAGGAGAGACGGCGAACGGCAACGCCAAGGCCGCCCCTGCCAGTACCGGCAGCATCTGCCAGCGGATCCCCGCCACACTCAGCACAAGCGCGGACAGCACGAAAACCGCTCCCGCCGCGATCGTGACGCGTGGGCGGGCGGCGGGGGGAAGCCAGCGCGCCACCACCAGCGTGACGGCACCCAGCAAGGCAAGGCTTTCCAGGGGGGACATGTGCAGTCCCGTGATGATCTCGTTCACCCGGCCATCCTCGGCGCGGGGTACCCGCTGCCACATCGATCCCGGGTAGCCGTCGCGTGCGACCGCAGTCGCCATCAGACGCACGTCCCCTGCAACCGCAGTCGCAATCGAGCACGCCAGGTCAGCGGCCGCTTTGCGACTCCGGGAGGTAGCGGGACTCCTCCTGCGGTCGTATCTCGGCACGGTGCCATCAGACGGTGGACTCATGTGTTCCGCGGGACTGCGGCCTACCGTGGACCGTGACGAGACCGCGGTACACGCCGGGGTGGCGCGGGGCTTCGCTCCCCGTACCCGACCCGGCTCGGGCTGCACGCGGTGGCGGCCCCGGCCGGAGCCACCATGATGCTGAATCGACAGGAAAGCGCGATGACCGAGGCAGCCGCAGAGTCCGGCAATGCCCACCCGGTGCGTTACCAGGGCCGGGTGCGGCTGACGAGGTACGCCGACCTTGCCTCCGCACGTGCGGTGCGCCTGGTGAGTGCCGCCCGGCGCCGGGGCTCCCGGCTGCCGCCCATGGTGTGGGACTCGCTGCTGCCGACGCTGCTCCTCGTCAACATCCTGACCACGCGCCTGCTCCAAGAACTGCCAGTGGCCGTGGCCCTCACCGCCGCCCTCGCGCTGCCCCTGGTGTGGCGGCGCCGGGCCCCGCTGATGGTGTTCGGCGCGGTTGCAGCCGCGGCCTTCGTCCAGTGGCTGATGGACGTCCAACTGCTGGCGGACATCGCCTTGCTGATAGCGCTCTACACGGTGGCCGCGAACTCTGGCCGGCGCGGCACACTTGTCGCCGGTGCCATCGTGGAGGCAGGGGTCCTGCTGGCCTGTCTGCGCTGGGCGGCGGAAGGAGCATTTCCGACCACGTTCGTCGCGGCGACCGCGATGGTCGTCGCCGCCGCCGTCCTGGGTGTGAATGTGCGGACCAAGGGCGTCTACCTCGCGGCCCTGGAGGAACGGGCCGCACGCCTGGAGCGAGAGCGGGACCAGCAGGCGCGGCTGGCCGTCGCCGAGGAGAGGACACGTATCACCCGGGAGATGCACGACATCGTCACCCACAACCTGTCCGTCATGGTCGCGCTCACCGACGCCGCCGTCTACGCGCAGCACCGGTCGCCCGACAAGGCAACCACCGCGATGCTCCAGATCTCCGAGACAGGCCGGCAGGCTCTGACCGACATGCGGCGATCCCTGGGCATCCTGCGGACCGACGAACCGGACGCGGAGCGCCACCCGCTGCCCGGCATCGCACAACTGGCGGCCCTCGCCGACCAGATGTGCGCCGCCGGGCTGCCCACCCGACTCGAGGTCCAGGGCGGGCACACCCACATTCCCGCCACCGCACAACTGACCGTCTACCGCCTGGTGCAGGAAGCCTTGACCAACACCCTCAAGCACACACCCCCCGGCACACACGCGGAGGTCCGGGTGCGGTGCTCAGCCGAGACCGTGACGGTGGACGTCACCGACAGCGGCCCCTGTCCGCCCCTCCCCGGCGCCACGCCAGCCGGCCACGGCATCCCCGGCATGCGCGAGCGCGCGGCCGCCTACGGGGGAAAGCTGCAGGCCGGACCGCTCCCGGGCGGCGGCTGGGGAGTCCATACCCGTCTCGACCTCAGCAGCAGCGGAGAGGTATCCGCATGACGATCCGCATCCTGATCGCCGACGACGAAGCGCTGCTCCGTATGGCCTTCAGCACGGTCCTGGAGGCCCAGCCCGACATGGCACCGGTCGGCGAAGCCGCGGACGGCATGGAGGCCGTACGCCTCGCCCGGGAGCTGCGCCCCGATGTCGTCCTCATGGACGTCCGGATGCCCGGGACCGACGGGATCGAGGCGACCCGACAGGTCATCCGGTTCTCCCCGCAGAGCAGAGTGCTGATCCTCACCACCTTCGACCTCGACGAATACGCCTTCGCCGGACTCAACGCCGGAGCCTCGGGCTTCCTGCTGAAGAACACCAGGCCCGAGGAACTGCTCACCGCCATACGCAGCGTGGCCGCGGGCGACGCGGTGGTCTCCCCGCGGATCACCCGCCGCCTGCTGGAGAACCTCTGCCCGCACATCCCCGATGGCGGCAGCGCCGACCGCGACGAGCGGCTGAGACGGCTCAGCGCCCGCGAGCGCGAGGTACTCGTCCAGGTGGGCCGCGGCCTGTCCAACACCGAGATCGCGGCCGCCCTGTACCTCGCGGAGGCGACCGTGAAGTCCCATCTGGGGCGGATCCTGCAAAAGCTCGAACTCCGCGACCGGATACAGGCCGTGATCTTCGCCTACGAAAGCCGCCTCATCCACCCGGCATGACGCCGCCGCCCGGACCCAACGGTGATGTCCTCAGCCCTGGGCGCCACCAGCACTACACGATCGTCCGGCGTAGCTGTTACGAGAAGTGTGGTGCCGCAGTAAACGCCGGATCCAGACCGTGTCCCACGTGGTGAGATTGAGGAGCCGCTTGTAGCAGCACAGGGCGGCGGCGAGGCCGAGAAGGGCCAGCTGGTTGCGGGGATCGCGTTCGTAGCGCGGGCCGAGCCGCCGGTAGCCGGACAGCCATGACATGGTGCGCTCGATCACCCAGCGGCGTCGCCCCCATCGCTCGCCGGACTCGATGCCCTTACGGGCGATGCGCACGCCGGGCCCGTGACCGGGTACGTCACGCGGCGCCTGGCGGAACTCCTGTCGGACTACGACCGCGGGGATGAGGCCTGTGTCCTGGCCGGCAGCAAGGCCCACGACGGGACGGTGAACGGCGCCGTCGCGTACGCCGAGCATCTGGTGCTCCAGGGCGAGCCGGACAAGGCCGTTGCTCACCTGCGTGACCGTCTCGACGGGCCGAAGGTCCTGCGAGGGGAGCAGCTGTGAGGGCCAAAGCCATACTGGGGGCCGCCGGCACGAACGGTACCGGCTGCTGACGTGGCCGCGCGCCACGGTGGCCCCACGGCCAGCTCGCGCCGTCCCGTGTTATGGCCTCGATGCGGTCCGGCACTGCTTGGCCCTTTCCACCTGCCGCAGCAGCAGATCGGCCAGCCGGCCGCTCTCGGCGGCCGCGATCGGGTCGTCGAAGTCGACCTGCGGTGGTTTGAAAGGTTCGGTCACGCGCCCATGTCGCCGGTGGCGACCGGGTCGGGGTGGTAGCGGAAGAAGGGCGGCCGGCTGTTCACCGCTGCGCCTCCTTGAGGAAGAGGTCGGCCAGGCGGGGGAGACGCCGTCGCATCTCCTGGGCGTCGTCGAAGTCGAAATCCGCGCCCATGTCGTGGGGCTGGTCTTCGCCCACGCCGTGGTGGGCGCGGTAGCGGTCGAGGGCGGGATAGAAGCCGTCTTCGTCGCCGGTGATCCGTCCGTAGGCGGCCACGGTCACGAAGCCCATCTCCTCGTAGAACACGGCCTCGTCGACCCCAGCCACTGTCGCGTGCCGGATATCGGGGTGTTCGGCAAGGTCGTCGGGGCAGTCCGCGGCGCGCTCGTACCAGGTGCGGCCCAGAGCGATCAGGCCGGCTTTGAAGTCCATGAACCGGTCGTCCGAGCAGCCCCCGCCGATGAGGTAGCCGGCCGCCCATATGTCCCACCGGTCTACTGCGGTATCCAGCACGTCGAACCGAGCCTGGAAGGCGAGAACCTGCTCCGTACCCCGTGCGGCCAGCAGGCTGATGAGTGCCTCGTGGAGCGGAGTGTCGGCTGCGCGTGCGTTTTCGATGAGGCGCCAGAACATGTCGGTGTCCATGGCGAGTAACTGTTCCATGAGGCTCTGACAGCCTCACCAGCGCATTGTCGAGGTCGGCACGGCGCTGCTCGGTCAGCTTCCCCGCCCGCTTGTTGTCGAGCCACATCCCGGCTTCACGATCGCGTCCTCGCCGCCGGCCCCGCCGTACCTACCACTCGAAGGTCTTCCACTCTCGTTGGGGAATGCAGCCCTCCGAGGTATCCCGGCAACAGTCGGCCCACGCTTCGGCCACCATCACCGGGCGGCTCAGCACAAAATCTCCGGCCCGCTGGACTCGCAGGACGAGCCCGACATCACCTGCGGGCCGCACAGTGCATCGACCGCGATGCCCGCCAGGCCGATCGACTCGTCGTCATAAGAGGTGATCCCATTTGGCGTTGTGCGGTGGCCAGGGCCGTCAGGGCCGTCAGGCTGGGGCCACTGGATCGGGTCCGGTGGCCCCAGACGGATGTGGTCAGCGATGGTCGTTCAGGCGGCTGCTGATGTGTTCGTGGAGTTCGTGCGGCAGGCGGATGGTCCAGCGGTCGGCGGCCTCGGAAGCCAGGTCGCGGCTCCAGCGCCAGCTGTTGCGTGCCGCCGTGCGCACGTCCTGGTCGCGGGCGGCAGCTGTGGTGGCGGTGTAGCGGTGGCGGTCGGTGTCGGGCAGGTCCTGTTCGAGCGCGCGGCTGGGGGTGAGCCAGTGGGCCGTGCTGTTGCGCAACAGGCGGCAGAGCTGGAGTTGCTGGGGTGCGATGACGGTGTGCAACAGGGCGTGGGCGCGGGCGATCTCGCCGCGGGCCAGTACATGGGCGAGCATGAGCGTCCAGTTGGCCAGCTCGTCGGTGAGCTGCTGGGCGGTGGTCACCGGCTCGGGCGGCTGGAAGGTGGCCAGCTGCCGGGCGGCCCGGGTGAGCCGGCCGGTGCGGTCCAGCAGGACGGCGCTGTCGGGGCGGGGCAGGTGCACCAGGCCTTGCCAGGAGGGGACTTCGTCGATGCCTGGACCGGCGGGGGTGAGGTGGAACTCGCCGCGCATCAGATCGTCGAAGACGACGGCGAGGATGCCGTACATGTTGGTGTAGGCGAGCTGGAGCGGTGCGAGCTGTGCCAGGAAGGCTGGGCCGTCGAAGTCGGTGAGGCGGTCGTCCTGGATGTAGAGGTATGCCTCGATGTCGGAATGGGCGTCGGCCTCGCCCACGGTCCACGAGCCGTAGAGCAGTACGCCCTCCAGCCGGGTGTCGGCGTGGGCGAGCTGTCGCAGGCGTGCGATGCGGTCGTCCAGGGCGGAACGGGCAGAGTGAATGGACATGGTGTGGTCGTGTCTCCTGAGGTGAGCGTGCGGGCACGCTGACGGGACCCGGCACCTGCCGGGCGGATGTCTGTGGACCGTCGCGGTCCGCTCAGGAGAAGTTGCCCATGATCGAGATCATAGGGGACGGCTCAGCCGCCGAGTCGGCGGAAGCAGATCAGGGTGGCCGCGATACCGGTGAAGGCCAGGAAATGCTCGGCCTTGCGCTCGTAGCGGCGGTGCAGGCGACGGCACCCAAACAGCCACGCCACCGTTGGCTCCACGGTCCACCGGTGGCGGCCCAGCTTCTGGGAGGACTCGATGGCTCTGCGGGCGAGGTGCGGGGTGATGTTGCGCGAGCGAAGCCATTTCCGCAGGTGGTCGTAGTCGTAGCCCTTGTCTCCATGGAGCTTGGCGGGCCGCCGTCGGCGGGGCCCGCGCCGGGAACGAACGGGGGGTATGCCCCGTACCAGGGGTTCGAGTCCCTGGCTGTCGTGCGTGTTCGCGGCGGAGATACCGATCGACAGGGGCAGACCGGTCCGCTCGGTGATCAAGTGGATCTTTGAACCTTTCTTGCCGCGATCTGCGGGATTCGGACCCGTCAAGCCCCCCTTTCGTCGCGCGCATGTTCACCGAGTCGATCGCGCACCGCGACCAGTCCAGCTCGCCTCTGGCGCCGGGCTCGTCCAGGACCAGGCGGTGGAGTTTGCCCCACACACGGGCCTGGCTCCACTCGGTGAAGCGGCGGTGCGTAGTCGGCCCGGACGGGCCGAAGCCCGGCGGCAGCTGCCGCCACGTGCAGCCTGTCGTGGCCACGAACACTATGGCCGCCGGCACCTGTCGGTCCCCATACCGGCGTCGGCCCCCACCCTGCGGCCTCACCGGAGCGGCCGGCACCACCCGCTGGAACAACTCCCCCAACGCGTCCGGCACCAGACGCTCCACCATCGCCATCACGGCACCCAACCTGACGATCACACCAGGTGAGACGACCTCTACTGAGTTTTTCGTTAGTTCTGTGGTGGTGAGGGGTGAATGATCAGGCCGGTGTGGGTGAGGAAGGACCACGGGAGTTGCTCGCTGGAGCAGACGC
>NZ_JAGMUJ010000133.1 GCF_019049255.1 Streptomyces sp. AC558_RSS880 | reverse complement strand
AGGTCCGCCGGTGCGGCGGGGGCGGCCGGACGGGGGCCCGGGACCGTCGGGGCGGGGGGTGCGGCCGGGGCGGGCCCGCCCGCGTCGAGCGTGCCGGAAGCCGAGGCGAAGCGGTCGTCCAGGGACTCGGGCGCCGGTGCGGGGCCCGTGTCGTCGGTGGCGTCGTCGTACAGCTGCCGCCACCAGTCGTCCTCGGGACCGGTGGGCCTTCCCCCCTGCTGGCTCATGGCCCCAATTGTCCACCGTACGGGCCCGATGAGAACGGGGCATCGGGAAAATCCCCGTCCCGCGGCGTGCCCCGGACGGCCGGTCGGGTGAACGGCGGGACGGCTGTGCGACGAGGGCTTCGCGGCCCGTTTCCGCCCTGCGCCGCTCCCCGTACTCCTGCACCCTGGAGAAATGGGAGCGTGGGACCTCCTGCTCGCCGGACTGGTGCTCCTGCTCGGCCTGTGGGGAGTGCTGCTGCCGGGGGTGCCCGGGTCGTGGCTGGTGTGGGCCGGGGTCCTGTGGTGGGCGCTGAAGGATCCGCGGCCCGTCGCGTGGTGGGTGCTGGTGGCGGCGACCGTGGTGCTGTTCCTGTCCCAGGTGGTGCGCTGGGCGCTGCCGCCCCGCCGGCTGCGGGCGGGCGGCGACGACGGCCGGATGCTGGCGTACGCGGGCTGGGGCTCGTTCGCCGGCTTCGTCCTGCTGCCCGTGATCGGCGCGGTCCCGGGCTTCCTCGCCGGGGTCTACCTCTTCGAGCGGCTCCGGCTGGGCCGCCGCGGCGAGGCGGTCGCGGCGCTGCGCACGGCGCTGCGCTCGGGCGGCTGGAGCGTGCTGACGGAACTGTTCACCTGCCAGCTGATCACGGCGGCGTGGCTGGGCGCGGTGTTCTGGGGCTGATCACCTCGGCTCACGGCAGCGGCACGCCCTCGTGGGTGAGCAGTCGCACCTTGCGCTCCAGCCCGCCGGCGTATCCGGTCAGCGAGCCGTCGGCGCCGATCACCCGGTGGCAGGGGCGGACGATGAGCAGCGGGTTCGCGCCGATCGCGCCGCCGACGGCCCGCACGGCGGCGCGGGGCGCGCCGATCCGGGCCGCGATCTCGCCGTAGGACACGGTCGCCCCGTAGGGGACGTCGTCGAGCGCGGCCCACACCTTCTCCCGGAACGGGGTGCCGACGGCGCTCATGGCCAGCCGGAACTCCTTGAGGTCGCCGGCGAAGTACGCGGTGAGCTGCCGCTCGGCCTCGCGGAACGGTCCGGGGTCCCGCCGCCAGTCGTCCGCCGGCGTGCGTCCGCCCTTCTGTCCGGGCACGGACAGCGAGGTCAGCTCGCCGGTCGGGGCGGCGGTGAGCAGCAGCGGCCCGACGGGGCTGTCCACACGCGTCCAGTACGTGGTCGTGGTCGTCATGGTTACTCCAACTCCCCTGCGGCGCGCAGGTGGTTCAGGGCGTACGAGCGCCAGGGGCGCCAGCTGTCGGGAACGCCGGGCCCGGGCGGGGCCACGTCCGGGTCGCCGAGCGCGCGGGTGCGGATCCCGGCGATCGTACGGGCGTCGAGGCCGGGGACGGCGGCCAGGGCGGCCTCGGCCTCGTGCCGGTCGGCGCCGGGTCCGAGGCGTACGGTGCCGTCGGCGAGGGCGGCGGTGAGCGCGCCCAGGGTGCCGCCGGGCTCGGCCCCGGCGAGGACGGCGGCTTCGGGGAACAGGTGGGTGAGGGTGCCGCACGGGGCGTCGAGCCGCTTGCCGTACCACTGGACCAGCCGTGCGGCCTCGTCCCGGCCCACCAGCGCGCGCACCGCCAGCTCCTCCGGGTCGGCCGCTCCCGGTGAGCGCAGTCCGGGCCGGGCGGCGACCAGCGGGGCGAGCCGGGCGTCGGCGCCGAGCCGTTCGTCGACGGCGTACGGGTCGGCGTCCAGGTCGAACAGCCGCCGCAGGCGTTGTACGGCGGTGGTCAGATCGCGGGGGTCGGTGAGGTGGACGCGGGCGTCGAGCCAGCCGCCGGGGTGGGCGCCCCGCCCGGTGTGCGGGCGTTCGTCGACGGCGGCGATGCCGGTGCCGTGGGGCAGACGCAGGGTGCGCCGGTAGGTGCGGGTGCCCGGGGTGCCGCTCACGTCCTCGACGCCGGGGACGGCCTCGCGTTCCAGCAGGTCGAAGACGGGTCCCGCCTGGTAGGGGCCGCGGTGGGCGAGCCGCAGGGGGATTCCGGCGGACGGGGTGGCGGTGCGCGCCCGGCCCCGCCGGGGCGCGGAGGCGCGCAGCTCGCTGGGGGTGGTGGCGTACACGGCCCGTACGGTGTCGTTGAACTGCCGCACGCTGGCGAATCCGGCGGCGAAGGCGATCTCGGTGACCGGAAGGCCGGTGGTCTGCAGGAGCACGCGGGCGGCGTGCGCCCGCTGGGCGCGGGCGAGCGCGACGGGCCCGGCGCCGAGCTCGCCGGTGAGCTGGCGCTGCACCTGGCGGGCGCTGTAGCCGAGCCGTGCGGCGAGTCCGGCGACGCCCTCGCGGTCGACGACGCCGTCGGCGATCAGCCGCATGGCCCGGCCGACGACGTCGGCCCGCACGTTCCACTCGGCGGAGCCGGGCACGGCGTCCGGGCGGCAGCGCCGGCAGGCGCGGAACCCGGAGCCCTGCGCGGCGGCGGCGGTCGCGAAGAACCGCACGTTGGACCGCTTCGGGGTGACGGCGGGGCAGCTGGGACGACAGTAGATCCCGGTCGTCTCGACGGCGAAGAAGAACACCCCGTCGAACCGGGCGTCCCGGCTGCGCACCGCCTCGTACCTGCTGTCCTCGTCCCTCATACCGTCCAGTCTCCGCCGGCCGGGGAGCCCCGGCTGGCGGAAATCGGACATGAAGGTGGGCTACCGGCTACCGCAGGCGGCCCCGCTTGGCCTCCATCGCCGCCTTGCCGATGGCGCCCTTGCGCTTCCAGTCCTTGCGGATCTCCGCGCGGAGCCTGGCGTCGGTCTTGGCGACGATGTACTGGTTCTCCCGGAGCAGCTTGCGGTAGCTCTCCAGGCGGCGCTGCGGCAGGTCGCCGGTCTCGACGGCGTCGAGGACCGCGCAGCCCGGTTCGCTCTCGTGGGCGCAGTCGTGGAAACGGCAGCCCTCGGCGAGCTCCTCGATCTCGGCGAACACCTGGCCGACGCCGGTGGAGGCGTCCCACAGGCCGACGCCCCGCAGTCCCGGTGTGTCGATGAGGACTCCCCCGCCGGGCAGTGCCAGCAGGTTGCGGGTGGTCGTGGTGTGGCGGCCCTTGCCGTCGACGTCCCGGGTGGCCTGTACGTCCATGACGTCCTCGCCGAGGAGCGCGTTGGCCAGGGTGGACTTGCCCGCGCCGGACTGTCCGAGCAGCACCGACGTACCGCCGGCGGTGATCGCGGCGAGGACGTCGAGTCCGTCCCCGTCCCTGGCGCTGACGGTGAGCACCGGCACGCCCGGCGCGCTGGTCTCCACGTCCTGGACGAGGTGCGCGCGGGTCACCGCGTCCGGCACGAGGTCGGCCTTGGTGAGGACGACCACCGGCTGCGCCCCGGACTCCCAGGCGAGCGCGAGGAAGCGTTCGATCCGGGCCAGGTCGAGTTCGGCGGCGAGCGAGACGGCGACGACGGCGTGGTCGACGTTGGCGGCGAGGATCTGCCCCTCGGACCGCTTGGAGGAGGTGGAGCGCACGAAGGCGGTACGGCGCGGCAGGTACGCGCGGACGTAGCGCGGGTTCCCGCCGGGTTCGACGGCGACCCAGTCGCCCGTGCACACGACCCGCAGGGGGTCGTGCGGGGTGACGAAGGCGGTGTCGGCGCGCAGGGTGCCGTCGGCGGTGACGACGTCGCACTGGCCGCGGTCGACCCGGATCACGCGCCCGGGCAGCAGCCCTTCCGCGTCGTAGGGGGCGAACGCGTCCGCCCAGGCGTCGTCCCAGCCGTAGGGGGCGAGCGCGGAGGAAATGGAGGTGGAACTGGAACGCAAGGGGGTGACCCTTCAGGTGGGTGGCCCCGGCGGCCGCGCGTACGCATCCGTACGCGGACGGGAAAAGGGTGAGGTCAGCCGGTGGCCACGGAGGTGGACGTGATGGATTCCTGAATGCGGGCAGCGCCCAGCGCAATGACAGCCATCGGTCGATACCTCCTCACTCCACGAACGGTCCGGTACGGCGGCGCACGGCCACCGTGTGATCCGGGGTCACAGTAGCCCGCGGCCGCCCCGGCCCGTCAAGTCGTTTTCTGCGCGCCGCTTCACACGGTCGCGCAGGTGCGGCCGTTGAGCGTGAACCCGGACGGTGGGCGGTTCGTGCCGTTGCGGGACGCGAGGAAGCCGAAGGAGAGTTTTCCGCCGGCGGCGACCGACTTGTTGTAGTCGGCGGCGGTGGCGGTGACGTGAGAGCCGTCCTGGTCGAGCGAGGCGTCCCACATCCGGGTGACGCGCTGGCCGTCGGGGAAGGCGAAGCCGACGCGCCAGGAGTCGAGGGGGTCCCGCGTGGTGACGGTGACGGTGGCCTGGAGGCCCTCGGGCCACTCGTTGACCAGGTCGTAGTCGGCCCGGCAGGCGGCCGGCTCGCCGCGGGCGGTGGTGCCGGGCGCGGCGGTGGCGGAGGAGGTGCCCTGCGGTTCGGGGTCGGGGTCCTTCCGGTCCGGGGTGGTCTCGGGGGAGGGCTTCGGGGACGTGGTGTCCGGGGGGACCGTGGGCGCGGAGGGCAGGGAGGGTCCGGGGTCGGCCACCGGTTGCCGGTCGGTGTCGGGGCGTGCGGCGCCCTCGCCGGCCGTGTCGCCGAACGGCATCAGGGAGACCGCGAGCGCGAGGAGGGAGACCAGGAGGGCGGCGACCAGCAGGCCGTGCCGGGCGACGCGCGTCCTGCCCGTACCGCCCGCCGGGTCGCCGTCCGCGTCGGCCCGGTCCGGGCGTCCGGCCCCGAGCCGTACCTCGGCGGCACGGCGGCGGCGTTCCAGATAGGCGAGGCCGCCCCAGCCGATCACCCCGCCGGCCAGCGCGCCGGGCAGTCCCCCGCCGTGCAGCCGCAGACAGGCGGCGGCCTCGGCGCACCGGTGGCAGGTGGCGAGGTGCCGGGAGAGGTCGTCGGGGGTGTCCGCGGCGGGCGAGCGGGTGACGGCGTCGAGGAGCCGGGCGTAGCTGCGGCACTCGGCGTCCAGGGGCGAGTCGAGGTGGTTGCGGTGGCAGCGGTCCCGGAACAGACGGCCGACCTGGGCGAGTTCGTCGGCCGCGGTGGCGGGGTCGAGGCCGAGCCGGCGGGCCACCAGGGGCAGCGGCAGGGACTCCGCCTCGGCCAGCCAGAGCAGTTCGGCGTCCGCCGGCTGCAGATCGCGCAGTCCGCGCAGGGCGACCGGGCGTTCCAGCGGCGGGCCGGTGTGGCGGGCGGCCCGGTCGGAGTGGAGCCACAGCCGCAGGTCGGGGTCGAGCTTGTGTCCCTGCCCCGCCTCTTCCCAGGCGGCCGCCGTGCTGCGGACCGCCGTCAGCAGCAGGGGTATCCGGGGCAGCCGGGAGGGACGGCGGCCGTGGCCGCGGACGCTGCCCGACTCGGTCTCGCGCAGCTCCCGTATGCCCTGTGCGAAGGCCTCGCGGGCCAGTTCCGCCGCGGCGGCGGACCCGGCCGTGCACAGGTCGGCGTAGGAGAGCGCCGCGTCCCAGCACTCGGTGAACAGCGCCGCCTCGGCGGCGTCCTGGGGGCTCGGCAGGTCGGGCATGGGACTCCCGCATCACGAACGAGGTCAACTCGCCATAGGGGCGGTGGAGTTGGGGAAACCTCGCGGCAGTGGCAGAGCTTTTCACGTTCCCGACACAACTGACAAGCGCTTCCCTCACTTTGTGTGGCGGCGTGGCCACCCCTCGCAGGGACCCTGCGCGCGGAAGGCCGGAACGTCTCCGTTCCGGCCTTCCGGATCTCTCGCGGGAGCGGGTGCGGGGAGCCCCGGTGTCTCAGACCGCCTCGACGGACTCCTGCGCCGGGAGGCTGTCCATGAAGGAGCTGACGGAGAACACCGCGTTGCCGGGTCCGGGCGGGCCGTAGCCGGGGGGCGAGGAGAGGCCGAAGTCCTCCATGGTCTGCCGGTACGCCTGGAGCAGCCGGATGTGGTACTCCAGCGGGGCGCCCTGCGGGTTGGCCTTGCCGAGCGGGGTGGTGGGCTCCGGGCACCAGGTGGTGAAGCGGGGCGTGATGCCGTGCGACATGAAGAAGCGCAGGCCCTCGGTGGTGGAGGCGATGGCCTCGTCGACCGTCTTGAAGCCGAAGGGCTCGGCCATCTCGACGCCGGCCACGAAGTTGGGGATCACGTTGCGCGCGCCGAAGACCTCCGCGGAGTCGAGGATGCGCCGGTGCCACTCGTCGCGGCCGACGTAGCGCTCCTTGCCGGGGCAGTACATCTTGAACAGGTACTCGTCCCACACCTCGTAGTTGGGGTGGTAGATCTGCACCCCGTAGTCCTTGAACCGCTGCACGTCGTCCCTGGGCAGCGCCTGGGCGACGACCTTGCCGATCCAGCGGCCGGGGAAGCGCTCCTCGATGGCCTTGGCGTAGTGGCCGTAGAAGTCGGCCTCGTCGCGTCCGGAGACGGTCTTGGTGATGGCGCCGCCGGTGAGGGTGTAGGCGGTGGACGCCTTCGCCGTGTCGTACCGGTCGATGATCTCGAGGGCCTCGAGGACCTCCTCGACGTCCTTCACCCCGGTGTAGGGCCGCCCTGCCGCCTTGTGCTGGCGCCAGTTGTGATTGATGTCGCAGTACTGGCACTCCTCCTTGGCGCCGAAGTACTGGCAGACCCGGAAGACGGTCAGGTAGATCAGGTAGCCCCACTGGATGGTGGGGGCGACCTCCATGACCGACTTCCCGTTGGACAGGGTGTGCCGGTAGTACTCGGGCATGGGCGGCACGCCGACGTCCGAGATCCGCCTGCCGTCGAGGTAGAGGCCGAGCACGCCGTGCTCGTCGGCGGCGACGCGGTAGGGGGAGGCCGGGTTCACGCGGACGGACACGACCGTGCGGCGCAGGTCGTACGGGCCGCCGGTGAGGATGATCTCCTCCGGCGGGCGGCGCAGCGCGGCCTCGCCCAGCTCGGGCAGGGTGCCGTGGTCGAAGGAGAAGATGAAGTACGACTTCGGTTTGACCTCGCCGCCCTCGTTGTCGCTGAGCGCGGACGGGTCGAAGGCCACACCGCCGCGCAGCAGGTCCTCCTTGAAGACGGCTTCGCGCGGCACGTGCGGGAACCGCTCCATCAGATCCTCGACCAGCGCGGTACGGCTGCCCATCGAAGTGTCTCCTCCCGGTTCGGACGTACGACTCCTCACGGTATGCCCCCGCTCGGACGTCCGGGGCGCCGGGTCCCCCCGCAGGGCGTGGACCACTCGCGAGGTAGGTTCCGGCGGGGACCTTTTCGGTCCCGAGGGCCAGGAAGGACGAGGGATGACCGAGAGCGTGACCAACTGGGCGGGCAACATCACGTACGCCGCCAAGGAGCTGCACCGCCCGCAGAGCCTGCACGCGCTGCAGAACCTGGTCGCCGGGAGCTCGCGGGTGCGGGTCCTGGGCAGCGGGCACTCCTTCAACGAGATCGTCGAGCCCGGCGAGGACGGTGTCCTGCTCTCCCTCGACGCGCTGCCCCCCGAGATCGACGTGGACACGACGACCCGGACGGTACGGGTCGGGGGCGGCGTGCGCTACGCCGAGCTGGCCCGCGAGGTGCACCGGCACGGGCTGGCCCTGGCGAACATGGCGTCGCTGCCGCACATCTCGGTGGCCGGGTCGGTCGCCACCGGTACCCACGGCTCCGGCGTCGGCAACGGGCCGCTGGCCTCGTCCGTGCGCGCGGTGGAGATCGTGGTGGCGGACGGGTCGAAGGGGCGGTTCACCCAAGGGGTGGCGAACCGTTTCGGCGGTGTGGTCACCTCGCTGGGCGCGCTCGGTGTCGTCACCGCGCTCACCCTGGACCTGGAGCCGGCCTTCGAGGTCGAGCAGCACGTGTTCACCGAGATGCCCCTGGAAGGACTGGATCAGGCCACGTTCGAGGCGGTGATGTCGGCGGCGTACAGCGTGAGCCTGTTCACCGACTGGCGGGCGCCGGGCTTCCGTCAGGTGTGGCTGAAGCGGCGCACCGACCAGCCGCTGCCGGACTTCCCCTGGGCGGCTCCGGCGACCGAGAAGATGCACCCGGTGCCGGGCATGCCGGCGGTGAACTGCACCGAGCAGTTCGGGGTGCCGGGACCCTGGCACGAGCGGCTGCCGCACTTCCGGGCGGAGTTCACCCCGAGCAGCGGTGCGGAACTCCAGTCGGAGTACCTGATGCCGCGGGAGTCGGCGGTCGCCGCGCTGCACGCGCTGGACGGGATCCGGGAGACGGTCGCCCCGGTGCTGCAGACGTGCGAGGTGCGGACCGTCGCCGCCGACGACCAGTGGCTCAGCCCCTCCTACGGCCGGGACACGGTGGCCGTCCACTTCACCTGGATCGAGGACACGCGGGCGGTGCTGCCGGTGGTACGGCGGGTGGAGGAGGCGCTGGCGCCGTTCGACCCGCGCCCGCACTGGGGGAAGGTGTTCACCACCCCGGCGGCGGAGCTGCGCGCCCGCTACCCGCGGATGGACGACTTCCGGAACACCGTCGACGATCTGGACCCGCGGCGCAAGTTCACCAACGCCTTCGTGCGGGACGTCCTGGGCGGCTGATCCCGGGCCCCGTCCGGACTTCGTCAAGCCCCTTTCCAAAGCCCTTGTCGAAAGTCCGGCTCCCTGCATAGCCTTGCCGCGCGCCGGTGCCCGGTCGGCCCGGCCCGGCAGGGATGGGGGCAGCTGACGGTGAAGCGCACATCGCGGGACATCCGTACGGCCAACCGCTACCAGGTGCTGCGCCAGATCATCGCCGCGTCGCCCACCTCCCGGCAGGAGCTGGCGGCCGCCACGGGCCTGAGCCTCGCCACCGTCGCCACCCTGGTCGGCGAGCTGCTCGGCCTCGGCATGATCACCGAGGTCGGTTTCGAGGACTCGGCCGGCGGCCGTCCCCGGGGCCTGGTGGCCGTCAACGCGCCGGGGGGCGCGCTGATCGGGGTGGATCTCGCCGAGACCTACGTCCGGGTCGAGCTGTTCGACCTCGCGCTGAACGTGCTGGCCCGCACCGAGGAGGAGATGCGCCCCGGGGAGAGCCGGCCCGAGCAGGTCGTGGGCCACGTGGCCACGGCGGTGGAGGCGGTGGTGGCGCAGGCCGGGGTGGAGGGTGCGCGGGTGCTCGGGGCCGGGGTGAGCGTGCCGGGTCAGGTGGACCGGGACACCGGCGTCTGCGCGTACGCGCCGAACTGGGACTGGCACGACGTCCCGCTGCTCGACCTGCTGAGCGACCACATCGCGTACCCCCTGCACCTGGACAACCCGTTGCGGGCCTGCGCGGTGGCCGAGCTGTGGTTCGGGGCGGCGCGCGGGTGCGGGGACGCGGTGGTGGTGAACCTCGGGACCGGGGTGGGGGCCGGGCTGGTGCTGGGCGGCGGGGTGCACCGGGGGGTGAGCAACAGCGCCGGCGAGTGGGGCCACACCACCCTCGTCCTGGACGGCCGCCCCTGCCACTGCGGCAACCGCGGCTGCGTGGAGACGTACACCGGCGCGCCCGGGATCATGCTGAACCTGCGGGAGCTGAGTCCGGACAGTCCGCTGCTGCGCCCCGGCGACCAGACGGCCACCGTCGACGCGCTGGCCCGGGGGGCGAGCGCGGGCGATCCGGTGGCGGTGAAGGTGCTCAGGCACACCGCCCGCTACCTCGGTGCCGGGATCGCCGATCTGATCAACCTCTTCAACCCGGAGGTGGTCGTGCTCAGCAGCTGGGTCGCGGCCGCGTTCGGCGAGCCGCTGCTCGACGAGGTGCGGGCGGCCGTCACCCGGCACGCGCTGCGCCGCCCGCTGGCCGCCACCCGGATCGTCCTCTCCCCGATCCCCACCGATCCGGTGTGCCTGGGCGCGGCGACGTTCGCGCTGGAGGGCGCGTTGCAGTCGGCCGGGAAGGGCGCCAGGAGCCGTACCGCCGGCAGTCGCCGGTAACTCCCGGCCCGTTCGCCGTCGTTCGCCGTCGTTCGCCGTCGCTCGCCCTCGTTCGTCCTCACGAACGGGTCACAATGCTTCGAACAGGCTTTGTCCAACCCCTTGCCGAAGCATTTGCCGAAGGTTAACGTCCCGCGCACCGCAAGTCCTTGAGCGCCATCCGCCGCAGCCTCACTCGAGACAAGGACGTCGACATGCCGGCACCGAGCAACAGCACGTGGGACCGTCGATCAGTACTCCGCGCCGCCCTGGGCCTCGCCGCCGCCGGCGGGCTGGCCGCCTGCGGCGGCAACAACGGCCGCGGAGGCGGTGGTTCGGGATCGGGTTCGGGCAAGACCCTGGTCCAGTACTTCCACGCCTACGGCGAGGCCGGCACCGAGCAGGCGATCAAGCGGTACGCGAAGGCGTACGAGGAGGCGAACGTGGCCACGCAGTGGATCACCGGCTCCAACTTCGAGAGCAAACTGTTCGCCTCGCTGCTCACCGACAAGGCGCCGGACGTCTTCGAGTTCCATCCGCAGATCCAGCTCGTCAAGAGCGGCCAGGTCGCCGATCTGACCGACCTGGTCGACCCGGTCAAGGACGACTTCAACCCGGCCGACATCCGGTCGCACACCGTCGACGGCAAGATCTACGGCGTCCGGATGATCGACGACCCGCAGTTCTTCTTCTACCGCAAGTCGCTGTTCGACGAGGCGGGCGTCGGCGTCCCGCGGACGCTCGACGAACTCCTCGCCACCGCAGCGGAGTTGACCACCGACAAGGTCAAGGGCATCTACCTCGGCAACACCCTGCACTCGATCGTCAACCCGCTGATCTGGGCGTCGGGCGCCGACACCCTGGACGAGAACAACGAGATCGCGTATCACACGGACGGCGTGGCCGGCGGCTTCCGCACCCTGCGCAAGCTGTTCACCAGCGGTGATCTGCTGCTCGACGCGCCGACCGACTTCTGGGACCCCTCCGCGCTCAACCAGGGGCTCACCGCCATCCAGTGGTGCGGCATGTGGGCGATGCCGCAGATGCAGCAGGCGCTCGGGGACGACCTCGGGATCTTCCCCTTCCCCAAGGTCACCGACGCGGGCGAGCAGGCCGTCTACAACGGCGGCTGGTCGATGTTCGTCAACGCCAAGGGCAGGAACGTGGAAGCCGCCAAGGAGTACGTGAAGTGGCTGTGGATCGACCAGGAGGAGTACCAGGAGGACTGGGCGCTCTCCTACGGCTTCCACATCCCGCCGCGCACCTCGCTCGCCGAGTCCGCCGACAAGCTCAAGTCGGGCCTGCCGGCCGAGGGCGTGAAGCTCTTCAACGAGCTCGGGCACTTCGACAACATCGGCTGGACCCAGGCGATGATCACGGCCCTGGAGGACGTCCTCGCCAACTGCGTCCGCAAGGGCGGTGACCCGGAGGCCGAGCTCGACAAGGCCGACGCGAAGGTGAACCGCGAGCTCGACAAGCTCTTCGGATAGCGCGGCGGACGGGCAGTCACGCGATGTCGACCACCACCCCGCGCGAGGTCACCACCGGCCCCGCCCCCGTCCGGCCGCGACGGAGCCTGCGGGCCCACAGCACCCTCGCCTTCTGGCTGTTCACCGGGCCCTTCCTCATCGGCCTGCTGATCTTCGTCTACGTCCCGATCCTGTGGAGCGCGTGGCTGTCGTTCTTCGAGGCCCGCTTCACGGTCACGCCCAGCGAGTTCGTCGGCTTCGAGAACTACCGGACGATGCTCACGGACGACGACTTCACGGGCTCCCTCGTCACCTTCACCGTCTTCGCGGTCATCATCGTGCCCACCACCTGGGCGCTGTCGCTGGCGCTCGCGCTGGCGGTGAACCGGCTGCGGTTCATGCGGGCGTTCTTCCGGTCGGTGTTCTTCCTGCCGACGGCGGTGAGTTACGTCGCCGCCTCGCTGATCTGGAAGATGTCCATCTTCAACGGCGTGCGCTTCGGGCTCGCCAACACCGTCCTCGGCTGGTTCGGCGCCGACGACACCGCCTGGCTGGCCAGCCCCGACCCGCCCTGGTACTGGCTGGTCGTCGTCACCGTACGGCTGTGGCTGCAAGCCGGGTTTTACATGATCCTCTTCCTGGCGGCGCTGCAGAACATCCCGCCGGAGCTGTACGAGGCGGCGGCCATCGACGGGGCGAAACCCGGCTGGCAGATGTTCCGCCACATCACGCTGCCGCAGCTGCGCGCGACCTCGACGGCGGTGGTCCTGCTGCTGCTCGTGGCGGCGTACCAGGCCTTCGACGAGTTCTTCAACCTGCTGTCGAAGACCACCTGGGGGCGTCCGCCACTGGTCGAGCTGTACTACAAGGCGCTCGGCGACAACCAGGACTACGGCGCGGGCAGCGCGGGCGCGCTGATCCTGACCCTGCTGATCTGTCTGGTGACGCTGCTCCAGGGCCGGATCATGGGCTTCGGCAGGTCGGAGGGCGCCAAGTGACCGCCAGGACATCGCCCAGGGGCCGGCGAGGGAACGTCATCGGCTCGGCGGGCCTGTACGCCGCCACGGCCGTCGCCGCGCTGCTCTTCCTCGTCCCCTTCTACCTGATCGTGCGCAACGCCCTGTCCACCGACGCCGAGATCACCGGCGAGGAGTGGCGGTTCTTCCCCACCGACGTCCAGTGGGGCAACGTCACCGAGCCGTTCGACGACCCGACGGTCGACTTCGCCCGGTCGCTGTGGAACTCGGCGGTCGTCGGCGTGGCGCACACCGTCGGCACGCTGCTGGTCTGCTCACTGGCCGGATACGGCCTCGCCCGCATCCCGTACCGGCACGCGAACAAGGTGTTCTACGCCGTCCTGGTGACCCTGATGGTGCCGACCGCGGTCACCTTCGTGCCCAGCTTCGTGCTGGTCTCCTCGCTCGGCTGGGTGGACAGCTACCGGGGTCTGATCATTCCGGGCCTCTTCAGTGGTTTCACCTGCTTCCTGTTCCGGCAGTACTTCCTGGGGTTCCCCAAGGAGCTGGAGGAGGCGGCGCGGGTGGACGGGCTCGGCTACTGGGGCGCGTACTGGCGGGTCGTCGTGCCGAACTCGCTGAACTTCTTCGCCGCCATCGCCACGATCACCTTCATCAGCGGCTGGAACTCCTTCCTGTGGCCGCTGGTCATCGGCCAGGACCCGAGCGCCTGGACGGTCCAGGTGGCCCTCTCCTCGTACATGACCAACCAGACCGTCAACTTCCATCTGATCTTCATGGCCACGGCCATCTCCATCCTCCCCCTGGTGTGCGTGTTCCTGTTCCTCCAGCGCTGGCTGGTGCAGGGCATCGCGCAGACCGGGATCAAGGGCTGAGCCAGGACCGATCTAGGAGACCCATGTCATCGCACACCCCGGCGGCCGACTATGTCGAGGACGTTTCCCCCGGCCGCGGGAGCCTGCCCCCGCGTGCCTGGTACGCGTCCTCCGACGCCGTCTCCCTGTCCCTGAACGGCGGTTGGCGCCTGCGGGTGTCCGCCACCGCGGACGCCGAGGACGACTCGTTCGCCGCACCCGGGTACGACGCCGGGGACTGGGCGGAGGTGACCGTGCCCGGCCACTGGGTGCTCCAGGGCCACGGCGCGCCGATCTACACCAACCACCTCTACCCGTTCCCCGTCGATCCGCCGCACGTCCCCACCGAGAACCCGACCGGCGACCATCTGCGCGTCTTCGGCCTGCCCGGCGACTGGCCGGGCGGGGGTGACGCCGTGCTCCGCTTCGACGGGGTGGAGTCCTGCGCCAAGGTCTGGTTGAACGGTACGGAGCTCGGGGAGTTCAAGGGCTCCCGCCTGCCGCACGAGTTCGCGGTCGGGCACCTGCTGAAGCCGTCCGGGAACGTCCTCGCGGTCCGGGTCCACCAGTGGTCGGCGGGGTCGTACCTGGAGGACCAGGACCAGTGGTGGCTGCCCGGCATCTTCCGTGACGTGACCCTGCTGCACCGTCCGCCCGGCGCCGCCGGCGACTTCTTCGTGCACGCCTCCTACGACCACGTCACCGGCGCGGGCACCCTGCGGGTCGACTCCGACGCCGGAGGACGCGTGGTCGTCGAGGAGCTGGGCGTCGACGTGGCGGCCGGTGAACCGGTCACCCTCCCGGTCGAGCCGTGGACGGCCGAGACGCCCCGGCTGTACGCGGGGGCGCTGGTGACGGCGGGCGAACGCGTCCCGCTGCGGATCGGCTTCCGTACGGTCCTCGTCGAGGACGGCCTGATCAAGGTGAACGGAACGCCCCTGCTGTTCAAGGGCGTCAACCGGCACGAGTGGCATCCGCGCCGGGGCCGCGCGCTGGACCTCGACACCATGCGCGAGGACGTGCTGCTGATGAAGCGGCACAACGTCAACGCGGTCCGCACCTCGCACTATCCGCCGCACCCGGCCTTCCTCGACCTGTGCGACGAGTACGGGCTGTGGGTGATCGACGAGTGCGACCTGGAGACCCACGGCTTCGTCGAGCAGGAGTGGCGGGACAACCCCGTCGACGACGAGCGCTGGACGCCGGCCCTGCTGGACCGGGCCGCGCGCATGGTGGAGCGGGACAAGAACCACCCGTCGGTGGTGATGTGGTCCCTCGGCAACGAGGCCGGCACCGGACGCGGACTGACCGCGATGGCCGACTGGATCCACGGCCGGGACCCCTCCCGCCCGGTGCACTACGAGGGCGACCTCGGCTGCCGTGACACGGACGTGTACTCGCGGATGTACCCGTCGCACGAGGAGGTGGAGCGGATCGCCAAGGGCCTGGACGGCGGCACCCGCCGCAGGCGCGAACTGCCCCTGATCCTCTGCGAGTACGCGCACGCCATGGGCAACGGCCCCGGCGGACTCACCGAGTACCAGGAGCTGTTCGAGCGGTACGACCGGCTCCAGGGCGGCTTCGTCTGGGAGTGGATCGACCACGGCGTCGAGCACCCGGAGCTGGGCTACGCCTACGGCGGTGACTTCGGGGAGGAGCTGCACGACGGCAACTTCGTCTGCGACGGGCTGCTCTTCCCGGACCGCACGCCGTCACCGGGCCTGATCGAGTACAAGAAGGTGATCGAGCCGGTCCGGATCGAGGCGGGCGACGCGGACAGCACCGTACGGGTGACCAACCGGTACGACTTCGCGGACCTGTCCCACCTGGAGTTCGAGTTCTGCCACCAGGTGGACGGCTGGCCGACGGGGGCGCACCGGCTCACCGTGCCGCCGCTGGCCCCCGGGGAGTCGGCGGAGGTCAAGCTGCCCGAAGCGCCGGACGGCAAAGGCGAGGAGGTGCAGTGGAGTGTGCGCGCGATGCTCTCCGAGGGCACGCCCTGGGCCGGAAAGAACCACGAGGTGGCCTGGGCGCAGGGCACGGTGACCCGCCGTGCCCCGCTGCCTGCGGCGACCGGTGTGCGGCCCTCCGTCGACGGCGACCGGATCACCCTGGGCCCGGCGGTCTTCGACGCCCGCACCGGCGCGCCGCGCACCCTCCTCGGTGTGCCGGTGAGCGATCTGCGGCTGGACGTGTGGCGGGCGACCACCGACAACGACGACGGAGCGACCTGGCAGACGGACACCCGGTACGGGCCGCTCTGGCGCCAAGTGGGCCTGCACCGCGTGCGGCACCGGCTGGAGGCGGTCGAGACGGACGGTGACGCGCTGACCGTACGGACCCGGGTGGCGCCCGCCGGCCGGGAGGTGGGCCTGCGGACGGCGTACCGCTGGACGTCCGACGGCACGCGTGTGCGGCTGACCGTCTCGGTCGTGCCGGAGGGCGACTGGCGGGTTCCGCTGCCCCGGCTCGGCATCCGCTTCGGCCTTCTCGGGGCCACCCCCGAGGACGCCGTCTTCTGGTTCGGCGGCGGGAACGAGTCGTACCCGGACACCCGGGCCGCGTCCAAGGACCTGCTGTGGGACGCGAGCGTCGGGGAGCTCCAGACGCCCTACGTCCGCCCGCAGGAGAACGGCGCCCACGCGAACGTGCGCTGGGTGGAGATCGGCGGCCTGCGGGCCGACGGCGACCCGGAGTTCTGGTTCACCGCCAGGCCCTGGACCACCGAGCACCTGGACGCCGCCCGGCACCGCACCGACCTCGTCCCCGGGGACACGGTCTGGGTCCACTTGGACCACCGCCTGCACGGCATCGGCTCCCAGTCCTGCGGCCCGGGCCCACTCCCCCGGTACTACCTGTGGCCCGAGCCCGCCGAGTTCTCCTTCGTCTTCTCGGAGCCGCGCGACTGACGGGGCTCAGTGGTCCGCGCAGCAGGGCGTGGGGTTCGGGACCTCGAACGGCACGAGGGTGCCGCCCAGGGCCGGAGTGGCGGCGAGGACGAGTTCGTCCCGCTGCCACTGCGGCCGCACGTGGTCACGGGTCACGATCCGTATGTCCGGGCCGGGCGGCTCGGGCGTGCCCAGGACCGTCACGCGGGCGATCGCGGAGCCGGCGAGCAGCTCCGCGACGGTCAGCGTGCCGGTGAGGGCGGAGACACCCGGATAGAGCACCGCACGTCCCACCTCGTCGGGCAGGCCCGGGGAGACGGTGCCGTACCCCGCGAGCCGCTCCCGGAGGGTGTCCGGGAGCGGCCGCGAGGGCAGGGACAGGGACACGGCGACGCGCGGGCGGTCGTCGCGCACCAGGTGGGTGCAGCCGAACATGTCCTCGGGGAGGTCGAGTTCGGCTGTCATCCGGTGCAGCAGGCGGTCGGCGTCGAGCAGGTCCTCGATGCCCGCGTCCACGGTGAGGGCGTACGGCGTCACGACGGCAGGACCCACACCGGGTTGGAGTAGAACCACAGGTCGCGCCACGGGTCGGCGTCGCCGATGACGTCGATGGCGGGGCCCGCCGGGTCGACCTTGGCGCCCATCACGCCGACGGCGGACCGGTTGCCGTCGGTGCCGCGCAGCCGGACGTACACCGGGCGGTCGACGCGGCCGAGGTCGAAGGTGACGCGGACGGTGCCGGCCGACTTGTCGATCTCGTACGACCGGGCGACCTTCGCCGTGGGCGCGGTGAACGTGTCCTTGTCGGCGACCGGGCCGGTCACATCGCCCTGGATGACGTCGACGCGGGCGAGCCTGGGGGTGAACCCGGCCCAGTTGTTGCCGCCGGCGAGGGCGATGTCGGCGGTCAGTGTGACCTTGGTGCCCTTGCGCACGTGCAGGGCGCCGCCGAGGGTGGCCCAGCGGCTGCCGCCGGAGACGCGGACGTCGAGGCCGCTGATGAGCTGGCCGTGGTCGACCCAGATGCGGCCGGCGCGGATGCCGTCCATGACGGCGGCGTAGGAGAAGCCGTCGGCGCCGACGTGGGTGCGGCTGTACTGGCCGGGCCAGTAGTCGTTCTCGGTGAGGTCGATCTGTCCGGCGTAGACCGGGTCGTCGTAGCGGCCGTTGGCGTTGAAGTCGCCGCCGCCGCGGGCGCCGGTGTCGCCGTACACCTGGTGGGAGTCGGAGTTGGCGGTGATCCACCAGGGACGGCCCTCGGCCAGGAGGCTGTCCCACAGGCCGCCGACGGTGGCGGTCATCCAGTCGAAGCCGCCCCAGGTGCGGTAGCTCTCCAGCGGGTAACCGGCGAAGGAGTTGGCACTCGGGCCGCCGTCGTAGATGCCGCGGGCCCCGCCCGGGCCGAGCGGCGCCGGCAGACCGCCCGCCTGGTGGCCGGGGGCGCCCTCGAAGCCGACGGCGATCTGCCGGTCACCGGTGCCGGTCGCGTCGCGCCAGGCGCGGATCTCGTGCGGGGAGTCGATGCCCTTGCGCGCGGGGTGGTTGGCGAGCATCAGGGCGTCCTTGACCTTGCGCCGTCTGACCTGCTCGGCGAGGAAGTTCAGCCCGGCGATGGCGAGCGCCTCGTTGGCCGGGGTGGAGGAGCCGGCGCCCTTGACGCTGCCGTCGTAGTCGGTCTCGAACTGCTTGAGGACGGAGACCTCGTTGCGGCCCGGGTGGACGAAGACGGTGCCGTGCTCGGCGGCCGGGATGTTCCACTCCAGGCCCTGGAAGACGAGGGTGTCCTCGTACGCGTCGCGGGCCTCGAGGATGTCCGGGTTGACCTTGTCCACGCCGATCCTGGCGTGGGTGCTGCCGCCGTGGTCGGTGATGACCAGCCAGTCCATGCCGTGCCGGGCGCCCTGGCGGACCTGGTCGGTGACGCGGTACTTGCCGTCGCTGCTGTACTGGGTGTGGATGTGGTGGTCGCCCGCCAGCCACAGGAAACCCTTGCTCCTGCTCTTGCCGCGGCCGCTGTCACCCGCCGCGTACGCGGGCGTGGCCGCACCGGCGCCGGCGGAGAGCACGGTGCCGGCCGCGAGGCCCGCGCCGAGCAGCCCGGCCCGGCGCAGCAGCGTACGGCGGGACTTCTGCTCGGGGTTCAGCGCCTCGTCGGGCACCGAGGTGTCGAAGGCGGCGGGCAGCGGGGCCGTCGTCTCGTGCTGGTGATCGTGTCCGTGATGGTGGTGATGGTGCCCGTGTGCGTGCCCGTGACCCATGAAGTGCCTCCTCGATACCGCGGCGCGACGACGCCGCGTGTGGAGGATCAAGGAGGCGCATGAACGTTGAACAACTTGCAGATGAGCGCCGCATGCCCCGAACACGGCGGCTCGCTCACATCTGCTCGATAGGCTGGGCGCTTCCTGTCGGGTTTGCTTCGGAGGCCTCCATTCCCCGCGCCGGACTCACCACCGACCGTCTCGTCGCGGCCGCCGCCGACCTCGCCGACGAGGCCGGCTACGAGAACGTCACCCTGTCCGCGCTGGCCCGGCGTTTCGGCGTGAAGGACGCGAGCCTCTACGCGCACGTGCGCGGCCTGCGGGACCTGCGCACCCGGATGGCCCTGCTGGCCGGCGGGGAGATGATCGACCGGATCGCGGCGGCGGTCGCCGGACGGACCGGCAAGGAGGCGCTGGCCGCCTTCGCCAACGCCTACCGGGAGTACGCCCTCACCCACCCCGGCCGTTACACGGCCACCCAGATCCGCCTGGACCAGTCCCTGGTCTCCGACTCCCCCGCGATGCGCCGCACCGCCGAGGTCACCTACGGCCTGCTCCGCGCCTACGACCTGGACGAACCCGACCTCACCGACGCCGTACGCCTGCTCCGCAGCACCTTCCACGGCTACTGCGCCCTGGAGTCCTCCGGCGCCTTCGGCGACCCCCGCGACCACGAGGCATCCTGGAACAGGGCGATCGACGCCCTGCACATCGCTCTCGTGAACTGGCCCCGCGGCGCGGCGGGCTGACCGTCGGGGGCGCGTGCCGGGGTCACCCGGGGGAAGCCGTGCCGTCGCTCTCACCGCGGTCCCTCCGGCTCAGCGACCGGACCTCCTCGTACGACGGGGCCGGGCCTTCCGGTTCCCGGCCCGCCCTGATGCCGACCGCCGTCTCCAGCGCCGCGCCCAGCGCCCGCCGGTACAGCAGCGAGCCGAGGCTGATGCGGCGGACGCCGAGGTCGGCGAGGCGGGGGACGGAGGGGCCGGTGGGCGAGTAGAGGATGTTGAGGGGGACGCCGTCCAGGCCGCGCACCAGGGCGGCGATCTCCCGGGGGCCGGTGAGGCCGGGCACGAACACGCCGTGCGCGCCCGCCCGGACGTAGGCGTCGAGGCGGCGACCGGTGTCCTCGCCGTCGCCGAGCCAGTACGTGTCGGTGCGGGCGTTGACGAAGAGGCCGGGGGCCGCCGCGCGGACGGCGGCGATCTTCGCGGCGTGCAGGTCGGCGGGCCCGAGTCCGTCCTCCAGGTTGATGCCGGTGGCGCCCAGGGCGTACAGCTCCCGGGCGAACTCGGCCACCTCGTCCGGGTCGTCGCTGAAACCGCCCTCCGCGTCCACGGAGAGCAGGAACGGTCCCGAGCCGAGGGTGAGGGCGAGCCGCAGTGTCTCCTCGCGGGTGGCCGCCGCGCCGTCGGGCAGTCCGGCCGCCGCGGCGACGCCCAGGCTGGTGGTGCCGACGGCCCGGAAGCCGTGCGCGGCCAGGAGGTGCGCGGAGGCGTGGTCCCAGGCATTGGGAAGCAGCAGGGGTTCGTCCGCGTGGTGGAGGTCGGCGAAGGCGGTCATGACAGGTCCCCCACGGCGTCGGCGTAGTAGACGGACTCGGTGAGGTGGCGGGCGAGTTCGCGGAAGCTCCAGCCCTCGCCGGGCGAGTCGTCGAGCTGTTCGTCGGTGAGCGCGTCGAGACGGTTGGCCCAGACGCGGGCGAGCCGGGTGAGGCGGCTGCGGGCCTCGTCGAGGTCCTGCGGGGTGAAGGGAGCGAGATCGGCCCCGGTGGTGATCAGGGAGGCGTGCCAGTGGTCGGGCTGCGGCTCCTCGCCGGCGAGCCGGGCCTCCAGCTCCGCGAGGTGGTCGATCAGGTGGTCGGCGACGCGGCGGATCGCCTTGTGCGGGGTGTGGACGCGGCCGTCGGCGTGTACCGGTTCGCCGTTCCAGCGGGTCCAGCCGGCGGCCAGGGCGAGGACGTGGTCGACCATGCCGGTGACGGCCGCGGAAGGGGTGACGGTCTGCGTGTGCTCGTTCATGCGGCAACGCTAGAAGCGGGACGCTTCGGCGCCGGCCGAAGTGTCCGCGTCCCGCGGGGAGGCACGGGCC
The DNA here is from genome assembly GCF_019049255.1 of Streptomyces sp. AC558_RSS880. Taxonomy (GTDB): domain Bacteria; phylum Actinomycetota; class Actinomycetes; order Streptomycetales; family Streptomycetaceae; genus Streptomyces. The sequence goes on along the minus strand of NZ_JAGMUJ010000133.1, from coordinate 113,778 downwards.
TGGGGCGCCCCGGTTCCGGTCGGAGCGCCCCAGGGGTCTCATCCCACCCTGACCTTGCCCCTGGGCACCAGACCCAGGTTCAGCAGTTCCTCGCGGACCAGGTCCGCGTACACGGTGGCGCCGTGCACGGAGGTGTGCGTGTTGTCCCGTTTCTCGTTGGAGAGGTACAGCGCCTTGGAGCCCTCCACGCCGAGGGACTCCACCAGCGCCTTGGTCCGCGCCGTGAGGTCGATCAGCGGGACGTCCCGGTCGGCGGCGACGGAGCGGATGACGGCCGGGTGGTCGACGCCGAGCCCGTTGACCAGCAGGGCGGTGTTGTTGTTCAGGGTGCCGTCGGCGTTGAACCAGCGCCGCACGACCGGGGTCACGAGCACCGGCTCGCCGCCCCGCTCCCGCACGCCCGCCACCAGGGTCTCGAGGCCTGCCCGGTAGGTCGCCCCGTCGGTGGTCTTGTCGTTGTGGGCGAGCTGGATCAGGACGAGGTCGCCGCGCCGGATCAGTGGCCGGACGGTGTCCCACAGGAGCGGGTTCCCGAGATAGCTGACCGTACTCTCCCCGGAGTCCGCGTAGTTGGCCACGGACAGGCCCTTGCGCAGGTACTGGGGCAGTCGCTGGCCCCAGCCGGAGTACGGGTCGCCGGGCTGGTCGCAGACCGTGGAGTCGCCGACCAGGAGGATCTGCCGGGCGTGCCGGGCCGGGGTGACCCGGATGCCGGCGAGTGCGGGCGCGGTTCCGCCGACGGTGAGGTCGAGGCCGGGTGTGCCCTCGGTGCCGAGGGGCTCGCCCTCGGGTGTGCGGACGTTCACGGTGAAGCTCCGCACGACACGTTCCCCGGCCGCCGCGGCGGTCTCCGGAAGCAGGGCGCGCCGGGTCTCGCCGCCGATGGCGGTGCTGGACGCCAGGTCGCCGCCGAGGGTGACCCGTACGTCGTAGGTGCCGGGCGGCAGGTCGAAGTGGCAGGCGGTGGCCGTGCAGTTCTCGATGCCGGGGGCGGGCGGACGCTCCCTGTGCTGCTGGGCCTGTGCCTGGGCCGGTACGGCCGACAGGCCGATGCCCAGCGCCACGGCCGCCGTCACGGCGGTCCGGCCGAGCGCGCGGCCCCGTCTCATGTCCCGCGTGTCCACTGCTGGTTGGTCCCTCCGTTGCAGGTGTACGTGATGATCGCGGCGGAGTTGGCGGTGGACGCGCCGTTCACGTCCAGGCACTCGCCGGTGGCGCGGGATATGACGTTGACGTAGGAGCCGGTGGTGGTGACGGACCACTGCTGGCCGGTGGCGGAGGCGTCGCAGTTCTCCTGTGTGACCGTGCTCGCGTTCTCCTGCACGCACAGGCTGCTGCCGCGGACCACCAGCTGGTGGTAGCCGCCGCCGACGGACTTGAACCAGTACTTCTGGTTGCCGCCGCCGTTGCAGTCGTACTGCTTGATCTGGGCGCCCTGCCAGAGCGACTGGCCGGTCACGTCCGCGCACCTGCCGCTGTGCCGCGCGATCAGCGTGTGGTAGGTGGCACTGGTGCCGTTGACCGTCCCGGCGGCCGTGTCGACGGTGACCTCGGGCGACCAGGACATCGACATCGACGTGGACGACGGGAAGGTCAACGGCAGCCACACGTACCGGGAGTCGTTGACGGTCCCGCCGAAGGAGTTGCCCCAGCGGTCGCCCAGGTACAGGTACGAGGTGCCGGAGGTGCCCTGCACCGGCAGGACGTACGCGGTCTGGGAACCGAAGGCGGTCGAATCGCCGACGTTGCGCATCGCGGACCAGGGGCCGGAGAGGCTGGTGGCGGTGGCGTACTGCTGCTGGTTGGGGCTCCAGCCGGTGGCGCCCGAGGTCAGCATGAAGTAGACGCCGTTCCGCTTGAACAGGGCCGGCGCCTCGCGGTGGCCGCCGGGCCAGGGGTTGGCGACCAGGCTCGCGATGCCGGTGTGGTCGGCGGTGAGCCGGTAGATGTGCAGGTCGTAGTTCTCGCGGGCGGCGGAGACCATGTAGCCGGTGCCGTCGGTGTCCGTGAAGACGGTGATGTCGCGGGACATGTGCTGTCCCAGCGGCCGGAAGCTGCCCCGCCAGGTGTAGTCGCCGTCCACGGTGCCGGAGACGGCGACGGCGGCGCGGGCCTCGCTGTAGTCGCTGCCGTTCTCCTTGTGCATCCACATCACGAACTGGCCGGTGGACGCGTTGTACATGACCTTGGGCCGCTCGATGTTGGCGGTGGCGAGCTCCGGGTGGCTGTCCTCGGTGAGGACGTGGTTGCGGAACTCCCAGTTCTTCAGGTCGGTGGAACGGTAGGCGTCCACGGAGCGGAAGGTGTTGTCGGCGTTGCGGTGCTCGCCGAACCAGTAGTAGTACGCGCCGACCTTGAGGACGCCACCGCCGTGGGCGTGCACGGGACTTCCCGAACGGTCGGTGAACTGCGTGCCGTTGACGATCGTCTGCGGGGCCGCCTGGGCGGGCCCTGCGGTGGCCAGGGCACCGGCGAGCGCGAGGCAGAGGGCGAGCAGTACGGCGTACGCACGTCTCATGTCACGCCCCCTCCCCCGTCGCGGTGTCGGCCACGGGGACGCCGAAGTCGGGGGTACCGTCCGCCTTCCAGCCGAGTTTCTGGACGCGGGTGTGGCGGTTGGGGTCGTCCAGCGGGTCGCCGGTGATCTCCTTGTACTGGCGGGCGTGGTAGACGAGGACGTCGGTACGGCCGTCCTCGGCGACGGTGAAGCAGTTGTGGCCGGGCCCGTACTGCCGGGTGGTGTCGTTGCTGGTGAAGACGGGGACGGGTGACTTGGCCCAGCTCGCCGGGTCCATGAGGTCGCTGTCCTCGTCGGCGGTCAGCAGCCCCACGCAGTAGTGGTGGTCGGTGGCGCTGGCCGAGTAGGTCATGAACAGCCGGCCGTTGCGGTGCAGGACGTACGGCCCCTCGTTGACGGCGAAGCCGATGCGCTCCCAGTCGTACTCGGGGGTGGACAGCCGCACTTGAGGGCCGGTCAGGGTCCAGGGGTTCGCCATCTCGGAGAGCCAGACGGCGGTGTTGTTGTCCATGCCGGGTTCGTGCTGGGCCCAGGCGAGGTAGCGGGTGCCGCGGTGGGCGAAGGTGGTGGCGTCCAGGGAGAAGGTCTCCCACGCGGTCTTGATCTGCCCCTTCTCGACCCAGGTGCCCTTGAAGGGGTTGGGGTGGGCGTTCTCAAGGACCCAGATGCGGATCGCCCACACGTCCTCGGCGGGCGCGGCGGCGAAGTAGACGTACCACTTGCCGGCGACGCGGTGCATCTCCGGCGCCCAGATGTGGGCGCCCATGTCGCCGGTGGGGTGCGCCCGCCAGATCACCGACTCGGCGGCACCGCCGAGCCCGTTGAGCGTACGGGAGCGGCGCAGGACGATCCGGTCGTACTCGGGGACGGTGGCGGTGAAGTAGTAGAAGCCGTCGGTGTGCCGGGTGATGTGCGGATCGGCGCGATGGGGGACGAGCGGGTTCACGTACGGGGCTGCCTTCGGGTGTGCGGCGGCGTGGGCGGCGACGGGGGTGGCGGCGGCCAGGGCGCCCGCGGCGAGGGCACCCTTCAGCAGGAGTCTGCGGGCGGGGGGCGGGGGCAGGTCGGGCAGGTCGGCGGCGCGGCTCATGCGGTCTGCCTCTCGTGGGGAAGATGACATGCATTCGCTGTTTCGATATGTCGAACGCCATCTGAGATGACGAACGTCGAAAAGGTAAGGGCGTGTCACGGAGAGGTCAACGGGTCCGGCGGGACGTACCGGTCACGGCTGTGCCGGCCCGACGGCCCAGCCGGTGGCGGCCACCACCTCCCGCGCGATGTCCACGACGGACCGTCCGTCCGTCACCACCCGCACCGTCCCCGCCGGGGCCCGCCGGTCCAGGAGACGTGCCGTGCGGGCGCTGCCCTCCAGTTCCCGCTCCAGCTCCGAACCGAGTTCCCGGCCCGTCAGCCGCTCACGGGCGGTGGCGTCCGACGCGGTGAGCAGGACGCGTACGATCCCCACTCCGGCCCCCATGGCGCGCTCGAACATGCCCGTCGCCTCGGGCAGCACACTCGCGGTGTTCGTGTAGACGAGGCGCCGGTAGCCCAGCCGGGCGAAGTTGGCCCAGACGGCGGTCAGATTGCTCTCGGTGATCTCCGCGCGGTGCGGATCCCCCTCCGGTGCCGGATGCACCTGCCCCATGAAGTCACCCTCGACGATCGCGTGGGAGACGGCCGCGGCACGCAGCCGCGCCGAGACCTCCCACGCCACGGTCGTCTTGCCGGCACCGGCTCGTCCTCCGATGAGCAGCACTTCCGCCTGATCCATGCGGGCAGCGTGCCAGCCGGCGGCCACGCCCCGCGATCCGATATCGAGCCGATCGGGGCAGGGACGACTCGCCACAGCCGCTTCGTCGGGAGCCTCAGGCCGCCAGAGGCGTGAAGGTGTCCATCCGGTCCCCCTCGGGCCCCACCACGCCGTAGGTGCCCTCGGGGACGGCGTTCCAGGCGCCGGGCAGGTCGCCCAGGGGTTCGGAGACGATGAGGCGGGCGTCGCCGGAGATCTCGTGCAGGAAGGCCACGTCGGGGTGGAGGGAGCGCAGCGTGTCCACGCGGGTGCTGTAGAAGAGCGAGCGCGACTCCTTCTGGCTGGAGTAGCGGAACGCCCACAGGCGCACGCCGTCGGTCACCGAGACCGTCATCTGCAGCGGGAACTCCACGCCGTGCTCGTGGCCGACGCGTTCCACCAGGCCGGCCATCCGGGCGACGGCACCGGGCGGGTCCTCCTCCAGGCCGAGGGTCAGCGACAGGTAGAACATCATCTCCGAGTCCGTGGAGCCCTCGACGTACGGGAACAGGCCGGGCTCGACGGAGAGGGCGAGGTCGCGCCTGACCAGGTGGAACTCGGCGATCGCCCCGTTGTGCATCCACATCCAGCGGCCGTGCCGGAACGGATGGCAGTTGGTCTGCTGCACCGCCGTGCCGGTCGAGGCCCGGATGTGGGCGAAGAAGAGCGGCGAGACGACGTGCTCGGCGATCTCCCGCAGATTGCGGTCGCTCCACGCCGGGCCGATGTCCCGGACGACGGCGGGGCTGTCCTTGTGCGGCGCGTACCAGCCCACGCCGAACCCGTCGCCGTTGGTCGTCTCGACGCCCATCTTGGAGTGCAGGCTCTGGTCGATCAGTGAGTGGACCGGCTTGTAGAGGATGCTGTCGAGCAGGATGGGAGTGCCCGAATAGGCGAGCCAACGGCACATGTCCACCGCCTTCCCGGTCACGACCGCGACCGTCGTATCGGGGTCCCGCCGCGACCGCCGTACTGGGGTCACGACCTCGGCCGCCGTCTTACGGACCGTCCTCCCGCCGCCCCCGCGCGAGCCTCGTCACCCGCAGCCAGCCGGGTGCCCCGCTCCCCCGCCGTGTACTCACCGCCCTGTCCGGCTGTATTTTCTCTCAGCGTCCCGGCACGGGGGCCGAAGGGCGCGCTGCGACCGGTGCCCCCCGGCAGCTGTGCCGGGGGACGGTGGTGGTGCCACCACCGGAACCAGCCGCGAGCCGGCCACGTCGAGGAGTCGAGTTGTTACGTTGTGAGGCGGTCGGCAAACGTCACGGCGGGGGACGGTGGGTCCTCCGCGACGTGGACCTGCAGGTCTCGACCGGCGACGTCCTCGCGGTCGTGGGCGCCAACGGTTCGGGGAAGTCGACCCTGCTGAGGATCCTCGCCGGACTGTCGCAGCCCACCACCGGGAGCGTGTCGGGCCGGCCACCGCACATCGGTTACGTACCGGACCGCTTCACCGCCCACGACCGCATCTCGGCGATCTCCTATCTCACGCACATGGGGCGTATCCGTGGCCTGTCGGCCTCCGCCGCCCGTGCCCGAGGCGATCACCTGCTGGAGCGGCTGTCCCTGGTGGGCGGGCGGAACGCGTCGCTGCGCACGCTCTCGAAGGGCAACGCGCAGAAGGTGGCGCTCGCCCAGGCCCTGCTCGTCCGGCCCGACCTGCTGGTCCTCGACGAACCCTGGTCGGGTCTCGACGTCTCGGCCCACGGTGTCCTCGCCGAGTTCATCGACGAGGTGGCCGCGCGGGGCGGTGCGGTGGTCTTCACCGACCACCGCGAGGCGATCACCGAGACGCACGCCGACGGCACCTACGTCATCCACGACGGCCTGGTCACCCGGCGTGGCGGCCGGCCTGCCCGAAGCCGCGCCTCGACGGTCGAGCTGGTCCTGACCGTGCCGCCCGACGGTGCCGTGCCGGACGAGGTGGACTGGTCCGCGTTGCCGGGTGTGGTGGACACCTCCCGGCGCGGCGGAGAGGTCGTCCTGCGGGTGGCGCGGGAGCACTCGGACGCCGTACTGCTGACGGCGTTGCGGCACCGGTGGTCGGTGGCCGGCCTGACCGGGGCCGCCGACGGACCCGCTTCCCGGGCCGATGTGAAGAGGCCCGCTCTGTGATCGCCCTGATCCGCTACCTGTCCACGGTCCTGCTGCTCTCCCAGCGCTACCTCGCGCCGCTGCTGCTGTTCCTCGGCCTGGTGACCGTGCTGACCAGCAGCGACAGCGGGCCGCTCACCGCGACCTACGCCTCGGTGGCCGGGGCCATGCTGCCGTGCTCGGTCTGGCTGACCATGGCACTGGTCGGTCTTGAGGACCGGGCGCACCGCTCGATCGTCGCCGTCAGCGCCGGCGGCCATCTGCGCGTCCTGCTCGCGACGGCCGGAACGGCAGCCGTGTGGTGCCTGCTGCTCACGGCCACCGGCCTGGTGCTGCCACTGCTGTCCGGGACCCACGCACCCGGCCTTGCGGACCTGGTACTGGGGACCGTGGCCCAACTCGTCTGCGCTTTCACCGGCATGGCCGTCGGCCTGGTCTGCTCACGGCTGGTGTTCCGGCGCCAGGGTTACGCACTCGTCCTCGCCCTGGTGCTCCTGCTGGCCCTTCTGCTGGGCAAAGGCGTCTCCCCGGTCAACATCATGCTCACCCACCTGCAGAACGCGCCGGACTCGGCGTCCGCGGTGGCGCCCACGAGCGTCCTGCTCACCGTCGCCGCGGGCTTGCTGGCGACCGCGGTGGCCGTCACACAGGCGATCACCCGCAGAAAGGCATGAGCCCCATGGCGGTGCGCCCCCGCCGGTGCGGGCTACGTCGACGCCGAGTCCCACCCCGCGACCGACGGGCACGCACCGTACGCCTGACCGGGGCCCCGCGGAGATCGAACCGCTGACCTCGAACACATCGGACGGGGGACCTCAGCCGGAGCCTGGCTCACCTGCCCACGACCTCCCCGGACAGAACGACTAGCGTCGTCGGTATGCGCACCCCTCCCGCCCTCGCCGAGGCACTCGCGGACGGCACGGTCGTACTCGACGGTGGCATGTCCAACCAGCTCGCGTCGGCCGGACACGACCTGAGCGACGAGCTGTGGTCGGCCCGGCTGCTCGCCGAGGACCCGGAGGCGGTGACGGCGGCTCACCTCGCGTATTTCGAGGCGGGCGCGGACGTGGCGATCACGGCGAGCTACCAGGCGACGTTCGAGGGTTTCGCGCGGCGCGGGACCGGCCGGGAGGAGGCCGCCGGTCTGCTGGCCCTGAGCGTGGAGTGCGCCCGTACGGCGGCCCGGCGGGCCCGGGTGACGCGCCCGCTGTGGGTGGCGGCGTCGGTCGGCCCGTACGGCGCGATGCTCGCGGACGGCTCGGAGTACCGGGGCCGGTACGGGCTGAGCGTGGCGGAGCTGGAGCGCTTCCACCGCCCGCGCATGGAGGTCCTGGCGGGGGCCGCTCCGGATGTACTGGCCCTGGAGACGATCCCCGACACGGACGAGGCGGAGGCCCTGCTGCGTGCGCTGCGCGGCCTGGACGTACCGGCCTGGCTGTCGTACTCGGCGACCGGCGACCGCACCCGCGCCGGCCAGCCGCTGGAGGAGGCCTTCGCGCTGGCGGCGCGGGCGGACGAGGTGATCGCGGTCGGCGTGAACTGCTGCACGCCGGAGGACGCGGACCACGCCGTCGCCCTCGCCGCCCGCGTCACCGGCAAACCGGTCGTGGTCTACCCCAACAGCGGCGAGACGTGGGACGCCGGGGCGCGGGCGTGGACCGGGCGGTCGACGTTCAGTGCCGGGCAGGTGAAGGGCTGGCGTGCGTCGGGGGCCCAGCTGATCGGAGGGTGCTGCCGGGTGGGACCGGAGACGATCGCGTCGGTGGCGTCGGTACTGCGGACCCCGTAGCGAACTCGCACCACACGACCTTCCCGGGGTCCCGCTCCCCCACACCCCACGTGTCCGCCACCCCGGCCACGAGCAACAGCCCGCGCCCGCTCTCGTCGGGCTCCCCCTGCGGTACGGCGGGCACACCGCCCCCACTGTCGTGCACCTCGACGCGGACGCCGTCGGCGTACGGCAGGAGGCGCAGGAGGAATCCCCGGCCGGGTGGCACACCGTGCAGCAGGGCGTTGGTGGCGAGTTCGCTGACGCACAGCAGGACGTCGTCTTCGCGTCCGCGTACGCCCCAGTCGTCGAGCGCCCGGCGCGCGAACGCCCGCGCGCCGGGCACGGACCGACGCTCACGGCGGAAGAAACGCTCACGTGGTGACGGGGGTGAAGTTTCCTGTTTCACGGGACGAGGGTGACGCTCCGTGCCCACCATGGAACAGTCCGCGCACCCGTACGGCTCGACGGTACGCATGCGCGACAGTGAACGTACGCGCACGGGTGGGGAGTTCGACCTCATGAGCACCACGACACGGAGGAACGCCTCCGCGATGAAGATGGTGGGCGCCCTGCTCGCCCTCTACCGCCAGGCCGCCGGCCACACACAGAGGTCACTCGGCGAGCGGTTCGTCATCAGTGAACAGCAGATCGCGTCGATCGAACAGGGCAGACGCCCGCTGAAGCCGGACCTCGCCGAGCAACTCGACGAACTCCTCTGCACCAAGGGCGCGTTGTCGGTCGCGCTGAGCAGGATGCCGGAGGTGGATCTGATTCCGCTGTGGGCGGAGGAGTATCTGGACCGGGAGCGGGAAGCTCTCGTGATCTCGTCGTACGAGAACCAGGTGTTGCCAGGTCTCCTCCAAACGGAGGCGTATGCACGGGCGGTCTTCCGCAGCCGCATTCCCGTCATCGACGAGAACACAATCGCTCAGCACGTAGTCGCACGCACTGAGCGGCAAACCATCTTCCACCGCAAGGAGCCACCGATTACATGCTTCGTCGTCTGGGAGGCGGTCCTGCGAGACCACCTGGGCGGGCGGGAGGTGTACGTCGACCAGTTGCAGCATCTGCGGCAGCTCGCCGAATTGCCAGGCTTCACCTTGCAGGTTCTGCCCTTGGGACGCACCACACACGCAGCCCTCGACGGTCCATTCGTCCTCCTGGAGACACCTGACCACCAGCGTCTCGCCTACACGGAAACCCAACGCGGTAGCCAACTGATCGCCGATCCCAACGAGGTAGCGATCCTCACGCAAAGGTGTGCGATGCTGCGGTCACAGGCCCTCAACCCCGAAGACACGAGGGACCTGCTGGACCGTCTTCTAGGAGACCAATGAGCAGCACCGCACTTCGGTGGTTCAAGTCGAGCTACAGCGGCAGCGACGGCGGCAACTGCCTCGAAGTCGCCGTCGCCCCCACCGCTATCCACATCCGCGACTCCAAGACCCCGGACGCCCCCCACCTCACCGTCACCCCGAAGGCCTGGGCGGCCTTCCTGTCCGTACCGTCGAAGGACACCAGCGCGGCGACGGCGTAGAGCGCCCCTGAACGGCGCCGCCCTGTAGCCCGTCATCACACGCCAGGCGCGGGTCCGTACCGCGTCTCCGGCCTCTCGTCCGGAGTCATGGGCAGGTTCCGGAGCGCCACGGGGCCGGGGTAGTAGGCGGAACCGCCCGGCCCTGTGACCTCCTCGCCGTTGAGCCAGCGCCACAGCCACTCGGCGAACCCCATGGAGTACTCGAAGAACTCGCCTTCCCCGTTCTCGACGAACAGGGTTCCCGCCCCCTGCCTGCCCTTGGGCGCATAGAAGATCGTCTCTCCTCGATTGGTGGAGGCGATCGGAATCAACCCGCCCGCATCACCGAAGCGCAACTCGGGCACTCCAAGAGACTCACGAGGGTCCCCCTCGGGTTCGCCCTCTTCCCATTCGACCTGAGACCAAGCCTCCGACGTGCTGCGGATCTTCTCCGCGAGGTTCCATCGCCTCGTCGCCGGGTGCATCAGGTGCAGGTGCCCGTTGATCTCCACGGGCGCATAGCCATCGACGATCTCCTTGTACTCCTCCGGGAGGCTCACCCGGAGATCGCGCTCCAACCGGCTCCAGGCCATCGCATCGCAGTAGCGCATGGACGGCTCGCCCAGCACCGTCAAGAGGCGTGCCATATAGCCGGTCATGCTCACAGTTCCACGGAGCCGAGGGGCTCGAACGAGGGGTCGCCCCCGATCACGGGCAGGAACAGTTCACCGTTCAACGCCTGCCGGAGGAATTCCGTGAACTTCAGTTCCAGCACGAACCACTGGCCCATCTCCACCACGACCCGCCACTCCGACACACCGTCCGACGGCGGCATGAGGAACACATGATTGCCCGAGATCGACCTCGCAACGGCAACACATCCGCCGGGTGCGGGATGAACCGGATACGGGTACATCTCCGGGTGGCTCCTGGAAAGTTCACCGTAGGCCAGCGCAGCCTGCTCCCACAGGGATTCGAGCCGCAGGCCATCTTCCCCCCGTGCCGCACGCGGGTGGAAGATATAGAGCTGCTCGTTGATGCATCCGGGCCCGTACGCGGAGACAAACTGTTTGTAGTCTGCGGGCAGAACGGCCCCGTAACGCCGCTCCGTTTCCTCCCAGTCACGGTTCACATTACCGTTGACCAACGGTGGCCCCAGAAATTCACCAATTCGAGAGAGGCCCACCGGACGCCCTTTCCGCACAGTTGTATCCACCGGTCGGCCGATTACAGATTGGTCCTCTCTTGCATGCCGTCCAGGACGACAGCCTCGGCCTGACATGCGGCACAGCCCTTGGCCGGCCCGCCAGTGCCGTGCCGGGTCAGCTGCAGTCGGACATGAACCGGCCCTCGAGGTGGTCGGGGCTGAGGAAGACGAAGCCGCTGCCGTAACCGAAGTTGATGAAGAACGGGTCGCCCGGGCACTCGCCCCGATCGGTGAACTGGCAGAGGAACTGCCAGGAGCCGTCATCGAGGTCCCTGACCGAGTTGTTGGGCAGTACCGGGGCACCGCCCAGAAAGTCTCGAGGGCCCGGCCCGGACGGCAGGTCCGCTTCCGGGCCCTCATGACGCATGTACCGCGACCATGCGGCGTGATCATCCGCCTCCGCGTCCAGTTCCGGCGACACGGGAGCCAGGTCGACGAGCCACTCGGCGGGGATCTTCTCCTCGTCCTCGTTCCAGCGCCACAGTGAGGGCCCCTGGATGTGCGGCGGCCCGATCACCGCGAAGGAAGGGACCCTTCCACCAGGCTGGACTAGCACGACCGCATCCCCGCGGTTCGGATCCAGACCGCCCTCCTCCACGTCCAGGAACAGGTAGGCCAGACGCACTTCTTCTCCCGGCACCCGGAATTGGCCCACGAACATCAGCGGCTCCCCTGTCCGCGGCTCCACCGGCCACGCCGGCTCCTCGAGCCACACCGGCTGCCCGCCGAACTTGGTCACAGGCTGCGCCACCGGCCCTGCGGGCTCCCGGAAGATCATCTGCAGCCGTGGCAAGAAAGCAGCATCGTAAGGACCCGCAACTTGCCCCGTAGGTCGCGACATCACGACGTGACCGTACGACACGGTGCCGACACGCCCTTCCGGGGACGCTCACGAGTGCCGAGAGCAGCTATCAGGGCATGGTTTCGTGATCGCGCATCGCCGTAGGCACAGCCTGCAAGGAAGATCACAATCGCTCCCACAGCCAAGTCCGGAAGCCCGCGTCAAGCACGCCTTCACCCGCATGAATACCCTGGGCGATTCTCCGCGACTGCCGACTAAAACGTGACGAAGTCCACCGGCTTGCCGAAAATTAACCTATGGGTTTTGTAACCTGGATTCGCAGGTCAGCGCGCCGCCCGCCCACATGTTGCTCCCTGGCAGACTCTTAGCCCACCTCGAACCAGTGTGAGGTCGGCCATTGAGGCATCCAGTCCTTGGCATCACGCCCCGTAAAGACGCCCACGAGCCAATCAGTTAGCGTTTCGTCAGATTCATACCAGTCACCCAAATTTCGCCGGAAAGCTGAAACCGTCCACTTACCACCCCCTCGATTCTCCAAGAAAAATTTATCCCCTTCCACAGAGTGCCCCCAGTGGAGCATTCCATCGAAATCAGGAAGTACAGCTTTCGGGATCACGGGATGCCCCTCCCGAACAAACTCACTCATCCACAGACCCTTCTCAGTCATGAATTTGGGCCCAAAGACAAAGATAAAGTCAGAGATCAACACGTCTCCATACAGGGAACACACCCCTTTCACCTCCTGCGGCAACTTTATACCCAGGCCCGCTTCCACTGCATTGAAGTCCCGCCCGCCGACCGCCCCAGGAGGCAACCCCAGAAGACTGCGCAATTGCTCCAAAGAAGACATACTTCCTCCACCTTCACCAACACTTGTACGTGGCAGCGGCGACGTTATCAAATTCACAGCGCACATCCTTCGTCCCGGACGACATGAATCTAATCTTGGTCAGCACTACAGAATTTTGATCTCCATAGACGGGAGTAACCTCTACGACTTGATGGCCACCATTCTTGATTGACTTGACGACAATATCTTCTGCCTCCTTATACATTCTGTCATTTGCAGTCTGGTACATGGGTACAAAATTCCGAGTATCCTTATTCGAGCCACTCATTGCAAAACCGATGAGGTGACCACGCGCCCGATTGTCCATTGGAGGACTCCGCAAACCGGGCAACGGGAAGGACAGCCCTGGCCGTGGAGGCGGAGTGTAGTCCGCATTCGTGAGGTTAGCGAAGGCTCCGGTTGCAACGCACTCGCCTGCGTGCTCCCTGCGCGGCAGGTACACGATGTTGCCCTTGGCGTTGAAGCCCGCTCCGGTGTCGCACCTATTCCCACGGTTTCTATCAGGCCCCTCGACAGAGGCATCCCCACTCTCGGCTGCAGTGGACGGCTGCACAACAATCGGATCCAGCGCGTTCAAATCACCCGGATCGAGCCGCACAACTGTTCCCAAAGCCATCTCAGTGAACACCCTTTGGTCTACAACGAGGGCACGGTCAAGGGACCGTTCTTGTACTCGGGCGACGTCGACCCGCGGCTTCGGGGCCGGCCGTACAGGAGCCGGTCTCGGGCTGCTGCCGCGGTTGGGGTTCTGGGGTGTGGGCGGCTTGGGGGGTTTGACTGTGCCGGTGCCCTGGGTTCCGCTGCTGCGGATGGGGCCCCTGGGGTGCGCCCTGGTTGCTGATGAGCAGCTGTAGGTGCATCCCCGAGACGTGGTCGGGCGACCGGTGGATGTGGCGGGCCTGGTAGTCCTGAACCCCCGTGCCAAGCGGTATGTCCCGGCGGCATTCCTCATGGCCTGGGCTCGGCTGCTGGTGTGCCGACTTGTGCTGCCGGACATGCGGGTCGGCCCCCGCTTACTCGTGCGCGCAGGCCCGTTCTTCGGGGCAACGCCATAACCGCGACCACTTCCCGTGACGCCCCCGAATCTGCCGCCTCCCACTCGGAAGGTGGGGGTACCGCCACCGCAAATGCACGCATGCCCTGTCGGGTCCGTGCCGTTCAGCGGATCCGCGTTCGCGTAGCCGTACCGGTTGGCCTGAGCTGACGGGCTGGCGTCGAGCTGCCAGGTGTCGCGGGAGGTGAAACCACCCGTGCCCGGCTGGTACCAGCGGGCCGCCATGTTGACGTCGCCGCTGTCGGGGTCGGTCCAGCCGGACTGGTAGCCGACGGCGGGCATGCTGCCCTCGGTGGCGGTCTTCGTGCCGAAGGGATCGTAGGTGGTGGAGCCGGTGACCTCGGTGCCGTCGACGGACAGGCCCGCGACGAGGTCGGTGTGCTGGTCGGTGACGTACCACTGGGTGGTGGTGCCGTCGGTGCTGGCGAGCAGGGAGCCGCCCGGTGTGCGGCTGTAGTCCGTGGTGCCGTCACCCAGGAGGTTGTTGGAGCCGCCGTCGTAGCGGAATGTGGTGGAGCCGTTCCCGGCGACACGGTCGAGTGAGTCGTAGGTGTACGTCGACGTCCCGTCCGTCACCTTCCGTTCGAAGGCGTCGAAGGTGAGCGTTCGGGAGCCGGTTCCCGTCTCGACCGTGCTGAGCGTGCCGCGCGGGGTGTGGCGGTACGTCGAAGTGCCGTCGTCGAGCAGGCGGTTGCGTTCGTCGTACGTCGCCGTGGCCGATCCGGCCTTGACCCGGTTGCCGGCCGCGTCCCACTCGTAGTGGGTGGTCCGGTCGCCGCCGGTCCAGTACGACAGGCGTCCTGCCTGGTCGTACCCGTAGACGTGCTCGCCGGCTCCGGCCGTGCCGGCGGTTCCCTTCCAGGTCAGCCGGTCGTCCAGGTCGTAGGCGTAGGTGGTGGTCGCGATGCCGGTCGACTCGTCGGGGGTGGTGATGATGTCGTCGGTGAGACGCCCCAGGCTGTCGTAGCCGTAGCTCCGCCGGGCCGATTCCACCCACTCGGTGGACCCCTCCGGCTGGATCGCGTACTGCTCCATGACCGGTTGGCCGACGGCGTCCCACTCGTACCAGATGTCCGCGCCGGTCATCTGGTTCCAGAGCCACTCCAGCCGGCCTGCCGAGTCATAGCCGTAGCTGGTCGCGTTCTTGGCGTCCGACCGCTCGGTCATGTTGCCGTCGGCGTCGTAGGTGTAGCTCACGGCGCCGCCGGGGCCGTCCGCGGTCAGGAGCTGTCCGCGGTCGTTGTAGGTGTAGGTGTTCGGGTTGAGCGGCTCGGAAGAACCGACGGAGGTGAGGCGGCCCGCGAGGTCGTAGCCCAGGGTGCGGTCGGTGGTGGCCGCTTCGGCACCGGTGCCGCTCTCGTGGGTGAGGCGGCCCAGACCGTCATAGGTGCGCTCGCGCTCGACTCCTCCGGGCAGCAGCTCGGTGACGGCCTGTCCGGCCTTGTCGTAGACGGTCGTCCAGGTGCGGTCCACGGCGTTCGGGTGCGCGGTGGTGGCCGGTTCGATCGTGGATTCGGGCAGGCCCCAGCTGTTGAAGGTGTAGACGGTGGTGTTCCCCATGATCTATGACCGATATTTTCGACAAATGATCACTGGTCCGGTGGGAGAAAACCCAGCATGCTGCAAGACTCATCGAACCGAGCACCGATGCAGGTCACCGACCGGCAGAACAGGACGGAAACGCCACCATGGCCAGCGTTGTCGAGCTGACGTACTACCCCGTCAAGGGCTGCGCCGGGACATCGGTGGGCGAGGCGCTGCTCACCCCCGCCGGGCTCGCGCACGACCGCACGTTCATGGTCGTCGGCGAGGAGGGGGTGGGACGGACCCAGCGCCGGGATCCCCGACTGGCCCTGATCCGGCCCACGATCAGCGCCGACGGCGGGCGACTCACCCTCCACGCACCGGAGTTCGAGGCATTGGAGCTGCGCGTGGACACGGCCTCCGTCCGCCGGAAAGTGGAGCTGTTCGGGGCCGTCCACCAGGGCATCGACCAGGGTGACGCGGCAGCCGACTGGTTCTCGGAGGTGCTCCGCGCGCCGAGCCGGCTCGTGCGCGTGCCGCCGGAACACGACCGTGTGACCGACGGCCGGATTCCCGGCACCTCCGCCTACGCCGACAGCTGCGCCCTGCACGTCGTCTCCCGCACCACCCTCGACCTACTCGACCGCAAACTGGCCGAACGTGGCCTCCCGCCACTGCCGATGAACCGCTTCCGGCCCAACATCGTGGTCGACGGCTGGGACGAACCGCACACCGAGGATCGCGCCCACCGCCTCCGCATCGGCGACACCGAACTGGGCTACGCCAAGCTCGCCCTCCGCTGCGCGGTCACCCTGGTCGACCAGGGCACGGGACGGAGGGCCGGCCCGGAGCCGCTGCGCACCCTCGCCGGCTACCGCCGCGCCACCGGAGGCGGCATCGCCTACGGGACCAAGTACGCCGTGCTCCGCACCGGCAGGCTGTCCGTCGGGGACACCGCGCACGTCACCTCGTGGGGTGAGTCCGAGTTGTAGGACACCGGCCGGTGTGCGGGTGTTCAGCCGTACACCACCGACCACGGACGCGGGGTGTCGTCGGGTGGGTGCGTGGTGCTCCCGCGCCGTGGGGTGGCGGTGTGGTGGCGGGCCAGGACCTCGGCGGCGAGTTCGGCGAAGCGGCGGGCGGCCGGGTGGGCTCCGCGGCCGGCGGGCCAGGCGCCGCCGATGCGCAGGGTGAGGGGGCGACCCGCCAGGGGGGACCAGGCGACGCGGGGTTCCTTGCGGGCCGCCGGTCCCTGGTCGAAGGCGACTCCGTGCCCTGCCGTCACGAGGGCGAGCAGGAACTCGGGGTTGGAGGCGTGGCGGAGGCGGCCGGGGACGAAGCCTTCGGCACGGCACACGTCGAGGATGCGGTCGTGCCAGCCGGGTGCGTGTGCGCGGGGGAAGAGCACCAGGTCGTGGCCGGAGAGGTCACCGAGTGTCACTTCCGGCAGCCGGGCCAGGGGTGAGGTGCGGGGGAGGACGACGCCCAGGTCCAGTGAGATGGCGGGGCCGAGCCGTAGTTCGGTGGCGTCGACGGGGTGGTGCACGAGTCCGACGTCCAGGCCGCCGGAGGCCAGCAGCCGCAGTTGCTCCACGGTGGTGACCTCCTGCAGGTCGACGGAGAGCTCCGGAGCGTGTTCCGCGCAGGCGGAGAGCAGCGCGGACAGTACGGCGGCCGTGGTGTCGGGCGGCACGCCCGCGCGCAGGGTGCCGAGGCCGCCGTCGGCGGCACGGCGGGCCAGGGTGCGCAGCCTCTTCTCCCGCGCGAGGAGTTCATGGGCCTCTTCCAGCAGCGCCGCTCCGGCGGCGCTGAGCCGGACGGCGCGCTGTGAGCGGTCGAAGAGTTCGGCTCCGAGTTCCTTCTCCAGCCGGCGGATCGCCTGGCTGAGCGGCGGCTGGGCCATGCCCAGCCGCTCGGCGGCCCGGCTGAAGTGCAGCTCGTCGGCTACGGTGACGAAAAGACGCAGGTGGCGCAAGAGATCCACGGTCAAGGATCCTATGCGGAAGCCGCCTTGAGGGGGACGGCCCGGTCGGTCCGGCGGTCGACCGGCCGGCCGGCCAGCCGATGAGGGGGGAACGTCGATGGCCGAGGACGAGCAGTGACGAGTACGCGAACAGCGACCGAGGACCGGATCCGGCAGGTATTCGCCGAGGCGGGCGCGAGGGGGCAGTTGCACGCCGTTCCCGTCCCTACGCGCATGCCGGCCGCCGGGGAGAACGGCGGCGAGCGGGAGGCCCGTGAGGTCGCCGTGGGCGCCGACGACGACGTCGTCATCGCTTCGATCTTCAAGGTGCTGCTGGTGCTGGAGTTCGCCCGGCAGGTCGTGGCCGGCCAGCTCGATCCGAGGGAGCGGGTGCGGGTGACCTCGGCCGACCGGCTCGGCGGCTGGGGCACCGCCGGCTGCCTGGACGATGTCGAGCTGTCGTTGCGCGATCTGGCCTACTTCGCGATGTCGGTCAGTGACAACTCGGCCGCCGATCTGCTGCTGGACCGCGTCGGCCTGGACACCGTGAGACTGCTCGCGAAGGAACTCGGTCTGGACCGGACACGCATCGTGGGCGGCCCGCGGGACCTGCTGGAATCGATGCTCGCGGAGGTCGGGGCACGCGACGAGAGGGAGTTCGCCGTGCGCTACCCGGCCCTGCCGGACGAGAGGAAGAGACGGCTGGCGGTGCTGGACCCCCGCCACACCACGGCCGCCACACCCCGCGAGATCACACGGCTGCTCCGGCTCGTGTGGACCGATGCCGCCGGGCCGCCGGAAGCCTGTGCGCTCGTACGCGATCTGATGGGCAAGCAGGTTTTTCGTCACCGGCTGGTGTCGGGTTTCCCGGACGACGTCGCGGTCGCGGCCAAGACCGGCACGCTGCCCGGGCTGCACATGGAGGCGGGCGTCGCCCGCTACCCGGACGGCGAGTGCTACGCGATCGCCGTGTTCGCGCGCACACACGATCTGACCGCGTCCCGTGCCACGGTGGATGCGGCGATCGGCCGGGCTGCCGGAATCGCGGCCGCTTTCCTCCGCGGCGGCGGCCGCTGACCGGGGCACATATGCGTTCACGTATCGGAAGTGCCGGACTCCGGTCTTGGACAGGGGACTTCACCCCTTGATCTGCTGACGCCATGACCCAGGACATGCACACCTCGGACAGATCCGACGTCTTCCCCCGCCGCGGGCCCGACCGCCGTACGGTGCTGCGGGGCGCCGCGCTCGGTGCGGCGGCCCCGCTGCTCCCGGCCGCGGCGGCCACCGCAGCCCCGGCGTCCACGACCGCCGGCCGCGACCGGGGTGGTGACCGAGCCGCCCGTTCCGTGTCGTTCCGCTGGCTCGGCACCACGGGCTGGCGCATCGACGTGGGCGGCCGCACCGTGCTCTTCGACCCCTACCTCACCCGCTTCCCCACCGGGCTGTTCGGCAGCGGTCTCGACCCGGAGACGGAGCTGAAGACGGATCCCGCCGTCGTGGACGCGCACATCGGCCGTCCCGACCTGGTGCTGGTGAGCCACTCCCACTGGGACCACCTCGGCGACGTGCCGTACATCGCCAGGACCACCGGCGCCCGCGTCATCGGCACCGAGACCACGTACCACCTGCTCACCGCCCTCGGGGTCGACCCGAAGCAGATCTCCGTGGTGAAGGGCGGCGAGGTGCTGGACATCGGCACGATCACCGTCGAGGTCGTACCCGGCCTGCACAGCCGCAACAAGAACTGCTCGTACTTCGCCCCGGGCACGCTGAACGCCCCGCCCGCGACGGTTCCCCGCACCATCGCGGACCTGCCCGAGGGTGACACCCTGGCCTTCCGGGTCACGGCCGGGGAACACGGCCCGTCGGCCTTCCTCATGGGGGCCAGCGACTTCGACGAGCGGGCGGTGCGGGGCCTGCGCCCCGACCTCGCGATGATCGCCGTGCCCACCGCCACCAGCACCACCCACCACTACGTGCCCCGACTGCTGGACGCCCTGGACGCCCCAGGTGTCGTCGTCCCCGTCCACTGGGACAACTTCGAGCTGCCGCTGACCGGTTCCCCGGTCCGCGACCCGGCGATGGACCTCGACGCCTTCCTCGCCCAGGTCGGGAAGGCGTCCCCGGCCACCCGGATCGTCGTCCCGGACTACCGCACCGTGTACGACGGCGACATGCGGCCCGCACGCCGGTAGGAGGGCATGCCGGAACGGCAACGGGTCTTCGTTACCGTTCGGTCCGGACGGTCGTCGACAGCCGGGTCGACACGCAGAACATCCCCTATCGAGAAGGGACACTCCCCTATGGTTCCTGACCCCCTTCCCAGCACGGGACGGCCTCTCCGCTCGCTCTTACGGCTCGCGGCGCCGGCTGCCTTCGCGCTGTTGGCGGTCACCGCCTGTGCGGCGGGTACCACCAGCGTCACCGGCGCGGGTGCCACCGGCGGTACGAGCACCGCCGACGGGACGAGCGCCCCGAGCCCCACCCCCCGGACGCGGCACGACGTCTCCTCCGACTCCGGCCTGACCGAGGCGCTGCGGGAACTCGAGAAGTCCTACGACGGGCGGATCGGCGCGGTGGGCATCGACCTGGGGACCGGCCGGGCGGTCGGGTACCGGGCCGACGAGCGCTTCCCGTTCAACTCCTCGTTCAAGGTGTTCGCGTGTGCGGCGGTGCTGGACAAGGCGCGCACCGGCGAGCCGGGGCTGATGGACGAGGTGGTGCGCTGGAAGCCCGCCGACATGGCCGGGCTGACCGGGAACTCCCCGGAGACCACCGAGTACACCGACACCGGGATGACACCCGCGCAGTTCTGCCGCGCCGGGATCACCAAGTCCGACGGTTTCGCGGGCAACATGCTCCTGGAGCGGATCGGCGGGCCGCGCGGGCTGACCGCGTTCTTCCGCGCCGTCGGTGACCGGACGAGCCGCCTGGACCGGCCGGAGCCCCGGCTGACCGAGTGGGCGCCCGGCGAGACGCGCGACACCACCACCCCCGCGGCGGCCGCACGGACCTTCTCCGAGCTCACCACCGGTGACGTCCTCCGTCCCCGGGACCGGGCGCGGCTGGTCGGCTGGCTGAAGGCGAGCCTCACCGGTACGAAGCGGATCAAGGCGGGACTGCCCGGGGGCTGGACGGTCGGTGACAAGACCGGCACCGGCGGGGCGAGCAACCACGGCACCGCGAACGACCTGGCGATCGCCTGGCCCCCGGGGGCGGACGCGCCGGTCGTCCTGTCGGTGTTCACCCGCCGCAACCTCGACGGCGTCGGGCACGACGACAAGGTGATCGCGTCCGCCGCGACCGCGCTGGCCGAGGCCCTCGGCAAGCTGTGACCGGCCGTCGGGCCGTGGCACGGTCCGGGGCCGGAGCGGACCCCGGCCGCCGCCCCGGCCCGCGCGGGACGCACGCCGACGGGACGTCGGGGAGAGGAGCGTCCACCTCCGTGCGTCCCGGGGTGCGGCGCCTCCTCCGCGGTGGCGGAGCCCACGGCCGCGCCCTCCGCTCGTGGCCCGCCGGTGCGACCCGTCCGTCGAGCGGGCCCGTCCGGCCGCGCACCCGTGTCAGGTGCGGCGGAGTGCGCCGCTGCGGCGCAGGCGGCGGACGACCGAGCGGAGTTCAGGGGTCGTGGCGGGCTCGGGGCCCTCGGCGGCGGCCGTGGTCCACAGGGCGAGTTCGCGGTCCCGGGGGCCGTGTTCGACGTGCGGGTCGCCGTCGCCGTACACCTGCACCGGGTGGTGCGGGTTCCAGCGCTCCCAGCCCGGCGAGCCGTCGGAGACGAACCGCACCCACGCCCCGTGCATCGCGTCGGCCAGGTCCTGCGGTGCGCCCTCACCCGCGAGTTTGCGGGCGGCGGGTTCGTCGCCGCTGTCGAAGACGAAGCCGAGTTCCAGGGCGTGGCAGGCGCCCATGCCGGGGCGGCGGGAGGGCCAGGCGAACTCGTAGACGTACGAGGGGTCCCGGCGGCCGTCGGCGAGCCGGTGCAGGGGGATGCGGAGCAGGTGGTCGGTGACCAGCTGGCCGACGAGTTCCGCGGTGCCGGCGTCCGGGCGCAGGGCGCGGTAGCCGCGCGGGACCTCGCTGCCGCAGCGGCAGCGGGCCATCGCGCCGGCGAGGGCGACCGCGCCGAGGCGGTCGACGCGTTCGACCAGGCCGCCGGGGACGAGCCAGAGGCGGTACTCGTCGCGGGTCCAGCCGGTCAGCAGCTCCACACCGGGGGCCGCGCCGTCGGTGAGCGCCTCCAGGGGGTCGCGCGGGACCAGGTCGCCGTCGGTGACGACACCGAAGGCGGGGCCGCCGAGTATCGGGCTGCTGAGGCGGCCGATGTCGGCCTGGACGCGGAGGAGTTGGCCGCGGTCGGCGGCGGCGAAGGCTTCGGCGGTGGCGGGGATCCTCAGGCGGTTCGCCATGCGGCGGACCATGCGGCGCACCTTGTCGCGGTCGGTGGTCTCGGGTGGGCCGCTCTGCAGGACGGCCCGGCGGACCAGTCCCCGGGTCTGCGGGGCGGCGACGAGCGCGCCCGTGCTGATCGCTCCGGCGGACTGGCCGCCGAGGGTGATGCGGTCGGGGTCGCCGCCGAAGGCCCCGATCGACTCGTGGACCCAGTGGAGCGCGGCGAGCTGGTCGCGCAGGCCGGGGTTGGCGGGGGTGTCCGGGAAGAGGCCGTAGCCCTCGACGCCGAGGCGGTAGTTGACCGACACGAACACCACGCCGTCGCGGGCGAAGGTGTGGCCGTCGTAGACGGGAACGGCCGAGGAGCCCCTGGTCAGGGCGCCGCCGTGGAGCCATACGAGGACGGGGAGGCGGGCGCCGGGGGCGGGGTCGGGGGTCCAGACGTTGAGGTTGAGGCAGTCGTCGCCGGGGACGACCGGGTCGGAGAGGTACTGCGCGAAGGCCTCCGAGTACGGGGGCTTGGGGGCCGTCGGTCCGAAGGCGGCGGCTTCCCGTACGCCGTCCCAGCGGTCCGGGGGGACCGGCGGGCGGAAGCGGCGGGGGCCGAAGGGGGGTGCCGCGTAGGGGATGCCCCGGAAGACGGCCACGTTCCGCTCCCAGCGGCCGCGCACGGCTCCGTACGGGGTTCTGGTCACGGGGTCGTCCCGGTCTGTCGTCATTCGCCCACCAGCCCTTCACCGTGCCGCGTCGCGTCGCGCACCGGACGGGCCCGCCGGTGACACGAGAGCGCCGCGACGCCCTTCGGTATTCCTGGGTACGCGTGAGAGTTCTTCCCGCTCCGGTGTGCCGGACCTACAGTAGGAAGCGCTTTCTATTCGGAGAGGTGGGTACTCGTGGTCCGTGCGGGGAGTGCCGGCGTGACGGCCGGGCCGACGCTGGCGGTGGTGGCCCGTGAGGCGGGGGTGTCGGTGCCGACCGCGTCCAAGGTGGTCAACGGCCGCGAGGACGTGGCGCCCGAGACCCGCCGCCGCGTCACCGAGGCACTGGACCGGCTCGGTTACATCAGGAGACCCCGGTTCGACGGCGGGAGGGCGCCGCGTCTGGTGGACCTCGTGGTCCACTCGCTGGAGACCTCCGGCTCGGGCGCGGTGCTGCACGGCGCGGAGGAGGCGGCGGACGACGCGGGTCTCGAGCTCGTCGTCTCGGCGGCCCTGACGCGGAGCCGTGCGGAGCGGCCGGAGCGGCCGGAGCGGGGCTGGCTGGACAAGCTCGTCCTGCGGGGATCGTCGGGGGTGCTGTTCCACCTGGCGGAGCTGAGCGACCCGCAGTACGCGTGGCTCAAGCAGCACCGCATCCCGTTCGTGATGATCGACCCGGTGCTCGAACCGCCGCCGGGTGTCGTCTCGGTCGGGGCGGCGAACTGGCGGGGCGGGGTGACGGCGACCGAGCACCTGCTGGCCCTGGGCCACGAGCGCATCGCGGTCGTCGCCGGACACCGGCACACGCTGTGCGCCGACGCGCGGATCGCCGGCTACCGCTCGGCCCTCGCCGCGGCGGGTGTACGGCACCGCCCCGAGTACGTCCGGCACGCCGGCTCCGGTGAGGACGCGGCCGGCCGCCGCGTGCGCGAACTCCTCGATCTGCCCGAGCCGCCCACGGCCGTCTTCGTCTGCGCGGACCGGATGGCGCTGGGGGTCTACGAGGCCCTGGCCGAGCGGGGTCTGCGCGTACCGGACGACATGAGCGTGGTCGGCTACGACGACCTGCCCGAGGCCCGCTGGCTCACCCCGGCCCTGACGACGGTCCGCCAGCCCCTGTCCGAGATGGCCGCGACGGCCCTGCGGCTGCTGCTGCGCATGATGGACGGCCACCGCCCGGAGAGCACCCGCACGGAACTGTCGACCCGGCTGGTGGAACGCGCCAGCACGGCACCTCCCGGGCCCCGTCCGAACGGTCACGGCTGACGGGCGGCACCGCGCTCCGGTACGAGCCCGCCCCGCCGTGCGGCCGGCGGCGGAACCCGGCTCCCGGGAGGGGGCCGGGCCGGAGGGCGGCGCCCCGCCCGGTACGGCGTGACACAGCTCACGGCGATGTGCGGCTCGATCTTGGAATGCGCGGGCCGCCGTTCTTGCTCCGCTCCTTATGGGCTTCCCCTGTCCCGGGGTGCGCGGGGCAATGGTGCTCGGCGCGACCGGCCACGAGAGCCGGGGACGACCTCGGTCCTTCCCCCGCCCCCGATCCGGCCCGCTGTCTTCGAAAGGTTTCCCCGCACCATGCCACTGGCTCTGCTCGCCCTGGCCGTCGTCGCGTTCGGCCTCGGCACGACCGAGTTCGCCACCATGGGGCTGCTGCCCCAGATCGCCGACGGGGTCGGCGTCTCCGTGCCGGACGCCGGCAACCTCGTCTCGGCCTACGCGCTCGGTGTCGTCGTCGGCGCCCCCGTACTGACGGGCATCGGGGCGCGCGTGCCCCACAAGCGGCTGCTGCTGCTCCTGTCCGGGCTGTTCGTGGTCGGCAACGTCGCGTCCGCGCTCGCCCCCACCTTCGGCCTGCTCTTCGGGGCGCGTTTCCTGACGGGGCTGCCGCACGGGGCGCTGTTCGGCGTGGGCGCCGTCGTGGCCTCCCGGCTGGTCGCCCCCGACCGGGCCGCGCGCGCCGTCTCGAAGATGTTCCTCGGGCTCACCGTCGCGAACATCGTCGGCGTCCCGGCCGGCACGGCCCTCGGCCAGCAGCTGGGCTGGCGGTCCGCCTACCTCGCGATCGCCGTCATCGGCCTCGCCGCCCTCGCCGCGCTGGCCCTCTTCGTCCCCCACCAGCCCCGCGGCGGACAGTCCGGCATCCGGCACGAGCTGCGGGCGATGGGCAACCGGCAGGTCGCGATCGGCCTGGCCGTCGCCGTGGTGGGATTCGGCGGCTTCTTCGCCGTCTACAGCTACCTGGTGCCCATCCTGACGAACGTGACGGGCATCTCCGACTCCTCGACCACCCTGGTCCTCGCGCTCTACGGCGTCGGCATGACGCTCGGCACGCTGGTCGCGGGCCCGCTCACGGACCGCGCCCTGCGCCCGACGCTGTACGCGGGGCTCGCCCTGCTCGCGGCGGCGCTGGTGACGTTCTCCTTCACCGTCCACAGCACCTGGTCCGCCCTGGTGACGATCACCTTCATCGGTGCGCTGGGCGCCTTCATCACCACGCCCGTCCAGATGCTGCTCATGGCCAAGGCGAAGGACGCCCCGACGATGGCCGCGGCCTCCAACCACTCCGCCTTCAACCTGGCCAACGCGGGCGGCGCCTGGCTCGGCGGGCTGGCCCTCTCTGCGGGCTGGGGCTGGACCTCCCCCGCCCTGGTCGGCGCCGCCCTCGCCGTGGCCGGTCTCGGCCTCGCCCTCACGGGCGGCCTCCTGAACCGGGACGGCCGCCGCTCCGAGGTGATCACCTCGTCCGGCACCGGGGCCCCGGCGGAAGCCGCCCGGGTCACGTCGGCCCACCGCCCGGACTGACCCGCTCGCCCGCCCCGGTCTCCAGGGGGGCGGGGGACGGCGCCCGGAGGCGCGGGGCGGCCGCCCAGCCGATCCCGCCGCGCAGGTGAGCGCGGAAGGCGGGGTCGTCGTAGGCCTCGGCGGCATGCCCGAGCGCGGTGTAGAAGACCCGCCCGGCGCCCTGGTCGCGGCACCACGCCAGGGGGTGGTCGGGGCCCATCCCGCCGCCCTCGTACGACGACTCGTCGGCGGAGACGAGGACCCGCGCGGCGGGGCGCGGATTGGTGCGGAAGTCGTACCACTCGTCCGTGAACTCCCAGACGGCGGGCAGATGCCGGGTCGCCGGGTGGTCGTGGTCCTCGATCACGGCGCGGCCCGGCTGGAAGGCCGGGTGCCGGTCGAAGCGGGCGCCGAGGAGTTCGCCGTAGTACGGCCAGTCGTACTCCGTGCAGGCCGCCGCGTGCACCCCGACGAACCCGCCGCCCGCCTCGACGTACGCGGCGAGCCGCTGCCGCCCGGCCGGGGTGAGCACCTCGCCGCTGGTGGAGAGGAAGACGACGGCGGCGTAGTCGTCGAGCGGTTCCTCGAAGGCGGCCGGGTCCTCGGTGGCGTCGACGGTGAAGTCGCCGAGGGTGCGCAGGGCGGCGACACCGGCGGGGATGGAGTCGTGCCGGTAGTCGGTGGTGCGGGTGTACACGAGGAGTGCGGGGGCGGCCATGGGCGGGAGCCTATGCGGTGGGCGCCGGAAACTCGATGTCGGGCGGGTGTCGCGGTCCTCCAGAATGTGCG
Organism: Streptomyces sp. AC558_RSS880; assembly: GCF_019049255.1. Classification (GTDB taxonomy): domain Bacteria; phylum Actinomycetota; class Actinomycetes; order Streptomycetales; family Streptomycetaceae; genus Streptomyces. Next base: position 88,030 of record NZ_JAGMUJ010000133.1, on the reverse strand, counting down.
GATGATCGGCAACCGGATCACCTACCGCATGGCGGACGGCGTACGCGTCCCCGGGACCTGGCGGCACGCCTTCATCCGCAACTTCGACTACCACCTGACCGACCTGTTCATCTACGCGGACGGGCTCATCGACTGCTGGGGACTGGTCACCCTGGAGGAGTTCGAGAAGAAGCTGCGCAGCGGCCGGGTGGCGACCGAACTCCCCGAGGGCGCGGAGGCGTCCGCCTTCGACCTGGCCCGGTGGAAGTTCGCCGAGCCGCAGACCTGGCTCACTCCCGAGGTCCTGGTCGCCGAGATACGGGACACCATCGACCAGCTCAACGGGCGCCCGGACTCGACCGCCCGCTGTCTGGCGGCGGTCGACGTGTTCCTGGCCGACCCCACCGAGGAGAACCGGGACGCGGCACGCGACGCGTACTTCGCCATACCCGAGACGCGGCGGCACTACGCGCTGGGCGACATGGACCGCAAGGACTGGCCGTTGCAGGTGCTGGTGGCCGGCCCCGGCGGGACCACCGACCGCCGGCCCGACGAGGAGGTCACGCAGGACGAGTACGACCGGGCGCTCTCCTACTTCGAGGAGCGGGCCGAGTGGATCGCGAAGGGGCGTTCGCGCGTTCCGGCCGACGGTCCCGCGACCGCCGTCGCCCCCGCGGTCCACCTGTACGAGAGCTACCCGCTCAAGCCGTCCGACGACCCGGGCACGAAGGCGCTGCGCAACGAGTACCCGGCGCCCGTCGAGGTCGACGGCGTCACCTACCCCACCGTCACCCACGCCTACTGGGCCCTCTCCGTCGCCGACCCCGCCCTGCGGGAGGCGGTCGCCGCCGCGGACAGCACCTTCAGCGCCCGGAACCTGGCCGCCGACGCCGATCGGAGCGAGGACTGGGAGCGGCGACGGACCGCCGTCATGACGGCGCTGCTGCGTGCCAAGTTCACCCGGCATCCGGAACTGGCCCGCGCCCTGCTGGCCACCGACGACGCGACGATCGTCTACGGCGACTCCGACTCCGCCTTCTGGGGCGACGACCGCGGCCGGGGCCGCAACTGGACCGGACGGCTCCTCGAACTCGTCCGGTCCGAACTCGCGTGTCCGATTCCTTCAAGACCGTCGTAGGGGCGCGGCCCTACGGTGGGCCGCATGAGTGCACGATTCGATGCCATCGGGCTGGTCGTCTCCGACATGGCCGCCTCCGTCGCCTTCTACCGGCGACTCGGGTTCGCCTTCCCGGAGGGGGCCGAGGAACAGGGACACGTGGAGGCCGAACTGCCGGGCGGACTGCGGCTGTTGCTGGACACGGAGGAGGTGGTCCGGTCCTTCCACACGGAATGGGAGCCGCCGTCGGGCGGGGGCAGGACCTCCCTGGCGCTGCGGTGCGACAGCCCCGCGGAGGTCGACACGCTCTTCGCGGAGATGGTCGACGCCGGGAGCCGTTCCGAGCTCAAGCCGTGGGACGCGGTGTGGGGGCAGCGGTACGCCGTCCTCCTCGATCCGGACGGCAACGGGGTGGACCTGTTCGCGCCGCTACCCGTGAGCGGTCAGTAGCCCGCCCGGCGGCAGGCCCGTCAAGCCCCGTACCTCGCGGGAGAGGTGGGCCTGGTCCGCGTAACCGGTCCGGGCGGCCGTCTCCGCGAGGGGGACGCCCGCCCGGGCCAGGGCGAGGGCGCGGCGCATCCGGAGGATGCGGGCCAGGGTCTTCGGGCCGTAGCCGAACGCGGCCAGCGAGCGGCGGTGCAGCTGGCGGGCGCCCAGGCCCAGTTCGTCGGCGGTCGCGGCGACCGGGCGGCCCGTGTCGAGGGCTGCCACGAGAAGGCCGAGCAGAGGGTCGGGCGGGGGCGTCTCCGCCGCCCGGCGCAGGGCCAGGTCCTCCAGGCCGTGTGCCGGATCGTCCGCCGCGTTGACGCGGGCGGTCATCCGGCGGACGTCGGCCGCCGGCCACAGGTCGGACAGGGCGACGCGGCGGTCGCGCAGTTCGTGGGCGGGTACGCCCAGCAGCGCGGGCGCGGTGCCGGGACGGAAGCGGACGCCCGCCCAGGTGCCCGGCCGGCCTCCGGTGAGGTGCGCGTGGGTGTCGGGGCCCGCGACCAGCAGGCGCCCCTCGTGCCAGAGCAGGTCCATGCAGCCGTCGGGGAGCACCCGGCCCTCCCCGCCGGTGGACGGCCTGTTGGTCCACACGACCGCGCCCGTCAGCCGTGACGCCCGCTCCCTGTACACGCCCCCAGGCTACGCCGCCCGGTTCCGCCACTCCTGCGGGCTGATGCCGTACGCCCGTTTGAAGGCCGTGGACAGGGCGAAGGCGCTGCCGTAGCCGACCTGGCGGGCGATCGCGCCGAGGGTGTCGTCGGTGTCGCGGAGGCGGTCCGCGGCGAGGGCGAGGCGCCAGCCGGTGAGGTACGTCATCGGGGGTTCGCCGACGAGCTCGGTGAAGCGGCGGGCGAGGGCGGCGCGGGAGACACCGGCCTTCGCGGCGAGTTCGGCGACCGTCCACGGGCGGGCGGGGTCGTCCTGGAGCAGGCGGACGACCGGGCCCACGACCGGGTCGGCCCGGGCCCGGTACCAGGCGGGCGGCTCCGCCTCCGGGCGGGCGAACCAGGCCCGCAGCGCGGCGATGACCAGCAGGTCGAGCAGCCGGTCCAGGACGACCTCCTGGCCGGGGGCGTCGCGCACGACCTCGTCCATGAGGAAGGGGGTGAGCGGGCAGTCCCAGACGTCGGTGGTGAGGGAGAGCAGCGGCGGCAGCGCGTCGAGGAGCCGGCCGCCGATCTCGCCGCGCATCTGATAGGTGCCGATCAGCATCACCGTCCCGCCGTCCGGCCGGTCGCCCCAGGTGCGGACGCCGAGGTCCATGACGCCGTTGAGGGGGCGTCCGTCGGGGTAGTGGCACTCACCACCGGGCAGGATCAGCGCCTGCGGGGGCGTGGCCGGGTCGTCGGCGCAGAGGTACGGGTCGGGGCCGCGCGCGACGGCGAGGTCGCCGGGGCGCAGGCGCAGCCGCTCCCCGGCGTCGGAGACGATCCACGCCTCGCCGCGCACGAGCAGCATCACCGTCAGCGGAGCGCGGTCCTCCACGCGAATCGCCCACGGCGGGTCGAAGCACGCCCGGATCATGAACGCGCCCCGGGCGCGCGGGCCCTCGAGCAGGCCGGTGAGAGCGTCCATGGGGTCAGCGTAGACGCGGGCTTATGGGAACGAGCCGTTCGGCGATGGTTCCTCGCGGCGCGGGGCAGTTGACTCGACGGCATGACGGAGAACACGAAGAGCACGAAGGACATGACCCTGGTCGTCACGGGCGCGACGGGGCGTACGGGGAGCCGGGTGGCGCGGGCCGCCGGGGCGACGGGGCTGACGGTGCGGGCGGCGTCGCGGGCGACCGGGTTCGACTGGGCGGACCGGTCGACGTGGGCGGACGCCCTGCGGGGCGCGGACGCGGCCTATCTCGTCCACCCCGCCGATGTCGGCGCGCCCGGTACCGCCGAGGCGGTCGGCGAGCTGGCCGGCACGGCGGTCGGGCTGGGCGTACGGCGGCTGGTGCTGCTGTCCGCGCGGGGCGAGGACCAGGCCCTGCCCACCGAGGAGGCGCTGCGGGCGTCGGGCGCGGACTGGACGGTCGTACGGGCCGCGTGGTTCGCGCAGAACTTCAGCGAGGGGCCGCTGGTGGAGGAGCTGCGGCGCGGGGAGCTGGTGTTTCCGGCGGGTGAGGTGGCGGAGCCGTTCGTGGACGTGCGGGACATCGCGGAGGTGGTGGTGGCCGCGGTGACGGGCGGGGAGCGGTACGCGGGACGGACGCTCTCGGTGACCGGGCCCCGGCTGCTGACCTGGGGCGAGGCGGTCGCGGAGATCGCGGCGGCGACGGGGCGGCCGCTGACGTACCGGGCGGTGTCCGCGCGGGACTACGGCGAGGCGCTGCCGGGGTTGGGGGTGCCGGCGGAGGAGGCCGCGTTCCTCACGGAGTTGTTCGGGACGTTGCTCGACGGGCGCAACGCGAGTGTGGAGGACGGGGTGCGGCAGGCGCTGGGGCGTGAGGCGCGGGACTTCTCGGACTTCGTCCGGGAGGAGGCGGCGGCCGGGATCTGGAAGGCGTGAGCCGTTTCCTCGCCCCCGCCGCCCCTTCCCGTCCCTGGGGCTCCGCCCCAGACCCCGCTCCTCAAACGCCGGAAGGGCTGGAAGTCAGCCCTTCCGGCGTTTGAGGACGAGGCCCGAAGGGCCGAAGGGGGTCTGGGGGCGCAGCCCCCAGGGAGAGGAACCGCTTACTCGCCTTCGTGGGTCGGGCCCTCGCCGTTTCGGGGGTGGTGGTGCGTGGACTTCACCTGCGTGCGCAGCCGGGCCGTGACGTCCTCCGGGGGCAGGAAGCGGGACCAGCGCTCGGGGAACTCGGAGGGCATGTCGGGGTCGGCCTCGCCGGCCGCGGCGGTGCGGGCGACGTACTCGGCGACCTGCGCCTGCCGCAGCCGCTCGTTGGCCTCGCGGGCCGCGGCCGTCGCGGCGGCCGGCCAGACCCGGTCGATGGCCGCGTTGACCGCGGCGCCGACGAGCACGGCGAACGCGGCCACACCGATCCACAGCAGGACGGCGACGGGGGCGGCGAGGGAGCCGTAGATGGTGGGGCCCTCGACGGTGTTGGTGAGGTAGAGCCGCAGCAGGAAGCTGCCGAGCACCCACATGGCGAGGGCGATCAGCGCGCCGGGCACGTCCTCGATCCACGGGGAGCGCACGGGCACGGAGACGTGGTACAGCGTGGTCAGGAAGGCGACGGAGAGCAGGATCACGACCGGCCAGTACAGGACCTGGACGAGCGTCGTCGACCAGGGCACCACCCGGACGACCGCGTCCGGTCCCGCCACCATCAGCGGCAGCGCGACGGAGCCGATCAGCAGGGCCACGATGAACAGCAGGAAGGCCAGCAGCCGGGTCTTGACGATGCCCCGCACGCCGTCGAGGCCGTACATGACGGTGATGGTCTCGATGAAGACGTTCACCGCGCGGGAGCCCGACCACACGGCGATCAGGAAGCCGAGGGAGATCACGTCGGGCCGGCCGCCCTTGGTGACGTCCCGCAGGATCGGCTCCGCGATCTCCTTCACGCCCCGGTCGGACAGCACCGTCCGCGAGGCGTCCAGGAGGTTGCGCTGCAGGCTCTGGATGGTGTCGGCGCCGGTCCAGGCGTCGACGTAGCCGAGGAGGCCGATCATGCTGAGCAGCAGCGGGGGCACCGACAGCAGCGTGAAGAACGCCGCCTCGGCCGCCAGGCCCAGGATGCGGTACTCCATGCACGAGTTGACGGTGTCCTTCAGCAGCAGCCAGGCGGTCCTGCGTTTGGAGACGTTCCGGTAGAGGGCCCGGGCCCGGTGGAGGCGACCGGAGGGCGCGTCGGGGGATTCACTTGCTGGCTGCACGACCTAAAGGTATCCGTCGTACCAGGTCGCACTCACCCTCAGGCCGGATCGGCGGGTGAGGCCGGCGTAGCGCGGGGTACGTTCGTGGACATGGCAGGCACCACGCACAGCGTGACCAACCAGGCTCCCCCGCTGGTTCAGTACGACGCGTTCGGCGCCGACCGGGCGCTGGTGGAGGCGGTCGAGCGGCATCTGGCGCCGGACGTGCGGGACGAGGGCCTCTCCGAGCTGTCGGGGCTGGGGCGGACCGCCGGGTCCGCGCAGGTGCAGGAGTGGGGGGTGCTGGCCAACGAGAATCCGCCGCGGCTGCGCACCCACGACCGCTACGGTCACCGGATCGACGAGGTCGACTTCCATCCGTCCTGGCACCGGCTGCTCGGCAAGGGCGTCTCGGCGGGGCTGACGGCGGCCTGGGGGCGGCAGGGCGGGCATGTGCGGCGGGCGGCGGCGTTCGTGGTGTGGACGCAGGTCGAGGCCGGCAACGGCTGCCCGCTGTCGATGACCCACGCGGCGGTCCCCGCGCTGCGCACGGACCCGGTCCTGGCGGCGGAGTGGGAGCCGCGGCTGACGTCGACGATCTACGACCGTGCCCTGCGGCCCCCCGGTCGGAAGCCCGGTGCCCTGTTCGGGATGGGCATGACGGAGAAGCAGGGCGGCAGCGACGTACGGGCGAACACGACGGCGGCGCGGCCGCTGGCCGAGGACGGCGCGTACGAGCTGACCGGGCACAAGTGGTTCTGCTCGGCGCCGATGTCGGACGCCTTCCTGGTGCTGGCGCAGGCGCCCGGGGGTCTGACGTGTTTCCTGGTGCCGCGGGTGCTGGAGGACGGCACGCGCAACGTGTTCCTGATCCAGCGGCTCAAGGACAAGCTGGGCAACCGGTCCAACGCCTCCGCCGAGGTCGAGTTCGACGGGACGTGGGCGCGCCGGGTCGGGGAGGAGGGGGCCGGGGTGCGCACCGTCATCGGGATGGTGGCGGCGACCCGGCTGGACTGCGTGCTGGGTTCGGCGGGGCTGATGCGGCAGGCCGTGGCGCAGGCGGTGCACCACTGCGCGTACCGGGAGGCGTTCGGCGGGAAGCTCGTCGACAAGCCGCTGATGCGCAACGTGCTGGCCGATCTGGCGCTGGAGTCGGAGGCGGCCACCACGCTGGCGCTGCGGCTGGCGGCGGCGTACGACGACGGCGGCGAGCAGGAGCGGGCGCTGCTGCGGATCTCGGTGCCGGCGGCGAAGTACTGGGTGACCAAGCGGTGCGCGCCGCTCGCGGTGGAGGCGGCGGAGTGCCTGGGCGGCAACGGGTACGTCGAGGAGTCGGGGATGCCCCGGCTGGTGCGGGAGTCGCCGCTGAACTCCATCTGGGAGGGCGCGGGGAACGTCCAGGCGCTGGACGTGCTGCGGGCGCTGCGCCGGGAGCCGCAGGCGCTGGACGCGTACCTGCGGGAGGTCGGGCAGGCGCGGGGGGCGGATCACCGGCTGGACGGCGCGATCAAGGACCTGCTGACCGAACTGGCGGACCTGGAGGGCGTCGAGGGGCGGGCGCGACGGCTGACGGAGCGCCTCGCGCTGGTGCTCCAGGGGTCGCTGCTGGTGCGGTACGCGCCGCCGGAGGTGGCGGACGCGTTCTGCGCGGCGCGGCTGGGCGGGGACGGGGGCGCGGCGTTCGGGACGCTGCCGCACACGCTGGATCTGGCGTCGGTGGTGGAGCGGGCCCGGCCGGTGTCCTGAGCGGCGGCGGGCGCGACGCGGGGGTGGTGCTGCGCCGACACGGCACCACCCCCGCCGCACAGGCCCCTTACGAGCCGTGGACGCCGCTCGGGACGGCGTCGCTCAAGTTTCGGACAGCCGAGGGCTCTTCACCAGGGTTGCAAGGGGTTGCAACTTGTTGTCGCCGTGGCCGTACCGGGCGTTCGACCCCGGGGCAGACGGCAGTATGAGTCCCGACAGCTTTCTTCCTGGAGGACCGACCGGTGGCGCTCTCGCCGATGGACGTGACGCAGCTGGCCGCCGTCGACACGGCGCGTGCGGCGCGGGTGCTCGACGAGGTCCGCTCCGCCGCGCTCTCCGGGCAGCGTGCGCCCGTGGCTCCCCGCCCGGTGATCGGGCAGTCCTGGGAGCGGATGCTGCGCAGTGGTGTGGACCCGGACCACGACTTCCGCAGTGGGCTGCTGTCCTGGGAGGAGGTGCAGCGGCGGCGGGAGTCGTCGACGCTGCGGCAGGTGCTGCCGGTGCTGCGGGAGGGGCTGCTGTCGGTCGCGGACGTCGCCCACCACATCATGGTGGTGGCCGACGAGGAGGGCCGGGTGCTGTGGCGGGAGGGCAGCGCGCCGGTGCTGCGCAAGGCCGACGGGCTGGGCTTCGAGGTCGGCGCGGACTGGCGCGAGGAGGTCGTCGGCACCAACGGGGTGGGGACGCCGGCGGTGACGCGGCGCCCCGTGCAGGTGTTCGCCGCCGAGCACTTCGTACGGTCGCACGCCACCTGGACGTGTGCCGGGGCGCCGATCACCGATCCCCGCGACGGGCGGCTGATCGGCGTGGTGGATGTGAGCGGGCCGCTGGAGACGATGCACCCGGCCACGCTGGCGTGGGTCGACTCGGTGGCCAAGCTCGCCGAGGCGCGGCTGCGGGAGACGCACCTGCGGTCGCTGGAGCGGCTGCGGGCGGTGGCGGCGCCGGTGCTGGCCCGGATCGACGGGCGGGCGCTGGTCGTGGACCGGCAGGGGTGGACGGCGGCGGTGACGGGGATGCCGTACACGGAGCGGCTGGCGCTGCCCACGTCGGTGTCGGCGGGCATGCGGTGGCTGCCGGCGCTGGGCCGCTGCTCGCTGGAGCCGCTGGCCGGGGGCTGGCTGGTGCGGGCGGCGGACGAACCGGTGACACGTGCCGCGACCCGGATCGTGCTGGACCTGAGGGGGCCGCGCCGCTGGTCGGTGGAGGTGTCCGGCGGAACGGGCTCCTGGACCCGGGAACTGAGCCCCCGGCACGCCGAGTTGCTGTACCTGCTGGCCGTGCACCGCTCGGGGCGCAGTGCCGCGGACCTCGCCCGGGACGTCTTCGGCGACCCGGCCCGCACGGTGACGGTCCGCGCGGAGATGTCCCGCGTACGCCGCTACCTGGGTCCCCTCCTGGACCACCGCCCCTACCGCTTCACGGAGTCCGCCGAGGTGGAGCTCGTCCTCCCGGACGACCCCCACGGCCTGTTCCCCCACTCGGCGGCCCCGGTCCTGGGCCCTCGGCGGCGGCCGGTGCGGGAGGACTGACTCCCCCGCCCGTCAAGACCGCGCGGGGCCGTACAGACGTGCTCCGGAGTGCCTCGGAAGGTCGCTGTTTCGCATATTTGCAGGGTCTTCCGCTCCCCGGCCGGCCGGCTGCCGTAGCATCCCGCTACGGGCCACCCCAGCTGCTCCACGGTCAACCCTCGGAACACCGGACGCAGTTGGCTCGTCTCGGGAGGACGTTATGAAGCATCGCGGCAGACACCGTCGGCGCAGGCGCGGCAGGGCGCTGCGGGCGGCGCTGGCCGGGACCGCCCTCGCGCTGACCGCGGCCGCCACCATGATCAGCGCCTCCCAGGCCACCGACGCCGACGACCCCGGGGCGCTGAAGCCGCTCACCGCGTCCGCCGAGACCGCGCCGCTGCGGCTGACCGAGCACCACGTGCCGCGCGACGCGCTGGACCGGCTCTCCGACGGGATGGGCCGGCCGGTCGGTGTCGGTTCCGTGCTCGCCGATCCCGACGGCTCCCTGGGCGGCGCGGAGGACTGTACGGCCGACGACCGGCGGGCCCTGCCGGTCGAGCCCGCGGCGACCCGCGCGTACTGCTGGCCGGGCGCCGACACCGACGGCTGGCGGTCCGGCGCGGTCACCACCTCCGGGGACGCGGACGACGACGGCCGCTGGGGCGAGCACCGGGTGATCCTCTCGGGGTGGAGCCGCAGCACCGGCACGCCGTCCGAGGACGGTCTGGCCCGCGTCGCCTTCGTGGACGCCGGCGACCCGGACGACCTCCGCTACACCTGGGCCCTGCTGACCGTTCCGGTGGACGGCGGCCGCGACTACCGCGGGCTGGGCTCCGCCGTGTCCGGCATGGTCTGGTACCAGGACAAACTGCTGGTCACCGCGGGTCCGGCGGACGACAGCGCGCTGTACGTGTACGACCTGGCACGGGTCCAGCGGGCCACCGTGGACGGCACGTCGGTCGGGCGGGTGCCCGGCGGCTGGTCGGCGGCGGGAGCGCGGTACGTGCTGCCGGCCGTCGCCTCCTACCGGACGGACGGGGCCGGCGCGCCCCGGCCGGACGGCATCTCCCTGGACCGCAGCACCGCGCCCGACAGTCTGGTCGCGCACGAGGCGGTGCCCGCGGACGAGGACGGGCCGACCCGGCTGTGGCGGTACGCGTTCAGCACCGGGCCGGAGCGTGCGGGCCTGCTCGACACGGACCCGGTCGGGGTGTACGAGACGGAACTGACCGGTGTGCGCGGCGTGCTGTCGTACCGGTCGGGCTGGTACCTGGGCCGGACGACCGGGACGCCGGACGAGCGCGGCACACTGTGGCGGCAGGACACGGACGGGGCGCGCCCCGTCCGGTGCGGCGCGGACGCGACGCACCGCTGCTGGAGCGGCCGGGCGGCATCCCTGTCCTACTGGGAGGAGAGCGGCGACGTGTGGTCCCAGTCCGGCCGAATGCTGTTCGCCCTGCCGCTGACGTCCGTGGACCGGTCCCTGGACTAGGACCTGTCCGCACCCTGATCAGGCGTTCGACAGAAGCTCGTGCCGGATGGTTCCCTTTCGGGCATGACGACCATCTCCGTGACCACCTGGTCCCTGGAGCAGACCGCGCCCACCGATCTCCTTCCGGCCGCCGTGCCCGAGGGGGACGTGCGGGTCGTCCGCTCCGAGGTGCCCTCCCCCGAGTTCAGCCGCTTCCTGTACGCCTCGGTCGGCGGGGACATCCGCTGGACCGACCGGCTGGGCTGGACGTACGCGCGGTGGCTGGAGCACCTGGACCGGCCCGAGGTGGAGACGTGGGTCGCCTACGACCGGGGGACGCCGGCCGGGTACGTGGAGCTGGAGGCCCAGGGGGACGGGGTCGTCGAGATCGTCTACTTCGGGCTGCTGCCCGCCTTCCGGGGGCGGCGCATCGGCGGGCACCTGCTGTCGTACGGCACCGCCCGCGCCTGGGACCTGGCGGACCGCCGGCCGGAGCTGAAGCCGACCACACGGGTGTGGCTGCACACCTGCAGCAAGGACGGCGAGCACGCCATGGACAACTACCGGCGCCGCGGCTTCACCCTGTTCGACACCAAGGTCGAGGAGGAGCCGGAGGCGTCGACGCCGGGTCCGTGGGCCGGGGCCTACCCCGCCTGACCAGCACGGACAAGACCGCCTGCGGCGCTTGTGACCAAGGACACCCTTGTCTCTCATTCCGAGACAAGGGTGTCCACATTTTGGACGAAGCTGGACTGTGTCCAGATCGCCGTGCCACGCTTCCGTCATGCCTGGAACTGGAATCGCCTTGGTGAGTCGGCGGCACGTCGACCTCGGCCGCATGTCCAGCGCCATCTGTCCGGCGCGCTGAGAGCACCCAGCACCGCCCGACATCCCCTTCTCCGCCGCACTCCCCGCGCAATGACGCGCACTCGTACCCGTGCGCACGCGTGCGCAGGTCAGAGCCGCATTCCCGCCTGTCCCGAAGGACGTATCAACCATGGCCGCCACCCCGCAGAAGCCTGCCCCCGCGCAGAATCCTGCCGCCGCGACTCCCCGCCGCAAGGTGAGCCGTCACCGCGGAGAGGGACAGTGGGCCGTGGGGCACCTGACCCCGCTCAACGGCAACGAGCAGGTGAAGAAGGACGACGACGGTCTCAATGTGCGGACACGCATTGAGACGATCTACTCCAAGCGCGGTTTCGACTCGATCGACCCCAGCGACCTGCGTGGCCGGATGCGCTGGTGGGGTCTGTACACCCAGCGCAGGCCCGGGATCGACGGCGGCAAGACCGCGATCCTGGAGCCGGAGGAGCTGGACGACGAGTACTTCATGATGCGGGTGCGCATCGACGGCGGGGCACTGACCACCCAGCAGCTGCGGGTCATCGGCGAGATCTCGCAGGAGTTCGCGCGCGGCACCGCCGACATCACCGACCGGCAGAACGTCCAGTACCACTGGATCCGGGTCGAGGACGTCCCCGAGATCTGGGACCGGCTGGAGGCCGTCGGCCTGTCCACGGTCACCGCCTGCGGCGACACCCCGCGCGTGATGATCGCCTCCCCCGTCGCCGGCATCGCCGAGGACGAGATCATCGACGGCACCCCGGCGCTGGAGGAGATGAAGCGCCGCGTCCTGGGCAACAAGGCGTATTCGAACCTGCCCCGGAAGTTCAAGACGGCCATCTCCGGCTCGCCCGTCCTCGACGTGGTGCACGAGATCAACGACGTCGCGTTCGTCGGCGTCCGCCACCCCGAGCACGGGCCGGGCTTCGACCTGTGGGTCGGCGGCGGACTGTCCACCAACCCCAAGCTGGGTGTGCGGCTGGGCACCTGGGTGCCGCTGGAGGACGTCCCCGACGTCTACGAGGGCGTCCTGTCGATCTTCCGCGACTACGGCTACCGCCGGCTGCGCAACCGCGCCCGCCTGAAGTTCCTGGTCGCCGACTGGGGTCCGGAGAAGTTCCGCCAGGTGCTGGAGGACGAGTACCTGGGCGGGCGCAAGCTGATCGACGGTCCCGCGCCCGAGCAGCCGGTGCAGCAGTGGCGCGACCACATCGGTGTGCACCGCCAGAAGGACGGCCGCTTCTACGTCGGTTTCGCCCCCCGGGTCGGCCGCGTCGACGGCACCACCCTCACGAAGATCGCCGACCTCGCGGAGGCACACGGCTCCGGCCGGGTCCGTACCACCGTCGAACAGAAGATGATCGTCCTCGACGTCGAGGAGGACCGGGTCGACTCCCTCGTCGAGTCCCTGGAGGCGCTGGACCTCAGCGCCAGGCCCTCCCCGTTCCGGCGCGGCACCATGGCCTGCACCGGCATCGAGTTCTGCAAGCTCGCCATCGTCGAGACCAAGGCGCGCGGCGCCTCGCTGATCGACGAACTCGAGCGCCGCATCCCGGACTTCGACGAGCCGATCACCATCAACCTCAACGGCTGCCCGAACGCCTGCGCCCGCATCCAGGTGGCGGACATCGGTCTCAAGGGCCAGCTGATGCTCGACGAGCAGGGGCGGCAGGTCGAGGGCTACCAGGTGCACCTCGGCGGCGCGCTCGGCCTGGAGGCCGGCTTCGGCCGCAAGGTGCGCGGTCTGAAGGTCACCGCGGACGAGCTGCCCGACTACATCGAGCGGGTCCTCAAGCGCTTCCAGGCGGAGCGCGAGGACGGCGAGCGGTTCGCGACCTGGGTCGGCCGCGCGTCGGAGGAGGCCCTGTCGTGAGCGAGCGTGCCGCGCCGTTCTACTGCCCCTACTGCGGGGACGAGGACCTGCGCCCGGCCGAAGAGGGCCACGGCGCCTGGGAATGCGGCGCGTGCAACCGAGCCTTTCAGCTGAAGTTCCTCGGGCTGCTGGCCCGGGGACTTGAGCGATCCGACACGGGAGGGGACCGGACATGACGGCTGTTCAGGAAGAGCGCACCACCGAGGAGTTGAAGGCGCTGGCCGAGCAGGCCGGCCGGGACCTGGAGGACGCCTCCGCGCTGGAGATCCTCCGGTGGGCCGCCGAGACCTTCGGCAAGCGGTTCTGCGTGACCTCCTCGATGGAGGACGCGGTGGTCGCCCACCTCGCCTCCCGCGCGCTGCCCGGCGTCGACGTGGTGTTCCTCGACACCGGCTACCACTTCCCGGAGACCATCGGCACCCGCGACGCGGTGGAGGCCGTGATGGACGTGAACGTCATCACGCTGACCCCGCGGCAGACGGTCGCCGAGCAGGACGCGGAGTACGGCCCGAAGCTGCACGACCGCGACCCCGACCTGTGCTGCGCCCTGCGCAAGGTCAAGCCGCTGGAGGAGGGCCTGCGGGGCTATGTGGCCTGGGCGACCGGCCTGCGCCGCGACGAGTCCCCGACCCGGGCGAACACCCCGGTCGTCGGCTGGGACGAGAAGCGGCGGAAGGTGAAGATCTCCCCCATCGCGAAGTGGTCACAGGAAGACGTGCAAGCGTACGTCGACGAGCACGGCGTCCTCACGAATCCGCTGCTGATGGACGGCTATGCCTCCGTGGGCTGCGCGCCCTGCACCCGCCGGGTGCTGGAGGGCGAGGACGCACGCGCCGGCCGCTGGGCGGGCCGCGCCAAGACCGAGTGCGGGCTGCACGGCTGACATGACGACGACCACCGGACCATCGATATCCAGGGAGAACCACGTGACGACCGGAGCCACCGTCTGGCTCACGGGTCTGCCGAGTGCGGGCAAGACCACCATCGCCCACGAGCTGGCGGGCCGGCTGCGCGAGCAGGGCCGCCGGGTCGAGGTGCTCGACGGCGACGAGATCCGCGAGTTCCTCTCCGCGGGCCTCGGCTTCACCCGCGAGGACCGGCACACCAACGTGCAGCGCATCGGCTTCGTCGCCGAGCTGCTCGCCCGCAACGGCGTCATCGCGCTCGTCCCGGTCATCGCGCCGTACGCGGACAGCCGGGACGCGGTACGCAAGCGGCACGAGGCGAACGGCACGCCGTACGTCGAGGTGCACGTGGCGACCCCGGTCGAGGTGTGCTCCGTACGCGACGTGAAGGGCCTGTACGCCAAGCAGGCCGCGGGTGAACTCACCGGGCTGACCGGTGTGGACGACCCGTACGAGGAGCCCGAGACACCCGATCTGCGGATCGAGTCCCAGAACCAGACCGTGCAGGAGTCCGCGGCGTCGGTGTACGCCGCGCTCAGCGAAAGGGGACTGGCATGACGACCGTCGCCACCGTCGAGGAGGGCACGGACAACCCGTACGCCCTCTCCCACCTCGACGCCCTCGAGTCCGAGGCGGTGCACATCTTCCGCGAGGTGGCGGGCGAGTTCGAGAAGCCGGTGATCCTGTTCTCCGGCGGCAAGGACTCCATCCTCATGCTGCACCTGGCGCTGAAGGCGTTCACCCCGGCGCCGGTCCCGTTCTCGCTGCTGCACGTCGACACCGGGCACAACTTCCCCGAGGTCCTCGACTACCGCGACCGCACGGTCGCCGAGCACGGGCTGCGGCTGCACGTCGCCTCCGTGCAGGACTACATCGACCGCGGGGTGCTCAAGGAGCGCCCGGACGGCACCCGCAACCCGCTGCAGACCGTGCCGCTCACCGAGAAGATCCAGAGCGAGAGGTTCGACGCCGTCTTCGGCGGCGGGCGCCGCGACGAGGAGAAGGCCCGCGCGAAGGAGCGGGTGTTCTCGCTGCGCGACGAGTTCTCCCAGTGGGACCCGCGCCGCCAGCGCCCCGAGCTGTGGAACCTGTACAACGGCCGGCACGCCCCCGGTGAGCACGTCCGCGTGTTCCCGCTGTCCAACTGGACCGAGCTGGACGTGTGGCAGTACATCGCCCGCGAGAACATCGAGCTGCCGGAGATCTACTACGCGCACGAGCGCGAGGTGTTCCAGCGCTCCGGCATGTGGCTGACCGCCGGTGAGTGGGGCGGCCCGAAGGACGGCGAGAGGGTCGAGAAGCGGCTGGTGCGCTACCGGACCGTGGGTGACATGTCCTGCACCGGCGCGGTGGACTCCGACGCCGACACCATCGAGAAGGTGATCACCGAGATCGCCGCCTCCCGGCTCACCGAGCGCGGTGCCACCCGCGCCGACGACAAGCTCTCCGAGGCCGCGATGGAAGACCGCAAGCGCGAGGGGTACTTCTAACCATGAGCACCATCACGACCGAGGAGCTCGCGGCCACCACGCTGCTGCGGTTCGCCACCGCCGGTTCCGTCGACGACGGCAAGTCCACGCTGGTGGGCCGGCTGCTGCACGACTCCAAGTCGGTCCTCACCGACCAACTGGAGGCCGTGGAGCGGGCGTCGGCCAGCCGCGGCCAGGAGACGCCCGACCTGGCGCTGCTCACCGACGGCCTGCGGGCCGAGCGGGAACAGGGCATCACCATCGACGTGGCCTACCGCTACTTCGCCACGCCCCGGCGCCGGTTCATCCTCGCCGACACCCCCGGCCATGTGCAGTACACGCGGAACATGGTCACCGGCGCCTCCACGGCCGAGCTGACCGTGATCCTGGTCGACGCCCGCAACGGTGTCGTCGAGCAGACCCGCCGGCACGCCGCCATCGCCGCCCTGCTGCGCGTGCCGCACGTCGTCCTCGCCGTGAACAAGATGGACCTGGTCGACTACCGGGAGTCCGTGTTCGCCTCGATCGCCGAGGAGTTCACGGCGTACGCGACCGAGCTGGGCGTCCCCGAGGTCACCGCGATCCCGATCTCGGCGCTGGTCGGCGACAACGTGGTGGAGCCGTCCGCGCACATGGACTGGTACGGCGGCCCGACGGTGCTGGAGCACCTGGAGACCGTGCCGGTCAGCCACGACCTGGCGCACTGCCACGCCCGGCTGCCCGTGCAGTACGTGATCCGGCCGCAGAGCGCCGAGCACCCCGACTACCGGGGCTACGCGGGCCAGATCGCCGCGGGCACCTTCCGGGTGGGCGACTCGGTGACCGTGCTGCCGTCCGGGCGGACGACGACGGTCACGGGGATCGACCTGCTGGGCGAGCCGGTCGACGTCGCCTGGACGCCGCAGTCGGTGACGCTGCTGCTGGCCGACGACATCGACATCTCCCGCGGTGACCTGATCGTCCCCAGCAAGGACGCGCCGGCCACCACGCAGGACGTCGAGGCCACCGTGTGCCACGTCGCCGACCAGCCGCTGACCGTCGGCCACCGGGTACTGCTCAAGCACGGCACCCGCACCGTCAAGGCGATCGTGAAGGACATCCCGTCCCGGCTGACGCTGGACGACCTGTCGCTGCACCCGCACCCCGGGCAGCTCACCGCCAACGACATCGGCCGGGTGAAGATCCGTACCGCCGAGCCGCTGCCCGCCGACTCCTACGCGGACTCGCGGCGCACCGGTTCGTTCATCCTCATCGACCCCAGCGACGGCACCACGCTCACCGCCGGCATGGTCGGTGAGTCCTTCGCCGCACCGGAGCCCGTCAAGGACGAGGCCGAGGACGACGGGTGGGACTTCTGAGCATGAACCCCACCGACTTCTACTCCGGGTTCGCGAAGGAGGGCGGCCGCGTCGGCAGCGGGGCCCTCGGCAGCGGGCAGGGCGGGGTGGCCCGATGTGCGCGATGACGTACGCGCACCGCTCGCGCGTCCTCACCCCCCACCGCCGCAGACGAAAACCCGCCGACTTCCCGGCCATGGCCTGAGAGACCAGGACCGTGACCGCCGGGCCCTACGAGAGGAACACCTCCCGTGCCTGCCACCTCCGCCCTGCGCCGTGCCCTCGCGGTCATGGCCGTGCTCCCGCTGCTCACCCTGGCAGCCTGCGGCTACGGCTCCCAGGCCAAGGACGACGACACCGCGAAGGTCGCCGCCGGGGCGAAGAAGATCGACGGTCTCGACTCCGTCAGGATCGGCTACTTCGGCAACCTCACGCACGGCACCGCGCTGGTGGGCAACAAGAAGGGCCTGTTCCAGAAGGAACTCGGCGGCACCGAGGCGAAGTACGCCGTCTTCAACGCGGGGCCGTCGGAGATCGAGGCGCTCAACTCCGGCTCCCTCGACATCGGGTTCATCGGCCCGTCCCCCGCCGTCAACGGCTACACCAAGTCCGGCGGCAAGAACCTGCGGATCATCGGCGGTTCGGCGTCCGGCGGGGTGAAGCTCGTGGTGGACCCGGACAAGGTGAAGTCCCTGAAGGACGTCGAGGGCAAGCGGATCGCGACCCCGCAGCTCGGCAACACCCAGGACGTGGCGTTCCTCAACTGGGTGGCCGAGCAGGGCTGGAAGGTCGACGCCCAGAGCGGCAAGGGCGACGTCACGGTCGTCCGCAGCGACAACAAGGTCACCCCGGACGCGTTCAGGGCCGGGTCGGTCGACGGCGCCTGGGTGCCGGAGCCGACCGCGTCGAAGCTGGTCGCCGAGGGCGGCAAGGTGCTGCTGGACGAGGCGACGCTGTGGCCGGACGAGGAGTTCGTGATCACGAACATCATCGTGCGCCAGGAGTTCCTGGAGGAGCACCCGAAGGCCGTCGAGGCGGTGCTGAGGGCGTCCGTCGAGACCAACAAGTGGATCAACGCCAACCCGGAGGAGGCGAAGGCCGCCGCCAACGAGCAGCTGGAGGCCGACTCCGGCAAGGCGCTGCCCGCCGAGGTGCTGGACCCGGCGTGGGAGTCGATCGAGTTCACCGACGACCCGCTGGCCGCCACGCTCGACGCCCAGGCGGAGCACGCCGTCAAGGCGGGTCTGCTGGAGGAGCCGGACCTGGACGGCATCTACGACCTCACGCTGCTCAACGAGGTCCTGAAGGCCGCCGGCGGGTCCGCCGTCGAGGACGCCGGACTCGGCGCCAAGTAAGCCCGGATCACGAAGAGTCCCCAGGAGGTGACGACCATGGCCACGACCCTCGCCAAGGCCGCCGACGGCATCGGGGCGGCCACGCACGCCGCCCGCATCGAGCACGTCTCGAAGTCGTTCGCGGGCCCCGCCGGACAGCAGCTCGTGCTGGACGACATCACCCTCGATGTCGCGCCCGGTGAGTTCGTCACCCTCCTGGGTGCCTCGGGCTGCGGCAAGTCCACACTGCTCAACCTGGTCGCGGGGCTCGACCGCCCCACGGCCGGCACGATCAGCACGGACGGGCGGCCGGCCCTGATGTTCCAGGAGCACGCCCTCTTCCCGTGGCTGACCGCGGGCAAGAACATCGAACTCGCCCTGAAGCTGCGGGGTGTGCAGAAGAACGAGCGCCGCGAACGGGCCGAGGAGCTGCTCGAGCTCGTCCGGCTGAAGGGCTCCCACGGCAAGCGGGTGCACGAGCTGTCCGGCGGTATGCGGCAGCGCGTGGCGCTGGCCCGGGCGATCGCCCAGGACAGCCGGCTGCTGCTGATGGACGAGCCGTTCGCGGCGCTGGACGCCATCACGCGGGACGTGCTGCACGACGAGCTGACCCGGATCTGGAGCGAGACGCGGCTGTCCGTGCTGTTCGTCACGCACAACGTGCGCGAGGCCGTGCGGCTCGCGCAGCGGGTGGTGCTGCTGTCGTCCCGTCCGGGCCGGATCGCCCGCGAGTGGACGGTGGACATCCCGCATCCGCGCCGTATCGAGGACACCGCCGTGGCGGAATTGTCCGTCGAGATCACCGAAGAACTCCGTGGGGAGATCCGCCGTCATGGCCAGCACTGAGACGACCGCGAAGGACAAGGACGGGGGCGACCTCGCCGGTCTGGAGGCGGGGCTCGACGCACTGGAGACGGTGCAGACCGGACGCAAGCCGCTGCGGCAGACCTTCGTGGAGAAGATCCTGCCGCCGGTCATCGCCGTCGCGCTGGTGCTGGCGGTGTGGCAGGCCCTGGTCTCGTTCGAGATCGTCGACGATCCGACCAAGCTGCCCTCGCCGGGCGCCGTGTGGGACGTGCTGCGTGAGGCGTGGCTCCAGGGCGAGTTGCTCGGCTACATCTGGACCAGTGTCTCGCGCGGTCTGCTCGGCTTCTTCTTCGCGCTGCTGATCGGCACCCCGCTGGGGCTGCTGGTGGCGCGGGTGAAGTTCGTGCGCGCGGCGATCGGGCCGATCCTGTCCGGTCTGCAGTCGCTGCCGTCGGTGGCGTGGGTGCCGCCGGCGGTGATCTGGCTGGGGCTGAACAACCAGATGATGTACGCCGTCATCCTGCTCGGCGCGGTCCCCTCGATCGCCAACGGCCTGGTCTCCGGCGTCGACCAGGTGCCCCCGCTGTTCCTGCGGGCCGGCCGGACGCTGGGCGCGACGGGCCTGAAGGGCACCTGGCACATCGTGCTGCCGGCCGCGCTGCCGGGCTATGTGGCGGGTCTGAAGCAGGGCTGGGCGTTCTCCTGGCGTTCGCTGATGGCCGCGGAGATCATCGCGTCGTTCCCGGACCTCGGCGTGGGCCTCGGCCAGCTCCTGGAGAACGGCCGCAACGCCAGCGACATGGCCATGGTCTTCGAGGCCATCCTGCTGATCCTGACCGTCGGTATCGCCATCGACCTGCTGATCTTCAGTCCGCTGGAGCGGTGGGTGCTGCGCAGCCGCGGTCTGCTGGTGAAGGGCTGAGGGACACCATGCGCCGTCCGGTACTTCTCGTCGTCGCCCACGGCAGCCGCGATCCGCGGCACGCCGCGACCGTGCACGAACTGGTGCGGCGGGTGCGGTCGCTGCGGCCGGGTCTGCGGGTGGAGACCGGGTTCCTGGACTTCAACATCCCCTCCGTCCAAGGGGTGCTGGAGTCCCTGGACGCGGAGGGCGTGCGTGATGTGGTCGCCCTCCCGCTGCTGCTGACCCGTGCCTTCCACGCCAAGGCGGACATCCCGGCGGTGCTGGCTCAGGCCCCGCCGCGGCTGCGGATCCGCCAGGCCGAGGTGCTGGGCCCGTCCCCGCTGCTGCTGGCGGCCCTGGAGCGCCGGTTGTACGAGGCGGGTCTGACGCCCGCCGACAAGTCCTCGACCGGGGTCGTCCTGGCCTCGGCGGGGTCCTCCGACCCGGAGGCGATCGCAGTGATCGCAGCAATCGCGCGGGAGTGGCGGCACACCGGTTGGTGCGCCGTGCGGCCTGCGTTCGCCTCCGCATCCCTCCCCCGCACCGAGCAGGCGGTCCGCGAACTGCGCGCCCTCGGCTGCGCACGCGTCGCCGTCGCGCCGTACGTCCTGGCCCCCGGCTTCCTCCCGGACCGGATCGCCCGGGGTGCGGCCGGGGCGGACGTCCTCGCGGACGTGCTGGGCCCGGCGCCGGAGGTGGCGCGGGTGCTGCTGGAGCGGTACGACGGGGCGCGGGTGCCGACGCTGGCCGCGGTCGGCGCCTGAGCTCAGTCCCCGGTGAGCTCGACGAGCTTCACCACGGTGTTCCAGTTGCGGCTGGTGGCGACGACGCCCTTGGTGATGCGGGGCCTGGCCAGGTGCTCGGCGAGTGTGGAGCGGCCCAGGCCGTTCGGGGCGTACAGGTACAGTGCGCGGTCGCCCAGACGGAACTCCTCGGGCCGATACGCCCCCGGGTCGATCTCGGCGAAGCGCTCGGAGGTGACGGGCGCGGAGAAGTACGTGACGTGGAGCTGCCTGGGCTCCAGCTCGCCGGCCGGGTACGGGCAGGCCTCGACGATCCGCCTCAGATAGGCGTGGTCGCGCACGATCACGTCCACGCCGAAGCCGAAGTGCCGCTCGATCGCCGCCGACAGCTCCGCGGCCAGCGACTCCTCGTCGCCGTGCGCGGCGGTGAACACCACCTGGCCGCTCTGCAGGTGGGTGCGCACCCCGTCGTGACCGAGGCCCTCCACGAGGGCGCGCAGGTCGGCCATCGGCACTTTCCTGCTGCCGCCCACGTTGATCCCGCGCAGCAGTGCCGCGTATCTCGTCGCCATGAGCACACCCTAGGACGGCGTGCCCGGTGGGGGTGTCCGCGACCGCGGCGACGTGCCGGAACCCTGATCATCGGCCCCGGCACGCCCGGGTACGTGTAGGGGGCCGCTGTCCTCCCCAGTGGGGAGGAGACGGGCACCGATGGGATGACCCGGGGTTCCCGAGCTTCACCGGACAGCACGACGAGACGGGCTTATCCGGCCCATACCTTCGAAAGGGTCAGGTGGCGGCACGGGGTCGCTGCCGAACACGAGGGAGCGAGCCCGTCATGGGGAACGGACAATCACGGGTGCGGGGCCTCGCCGCACGGGCCGGCGGCTGGAGCGCCCGGCACCGCTGGGCGGCCGTCGGCATCTGGGTGCTGTTCGTCGTGCTGGCGATGGGACTCGGTTCGGCCGCGGGCCGGGTCGACGTCGGCGACAGCGATCAGCTCAAGGGGGAGACCAGTACCGCCGCCCGCATCGTCGAGGACGCCGGCATCGAGGAGCCGGCCGGTGAGACCGTGCTCGTCCAGGCGAAGGACGAGGGCCTCAAGGCCACGGACGCCGAGTTCCGGTCGGCGGTCACCGCGGTCGTCACGGCCGTGGAGAAGACCGGCGAGGTCACGGACGTCATCTCGCCGTACGAGAGCGACACCATCTCGAAGGACGGGCGCAGCGCGCTGGTCCAGTTCGACGTGCGCGGCGACTCGGACACCGCCGGTGAGCGGATCGAGCCGGTGCTGAACGCCGTGGAGGACGTCCAGAAGGACCACGAGTCGCTGCGGATCGAGGAGATCGGCGGCGCCAGCATGATGAAGACGTTCGACGACGCGTTCGGCGACGACTTCAAGAAGGCCGAGTACTCCGCGGTGCCGGTGGCCCTCGGCATCCTGTTGATCGCGTTCGGCGCGCTGGTGGCGGCGCTGCTGCCGGTGGCGCTGGCGATCACCGCGATCATGGCGACGATGGGTCTGATGGGCCTGGTCAGCCATCTGCAGCCGATGAGCGAGACCGCGAACTCGGTGATGCTGCTGGTCGGCCTGGCCGTCGGGGTCGACTACTGCCTGTTCTACCTGCGCCGCGAGCGTGAGGAGCGGGCGGCCGGACGGGACGCGCAGACCGCGCTGCGGATCGCCGCCGCGACCAGTGGCCGCGCGATCGTCGTCTCCGGTGTCACGGTGTGTGTGGCCATGGCGGGCATGCTGTTCACCGGGCTCGCCGAGTTCGAGGCGATGGGCCTGGCCTCGCTGATGGTCGTGGCGGTCGCCATGGTCGGCTCCGTCACCGTCCTGCCCGCGCTGCTCTCGCTGCTGGGCGAGCGGGTCGAGAAGGGCCGCGTGCCGTTCCTGCGCCGGCGGCGCACCGGCGGCGGCGGTGACAGCCGGTTCTGGTCGGCCGTACTGAAGCGGGTGCTCGCCAAGCCGGTGCTGTCGGTCGTGGTGGCGACCGGTGCGCTGCTGGCGGTGGCCGCTCCGGCGGTCGGGATGAAGACGCAGAACCTCACGCTGGACCAGGAGTTCGGCGACTCGCTGCCGATCGTGCAGACGTACAACCGGGTCAACGACGCCTTCCCCGGCGGCTCCGAGCCGGCCGAGGTGGTCGTCAAGGCGGACGACATCAACGCGCCCGAGGTGAAGGCCGCGCTCGCCGACTTCCGTGAGCAGGCGATCAGTTCGGGTGCCTCGCGCGGCCCGGTCGAGATCAAGCTGCACGACCAGCAGAACGTCGCGTTCGTCTACGTCCCGCTGGTGGGCGGCTCCGACCAGGACAAGGCGGCCGAGAGCCTGGACACGCTGCGCGACGAGGTGCGGCCCGCCACACTCGGTGAGGTCGACGGCGTCGAGGCGCCGATCACCGGGCAGGTCGCCGGGAACAAGGACTTCAACGACCAGCTGGTCGGCTCCGTGGTCCCGGTCTTCGCCTTCGTGGTGGTCTTCGCCTTCCTGGTGATGCTGCTGTCGTTCCGCTCGCTGACGGTCGCGATCACCTCGATCGTGCTGAACCTGCTGTCGGTGGGCGCCGCGTACGGCATCCTCGTGGCGGTCTTCCAGCACGGCTGGGGCGCGTCCCTGGTGGGCGCGGAGGGCGTCGGCGCGATCATCACCTGGCTGCCGCTGTTCCTCTTCGTGATCCTGTTCGGCCTGTCGACGGACTACCACGTGTTCGTGGTCTCCCGGATCCGCGAGGCCCGGCTGCGGGGCCGTACGACGCGGGACGCGGTCCAGCACGGCGTGGTCACCACGGCCGGCGTGGTCACCAGTGCCGCGATCATCATGGTCGCCGTGTTCGGGATCTTCGGAACGCTGTCCATGCAGTCCATGAAGCAGATGGGCGTCGGCCTCGCGGCGGCGGTGCTCATCGACGCGACGATCATCCGGGGCGTGCTGCTGCCCGCGGTGATGACGCTGCTCGGCGAGCGCAACTGGTACCTGCCGAAGTGGCTGCACCGGATGCCCGACCTGACCCACGACGAGTCGCCGGAGGCGGTGGCGGTGGCGCCGCCGACGTCGCGGGACGACGAGGGCGAGCGGGTGCCGGTGTGATCCGGTAGGCGCGCGGCGAGAAGGGCCCGGCGGTTTCCCGCCGGGCCCTTCTCACAACTGCGGGCAATCGTGCCGCAGGGCGGCACGGGTGGGCGCAGCAGCACCCCGCAAACGCGGGTGAGTGAAACCCACCCCCGTCCGCGGCTAGGGCAGCTCCGCCTCGATCAGGTCGGCCGCCCGGCGCGTGCCGCCCTCCTCCGCCATCTCGGCCTGGACGTCCTTCAGCCGCCGGGCGACCTCCGGGTCGTCGACCAGGGCGAGGGCCGCCGCCCTCAGCACCTCGGCCTTCGCCTCGTCGGCCGGAACGTGCCGGGCCACCCCGAGCCCCTGGAGCATGTCCGCGTTGCCGAACTGGTCCACGGCCTGCGGTACGGCGATCATCGGGGTGGCCGTGGCCAGCCCTTCCTGGCTGCCGCCGGCCCCCGCGTGGGTGACGAACAGGTCGGCCTGCTTCAGGATCGCGAGCTGCGGCACCCAGGACCGCACCTCGACGTTCTCCGGTACGTCCCCCAGCTCGGCGGGATCGACGTGCTTGCCGACCTGGAGCACCAGGTGCCAGCCGGGCAGATCCGCGAACGCCTTGACGCACTCCCGGTAGAAGGCCGGCTGCTTGGTGAAGGACGACCCGAGCGACACGAGGACGACCTTCTCGGCACCGGCGGGCCGCTGCCAGTCGCCTTCTGCGCCGCGGTCGCCCTGGCAGGCCCCGACGAAGGAGTACACGCTCTCGTCGACCCGGTCGGCGTGGGGCTGGAGCGCCTTGGGGATCAGGACGATCGAGCGGTCCGGGCGGCCCACGAAGTCGTCCGGGTGCCGGGTGATCCCGTTCTCCTCCAGCCAGGCGTGGAAGCGGGCGTAGTACGCCTGCCCCCGCTCGGTCTTCTTCGGCTCCTCCCACATCGGCTCGGCGACCTCCTTCTCGTACCCGTCCCAGGCGACGAGGTTCGGCGAGAGGGAGATGACGGGCACGCCCCAGCGGTGGCCGAGCACGCGCGCCGGGTAGGAGGTGATGTCGTGCAGGACGAGGTCGGGGGTGTCGCCCTCGTACGCCTCGATGAGCTGGGGGAGTGCCTGGATGGCGTCGGCGAGGAACGGCTCCACGTTGTCCAGCAGTGTGGTGCCCCAGTCCTCCGGGTCGTCGTCGGGGCCCGGCAGCGTGCTGTTCCACAGCTTGGGTTCGGCGCCCGTCTCGGCGACCTTCTCGGCGAACAGCGGCGGGATCGCGTACGTGACCCGGTGGCCGCGCGCCACGAGCTCGCGGATCACCTCGAGGCTCGGGTTCACGTGGCCGTGGGCGGCGATGGAGAACATGGCGATGTGAGCGGGACTGGTCATGCGCCGACAGTAGACGAGACGATACGTCTCGTGCAACTCCTTTGATCTCGTGTCGTCAGCTCCTCGTGCGGCCACCGCACCCGTGCCACTTCGCCGACGGGCACGCCGGGGTCGAGCGGCGGGGCGCCACGGCGCCCGACGCGGACGTGGGGCGCGGCGGGGAAACGGTCGCGCTCAGCGCTGGTAGCGGGCCAGGACCAGGTTGCCGTCCTCCTCCAGCCGCTCGCGCAGCTCGTCGAGACCGATCGCGCCGCTGTAGTACTCCTGGAGCGCCGGGGTGGCGACCTTGTCCTTCCATTCGGGGTAGCCCCGTACCGTCTGGGCGGGGGCCGGGCGCAGGTGCGCGGCGAGGGCCGTGCCAGTGGCCCAGCCGTGTTCGGCGGTGTGCAGGGCGGGGTCGGCGAGGGCCCGGCTGCCGGTGGGCAGCATCCAGTCGCCGAGGGCGAGCCGGACCATGTTCTCCGGCCGGAGCAGGAAGTCGAGGAAGGCCACGGCCTCCTTCTTGTGCGGGCAGTCCTCGGCGACGGAGAGGGTCTGCGGGCTGACGCCCTGGGTGAGTCCGCCGGCTCCGGCCGGGGCGGGCAGCACCTGCCAGTCGAAGCCCTCCGGCGCCTGCTGGACGATCTGCTGGCGGTAGGAGAAGCCGAGCGGCACCATCGCGTACTTGCCGGCGAAGAAACCGGGCAGGGTGTCGGAGCCGCCGCTGCCGAGCGTGGTGGGCGAGGCGCTGCGGTCGGTGTTCACCTGCTCGTGGACGGTGCGCGGGACGACCTCGTCGCCCCCCTCGAACCGCACGGTCACCTTGCCGTCGTCGCCCCGGTGGAAGAGCCGGCCGCCGGCCGAGAGGGACAGGTTGAGCGTGGCGGACACCGGCTCCTTGAGCGGCCAGGCGACACCGTACTTCCCGTCGCCGCCGAGCCGCTTCGTCACCTGGCGGAACTCGTCCCAGCTCCAGGGGGCGTCGGGCGTCGGGACGCGGACGCCGGACTCCTTCAGCCAGGTGGCATTGGCGATGAGCACACGCGGTTCCTGGAGGAAGGGGACGCCGTAGACGCCGTCGTCGAAGGTGACGGTCTCCCAGCCGCGGGGCGGGATGTCGGACTTCAGCCGCTCGGGCAGCAGCTCCGTCAGATCGGCCAGGTAGCCGCCGTAGGCGAAGTCGGCGAGGTCGTCGGAGGCGTCGTGGATGATGTCGGGGGCCTCGCCGCCCTCGAAGGAGGTGAGCAACTGGTCGTGGACGCTGTCCCAGCTGCCCTGGACGTACTCCACCCGGATGTCCGGGTGGGCCGCGTTCCACTCCTCGACGAGTTCCTTGTTGGCCTCGATGGACTCCTCCTGCCAGGCCAGGGACTGGAAGCGCAGGGTGATCCGGCCGTCGTCGCGGGTGCCGCCGGAGGAGCAGCCCGCGAGGAGCAGGGCGACGGCGAGCGCCGCCACGAGGATTCTGGTCCGCATCAGCTCTTCACCGCCCCGGCGAGCATGCCGCCCGTGATCCGCCGCTGGATGATCGCGAAGACGACCAGGGAGGGCAGCGTCGCGAGGAACGCGGCGGCCGCCAGCGGGCCGAGGTCGGCGACTCCCTCGGCACCGATGAAGTGGGTGAGGACGACCGGCAGGGTCTGTTTCTCCGGGGTCTTGAGCAGGACGAGGGCGAAGAAGAACTCGTTCCACGCGGTGACGAAGGCGAACAGCGCGGTCGCCACGATCCCCGGCGCGAGCAGCGGCGCGGTCACCGACACCAGGGTCCGCAGCCGCCCGGCCCCGTCGACGGCCGCCGCCTCCTCCAGCTCGGCCGGTACGGCGCGGACGTATCCGGTGAGCATCCACAGGGCGAAGGGCAGCGCCCAGACCACGTAGACCAGCACCAGACCGGGCACGGAGTCGATCAGCCGCAGGTTCTTCAGCACCAGGAACAGCGGGATGATCAGCAGCACGAACGGAAACGCCTGGCTGACCACCACCCAGCCGGTGGCGGCCCGGGCGAGCGCGGTGCGGTGACGGGCCATCACATAGGCCATCGGGGTGGCGATGACGACGGCGACGACGGCCGCGGCGAGCGCGGCGAGCAGGGAGTTGAGGGCGGCCCGCAGCAGCGGCTGTTCCTCGAAGGCCTGACGGAAGTTGGCGAGGGTGGGGTCCTGGGGAATCCAGGTCGGATGCAGACTGGCCAGCTCCGTCGGCGGCTTGAACGCCGTCGAGACCAGCCAGAGGAACGGGAAGGCGAGGAAGACGAGATACACGAGCAGCGCGGCGTACTGGCCGACGCGGGCGCCGGTGGAGGTCCTCATGTCTCGTCGCCTCCCCGGAGCCGGCCGGCGAGGAAGACGGCCAGCGCGATCGAGACGGCGGCGACCATGACGCAGCCCATCGCCGCCGCGTAGCCGAACTGCCCGTAGCGGAAGGCCTCTTCGTAGGCGAAGAGCATGGGCAGCCGGGTGCGTCCGCCGGGGCCGCCGTTGGTCAGCACGTAGACCAGGGCGAAGGAGTTGAAGTTCCAGATCAGGTTGAGTGCCGTGATGGCGAGGGCGATGGGGCGGATGGCGGGCCAGGTGACCGTCCGGAAGCGGCGCCAGGCGCCGGCGCCGTCCACCGCCGCCGCCTCGTGCAGCTCGCGCGGGGTGTTCTGGAGCCCGGCGAGCAGCGCGACCGTGGTCTGGGGCATTCCGGCCCACACGCCGACGACGATCACCGCGGGCAGGGCGGTGGCGAGCCCGCTGAGCCAGTCCCGGCCGTCCCCCAGGCCGAGGTCGCGCAGTGTCTCGTTGAGGATGCCGGCGTCCGGGTTGTAGACGATCCGCCACATGATGCCGACGACGACCTCGGGCATCGCCCAGGGGACGATCGCCAGGGCGCGGGCGAGCCAGCGCAGCTTCAGGTCCTGGTCGAGCAGCAGGGCCAGGCCGAGCGCCAGCAGGAACTGCGGCACCGTCACCCCGACGGCCCACACCAGGCCGATGCGGAACGACTCCCAGAACAGGGTGTCCCGCAGCAGGTCCTGGAAGTTCAGGGTGCCGATCCACTGCGTGGGCTCGGTGCGCCCGGACTGGGCGTCGGTGAAGGCCAGCAGGACGCCGTAGAGCAGCGGGCCGACGCTGAGGACGAGGATCGGGATCAGCGCGGGCAGCACCAGGAACCAGGGGCCGTGGTCGACGGCCCGTCCGGCTCCGCGGCGCGGGTCGGGCGCGCGGGGCGCCGGTCTCCTCACCTCGGTCACTGACGTCACGGAATCAGCCCCTTTGCGCGGCGCGGGTGGGCCAGGTCATGGTCGTGAAGGCGTTCTGCCTCGTCAAGGGAGCGCGCACACCGCCGCCACCTGTGCGAATGCGACACTGGCCGACGGATGGCCGGATCCCGGTGGTCGGACGAGACCGGTGATCGGGCGTGGACGGACATGGAGGCGGACGGATGGACGAGGCACGGGCGCGGGACGTACTCGCGGCGGCGGGAGTGCTGCCCGGTGCGGCGGCGGACGCGCGGCTGCTCGCCCTCGGGGAGAACGCGGTGTTCGCCGCCGGTGACCTGGCCGTCAAGGTGGGCCGGGACGCCGAGCTGCTGGAGCGGGCCCGCCGGGAGCTGGCCGTCGCGGGGTGGCTGGCGGAGGAGGGCGTGCCGGCGGTGCGGGCGGCCGAGCCGGAGGCGCTGCTGGTCGACGGGCACCCGGTGACCGTGTGGCACCGGCTGCCGGACCCGGTGCGGCCCGCCGCACCCCGGGATCTGGCCGAACTGCTGCGACTGGTCCACGCACTGCCCGCTCCCCCCTTCGCACTGCCGCCCCGCGAGCTGCTGGACGGTGTGGAGCGCTGGCTGCGGCTGGCGGGCGACGCCATCGACCCCGCGGACGCGGCGTATCTGCGCGAGCGGCGCGACGGCTTCGCGTCGGCCGCGGCGGCGCTGACGCCCCATCTGCCGCCGGGCCCCGTCCACGGGGACGCGCTGCCCCGCAACGTGCACATCGGGCCGGACGGGCCGGTCCTGGTCGACCTGGAGACCTTCTCGGCCGATCTGCGCGAGCACGACCTGGTGGTCATGGCCCTCTCCCACGACCGCTACGGGCTGCCGGACGAGGCGTACACGTCCTTCACCGCCGCCTACGGCTGGGACGTGCGCGCCTGGGAGGGCTGCTCGGTGCTGCGCGGCGCGCGGGAGACCGCCAGCTGCGCCTGGGTCGCCCAGCACGCGCCGGGCAACCCCAAGGCGCTGGCCGAGTTCGAGCGCCGGGTGGCGTCGCTGCGGGACGGGGACGAGACCGTGCGCTGGTACCCCTTCTGACTCCTCCGGCTCCGGACCGCCCGGCGCGTCAGACCCGCTCGCCCGCCGGCTCCCGCAGCGGCCAGGTGCCGTCGATCACCGCGTCGGTCTCGCCCTTGCGGCGCAGGAAGTCCTGGAAGTCCGCCGCCCACGCGGCGTACCACTCGATCTGCCGGCGGTGCAGCTCCACCGGGCCGAGGGCCGCGACCTTGGGGTGGCGGCCGGCTATCGCGCAGGCCAGCCGGGCCGCGGCGAGGGCGTCGGCGGTCGCGTCGTGCGCCGAGTCGAGGACGACGCCGTACTCCGCGCAGACCGCTTCGAGGTTGCGCTTGCCGCGCCGGTAGCGGTCGACGGAACGGTCGATGGTGTACGGATCGATGACCGGGGCGGGGTCGGCGCCGCCGAGGCGGTCGCGCAGGGACGGCAGTCCATGACGCCTCAGTTCGGCGGAGAGCAGGGTCAGGTCGAAGGCGGCGTTGTAGGCGACGACCGGGACGCCCTTCTTCCAGTGGGCGGTGAGGACGCCGGCGATGGCGTCGGCGACCTGGCCGGCGGGGCTGCCCTCGGCGGTCGCCCGCTCGTTGCTGATGCCGTGCACGGCCACCGCGTCCTCCGGGATCGGCACGCCCGGGTCGGCCAGCCACTCCCGGCGGCCCATCGCCTCCCCCGCCCTGACCTCGATCACGGCCCCCGTGACGATCCGTGCCTCGCGCGGATCGGTACCCGTCGTCTCCAGGTCGAAGCCGATCAGCAGCTCCCGGTGCCAGCCCATGGGCCGTCCCCCTTCTGTGTGGTGCGTTCCCCCAGTGGTCTCCACCTTCGCACGCACCACTGACAATCAGAGGATCGCATTCCGCTTATCGGCCGGGACGGCTCCCCACGCCCCGCTCACGACACCGGCCGGGACGGCTCACCGCGCCCCGCTCACGACACCGGCCGCGAATCCGCCCACATCAGCTCGAACTCCTCACGGTAGGTGGGGAACAGTCCGCCTTCCTCGACTTCGCCCGGCTTGACCACCTTGACCCCGTTGCGCAGGACCAGCACCGGTGCCTCCATGCCCCGGGCCCGGCGCAGGTGGTTCTGCACGACCGCGACGCCGTCCGAGCCGTCCCCGTCCACGAGGTAGGCGGTGCAGCGGGGCGTCTCGTCGTAGACCTGGATCTCGAAGGCGCCGGGGTCGCGCAGCCGGGACCGGACCCGGCGCATGTGCAGGATGTTCATCTCGACGCTGCGGCCGAGCTCGCCGCGCTTGAGTCCGAGTTCCCGCTCGCGGCGCTTGACCGCGCTGGAGGCGGGGTTCAGGAACAGCAGCCGCACCCGGCAGCCGGACTCCGCCAGCCGCACCAGACGGCGCCCGGAGAAGTTCTGCACCAGCAGGTTGAGGCCGATGCCGAGGGCGTCGAGCCGGCGGGCCCCGCCGAAGATGTCCTCGGCCGGGAACTGGCGCAGCAGCCGCACCCGGTCGGGGTGGACGGCGACCACGTCGGCGTACCGGTCGCCGACCAGGTCCTCGACCGCGTCGACGGGCAGCCGGCGCGCGGACGGCACGTCGCCGCCGGCGCCGAGCATCTCGAGGAGCCGCGCGGAGGCCCGCTCGGCCTGGCTGAGCACCGCCTCGGACAGCGCGCGGTTGCGGGAGACGACGTTCCGGGTGACCTCCAGCTCGTCCAGGGCGAGTTCGACGTCCCGGCGGTCGTCGAAGTACGGCTCGAAGCAGGGCCAGTGCGCCACCATCAGCTCGCGCAGCTGCGGCAGCGTGAGGAAGGACAGGACGTTGTCGTCGGCCGGGTCGAGCAGATAGCCCTTGCGGCGGCTCACCTCGCGCACCGCGACCGCGCGCTGCACCCACTCCTGCCCGGTGGGCCCGGCGGCGGCGACCACCCAGTCGTCGCCGTGCACGGGCTCGTAGACGGGGCGCAGGACGGCGGCCACGACCGCGCGCAGCCGCTGCTCGACGAGGTTCAGCCAGATGTAGGCGCGGCCGGCCCGCTGGGCGCGGGTGCGCACCTCGCGCCAGGCGTCGGCGCCCCAGTCCAGCTCCGGCCCGATCGAGCCCGCGTCCATCGGCCGTGCCAGGGACACCGCACCGGGCGGGACGTCCGTGGAACTGCTCCCCTCGTGACCCTCGTCACCAGGGGGCAGTTCCAGCCCTCCCGCGCCCACCCGCGTACCGCCTTCCGCTCCCCCGAGCACTCCCGTCCCGACGATCAAGGAGAGTACTCCGCCAGCGGCGCACGGTGCAGCCCGATGGACAGGGTCGTTTCCCAACTTCCCGTATTCACGGGACCGTTCCGTTCCGAGGGCGCCCGGGAGTGAGCGGATTCATAGCGGGATCGGCTGCTGGCGGAGGTCATCGGACCCGGGGGGCCTGGGTAGAAGGTGGTTCCCGCCCTTTCGAAGAGACACGGAAACACTCGGAGCCAAGGCGCCCCACCGGCGCCGTACACCTGAAAGAGTCGTATCCATGCAGGTCTGGCCTGGCGAGGCGTATCCGCTCGGTGCCACGTACGACGGCGCCGGAACGAATTTCGCGGTCTTCACGGAGGCCGCGGACCGAGTGGAGCTGTGTCTGCTGCACGACGACGGCTCCGAGACCGCGGTCGAGCTGCGCGAGAGCGACGCGTTCGTGCGGCACGCGTACGTGCCCGGGGTCATGCCCGGGCAGCGGTACGGCTTCCGTGTGCACGGGCCGTACGCCCCCGAGCGGGGGCTGCGCTGCAATTCGGCGAAGCTGCTGCTCGACCCGTACGCACGTGCGATCGCCGGGGCGGTCCGGTGGGGCGAGGAGGTGTACGGCTACCACTTCGACGACCGCGACCGGCGCAACGACCTCGACTCGGCGCCGCACACGATGACGTCGGTCGTGGTCAATCCGTACTTCGACTGGGGCGACGACCGGCGCCCCCGTACGGAGTACCACCACACGGTGATCTACGAGGCCCACGTCAAGGGCCTCACCATGCGCCACCCGGGGCTGCCGGAGGAGCTGCGCGGCACCTACGCGGGTCTCGCGCACCCGGCGGTGATCGAGCACCTGACCGGGCTGGGGGTGACGGCGCTGGAGCTGATGCCGGTGCACCAGTTCGTCAACGACCACCGACTGGTGGACATGGGCCTCAACAACTACTGGGGCTACAACACGATCGGTTTCTTCGCCCCGCACAACGCCTACGCGTCCTGGGGCGACCGGGGCCAGCAGGTGCTGGAGTTCAAGTCGGCGGTGAAGGCGCTGCACGAGGCCGGGATCGAGGTGATCCTCGACGTGGTCTACAACCACACCGCCGAGGGCAACCACCTGGGCCCCACGCTGTCCCTCAAGGGCATCGACAACCCGTCGTACTACCGGCTGACCGACGACCCCCGGTACTACATGGACACGACGGGCACGGGGAACTCCCTGCTCATGCGGTCCCCGCACGTACTGCAGATGATCATGGACTCGCTGCGGTACTGGGTCACCGAGATGCACGTCGACGGGTTCCGCTTCGACCTGGCGGCGACCCTCGCGCGGCAGTTCCACGAGGTGGACCGGCTGTCGTCGTTCTTCGACCTGGTGCAGCAGGACCCGATCGTCTCCCAGGTGAAGCTGATCGCCGAACCCTGGGACGTCGGGGAGGGCGGCTACCAGGTGGGCAACTTCCCGCCGCTGTGGACCGAGTGGAACGGCAAGTACCGCGACACCGTGCGGGACCTGTGGCGGGGCGAGCCGCGCGCGCTCGCGGAGTTCGCCTCCCGGCTGACCGGCTCCTCCGACCTGTACCAGGACGACGGACGCCGCCCGCTGGCCTCGATCAACTTCGTGACCTGCCACGACGGCTTCACGCTGCACGACCTGGTGTCGTACAACGACAAGCACAACCAGGCCAACGGCGAGGACAACCGGGACGGCGAGAGCCACAACCGGTCCTGGAACTGCGGCGCCGAGGGCGAGACCGACGACCCGGACGTGCTGCGGCTGCGGGCCCGGCAGATGCGCAACTTCATCGCCACGCTGATGCTGTCCCAGGGCGTGCCGATGATCAGCCACGGCGACGAGGTGGCCCGCACCCAGCGCGGCAACAACAACGCCTACTGCCAGGACAACGAGCTGGCCTGGCTGGACTGGCCCGCGCCCGGCGAGGGGGAGGACGGCGGGGAGGACCCGCGCCGGCGGCTGCTGGAGTTCACCCGCGCGATGGTGTGGCTGCGCAAGGACCATCCGGTGTTCCGGCGGCGCCGCTTCTTCCACGGCCGGCCGGTGGAGGGCACCCACGACGACCTCTCCGACATCGCCTGGTTCACTCCCGAGGGCGCGGAGATGACCCAGCGGGACTGGGACTCGGCGCGGGCGTCGGCGCTGACGGTGTTCCTCAACGGCAACGCGATCTCCGAGCCCGGGCAGCGCGGGGAGCGCATCACCGACGACTCGTTCCTGCTGATGTTCAACGCCTCCCCCAAGCCGCTGGACTTCGTGGTGCCGGTCGACCACGGCCGGCAGTGGCAGGTGGTCGTCGACACCGCCCGCGCGGACGGCGTACCGCCGGGGACCGGTCCGAAGGTGGCGGCCGGCACCCGGCTGACGCTGATCGACCGCAGCATGACGGTGCTGCAGCGGCCGGTGTAGCGCGACACCCGCCGCATCCGGCGCACCCGGCGCACCCGGCACTTCTCGGAGCCACCCGTCCGGGCGACGGGTGGCTCGGCGGGAGGAGCGATGACAGATAAGGCCGCCACGCGGGTACGTAGGTTCCCATGACCTCTGAGCGACCTGACCCGGCGGTGCCCACGGCCACCTACCGGCTGCAGCTGCAGCCCGGCTTCCCGTTCGGGGCGGCGGCCGGCGCCGTGCCGTACGTGGCCTCGCTCGGCGTGTCCCATCTGCACCTGTCGCCCGTCCTGGAGGCCGTGCCCGGCTCGCTGCACGGCTACGACGTGGTGGACCACACGCGCGTGCGCGAGGAGCTGGGCGGCGAGGAGGGGCTGCGGGAGCTGGCGCGCACCGCGCGGGAGCACGGTCTCGGCCTGGTCCTGGACATCGTCCCGAACCACATGGCGATGTCCCCGCGCCACAACCGGGCCCTGTGGGAGGTGCTGCGCGAGGGTCCCGCGTCGCCTTACGCGCGGTGGTTCGACATCGACTGGGAGGCGCAGGGCGGCCAGGTGCTGCTGCCGGTGCTCGGGGGGCCGCTCGGTCAGGAGGCCGGGCACCTGAAGACCGACGGCGACGTGCTGCGCTACCACGACCACGCGTTCCCGTTGCGCGAGGGGACGGCCGGGCTGCCGCTGCCGGAGCTGCTGGACGCGCAGTGGTACCGCCCCGTGTGGTGGCGCCTCGCGCGGACCGAGCTGAACTACCGGCGGTTCTTCAGCATCTCCGAGCTGATCGGGGTGCGGGTGGAGGATCCGGAGGTGTTCGAGGCCACGCACGCCAAGATCCTCCAGCTGCTCCGGGAGGGCGTGGTCGACGGGCTGCGCGTCGACCACCCGGACGGGCTCGCCGACCCCGACGGCTATCTGCGGCGGCTGCACGAGGCCACGGGCGGCCGGTGGACGGTGGTGGAGAAGATCCTCTCCGACGGCGAGCCGCTGCCCGCCTCCTGGCCGGTCGCCGGCACCACCGGCTACGACGCCCTGCGGCACGTGGACGGGCTGTTCACGGACCCGGCGGGGTTCGGGGAGCTGCTCGGCCGGTACCGGCGGTTCGCGGCCCCGCAGACGGACCGGGGCGGCGACTGGGACGCCACGGTGCGGCGGGCCGCGTACAAGGTGCTCACGCACGAGCTGGCCACCGAGATGGACCGGCTGACCCGGGTGGCGGGCCGGCTGTGCGCGACCGCTCCGGAGACCGGGCTGCGCGACCGCGCGCCCTGGGCGCTGCGCACCGCCCTGCAGGAGCTGCTGGTACGGCTGGAGGTGTACCGCCCGTACGACTCCGTGGACGCGTCCGCGGTGGTCACCGAGGCGGCCGCCGCCGAGGCCCGGCTCGCCTTCGCCGTCCCCGAGGAGGCCGGGGCGGTGGACGTCGTACGGGACCTGGTGCTCGGGCGGTACGGGGACGGCGCGGAGTACGTGGAGTTCCGTACGCGGTTCGCGCAGACCGCGTCGGCGCTGCGGGCCAAGTCCGTGGAGGACACGGCGTTCTACCGCTACGTGCCGCTGCTGTCGGCGACGGAGGTGGGCGGGAACCCCGGTGCCCCGGCCGTGTCCCCGGAGCGGTTCCACGCGTACTGCGCGCGCGTGCAGCGCGACTGGCCGTCGACCGGGACGGTCGTCTCCACGCACGACACCAAGCGCAGTGCCGATGTGCGGGCGGCGCTGCAGGTGCTCACCGAGTGCCCGGAGCGCTGGGCGGACGTCCTGGCGGAGGTCACCCGCGCGGGC
The DNA here is from genome assembly GCF_019049255.1 of Streptomyces sp. AC558_RSS880. Taxonomy (GTDB): domain Bacteria; phylum Actinomycetota; class Actinomycetes; order Streptomycetales; family Streptomycetaceae; genus Streptomyces. The sequence goes on along the minus strand of NZ_JAGMUJ010000133.1, from coordinate 52,674 downwards.
GAGGGCGTGCCGGACGCGCAGCTGGCGTGGGCGGCCTGGCAGACGGTGTTCGGGCTCGGCCCGGCGGAGGAGGAGCGGGTGCGGGGGGCGCTGCTGAAGCATGTGCGGGAGGCGGGCCTGTACACGAGCTGGACGGAGCAGGAGCCGCCGTACGAGGAGGCGGTGGCGCGGTTCGTGGCGGCGGGGCCGTGCGGGGTGCCGGGCGAGCGGGTGGCGGCGCTGCGCGCCTCGCTGGAGGCGCACGTCCGGGCGAACGTCCTGGGCACGGCGCTGGTCCACCTGACGATGCCGGGGGTGCCCGACCTCTACCAGGGCACGGAGCACGAGTACCGGGCGCTGGTCGACCCGGACAACCGGCGGACCGTGCGGTTCACGGGCGACGGGGGCGACGGAAGCAGCAAGGAGAAGGAGGCGGTGACGCGGGCGGCGCTGCGGCTGCGGGCGCGGCGGCCGGACGTCTTCGGCGACACGGCCTCGTACGAACCGCTGTCCGCCGAGGGGCCCGCGGCGGCGCACTGCCTGGCCTTCGTGCGCTCCGGTGAGGTGCTCACCGCCGTGACCCGGCTGTCGCTCCGGCTGGCGGAGGCGGGCGGCTGGCGCGACACCCGCCTGCCCCTGCCGCCGGGACGGTGGGCCGACGTGCGGGAGAAGGGGCGGGAGTTCAGCGGGCACGCGCGCGTGGAGGAGCTGCTCGGGCGCTCACCCGTGGCGCTGCTGGAGCGGCTCCCGGACTGAGCACCCTTGACACCACCTCCCCGCCGTGGGGTACTGCGCAGTGCGGATTCGGGTGGTGACGGGGGGTGGGTCCGCTGCTGGAGCTGCGCTATCCGACGGTGGCCGAACTGGTCTCCGCCGCCCGCGCGCTGGCCGCCGGGGCGCCCGGTCTGTGCGTCCTGCGGCAGGTGGGGGCGTCCCGCGCGGGCCGGCCGTTGCACCTGCTGTCCGTCGGACACGCGCGGCGGGCCGTGCTGGTGGTCGCCGGCGCCCACGCCAACGAACCGGCCGGCGGGGGCACGCTGCTCGCGCTGGCCCGACGGACGGTCCGGGAACGGGAACTGCGCGACGGCACGTCGTGGCACTTCCTGCTGTGCGCGGACCCCGACGGGGCGAGCCTCCATGTGACGCCGGCGCCGCGCAGTCTGTACGACTATCACCTGGGGTTCTTCCGTCCGGCGGGGCCGGAGCAGCCGGAGTGGGCGCCGTCGGTGCTGCCGCCCGGCCGGCTGCCGCCCGAGACCCGGGCGCTGACCGGGGTCATCGACGAGGTGCGGCCCTATCTGCAGGTGTCCCTGCACGGCACCGATCTGGGCGGCAGCTGGGTGCAGTTGACGAGGGACGTGCCCGGGCTCGCGGAGCCGTTCGCCAAGTCGGCGGCGCAGTTGCACATTCCGGTGGAGACGGGCGCCTCGGACGCGGCGGGCTGGCCGGTGTCCGGCCCCGGGGTGCATGTGATGCCGGCGCCCGAGGCCGCGCCGGCCTATCCGAGCCTGACCGACGACGCGCGGCACAGCACCTGGTACCACGCCCACCGGTACGGCGGGATGACCGCGGTGATCGAGGTGCCGATGTGGGCGAGCGACCTGGTCGACGACCCGGCACCGCATCCGGCACCGGACGCGGTGATGCGCCGGCTCGCGGACCGGCTGCTGCGGGACTCGGGCGAGGTGCGGCGGGTGCTGGAGGAGGCGCGTCCGCGGCACGGGGACGCGGGCGGGCCGCTGCTGCGGGCGGCCACCTGGGGGCTGGAGCTGGTGCCGGGGCTGGCCGCCGACCTGGCCCGCACACCGCCCGCCGACGGCACGCGGGCGTACGTGGGGAGCGTGGACGCGTTCGCGCGCCGGGTGCCGCTCAGGGCGGCGGCGATGCTGCGGCGGGCGCTGCGGGAGAGCGACGCGGGGGCGGCGGCTCGTCTGGAAGGGCTGGTCGCGCGCTGGAGCGCCGCGTTCGCCGACCGCTTCCGCGCCCGCTGGGTGCCGGTGAACCATCAGGTCGAGCACCAGTCCCGCGCGGTGCTGGCAGCCGCCCACCACGCCCGCGAGCGGGCGGGCTGACAGCACCGCGCGGCACCGCCGCGGCCGTGGCGCGGGAGGCGCTACGCCTCGTCCAGGGCGAAGACCGAGCCCGTCCGGGCGTTCAGCACGCAGGTGTTCGAGAAGGTCCCGCTGTACTCGACCTGCCGTCCGCGCCACTTCCCCTGGGCGTGGGCGGTCACCGGGGCGAAGACCTCCGGGCAGTCGACGTACTTCTTCGGGATGTCGGAGACGTGCCCGTTCGCCGCGGCCAGCTCCGCGCAGGCGGCGGCGGCGTGCCGGTGGTCCCCGCCGGGCGGGTCGCACCGCAGCATGGTGCCGCCCCGCGCGGCGGACTGCGCCCCTCCGTGGCTGACCGTGAGCATCAGCCAGCTGTCCCCGGCGTCCTCGGCGGAGTGCCCGGCACCGGCCTGCGCGGGCACCGCGCACGCGAGCAGGACGAGGGCGGTGACCAGTCCCGCCCGTACCGTTTTCACTGAGATGTGTGTCATTCCCGGTACATCGGCACGACGGTGTCCGGACCCCACCCCGGCTCACCCGAACGGAAGGCCCCGTGTCCGGCCAGCCCGAACGCGGCGAGGACGACCCGCGCCTGGTACTCGGCCTGGCGTGCGACCGCGATCCAGCGCGCCCCGAACACGTCCCGGCAGTCGGCGCACCGCGCGTCGATGAGCCGGTCCAGCTCCGGCAGCGCCCCGGCCGGGTCGTGCCCGGAGCGCGTCACCAGCTGGTGCAGCAGCCCGGCGGTGCGCAGGGCCAGCCGCCGCCCGGAGAGGCGCAGGGCGGCGAGGCCGGCGGTGGTCATGGGCGGCAGCGGATGAGCAGAATCGTTCCCGCGGTCGGGATCCCACGCGTCGGCGAGCCCCGGGCAGACCAGGAGGTAGTCGTCGACCGGGGCGAGCAACCGCGCCGCGTCGGGTACGCCGCCGAGATACGGCCGGATCCGGTCCGTCAGGCCCGCCAGCAACGAAGTGTCCTGGCGCAGGGTGCGGCTGACGGACCGCAGTTCCGCCTCCACGCCGGCGTACGGGGAACCGTCCCCGACGGCCGTCACCCCCCACATGGGTGCCTCGACGACCGCGGTGACGGTGCCGTACCCGTGCGGGTGGAACCACGTCGACTCGACGGCGGCCTCGGTGATGGCGGCGGCGAGGTCGCGGCGGCGCGGGGGCGGGATGCGGTAGACGGCGGGGCCGAGGCCGGGCCAGTACAGGGCGTCGTAGGCGCCGAGTTCGCGCGGGACGCCGAGGCGGGCGGCGATGCCCGCGACCCGCCGGTCGAGGCCGGGCAGGTCACGGGTGAGCTCGACGAAGCCGCCGCCGACGTCGACGCCGTGCAGGGAGCACTGGAGGAAGGGCCGCAGTTCGTCCTGGAGGGCGAGCAGGGCGCGGGTCTCGGGCAGTGCGGCAGCGGCGGCGCCGTCGGGCAGCCACTCGGGTTGTTCCAGGAAACCGGGCCGGAAGAAGTTCCGGAAGTGGTGGCCGAGGGTGTACGGGCCGGTCAGCCAGCGCTCGTTGCGGCGCAGTCCGTCGGGGTCGAGGCAGAGCAGCAGGTTCCAGGTGGCGTCGGCGCCCTCGGTGAGCCGGGGGTCGGCCAGGGCGCGCTCGGCCAGCCGCAGCACGGTGGCGCCGCCCACGGGCTCGTTGGCGTGCGGCCCGGCGACGACGAGGGCCTGGCGGCTGCCGTGGCCGACGCTGAGCAGCCACAGGGGGGTGCCCGCGCGGGAGGCGCCGACACGGCGCAGACGGGCGTCGCGGGGATGCCGGGCGACGAGGGCGGCGGCCCGCGCGCCCAGTTCGTCGACGGTCGGGTAGTGCGGGAGGGGCGGCAGGGCACACCTCCACGAAGCGGCGCCGTCGTTTCACCGGGAGTGCATGGCGTACGCACAGTCAGTCACGACTTCGGGGGTACGTCAACACCGCGACGATCGTGGGGATTTCGCCGGGGACCCGCCGGGTGTCAGTGTGCCGCGAGCCGGTAGGTGATCTGCCCGAAGCCGATCTGGTCGCCCTCGCGGACGACGGCCGCGCCGACCACCCGACGCCCGTTCACCGTGGTGCCGTTGGTGGAGCCGAGGTCCCGCAGCACCCAGAGGCCGCCCTGGTGGCGGAGTTCGGCGTGCACGCGGGAGACCGTCTCGTGGCTGAGCCGCAGCCCGCTGCCGGGATCGCGGCCTATGCGCAGGGGGTGGCCGGTCGCCGGGTGCGGCAGCAGCAGCTTGGGGAGCTTCTCGGCCTGCCAGGCCCGGCGCAGCCGCACGGTGAATCCGGAGACGGCCTCCACGGTGCCGAACACCAGGCGGGAGAAGCGGCTTTCCTGCGGGAGGTCGGCGGTGAGCGCGGCGAGTTCGTCGGAACGGCGCGCCGCGAGCGCGAGTTCCATCCGCCGGACGAACGTGTCGTGGGACAGGCGGCCCATGGCGACGCCGTCCCGCAGCACGCTCAGCGCCTTGTCGCGCTCCGCGTCGGAGAGCCGCGCGGGATACGTGTGGAACTCGAAGGACGACGTCACGCCGCCGATTGTCGGTCAGTGACGGCCGGGCTGTCCAGAAAGCGGGGAAACGGCCGCACGCGTGGGCCTGCCCGGCGACACCTGCCGCAAAAGGGCGGATCCACCGGCGAATTGATCTCCCATGGAGCACGATGGACGGGCTACATCACGGTGAGCAGACGAAGGGGAACCGTCCGTGCAGTTCGAGGTGTGGGCACCGCAGGCCGGCCGAGTGACGCTCGAGTGCGACGGCGTCACGCGGGCATTGGAGCGTGATCCGGAGCGGGAGGGGTGGTGGCGGGGGGAGGCCGGGGCACACGACGGCTCCCGGTACGGCTTCGCGCTGGACGACGGTCCCGTCCTGCCCGATCCGCGCTCGCGCCGGCAGCCGGACGGTCCCGACGGCCTGAGCGCCGTCGTCGACCACGACCGGTTCACCTGGAGCACGGAGTGGACGGGGCGCCCGCTGCCCGGCGCGGTGCTGTACGAGTTGCACGTGGGCACGTACACGCGCGAGGGCACCTTCGACGCCGCCGCCGAGCGGCTCGGCCATCTCGCGGAGCTGGGCGTGACCCATGTGGAGCTGATGCCGGTGTGCCCGTTCCCGGGCCGGCACGGATGGGGGTACGAGGGGGTCTCGCTGTGGGCGGTGCACGAACCGTACGGCGGACCCGAGGGACTGAAACGGTTCGTCGACCGGGCCCACGCCCTCGGCCTCGGCGTCGTCCTGGACGTCGTGCACAACCACCTGGGGCCGTCCGGGAACTACCTGCCGCTGTTCGGACCGTACTTCACGGACACCCATCACACCCCGTGGGGGGCGGCGGTCAATCTGGACGCGCCCGGCTCCGACGAGGTGCGCGCGTTCCTCGTGGACAGCGCGCTGGCCTGGCTGCGGGACTACCGGTTCGACGGGCTGCGCCTCGACGCGGTGCACGCGCTGGCGGACACGCGCGCGTGCCACTTCCTGGAGGAACTGTCCGGGGCCGTGGACACCCTCGCCGCCGACACCGGCCGGCCCCTTTTCCTGATCGCCGAGTCGGATCTGAACGACCCCAGGATCATCCGGCCCCGCGCGGAGGGCGGCCTCGGGTTGCACGCACAGTGGAACGACGACTTCCACCACGCCCTGCACACCGCGCTGACCGGTGAGGCGCAGGGCTACTACGCCGACTTCGCGCGCGCCCCGTTCGCGGCCCTCGCCAAGACGCTCACCGGCGGCTTCTTCCACGACGGGACGTATTCCAGCTTCCGGGGCCGGCACCACGGCCGCCCCCTGGACCGCAACCGGGTGGCCGGGCACCGGCTCCTCGGCTACGGCCAGACCCACGACCAGGTCGGCAACCGCGCCCGGGGGGACCGGCTGGCCGCCCTGGTCTCCCCCGGCCTGCTGGCCTGCGCGGCGGCCCTCACGCTGACCTCTCCCTTCACCCCCATGCTGTTCATGGGCGAGGAGTGGGGGGCGGGCACACCCTGGCAGTTCTTCACCGACCACACCGACCCGGAGCTCGCCAAGGCGGTGAGCGACGGCAGGCGCCGGGAGTTCGCGGCGCACGGCTGGGCCGAGCAGGACGTGCCCGACCCGCAGGACCCCGCCACCCGCGACCGCTCCTGCCTCGACTGGTCGGAGCCGGAACGCGAGCCCCACGCGCGCGTGCTGTCCTGGTACCGGCTCCTGATCGCCCTGCGCCGGGAACAGCCGGACCTCACCGACCCCGACCTCGGCGACACCAAGGTGGCCTACGACGAGGAGCACCGCTGGCTGGCCTTCCGGCGGGGGGACGTCCGGGTCGCGGTGAACCTCGGCGCCGAGCGGGCGGCGATCCCCCTGGGCGTCCCCGGGGCGCGCGTCCTCGCGGCGTGGGAGCCGGTGGAGACCCCGGGCGCGGACGGGGTGCTGCGGCTGCCGGGCCGGTCGGCGGTCGTCCTCCTCCAGGTCTGAGGGCCGCCCGGCGCTCGCGAAGGCCGCGACACGCCTGCCCCGGCCACACGGTCCGGTCCCGGAGCGGTCCCGCCGGCGGCCGGCGCGGGCGGGCCGTGACCGGGGCCCCTCCGGCGGATCGTGCCGGAGGGGCCCTCTACCGCGCGTCGTCCGCGCGGCCGAAGTCCGTCACCCTTTCCAGCATGATCGGCTCCCAGGCACGGCCCAGCCGGGCGCGCGGGACAGGCGGCGGGACGGTGGTGCGGCCGGTGAGGGCCTCGGCGAGGTGGAGGACCGAGTCGCAGCGGGCCAGCCACAGGCCGCGCAGACAGGGGCGGGCGCCGTAGCCGGCGAGGGTGGCGGCGCGTACGGCGGCCGGGGCGCCGACGGCGAGCGCGAGGCCCGCGATGTCCTCGGCGGGGTCGCCGACCACCGCCGCGTCCCAGCCGAGGACGCCGCGCACCCTGCCGTCCGCGCTCACCACGAGGTGTCCGCCGGTGAGGGCGTGGTGGACGAGGACGGCCGTGCCGGGCTGGGCGGCGAGCTGGACCGCGGCGGGCGGGGTGAGCTGGTTCAGCCGGTCCGGGTCGAACTCGTCGGCCTCGGCGAGCCGTCCGGCGGCCTCCGCGGCGGCCCGGCGCAGGGCTTCCAGGGAGCGCGGGGAGACGCGCGGCACGCCGAGCGTCTCCGCCTGCCGCACCGGCACCTCCCGCAGCCCCGTGAGCAGCCCCGCCAGGTCGGCCTCGCCGACGGCGGAGACGGTGTGCTCCTCCCCCGTGCCACCGGCCAGCCGGGTGTCCAGGCTGCAGAACAGACCGGGCGCCCACTCGCCGTGCGCCACGGCGGACGGCAGCGCGACCGGGACGTGCGGGCGGACGAGGTCGCGCAGCCGCAGTTCGCGGCGGCGGCGCACGCTCGCCTCACGGTCCGGGGCGAGGCGCAGCACGTGGCGGGTGCCGACCCACCAGGTGGCGGGCCCGGCGCCCGCGGCGGCGGGCCGGACGTCGGGGCCTGCGGCGGAATCCGCGCCGCCGCCCTTCCCGCCGCCGCCCTTCCCACTGTCCTGCAGCAGGGAGCGGGCCAGTCGGCGGACGGTGTCCGCGGTGGGTGTCGGTGCCTGGGTCATGATCGCGCCGTTGCCGTTCGGGGAGGCAGGGAGGGGACGGGGGGGCCGTTCAGTCCACTATGACCATCTCCCGCACGGTGTTGTTCAACCGCCGTCCGCCGTCCTCGGTCACGGTCACGATGTCCTCGATGCGCACGCCGAACCGGCCGGGCAGGTAGACGCCGGGTTCCACGGAGAAGCACATGCCGGGGACGAGGGGCCGCTCCTCGCCCTCGATCATGTAGGGCGGCTCGTGCGTGGTGACGCCGATGCCGTGCCCGGTGCGGTGGATGAAGTACTCCCCGTACCCGGCGTCGGCGATGACCCCGCGGGCGGCGCGGTCGACCTCCTGGCAGGCGACTCCGGGCCGCACCGCGCGGAAGCCCGCCTCCTGCGCCTCGCGCACGAGGTCGTGCACCCGGCGCTCCTCGTCGGTGGGTTCGCCGACGTGGACGGTGCGGGAGGTGTCGGACCCGTAGCCGTCCTTGAGGCCGCCGAAGTCGAGGACGACCATGTCGCCGCGTTCGATGACGCGGTCGCCGATCTCGTGGTGCGGGTTGGCGCCGTTGGGGCCGGAGGCGACGATCGTGAAGTCGACCTGGGAGTGTCCGAACCGGCGCAGCAGGGCGGCCAGGTCGGCGGCGACGTCGGTCTCGCGGCGGCCGGCGAAGGCGACGCCCCTGATCTCCTCGAAGGCCGCGTCCGCCGCGGCCCCGGCGGCGGCCAGGAGCTCCAGCTCCGCCGCGTCCTTGACGGCGCGGAGCATCGGCAGGGCCTCGGTGAGGGAGGCGTACGAGGTGCCGGGCAGCGCCTTCTGCAGGCCCAGCAGGTGCATGGCCCAGGCGTTGTCGCTGATGCCGAACCGTCCGTCCGCGTCCAGCAGGGCGGCGGTGGTGGCGTAGGGGTCCTTGCCGTCGGTCCAGTCGCGCAGGGTGAGAGCGGAGGCGCCCAGGGCGCGCTCGGCGTCCGGGGCCTCCAGGGTGGGGACGACGAGCACGGGGTCCCGGCCGGCCGCCAGGACCAGCAGGGTGAGCCGCTCGGTGACGGCGGTGGGGGTGTAGCCGGTGAGCCACACCAGGTCGGGGCCGGGTGCCACGAGCAGTCCGGCGAGCCCGGCGTCGGCGGCCTGCCGCGCCGCACGCTCCATGCGGGCCTCGTAGTCGTCGGCGGTGAAGGACGCGGGCACGGCGCCGGTCATTCGGGGGCCTCCCAGGGCGACAGCGGGTTACGGGCAGCATCCTGCCCGGCGGGCGGGGGCGGCGCGAGCCGGTTCGCCGTGTTCGCCCCGCGACCCGCCACGACCAATGGCTGAGCGTTCCCCTTCCATCTCCAATACCTGGAACGGTCCGATCGCATCAGACCGTCAGCAGGCGCGGTCGAGGAGGCGTACGGGCCGAGCGGGAGTGAGTCCGCCGATCCGGCGAGCAGGTCCCGGACCCGGACGCCCCGGTCGGGCCCGCCTTCCACGTCCGGGACGACGAGGGCCGGCTGACGACCCACTTCCGCGTGGTCACGTGACGATGCCGGGGACGGCCGTCAGCTGCCGGTAGCCGCCGCCGCGGTGGCGCACCGTCAGTCTCACCTCGTCTCCCGGGCGGGCCCGGGAGACGGCGCGTGCCAGGTCGGCGGCCGAGTCGACACGGGTGGTGCCGAAGGCGAGGAGGACGTCGCCGCGCACGAGACCGGCCGAGGCCCCCGGGCCGGGCACGTGCACGGCGACGACCAGCGCCCCGGGTCTCCTGTCGTCGGCCACCTCCACGCCGAGCCTGGTGACCACGGGCGCGGGCGGGGCGGACCGCGGTGCCGGGGCCGCCCCGGTCTGCCGCTTCGGCTCGGCGAGCCCGCCCGCGCCGACGACCGTGGCCCCCACCGCCCCCAGCCCGGCCCCCGCGAGCACCAGGACCATCCCCGCCAGCACCCCGAGCAGCACGGCCGCCGGCCGCCCGCGCCGGCGCCCGGGGCGCCTGCCGGGCGGGCCGGAGTCCGGCCCGCCCCCGGATCCGCCGCCGCCCCCGTCGCCGGGCATCGGCCTGGGCCGTAACGCGGTCTGTTCCATGGTTCGCCTCCGGCGGCGGTGCGGTCGGTACGGGCTGTGCCGGCGGTGCCGGGCGTCAGACGGGGACCGGCGGTGCCGGTGCGCGGTCCGGGAGGAAGCCGTGGACCCGGCCGGACAGGTACTCGTCCTTGTAACGGTCGACGCTGCGGTGCCAGTTGAGGATGCCCGCCATCCAATTCCGCAGGTCCGTCACATAGCCCCGCATGATCGCCCGCGCCTCGTCCGACAACTGGAAGTCGTCGTAGACGACGGGCAGTTCGTGCTCCACGACATGCTCGAACTGGCGCATCCGCTGGTTCATCAGGTCCTGCACCACGGGCAGCGCGGTCGGATAGTCGACGCCGAAGAAGTTCTGCACGACGAGGACCGCGTTGTGCATCTCGCCCTCGAACTCGATCTCCTTCTGGTACGAGAAGATGTCGTTGAGGAGGCACGCGTAGTCGATCGCCGCGTTCTCCAGGGAGCGGACGGGACCGCTGCGGTAGACCTCCGGCGGCACCGCCGGTCCGTGTCCGGCGCGGCAGAGCCCCAGGGTGAGGTCGGAGCCGAAGGTGGCGCGCCGCATCTCCAGGTAGTCCACGGGGTCCGGGACGCGGTTCTGGATCTGGTTGGACAGCTCCCACACCCAGGCCTCGGTCATCGTGTCGACGGCCGATTTCAGGGGGCGGCGCTCATCGGGCGTCATACCGGCCGTCGTACGCCTCCACAGGTCGATCAGCGCCCTCTCCATGGCGTTGACGGGCGGCGGCGGGACCTCGCCGGAGTCGAGGGGCATGCAGGCCGACAGGCGGACCGTGGTCAGCCGCGCGGCGGCCAGATCGCGGCGGTGGCCGTAGACGAGCGGGTAGTAGTCGTCGCCGTAGGTGCCGAAGGCCAGCCAGCCGGAGGCGAGGTCGAGCTGCTCCTGGGTGGCGTCCGGGTCGAGGCCCGCCGCGCACAGGGGGAGGTCGCAGCTCTCGAGCTTGTCCTCGTCCCAGACGCCCTCGTTGAGGAAGCCGATCCGCCGCGACCACTCCCGCAGGTGCCGCCGCGCGCCGTCGAGCGCGGGGCTGAGCTCCAGCGGGAACGGCATGCGGATGTCGGGGATGATCGACGGGCCGACCTTCCGGAACGGCACGTGCGCGTGGGCGCGCAGCCTCTCGGCCCCCGCGCCGGCGAGCAGTGCGCCGACGTCGGCGGCGGACGTCCCGGGGCCGGACGGGGACTGCCAGGGGGCGGCGGACCGCGCGCCCTCGTTCATGTAGCGGCTGGAGCGCAGGTGCCATTCGTGGCCGCCGGACTGCCAGTCCTGCAGGCCCTTCGTGTACGCCCCGACGGCCGCGGTCTCGGCCGGGGTGAGCCCGTTCTCCAGGGCCACGGCGGGGACTTCGGTGAACGCGGTGTGCTCGAACTGGTGGAGGCGTGAGGTGAGGACGTCGTTGACGATGTCGGCGGCCTCCTGGGTGGTGCAGCCGAAGAAGGTCTCCAGGACGAGTACGCCGTTGCTGAGTTCGCCCTCGTCCTCGACCTCCCGCTGGTAGGAGAACAGGTCGTTGCGCAGGTGCACGGCGTCGGAGAAGGTCTCCATCAGCACCCTCAGCGGCCTGGTTCCGGCGACGGCGGCGGGCACTTCGGCGGTCGCGTACTCCACGAGCCCGGCGGACCAGGGAGCGCCGCCCACCTTGCGGCGCATCTCGATGTACTCGACGGGGTTGGCGATCCGCCCCTCGTTGATGTTGGACAGCTCCCACATCGACTCGTTGAGGAGGTGTTCGGTGGCGAGGGCGAACCGGCGGCGCCAGCCGGCGGACATCGCCGGCACGGTGCGCGCCCACAGGTCGGCGAGGCCCGCCTCGACCGGGTTCTCCGGTTCGGGCACGGGAGCCGCCGGGTCGAGCGGCATGAACAGCGGCAGCCGGTCCAGGTGGGCCTTGCCGGCGGCGCGGTCCTGGGTGCGTTTGAACTTTTCCAGGAAGTGGTCGTCGAAGAAGAAGACCCACACGTACCAGTCGGTGATGAGCGAGAGGGCGGGCCCGTCGCAGTCGGGATGGGTGTAGGCGCAGAGCAGGCCGTAGTCGTGCGCGTCGAGGTCGGCCTGCTCCCAGACCCCGCTGCCCTCCAACATGCCCATGTCGCGCGCCCACCCGGTCGAATGGGCGCGGGCCTCGTCGACATGCGGGTTGAGCCGCGCGGGATGCGGCAGGTAGAAGTGCGGGAGTTCGAACGGCTGCGTCATGGCCGGGGGCTACCCGCGGCCCGGTGGCGGCATCCACCGGCCGGGACGTGATCACACCATCGCGTGAACAGTGCTCGGTTCGGGAGTTCCCGGACTATGTCCGGACCTGGATCAGCGCGTGGGTGCCGCCGGTGCGCCAGCGCTGCGCCTCCGCCGCGACCAGTGCCGCCTCGGTGGCGGCGGTCAGACCGGTGATCACGTCGGACTTCAGGGTGCGCAGGGCGGCGACCGGGCCCGGGAAGTAGGCCGTGACCTCCGCGAACGGTGTGGTCGGGGGCCAGTACCGGTCGCCCACGAGGCGACGGTAGTTGAGGTCGCCCTTGACGACGGTGAGCGCGGCGGCGGCGAAGTCCGCGCGCAGGTCGTCCGGCATGTCCTCGTACGGCAGCGGCGCGCAGGAGAACGGGTGGGCGCGGAGGGTGAGCCGGCCGTCGGTGAGGGCGGCCCACAGGCCGCGGCCGTACTCGGCCGCCGCGCCCTCGGCACCGGTGAGCCGGCGCACCGCGTCCACGACGTCGGCGGTGGTGGCGTCGGAGACGTAGTACGGGTACGGCTTGACGTGCAGCACCGCCCGGGCGATCCGGCCGTGCGCCAGCAGGTGGGCGATGAGCAGCAGGTCCGGGACGAGTTCGCGGCCCGCGTTGTCGGCGACCAGGCACAGCGTGCCCGCGGGGGAGGCGCCGAGCAGGGACCACAGCCGTTCGCTGTCGTCGGCCACCAGGGCGGGTACGGCGGCCGTCTCCTCGGCTCCCCCGGCGGACAGCCGGAAGCCGAGGTCGGCGCGGTTGCCCCACAGGGAGCCGTGCAGCAGGGCGCGGGCCCGTTCGTCCACCGGGCGTGCGGCGAGGTCGTCGAGCGCGGCGAGTTCCTCGTCCGTGGCGGGCGAGTCGAGTTCGGCGAGCTTGGCGGGGCGGAACGGGTCGATGCCCTGCCAGGGACCGGGGGCGAAGTAGCCCACCGCGTGCAGCAGCCGGCGGTAGAACCAGCTCTCGGACCACAGCCACGGCACGTCGTACCAGGAACGGCCGGCGTAGGTGTCCATCCCCCAGGTCTCCCAGTGCCGCCGGTCGTGCGCGTCGGCGGGGAGGGGTTCGATCGTGCCCCCGGCGCAGTCGGCGAGCAGGGCGTCGAGCGCGCGGTGCTGCTCGGGCCCGTACGGGAAGGCCTCGCGCACCTGCCGGATGATCGCGGGGTGCCGTTCGGCCAGCACGCTGTGCGGGAAGGTGCCGGGCTCGTCGGCGACGATCACGGGCGCGGTGGGGTGGTCGGACATGCGGCTCACCGTAACGCGCGCCGGTCGTCGCGCGCCGCAGGTCACACCGGCGCGATCTCGCGCTCCAGCCGTGCGGCCAGGCTGAGGTAGCGGGCGCGCCGGGTGACGGGGACCAGGCCCCTGATGAGGATCTGCCACATCTCGGCCGTACGGCGGGGCTGCCGGGCGACGGATTCACGGGAGTGGCCGACGACGCGGGTGCCGACGAAGAAGCAGACCAGGGAGTGCGCCACGACGTCGATGTCGACGTCCGGGTGGACGTCGGACTCCTTGACGGCGCCGAGGAGCCGGGCCGTGACGATGTCCAGCCACTCGGTGAAGGGATGGCTCAGCGGGGGGCGCGGGCGGGTGCCGCCGGTGGCGAGCCGCAGTCCGGCCCGCAGGACGGGGTCCTCGGCCGACATCCTGGCTATGCAGAAGGTGAGGCGCATCAGCGCCTCCAGGGAGGTGTGCCCCCGCATCTCGGTGTCCCGGGCCAGCCGGCGGCTGGTCGCGGACTGGAGTTCCAGGATGGCGTGGGCGAGGTCCTCCTTCGCGGCGAAGTGGAAGTAGAGGGCCCCCTTGGTGACCTGGGCGTGCTCGACGATGTCGCTGAGACTGGTCGATTCATAGCCCTGCCGGTCGAACAGCTCGGCGGCGGCCGTGATGATCGTCGCGCGGGTCTGCTCGGCGCGTACCTGCCTCGCCATCGCCTGAACTCCTGAGCCGGAAAGGAACGGGTCGTGCTGTTTGTTTTCACGCGGGGTACACGATATCTCACACTGCGATGACCCTCATCGCGCGGGTATCCCACCGGACTTGCACACATCGGACAAAGCAAACGCACTCTCCGAAAGAAAACAGCGCGTCCGGTATCTAAGTGTGTCAGGTGCGGGGGCAAAAGAGAACGGCGGGCCGGCCGGTGCCCCATCCGCACCGGCCGGCCCGCCCTTTTCGGGGGTGGATCAGAAGGTCAGCTGCCAGCCGTTGAGCCGGCCGGTGTCGTAGGACGCCGTGTCCTGGACCCGCAGCTTCCAGGTGCCGTTGGCGGTCTCGGCGGAGGCGTTCACGGTGTAGGTGGTGTTGACGTCGTCCGCGGAGTCCGAACCGGCGGCGGACTTCAGGCGGTACACCGAACCGTCCGGCGCCACCAGGTCGATCACCAGGTCACCGCGGTAGGTGTGGGTGATGTCCACGCCGACCTGGAGGGTCGAGGGCGCGTAACCGCTGCGGCCGCTGACGCTGATCGGCGACTCGACCGCCGAGCCGTTGTCCGGGATGGACATCGCGGTGGTGCTGGAGTACGTGGAGCCCGTGGACGTACCGCCCTTGACCGCCTGGACCGTCTTGGCGGCGTCCGCCAGGCCCGCGCCGCAGCCGCCGGAGCAGGTGCCGGGCAGCGCACGGGCGTTGGACTTGACCGCCGACTCGATCTGGGCCGGGGTGAGGGCGGGGTTGGCCGACTTCATCAGCGCGGCGAGGCCCGCGATGTGCGGGGTGGCCATGCTGGTGCCCTGGTAGTAGGCGTAGTTCTCGGTCGACGGGGTGCGGGTGCCGGAGTTCAGCGTGGACAGGATGCCGTTGGCCGCGGTCGCGGTCTCACCGCCGGGCGCGGCGATGTCCACGATCGTGCCGTAGTTGGAGTAGGAGGCGCGGTTGCCGGAGCGGTCGGTGGCGGCGACGGTGATGACGTTTCCGCAGTTCGCCGGTGAGGAGTTGGCGGCGTTCTGGTTCTCGTTGCCGGCCGCGACGACGACCGTGGTGCCCCGGCTCACGGCGCCGTTGATGGCGCTCTGGGTGGCGGTGGAGCAGGCGCCGCCCCCGCCGAGGCTCATGTTGATGACCTTGGCGACGTTGGCGTTGGCGGGCACGCCGGAGACGGTGCCGCCGGACGCCCAGGTGATGGCGTCGATGATGTCGGAGTCGTAGCCGCCGCACTTGCCGAGCACCCGCACCGGGGAGATCTTCGCGCCGTACGCGACGCCGGCGACGCCCTTGCCGTTGTTCGTGGCCGCGGCGATGGTGCCCGCCACGTGGGTGCCGTGCCAGGAGGAGGAGCCGCCGGTGGCCTGGCCGCACTCGCCGGCGGCGTACCAGTCGCCCGGGTCGGCCGGGTTGCTGTCGCGGCCGTTGCCGTCGACGGAGACGGCGGTGTCGGAGATGAAGTCGTAGCCGCCGACGATGTTCGCGGCGAGGTCGGAGTGGGCGACGTATCCGGTGTCGATGACGGCGACGGTGACACCGCTGCCGGTGGCGAGGTCCCAGGCGCCCGGCACGCGCATGCCGGCGGTGGACTCGAACAGGTCCCACTGCTTGGGGTACTCGGTGTCGTTCGGGGTGGCCAGCGGCTTGTTGAGGCGGTCCGGCACGACGTAGGCGACCTGCGGGTCGGCCCGGTACTCGGCGACGACGTCGGCGACGTCCGCCGTGGTGGGCCCGGTGCCCAGGTCGACGAGGGCGGCGCCGGTGCCGAGGCGGCGCCGGAAGTCGACGTCCTCCCCGGCCTTCTCGCCCTTGGTGGCGGCGTCCGCGGCGGCGGCCTTGTCGGACGTGGCCTCGGCGGCACCGGACTTGTAGCCGACGATGAGCCGTTCGGCCGGGGTGCCCGGGGCGGCCTCGGTGCGGGCGGCGGGCGTCTCGGAGGGGGCGTCCTGGGCGACGGCGACCTGGGCGGACGCGGCCGTCAGCAGCGCGACGGAGAGCGCGGCGACGGATATCAGCTTCCGTCTCGGGGAGGAGCCGCGGGGAGAGCTCGATGAGGTGCGCAAGGGGGTGCCTTTCGTGCCGGGACTCCGGGCAGCGCGGAGCGTGGGGAGGGAAGATCGATTCGCTTCGTCCTCGAAGCGGCGTGGGGTGAATCGACGTGCGGCGAATCGGCCGGCCGGGCGCGAGCAGCGGCCCGTCCGGGGTTACCGGTGGGCCGACTGCGGTCGAACGATAGGCAGCGCGCAGGCTTCCCGGATACGGGGGAAACCCTCGATCCGTCCGGGGAACCACCCTCGCCGTAAGGCGGTTGACCAGGAACGGACCGCTATGCCCGCATCGCCACGGAGGTGAACGGGCCGGGCGTTCGCTCCGTACCGCGCGGAAGGAGTCCCCCGCGTTCCCCACCCTCCGGAGGAAGCGGCCCGAACGCCCCGGACGCCCGCACACCGGCACGTTCCGCGGGTACCTGTCGGAGCCCGGCCGCGCCCCGTGCCGTCGCGCACACCACCGCGGCCGCCGCCGTCCCGGTGCTCACCGGTGGTGCCGCGTCGGCGCTGAACGGCGGGGACGCGGAAAGGAGTCGAGGCGGCTCCGTACCGTCCATTCGGTTCGGCGACGCGAAACGGCCGCACCGTACTCACGGTTCATCACAATGCGGCAGCATCGCCTCACTTCACGTGGCTGTTCACTTGACGACCAGTGGTCCCACAGGGTTGGCTCCGGGCCAGCGATAGTCACCCGTTCGGCGCACGCTCCCGTGGTTCCGTCGGTGCTCTCCCCCTGCTCTTGCTCGGCCGTACAGCGAGGTCCGCACTCCTCATGAACACTCGTCCCCCGTCCCGCCGCCTCCCGAGACACCGTCTGGCGGTGCTGGCAGCCGCGGTCGGTCTGCTGGCGACCGGCTGTTCCGCCTTCGGTTCGGCCGACGACTCCTCGGACTCCGACGGCGCGGGCGCCTCCGGCGCCGGAGGGATCAGGGTCGCGATGGTCACCCACGGCAGCGAGGGCGACGCGTTCTGGGACCGGGTGAAGAGGGGCGCCGAGGCGGCGGCCGCCAAGGACGGCATCGAGCTGACGTACGTGAGCGACCCGGACCCGGCGGGGCAGGCCGAGCTGGTCCGCGAGGCGGTCCGCGACGGTGTCGACGGCATCGCGCTGACGCTGGCCAAGCCGGCGGCGATGAAGGGCCCGGTCAACGAGGCACGGGCCGCGGACATCCCCGTGGTCGGACTCAACTCCGGTATCGACTCCTGGAAGTCGGCGGGACTGCTGGAGTTCTTCGGCCAGGACGAGGGCGTGGCGGGCCGGGCCGTCGGCGACAAGCTGGACGAGCTGAAGGCCGAGCACGCCCTGTGCGTCGTCCACGAGCGTGGCAACGTTGCCCTGGAGGCCCGCTGCGCCGGCGTGAAGAAGGCGTTCGGCGGGACCACCGAGAACCTCTACGTGGACGGCACCGACATGCGCGCCGTCTCCGGCATCATCGCCGCCCGGCTGCGGCAGGACCCGACCATCGACGAGGTCGTCACCAACGGGGCGGACTTCGCGCTCACCGCGGTCGAGGCCGCCGCGGAGGCGGACAGCGACGCCGACGTCGCCACCTTCGACCTCAACAACGACCTGGTGGACGCCGTGCGCGGCGGCAACGTCCAGTTCGCCGTCGACCAGCAGCCCTATCTGCAGGGCTACCTCGCCGTCGACGCGCTGTGGCTGTACCGGACCAACGGCAACATCAGCGGCGGCGGGGTCGCGCCCGTGCTCACCGGGCCGGCGTTCGTCACGAAGACCAACGCGGCCTCCGTCGCCGGGTTCGCCGCCGACGGAACCCGCTGACGGGCCCGCCCATGCGTACGTCCCCCATCACCCGACCGCTCTAGGACCACGATGTCTCCACGGACAGGTGCCCGGCGCCGTCTCGGCTCCATTCGTCTCTCGCTGTTCCTCCTCGCCCTGGTGCCCAGCGTCACCCTCGCCGGCATGTGGGGCCTGACGACGATCCAGATGTTCTCCGAGGGCCTGCAGCTGCGTTCCCAGACGGAGCTGAGCCGGTCGACCGGCGCGATGGGCACGCACGCCACGCTCGCGCTGCAGCAGGAGCGCAGGCTGACCGCCGCGTGGCTGGCCGAACCGGACACCTCCCGGACCGCCCTCGAGGCACAGCGCGAGAAGACCGACGAGGCGGTGGCGAAGCTGGTCGGTCAGGCGGACGCGATCGCCGAGGCACCGGCGCGCATCTCGGACCGGCTGTACGGGGTGCTCGGCTCGGTGGGCAGCCTGGAGTACTACCGGGACCAGATAGACGACCCCAGCGACATCACCGCCGAGGAGGCGCTCGACCAGTACACCTCGATCATCGACGACCAGATCCACGCTTTCCAGGAACTCTCCCAGGTGGACGACGGGGACCTGACCTCGCAGGCCGAGCCGCTGATCGCCCTGGAGCACACGGCGGAGCTGGTCTCCGAGGAGGACGCGCGGCTCACCCTCGCCTGGCCCTCCGGGCGCCTGGACACGCAGGGCTGGAGCGAGTTCGCGGAGCTGGTCCACACCCGTCGCTGGCTGGTCAACGACCAGATCGTTCCCTCCCTGCGCGGCGAGACCAAGACCCAGACCGAGCGGATCCTGCGGAGTGCCGAGTGGCGCGCCCTGGAGGCGGTCGAGGACCAGGTGCTCGCGACCCCGCCCACGGGCGAGAGGCGCAGCGTCGAACTGCCGGACCTGCGGGAGCGCTGGGACGAGGCCATGGACCGGGTCTCCCCGCAGTACTCCGCCATGATCCGGCAGCAGACCGACGCGCTGCTCGTCCGCAGCGCCGACGAGGCCCGGGGCCTGCTGCTGACGGCCGGCTCCCTGAGCGCCGGCGGACTGATCGCGCTGCTGCTGTGCGTCGGCCTGTCCTGGCGCATCACCCGCTCGCTGTCCCGCCGGCTGCGCGGTCTGCGGGTGGCCACCCTCGGCCTGGCCGAGGAGCGGCTGCCCGATGTGGTGGCCCGGCTGGAGCGGGGCGAGAAGGTCGACGCGGAGTCGGCGACGACCCCACTGGACTACGGCCACGACGAACTGGGCCAGGTGGCACAGGCGTTCAACACCGCGCAGCGCACGGCCGTGCACACCGCGGTCGAACTCGCCGACACCCGGCGCGGTTTCCAGAAGGTCATCCTCGGTATCGCGCGGCAGAGCCAGAACCTGGTCAACCTCCAGCTCAGCAAGCTCGACGCGCTGGAGCGCCGGCACACCGACCCCGAGGTCCTCAAGGGCCTGTACGAACTGGACTCCACGGCCAGCCAGTTGCGGCGCTACGAGGAGAACCTGGTCATCGTCAGCGGTGAGCGCCCCGGCCGTACCTGGAGCGAGCCGGTCGCGCTGATCGACATCGTGCGCAGTGCCGTCGGTGAGGTCGCCGAGTACCAGCGGGTGGAGGTGCTCACCGAGGAGGAGGTGTCGCTCGCCCCGCCCGCGGTGGCCGACGTCATCCATCTGCTGGCCGAGCTGATCGACAACGCGACGGTGTACTCGCCGGCGCCGAGCCCCGTCGGGGTGCGGGCGGCGATGGTGGCCAAGGGCCTCGCCGTCGAGATCGAGGACCGGGGCCTCGGCATGTCGGAGGACGACTACGCCTCCCTGAACGCCCAGTTGGCCAAGGCGCCGCAGTTCGACGTGGTGGCGCTCGCCGACGACCTCCGGCTCGGCATGTTCGTGATCTCCCAGCTCGCGCACCGGCACGGCATCTCCGTGACCCTGCGTCCCTCGCCGTACGGCGGGACGACGGCGATCGTGCTGATCCCGCACGAGGTCGTGGTGCCGGACGTGCCGTCCGACGGTGGCCGGCGGGAAACGCGCACCGCGGCCGCGGCGGACCGGGTCGACGGCCGGCGCGAGGAGACCGTGACCGCCGGCGTGGCACAGGCCGCGGCGCCCCGGTCGGCGACCGCCGTCCGGACCGCCCCCGCACCGGCCGCGCCGGCCGCGTCGGTGCCCGCACCCCGCCGGGACGGGCTCACCCCGCTCCCCCGCCGGGTGCCGCAGACCAGCCTGGCCGCCGAACTCCGCGAGGAGTCCGTCCCGGACGCCGAGGACGACTCCGGCGACTTCACCGCGGAACACGCCGCCTCCTCCCTCGCCGGCTTCCAGCGCGGCACGTCCCAGGCACGGGACGACGACACCGACGAGGCCGGGCCGCCGGACGACGCGGACGGGGCGGCCGCACCGGCGCACGTTCCCGCCGAGCTCCCTGCTCCGCCCGCCGAGCTCCCGACTTCGCCCGCCGACCGCTGACCGCCGACCGCTTACAAAGGAACACCGTCATGACACGCCCCGTACCCGCCACCCACGCCCAGCTGGACCAGCTGCTGACCGGACTCGTCGAACGGGTCGCCGACGTGAACCAGGCCGTGGTGCTCTCCGAGGACGGACTGGTGGTGAGCAAGTCCACCGGCTTCCTGCGGGACGACGCGGAACGCCTGGCGGCGACCGCCTCCGGTCTGATGAGCCTCAGCAAGGGCGTCAGCATGGACTTCCGCGGCGGCCCGGTGCGCCAGGCCCTCATCGAGATGGCGCACAGCTACCTGATCCTCACCTCGGCCGGTCCCGGCGCCCATCTGGTGGTGCTGACCGGCCCGGGCGCGGACGTCGGCGTGGTGGCGTACCAGATGAACATGCTGGTGAAGAAGATCGGCGAGCACCTCAGCGCGGCCCCGCGGGACATCGCGGGGCCGGCCGTCGACCCCGGCGCGTGAGGTGGGCGGAAGCGACTCGGCGGGCCGGCTCGTACGGCCGTTCACCCTGACCGGTGGCCGGACCCGGCCCAGCCGCGCCGACTTCACGCTCATCACGACGGTGACGGCGGCGGATCCGCAGCCCGAGGGGGCGGCCCGGCCGCAGCCCGAGCACTCCCGGATCCTGCGGCTGTGCGCCGAGCCGGTGGCGGTCGCCGAGCTCGCCGCGCGTCTCGA
Source organism: Streptomyces sp. AC558_RSS880 (assembly GCF_019049255.1). Lineage (GTDB taxonomy): Bacteria > Actinomycetota > Actinomycetes > Streptomycetales > Streptomycetaceae > Streptomyces. The sequence goes on along the minus strand of NZ_JAGMUJ010000133.1, from coordinate 31,950 downwards.
CCTCCCGATGAGCGTGGTCGTCATCATGCTGTGCGACCTGCTGGAGGCGGGCCGGATCACCGTCCGCCCGCCGCACCCCGTCGACCGCACCACCGTGGACCTGGATCTGCTGCAGAAAGTGAGGGAGGGCCTTGGCCGGCTCTGACACCACCGCTCGGGCGTCCGCCGGGCGTTCGGCACCCGACACGGTCAAGATCCTGATCGCCGGCGGTTTCGGCGTGGGCAAGACGACCATGGTCGGCTCGGTCAGCGAGATCGCCCCGCTGCGCACCGAGGAGCCGCTGACCATGGCGGGCCTGGACGTCGACGACCTGAACGGCGTCGAGGAGAAACGTGCCACCACGGTCGCCCTGGACTTCGGCCGGATCTCCGTCTCGGACGACCTCGTGCTGTACCTCTTCGGCACGCCGGGGCAGCAGCGGTTCTGGTTCATGTGGAACGACCTGGCCGTCGGCGCCCTGGGCGCGGTGGTCCTGGTGGACGTGCGCAGGCCCAAGACCAGTTTCGCCGCGATCGACTTCTTCGAGCGCCGGGGCATCCCGTTCGTGATCGCCGTCAACGGCTTCCACGGGGAGCACCCGTACCCGGTCGAGGACATCCGGGAGGCGCTGACGCTGCCGGACGGCGTGCCGGTGCTGCTGTGCGACGCGCGGGAGCGGGAGTCGTGCCGGGACGTGCTGATCGCGCTGATCGACCGGCTGATCGCGCAGGCGGCCCCGGCGCGGTGAACGGCCCGCGGGGTGCGGCCCGTCGGCCGCACCCCGGGCGGGATCAGTCCAGGCCGGCCGACTTCAGCCAGGCCTTCGCCACGTCCAGCGGGTCCTTCTTCTCCAGCTGCACCTGGGCGTCCAGGTCGAGGAGGGTCTCGGTGTCCAGCTTCGCGGAGACCGCGTTCAGCGCCTCCACGCCCTCCTGGGGCAGCCCTTCCTTGCTGACCAGCGGGGTGACGTTGGCGAAGCCGAAGAGGTTCTCCGGGTCCTTCAGGACGACGAACTTCTCCTTGACGATGGTCGGGTCCGTGGTGAAGACGTCCGCGGCCTGGACCTCGTTCTCGGTGAGGGCCGCCTGGGTGAGCGGGCCGCCCGCGTCGAGTGCCTTGAACGACTTGAACTTCAGGCCGTAGACGGTCTCCAGGCCCTTCAGCCCCTGCTGCCGGGTCTGGAACTCGGGCGAGCCGCCGATCACCATCTGAGGCGCGACGTCCTTGAGGTCGGCGAGGGTCGACTCGGCGGTGAGGCCGTACTTCTTCGCCGTCTCGGCGTTGACGCTGACCGAGTCCTTGTTCTCGGCGGGCGACGACTCCAGCAGCGTCAACGACTTGTCCAGCTTGGCCTTGGCGGCCTCGTTCACGGCGTCCGCCGACTGCTGTTCGGCCTCGGGGTCGAGGTAGGCGAGGAGGGAGCCGTTGTACTCCGGCAGGACCGTGATGGAGCCGTTCTTCATCAGGCCGTACGTCGTCTCACGGCTGCCGATGTTGTGCTTGTAGTCGACCTTGAGGCCGGCGGCGCGGAGCGCCTCGCCGTAGATGTCGGCGAGCAGGGTGCTCTCGGCGAAGTTGTTCGAGCCGACGACGACGGTGCCGGCCTCGGCCTTCTCGCCCTCGAGGGGGTTGTCGGAGGTGCCGTCGGAGGAGGAACAGCCCGCGAGCAGCGCCGCCGCGGCGGCGAGCGCGACGGCCGCCGCGCCGGTGTGCCTCGTCCTGGACCTGCTGCTCTTCGCGGTGAAAGTCATTCGCCGATCCAATCCAGCCGTTCACGGTGAGTCAAGGACGTCCGGGTCACGTTTGTCGCACATTTGATCGAACGTCAGCGCCTGCGTACTCCGGGGGACACCGCCAGTCGTCCGGCCGCCCAGAACACCGCGAGGGTGAGCAGCGCGAGGACGGCCACCAGGGTGGCGCCGCCGACCACCTTCTCGTAGTCGCGCTGGTAGAGCCCGTCGATGATGTACCGGCCGAGTCCGCCGAGACTGACGTACGCGGCGATGGTGGCCGTCGACACGATCTGGATGGCCGCGGAGCGCAGGCCGCTGAGGATCAGCGGGAGCGCCACGGGCACCTCGACCTGGAAGAGGATCCGCGACTCGTGCATGCCCATGCCTCTGGCGGCGTCCACGGGGGCGGGGTCGACGGAGCGGACCGCCTCGTAGGTGGTCACCAGGATCGGCGGCACGGCCAGCACGACCAGCGGGATCATGACGGGCAGCAGGCCGAAGCCGATCAGCAGCACGGCAAGGACCAGCAGGCCGAAACTGGGCAGGGCGCGGGCGGCGTTGGCGATGAAGGCGAGCGCGTTGCCGCCGCGTCCGGTGTGACCGGTCAGCAGGCCGACGGGCAGCCCGATGGCGGCCGCGACGGCGAGGGCCAGCGAGGAGTACTGGAGGTGCTCCCAGAAACGCTGCGGGATGCCGTCGTAGCCGTGCCAGTGGGCACTGTCGCTGAAGAAGGCGTTGACGAAGTCGAGAACGTTCACCGGACCGCGCCCTTCGGGGTGATCTCCGCCCGCCGTGCCGTAGGTTTCGGACGCGTGCCGCGCGGCATCCACGGCGTCAGCAGCACCCGCAGCGCGACCAGCAGAACGTCGCAGGCGATCGCCAGGACGGCCATCGTGACCACGGCGTTCACCGCGAGTTCGGGCCGGTCGTACTTCTGCGCGGCCGCGAGCAGATTGCCGAGGGCCCCCTGGTTGCCGATCAGGGCGCCGATGCTGACCAGGGAGATGCTGGACGCGGTGGCGACCCGGAGTCCGGCGATGACGGCGGGCGCGGCGATGGGCAACTGCACCTGGAGATAACGGCGTACGGGGCCGAAGCCCATGGCGGTGGCCGCGGCGAGGGTCTCGTCCGGCACCGAGCGCACGCCGTCGACGATGGCCGGGACCAGGACGACCAGGCTGTACAGGGCCAGCGGGATCATCACGGTGAGTTCGGTCTGGCCGGTGTAGTCGATGAGGACGACGAAGAACGCCAGGGAGGGGATGGCGTACAGCACGGTCGTCAGGCCGAGCACGGGCGGGTAGAGCCAGCGGAAGCGCCCGCACAGCTGCGCGATCGGCAGCGCGAGGAGCAGCCCGGCGGCCACCGGCAGCAGGGCCTCCCTCATGTGCAGTCCGATCAGCCCGGCCCAGCTGTGCTGGAGGTCGCTGGGGATGTCGAAGAAGCCGTTCACTTGGTGACCTCGACCTTGTGCGTGTCCACCCGGCTCTCGGTATGGGCGCTGCGGACGGCCTCGCCGATGGTCTGCTGGGAGACGACGCCGGTCACCCGGCCGCCTCCGTCCACGGCGACCGCCCGGCCGACGGGTGAGAGCACGGCGCAGTCGAGGGCGACCCGCAGGGAGTCGGTACCGGGCACGAACGGCCGTCCGTACGGCAGCAGTCGGTCGGTCCTGATGTCCCCGGCGGTCAACTCCTCCCGTGCGGCCCAGCCGAGCGGGCGGCCGTCGGCGTCGGTGACGAGGAGGTGGGGTGCCTTGGTGGCGGCGATCCGGCCGGCGGTGGCGTCGGCCGGGATCACGGCGTCGGTGGTCAACTCCAGTGCGGCGGAGGAGAAGAAGGACAGCCGCCGGATGCCGCGGTCGGCGCCGAGGAAGTCCTCGACGAAGCCGTCCGCGGGGCTCGACAGCAGCTCGGCGGGCGGCGCGTACTGGGCGAGCCGGCCGCCCTCGCGCAGTACGGCGACCATGGTGCCCAGTGTGATCGCCTCGTCGATGTCGTGGGTGACGAAGACGATGGTCTTGCCCAGCTCGTCCTGGATGCGCAGGAGTTCGTCCTGCAGTCCCTTGCGCACCACGGGGTCGACGGCGGAGAACGGCTCGTCCATCAGCAGCACCGGCGGGTCCGCGGCGAGCGCCCGCGCCACGCCGACGCGCTGCTGCTGCCCGCCGGAGAGCTGGTAGGGGTACCGCTTGGCCAGCGAGGGGTCCAGGCCCACCCGCTCCATCAGCTCCGCCGCCCGCTCCCGGGCCCGCTGCCTGCCCCAGCCGAGCAGGCGGGGCACGGTGGCGATGTTGTCGACGATCGTGCGGTGCTGGAAGAGCCCGGCGTTCTGGATGACGTACCCCATGGACCGGCGCAGGGTGGTGACCGGCTGCCGCTGAATGTCCTCGCCGTCGAGCAGGATCGTTCCCTCGGTGGGTTCGACCATCCGGTTGATCATGCGGAGGGTGGTCGTCTTGCCGCACCCCGAGGGTCCGACGAGGACGGTGATCGAGCGGTCGGGGATCTCCAGCGACAGCCGGTCGACCGCCACCGTGCCGTCCGGGTACCGCTTCGTGACTGAATCGATCCGTATCAAGACGCGGAATACCCTTCCGGTGGGCGGACGGTTCTGGCCATAGCCTGACGCCGGTCGAGTCTAGACGCCGCCCCTGACAAGCGCCTCGAAGCGCCGGATGCCCGTGTCGCCACCGGGACGGGCGCCGGGGTGCGTTCGGGAAGCGCCGCGGGTCAGCGCTTGATCTCCTTGATCTTCGGCATGCGCATGGTGACCTTGTCGAGCTCACCCACCTCGGCATTCGCCGATACGAGCGGGTCATCCCGATGCCCACTGAGCTGTCCCTCTTCCGGCGACAGCCGGGCACCGTCCGGGGCGTCATCGCCCCAGCCACGGTCCTCGACATGACCGGACGCCGCCGCGAAGAGATCGCCGAGACGAACCCGGCCTTCGCGGGCACCAGGTTCACTCCCCACGACTTCCGCCGGCTCTTCGCCGAGGACGTCGTCAAGCACTACCAGGAGTTCCTCGACCACCGCCGAACCCTGCGCCCCGAGGGCGGGTACACCGACGTCACACCCGGGGAACGGGCGGAGTTCGAGAGCACTTCGACAAGCGCAAGGCCGAACTCGGCAACCGCGCCCGCCTCTGCGGATCACCCTGCCGGCACGAGCGCGCCTGCATCCGATGCCCCATGCTCCAGGTCAGCACAAAGATGTTGCCCAGGCTCGCCGAGCTGGAGAAGGATCTCTCGCTGAGACGCAAGAGGGCCCACGAGGAGCAATGGTCCGGCGAAATCGAAGGAATCGACATGCCACCCGCCTTCCTCCGGACCAAGCAGGCAGATGCCGCACGACTCATCCGCCGGGTCCCCGTGGACCTGGGAATCCCACGGCCACGTAACCAGGAAAAACGCACCGAACCGCCCTGCTGTCCCCAGACAGGTATGTGTACACAACGACGAGGGAGGACTGTATGGAGCCATCGGAACTCCGCCGAGCAGTTGAGGCAGCACGGGCGACCGCTTCGGAGCTGGGCCTTCAGGTCGACGATGTGGTCGTCATCCACAACTCGGACCGCGTCGCGCTGCGCCTGGTCCCTTGCGACGTTCTGGCTCGGGTCGCGCCTTCGGGGCATCTGGCTGATTCCGCGTTCGAAGTAGAGGTCGCCCGCCGTCTCGCCGACGTCGACGCTCCGATGGCCGAGCTCGACCCTCGTGTCGACCCCCGGGTCTATTCGCGTGATGCCTTCGCCATCTCGCTCTGGACCTACTACGAACCCGTGGGATCAGAGATCGCGCCGGCCGACTACGCGGACGCGTTCATGCGGCACCACGCCGCCCTGCGGCAGATCGATCTGGACGCACCGCATTTCACCGATCGAGTCGCCATGGCACTGAGAGAGGTGAGCGACCGGGACCGGTCCCCCGAACTGCCCGATTCCGACCGGGAACTCCTCGGCAACACTCTCACCGGCCTGAGCGCCGCGATCAGCGTCGGCAAAGCCGACGACCAGCTGTTACACGGCGAGCCGCATCCGGGCAACCTCCTGAACACAAGGAGGGGGCCGCTCTTCGTGGACCTCGCCACGTGCTGCCGTGGACCGATCGAGTTCGACCTCGCCCACGCACCCGAAGAAGTGGCAAAGCACTGCGCGGGGGCCGACCACGACCTGATCCACCGATGCCGTGCCCTGAACTGGGCGATGTTCTCCGCCTGGCGCTGGCGCCGAGACGACCAGATGCCCGACCGGGACCACTGGAGAGTCGAAGGGCTCGACCGAGTTCGTGCCGCACTCGATCGTTGCGGACTGGGCTGAACCGGAGACAGAGGGGCTGTCGGGCCGGCCCCGATCCGCTGCACCGTGTGCGGCATCCCGAAGCCAGGAGTCGTCACGGACCCGGCCACGGTGCACAATTATTTGACCGACCGTTCCAGATAAGTTTATGGTCTTCGACGTGGCCAGGACCAAGGAATTCGATCCGGACGCCGCGCTGCGGTCGGCCCTTGAGCTGTTCTGGCGGCGCGGCTACGAAGCGACGTCGATAACGGACCTCGTCGAGCACCTCGGCATCGGCCGCGCCAGCATCTACGCGACCTTCGGCAGCAAGCACGAGCTGTATCTGAAGGCCTTGGACCGGTACTCCGAGACACGCGACCCGGCTCTCCTCGCCGAGTTGTCCCAGCCGGGCCCCGCACTGCCTGCGGTGCGGGCGGTGGTGCGTCGCTTCGCCGCAGAGGCCGCCTCCCCGGAAGGCCGGCTGAACGGCTGTTTCGTCACCAACACGGCAGCCGAGCTGGCCCCGCACGACCCTGCGGCGGCCCGCCGGGTCGAGATCAGCTGGGAGCACGTCGAGACCCTGCTGCACTCCGCGCTCGTACGGGCCCGGGCTCAGGGCGAGCTGCCCGAGGACCGTGATCCGCGTGCGCTGGCCCGCATGCTGCTCGTCCTGCTGCAGGGGGTACGGATCGTCGGCAAGGCGTCGAACGATCCCGCCCGGGTGCGGGACGCGGCTGAACAGGCCCTGACCCTGCTGGACTGACTCACACGCGCCAAAACCACCGGGCCCCCTTCCACATGCCCGAATAATGAACCGATCGGTCAAATATCAGGAGGTCGGCATGACCGCCACGGGCGCTGCCCGCGTCGCCGCTGTGCAGCAGCGATACGCCTTCGTCCTCCTCGGTGGCGTCCAGACCACGCTGATCTTCACGCTCGCTGCGCTCGCCATACCGCTTCCCCTCATCGGGCGCGAATTAGGCCTGCACCGCGCCGACTTGATCCTGCTCAGCGCCGCCTACGGACTGACCTTCGCCGGGCTGCTGCTCTTCGGCGGACGCCTCGCGGACCGCTATGGCGGGCGGCGTGCCCTCACCTCAGGCCTGGTCCTCTTCGCCGCCGCCTCGGCCGCCGCCCCGCTCGCCCCCGGCATGGGGACACTGCTCGCAGCGCGCTTCACGCAGGGCGCGGGGGCAGCTCTGATCGCGCCCGCCGCCATGGCCTTGCTGCGAGCCGTCTTCCCCTCCCCACCCGCGTACGGCAGGGCGATGGCCACCTGGGGCGGGCTCTCGGTACTCGGCGCGACCGCGGGCAATCTGCTCTCCGGCGTCATCTCAGCTCTGCTGTCCTGGCGTTGGACCTTCGCCATACCACTCGTGGTGGCCCTCGCAGCCCTCCCCCTCACGTTCCGGCTGCTGCCGGACATCACGCCGAGCCGGGGCAGGGCTCTCGACCTGCCGGGTGCCCTGCTCGCCACCTCCGGGATCACCCTCGCCAGTTACGGACTCGTCGTCACCGACACCCTCCCCTGGTCGTCGGCCGGCGTGCTCGTGCCGCTGCTCTGCGGGGCCGCGCTGCTGGCCGCCTTCTGGTATGCCGAGCACCGCGCCCGCGACCCGCTGCTGCCGCCCCGCTTCCTGCTCGGCCGGCGGCGGGTCCTCGCTCTCGCGGCCATCGCACTGAGCGCTTGCGGGACCGCGCTGACCTTCGTGGTCCTCTCGCTCCACCTCCAGCAGGCGCGCGACTGGTCACAGCTGCAGACCTCGGCGGCGTTCGTACCGTTCGCCGTCGCGCTGATCGCCTCGGGCCGGGCGGCAGGGCCGCTCATCGGCCGGTACGGGGCCCGAACCGTCACAGCGGCCGGGCTCTGCACAGGCGCGGGCGGGCTCGCCCTCCTCGCGCTCACCGGTATCGACGCACACATCTCATACGGGTACGGACTGCTGCCGGGCCTCGTGCTGCTGCCGGCCGGCACGGCGGCCTCCTTCGCGGGAGCCGCCGTGCTCGCCACCGAAGACGTGCCGCAGCAGCAGACCGGGCTCGCGGGCGGCGTGCTGAACACCGCGATGGAATTCGGCCCGACCGTCCTGTTCGCGATCCTGCTCACGCTCGGCAGCGACGCCTGGTCGCTCGCCGCGACGGGGGCCGGCCTGGCCCTCGTGGCCCTCCTGAACCACCGCACCAAGTAATCCATCACTCAAGGGAGCCACCGAAATGAACCGCTTCACCGGCAAGACCGTCCTCGTCACCGGCGCGGGCTCCGGCCTCGGCCGCGCAATCGCGCTCGCCTTCGCCGCCGAGGGCGCGTCCGTGGTCGCCGCGGGACGCACCGCGGCCTCCCTGGACGAGACGGTCGGTCTCATCGAGGCCACCGGCGGCACGGCCGCCGCCGTCACCGCCGATGTCACCGACTCCGACCAGCTCCAGAACCTCGTACGTGAGAGCGTCACCCGCTTCGGCGGACTGGACATCGCGGTCAACAACGCCGGAATACTCCGCGGCACCGTACCCGTCGGCGAGGTGAGCGAGGAGGACTGGGACGCGGTGCTGCGAACCAATGTCACCGGCGTCTGGCTGGCCATGAAGCACGAGATCGCGCACATGAGGGAGAACGGTGGCGGCACCATCGTCAACATCTCCTCCAACCTGGGCGCACACCTGCGGATCCCGAACGTCGCCGCCTACATCACGTCCAAGGCGGCGGTCTCCGCGCTGACCCGCGCCGCCGCTCTCGACCACATCCACCAGGGCATCCGCATCAACGCCGTCAGCCCCGGCGCCTCCGCCGCCCCCATGTCGCTGCGGCCCGGCGAGACCGAGGCCGACCGCGCCGAGCGAGTGAAGACAGAAAACCCGCTCGGCCGGGTCGCGGAAGCCGAAGAAGTGGCGGCCGCGGTGCTCTACCTCGCCTCGCCCGCGGCCGGCGCGGCGGTCGGCGCCGACCTGGTCCTCGACAGTGGATCCTCGGCCTGACGGTTCGTAGGCTTCGGCGGCACCCTTCCCCAGCAAGGAACTCCGCCACGACGGGCTGGAACGCGAGCCGCATCCCCACCAGAGCGGCCGTACCCCGGTGCGGCCGGCGAGAACACCGACGACGGACGGTCTGGTGGCTTGCCGCCTCCACGACCGGGACGCTGTGGCGGGCGGCTACGCCGCCTCCCCCGCCGCCCCCGTCGCCGGGAACCCCGGTGATCGCACGACCCGCCGGTCCGCCCTCACGGCGAACACCTCGCAGCCGGGGCGCGCGGCCGCCCACGCGATCCCCTCCGCGCCCAGCGCGAAGGCCGCCGTGGCGACCGCGTCCGCCTCCGTCAGGGTGGGGGCGACCACGGTGAGGCCGAGCAGGCCCGTCGCCGGGCGGCCGGTGCGGCCGTCGATGATGTGGTCGCCGCGTTCGTAGCGCGCGGAGGTCGCGACCGCGCCGTCGGTGAGCTCCAGGACGGTGCACAGCCGGTCGGCGTGTTCCGGGTGCCGTACGCCCACGCGCCAGGGCCCGCCGGCCGCGACCACGTCCCCGCCGGCGTTGAGGCAGAACCGCCGCGCTCCCGCCGCCCGCAGCAGATCGGCGCCCTTCTGCACCGACCAGCCCTTCACCACCGCGCACGGATCGAGGCGCCGGCCCGGCAGCCGTACGTCGAACGCGCCCCCGGTGGCGCTCCGGTACCGCTCGCACAGGCCGAGGATCTCGGTCAGCTCGGGGCTCAGCCGGTCCGGGCTCAACTCCCCCCGGTCCAGGCGGGAGACCTCGCTGTCCTCGCGGAACGGGCTGAAGCGGGCGTCGACCTCGCGCAGCCAGGCGAAGAGGTCGTCCGCCACGGATTCCCGGAACTCTTCGTCGTCGACGCGGAGCGACACCGGGAACCCCATGACGTGTTCGACGCGCCGCACGTCAGGAGCCCTGCGCGTCGAGGGCGGCCTGCAGGGACTCCCGGTAGCCGTCGCTGGTGACGGTGGCGCCGGAGACCGTGTCGACGTCGGCGCTCTGTGCCTCCAACGTCTCCTCGATCAGGACCGGTACGGCGGCCGTGGTCTGCGGGTGGTCCGGCTGCCGGAGCATCCGTACGGCGCTGATGCGGTCGCCGTCGAGGGTGACCTCGACCTGCACGGGGCCCTTCTCGGTGTCGACGGTGGGGCCCGCGACGACCCGGGTGGCGCTGCCCGGGGAGGCGGACACCGAGGGGGCGGGCGCGGGTTCGGCGACCGCCGGCTCCGGGGCCGACGGGGTGTAGCGCCAGACCGGGATCAGCCCGGCGACGGTCAGGACCAGGACGGGCAGTGCTCGCTTCACGGTGTTCTCCTCGTTCTCCGCGCGTCCGTCATCCGGCCAGGCTGAAGCGCTCGTAGTGGACCTGCCGCTTCGGTACGCCCAGCCCGCGCAGGGTGCGCAGGACCGCGGTGGTCATGCCGGGCGGGCCGCAGACGTAGACGTCCCGGTCGGTGAGGTCGGGCACGAGGCGGGACAGCTCACCGGGGGCCAGCCGGTCCGGTACGGGCGGGCCGGTGATCAGGTGCAGCTCGGCACCCTTGGCGCGGGCGAGTTCGCGCAGTTCGTCGTGGAGGACGGCGTCGGTCTCCGTGCTCACCCGGTAGAGGACGACGGCGTGACCGTGCAGTTCCTCCAGCAGGGCCCGGATCGGGGTGACGCCGACACCGCCGGCGATGAGCAGGGCGTCCGGGCGGGTGCGGTGCAGGGTGGTGAAGGCGCCGTAGGGGCCCTCGGCGAAGACACGGGTGCCGGGCTCGAGGTGGCGCAGGGCCGCGCTGCCGTCGCCGGCCGCCTTCACGGTGAGCCGCAGGGTGCGGCCGTCGGGCGCGGCGGACAGGGAGAACGGGTTCGCCTGCCACCAGCGGTCCTTCGTCAGGAACCGCCACAGGAAGAACTGCCCGGCGCGGGCGGGCAGCCGGTCCAGATCGCGGCCGGTGATGTGGACGGACACCACGTCGTCGTTCTCCGGGACGACGGCGGTGACCCGCAGCCGATGGCGCCGGTTCCGCCACAGCGGAAGGACCAGCCGGCCGGCGAACACCGCGGCGAGGGCGGCGCCCCACAGCCCGTACCAGTAGGCGGTGGCGGCGGCCGAGGCGGTGAAGGTGGAGCCGACGGCGACCTGGTGGGTGAAGGCCAGCACCACGGCGACGTAGGTGTACAGGTGGATGAAGTGCCAGGTCTCGTAGGCGAGGCGGCGCCGCGCGCGGCGGGCGGAGACCGCGCCGACGACGAGGATCAGCACCAGTGCGACGACCGCGCGCAGCACGCCCTCGACGGTCTCGGCGAGGTCGACGAGCTGGTTCACCGGGTCCATGGAGGACATCTCGGCGTAGCCGAAGGTGATGAAGACCGCGTGGCCGAGGAGCGTCCACAGCAGTCCGAAGCCGACCCAGCGGTGCCACAGGGTCAGCCGGTCCATGCCGATCCGGCGGTCCAGCCAGGGCAGCCGGGCCACCAGCAGCAGCTGGAACGCCATCAGCAGGGCGGCGTAGAGGCCGGTGAGGCGGCCGAGTACGACGAGGGCGTTCGCGCCGAAGCCCGCCTGGACGAAGAAGACGGCCACCACCGCCGCGTTCGCGGCGAGCAGGCCGTACAGGCCGATGCGCGCCACCGCCTTGGGGCGTCGCCTCGCGGTGGGGGGTGCGGGAGGCGATTGGACAGCTGTCACGCCGGAAACTCCTTGATCGGGTCCTGGGACTCCGAGCTTGGTCACAGGCGCTGTCGATTCCCTGTCGGTCAACTTTCAAGTTTTTATCGATCAGGACGCGGAGGCGCACCGCCTCTGGCGCCGCGGGCGGTGTGCCGCAGTATGGGCGGGTGGAAAAAGTACGACTCCTCGTCGTGGACGACGACCCGCCGATAGCCGACCTGGTGGCGACGGTCGCCCGCTACGAGGGCTGGGAGGCGGCCACCGCCAACTCGGGTGCGGAGGCGCTGCGCCGCGCCGCCGAGTTCCGCCCGGACATCGTGGTGCTGGACCTGATGCTGCCGGACGTCGACGGCTTCGGCGTCCTGGACCGGCTGCGGCGTTCCGGGACGATGGTGCCGGTGGTGTTCCTCACCGCCCGGGACGGGGTCGCCGACCGGGTGGCGGGGCTGACCCGGGGCGGGGACGACTACCTGGTCAAGCCGTTCGCCGTGGAGGAGCTGATGGCGCGGCTGCGCACCGTGCTGCGGCGCAGCGCGGGGCCGGGGTTCCAGCGGTCGGTGCTGCGGGTGGCGGACCTGACGATGGACGAGGACACCCGTGAGGTGCGGCGCGGTGAGCGGCTGCTGTCGCTGACGCCGACCGAGTACGAGGTGCTGCGCTATCTGATGCGGCGGTCGCCGACCGTGCTGACCAAGGCGCAGATCCTGGACCACGTGTGGGAGTACGGCTTCGGGGGCCGCTCCAACGTGGTGGAGCTGGTGGTGAGCCGGCTGCGGCGCAAGCTGGACGACACCGGTGCGCCGCTGATCCAGACGGTGCGGGGCTTCGGGTACGTGATCCGGCAGGCCGCCGAGTGAGGGCGTGTCTCCGGCGGCCGCGGGACACGTACCGGCGGATGCGGCTGGGCACCCGGCTGGCGCTGGGCCTCGGGGTGCTGTCGCTGGCGGTGTTCGCGGTCGTCGGCACCGCGCTCACCACGTACATGCACGACTATCTGGAACGGCAGCTGGGCGACCAGCTGAAGCTGATCCAGACCGTGCAGGCCAAGGACGCGGCGGCGCACGGCACGGTGCGGCGGAAGCCGTACTACGGCTGGTACACGGCGGTGTACGACGTCTCCGGCGACGCGGTCAGCCTGCGCAGGCCCTCCGACGTGCCCGAGGACACCCGCGCCCTGGCCGACCTCGCACGGGAGATGGCGCACTCCGACACGGAGCTGACGCGCACCGCGCGGATCAGAGGGGAGGGCACCTACCGGCTGCGCGGCTGCGAGGTCGAACCGGGGGTGGTGCTGGTGAGCGCCGCGCCCGTGGAGGACATCGAGGAGACCGTCGGGCAGCTGATCACGGTGCAGGTCGTGGTGTTCGCGCTCGCGCTGCTGGCCCTGGTGGTGTTCGGGCGGCGGATGCTGCGGCGCGGGCTGAAGCCGCTGAGCGACATGGCGCACACCGCGCACGGCATCGCCTCGCACGACCTGAGCGAGTCGGCGGCGCGGCTGCCGCTGCGCGCGGACGGCCGGGACGGCGGTCTGGAGGTGGCGGAGCTGCGCACCGCGTTCAACACGATGCTGGAGCACATCGACGACTCCCTCGCGGTGCGCGCGGAGGCGGAGCTGCGGCTGCGCCGGTTCGTCGCGGACGCCTCGCACGAACTGCGCACCCCGCTGATGTCGGTGCGCGGCTACGCGGACCTGTTCCAGTACGCCGCCGCCAACGAACCCGCCGAACGGGAACGGCACCTGGCCCGGCTGCGCGCGGAGGCCGCCCGGATGGGCGTGCTCCTGGACGATCTGCTGCTGCTCGCCCGGCTGGACGCGGCGGAGGTGGAGGCGCCGCTGCGGACGGCGGACACGGACCTGGCGGAGCTGGTCCAGCAGGCCGCCGACGCGTTCCGGGCGAGCCACCCGGGCCATCCGCTGGCGGTGACGGCGGGCTCCGGGCCGCTGAGGCTCCGGCTCGATCCGCAGCGCGTACGGCAGGTCCTGGACAACCTGCTCACCAACGCGGCCGTGCACACCCCGGCCGGTACCCGGGTGTCCGTGACGGTCTCCGTCGCCGCCGGCTCCGCGCTGGTGCGGGTCGCCGACGCGGGTCCCGGTGTCCCGGCGGAGGACCGGGAGCGGGTCTTCGACCGCTTCTACCGGGTCGACAAGGCCCGCAGCCGGGACCGCGGCGGCAGCGGGCTGGGCCTCGCGGTCGCCCGGTCCCTGGTGCGGGCGCACGGCGGCGACATCGAGCTGAGCAGCGAGCCGGGGGCGACGGTCTTCACCGTACGGCTGCCGCTGGACGGCGGCGCCTGACGGGCCCCGGCTGCCGCGGACGGCTCGTGCCGCCGGTGCGTGTGCGGGGCGTCCGGGGCGTGTGCGGGGCTGGTGACGGCTCGAACCTTCGGCTCAGATCTCGGCTCAGATTTCGGCTCAGATCTTCTGGCGGAGCCACCAGAAGACGAGGCCGACGGCGCCGGCGCCGGAGCCGTAGGCGGCGCCGCGCAGGGCGCTGGAGACGATGGCGTCGCGGCGGCGGCGGATCCAGGCGGACGACCGGTCGAAGCGGCCGGGGCCCTGCGCGGTGGGGGCGGTGCGGTGGGGCTCGTTCATGGCGGCGCTCTCTCGAGTGGGTGCTGTTCTCGAGTCCGGTGGGACGGGCGGCCCGGAAACCTTCGTCCCCGCCGGGCTTTCCTCGTGCGGGGTCAGTGCGGGGCGGACAGTTCGTGGATGCGGTCGGGCAACCGGCTGTCGGGCCGGCAGACCAGCCCGTCCTCGCCGTGGCGTTCGGCGAGCGCCTGGTAGCGCTTGCGCAGGTGGCGGGTGGGGATCGGCGTGGGTTCGCGGTGGCGGGCGCAGTAGGTGGTGAAGGCGTCCACGGCGCCGACCAGGTCGCGGGTGTAGTCGTTCGGGGGCCCGTCGAACCACTGTTGTGCGGTGCGGTCGCGCATGACGCTCATCTGCCGCTTCCAGAAGGCGGCTTCCCGGATCTCGCCCTGGCTGACGTGGCGCAGGTGGAGACAGTAGGCGGCGCCGGTGTGTTCGGCTCCGGCGGCGATCTGCCACCAGAAGACGGCGCTCTCGGGGTGGTCGACGAGGTGGAGGGTGCAGGCGAAGACATGGATGCCGTGGACGTCGACGGGCAGCCACTCGGTGAAGTCGTCGGGCGTGGGCTCGCCGTCGCCGTCGTCGCCGATGAGCGCGGCCAGTTCTTCGACGTGGTCGGCGGCGCCGGCCTCGGTGACGGTCCAGCGGGAGATGAGGTCGAGCTGGTGGCGGGCGCGGGTACCGTCGGGCCGGGACGGTGCGGGCCGGGTGTACCCGGCGTCCGCGGCCAGGCGGCGCAGTCCCTCGGCGGCGTCGAAGGGGCGCCGCTCCTCCCGGACGAACGGGTCGGTCTCGGCCAGGCGCCGGGTCCACGTCGCCTCGGCTTCGGCCAGGCGCTTGCTCCACACGGGAGGTGTCACTGGTCTGTCTCCTTCTCCTTCGTCGGTGTCGTCCCGCGGTGGTTGTGGTAGACGGGGGCGAGGCGCTTGCGGGCCTCTCGGAGGTGGTAGTCCACGGTGCTCACGGTGATGCCGAGGTACCAGCTGGTCTTCTGGCTGCTGTAGCGCAGGACGTACCGCAGGATGATCACGTCGAGCTGCCGCTGCGGCAGGTTGAGCAGCGCCGCGTAGAGGCCGATCCCGCTCTCCATCGCGGTGATCTCGTCGCGCGCCGCGGTCAGCGCTTCGTCGCCGACGACGCGCCGCAGGATGCTCCAGGTCTGCTGCGGGAGGTTGGCCTCGGCGAGCAGCGCGTCCCAGGTCCGGAGAACTTCCAGGAAGGCACGGTGGACCGCGCGCTCCGCAGCGTCGTTGGTGCGGAGCCGGTACAGCGCGTAGGAGTGCCAAGCCTCCTGGTTCATCACGTAGTGCGCCTCGAAGTCCAGCGGCAGGGGAAGCGGCGCCTGCGTGGAGGAACCGGAGCCGTCGTCGGCCCGGAAGACGTCTTCGTGCATGGATCCTCTTCGTTGAGGGTGTTCGGGTGCCCGGCGTGCGCCGGTGAGGATCACTCAATCGGGCCGGCGCCCGGAACACGCATGCACGCGACCGCAAATATGACCATCCGAATTTCAACGGTCACCTTCGGTGATCATGAACCGGGGGTGGAGATCCCATCTGAGCTGCGACGTCGATCTCCCGGGAAAGACGGACACTCACCTCGTGAAGTCGCTCCAGGTGACGGACGTCACAGATCGAGGCCACAGCATCTCGGCCAAATCCCTTCGAATCAGCCACTGTTGCGCTCGACCACGCGGTCCCGGGACGGACGGGACGGCGACCGTCCGGAGCAGATCCGGGCCCGGCACCGGCCGGGCGGGCCCACGGCCGGCGGGCGATCGGGGCGCCGCCTCCCCGTGCCGCCACGAGCGGGCCGCGGTGTCAGTCCGCTGAAGTATCCTTCCCGCCACCGCACACCGACTGGGGGGACCAAGAGAATTGTCTGGCCTGTCTGCTTTCCCGCTGCCCTTTCACGCTGCCCGTTCCCTACCGTTCGCGACCCCCCGAACGCTGCGGGAACTTGAGATGATGCAGTGCAGCGCACTCATCCGGGCGAAGCCCGGGTGGTTCGACAAGATGAACGACGCCGACATCGTCGCCAGGTGGACGCGGGAAGCGGTCGCCCAGGGGCTCACCGAGGCGCAGGTTCGCTATGTGCTGGACGAACTCCGGCACTACGCCGCGCTGCGGGACGGACGAACCGGCATCGAGGTGTCCGCCGTCGACGGGGTGTGGCAGTCGGACACACTGGTCGACGACGAGCTCAGGGCCCGGCTGCGCGAGGCGGTCCGGGTCCTGGAGCAGGTCCCCGAAGCGGAGCAGGACTGGCATCCCGGATCCGACGGCCAGGTACTGGATCTGGTGCATCCCTCACTGTTCTGCCTGGTGAGAGGGGTGAGCGGGGAGCCCGAGCGGGCTTGGCGGAACACGACGGACCACTACTCGAAGTACGAGTTCTCGGAGAAGTTCCAGTGGCTGCCCACGGACGTCGACGTCAGTGAGGACGGCGATGTCGTCTTCCGGTCGTACGTCAACAACGTCCACCCCGAGCGTCATCGCGAACTGGCCGCCGTGCTGCCGGAGTTGTTCGCGCGCTTCCGCCCGCTGTGGGAGAACGTGCTCACCGATCTGCGCTGTCCGAGGCCGCTGCGGATCGACGTCGATCCTTACCGCTGGTACGACTCGAAGCCGGTGTATCCGGACAAGTCCTTCTTCAGTGACGCCGCGGCCCACGCGGAAGCCGTCCGCGAATGGGGGAAGGCCTCGGACGACTGGTGGGAGAACCGTCGCCCGGTCGTCCCGGACGCCCCGGTCTTCACCCCGCCCGAGTCGCCCGACGAATCCGTCCGGGTCGATCTGCGCGGCCGCCGTCTCCAGGTCATCGTCAAGCTCGCCACCATTCATCTCACGCCGGACAAGCCCGAGTACGCGGGCGGCTCCTGGCATGTCGAGGGGATGCTGAACGAGCGGATCGTCTCGACCGGCATCTACTACTGGGACAGCGAGAACATCACCGAGAGCCGGCTGAGCTTCCGGGCGGCACTCGACGACCCGGAGTACGAGCAGAACGACGACAACGGCATGCGTGAGGTCTACGGCCTGGAGAACGAGGACGCGCTGAGCCAGGTGCTGGGATCGGCGTCGACGCCGGCGGGCCGCTGCCTGGCGTTCCCGAACATCCTGCAGCACCGTGTCGGCTCGTTCCGCCTCGCGGACCCCACCCGCCCGGGACATCGCAAGATCCTCGCGTTCTTCCTGGTCGACCCGTCGGAGAAGATCGTCTCGACATCCGACGTGCCACCGCAGCAGCCATGGTCCGACACGTCGACCATGACGCTGGAAGAGGCCAAGGACTACCGCGAACAACTCATGCACGAACGCAAGTTCTTCGTCGCCGAACACAACGAGCAGCTCTACGAGCGGGAATTCTCCCTCTGCGAGCACTGACCCTCTTCGTGCCCCGCCGGGCAGGTGCCCGGCGGGGCCCCACGGGGCGGGTGAGTCAGCCGTCCGTCGCCGGGAGCGTCACCTCGAAGCGGCAGCCGCCGGTGACGTTGCGGACGGCGGCGCTGCCGCGGTGGGCCTCGACGATGCCGCGGACGATGGCGAGGCCGAGTCCCGCGCCGCCCGGCGGGGTCCGGGCGTGGGTGCCGCGCCAGCCGGTGTCGAAGACACGGGGCAGGTCCTCCTCGGGGATGCCGCCGCAGCCGTCCGTCACGGACAGCACCACGCCCTCGTCCGAGCGCCGCGCGGAGACGGCGACCGTGCCGTCGGCCGGGGTCCGGCGGATCGCGTTGACCAGCAGATTGCCCAGTACGCGGCTCATCTCCCGCCCGTCCACCTCCACCGGCACCGGCTCCACCCGGTCCCCGACGAGCCGTACGCCGTGCTCGCGGGCGAGCGGGTCCGCGCCGGCGAGGGCGTCGCCGATCAGGTCGTACAGGGAGATCCGGGAGAGCGAGAGGGGCAGCGTGCCGGCGTGGATGCGGGAGAGCTCGAAGAGGTCGCCGACCATGTCGTTGAGCCGCTCCACCTCGGTGCGGATCTGTCTGAGGTAGCGGTCGGGTTCGGCGGCGACCCCGTCCTCCAGCGCCTCGGCCATCGCGCGCAGTCCGGCGAGCGGGGTGCGCAGGTCGTGGGAGATCCAGGCGACGAGTTCGCGGCGGGAGGACTCCAGGGCGCGTTCGCGATCCCGGGACTCGGCGAGCTTGACGCTGGTCGCCTCCAGCTCGCGGCTGAGCGCGGCGAGTTCGGCGGTGGACGGGCGCTCGGGCGCGGCGAAGTCCCCGCCGTCGCCGAAGGAGCGGGCGGCGAGCGCCAGTTCACGGCTGCGGGCGACGACCCAGCGGCCCAGCAGCAGCGCGGTGACCGTGGAGACCACGGCGGCCATGGCGACGACCGTCGTCACCACGCTCAGGTCGTGCGCCGACAGGAACATGGCCTGGGCGACGGCGAGGGTGCCCGCGAGCATCGCCGCCACCGCGACCCCGGCGACCACCGCGAGGTGCGCGATGAGCGACCGGCGCCGGATCAGCAGCAGCACGCACGCGCCGAGCGCTCCGGCCGCGGCGGCGCCGAGGAAGGCGAACAGGGCGATGAGCAGCATGTCCCGCACGCTCACTCCTCCCCGGAGCCGGCGGCGGGGTCGAAGCGGTAGCCGACGCCCCACACGGTCTGGACGATCCGGGGCCGCGCCGGATCGTCCTCCACCTTGCCGCGCAGCCGCCGCACGTGGACGGTCACGGTGGACAGGTCGCCGAAGTCCCAGCCCCACACCTCCCGCATCAGCTCCTCACGCGAGAAGGCCCGCCCGGGGTGCCGCAGGAAGAAGGAGAGCAGGTCGAACTCACGGATGGTGAGGGCGAGTTCGGTGCCGTTCTTGGTGGCCCGGCGGGCGGCGGGGTCGACGGCGAGACCGGCCGCCCGCAGCAGGCCGGACGCGGCGACCGGTGCGGGTCGGGTGCGGCGCAGTACGGACTCGACGCGCAGGACGAGTTCGCGCGGGCTGAACGGCTTGGTGACGTAGTCGTCGGCGCCGACCTCCAGGCCGAGGATGCGGTCGTCCTCGTCGCCGCGCGCGGTGAGCATGATGACCGGCACGGGCCCCTGCCCGCGCATCCTGCGGCACACCTCCAGACCGTCCATGCCGGGCAGCATGAGGTCGAGGACGACGAGGTCCGGCCAGTGGGCCGCCGCGCGGGCGAGCGCGTCGGGGCCGTCCCCGGCCCGGTCGACGACGTACCCGGCGCGGTCGAGGTAGCCCGTGACGATCTCGGCGACGGTGGGGTCGTCGTCGACGACGAGGACCCGGGCTCCGGCCTCGGCGTTCGGTGGTCGCTGCTCCATGCGGCCAGCCTCGCACCCCGCGCGCGCGAGCGGTGCGGCCGGGCCGCCGACGTCCGCGTTCCGTAAGGAGCCGATGCCCGCCGTGTCCTTCTCGCGTTCGCGGGGCGGGAGCCGTGACCGCCGCCTCCCCCGGCCCGCGCGCCCGGCTGACCGGTCGGGCCGTCCTCGTGCCGCTCCTCGACCGCCTGCCGCTCACCGGCCGGTGGGCGGCAGGCGGGTACGGATCAGCTCTCGGCGGGCTGCAGCCTCAGCGAGATGCTGTTGATGCAGTACCGCTGGTCCGTGGGCGTCGGATACCCCTCACCCTCGAACACGTGCCCAAGGTGCGAACCGCACCGCGCACACCGCACCTCGGTGCGCACCATGCCGTGCGACCGGTCCTCCACCAGCTCCACGGCGTCGGTGTCCTTCGGGTCGTAGAAGGACGGCCAGCCGCAGTGCGACTCGAACTTGGTGGTCGAGGTGAACAGCTCGGCGCCGCAGGCGCGGCAGGAGTAGACGCCCGTGGTCTTGGTGTCGGTGTACTCGCCGGTGAAGGCGGGTTCCGTGGCCGCCTGGCGCAGAACGGCGTACTCGGACGGGGACAGTTCCGCGCGCCACTGCTCGTCCGGCTTCTCCACGTCGTACGGCATGAGCTTCCAGCCCCTTACTTCGACAGACGGTCCAGGATCCGCGGGCCGAGGTCGGTGACGTCGCCCGCTCCCATGGTGAGAACGAGATCACCGGGCTTCGCCATTCCCGCGACCACCTCGGGGATCTCCGCCTTGTCGTGGACGGCGGTGACGTCCGCGCTGGCCGCCCGGGCGGCCTCGATGATCAGCTCGCTGGTGACGCCGGGGATCGGGTCCTCGCGGGCCGGGTAGATGTCCAGCACCACCGAGGCGTCGGCCAGGGACAGGGACTGGCCCATCTCCTCGCCCAGCTCGCGGGTGCGGGAGAAGAGGTGGGGCTGGAAGACGACGAGGATGCGGGCGTCCCCGGCGGCGGCGCGCATCGCCTCCAGGTCGGCGGTCATCTCGGTCGGGTGGTGCGCGTAGGAGTCGATGACCTGCACGCCGGCGGCCTCGCCCTTGAGCTGGAGGCGCCGCTTCACCCCGGTGTACGCGGCCAGCGCCGGGGCCAGCTCGGCGGCCGGGATGCCGAGCGCCACGCCCGCGGCGAGCGCGGCCACCGCGTTGTGCGCGTAGTGCCGGCCGGGGACGGAGACGGTGAAGGTGAGCGGGGCGCCGTCGAACTCGACGGTCACCTCGCTCTTCAGCCCCTGCGGGACGACCGACAGCACCCGCACGTCGGCGTCCGCCGACTCGCCGTACGTCACGGTCCGCACCGAGCCGTCCAGCCGGCGGGTCAGCTCGCGGGCGCCCTCGTGGTCCGCGGAGATCACCAGGGTGCCGCCGGGCACGATCCGGCCGACGAACGTCTCGAAGGACTGGTGGATCTCCTCCATGGACGCGTAGTTGGCGTGGTGGTCCAGCTCCACGTTGAGGATGATCGCGACCTCGGGCGCGTACTTGTGGAAGCTGCGGTCCGATTCGTCGGCCTCGGCGACGAAGATCTCGCCCGCGCCGTGCACCGCGTTGGAGCCGGGGGCGTCCAGGTCGCCGCCGATCGCGTACGACGGCTCCCGTCCCAGCTCGGTGAGGGAGACGGCCAGCATGGAGGTGGTGGTGGTCTTGCCGTGGGTGCCGGCCACCGCGATCGGCCGCAGTCCGTCCATCAGGGCGGCGAGGGCGTCGGAGCGGTGCACCACCGGGACGCCCAGCTCGGCCGCCCGGACCAGCTCGGGGTTGTCCTCGCGGATCGCGGAGGAGACGACCACGCAGCTGGCGTCGTCGGCGAGGTGGTCGGCGGCGTGGCCGATGTGCACGGTGGCGCCCAGCGCGCGCAGGGCGTCGGCGGTCGGGGAGTCCTTGGCGTCGCTGCCGGCCACCTTCGCGCCGCGCTGGGCGAGGATCTTGGCGATGCCCGACATCCCGGCGCCGCCGATGCCGATGAAGTGCGGTCGGTCCATGGCGGTAGGAAGGCCGGGTGCCATGCGTGTTCTCCCAGTGGTGCGACGAGCGGGACGGCGGTCTTCGCGCTCTCGCCGGAGAGCCGGGAAAGCCGGGAGGGCCGGGAGAGCGCCGCCCCAGCCTATGCCTTGCTGTGCGAGAAGAGTTTCAGCACCGGCACCCCGACCTTGTGCCGGGCCCGGGAGGCCCAGTCCCGGTGGAAGAACTCCTCCACGTAGTGCGGGTCGGTCAGGACGATCACCTCGTCCGCCCCGACCTCCTCCACCATGGCCTTCAGCGCGTCCAGGGGGTGGTCCCCGATGAGGCGGCCGTCCGCCGTGTCGCCGGTCGCGCGCAGGGCCTGCAGGGAGACCGCCAGGGCCCGTTCCCCCATGCTCCTGGCCTCTTCGCCCTCGGGGGTCTCGCCCTCGCGGACGGCCTCGTCGAGCTCGCCGAGCGCGACGTCGTCGATGGCCCTCAGCAGCCGGTCGGCCTGTTCACCGCGTGGCTGGAGCAGCACGTGGAAGGAGACCGGCTCGTCGCCGTGCAAGGTGGTGACGAACTCCACGTCGGCGGCCGTCAGGGCCTTCTCGATCATCAGTACGCTTGTGAACACCAGGCGCCCCTTCTCCTCGGAGGACCCTAGGGCCCCTCTCTGCTCCGTGGGCCGGGCCAGGCCCCGCGGAAACCATCCTGCCCGCGTTCGCACGGGTACTGCCGGATTCAGTGTTGCCCCTTCCCGCGCCGGCCGGACGAATGCGTTCCGCCGATCGCCGGACCAACGGCCACCGTCGGGCGCTCCCTCGGGCGTCAGGACCGCT
Organism: Streptomyces sp. AC558_RSS880; assembly: GCF_019049255.1. GTDB lineage: Bacteria > Actinomycetota > Actinomycetes > Streptomycetales > Streptomycetaceae > Streptomyces. Next base: position 9,636 of record NZ_JAGMUJ010000133.1, on the reverse strand, counting down.
GGTATCGCGTGAACAGGAAACCGTCCTCCTCCAACATCGACTTCAGCGTGAAGCGCCTCGGAAGCGTTACGGACGGTCCGCCGGCGATGCGCTGCGCGTCACCGGCGGTGAGCATCGGCGAGACGGTCAGACAGAGCTCGTCCAGCACCCCGGCCGCCACCAGCTGGCCCAGCAGTCGCGGCCCGCCCTCGGTCAGCAGCCGGGTGTGTCCGAGGTCCGCGAGGGCCCGCACCGCCCGCGCGGGGTCCACCGCTCCCCCCTCCCCTGCGGTGATCACCCGGGCGCCCGCCCGTTCGGCGGCGGCCACGCGGTCCGGGGCGGCCCCGGCGCCGGTCAGCAGCAGTGTGGGCATCAGGGGGGAGGTGAACAGCGGCAGCGAGAAGTCCAGGTCCAGGCCGGCCGTCACCACCGCGATCACGGGCGCGGGCCCCTGCCCGGCCGCCTCCCGCGCGGCCGCGAACTCCGCGCGTGCGCGTGCCGGACGGTAGCCCTCCTGCCGTACCGTCTGCGCGCCGACGACCACGACGTCGGCGAGCGCCCGCAGCGTGCCGAAGATCCGCATGTCGGCCGGGCAGGAGATGGGCTGCGAGCGGCCGTCGTGCTGGGCGGCCCCGTCGAGGGTGGACACCATGTTGGCCCGCAGCCACGGCTCCCGGCCGCCGGGCCCCGGCTCGGGGTAGGCGTACGCGGCGGCCAGCTCGGCGAGGCTCCACTCACGGCCCTCCTCCCCGCCGGGAGCTGCTGTTTCGTCGGTCACGTCGGTCACGGGGAACAGGCGTCGCATGCCGAGCAGTGTTCCACGGCCCGTAGCATGGGGGACCGTGTCGTCCTCCTCCTCCGCCTCCCGTCCCGGTCCGGCAGCCGACGTGGCTCCGCTGTCCCTGTGCGCCCGTGAGCCGCACGTGCCCGCGGACCGGCTCGTCGCCGAGATGGTGCCGCCGCCGCGGTTCGACTCGGTCCGCTTCGCCAGCTACATACCGGACCCGAACCAGCCGAGCCAGACCGAGGCCGTGCGCGTCCTCGAGGGCTTCGCGGCCGGTCTCGACGGGGCGGCGGCCGGCGACTCGGGCCGGCGCCGGCTGTTCGGCTTCGGCAAGGCGCCGAAGAAGGCCCCGGCCGGGCCGCGCGGCGTCTACCTCGACGGCGGCTACGGCGTCGGCAAGACCCACCTGCTGGCCTCCCTGTGGCACGCCACCCCCGCCGAGCCCTCCCGCAAGGCGTTCGGCACCTTCGTGGAGCTGACCAACCTGGTCGGCGCCCTCGGCTTCCAGCAGACCGTGAAGACCCTCTCCGGGCACCGCCTGCTGTGCATCGACGAGTTCGAGCTGGACGACCCGGGTGACACCGTTCTCGTCTCCACCCTGCTGGGCAAGCTGGTCGAGGCCGGTGTCGCACTCGCCGCCACCTCGAACACGCTGCCGGGCAAGCTCGGCGAGGGCCGGTTCGCCGCCGCCGACTTCCTGCGCGAGATCCAGGGCCTGTCGGCCCACTTCCGCGCCCTGCGCATCGACGGCGAGGACTACCGCCACCGGGGTCTGCCCGAGGCGCCGGCGCCGCACTCCGACGAACTGGTGACGCGGACGGCGCACGCCACCGAGGGCGCCTCGCTCGACGCCTTCCCCGATCTGCTGGACCATCTCGCGCGGGTCCACCCCAGCCGCTACGGCGCCCTGACCGACGGGCTCCGCGCGGTGTGCCTCACCGGGGTGCGTCCGGTGCCGGACCAGTCGACCGCGCTCCGGCTCGTCGTCCTCGCGGACCGGCTCTACGACCGTGAGGTGCCCGTACTCGCCTCGGGGCTGCCGTTCGACCGGCTGTTCAGCGAGGAGATGCTCGAGGGCGGCTACCGCAAGAAGTACTTCCGGGCGATCTCGCGGCTCACCGCGCTGGCCCGCGACGCGGGACGGCTCGCCGAGGCCCGCTGAACCGCACGTCGGACACCTGATCGACCCGTCGTCGATCAGAGGCGTATTCGCGCCAACCCACCCTTTCTTTTCGGGCTCTCTTCGCCACGAAACATTGAGTTAACCCTGCAAACGACTTTGCAGGGTTAATGTGTTTCTTGACCAACCGTTGACCAAGCCTTGGCGCGCGGAAGAGGTGCGAACCGCCTTGCGAAGCACGCATGTCCCGAGGTCCGGCGACTGCGGCCCCACCCCGGTCCCTTGCCGTCGCTTTACCTGCGCTTCACTTCTTCGCGTTTCCCACACCCTTCACACCCGCGTATACATTTCGTGAGGCAAGGGCCATGGGTCAGCGGCGTCCGACCTTTGTCATGCCCGTCCGACGCGCCCCCACGCGCGCCAGGAGGAATCACCAGATGCAGCCCCTCATCGACAACGCCCGCACGTTCGGACAGCGCCCTGAGGAGTTCGCCCGCCTCGCCGAGGGTCAATCCCCCGACGTCCTGTTCATCACCTGTTCCGACTCCAGGGTCGTACCGGCCCTGATCACGGGCGCCCGGCCCGGCGAGCTCTTCGAGCTGCGCACCGCGGGCAACATCGTCCCGCCGTACGCCCCCGGGCGCCCCACCGCCGAGGCGGCCACCGTCGAGTACGCGGTGGGGGTCCTCGGCGTGACGGACATCGTGGTCTGCGGCCACTCCCACTGCGGGGCCATCGGCGCGCTGGTGCGCGGCGACGACCTGGACGCCGTGCCCGCCGTGCGCGACTGGCTGGCGCACGCCGCCGACGAGCCGGCGTCGGCCGACGCGACGGACCCGGCCTGCGCGGAGGCGGTCCAGCACCACGTCCTGGCCCAGTTGCTGCGGCTGCGCTCGTACCCGTGCGTCGAGCAGCGGCTGGCCTCGGGCCGGCTCCGGCTGCGCGGCTGGTACTACGAGGTGCACACCGGAGCCGTACGCGAACACCGCGCGGACACCGACGCCTTCGAGGCGCTGTGAGCACGGCCGTGTCCAGGTTCCCCCACCTGCGGCAGGACTTCGCCGCCTCACTCGTCGTGTTCCTCGTCGCGCTCCCGCTCTGCGTGGGCGTCGCCGTCGCCTCCGGTGTCCCGGCCGAACTCGGCCTGGTCACCGGCATCGTGGGCGGGCTGGTCACCGGTCTGCTGCCGGGCAGCAGCCTGCAGGTGTCCGGTCCGGCCGCCGGGCTGACCGTGCTGGTCTTCGAGGCCGTCGACACCTACGGGCTGCCCGCGCTCGGCGTGATCGTGCTGGCCACCGGGCTGCTCCAGCTGGCCATGGGCGCGCTGCGGCTCGGACGCTGGTTCCGCGCCATATCCCTCTCGGTGGTCGAGGGCATGCTGGCCGGCATCGGTCTCGTGCTCATCGCGGGCCAGCTCTACGCGGCCGCCGGGCTGTCGGCGCCCGCCTCCGGCGTCGACAAGATCCTCGGGCTGCCGGGGGCCGCCGCGGACGCGCTCGGCAGCACCGAGGCGCTCGCCTCGCTCGCGGTCGGCGCGGGCACCGTCGCCGTGATGGTGCTGTGGCGCCGGATGCCGGGCCCCGCCGGCGCCGTACCGGGCGCGCTGGCGGCGGTCCTGCTGGCGACGGCGGTCACCCTCGCGTTCGGCGTGCCCGTCGCGACGGTCGAGGTGCAGGGCCTGCTCGACGCCGTCCAGCCGCCCGGCGCGGACGCCTTCGGCGGGCTGGAGATCGGCATCCTCGGCACGATCGTCGCCTTCACCCTGATCGCCTCCGCCGAGAGCCTGTTCAGCGCCGCCGCGGTGGACCGGCTGCACGACGGTCCGCGCACCCAGTACAACAAGGAGCTGATGGCGCAGGGCGCGGGCAACGCGGTCTGCGGGGTCCTCGGCGCGCTGCCGATGACCGCGGTCATCGTGCGCAGCTCGGCCAACGTCCGGGCGGGCGCCAGGACCAAGGCGTCCCGGGTGCTGCACGGCGTGTGGCTGCTGCTGTTCGCCGCGCTGCTGCCGTCCGCGCTGGCACTGATTCCGCTGCCCGCGCTGGCCGGCATCCTGGTCCACGCCGGCTGGAAGCTGATCCCGTTCCGGGCCGTGGCCGCGCTCTGGCGGGGCCACCGGGGCGAGGCGCTGATCCTGGTGGTCACCGCCGTGTCGATCGTCGTGGTCAACATGTTCGAGGGCGTGCTGATCGGTCTGGCCCTGTCGGTCGCCAAGACGGCCTGGGAGGCCTCGCAGGCGAAGCTGGAGGTCATAGACAAGGGGGCGGGCCCCCTCCAGGTGTACCTGTCGGGCAACGCGACCTTCCTGCGCCTCCCGAAGATCCTGGACACCCTGGAGTCCCTCCCCCAGGACCGTCCCGTCGAACTGGACCTCACCGGCCTCCACCACCTGGACCACGCCTGTCACACGGCCCTGAAGAACTGGTCCGAACGCCACAGCACACCGGGCACGGCCCCGGTGAAACTCACGGAGACACCGGTCGCGACACATTAGGGGCGCTTCCCAGGGGCGCGGGGCCGTGTCGGCATGCGGCCCCGCCGCCCCTTCCCGTCCCGCCCCCACCGCCCACCCGGCGTGGCCCCGCACCGAACACCGGGCATATCGTTGCAGCAGCGGACGAAAGCAAGCACAGCAGACCTCTGAACCGGGAGGTCACCATGGTCGAGGAACTGCTCACCGCAGCCGCCGGCACCGCCGCAGCCGCAGCCGCCTACCTCCTCGCGGCGGCCCGGGTCGTCAAGCAGTACGAGCGCGGCGTCGTCCTCCGCCTCGGCCGCCTGCACGGCACCGCGCGCCCGCCCGGCTTCACCCTCGTCGTCCCCGTCGTGGACCGCCTGCACAAGGTGAACCTCCAGATCGTCACGATGCCGGTCCCCGCCCAGGAGGGCATCACCCGGGACAACGTGACCGTACGGGTCGACGCGGTCGTCTACTTCAAGGTCGTCGACGCGCCGGCGGCCATCATCAACGTCGAGGACTACCGGTTCGCGGTGTCCCAGATGGCGCAGACCTCGCTGCGGTCGATCATCGGCAAGAGCGACCTCGACGACCTGCTGTCCAACCGCGAGAAGCTGAACCAGGGCCTGGAGCTGATGATCGACAGCCCCGCCATCGGCTGGGGCGTGCAGATCGACCGCGTCGAGATCAAGGACGTCTCCCTGCCCGACACGATGAAGCGGTCCATGGCCCGCCAGGCCGAGGCCGACCGCGAACGCCGGGCCCGCGTCATCAACGCCGACGCCGAACTCCAGGCGTCCAGGAAACTCGCCGAGGCCGCCCAGGAGATGTCGGAGACCCCCTCCGCCCTCCAACTGCGCCTGCTGCAGACCATCGTGGCCGTCGCCGCCGAGAAGAACTCCACCCTCGTCCTGCCCTTCCCCGTCGAACTCCTCCGCTTCCTCGAACGGGCCCAGCAACCCGCGCCGGACCACCCGGCGGAACCCCGCCCGGAGCCCGACGGCCCCCGCCCCGGGCCGTGACACGTGCTACGCGCGTGGTTCCCGGGACCCGCACCAGGTGATAGACACGACCGGGTCACAGTTCCTGTCCGCCAGCAGGAAGGTTTCCCCATGTCAGAAACCGGGTCCACCACCGGTTCCCCCGCGACACGGCGTCAGGTGCTCGCCCGTTCCGGTGCCCTCGGCATCGGCATCGCCTTCACCGGCGCCCTCTCCGAACTCTTCACCGGCACCGCCGCCGCCCGGAACCTCGGCCACAGCGGTTACGGCCCCCTGGTCCCCGACCCCGACGGACTGCTCGACCTGCCGAAGGGCTTCCGCTACGAGGTCCTCTCCCGCGAGGGCGACCCGCTGCGCTCCGGCGAGGGCCCGGTCCCCTCCAACCACGACGGCATGGCCGCCTTCGCCGGCCGCCACGGCCGCGTCCACCTGGTCCGCAACCACGAGAACCGCGCCACCGGCAGGGTCCCGGTCCCGGTGGTCGACGGCCTGACCTACGACCCGGAGGGCAAGGGCGGCTGTACGGCACTCACCCTGGACCACCGCGGCCGGGTGCTGTCGGAACGGGTCGCGATCGCCGGTACGGCCGTGAACTGCGCGGGCGGACCGACCCCCTGGGACACCTGGCTGACCTGCGAGGAGACCGAGGACAAGGCCGGCACAGGCGGCTACGCCAAGGACCACGGCTACATCTTCGAGGTCGACGGCGCCGACCCGCGCCGCACGGGCGCCGTACCGCTGACCGCGATGGGCCGCTTCCAGCACGAGGCGGTCGCCGTGGACCCGAAGCGGGGCGTGGTCTACGAGACCGAGGACGCCTTCGAACGGCCCTTCGGCCTCTTCTACCGCTTCCTGCCGGAGAAACCCCTGGGCGGCACCGGTTCGCTGCGCGCGGGCGGCCGGCTCCAGGCCATGCGGGTGCCCGGGGTGCCCGACCTGTCCTCGATCCAGGACATCGGTGCCCGCTTCGACGGCATCGAGTGGGTGGACGTACCGGACCCGGGAGCCGCCGGAACACCCATCCGCCACCAGGACTTCGGCCCGAAGGGCATCACCCACGCGCAGAAGCTGGAGGGCTGTTACTGGGGCGGACGCTCGGTCTACTTCGTGTCGTCCTTCGCCCGCAGCGCCGAGGGTTCGGCGGCCGACCACTACGGCCAGATCTGGCGCTACGACCCGGACCGGCGCCGCCTCACCCTGGTGATCGTCTTCGGCCCGGACACCGACGTCCGGCTGCCCGGCGAGTCACCGGACAACATCTGCCTCGCGCCCGGTGGCGGCCTGATGGTGTGCGAGGACGGCGGAGGCGCCCAGCACGTCTACGGCGTCACGCGCCGGGGCGAGGTCTACGCGATGGCCCGCAACCGCCAGAACGTCGGCACCCCCGAGGACCCGGAGTGGGGCGAGTTCGCCGGTGTCACCTTCTCCCCGGACGGCCGCACGATGTACGTCAACTGCTACGACCCCGGTACGACGTTCGCCGTGACGGGCCCCTGGCGCGGGTAGCCGCAGCCGCACGGCGAGCGGGACGGAGGGCGGTGCGCCGCCCTCCGTCCCGGCACGGCGTTCAGCCCGCCAGAAGCGCGTCCATCTGGCCGACGGCCTGGCTCATCCCCTCCACCATGCCCATCTCGGCCAGCTGCTCCATCTGCTCCCGGGTGTCGAAGACGGACCGCAGTTCCATCCGGGTGCCGCCCCCGTGCTCGGTGAGCGTCATCCGTACCGAGGTGGTCGGCATCTCGGGGTTCGGCTTCCCCTCCTGGTCGGAGAAGCCGTCGGTGAACTCGAGGGTGGTCGGCGGCGTGACCGAGGAGACCCGCCACCAGCCGCCGTACTTCTCGCCCTCCGGGCCGGTCATGAAGTACTTCACGCCGCCGCCGGGCGTCAGGTCGTGCTCCTCGAAGGTCGCCGGGTAGCTCGGCGGGCCCCACCAGCGCTCCAGCAGCCGCGGGTCGGCCCACAGCCGCCACACCCGCTCCACGGGAGCGGTGAAGTCGGCGACGAGGGTGAGCGTCAGCTTGTCGAGGTCCTTGTCCACGCTGGTGACAGTCATCTGTCCGGTCCTTCCGTCGTGTTCTCGTCGTGGGCCGGGGCCCCGGAGTCGCCGGTCCCGACGTCCTCCGTGAGCAGACCGGACATCCGGTCCACCCGCGCCCGCCAGGCCGACTCCAGTTCGTCGAGGGCCTGCCGCGCCCGGCCCACCGCATCGGGATCGGTGCGCACGAGCTGCTCCCGTCCGCGTCGCTCCTTGGTGACCAGACCGGCCCGCTCCAGCACCGTGACGTGTTTCTGCACCGCGGCGAAGCTCATCGGGTATGCCGCGGCCAGGCGTGACACGGACAGCTCACCCCGGACACAGCGGCGGAGGATGTCGCGCCGCGTCGCGTCGGCCAGGGCGTGGAACAGCCGGTCCACGGTTTCGTCGGTCTCGTCGACCCCATCTACAACCATTTGGTTGTACGTTAGTCCCGGGCCGGCCGCCGTGCAAGAGGGCCGCCCGGACGGTGAACCGGCGGCGCCGGGGTACTCGGCGCCGCATGACGGAGAAGCAGCAGGCAGGCGGCTCGTACTGGCTCCAGACCGCACCGGGCGGCCGGCACGCCGCACTGACCGGGGACCTCGATGTCGACGTGGCCGTGATCGGCGCGGGCATCGCCGGCCTGTGCACGGCCCGGGAGCTGGCGCGGGCGGGGAAGAGCGTCGCGGTGCTGGAGGCCGGACGGGTCGCGGCCGGCGTCACCGGGCACACCACGGCCAAGGTCACCGCCCTGCACACACTGGTCTACGACAAGCTGCGCCGCACCCGGGGCACCGAGGGCGCGCGTCTGTACGCCCGTTCGCAGTCCGAGGCGATCGAGCACACCGCCCGGGTCGTGGAGGAGCTCGGCGTCGACTGCGAGTGGGAGCGCCGCAGCGCGTACACCTACGTCCGTGACGCGGACCGGGTGGAGGAGCTGCGCGCGGAGGCCGAGGCGGCGCGGGAGGCGGGCCTGCCGGCCTCCTTCGTGACGGAGACGGGTCTGCCGTTCCCGGTGGCGGGCGCCGTCGAGGTGACGGACCAGGTGCAGTTCCACCCCCGCAAGTACCTGCTGGCCCTCGCGGACGACATCGTCGCGCACGGCGGACGCATCCACGAGGACACCACCGTCCTCGGCCTGGAGGAGGGCACACCGTGCCGCCTGTCGACGGCGGCCGGGGCGACGGTGACGGCCCGGGACGTCGTGGTCGCCACCCACTACCCGGTCTTCGACCGGGCGCTGCTGTTCACCCGCCTCTCCCCGCGCCGCGAACTGGTCGTCGCCGGGCCCGTCCCCGCCGGCCAGGACCCGGACGGCATGTACATCACCCCCGAGGAGAACACCCGCTCGGTCCGCACGGCCCCCTACGGCGACGACGGCACCCGCCGCCTCCTGGTGATCACCGGCGAGCACTTCACGCCGGGCACGGGCGACACCCGCGCCCTCTTCGACCGCCTCTCCGCCTGGGCCCGCACGCACTTCCCCGACGTGGAGCTCACCCACTCCTGGGCCACCCAGGACAACGACCCCACCGACACCGTGCCGCTCGTCGGCCCGCTGCACCCGGGCGCCCGGCACACCTACGTCGCCACCGGCTTCGGCGGCTGGGGCATGAGCGGCGGCATGATGGCGGGCCTGCTGCTCACCGCGCAGATCACCGGCCGGGAGTGCGCGTGGAGCGGGCTGTACGACCCGCGCCGACTGGCTTCGGCCCTGCGCGAGGCCCCGTCCTTCCTCAGGACCCAGGCCGAGGTCGCGCGGCACTTCGTCGGCGACCGGCTGCGACCGGCCCCGCCGGCCGAGGCACTGCCGCCGGGCGAGGGGGCCGTGGTCCGCACGTCGGGCGGCCGGCTCGCGGTCTACCGCGACGACGACGGCACCCTGCACGCCGTCTCCGCCCGCTGCACCCACCTGGGCTGCCTGGTGGACTTCAACGCCGCCGAACGCGCCTGGGAGTGCCCCTGTCACGGGTCCCGCTTCGACACGGACGGCAAGGTCATCCAGGGCCCGGCGACGCGACCGCTGGAGCGGCGCGACATCTGAGGCGGTGCGGCAGGGGCGGGCGCCCACCCACCCGGGTGATGCGGAGACCGGCCGGGACAGACAACAACACGAATGCTATGAATATGACCATATCGTCATACGGTGATCACTCCCGTACGTCGAGCAGCCGCCGTATGCGTGCTGGCCACCGCCCTCGCCGCCTGCGCCGCCCCTCCCCCCGCCCGCCAGGCGCCCCGCCCCGCGCCCTCCGTACCCTCCGCGTCCTCCTCCCC
>NZ_JAGMUJ010000132.1 GCF_019049255.1 Streptomyces sp. AC558_RSS880 | reverse complement strand
CCTACACCCTTACCCCGGGACAACCACCGCCCGGGATGGACTACCTTCCTGCGTCACCCCATCACTCACCTACTAACCGCTTGGGCCGGCGGCTCCACCACTCCCCCTCACTCCGAAGAGATCAGGGGCGGCTTCACGGCCTTAGCATCACGATGCTCGATGTTTGACGCTTCACAGCGGGTACCGGAATATCAACCGGTTATCCATCGACTACGCCTGTCGGCCTCGCCTTAGGTCCCGACTTACCCTGGGCAGATCAGCTTGACCCAGGAACCCTTAGTCAATCGGCGCACACGTTTCTCACGTGTGAATCGCTACTCATGCCTGCATTCTCACTCGTGAACCGTCCACAACTGCCTTCCGGCGCTGCTTCACCCGGCACACGACGCTCCCCTACCCATC
>NZ_JAGMUJ010000131.1 GCF_019049255.1 Streptomyces sp. AC558_RSS880 | reverse complement strand
ACCTAGCGGCAGCCCACCCCACCGTGTCGAAGGTCTGGGCCGACGGCGGCTACCAGAGCAGCGTCCTCAACCACGGCGCCTGCCTGGGGATCGATGTGGAGGTCGTGCAGCGGCCACGGACGAAGGGGTTCGAACCGTTGCCGAAACGGTGGGTGATCGAGCGGACCTTCGGCTGGCTGATGCAGCACCGCCGCCTGGCGCGGGACTACGAAGCCCTCCCGCAGAGGTCCCGGGCGATGATCCACTGGGCGATGGCTAACAAAATGTCCCGCGAGCTCACGGGAGAATCCACGCCAACGTGGCGAATCGAAACGGACATGACCG
>NZ_JAGMUJ010000130.1:380115-432699 GCF_019049255.1 Streptomyces sp. AC558_RSS880 | reverse complement strand
GGGTCGGGCGTGGTTTCGGCGGTGGTGGAGGTGTGGGCGGTGTGGGCTCGGGCGGGGGCGGCGGCTTCGGAGGGGGCGTGGGCGTGGGGGTGGGCGTGGGCGTGGGTGTGGGGGACGGCGGCGGTGAGCAGACCGGGGGGTCGGTCCAGGTGACGTGCCCCGCGACCGCCACCGCCTCCGTGCCGCCCGGCCCCGTCGAGGCGTACGCGCAGGAGTCGGCCACGGCCGTGCCGGGGGTGCCGACGAGCGCCCAGATCAGCGTCGTCACGGCCAACGCGCGTGCGGTGGCGCGGGATTGGGTCGGTACGAGTGCTTGCACGTTGAGGATCATGAGTCGTGCACCGCCGGGCCACGCCCGGGATCCCGGTGATTGCCCCGAAGGAGTTAACAAAAGAAATCCGGGCCACCGTTGAACACGACCCGTGCCCCCGTGCGTACCCATCGTCGAGCGGCGGCACAGCAGGGCGCTGCAACACCCTTGCGATGATGTGGAGTTGACGATGAAGACCTCCTGGCGGACCGCCTCGCTGGTGGCGAGCGCCGCGGCGGTGCTGGCCCTGACCACGGCGTGCGGGCAGGAGAGCCCGCCGTCCGCCTCCAGCCAGAACGTCGGTGCCACGGCCGGGGCCGGGGACCTCGGCAGCATCGGCACCGGCGCGGGCCAGGCGGGAGGCGGCGACGCACAGGCGTCGGCGGGCCCTTCCGACACGGCGGGCGAGCTGAACGTCTCCACCAACGCCGAACTGGGCAAGGTGGTGACCGACAACCTCGGTCTGACCCTGTACCGCTTCGACCAGGACACCGCCGAGCCGCCCGCCTCCAACTGCGAGGACGACTGCGCCAAGACCTGGCCGCCGGTGCCCGCCGACGACGCCACGGCCGGCGAGGGCATCGACAAGTCGCTGCTCGGGTCGGTCTCCCGGGCCGACGGCACCGAGCAGCTCACCGTCGCCGGCTGGCCGGCCTACCGCTACGTCAAGGACGTCAACGCCGGTGACGTCAAGGGCCAGGGCGTGGGCGGCAAGTGGTACGCGCTGAACCCCGAGGGCAAGAAGGCGCAGGCGGCCGAGCAGCCCGGCCTGTCCACCCGCGAGGACCCGAAGCTCGGGGAGATCGTCGTCGACAAGAACGGCATGACCGTCTACCGCTTCATGAAGGACGAGGCCTGGCCGAAGCCCGTGTCGGCCTGCACCGGCGCCTGCCTGGAGAAGTGGCCGGTGGTCTCGCCGGTCGACTTCGCGGACACCAAGGGCATCCAGAAGAAGGGCTACATGACCTTCACCCGCCCGGACGGCGCCGACCAGCAGACGATCAACTGCTGGCCCATCTACACCTTCGCCGGCGACAAGGCTCCCGGCGACACCAACGGTCAGGGCGTCGGCGGCACCTGGTACGCCGTACGGCCCGACGGAAAGCCGGTCGGCGCTCCGGAGAAATAACAACCTCCCAGGGTGTCGTCCGCTCCGGACGCCGCCGACCGCGTGTCCGCCCCTTCGCAGCCTGCGGAGGGGCGGACCGTTTTGCCGTGATTCACCGGTACCCGTGGAATTATCGGAGCCCTTCTCCGCGTACCTCTCGGCGTGCCGGAACTCTCCGGAATGTCACGGCCGCATGTCGTCACGCTTTCGCGGTGGCCGAATAGGCACGTGCCACTGGCAGTGACCGGGAACGGACGGTCAATTTCCGTTTGGGGTCGCTCCTTTGGCGGGCGATCAGTAGCCTCTGCTCGAACACCGGATCGTCTACGTCTTGGAGAGCTACATGGAGCGTCCCGCCTGGGCCCCTCGGAGCATCGACATCTCGGTGCCCAGCATCTCCCGGATGTACGACTACTACCTGGGCGGTTCGCACAACTTCGAGGTCGACCGGGAAGCGGCCCGCAGGGCCATGGAGTTCATGCCGGGCCTGCCCAAGATCATGCAGGCGAACCGTGCCTTCATGCGGCGGGCGGTGCGTTTCGCGGCCGGTGAGGGCATCACCCAGTTCCTGGACATCGGTTCCGGCATCCCGACGTTCGGCAACGTCCACGAGGTGGCGCAGGCGGCCGTACCGGACGCACGGGTGATGTACGTCGACCACGACCCGGTGGCCGTGGCGCACAGCCAGGCCGTTCTGGAGGGCAACGACGGCGCGGACGTCGTCGCCGCGGACCTCCGCAAGCCGCGGGAGATCATCGACAGTCCCGAAGTGCTGCGGTTGATCGACCTGAATCGGCCAGTGGCGCTGCTTCTCGTTGCCATACTGCACTTCGTGGAAGACGCGGACGACCCGTATGCGGCGGTGGCCGAACTGCGCCAGGCCCTCGCGCCCGGCAGCATGCTGGTGCTCACCCATGCCTCGTACGAGGGAATCCCGCTGCCGGCGGAGCGGGCCGAGGGGGCGGTGGACGTGTACCAGGACATTCGCAACCCGCTGATCATGCGCACGCGCGAGGAGATCGCGCGGTTCTTCGAGGGGTACGACATGGTGGAACCCGGACTGGTGCCGATGCCGCAGTGGCGGCCGGACACCGCACCGGAGGACGAGGATCCCTACGCGTTCTCCGGTTTCGCGGGCGTGGGGCGTACGGCGTGAGCGCGGAGCCGGACGGGCCGGAGGACAGACTGCGCCGGTTCGCGACGATCTGGAGCCGGGCGGTCTTCCCGGTGACCTCGACGTCGGCGACCCGCCCGGAGTTCGAGGAGCGGCTGCTGCCGCTGGCCCGGCTGCTGAGCGAGGCGCTGCGGGCCCGGTCGTTCGACGCGGACGCGGGCCGGACGGCCGGGGCCGCGCTGGTGGAGGCGCACTGCACCGACCCGGAGGCGCTCAGCCGGACCCTGGACTGCGTGGACGCCTATCTCGTCCTGTACTGCGGCGAGGACGGCGACCGGGAGGATCTGCGGGCACGCTCCGCGAGGCTCCAGCACGCCATGGCCGCCGGGTTCGCGCAGGCGCTGCGCGAGCGGACGCTGGCCGAGCAGGAGGCCGTCGCGCGGGCCGCGCTGGAGGCCCAGGGCGTGGTGGCGCAGGCGCTGCACGCCACCGAGGCCCGGTTCCGCGCGGTGTTCGAGGGCGCGGCCATAGGGATCGGCATCGCCGACCTGGAGGGCAACGTCCTGCAGGTCAACGGCGCGCTGCGGCGCATGTTCGGCCTGTCCGAACATGCCTTGCGCGGCCGCAAGGTCAAGGAGTGGGTCCACCCCGACGACGCCCCGCAGACGTGGCGGCTCTACGACGAGCTGGTGCGCGGCGAGCGCGAGCACTACCACCTCGAAAAGGCGTTCTACCGCCCGGACGGAACGGTCCTGTGGACCAATCTGACGGTGTCCCTGCTGCGCGACGCCGACGGCGACCCGCAGTACCAGCTCGCCCTCATGGAGGACACCACCGAGCGGCGGCTGCTCAACCTCCGGCTGCGGTACGAGGCCACCCACGACGCGCTGACCGGGCTGCCCAACCGGGCGTTCTTCTTCGAGCGGCTGGAGAAGGCGCTCGGCGCCGGCGGGGGCCAGCGGTTCGGGCTGTGCTACCTCGACCTGGACGGCTTCAAGACCGTCAACGACAGCCTCGGGCACGCGGCCGGCGACCGGCTGCTCGTCGAGGTCGCCGACCGGCTGCAGGCCTGCGCCACCGCGTCCGGCGAGATGGTGGCCCGGCTCGGCGGCGACGAGTTCGTGGCACTGACCACCGGCCCCGACACCGAGCGGACCGTCGACGAGCTCGCCGCCCGCATCATGAACGCCCTGCTCGCCCCGATCAGCGTGGACGGCCGGGAACTGACCGTGCGCGGCAGCATCGGCATCGTCGAGGGACCGGCCGGGGAGCGCAGCGCGGCGGAGGTGCTGCGCAGCGCCGACATCACCATGTACCGGGCCAAGTCGGCGGGCGGCAACCGGTTCGAGCTCGCCGACCCGGAGGCCGACGCCCGCGCCATCACCCGGCACGGGCTCACCACGGCGCTGCCGACGGCCCTGGACCGGGGCGAGTTCTTCATCGAGTACCAGCCGCTGGTGCATCTCGGCGACGGCAGTGTGCGGGGCGCCGAGGCACTGGTGCGCTGGCTGCACCCGCAGCACGGGGTGCTGTCCCCGGACCGGTTCATCCCGCTCGCCGAGCACACCGGGCTGATCGTTCCGCTGGGCCGCTGGGTGCTGGAGCAGTCGGTGCGTCAGGCCCGTGAGTGGCGGGACCGGCACGGGGGTGAGGCGCTCGGTCCGCTGCGCATCAACGTGAACCTGTCGCCCTGCCAGCTCACGCATCCCGGGCTGGTCCAGGACACGGTGGACATCCTGGAGCGCACCGGCGTGGCCCCCGACGCCCTGTGTCTGGAGGTGACCGAGTCGGCGCTGATCGGCGCGGACGACGACCTGCTGAAGCCGCTGCGCCGGCTGGCGGAGATGGGCGTCGACATCGCCCTGGACGACTTCGGCACCGGCTACTCCAACCTGGCCAACCTGCGCCGGCTCCCGGTGAGCGTCCTGAAGCTGGACCGCTCCTTCACCCAGAGCATGCAGCAGTTCCCGGCCGACCCCGTCGACCTGAAGATCGTCGAGGGGATCGTCTCCCTGGCGCACAGCCTCGACCTCGCCGTCACGGTGGAGGGCGTGGAGACGGGGGCCCAGGCCGAACAGCTCCGTGTCCTCGGCTGCGACACGGCCCAGGGCTGGTACTACGCCCGCCCGGGCCCGCCGGAGCGGCTGCACGAGCTGGCGCTGGTGGACGCGACGGGCTGAGCCGCGCCCGGCGGCTCGGGGGTGCGGGTCGCACGGCGGCTGCGGGCCGGCCGCGCCCACGCGGCGGAGCCGCACATGTGCCGGCCCCGCGCCCTCGAGGGGCATATCGCTCACGCACGGACAAGGAGCAGGTGGGAATGGTCCAGGAAGCAGACTCGGTGAGCGCTGCGATCGAGGGTGAGCTGCGGCTCCTGGACCCGGCCGTACGCTCTTCGCGCGCCGAGGTCGTGCGTCTGCTGGACCCCGAGTTCACCGAGGTCGGCGCCTCGGGCCGGCGCTACACGTACGAGGAGATGCTCACCGAACTGCACGAGCACCCGGGTGGCTCGGCGGGCGGCCCGGTGTACGAACCGTCGGAGATCACCGGCGTCCTCCTCGCACCCGGCGTGGTCCACCTCACGTACGAGACCCGCTTCGACGGTCGGCGGGCCCGCCGCAGCTCCCTGTGGCGCAGGCGTGACGAGGAGTCCGGCTGGCGCCTGTACCACCACCAGGGCACTCCGGTGCCGCCGGACACCCCCTAGGTTTCGGTGCGGGCGGCCTCGGCCACCGCCGTCGCCGCGCGCACCAGTGCCGCGGTCGCCGAACCCAGCACGCCCGGGACCGCGCCCACAGGCTTCCGCCAGTGGTGCGAGACGGTGCTCAGGCCGGCCGTGCTCTCCTGAGCCCGGCCCGCACCCGGGCCCGCACCTAGGCGCGCGGGCTCGAGCCCGCGCGCCCGAGCCCGGTGCCGTTGTCTGAGCCCGTGCCGTGCCCGAGCCCCGTTGCGGCGCCCGAATGCGGCTAGCTCAGCGCTCCAGCAGCATCCGCTGCAGCTCGCGGGCCGCGCGGGGCGGGGCCACGTCGCTGCGGTGGGCCAGGGCGATGGTGCGGTGCAGGCCCGGACGGGCCAGCGGGGTGACGCGCAGTCCGTGGCCGGAGCGGGCGGCCACCATCCGCGGCACCACCGCCACTCCCAGCCCCGCCCGTACGAAGCCCAGTACCGCGTCCATCTCGCCGCCCTCCACCGCGAATCCGGGCTCGAAGCCCTCCGCCCGGCACGCCGCCACGGTCAGCTCGCGCAGGTCGTAGCCGTGCCGGAACATCACCAGGCGTTCGCCCTCCAGGTCGGCGATGCGCACGGCGCGCCGGCCCCGTCCCGGCCGCGGGGCGTCCGGGGAGGAGACGACCACCAGGTCCTCGCGCAGCAGCTCCACCGTGGTGAGCGCGGGGGAGGGGGTCGGCAGCGGCAGGACCACCAGGGCCAGGTCGAGGGCGCCGCGGGCCAGCTCCCGCACCAGGTCGTGGGAGCCGCCCTCCTCGACCAGCAGCCGGACGCCCGGGTAGCGGTCGTGGAAGGCGCGCAGCACGTCCGGCAGCAGTCCGGTGCACAGGCTCGGCGTCGCGCCCAGCCGCACCCGCCCGCTGCGCAGCTGCGCCACCTCCTGCACCTCGTGCCGGGCGGTGTCCGCGTCGGCGAGGATCCGCCGGGCCAGCGGCAGCAGCGCCTCACCCGCGTCGGTCAGCGTGATGTTCCCGCGCGCCCGCCGGAACAGGTCCGCCCCCAGCTCCCGCTCCAGCGCCTTGATCTGCTGCGACAGCGACGGCTGCGCGACGTGGACCGACTCCGCGGCCCGGGTGAAGTGCCGGGTCTCGGCGACGGCCACGAAGTACTGGAGCTGCTGGAACTGCATGCACTCAGCATAGGCTCTCCCTATCGAAACGAGCCGGACCATGTCTTGGACCGATGGGGCCTTCCGGCCCTAGCGTCTGGTGACATGGCTCTGGCAACGCGGACGGACCGACGGCCGTCCATGGCACGCACCGTGTGGGACTCGACCGTCGGCAAGAAGACAGTGATGGCGGTCAGCGGCCTGATCATGCTGCTGTACCTGGTCGCCCACATGATCGGGAACCTGAAGATCTTCTTCGGGGCCGGCGAGTTCAACCACTACGCCCACTGGCTGCGCACGGTCGGCGAACCGTTCATGCACTACGAGTGGACGCTGTGGCTCGTCCGTGTCGTCCTCGTCGTCGCCGTGACCGCCCACGCCGTCTCCGCCTACCAGCTCAGCCGCCGCGACATCAAGGCGCGCCCCAGCAAGTACGTGCACAGGAAGGCGCGGGCGAGCTACGCCACGCGCACCATGCGCTGGGGCGGCGTCATCCTCGCCCTGTTCATCGTCTGGCACCTCCTCGACCTGACCACCGGCACCGTGCACTCCGGCGGCTTCGAGACGGGCAAGCCCTACCAGAACGTCGTGGACACCTTCTCCACCTGGTACGGCAACGTCATCTACATCGTCGCGATGCTCGCCGTCGGCCTGCACATCCGGCACGGCTTCTGGAGCGCCGCCCAGACCCTCGGCGCCGGCGGCCGCACCCGCGACCGCGCCCTCAAGACCACCGCCAATGCCCTCGCACTGCTGCTCACGGCCGGCTTCCTCGCCGTCCCCGTGGGCGTCATGACCGGAGTGGTGAGCTGACCATGACCTCCTACACCGAGTACGCGACCGGCGAGCCGGTCGCCGACACCAAGGCCCCCGCGGGACCGGTCCACGAGCGCTGGGACAAGCGCCGCTTCGAGGCCAAGCTGGTCAACCCCGCCAACCGGCGGGGGAAGACCGTCATCGTCGTCGGAACCGGTCTCGCGGGCGGCTCGGCCGGTGCCACGCTCGCCGAACAGGGCTACCGCGTCGTCCAGTTCTGCTACCAGGACTCCCCGCGCCGCGCCCACTCCATCGCCGCGCAAGGAGGCATCAACGCGGCGAAGAACTACCGCAACGACGGCGACTCGGTCCACCGCCTGTTCTACGACACCGTCAAGGGCGGCGACTTCCGCTCCCGCGAGTCCAACGTCCACCGCCTCGCGCAGATCTCCGTCGAGATCATCGACCAGTGCGTGGCCCAGGGCGTGCCCTTCGCCCGCGAGTACGGCGGACTGCTCGACACCCGCTCCTTCGGCGGCGTCCAGGTCTCCCGCACCTTCTACGCCCGCGGCCAGACGGGCCAGCAGCTGCTCCTCGGCGCCTACCAGGCGCTCAGCCGGCAGATCGCGGCCGGGAACGTCGAGATGCACCCGCGCACCGAGATGCTCGACCTGATCGTCGTCGGCGGACGGGCCCGCGGCATCGTCGCCCGGGACCTGATCACCGGGAAGATCGACACGTACTTCGCGGACGCCGTCGTCCTCGCCAGCGGCGGCTACGGCAACGTC
The DNA here is from genome assembly GCF_019049255.1 of Streptomyces sp. AC558_RSS880. Taxonomy (GTDB): domain Bacteria; phylum Actinomycetota; class Actinomycetes; order Streptomycetales; family Streptomycetaceae; genus Streptomyces. The sequence continues at coordinate 424,791 of NZ_JAGMUJ010000130.1, read as the reverse complement.
TTCTACCTGTCGACGAACGCCATGAACTCCAACGCCACCGCGATCTGGAGGGCGCACCGGCGCGGCGCGTACTTCGCCAACCCCTGCTTCACCCAGATCCACCCCACCTGCATCCCGCGCACCGGCGACCACCAGTCCAAGCTGACGCTGATGAGCGAGTCGCTGCGCAACGACGGCCGGATCTGGGTGCCGAAGGCCAAGGGCGACACCCGCCCGGCCCACCAGATCCCCGAGGACGAGCGCGACTACTACCTGGAGCGCATCTACCCCTCCTTCGGCAACCTCGTCCCCCGTGACATCGCCTCCCGCGCCGCGAAGAACGTCTGCGACGAGGGCAGGGGCGTCGGTCCCGGCGGCCAGGGCGTCTACCTCGACTTCGCCGACGCCATCAAGCGGATGGGCCGGGGGGCCGTCGAGGCGAAGTACGGCAACCTCTTCGACATGTACCAGCGGATCACCGACGAGGATCCGTACCGGGTGCCGATGCGGATCTACCCCGCCGTGCACTACACGATGGGCGGACTGTGGGTCGACTACGACCTCCAGACCACCGTCCCGGGCCTGTTCGCCGTCGGCGAGGCCAACTTCTCCGACCACGGGGCCAACCGCCTCGGCGCCTCCGCGCTGATGCAGGGCCTGGCCGACGGCTACTTCGTCCTCCCGGCCACCGTCAACGACTACCTGGCCCGCAACCCGCAGCAGGAGGAGGTCACCGACGAACACCCGGTGGTGCAGGAGGTGCTGGCCGAGACCGAGGACCGGCTGAGCCTGCTGCTGTCCGTCGACGGCGACCGCACCCCCGACTCCTTCCACCGGGAACTCGGCGAACTCATGTGGGAGTTCTGCGGCATGGCCCGCTCCGAGTCGGGACTGCGCAAGGCCCTCGAGCGGATCCCGCAGATCCGCGAGGAGTTCTGGCGGCGCATCAAGGTCCCCGGCACCGGCGAGGAGTTCAACCAGTCCCTCGAGAAGGCCAACCGCATCGTCGACTACCTGGAGCTCGCCGAGCTGATGTGCCTCGACGCGCTGCACCGCTCCGAGTCCTGCGGCGGCCACTTCCGCGAGGAGTCCCAGACCCCCGACGGCGAGGCCGCGCGCCGGGACGACGAGTTCTCCTACGCCGCCGCCTGGGAGTTCACCGGCACCGGCGAGGCTCCCGTCCTGCACAGGGAAGACCTGGTCTTCGAGTACGTCCACCCCACCCAGCGGAGCTACGCATGAAGCTCAACCTGCGCGTCTGGCGGCAGAAGAACGCCGGCGCCGACGGCGCCATGTCCACGTACGAGGTGGACGGCATCTCACCCGACATGTCCTTCCTGGAGATGCTCGACACCCTCAACGAGGAGCTCATCCTCAAGGGCGAGGACCCGGTCGCCTTCGACCACGACTGCCGCGAGGGCATCTGCGGCGCCTGCTCGCTCGTCATCAACGGCGACGCCCACGGGCCCGAGCGCACCACCACCTGCCAGCTGCACATGCGGTCCTTCAAGGACGGCGACACCATCGACGTCGAGCCGTGGCGGGCATCCGCCTTCCCGGTCGTGAAGGACCTGGTGGTCGACCGGTCCGCCTTCGACCGGATCATCCAGGCCGGCGGCTACATCACCGCGCCGACCGGCTCCGCTCCCGAGGCCCATGCGACGCCCGTGCCGAAGCCGGACGCGGACCTCGCCTTCGAGCACGCGGAGTGCATCGGCTGCGGGGCGTGCGTCGCGGCCTGCCCCAACGGCGCGGCGATGCTCTTCACCTCCGCGAAGATCAACCACTTGAACGTGCTGCCGCAGGGGGCGCCCGAGCGGGAGACGCGGGTGCTGGACATGGTGGCGCAGATGGACGAGGAGGGGTTCGGGGGGTGCACGCTCGCCGGCGAGTGCGCCACCGCGTGCCCGAAGGGCATTCCGCTCACCTCCATCACCGGTATGAACAAGGAGTGGTTGCGGGCGACGCGGAAGGTCTCCAAGCGGTAGCGCCGTCGCACTGACGGTCGTCGCCGGACTGCGGGCAGTCAGTGGCTGGTCGCGCCCACGCGGCGGAGTCGCACCATGTCACGCCCCGCCCTTTCGGGGCGCTTCACCGAACGTTCGCCGGAGGTGCGGACGGACGGGGCCGGGAGAGGTGCTCCTCCCGGCCCCGTCTCGCTTTCCGCTCCGGTCATTCAGCATCTCCACATCCGTACTCCCGGCTCCGGTCACGTACACGCCAACCCCGGTCGGAAGAACAGGGGTGTCCCCACCCCCGCTCCGGCGCGTGATCAGGAGAGAGCCATGACCGGCGTACTGACCGTCGACCACCCCCCGCAGCCCGCCGCCCCCACCCGCTACACCGTCACCCTCGCCCGCGACGAGGAGGACGTGCGTGCCGCCCAGCGGCTGCGGTACGACGTCTTCGCGGGGGAGATGGGCGCCCTGCTGGCCACCCCGCAGCCGGGGCTGGACGTCGACCCCTTCGACGCCTACTGCGACCACCTGCTCGTGCGTGAGGAGGTCAGCGGCCAGGTCGTCGGCACCTACCGGCTGCTGCCGCCGGAGCGCGCCGGGATCGCCGGGCGGCTGTACGCGGAGGGCGAGTTCGACCTGTCGGGGCTCGACGCGATACGGCCGTCACTCGTCGAGGTCGGCCGCTCCTGTGTGCACCCCGACCACCGTGACGGCGCGGTCATCGGACTCATCTGGGCCGGTATCGCCCGCTACATGACCGATCACGGTCACGCCTGGCTGGCCGGCTGCTGCTCCGTCCCGCTGGCCGACGGCGGCGCGCTCGCCTCCGCCACCTGGGACCGGGTGCGGGCCAAGCACCTCGCACCCGAGGAGTACCGGGTGCGCCCGCTGCTGCCCTGGGTGCCGAGCACCTCGGCACCCGCCGCGTCCTCCGAGCTGCCGGCCCTGCTGCGCGGCTACCTCCGGCTCGGCGCCTGGGTCTGCGGCGAGCCCGCGCACGACGTGGACTTCGGTGTCGCCGACCTCTACGTGCTGCTGCCGATGAACCGGGTCAACCCCCGCTACCTGCGGCACTTCCTCTCCCTCGTCCCCGCCTGATGAGCGTCTGGCTGCCGAGCGCGCCCTGCACCCCGCGGGGCTGTGTGGAACCGACGGCGTCCGCGGCGGCCGTACCGCTGGCGGTGCTGCGGCTGGCGGCGGTGGGCCTGCTGGTCCTCGCCGGGATCGCGCTGCTCCCGCTCGGGCGGCGGGTCCCGGCCGGCGCGGTGCGCCGGTGGTGCCGGTGGATCGTACGGGCCGCCGGGGTCCGGGTCCGTATCGCCGGGGCCGCCGTGCCCGAGGGCGGACTGCTGCTCGTCGCCAACCACATCTCCTGGCTGGACGTGCCGCTGCTCGCGGCGGTCCGTCCGGCCCGGATGCTGGCCAAGACCGAGGTACGGCGCTGGCCCGTGGCCGGGGCGCTGGCGGCGCGCGGTGGCGTGCTGTTCATCGACCGTGACCGGCTGCGCGCCCTGCCGGACACGGTCGCCGCGCTCGCCGGGATCCTGCGCGGCGGCGCGGCGGTCGCGGCGTTCCCGGAGGGCAGCACCTGGTGCGGCCGGGCCCGGGGGCACTTCCGCCGCGCGGTCTTCCAGGCGGCGCTGGACGCCCGGGTCCCGGTACAGCCGGTGCGCATCAGCTACCGGAGCGCGTGCGGAACCCCGGCCACCGCACCGGCCTTCGTCGGCGACGACACGCTCCTCGCCTCGCTGTGGCGCGTGGCGTCGGCCCGTGGCGTGGTCGCCGAGGTCGAGGTGCGGGCCCCCATCCGGCCGGGGAGTCACATCGACCGCCGTGCCCTGGCGTACGCGGCGCAGCCGGAGGCGGTGGCGGGACACGAGGGAGGTCACCACGCGTGAGCACTGTGGAAAATTAAGTGCTCTTTGTCGCCTTTGCCCCGTTTTTAGCGGGTAATCCGGGAGACCCAGTGAGGGGCGACCTTCGAAAGGAGGGTGATGGAAGATGATCACCCGCGAAGAGATCTCGATCCTGCTGGATCATCCGGTGTACGACGGGGACGGGAACAAGGTCGGCGACGCGAAGCACGTCTTCCTCGACGACGCGAGCGGGCGCCCCGAGTGGGTGACTGTCAAAACAGGCATGTTCGGCTCCAGCGAGTCGTTCATCCCCATCCGTGACGCCGCCCTGGTGAAGGACCACCTCGAGGTCCCCTACCGCAAGGACAAGATCAAGGGCGCGCCCAACGTCGACATCGACGCGGGCGGCCATCTGTCGGTGGAGGAGGAGCACCGGCTGTACGACTACTACGGCATCGACTGGGGTTCCGTGCTGACCGAACCCGGCGAACGCGACCGGTCCCCCGGCATGGGCACGGCCGGTACGGCGGGAGCCGCCGGAGCGGCCGGAGCGGCGGGCGCCGCCGGTGCGGCGGGCACGGCCGGCCGCCGGGGCGACACCTCCCGGACGGCGCCGGGCACGGCCGGGCCCGCGGGCGTCGCCGGAACCGCCGGCACCGCGGGCGGCCGGAGCGAGGCCCGGACCCGGGGACCCGGCGACGACGCCATGACCCGTTCCGAGGAGCGGATGCACGTCGGCGTCGAGCGGCATGAGGCCGGACGGGCCAGGCTGCGCAAGTACGTGGTCACGGAGGAGGTCCAGCAGACCGTGCCGGTGCGCCACGAGGAGGTCCGCGTGGAGCGCGAGCCGATCACGGACGCCAACCGCGGCGAGGCCATGTCGGGCCCGGCCTTCAAGGAGGACGAGCACGAGGTCACGCTGTACGAGGAGCGCCCGGTCGTGGAGACCGAGGCGGTGCCGGTCGAGCGGGTCCGGATGACCACGGAGGAGAAGACCGCCGACGAGACCGTCCGCGGCCGGGTCCGCAAGGAGCGCATCGAGGCCGAGACGGAGATGGACGAGGAGTCCGGCCGCCGTGGCCGTGACGTCCCCGGGCGGGGCCGCGAGTAACGCCGCCCCCGACCCCCAGCGCGCGCCGGTCCCATTTCACCGGCGCGTCGCCGTGCCGCCGTCCAGCCCGGCGATCGCGGCGAGCCGCCGGTAGGAGTCCAGCAGCGCCTCCCGGTCGTGGGTGCTGGTGGTGACGAGCACCTCCTGCGCGCCCGTCTCCTCCAGGACCGCCTCCAGCTGGTGCGCCACCTCGTCCTCGGTGCCGGCCACTTGGCCGCTGAGCCCCGACTCGTAGAAGCCGCGCTCCTTGGCGTTCAGGGAGAGCGCCTCGACGCGCTCGGCGGGCGGCAGCGGCGGAAAGCTGCCGTGGGTCCGGGAGTACGCCATCGACCAGGCCTCCGGGACCAGCAGCCGTCGGGCCTCCTCGGGGGTGCCGGCCACCGCGACCGTGCCGGAGACGACCACGTACGGCTCGCTCGCCCACGGAGAGGGGCGGAACCGGTCGCGGTAGTGGTCGATGCCGCGCCGCATCCTGTCCCGGTCGCGGAGGTCGCCGATGACCATCGGCAGGCCCGCGCGGGCCGCGATCGTGGCGCCCTCGCCCATGGCGAGCACGAACGGCGGCACGGTCAGACCCTCGGTGGGCCGGGCGTGCACCCCGGTGGGAGAGGTGCCCCGGAACCAGCCGAGCAGCTCGTCGAGCTGGGCCGCGAAGTCCTCCGCGTCGTCCTTGCCGCGCCCCAGCGCCCTGCGCACCCCGTCGGTGAAGCCGACCGATCGGCCCAGGCCCATGTCGACGCGGCCCGGGAACAGCGATTCCAGCACCCCGAACTGCTCGGCCACCACCAGCGGCCGGTGGTTGGGCAGCATGACCCCGCCGGTGCCGACGCGGATGGTCCGGGTCGCCCCGGCGACGGCGGCGGCCAGCACGGTCGGCGCCGAACCCGCGACCCCCGGCACCCCGTGGTGTTCGGCGACCCAGAACCGGTGGTAGCCGAGCCGCTCCACCTCCCGCGCCAGGCCGACGGTGTCCCGCAGCGCCTCGGGGCCGGTGTGCCCCTCACGGATGCGGGAGCGGTCGAGGACGGAGAAGCGGGCCGAGCGGATCACGGAACTCATACCGGGTTCAACACCCGGTGGCCCTCAGGATTCCGCACGCTCCATGGCTAGGCTGGGCGGTGTGACCGACCGCAACGAGCGGCCGCTGGCCGTGTTCGACCTCGACAACACCCTCGCCGACACGGCGCACCGGCAGCACTTCCTGGAGCGCAGGCCGCGCGACTGGGACGCCTTCTTCGCCGCCGCGCCGCAGGACCCACCGCTCGCCGAGGGCATCGCACTGCTCCGGGAGCGCGCGCGGGAGTGCGAGATCGTCTACCTCACCGGGCGGCCCGAACGCTGCCGGCGCTCCACGCTGGACTGGCTCGCCGCCCAGGAACTGCCCGAGGGGGACGTGCACATGCGCGGCAACGCCGACCGCAGGCCGGCCCGCCACACCAAGCTGGCGATCCTGCGCCGCCTCGCCCGTACCCGGGACGTCCGCGTGCTCGTGGACGACGACGAGCTGGTCTGCCAGGACGCCCGGCGGGCCGGCTTCACCGTCGTCCTCGCCCGCTGGACGGCCCCGTCCGGGGAGCTGAGGGACGCGCAGGAGCGGGAAGGGCGTACCTGAGCGGCGGCCCGGTCCCACCCCGGATCAGTCCGCCTCCTCCAGCCGGAAGCCGACCTTCAGCCCCACCTGCCAGTGTGCGACCTGCCCGTTCTCGATCTGGCCGCGCACCTGGGTCACCTCGAACCAGTCCAGGTTGCGCAGGGTCCGCGAGGCGCGTTCGATGCCGTTGCGTACGGCCTGGTCGACGCCGTCGGGTGAGGTGCCGACGATCTCCGTGACCCGGTAGGTGTGATTCGACATGCGACTGCTCCTCTCGCCTCATTCCACCGTGCCCCACACCCCGGCGGAGCGCGAGACGTCGGCCCCGTTCGCCGGACGGCCTTGACCTACGCATTGGTCCATACCAAGATGCTGGGCACCCGCCCGAGCTCCGCTCGCCCCCCACGTCGGGCCCCGCCCTGTCCGTCAGACAGAAACAGGACCCCCGTGAAACGCCGTCTGCTCGCCCTTGTCTGTGTGTCCGCCTCCCTGCTCAGTGGCTGCGGACTGATGCCCGGCGACGCCGAACGGCGCACGGTCACCGTGTGGTTGATGCAGCACAGTGCCTCGCAGGAGTACCTGGACCGCTTCACCGAGGAGTTCGAGCGCGAGCACCCCGAACTCGACCTCGACATCCGCATCCAGGAATGGACCGGCATCGGCGAGAAGGTGCAGAAGGCACTGGCGACGGACGAGGAGGACGGCCCCGACGTCATCGAGGTCGGCAACACCCAGGTCGCCACGTACGCGGAGGGCGACGGACTGCTCGACCTCACCCTGGAGTCCATGCGCGACTGGGGCCGCGACGACTGGCTGCCCGGCCTCGCCGAACCCGGCCGGTGGGGCTCCCAGCAGTACGGCATCCCCTGGTACGCGGCCAACCGCGTCGTCATCTACCGCAAGGACCTCTTCCGGCAGGCCGGCGTCACCGCCCCGCCGAAGACCCGCGACGAGTGGCTCACCCTCACCGAGAAGCTCGACACCGGCCGCAACCAGGGCATCTACCTCGCCGGACAGGACTGGTACACCCTCGCCGGCTTCATCTGGGAGGAGGGCGGAGACCTCGCCAAGGAACGGGACGGCCTCTGGCGGGGCACGCTGGACAGCCCGGAGGCGCTGCGCGGCATGGACTTCTACCGCCGGCTCCAGGCGCTCGGCGACGGACCGGTCGACGCCGACGAGGAACACCCGCCGCAGGCCGGCGTGTTCGCCGAGGGCAAGGTCGCCCAGATCGTGGCCGTGCCGGGGCTGGCGAGTGCCATCCTCAAGCAGAACCCGCAACTCAAGGGCGAGTTGGGCTACTTCCCCCTGCCCGGCAGGACCGCCGACAAGCCCGGCGCCGTCTTCACCGGCGGCTCCGACCTCGTGGTCCCGGCCAAGACCGACACCAGGGAGGGCGCCATCGAGGTCGTCGCCGCGCTCACCGGCGCGAAGTGGAACACCGACCTGGCCCGCACGATGAACTACGTCCCCAACAAGGCCGGACTCGCCGAGTCGGTGGCGGGGGAGGAAGGGGTCGCGGCCATGGCGGCCGGAGCCGCACAGGGCCGGGCGACCCCCGGCACACCCCAGTGGAGCGCGGTCGAGGCGGACAACCCGATCAAGGAGTACATGACCAAGGTGCTCACCGGGGCCGACCCGGCCACCGAGGCCGGGCGCGCCGCGCGCCGCATCACCGAGGCCCTGGCCTTCGACTAGGGCGACGCCTTTGCCGGCACGCGGCGCTCCCGTCAGCGCGCGACGCTCAGCGACAGCGCGAACCGCCCCTCCTCGTCCGTCCACCACCGGGCCAACTCCAGCCCGGCGGACGACAGTTCCTCATGCACTCCGTCCCGGCGGAACTTCGCCGACACCTCGGTGCGCAGCTCCTCGCCCGCCGCGAAGTCCACGGCGAGCCCCAGGGAGGGGATCTTCACCGTCTGCGCGGTGCGGGAGCGCAGCCGCATCTCGATCCACTCGTGCCCGGCGTCCCACAGCGCCACATGGTCGAAGGCGCCCGGGTCGAAGTCGGCGCCCAGCTCCCGGTTGATGACGGCCAGGACGTTCTTGTTGAACGCGGCCGTCACACCGGCCGCGTCGTCGTACGCCCGGACCAGCACCTTCTCGTCCTTCACCAGGTCCGTGCCCAGCAGCAGGGCGTCGCCCGGGGCGAGCAGGGCGCGGACGGAGGCGAGGAACGCGGCACGCTCGGCCGGCAGCAGGTTGCCGATGGTGCCGCCGAGGAACGCCACCAGCCGCGGCCCCGGCGTGTCGGGCAGGGCCGGCAGGGCGGTGAAGTCGGCGATCAGCGCGTGCACGTCCAGTCCCGGCCGCTCGGCGGCCAGCGCCCGCCCGGCCAGGGCGAGGGCGCTCTCGCTGACGTCGACGGGGACATAGGCGCGCAGCCCGGTCAGGGCGTCGATCAGGTGCCGCGTCTTCTCCGAGGAGCCGGAGCCCAGTTCGACCAGGGTGCGGGCGCCGGACGCCGCGGCGATCTCACCGGCGCGGGCGAGCAGGATCTCGCGTTCGGCGCGGGTCGGGTAGTACTCGGGCAGCTCGGTGATCTCCTCGAAGAGCTCACTGCCCCGGGCGTCGTAGAACCACTTGGGCGGCAGCGTCCTGGGGCTGCCGGTCAGGCCCTCGCGGACGTCGGCGCGCAGGGCGGCGTCGGCGGCGTCCTCGGGCAGGGTGCGGGTGAGACGGAACGGGCTCACGTAAGGGGCTCCCTCGGAGGTGCGGGTGCGCCGGCGGACGTCAGGGCGTCGCCGGGCTCCTTGAGCGGGGTCAGCAGGACGTCCGTACGGCTCGCCGCGAGCAGCGTGCGGTCGGGGACCTCACGCCAGTGCGGATCGTCGTCGTAGGGCTCGGAGGCCACGACGGTGCCGCCGCCGGCCCGGGTGAGGTACCACAGGGTGTCGCCCCAGGCGGTCGCGGTGACGGTGTCGCCGCCCGTGAGCAGCAGGTTGAGCCGGGCCCCGGGGGCCGCCGCGGCGACCTCCAGGACCGTGTCGGCCAGCGCCTGCCCCTCCTCGTCACCGGCCCGCAACCGGGCGAGCACCAGGGCCCACACGAACGCGGAGTCGTTGCGGGCCTCCAGCGACAGCACGTCCTCGGCGGACAGGGACGCCACCAGCGGCGCGAGCGACCCCGGCCAGCCCGGCACCGCCCCGTTGTGGCTGAACAGCCAGGTTCCGGCCGCGAACGGCGCCGCCGCGGCCTCCGCGTCCGCGCCCGAGAGGGTCGCGTCCCGTACGGCCGCGAGCAGCGCCCGGGTCCGTACGACACGGGCGAGATCCGCGAACGACAGGTCCGCCCAGACCGGCCCGGCCCGCCGGTACCGGGCCGGCACCGGATCGCCCTCCGCGTACCAGCCGACGCCGAAACCGTCGGCGTTGACCGTGCCGTACCGCTGCCGCCGGGGCGCCCAGGACTGCCGGTACAGACCGTGCGGCGGCTTCACGAGCAGCTCGCCCAGCGGCTCCGCTGGCCCTACGTACGCCAGGTGACGGCACATCAGACGTCCTCCGAGCGCGCCGTGCGGAACCCGGAGAAGATCTGCCGCCGGACCGGCAGGTCCCAGTTGCGGAACGTGCCCCGGCAGGCCACCGGGTCCACGGCGAACGAACCGCCGCGCAGCACCTTGTGCTCCGGCCCGAAGAACACCTCCGAGTACTCCTTGTACGGGAACGCCCTGAACCCCGGGTAGGGCAGGAAGTCGCTCGAGGTCCACTCCCAGACGTCACCGATCAACTGCCGTACGCCGAGCGGCGACTCACCGGCCGGGTAGCTTCCGGCGGGCGCCGGACGCAGATGCCGCTGGCCGAGGTTGGCGTGCTCGGGTCCGGGATCGGCGTCGCCCCACGGGTAGCGCATGGAACGCCCGCCGGCCGGGTCGTACCGTGCCGCCTTCTCCCACTCGGCCTCGGTGGGCAGCCGGCGCCCGGCCCAGCGGGCGTAGGCGTCGGCCTCGTACCAGCACACGTGCAGCACCGGCTCGTCGGGCGGCACCACCTCGGTGACACCGAACCGGCGCCGCAGCCACTGCCGGCCGTCCCGGTGCCAGAACAGCGGCGCGGTGAGAGAGTTGCGGCGGACGTGGGCCCAGCCGTCGGCCGTCCACCAGCGGGGCTCGTCGTAGCCGCCGTCCTCGATGAACGCCTGGTAGGCGGCGTTCGTCACCGGGGTGGTGTCGATGCGGAAGGACGCCACCTCGCGCCGGTGCGCGGGCCGTTCGTTGTCCAGCGCCCACGGCTCGTCCGAGGTGCCCATGGTGAACGGGCCGCCCGGGACGAGGACTTCGGACGGGCCCGTGAACAGGGGCACCGGCTCCGGGTCCGGGGCGGTCAGCGCCCGCGGTCCCTTCCGGAGCTGATGGGTGATCAGCATGGTCTCGTCGTGCTGCTGCTCGTGCTGCGCGATCATCCCGAAGGCGAAGCCCGCCTCCGTCAGCCGCGTCCCGTGGAACGCGGCGGCCTCCAGCACGTCCAGCGCCCGGCCGCGCACGTCGGCCGCGTACCGGCGGGCCTCCTCCGGCGACAGCAGCGGCAGCTTCGGACGTTCGGCGCGCGGGTGCTCGAAGGCGTCGTACAGGGTGTCGATCTCGGGCCGCATCGCCTCATGGCCGGCGACGGCCCGCAGCAGCCACTGCTCCTCCTGGTTGCCGATGTGGGCGAGGTCCCACACCAGCGGGGACATCAGCGGCGAGTGCTGGGCGGTCAGGTCGGGTCCGTCGACGCAGCTGGTGAGCAGCGTGGTGCGGTCCCGTGCGGTGATCAGCGAGGCGACCGCGCGCTCGCGCAGGGCTTCGGCGTCGAGGGCGGGGTCGGTCATGAGGAGGTGTCCTTCCCGTGCGGGTGCGTGGGGCGGGGGTGCGCGCCGCGGGCCGTCGCGCACAGCTCGTCGAGCAGATCGTCGGCCGGACAGCGCCCCCGGGCGACATAGCGGTCCCGGTACGTCCTGACCGCGTCGACCACCTCGGTGCCGGCGCCGAGCCGGGGCAGGGCGCGCAGCGCCGCCGCGAAACAGGTGGCGGCCACCTCGCGCAGCTCCGGGTCGGCCAGGCCGACGCGGGCCGCGTCCCGCCAGAGCGGATTGTGCGGCGCGGGCATGCCGTGGGTCCGCTCGGCCAGCGGCTTCACCGCCCGGTAGGCGGTCTCGGTGGCCTCCGGGTCGTCGAACAGCGCCGCGACCACGGCCAGCGGCACGATCCAGCCGTCGTCACCGGGCTGCGCGTCGATCATGCGCAGTTCCAGGTGGCCGCGCGGCCTCACCGGCGGGAACAGGGTCGTGGCGTGGTAGTCGAGGTCGTCCCGGGTCGGCGGTCTGGGCGTGCCGGACCTGGTCCACTCCCGGAAGGTGAGCCCCCGGGGCACGTCCCACGGTCCGCCGTCGTCCCGCACGCACATCACGGGCGAGTCCAGGACGTGCCGGGCCCAGGTGCCGCGCGGGTCGGCGTCCAGCACGGGGGCGCCCGCCCGGCCGGTGCCGATCTGCGCCCAGCGCAGCTGCCGTGTGGACAGCCAGCCGGTCGGCCGGTCACCGGCGATCGGGGAGTTGGCGAACACGGCGACCAGGACCGCGCCCAGCTGGTGCGCCAGCCACCAGCGCCGTACGTGACCGAGCGGGCCGGGCTCCTCGTACCCGGCGTCCATGCACACCTGCACGGAGGCGGAGGTGCACATCATGGCCCGGCCGGCGGGACCGGTGCGGTCGAGACAGGCCTCCATGGCGTCGTAACGCGGTTCGCGCAGGAACCGGCGGGGGGTGTGCCAGGGGTCGTGGCCGAGGCCGACGAGGACCAGACCGTCCTCGCGCAGGACCGCGCGGACGGCGTCGAGGTCGGCGGAGACGGTACCGACGCACTCCATCAGGGAGGCGGCGGGCGGCGAGCTCAGCTCCAGCTGGCCGCCGGGCTCGACGGTGAGCGCCGACCTCAGGGGCACGGTCCGCAGAGCGGCGTAGGCCGCTTCGAGTCGTTCGGGTGACACGGGGAGCCGCGGGTCCCGCAGCTCGTGGACGAGCCATTCCACCTCGACGCCGAGGAGGCGCGGCGGTCCGGTCTTGAAGCAGATGCCCCGCACGAGGGCTTCCACCTCGGCTTCCGTAACGGCGCTACGCGGCTCGGGACAGCCGCCTGCCGAATCGGACATGTAGGGATCCTCCTGAGATTCCGCCATGTCACCGGCCCGGAACGGCAACGGTCCCGGCCGGCACCAACCCGTCCACCCAAAACCTTCGCGTCGGCGGGCACAAGGGCGCCTGGCGGGGCGTTCCGGTTCGGTCATCCTTTCGTCCGGCCTGTTCCCGGGCGGTTCTCCGCCCGTTTCCCGGGCCTTTCGGGGAGGCGGAAACTCCGTTGCGGCGCATCACCAGCATCGCTCAGGATGCCTGCATGAGCACGACGAGCGAGACCGCGCGGCGCGTGGTCACGGCGGCTACGGGGGTGGCGCCGTGAGCGCGCGCCTGCGCGGCATCGCCCGCGAGACCGAACAGATCGTGGCGGCCGGTGCCTACCGCGCACCCGGCGGCCACGAGGTGTCCGTCGCGGCGGCGGTCGAGGCCGCGGCCCGCGGCACGCGGACGCACGGGCCGCAGCCGGTCCCGGTCCCGGCGTTCCGTCCGGTCGGGACCCGGTTCGAGGTCACCGGCGAGAGCAGCCTGGAGGCCGCCCGGCGGCTCGCGGACCACGTGGCCGTGCTGAACTTCGCCTCCGCCCGCAATCCGGGCGGCGGATACCTCAACGGCGCACAGGCCCAGGAGGAGGCCCTGTGCCGTGCCTCCGCGCTGTACACCTGCCTGCTGCGGGCCCCGGACTTCTACGACCACCACCGCGCCCACCGCGACCCGTTCTACACGGACCGCGTGATCCACTCACCCGCCGTGCCGGTCTTCCGCGACGACCGCGGACGCCTCCTGGACGAGCCGTTCACGGCCGGTTTCCTCACCTCGCCCGCGCCCAACGCCGGAGTGATCCTGCGAACGGCGCCGGAGCGGGCGGGCGAGGTGCCGCACGCCCTGACCGTACGGGCCGGGCGGGTCCTGGAGACCGCGGCCGCCCACGGCTACCGGCAACTCGTGCTGGGCGCCTGGGGCTGCGGGGTGTTCCGCAACGACCCCGCCCACGTGGCGGCGGCGTTCCGGTCGCACCTGGAGCCGGGCGGACGCTTCGCGGGCGCCTTCGCCCACGTGGTGTTCGGCATCCTGGACCGCACCCGCGACAGCGCGGTCCGCGCCGCGTTCGAGCGGACCTTCGCGGACCTGCTGCCCGGGGCGGACGTCAGCTCCAGCCGTACCGCTCCCGCAGCCGCTGACGCACGAGGTTGAACCGCATCCGGTCCAGCGCGCACGCCTCCCGGCGCATGCCCTCCTCGTGCAGCCGCAGCACCCGGTCCACGTCGACCCACGAGTCGCGGCCCGACCGGTCCCACGGCCCGCTGCCGATCGGCACCCACTCCCGGTCGCCGTCGTGCCGCCTGCTCGACAACTGCACGGCGAGGAAACTCCCGGCCGCCTCCCGGGCGACGACGAGCACCGGACGGTCCTTGCCCCGGCCGTCGTTCTCCTCGTAGGGCACCCAGGTCCAGACGATCTCCCCGGGATCGGGGTCGCCGTCGTGCGCGGGCGAGTACTCGGTGCGCACCCGGCCCACCTCACGGGGCGCGGCCTCGACGGTGGCGGAAGGGCCGTGGCGGCCCGGGGTGTTCTCAGGGCTGAAGGCGGTCACAGGCGTACCGTACGGCACCCCGGAAGGCGCCTCGCACGCGGCCGGTGACACCGTCGGCGGCTCGCCGTACGCCGCGCCCGGCGCACAGCGCCGACGTCATGCGGGCGTCTTCGGAGGCGAGGTGTCCACCGGTTCAGCCGGGCCGGACAGCCCCGTGAGTTCCCGGCCCGTGACCATCTCGGCCTCGATCCGGACGAACACCCCGTCGCGCATCGGCATCCACGAGCGGGGACCGGTCCGCAGCAGGCGTTCGTGCTCGGCCGGGCCGGTCACCACGGCCGCCCGGCCCGTGACCACCACGCTCCAGCCGGACCGTCTCCCGGCATCGAAGTCGTCGGCCTCGAAGGCGACCACGACGCCGTCCACCGCCCGCACCAGATCGGACGCGGCGGAGGTGCACAGCACCACGGAGGAATCCGCGTCCAGGGAGAAGTTGACGGGCAGGACCGCGGGCAGCGCCCGCCGGGTGTAGACGACGCGACCGACCGGCACCTCGGCCAGCAGGCGCAGACACTCCTGGCGGTCCAACGGCCGGAAGCCATCGCTGTGGATCATTCCTCCATCGTCGGCGCCGGACCCCTGCCGGGCTAGGGCCGGACGGCCCTGATGACGGTCCGGCACCGGCGGCGGTTCCCCCACGGGCGGATCCTCGTGGGGCGGCTGTCGCACGCCTCCGACCGTCACGGCCGTGCGCGCGAGCAGACATGTCTGACCTCCTTCGCGGGTGGAACCCGGAGGGCATGAGCAAGGCCGCGCTGATCGTCATCGACATGATCAACACCTACGACCATGTGGACGCCGAGCATCTGATCCCGTCCGCCGAGTCGGTCGTACCGGTCGTCTCCACCCTGCTGGAACGGGCGCGGCACCGGGACGTGCCGGTGATCTACGTCAACGACAACTTCGGCGAGTGGCGCTCCCACCACGGCGAGCTGCTCGACAAGGCCCTGTCGGGCCCGCACGCGCGCCTCGTGGAACCGCTGCTGCCGGACGACTCCTCCCTCTTCGTCGTCAAGGCACGGCACTCGATCTTCTTCGAGACGCCCCTGGGCTATCTGCTCAACCAGCAGGGCATCGACCGGCTCGTGCTGTGCGGTCAGGTCACGGAGCAGTGCGTCCTGTACTCGTCGCTCGACGCGCACATCCGCCACTTCGACGTGACCGTCCCCCGTGACGCCGTCGCCCACATCCACGCCGACCTCGCGGACGCCGCCCTGCGGATGATGGAACGCAACATGGGAGCGCGGGTGTGCCACAGCGACGAACTGTGGAACTGATGCGCCGCGACGCGGGTCCGCGGGCCGACACCGGTCCCATGAGCCGTACCCTCGTCCCGCCCCGCGAGGTCCGCCCCTACCTCGACGAGCTGGTCCGCCGCACGCGCGCCGTCTGCGGCCCCCACCTGGTGAGCGTCCTCGCCGTCGGCTCCCTCGCGCTCGGCGACTACCGGCACGGACGCAGCGACGTCGACGTGACCGTCGTGGTGGACCGCTCGCTTCCCCGGCGTGCCCTGTCCGAACTGGCCGGGGTGCTGGCGCACCCCGCCCTGCCCTGTCCCGCGGCCGGACTGGAACTGGTCGTGTACCCGGCCGATGTCGCCGGCCGCCCGTCCGGCGGGGCGGGATACCTCATGGACCTCAACACCGGACCGTCCCTGCCCGAGCGGGTCAGCCACGACCCCGAGGAGGCGCCCGCGTTCTGGTACGTCCTCGACCGTTCCCTCGCCCACCAGGCCGGCCTCCCGCTGTTCGGCGGGCCGGCACGGGACGTGATCGCCGCACCGCAGCGGGTCGCCGTGCTCACCGCGCTCCGCGCCTCCGTGCGGGAACACGCCGAGGGCGAGGGGCACGCGGCCGACAACCGGGTGCTCAACGGCTGCCGCTCCGTGGTGTGGTGCCGCACCGGCCGCTGGTTCGCCAAGCGCGGGGCGGCCGAAATCGTCGCCGCCTCGGAGGCGGACTTCCGGCCGCTGGTCACGGACGCGCTGCGCAGCTTCGAACGCCCCCGTGAGTCCGCGCTCGCGCTGCCCGGGGCGGCGGTCGGGGACTTCCTGGCCTGGGTGGCCGCTCGCGTGGACGAGGCCGCCGCGGCCGAGGGCGGGCACGACGCCCCGGCCTGACACGCGCCCGCGTGCCGTCGCCCCCGGTCGACGGCTCGACAGCCGTCGGCTCCGCCGTCTAGGCTCTTCGGCGCGGCATCGCGTGTCGGTCACCGGCTGGGTGAGGCATGGAGGCGCCGCGGATGCACGTGGAGGCATCGCCCTCGTGTCAGTCGAGTTCAACCACACCATCGTTCTCACCCGTGACCGGGAGAAGTCCGCCCGTTTCCTCGCCCACGTCCTGGGCCTGGAGGTCGGGGAACCGGCCGGAATGTTCCTGCCGGTGACGACCGCCAACGGAGTCACCCTGGACTTCGCGACCGTCGACATCGACATCCCGGCGCAGCACTACGCGTTCCTCGTCTCCGAGGACGAGTTCGACGCGCTCCTCACCCGGCTCGTGGAGGCCGGGATCCCCGTCCAGGCCGATCCGCACGGCAGGCACCCCCGCCGCATCAACCGCAACGACGGCGGTCGCGGCGTCTACTTCCGGGACCCGGCGGGCCACGGCCTCGAGGCCCTCACCCGCCCGTACGGCACCGACCCGGCCTCACCGCTGAACGGCGTCACCGAGGAGGTTCCCGGAGCCGTGTAGGCGGGACGGGGGCGGGCGTGCTCACGCGTCCGCCTCCGCCCGGTCGGTTTACGCGCCGCGCAGCGGGCTACGCGTCGGACACGGGGAGTCCAGGCCGGCCACGTACCGGGAGGTGCCCATGACCATGCGGATACGGGACGTGATGTCCACGGACACCGCGTCCGTCGAGCCCATGACGACGGTGGCGCGGGCGGCGCGCCTGATGCGCGAGCAGGACATCGGCGACGTCCTCGTCGCGTACGACTGTGATCTGTTCGGTGTGCTCACCGACCGCGACATCGTGCTGAGGGGCGTCGCGGAGGGACGCGACCCGCAGGCCACGACGGTCGGTTCCCTGTGCACGCGCCCGCCCCTGGTGACACTCGACCCCGAGGACACCACCGATCACGCCGTGGAGCTGATGCGGCGGTACGCCGTCCGGCGGCTCCCGGTGGTGGAACGCGGCGGCTGTCCGGTGGGGATGGTGAGCCTCGGGGACCTCGCCGCGACGGAGGATCCGCACTCCGCCCTGGCGGACATCAGCGCGGCGGCTCCCACGCACTGAGCGCGCACGTCCAGCCGTACGGGCCCGGGCGGATCCGCAGTTCCTCCCAGTCCACGGCCGTCGGCATCCGCCCGGTGACCCGTACGTCCGTCAGGGCGGCCACCGCCAGGCGTACGTCGAGACCGTCCTCGGTCCCGTCCGCCTCCACGTCGACCGGTACCTGGCCGTACTCCTCCAGCCGGTACAGGATCTCGTCCAGCAGCGCCGCCAGCAGATCGTCGTCACTGGCCCCGTCCAGCCGGATGCGGCCCACGCCCGTCGGCCGCACCCCGGAGACGTCGGCGAAACACTCCACCATCGCCGCCACCGCCTCCGCCAGACAGTTCTCCCGGCTCGCCGCCCACGCCTCGATCCGGAACTCGTCCTCCTGCGCCACCGCCCGGTGCCCGCTCTCGTCCGGCCGCCGCGCCTGCCCGTAGTCGCTCGTGTCACCGACCATGGAACTCGCCTGCCCGACGACCGCGCACCCATGCCGGACGTCGTGCGCTTCGAGTGGCGGGGAGCGGGGTACACGGGTGCGGACCAGGTGCTTCAGGTGCCGTCTTTCGGTGTGGAGGGAGGGCATCCGCCATGCGGTTCCGTGATCGCCGGCAGGCCGGCCGTGAACTGGCCGCACGGCTGCGGGAGAGGCAGGACGAGGGAGCCCTGCCCGAACCCGTCGTGCTGGCCCTGCCCCGCGGCGGTGTCGCCGTGGCCGTCGAGGTCGCCCGGGCACTGGACGCCCCGCTCGACGTCCTCGTCGTACGGAAGATCGGTGCCCCCTTCCACGAGGAGTTCGGCGTCGGCGCGATGGCCGGTGACGGGATTCCGCTCTTCGACGAGGACGCCCTGCTGCGGCTGGGCATCACCGAGGCCGACCTCGCGCCCGTCGTCGAACGCGAGCGCACCGAGCTGCGCCGCCGCGAACAGCGCTACCGCCAGGGCCGCCCCGCTCCCGAACTGGGCGGACGGACCGTGATCGTCGTCGACGACGGGCTGGCGACCGGCTCCACCGCCCGCGCCGCGCTGCGCGCCCTGCGGGCACAGGACCCCGGACACCTCGTGCTGGCCGTTCCGGTCGGCGCGGCGGAGGGCGTCGCACTGATGCGCTCCGAGGCCGACGAGGTGGTGTGCCTGCACGAGCCGGCCGCGTTCATGGCCGTGGGCCAGTGGTACGAGGAGTTCGACCAGCTGACCGACGAGGACGTGCTGGACGCGCTGCACCAGCGGCAGGCGTAGCCGCGGTCAGACGACCCCGTCCGCGCGCAGTGCCGCGATCTCCTCGGGGGAACGGCCCAGTTCCGTGAGGATCGCCTCCGTGTGCTCGCCCACGGCCGGTACCGGGTCCATACGGGCCGGCAGCCCCGCGAGGTCGGCGGGCGGCAGCAGCGCCTCCACGGTTCCGCCCGGCACCGCCACCTCGCGCCAGCGGTCGCGGCCGGCGAGCACCGGGTGGCCGAGGAACGCGGCGACGTCGTTGACCCCGGCGCAGGCGATGCCGATCGCCTCCAGGTCCTCGAGCAGTTCATCGGCGTCCGCGCGGGCGAAGCGCTCGGCGATGACCGCGTTCAGCTCCTCGCGGTGGGTCACCCGGTCGGGGCCGGTGGCGAAGCGCGGATCGTCGGTCAGCTCCGGCCGGCCGAGGAACTCCGCGCACAGGGCCGCCCACTCGCGCTCGTTCTGGACGGAGAACAGCACCTCGCGTCCGTCGGCGGCCCGGTAGGTGCCGTACGGGGCGATGGTGGCGTGCTGCGTGCCCAGCCGCGGGGGCTGGGCACCGCCGTAGCGGGTGTAGTAGGCGGGCTGGCCCATCCACTCGGCGAGCGCCTCGAACAGGGACACCTCCACCGGGTGCGCCGTGCCGGTGGTCGCGCGGGTGTACAGGGCGGTGAGCACGCCGCTGTACGCGTACATCCCGGCGGCGATGTCGGCGACGGAGATCCCGGTACGGGCGGTCTCCTCCGGTGTTCCGGTCAGCGACACCAGGCCGGTCTGGCACTGCGTCAGCAGGTCGTACGCCTTGCGGTCGGCCCAGGGGCCGCTCGTGCCGTAGCCGGAGATCGTGCAGGGGATCAGC
Organism: Streptomyces sp. AC558_RSS880; assembly: GCF_019049255.1. Lineage (GTDB taxonomy): Bacteria > Actinomycetota > Actinomycetes > Streptomycetales > Streptomycetaceae > Streptomyces. The sequence continues at coordinate 405,301 of NZ_JAGMUJ010000130.1, read as the reverse complement.
CGCGGATAGCGGCGGGTCAGCTCGTCGGTCCCGAGGCCGAGGCGGCCGGCGGCGCCCGGCGCGAGGTTCTGCACGAACACGTCGGCGTCCCGGAGCAGCCCGTGCAGGATCGCGCGGCCGCGCGGGTCCTTCAGGTCCAGCGTGAGGGATTCCTTGGAACGGTTGATCCACACGAAATAGCTGGAGTGGCCGTGCACGGCCGTGTCGTACCGGCGGGCGAAGTCCCCCTCGCCCGGCCGCTCCACCTTGATCACACGGGCGCCGAGATCGGCCAGCTGGCGGGTGGCGTAGGGCGCGGCCACCGCCTGCTCCACACTGACCACCGTGACCCCGGACAAGGGGGGTTCGCGCACGTCCACGCCTCCTGCCTGCTCCGGCCTCGATCAGTACAGCCGGGGCGTGGCGGCTGTCAACGGCCGCCCCGGCCGTTCACCGGCCGGCCCGGCTCCACGGAGCGTCCGCGGGCCTGCTGCGGGAGACGACGCGGGCGCCGCGGTCGTCGACGGCACGGACCTGGAGCGAACCGCAGCCGCAGCGGGTCCACACCGTGCTGCCCGCCGCGGTGCCGTGCCGGGAGACCACCCGGAACGGCTCGGCGTCGTCCGGCCACCCGCAGTACGGGCAGGACGTGCCGGTCGTACCCGTGGCGCCGGTCGTGCTGGTCATGGTGACTCCTCGGATCCTCGATCACATGGGTGCGCTTCCGATTGTCGCGACACGGCAAGGGTGCTTCGTACCCTCCGTACACGTCCAGGCTGACTTCGCGCACGCCATCGTCAAGCGTGGACTTCATGATCGACCTGCGCCGGCTGCGCGTCCTCAGGGCGGTCGCCCACTACGGCACGGTCACCGCGGCCGCCCGCGCCCCGCACTTCACCCCGTCCGCCGCCTCCCAGCAGATCCGTCAGCTCGCCCGCGGCCTCGGCGTCGCCCTGATCCCGCGCCTCGCCCGTCTCGCCCCGGACCTGCCGGTCACCCGGGTGCGCTGCACCGGCGACCCGCACCGCGCGCTGCTGACCTGCACCCGCGGCGGCGGGCGCGCCCGTCCGGCGGTGGCCGCCGCCCTGCGGGAGCCGCGCGAGCCGGCCACTACGGCGGTCGCCTGGGAGCGGGACGGTGTCCATGCCGCGCGGGCGTCCGCACGGGGCCGCCGGCGGGTGGTCCGTCCACCGGCGGACCGGCGTTCCGGCCCGCGCGCTACCGCCCCGGTGCCCCCGCCCGCAGGCCGTCCATGACCAGGTCCAGCAGCCGGGTGGCGCGCGGCTGCCAGTCCTCGGCGGGGTCGAGCTGCCAGAGACCGCCGATGGCGAGGACGAGATCGTCCGCGGTCACCCCCGGGCGAATGGATCCGGCCTCCTCGCAACTGCGCAGCAGGAGTTCCGCCGCCTCGGTCACCGGACTGTGTCCCGGCTTCGCCGGGCTGCCCGGTCCGCTGGTGGCCTGCCGGATGGCGTCGGCCAGCCCGGCCTTGGTCATGGCGAAGCGGGCGAGCCCGTCCATCCACTCGCGCAGCGCGCAGTCGGGCTCCCGCGTGCCCAGCAACCGCGCCGCGCTGTCCGCCACCTGCTGCATCTCGTACCGGTAGATCTCCATGACGAGGGCCTCGCGGCTGGGGAAGTTCCGGTAGAACGTGCCCTGCCCGACGCCCGCCTTCTTGGCGATCACGCTCAGCGGGGTCTCCGCCGAGCGCGTGAGTTCGACGAGGGCCACCTCCAGGATGCGCTCGCGGTTGCGCTGCGCGTCCGAGCGCAGGGGTGCCGCCGTGCTCCGCGGCGTCCGCGCGCAGGGGGACGCGTCCTTCTTGTGCCCCACTCGTCCTCCTCCCGGGCCGTGACCGAAACCCGTCCTTGCTAACCGGACAGTTGTCCACTACGTTTTCGGAGTAACGGACAGCTGTCCGCTTCGGGTCCATCGTATCGGTGGACACGGACGGCGCGGGACGCCCGGTGGCATGCCCGCGACGACCGGTGTGTTCCCGGCCCTCCCCCTCTGCCCCATGCTCCCGAACGCCCCACGTTCCGTACAGCCCACCCCTCACGTCATCGACTCGTCCGCCTTCCAGATCCCTGAAAGAAGGCTGCTCATGGCCCCCTCGACGTCCAGCAGCGTCACCTTGAACATCAACGGCGAGAAGCACACGCTGTCCGTCGACCACCGCACCACCCTGCTCGACGCCCTGCGCGAGCGCCTCGATCTGACCGGCACCAAGAAAGGCTGCGACCAGGGACAGTGCGGCGCCTGCACGGTCCTGGTCGACGGCCGCCGCACCGTGTCCTGCCTGCAACTGGCCGTCGCGTCCGACGGGCGCGAGATCACCACCGTGGAGGGCCTGGCCGACGGGGACCGGCTGCACCCGGTGCAGCAGGCCTTCCTCGACCTGGACGGCTTCCAGTGCGGCTACTGCACCCCCGGCCAGATCTGTTCGGCCGTCGCCGTCATCGAGGAGCACGCGGCGGGCTGGCCCAGCGCCGTCACCGGGGACGTGCGTCCCGAGGCGGGACCGCCGCCCCTGACCCCCGAGGAGATCAAGGAACGCATGAGCGGCAACCTGTGCCGCTGCAGCGCGTACGTACAGATCGTCGAGGCGGTCGCCCGCGCGGCCGCCGAGAGCCGCAACGAGACCGAGGAGGCCGCGGCGTGAGGGAGTTCGACTACCGGCGCGCCGACGACGTCTCGGGCGCGGTGGCGCTGCTCGACGCCGACCCCGACGCCCGCTACCTCGGCGGCGGCACCAACCTCGTCGACCTGATGAAGAACGGCGTCGAGCGCCCGGCCCGGCTCGTCGACGTCCGCACCCTCCCGCTGGACCGGATCGAGCCGGCCGACGGCGGCGGACTGCGCATCGGCGCCACCGTCACCAACAGCGACCTCGCCGCGCACCCCGGCGTCCGGCGGAACTACCCCGCCCTCGCCCAAGCCGTACTCGCCGGTGCCTCCGGGCAGTTGCGCAACATGGCCACCGTCGGCGGCAATCTGCTCCAGCGCACCCGCTGCGGCTACTTCACCGATGTGACCAAGCCCTGCAACAAGCGCGCTCCCGGCAGCGGTTGCCCCGCCGTCGAGGGCGAGCACCGCAACCACGCCGTCCTGGGCGCCTCCGACCACTGCGTGGCCGTCCACCCCTCCGACATGGGTGTGGCGCTGACCGCCTTCGACGCGGTCGTCTCCTACGAGACCGCCGACGGGCCCGGGGAGTTGCCGCTGGCCGACTTCTACCTCCCGGTGGGCGACACCCCGCACCGGGAGACCGCCCTGCCGCCCGGCGCGCTCATCACCCACGTCACCCTGCCGCCGGCGCCGGTCGCCGCCCACTCGCGCTACCGCAAGGTCCGCGAACGCGCCTCGTACGCCTTCGCGATCGGCTCGGTCGCCGCCGCCCTCGACGTCAGCGGGGGAGTCGTCCGTGAGGCCCGCCTCGCCTTCGGGGCCGTGGCGTCCCGGCCCTGGCGGGCCCGCGCCGCCGAACGCGTGCTGAACGGCGCCCCGGCCACCGCGGAGTACTTCGCGGCGGCGGCGGACGCCGAACTCGCGGCCGCCAGGCCGCTGCCCGACAATGGATACAAGGTGACACTCATGCGCAACCTGGTGGTGGCCGTGCTGTCCGAACTCGCCGAGGAGGCCGCCCGATGACCACCGCCACGACGATGACGGGCGCCGTCGGCACCGCGCACACCCGCGTCGAGGGCCGCGACAAGGTCACCGGCGCCGCCCGCTACGCCGGCGAGATCCCCTTCGCCGACCTCGCCCACGGCTGGCTGGTGCTGTCCACCGTCGCCCGCGGCCGGATCCTGTCCGTCGGGACCGGACCGGTGCTCGACATGCCGGGCGTGCTCACCGTCCTGCACCACGGGAACGCCCCGCGCCTCGACATCGACTACGTCGGCATGCTGGGCGTTCCGCCGGACCCGACGGCCGCGGTCTTCCAGAACGACCGGGTCCCGCACGCCGGCTGGCCCGTCGCGCTCGTCGTCGCCGAGACGCCGGAGCAGGCCCGGGAGGCCGCCGAGGCGCTCGTCGTCACCTACGAGCAGGAGCCGCACGACATCGAGCTCTCCGCCGGCCGCCCGGACGCCTACCCGGTGGACGGACACATGCCCGCGGTGACGGAGAAGGGCGACCTGGAGGCCGAACTCGCCGCCTGTGCCCACGTGGTGGACGTGGAGTACACCACGCCCGAAGAGCACCACGCCATGATGGAGCCGCACGCGGCGACCGCCCTGTGGGACGGCGGCCGGCTCGAGGTCGTCGACTCCAACCAGGGCACCACCTGGGTCGCCGACGAGATCACGCGGATGTTCTCACTGGACGCGTCCGCGGTGCGGGTGCGCTCCGAGCACGTCGGCGGCGGCTTCGGCAGCAAGGGCGTACGGGCCCACCAGGTCTCCGCCGTGATGGCCGCGACCGCCCTGCGACGGCCGGTCCGCGTAGTGCTGACGCGCCGTCAGATGTTCTCGCTCACCGGTTACCGCAGCCCCACGGTCCAGCGGGTCCGGCTCGGCGCCGACTCCGACGGCCGGCTGCGCGCCCTCGAGCACCGCGCACTGAACCAGACGTCCACGGTCTGGGAGTTCGTCGAGCCGAGCGCCGGTGTGGCGCGCGTGATGTACGACGCCGACGCCCACCGCACCTCGAACGAGGTCGTACGGCTGGACGTGCCGTCCCCGACGTGGATGCGCGGGCCGGGCGAGGCGCCCGGGTCGTTCGCGCTGGAGGCGGCGCTCGACGAACTCGCCGAGCGGTGCGGCATCGACCCGGTCGAGCTGCGGCTGCGCAACGATCCCGAGCACGGACCGGTCTCCGGGCTGCCGTTCGCCGGCCGCAACCTCGCCGCCTGCTTCCGCGAGGGCGCCCGCCGTTTCGGCTGGGCCGACCGTGACCCGCGCCCGGGGACGCGCCGTGAGGGGCGCTGGCTGCTCGGCACGGGCACGGCCGCGGCCTCCTTCCCCTCGGGCGCCCTTCCGTCGACGGCCGCGGTGACCGCGGAGGCGGACGGCACCTTCACCGTGCGGATCGCCGCGGCCGACATCGGCACCGGGGCGCGCACGGCGCTCACCCTGGTGGCCGCCGACGCGCTCCGGGTGGCGCCCGACCGGGTCCGGGTGCACATCGGCGACAGCGACTTCGGCCCGGCGGGGATCGCGGGCGGCTCCATGGGCACCCGCTCCTGGGCCTGGGCGATCACGGCCGCCGCCGGGGAACTGCGGGACCGGCTCGTTCCGGGAGGCGCCGTGCCGCCGGAGGGCATCACCGTACGGTCCGACACCACCGCCGCCCTGGGCGCCCTCGCCCAGAAGGAACGGCACTCCTTCGGGGCGCAGTTCGCCGAGGTGGCCGTGGACGTCGCCACCGGCGAGGTGCGGGTGCGGCGGATGCTCGGCATCTTCGCCGCGGGCCGGATCGTCAACCCGCTCACCGCGCGCGGTCAGCTCGTGGGCGGCATGACCTGGGGCATCTCGATGGCCCTGCACGAGGAGGCGGTCCGGGACCGGGCCTTTGGCGGCCTCTACGGCGCCGATCTGGCCGGCTACCACGTCGCCACCCACGCCGACGTGCCGACGGTCGAGGCGGACTGGATCGACGACCCGGACCCCGACGACCCCGTCGGCATCAAGGGCATCGGCGAGGTCGGCATCGTGGGCGCGGCGGCGGCCGTCGCCAACGCGGTCTGGCACGCGACCGGCGTACGGCACCGGAACCTGCCCATCCGTCCGGACCGGGTACTGGAGGCGGGAGGACCACGTGTTTGACATCGCCGGCGAGCTGCACCGCTGGCTGACCGAGGACAGGGAGTTCGCCGTGGCCACGGTGGTGTCCGTGGGCGGCAGCGCGCCGCGCGGCCCCGGCGCCGCCCTCGCCGTCGACAGCGGGGGAACGGTCGTCGGCTCGGTGTCCGGCGGGTGCGTGGAGGGCGCGGTGTACGACCTGTGCGCCCAGGCGCTCGCGGACGGCGAGAGCCGTGTCGAGCGGTTCGGCTACAGCGACGAGGACGCCTTCGCCGTCGGCCTGACCTGCGGCGGGGTCATCGACATCATGGTGACCCCGGTCGGTGTGCGGGCTCCCGTCCGGCAGGTGCTGCGGGCGGCGCTGTCGGCCGTCCTCCAGGGCGGGCCGGGGGCACTCGCCCGGGTCGTCGAGGGCCCGGCGGAACTTCTCGGCAGGGCCCTGTTCGTCCACCCGGACGGATCGTACGAGGGCGGCCTCGGCGGGGTTCCCGAGCTGGACCGGACGGCGGCCGGGGAGGCCGGGGCCCTGTTGGAAGCGGGCCGCACCGGTACGGTCGCCGTGGCTGCGAGCGGAGCGAGAGGGGAGTCCCCCCGGACGGAGTCTGGGGGAGGGTCGTACTGCCCCGGTGGTCTGACCCTGTTCGTGGAGTCCTCGGTGCCGCCGCCCCGCATGATCGTCTTCGGGGCGATCGACTTCGCGGCGGCGCTGGTGCGGGCGGGGAAGTTCCTCGGCTACCACGTCACGGTGTGCGACGCGCGGCCCGTGTTCGCGACCGGGGCCCGCTTCCCGGAGGCCGACGAGATCGTGGTCGACTGGCCGCACCGCTATCTGCGGAGCACGGAGACCGACGCGCGCACGGTGCTGTGCGTCCTCACCCACGACGTGAAGTTCGACGTACCGCTGCTGGAGGTGGCGCTGGGGCTGCCGGTGGCGTTCGTCGGGGCGATGGGCTCCCGGCGCACCCACGCCGACCGCGAGCGCCGCCTGCGCGAGGCGGGCGTGGGGGAGCGGGAGCTGGCCCGCCTGCGTTCCCCGATCGGCCTCGACCTCGGCGCCCGCACCCCGGAGGAGACGGCCCTGTCCATCGCGGCGGAGATCGTCGCCACCCGCCGGGGCGGCACGGGCGTTCCCCTGACGGGCTTGCGAACGCCGATCCACCGTGACGGGCGGTCCGCGCCGGCGGCTGCCTGAGTCCTTGGACACGGGGTCCGGTTCCGCCGCGTCGGGTGAGGGGTTTCGCCCCCACCGCCCCTTCCCGTCCCGAACCCGGGGCTCCGCCCCGGGCCCCGCTCCCGAAACGCCGGAGAGGCTGAGACTCAGCCTCTCCGGCGTTTCGGAGTGAGGTGGATCAGGCCGCAACCGGCTCGCCGGCGAGGCCGTGGAGGCGGGTGATGACCTCGGTCAGCTGGCCGGCGACCTCGTCGTCGTCCGCCGGGTGGGTCTCGGCGAAGCGGGTCACCGAGCCGGGGATGGAGAGCTTGATGTCCTCGATCACCTTGCCGCCCGCGATGCCCACGGACTTGCGGGCGTCGTCGTGGGCCCAGACACCGCCGTACTGGCCGAAGGCGGTACCGATCACGACGACCGGCTTGCCGCTGATGGCGCCGGCGCCGTAGGGGCGGGACAGCCAGTCGATGGCGTTCTTCAGGACGGCCGGCATCGTGCCGTTGTACTCGGGCGTGAAGAGCAGCAGCGCGTCGGCGCCCGCGGCGGCCTCGCGCAGCTTGGCGGCGGCGGCCGGCACGGTGCCCTCGACGTCGATGTCCTCGTTGTAGAAGGGGATCTCCGCCAGCCCTTCGTGGAGCGACACCTCGGCGCCCGCGGGAGCGAGCTTGACAGCGGCCTCGGCGAGCTGACGGTTGTGCGAACCGGCGCGGAGGCTGCCGACGAGGGCGAGGATGCGAACAGACATGAGGGGCTCCAGGGGGTGCTGAAACATCGCCGAAACAATCCGGACCGGGGTCCGTTTCTCTGTTGTAGCACTTCAACCGGACCGCGGTCCAGTTTCTTCCCGATGCTTTACGCTGGCTTCATGTCCGCCGCGCCGCCGCCCGTCCCGGCACCCCAGGACCCCGCACAGCCGCAGGAGTTGCTGCAACTCGGAACCGGCCCCGACGAGCCCTGCCTGCGCGCCGACGCCGCACGCAACCGGGCCCGCCTGCTGGAGGCGGCCGCGCGGCTCGTGGCCGAGCGCGGGGCCGACAGCATCACCATGGAGGAGGTCGCGGCGGCGGCCCGCGTGGGCAAGGGGACGGTCTTCCGCCGCTTCGGCGACCGCACCGGCCTGCTCACCGCCCTCCTCGACCACTCCGAGAAGAAGTTCCAGGCCGCCTTCCTCACCGGACCCCCGCCGCTCGGGCCGGGCGCGCCCCCGGCCGAGCGGCTGCGCGCCTTCGGCCTCGCGATGCTCCGCCGCACCACCGAGGAGCTGGAACTGCAGCTGGCGGCCGAACCGGGAGCGGGCCGCCGCTTCACCAGTCCGCCCCGCCGCGTCCTGCGCCACCACGTGACCCTGCTGCTGCGCGAGGCGGTCCCGGACGCGGACTGCGAGGTCCTCGCCCACACGCTGATGGCCCAGCTCGACCCCGCCCTGATCCACCATCTGATACGGCAGTGCGGCATGCCGCCGGAGCGGCTGGAGTCCGCGTGGCTGGACCTGGTCGGCCGGGTGACGGGCCCGGCGCCCGCCCGCTGACGGGGTATCAACTCACCCACCTGATCGCCCGGTTACGGCTTCTGCAAGGATGCCGTACGTCATGGTGCAGATAACGAACACGCCCGCGTCCGCGTCCCCCGCACCGACGCGCTCCGTACCCACGAGTGCCGATGTGGCCCGGCTGGCCGGCGTCTCGCGCGCGACCGTCTCCTACGTCCTGAACAACGCCGGTGCCGTCCGGATCAGCGAACCCACCCGCCGCCGTGTCCGCGAGGCCGCGAGGGAACTCGGGTACGTGCCGCACGCGGCGGCCCGCAGCCTGCGCGCCGGACACAGCCGTACGGTCCTGATGCCCGCGCCCGCCTTTCCCGTCGGGCCGCTCTACAGCCAGTTCATCAACGATCTCCAGGGCTCCCTGGCCCGCCTCGACTACACGGTCGTGCAGTACGGCACCGTCGGCCTGCACGACGACGAGGCCGCCCGCGCCTGGGCCGAGCTGAGGCCCGTGGCGGTCCTGGTGCCCGGCTCCGGGCTCGGCCCGCGCGGCGTCGAGGTGCTCAAACGCTCCGGGGCGCGGGCCGTCGTCACCCTCGGTCCCGAGCCCGTCGAGGGCGCGCACGCCCTGCTCATGGACCACGACGTCGTCGGGCACAGCGCCGGCGCCCACCTCTTCGACCGGGGCCGCCGCCGGATCGGCGTGGTCGTTCCGGGAGAGCCCGCCCTGGAGGCGTTCTCCGCGCCCCGCCTGGCCGGGGTGCGCGCCGCCCTGCGCGGCACTGACGCCACGGTCACCGAGCTGCCGCTCGCGCACGACGAGGGCGCCGCCGCCCGGCTGGCCGCCCGCTGGCGCGAGCTCGGCCTCGACGCCGTGTTCACGTACAACGACGAGTACGCGATGCTGCTGATGCGCGCGCTGCAGGACGAGGGCGTCCGCATCCCCGAGGAGACCGCCGTGGTCGGCGCCGACAACCTGATGCTGGGCCGGCTGCTGCGGCCCCGGCTGAGCACCGTCCACCTCGAACTGCCGGCCGGCCGCGAGCTGGCCGAACTGGTCGACCGCGCGGTCCGCGACCCCGCGGCGGCGCCCGAGGCCCACAAGGTGCTGGGGGCGTCGGTGGTGCGACGCGAGTCCAGTTGACTCAAGGGGTGCGGGGCTCTACTGACATGCGGCTCCGCCGCGTGGGCGCGAAGGATCTGGGGGCGGGGCCCCCGGGGACGACGGGGGTCCCTCCCGCTCGAGCGAAGCCGGGAGTGTGGGGGAGGGAAGGGGCGGAGGGGCGAAGCCACCCCACCGCCACCCTCACCGCCGCCGAGGCCGTCTCAGGCGCCCGGCGCCTCGCCCTGCTGCGCCTGCTGCTCGGCGATCTGCTTGCGGACGTCGTCCATGTCCAGCTTGCGGGCCTGCCCGATGACATCCGTCAGAGCGGCCTCGGGCAGCGCACCCGGCTGGGCGAACACGGCGACCTGGTCACGCACGATCATCAGCGTCGGAATCGACTGGATGCCGAAGGCCGCGGCCAGCTCCGGCTGCGCCTCGGTGTCCACCTTGCCGAACACCAGGTCGGGGTTGTCCGCCGCCGCCTTCTCGTACACCGGCGCGAACTGGCGGCACGGACCGCACCAGGCCGCCCAGAAGTCGATCAGCACGAACTCGTTGTCCGTGACCGTCTGGTCGAAGTTCTCCTTGGTGAGCTCCACGGTGCTGCTCATCGCGTGTTCCCTCTTCCTGGCGTCGGGTCGGGCCGTCGGCACAACACGGCCGGCCGGTCACCTATTCCGCGCCCCTACCCATGTGGCCACAGCGCACACCACCCACCAGACTGACGCCATGACGGAAACGCAATCGACGCAACCGGAATCAACCGCCTACGACGTCGTGGTGCTCGGCGCCGGACCCGTGGGCGAGAACGTCGCCGACCGCACCCGCGCCGCCGGGCTCACCACCGCGGTCGTGGAGAGCGAACTGGTCGGCGGCGAGTGCTCCTACTGGGCGTGCATGCCCAGCAAGGCCCTGCTGCGCCCGGTCATCGCCCGGGCCGACGCCCTGCGCGTCCCCGGCCTGAGCCGGTCCGTCCAGGGGCCCCTGGACGCCGACGTCGTACTCGCCCGCCGGAACTCCTTCACCTCCGACTGGAAGGACGACGGCCAGGTCCAGTGGCTGGAGGGCACCGGGGCCGACCTGTACCGCGGCCGGGGACGGCTCACCGGTCCGCGCACCGTCACCGTCACGGACGCCGACGGCGGCAGGCGGGTCCTCACCGCCCGGCACGCCGTCGCCGTCTGCACCGGCAGCCGCGCCCGGCTGCCCGACCTGCCCGGACTCGACGGGGTCCGGCCCTGGACCAGCCGCGAGGCGACCAGCGCGCAGTCCGTGCCCGGTCGGCTGGTCGTGGTCGGCGGCGGGGTCGTCGCCACCGAGATGGCCTGCGCCTGGCAGGCCCTCGGCTCGCGGGTCACCGTCCTCGTCCGCGGCGAGAGCCTGCTGAACCGCATGGAGCCGTTCGCCGGCGAGATGGTCGCCGAGGCGCTCACCGAGGCCGGCGCGCAGATCCGCACCGGCACCTCGGTGAAGTCGGTGACCAGGGAGAACGGCACGGTCCTGGTCGTCACCGACGACGGTGACCGGATCGAGGCCGACGAGATCCTCTTCGCCACCGGACGCGCCCCGCGCACCGACGACATCGGTCTGGAGACGATCGGCCTGGAGCCCGGCTCCTGGCTCACCGTGGACGACAGCCTCCGCGTCACCGGCCACGACTGGCTGTACGCCGTCGGCGACGTCAACCACCGGGCCCTCCTCACCCACCAGGGCAAGTACCAGGCCCGGATCGCGGGCGCCGCCATCGTCACCCGGGCCGCCGGGGAGCCCGTACAGGCGGAGGACTGGGGCGCGCACGCCGCCACCGCCGACCACGCCGCCGTCCCCCAGGTCGTCTTCACCGACCCGGAGGCGGCCTCCGTCGGCCTCTCCCTGGCCGAGGCGGAACGGGCGGGCCACCGCGTCCGCGCCGTCGACGTCGACCTGTCCTCGGTCGCGGGCGCCGGCCTGTACGCCGACGGCTACAAGGGCCGCGCCCGCATGATCGTCGACCTCGAGGACGAGATCCTGCGCGGCCTCACCCTCGTCGGCCCCGGCGTCGGCGAACTCATCCACTCCGCGACCATCGCCGTCGCCGCCCGCGTCCCGATCGCCCGCCTGTGGCACGCGGTCCCGTCCTATCCGACGATCAGCGAGGTCTGGCTCCGCCTCCTGGAGGCCTACCGCGACGCCTGAGCCGCAGCGGCCCCTCCGGCCCTTCCGGCCCGTCCGGCGTTTGAGGACGAGGCCCGTTCAGGGCCGAAGGAGGTCCGGGGGCGCTGGGGGTCCTTCCCGCTCGAGCGAAGCCGGGAGTGGGGGAGGGAAGGGGCGGCGGGGGCGAACCATCCTTCGGGACGCGGTCACGGCAGCTCGAAGCCCAGGTGCCGCGCCGCCCCGTCCGGCGTCGGCTGCGACCAGCGCTCCGCCACGGCCCGGCTGGACGACAGCGAGCGCGGCTCGGCCCGGTCGAGGTACAGCGTGCCGTCGAGGTGGTCCGTCTCGTGCTGCACGATCCGCGCGGGCCAGCCGGTGAACACCTCGTCCAGCGCCCGCCCGTGCTCGTCCTGCCCCCGCAGCCGCACCTCGGCGGGCCGCGCCACCACCGCCTGGTACCCCGGCACGCTCAGGCACCCCTCGAAGAACCCGACCCGCCGGGTGCCGACCGGCTCGTACGCCGGATTGACCAGTACCCGGAACGGCTGCGGCACCCGCCCGCGCGCGAGGCGCACCTCCTCCGGGACCGGCGCCGGATCCTCGATCACCGCGATCCGCAGCCCCACCCCGACCTGCGGCGCGGCCAGCCCGACACCCGGCGCCGCGCGCATGGTGACCCGCAGCGCCGCCACGAACCGGGCCAGCAGCTCGGGCCCCAACTGCCCGTCGTACGGCTCGGTACCACCGCGCAGCACCGGGTCACCGGCCGCGACTATGGGCAACGGCCCTTCCACGGCGAGCAGTTGCTCGACCCGCTCGGTCAAGGGCGCGCGATCGTCCGGAGTTCCCATGCCGCCAGGATCGCACGCCTTCCGCATGTGGCACAGGTCACACGTATCTCCCGGGAACCGGACGCCCCGCCACCCCGACTACTGCACCACCACCCCGCCCGCCGAGACGTCCCCGGGAGAACCCCACCGATGACCACCGCTCCCTCTACCAGCACGGAAGAGGCACCGAAACCCCCCGCCCCCGCATCGGAGAAGAGCGCCTGGGCCGGCCTGCGCCCCCTCGTCCTGCGCCTGCACTTCTACGCGGGAGTCCTGGTCGCGCCGTTCCTCCTCGTCGCCGCCCTCACCGGCCTGCTGTACGCCGCCTCCTTCCAGGCCGAGGAGATCGTCTACGACCATGAGCTGACCGTCCCCGTCGGCGACCGGAAACTGCCCGTGTCCGAGCAGGTGGCCGCCGCCCGCGAGGCCCACCCCGAGGGCACGATCTCCGCCGTACGCCCCTCACCCGAGGCGGACGCCACCACGAGGGTGATGCTGTCCGGCATACCGGGTGTGGACCCCGACCACACCCTGGCCGTGTTCGTCGACCCGTACACCGCGAAGGTGCGCGGCGAACTGGAACAGTACGGTTCCACGGGCGCGCTGCCCCTGCGCACCTGGATCGACGAGTTCCACCGCGATCTGCACCTGGGCGAACCGGGCCGCCTCTACAGCGAGTTCGCCGCCAGCTGGCTGTGGGTGATCGCGTGCGGCGGACTGGTGCTGTGGTTCTCCCGGCGCCGCGCCCTGCGCAAGATACGCGGCACCAGCGGGCGGCGCCGCACGCTGGCCCTGCACGGCGGCGTGGGCGTGTGGGCCGCGGCCGGCTTCATCTTCCTCTCGGCGACCGGCCTGACCTGGTCCACCTACGCCGGCGCGAACATCGGCGAGCTGCGCACCTCCCTCGGCCAGGAGACCCCCTCGGTGTCGGCCGCGGCGGCCGGCGAACACGCGGGCCACGGCGCGGCCGGCGGTACGGCGGGCGACGCGGCGCACGGCGTCGGCCTGGACAAGGTCCTCGCGGCGGCGCGGGCCGAGGGCCTGGGCGACCCGGTGGAGATCGTGCCGCCCGCCGACGAGAAGTCCGCGTACGTCGTGCGGCAGATCCAGCGCAGCTGGCCCGAGAAGCAGGACTCGGTCGCCGTCGACCCCGCCTCCGGTGAGGTCACCGACGTCCTGCGGTTCGACGACTACCCGGTCCTCGCGAAGCTCACCCGCTGGGGCATCGACCTGCACACCGGCAACCTGTTCGGCCTGGTGAACCAGATCGCCCTGATGGCCCTGGCCCTCACCCTGATCCTGCTGATCCTGTGGGGCTACCGCATGTGGTGGCAGCGGGGCCGCGGCTCCGCCTTCGGCCGGCCGGTCCCCCGCGGGGCCTGGCAGCAGGTGCCGCCGTACGTACTCGTCCCCCTGCTGGCGGCGATCGCCGTCCTGGGCTACTTCGTCCCGCTCCTCGGCATCCCCCTGGCGGCGTTCCTCGCCGTCGACATCGTGCTCGGGGAAGTGGCCCACCGCCGGGGCCGGCGGACGTACGGAAGCGGCACGGCGGCACGATGACGCACGGTGCCCGGCTCCCCGTCGCGGGGAACCGGGCACCGGCCCGCCCTCACTCCTCGTCGAAGGAGCCGCCCAGCGCGGCGGCGATCCGCAGGTGCGGCCGGGCCTCGTCGTCCCGCCCCTGCCGCTGGAGGGTGCGCCCGAGCATCAGCCGGGCGTAGTGCTCCACCGGGTCACGCTCCACGATGACCCTCAGCTCCGCCTCCGCGCGCCGCAGTTGCGCCGAGTGGTAGTAGGCGCGCGCCAGCAGCAGCCGCGGCCCGGTCTGCTCCGGCACCTCCTCGACCAGCCCGCCGAGAACGCGCGCGGCGGCGGCGTAGTCCTTGGCGTCGAAGAACATCCCGGCGCGCTCCCAGCGCTCGGCCGGCGTTCCGTGGTCGTAGTACATGGTGTCCACTCCTGACCTCCTTCGACGCCGACAACGGACCGGGGCGGTTCCGTATTCCGCTCCGCGCCGCCGGGCGGCTCGTCGCCGGAGGACGGGGAACGCCGGCGGACCCGGCCCGTGCGTCCGGTTCAGGTCGCCAGGCCCTGGCGGTAGGCGTAGACCACCGCCTGGACGCGGTCGCGCAGGCCGAGTTTGGCGAGGATGCGGGAGACGAAGGTCTTCACGGTCTCCTGGCTGATCAGCAGGGCCGCGGCGATCTCGCTGTTGGACAGGCCGTCCGCGATGAGGCGGAGGACCTCCAGTTCGCGGGGGGTCAGGGGGAGGTCCCGCGGCGCCCCGCCCTCGGCGGGGCGGATCCGGGCGGCGTACCGGCCCACGAGCCGGCGGGTCACCTCCGGGTCCAGCAGCGCCGCGCCCATGGCCACGGTCCGGATCCCGTGGAGCAGTTGGGACGGCGGCGCGTCCTTGAGCAGGAACCCGCTCGCCCCCGCGCGCAGCGCCTCGTAGACGTACTCGTCCAGGTTGAACGTCGTCACCACGAGCACCTTCACCGGATGCGGCACCCCCGCACCGGCCAGCAGGCGGGTGGCCTCGATGCCGTCGAGCACCGGCATGCGTACGTCCATCACCACGACGTCCGGACGGAGCCGGCCGGCGAGGTCGACGGCGGACCGCCCGTCGCCGCACTCGCCCGCCACCTCCAGGTCGGGCTGGGCGTCGATGATGGTCACCAGGCCGGTGCGGATCAGCATCTGGTCGTCGCAGACCAGGACCCGGATCGGTGCGGTCATGCCGTGTTCCCCGTCGGTACCGTGTCTTCCGTCGCTGCCGTGTCCCCTGTCGCTGCCGTGTCCCTCGTCGGCACCGTGGTCCCCGTCGGTATGCGGGCCCGTACGACGAAGCCGCCGCCCGCCTCCGGGCCCGCGCTGAAGTCGCCGCCCAGGACGTCGACCCGCTCCCGGAGGCCCACCAGGCCCCGGCCGCTCCCGCCGGGGGAGGAGGCCACCGGTGCGCCGGAACCGTCCGTGCCGACCTCCACGGTGATCTGCCGTTCGCTGTGCCGCACCAGGACCCGGGTGGCGCCGCCGTGGGCGTACTTGAGGGCGTTCGTCAGGGACTCCTGCACGACCCGGTAGGCGACGAGGTCGGCGCTGCCGGTCGACGGCGCCGGCGTACCCTCCTCGGTGAATTCCACCGGCTGCCCGGCCCGGCGGGTCTGCTCCACGAGCGTGAGGAGCCGGCCGACGGGCGGTGTCCTGGTCTCGGGGCCGTGGTCGGGGTTGAGCAGGTCGAGCAGGTGCCGCAGGTCGGTGATGGCCCGACGGCCGGTGTCGGTGACGGCGGTCAGTGTCCGGTCCAGCCGGTCGGGCGCGGCGGTCAGATAACGGGCCGCCTCGGCCTGCACGACCATCGCCGTCACATGATGGGTCACGACGTCGTGCAACTCGCGGGCGATCCGGGCGCGTTCGGCGGTCCGGGAGTCCTCGGCGACGCGGTGCCGGCGCTCGGCCTCCGCGACCCGGGTGGAGCGCAGCCACGCCCCGATGCCCCAGGCGAGGGCCACCGCCAGGTAGAACGTCACGAACTCGCTCACCGGCTCGCCCGGACCCAGCCGGTGGAACGCGACCGTCAGCGCCACGTAGACGGCGGTGCACAGGGCCGCGGTGGTGCGCCGGTACCGCTCCAGATACGCCCCGGCGCTCAGCAGCGCGATGGGCAGCGCGGTGCCCGCGGGGGAGTGGTAGCCGCGGAGCTGGTCGAGGGCGAACCCGGCCACCACCAGGGCGAGACAGACGGCCGGCCACCGCCGGCGCACGGCGAGCGGAAGGGCCTGGAGGGCCACCGCCACGAAGGCGAGCGTGTCGAAGGGACGCTCCGGCACGCCGCCGACGAGCGTTCCGTGGTTCTGGAAGTCCGGCAGCAGCGACAGGGAGAGGACGAGCAGCCCGAGCAGAAGGTCCCTGACGGTGACGTCCAGCCGGTGCCACCGTTCCAGGAGCCGGTGAGGAGCGATCACCGGGGCAGTCTAGCGGTGGAGTCGACCCGGTCGGCGCGCCGGCGGGGCACCAGACGGCCGCGCCGGTGGGCCAGCCACAGGAACGCGATCGTCAGCAGCACACCGAACAGCACCGAGTACACGCTTCCCTCCGGCCCGAAGTCGCCGCCGGTGATCCACTTGTTGCCCGTCGTCGTGGAGTCCAGCAGCCCCTGCTCGGTGTCGTTGCCCGAGACCACGGTGCTGAAGATGCCGCCCGCGGCGAAGTTCCAGCCGAAGTGCACGCCGATCGGCACCCACAGGTTGCGGGTGGCGACGTACGCGGCGGCGAGCATGCCGCCGGCCTCGATCGAGATGGCGAAGGCGCCCCACACCGTGGCGTCCGGGTTGGGCAGGTGCGCCAGGCCGAACAGCAGCGCGGTCAGCGCCAGCGCGATCCAGGTGCCCAGGTACTCCTCGGCGATCCGGAACAGCACACCGCGGAACAGCAGCTCCTCGGTGACGGCGGCGGCTGCCATGAAGCCGAACAGCCCGGCCGTGCCGCTCAGCGAACCCAGGCCGTGCACCTCGTAGTTGCCGGAGGTGAAGAGGTTCGTGATGACCATGCCGAACATCACGACGCCGATCAGCGTCCCCCGGCCGAGCGCCGGCGCGGCACCGTTCGGGTCCAGTTCCGTGACCGGCCGGCGCTCGGTCCGCGCCACCACCCAGCGGTAGACCAGCACGGCGAGCACGGTGGTCAGCAGCCCGAGGGCGAGCGTGAGCCATGGGTTGTCCCGCACCGCGTTCACGCTCTGACCGCCTACGGCGGTGATCGCCACCACGGCCAGGATCTGCCAGACCACTCTCATCGATGACTCCTTCGTCGGTCCCGCGGCCCAGCGCCGCGTGTCACAACGGACGCTACGGATCCGGCGGCCGGGAATCGTCACCGTGCAGTGGACACTTGCCCGTAGCTCGCTCGGGGGACGGGACGCGCTCCGTGGACCACATGTGACAGGTGCGGCGAACGGTCGGCCAACTCTGGACGGCCAGATGTGAAATGGATTTCTTGTGTCACGGAACGAGCGCGCCGGTCGATTCCCCCGCCCGTCCCGCCGACAAGGTCGACTCCCGCTGTGTACCGCTGTGACCTGCTCGAACACCCTGGAGGCAGAAGATCCAAGAGGCCCGCGCCGCAGCGGTCGCACGGCCGGAAGAATGGGGTGCATCGGCCAATTCTCGCCGAATCCTCGCCTCCCATGCGTCAGTTGACGCCCTCCTGGCGCGCTAGTACCGTCCGCTGAAATCGATTTCGACGCTGGCCGGCCGAGTCCACCGGGAGCACAGTCAATGCGCAGATCCGCCCCACCCTCCAGACCGGCAGGGCCCCTGGGCCGTGCCATGGCCACGGCCCTGCTCGCCCTCGGCACGGTGCTGACGGTCGTGCCGCCGGGTTCGGCCGCGACCGGTACGACGCCGGACGTCGTACGGACCGCGGAAACCCGGGCGGCCGCCGCCGGTTCACCTCCGGCGAGCGGCTTCTTCTCGACCGTGGCCGTCGACCCCGCGGCCACCGTCGGCGCACCCGCGGCCGGCGACAACCGGGACCACGGTGACCTCTGGCCCAACTGCTGGTCCGACGACGACAACGTGTACGCCGCCTACGGCGACGGGACCGGCTTCGGCAGCGACTTCAGCGACATCGGGGTCACGAAGATCTCCGGCATGCCCGGCGGACTGACCGGATCACAGCTCTCCACCGACGTGGGCCAGATCTGGAGCGCGGGCCACAACCGCAAGCCGACCGGCATGGCCTGTGTGAACGGCGACCTCTACCTCGCGGTGCAGGACCTGGCGCACGACTTCAACGACGCCCCGGCCGCGACGATCGCCAGGTCCACCGACAAGGGCCGCACCTGGACCTGGGACCGCGACCGGCCGATGTTCGGCGGCGGCGTCTTCACCACGGTGATGTTCCTGGACTACGGCAAGAACTACGCCAACGCCCCCGACGACCACGTCTACGCCTACGGCCTGGACCACAACTGGCGGGACTCCTTCGACAACACCGTCCCCGACCCCGTCGACCTGTACCTGGCCCGCGTCCACAAGAACTCCGTCATGGACGAGAACGCCTGGCAGTACATGTCCGGCACGGACACCTCCGGCAACCCGGTCTGGTCCACGGAGATCGCGCAGCGCAAGCCCGTCCTCCACGACGACCGGCGCGTCTACCAGAACGTCCTCACCCCCGGCCGGGCACGCGACATGACGGTCCTCGGCCAGGGCGGCGTCGTCTACAACAAGCCGCTGAACCGCTACATCTACACCTCGTGGACCGAGTACACCTTCGAGTTCTACGAGTCCCCGACCCCCTGGGGCCCCTGGAAGCACTTCGCGACCAAGGACTTCGGCGGCTACCCCTGGACCCACTCCAAGCACGGCGGCTACGCCACCACGATCCCGTCCAAGTACATCAGCGCCGACGGCAAGTCGATGTGGCTCCAGTCCAACGTCTGCCCCTGCGGCGGCGGTTACCCGCAGGGCGACCACTACGCGTACACCTTCTCCCTGCGGAAACTGAGCCTGGAGCCGCGCCGCGACACCACTCCCGGCAACGCCGCCGACCCGAACCGCAACCTCGCCCGCGAACCCGGCACGGTGCCCGTCCAGCGGGCCACCCACTTCGGCAAGGACGCCTTCTACGCCGACGGCAACCGCGACCAGAGCGAGGACGACTGGAACGACGAGCGCAAGGACGCCGGCTGGTGGGGCTACACCTGGCCGCGCCAGTACATGATGAACAAGGTCACCTACACCACGGGCGACATGTTCGCGGACGGCGGCTGGTTCGCCGGTGACCTGCGCGTCCAGGTCCGGCGCGACAACCAGTGGGTGGACGTCTCCGGCCAGCGCGTCGGCCCCGCGTACCCGTACGACAACTCCGCGGGCCCGCACCGGACCTACACCTTCTCCTTCGACCCGACGGCGGGCGACGGCGTGCGGATCATCGGCCGGCCCGGCGGGGCGAAGACCTTCACCTCCATCGCGGAGCTCGAGGTCCACTACGGCGACGCGGGCGGCCTGATGCTCGGCGGTTCACCGACCGATGTGACCGGTGACGGCAAGGACGACATCGTCACGTTCACCCGCGGCACCGCCGCGGAGGTCTACGCGGTCCCCTCGGACGGCACCGCGTTCACCGGCGGGGGCAAGTGGAACGACCACTTCGCACCCGCCGGGGAGACGCCGCTCACCGGTGACTTCAACGGGGACGACAAGGACGACGCGATCACCTTCACCCAGGGGACGACGGCCGACGTCTACGTCGCGCCCTCCACCGGCACCTCGTTCGCCACCGGGCAGAAGTGGAGCGACCACTTCGCGCCCGACGGCGAGGTCCCGGCCGTGGGCGACTTCGACGGCGACGGGACCGACGACATCGTCACCTTCACACAGGACGCCACCTCCGACGTCTATGTGTCCCTCTCCGACGACAAGTCCTTCACCACCGGCGGGAAATGGCACGACCACTTCGCGCCGCGCGGCGAGTTCCCGGCCGTGGGCGACGTGAACGGCGACAAGAAGGACGACATCATCACCTTCACCAAGGGCACCGAGGCCGCCGTCTACGTCGCCTTCTCCGACGGCGACTCCTTCGGGCCCGCACGCAAGGTCCTCACCGGCTTCTCGCCCGGCGCCGAACTGCCGCGGGTGGGCGACTTCGACGGGGACGACCGCGACGACATCGCCTCCTTCACCGCGGACGCGGCCGCCGAGGTCCGCGTCGCCCTGTCCGACGGCGAGGGCTTCGTCGCCAAGGGCCTCTGGCACGACGCGTTCTCGGGCCCCAGCGCCTCCCCGTACGTCGGTGACTTCGACGAGGACGGCCGGGACGACGTGGTCTCCTTCGGCCACACCCCCGAGGCCGATGTGCACGTGGCGCTCTCGTCCGGCACCGCCTTCGGGGAGCCGAGGAAGTGGAACGACTTCTTCGGCCTCCCCGGCGAGATCTCTCTCTGAGCCCCCGCCCCGTCCTCTCCACCCGTGGCACCCGGGCACGCGCCCCGATTCGGCGCGTGTCCCGGGCAGCCCTGTGCCCACAACCGACCGATGGCGATTCCCGCCCCCCATGGAAGGAAGAACGAAGTGCGAAGACGGCACCTCAGCCTGGGCCTGATCGGCACCGTACTGGCCTCCGGCGCCCTCCTGGTCCCCGCACAGACGGCCTCGGCCGCCGGCACCCGCCCCGACTTCCGCGCGCCCTGGCCGTGCGGACAGGGGCGGGACTACTACCACCACTCCTCCGAGGCCCACAACGCACTGGACTTCAACATCGCGGGCTCCGCCGACCTCGGCACCCCGGCCCTGGCCTCGGCACCCGGCACCGTGATCGACGTGGTGCCCATGCCCAACACCTCCGGGTACGGCAACTATGTGCGCGTCGACCACGGTGGCGGCTGGACCAGCCTGGTCGCCCACCTGGACCGCATCACCGTCTCCAAGGGCCAGTACGTCCGCACCGGCGACGAACTGGGCAAGGTCGGCACCACGGGCGAGTCGTCCGGTCCCCACCTGCACTACGAGCAGGAGGCCGACGGCCAGAACGTGCCCATCGTGATCGACGGGGTGGCGCTGCGCTACAGCTCCACCGCCGCCCGCCACACCAGCGGCAACTGCGGAACGCCTCAGCCGCTGTTGGCCGGTTCGCCGACGGACTTCACGGGTGACGGTGTGGACGACATCGTGACGTTCACCCAGGACCCGGAGGCGGACGTCTATGTCGCTGCCTCGACCCGTGAGGGGTTCGGTGGGGCGAAGGTGTGGCACGACTTCTTCGCGCCGAGCGGGGAGACCCCGCTGACGGGTGATTTCAACGGTGACGACAAGGACGACGTCGTCACCTTCACCAAGGGTGCCGACTCCGATGTGTACGTGGCGCTGTCCAACGGTGGCGGGTTCGGTCCTGCGGCGGTCTGGCACGACCACTTCGCGCCGGGTGGTGAGGTTCCCGCGGTCGGTGATGTGAACGCGGACGGTTTCGACGACATCGTCACCTTCACTCATGACGCCGACGCCAAGGTGTATGTCGCGTTGTCCAACGGCAGCAACGGTTTCCTCCCGGCGACGGTGTGGCACGACTTCTTCGCGCCGGCCGGTGAGTTCCCGGCGCTCGGTGACATCGACGGTGACGGTGACGACGATCTGATCGCGTTCACTCAGGGCACCACCGCGGACGTGTATGTCGCTCTGTCGAACGGGGAGAACGGCTTCGGTGCGGGCAAGCTCGTGCACGAGCACTTCGCGCCGGCCGGTGAGCAGCCCCGGGTCGGTGACTTCAACGGTGACAAGAAGGACGACATCGTCGCCTTCACTCAGGGCGCCGAGTCCGATGTCTTCGTGGCGCTTTCGGACGGGGCCCGGTTCGAGGGCGGGCAGCTCTGGAACGAGTTCTTCTCTCCCTCCGGCGAGTTCCCGTACGTCGGTGACTACGACGGTGACGGCAAGGACGACATCGTCACCTTCACCCACAACGCCGAGGCCGACGTCTACGTCGCCACCTCCAACGGCACCGACGGCTTCGTCAACGGCCGCAAGTGGCACGACTTCTTCGGCACCCCCGGCGAAACCAGCCTCTAGCCACCACCTGATCCCGACCCGAAAGGGCACACCCATGCCCCGTCATAGACGTCTGTCCGCCTGCGCCGCCGGGTTGGCGGCGGCAGGTTTCCTGATAGCCGCCGGTGCCACGCCCGCCCAGGCCGCCGACCCGTCGCCGAAGCCGCCCAAGAACCTGGCCAACGCCGAGGTCCTGGACGCCTCGTGCTACGTACCGTCGACGCACGATCCGAACGTCCTCGTCAACGTGCTGCGCGTCGCCCGCACCCACAACGCCAACGCGAAGGTGACCCTCGCGGCCTTCGAGGCCGGCTGGGTCGAGTCGCACATGAACAACCTGGCCTGCGGTGACAAGGACTCCATCGGTGTCTTCCAGCAGCGGCCGAGCTACGGCTGGGGCACCGTCGAGCAGATCATGGACCCCTGGTACGCGGCGACGCAGTTCGTCACCCGTGCCATCGCCAACGACCGGAAATACCCCGGCTACACCGCCGGCCAGCTCGCCCAGAGCGTCCAGGGCTCCGGCTTCCCCACCCGCTACGACGAGGCGGAGGCCAAGGCCCGCGCCCTGCTCGCCGAGGCGGAGCGCAGCACCGGCGTCTTCGGCGGAGGACCCACCGACTTCACGGGCGACGGTGTGGACGACATCGTCACCTTCACCCAGAACCCCGAGGCGGACACCTACGTCGCGCCCTCCACGGGCAGCGAGTTCGGTGGGGCGAAGCTGTGGCACGACTTCTTCGCTCCGCGTGGCGAGACCCCGCTGACCGGTGACTTCAACGGCGACGACAAGGACGACGTCGTCACCTTCGCGCACGGTCCCGAGGCCGACGTGTACGTGTCGCTCTCCAACGGTGACGGGTTCGGTCCGGCGACGGTCTGGCACGACTTCTTCGCACAACGGCACGAGGTTCCCGCGGTCGGTGATGTGAACGCGGACGGTTTCGACGACATCGTCACGTTCACCCATGACGCCGACGCCAAGGTGTATGTCGCGTTGTCCAACGGCAGCAACGGTTTCGGGCCCGCCACGGTCTGGCACGACTTCTTCGCGCCGGCCGGTGAGTTCCCGGCGCTCGGTGACGTGGACGGTGACGGTGACGACGATCTGATCGCGTTCACGCAGGGCGGCACGGCGGACGTGTATGTGGCTCTGTCCGACGGGGAGAGCGCCTTCGGTGCGGGCAAGCTCGTGCACGAGCACTTCGCCCCGGCCGGTGAGCAGCCCCGGGTCGGTGACTTCAACGGTGACAAGAAGGACGACATCGTCGCCTTCACCCAGGGCGCCGAGTCCGATGTCTATGTCGCCCTGTCGAACGGCTCCGGGTTCGGTCCCGGCGCGCGGTGGAACGAGTTCTTCTCTCCCTCCGGCGAGTTCCCGTACGTCGGTGACTACGACGGTGACGGCAAGGACGACATCGTCACCTTCACCCACAACGCCGAGGCCGACGTCTACGTCGCCACCTCCAACGGCACCGACGGCTTCGTCAACGGCCGCAAGTGGCACGACTTCTTCGGCACCCCCGGCGAAACCAGCCTCTAGCTTCCACAACAGGGGGAACCCATGTCCCAGCACCCACCCAACCGCAGACGCACCGGACCGGGCGCGGCCCTGCTCGTCGCCGTACTCGCCTCCGCACTGACCCTGACCGGCCGGGCGAGCGCCGCCCCGGCCGACGACACCGCCATGAACGACGCCTTCGCCGCCGCGAGCAAGGAGTTCGACGTTCCGCGTGACCTCCTGGTCGCCGTCGGGTACGGGGAGACCCATCTCGACGGCCACGCCGGCAAGCCGAGCGCGTCCGGCGGCTACGGGGTGATGCACCTCGTCAGCAACCCGGAACGCCGGACGCTGGAGACCGCGGCCGAGCTGACCGGTCTGCCGGCCACCGAGCTGAAGCGCGACACCGACGCCAACATCCGTGGCGGCGCCGCCGTCCTGCGGTCCTACGCCGACGCCCTCGGACTGGACGCCGGCGAGCGGGACCGTATCGGCGAGTGGTATCCCGCCGTCGCCGAGTACGGCGGTGCGGACCGGGCGAGCACGGCACGGCTGTACGCCGACACGGTGTACGACTTCCTCGGACAGGGACTGGCCCAGAAGGTGACGGGCGGTGAACGCGTCACCGTCAAGCCGCGAACGGTCGAACCGGAACGCGGAGAGTACGAGAAGACACGTCCGCTCGGCAGCTCCACCGGCGACGGCGAGCAGGCCGAAGTCTCCGTCCTGAGCGCCGATTACGGGCCGGCCCACTGGGTCCCCGCCCATGCGAACAACTACGAGCCCGGGCGTTCGGCGCGGATCGACAAGGTCGTCATCCACGTCACGCAGGGCTCGTACGCGGGCTCCATCAGCTGGTTCCAGAACGGTGCCGCGGGCGTCAGCTCGCACTATGTGATCCGTTCCTCGGACGGCGATGTCACCCAGATGGTGCGTGACTCCGACACCGCGTACCACGCCCGCAGCGCCAACCCGTCGTCGCTCGGGATCGAGCACGAGGGGTACGTCGACAACGCGTCCTGGTTCTCCGACGCCATGTACCGTTCCTCCGCCGCGCTGACCCGGCACCTGTGCGACCAGCACGGCATCCCCAAGGACCGGGCGCACATCCTGGGCCACAACGAGCTGCCGGGCAACGACCACACGGATCCGGGACCGCACTGGAACTGGAACTACTACATGCAGCTCGTCACCAGCGGTGGCAGCGGGATGCGGGCCGGTTCGCCGACGGACTTCACGGGTGACGGTGTGGACGACATCGTGACGTTCACCCAGGACCCGGAGGCGGACGTCTATGTCGCTGCCTCGACCCGTGAGGGGTTCGGTGGGGCGAAGGTGTGGCACGACCACTTCGCGCCGGGCGGGGAGGCTCCGCTGAGTGGTGACTTCAACGGGGACGACAAGGACGACGTCGTCACCTTCACCAAGGGTGCCGAGTCGGACGTGTACGTGGCCCTGTCCGACGGTGGCGGGTTCGGGCCCGCGAGTGTGTGGCACGACCACTTCGCGCCGGGTGGTGAGGTTCCCGCGGTCGGTGATGTGAACGCGGACGGTTTCGACGACATCGTCACGTTCACCCATGACGCCGACGCCAAGGTGTATGTCGCGTTGTCCAACGGCAGCAACGGCTTCGGGCCCGCCACGGTCTGGCACGACTTCTTCGCGCCGGCCGGTGAGTTCCCGGCGCTCGGTGACATC
>NZ_JAGMUJ010000130.1:281905-379972 GCF_019049255.1 Streptomyces sp. AC558_RSS880 | reverse complement strand
GGCCGACGTCTACGTCGCCACCTCCAACGGCACCGACGGCTTCGTCAACGGCCGCAAGTGGCACGACTTCTTCGGCACCCCCGGCGAAACCAGCCTCTGACCGGAAAGGAACACGTGGTGAAACGCACTACCGGGAGACTTCTCCCGGCCGTACTGTCGCTGGCCTCCCTGGTCATCGGCTCACTGTTCGCCGGCGCCTCGCCCACCGCCGCGGCCTCGGCGGACACCGCCGAAGTCAAGGCCGCCGGTGTCGTCTCGCGCGCCGAGCGCGTCGCCAAGCTGACCGGCCCCGGCTCCACCAGCGCCACCGACGTCCGCTGGCAG
Source organism: Streptomyces sp. AC558_RSS880 (assembly GCF_019049255.1). Taxonomy (GTDB): domain Bacteria; phylum Actinomycetota; class Actinomycetes; order Streptomycetales; family Streptomycetaceae; genus Streptomyces. The sequence goes on along the minus strand of NZ_JAGMUJ010000130.1, from coordinate 379,648 downwards.
CTGAAGGCGACCGACCTCGGCATCATGTGGGACAACGGCAAGGGTGAGATCCTCACCGCCTTCGGCGACTCCTACGGCAACGGCTGGACGGGGCCGGGTGCCGCCGTCGGCGACCAGGCCACGCTCGACTGGCGCTGCAACCTGGTGGCGCGCAGCGCGGACCACAACCTGGCCGACGGCATGAGCATCGACAGCATGGCGACGGACCGCCCGGGCCACGCCAAGCAGGTCCTGCCGTGCAAGCGCGTCGACAACGACGAGCTGACCACCATCCCCACCGCCGGCATCTCGGTCGGCGACCGGCAGTACATGCACTACATGTCGGTGCGCCGCTGGAGCCCGAAGGGCGGCGAGTGGTTCACCAACTACTCGGGCATCGCCTACTCGGACGACAACGGCGAGAACTGGGTGAAGGACGCCGACGCCCGCTGGCAGAACGACGCGTCCTTCGGCAACAAGTTCCAGATGGCGGCGATGCTCAAGCAGGGCGGCTACGTCTACCTGTACGGCACCAGGAACGGCCGCTTCGGGGACGTGTTCCTGTCCCGCGTCCCCGAGGGGCAGCTCCTGGAGCCCGGTGCCTACCGGTACTGGACCGGTGGCGACTGGGTGACCGACCCGTACGCCGCCACGCCGATCGCCGGGGCTCCGGTCGGTGAACTGTCCGTGCAGTACAGCCGCTATCTCGGCCGGTTCGTGATGATGTACCTGGACGACCCGGGCGGCTCGATCGTGATGCGGACCTCGGCGACGCCGTGGGGGCCGTGGAGCGGCAAGCAGGTGGTCGCGTCCGGCGCCGACTACCCGCAGCTGTACGGGTCGTTCATCCACCCGTGGTCGGCCGACTCCAACAGCCCGTATCTGTACTTCACGATGTCGCAGTGGCAGCCGTACAACGTCTACCTGATGCGGGTGCGGCTCACCGGCGGCGGCATGATGAGCGGTTCCCCGGCCGACTTCGACGGCGACCTGAAGGACGACATCGTCACCTTCACCCAGGACGACCGGGCCGACGTCTATGTCGCGAGGTCCACGGGCAGTGGGTTCGACGGCCGTGAGGTGAAGTGGAACGACCACTTCGCGCCGGGCGGGGAGACCCCGTTGACCGGTGACTTCAACGGCGACGACAAGGACGACGCGGTCACCTTCACCCACGGCGCGAACGCGGACGTGTACGTCGCCGCCTCCGACGGCAAGTCCCTCGGCACGGGCGAGAAGTGGCACGACCACTTCGCCCCCGGCCGTGAGGTGCCCGCGGTGGGCGACTTCGACGGCGACGGCATCGACGACATCATCACCTTCACCCGCGAGGACACGGCCGATGTGCATGTCGCCCTCTCGGACGGCGACACCTTCGGCGCGGGCCAGAAGTGGCACGACGACTTCGCGCCCTGGGCCCAGTTCCCGGCCGTCGGCGACGTCGACGGGGACGGCCTGGACGACATCATCGCCTTCACCCAGGACGCCGGCAACGATGTGTACGTCGCCCTGAACGAGGGCGGGAAGTTCGGCACTCCGTACAAGGCGCACGACCACTTCGCCCCCGAGGGCGAGCGGCCGCGCGTCGGTGATGCGGACGGTGACGGGAAGGACGACATCGTCACCTTCACCGGTGGCGAGGCGAGCGACGTCTACGTGGCCCTGTCCGGCGGCAAGTCCTTCGGCACGGGCCAGAAGTGGGCGGACTACTTCGCGCCGGACGGCGAGTTCCCGTACCTGGGCGACTACGACGGCGACGGCAAGGACGACATCGTCACCTTCACCCACAACGACCTGGCCGACGTCTACGTGAACCGGTCCAACGGGACGGACGGCTTCGTCGACGGCAGGAAGTGGCACGACTTCTTCGGCCTCGCCGGGGAGACGAGCCTCTGACCCCACCCGCCCCCTGACCGGCCCGGCCGGCCGTGGTTCCCGCTCCCCCCGTACGGGACCACGGCCGGCCGGGCCCTTTTCGTTTCCCGCAACTCCGACCACTTTGAAGGGTGTTCTGGATCACATACCGGGGAATGAGTTGCGGGCGTGGGAGAAACCGTATCCACGGGTGACCGGTTGGGGCCCGGGTGCGACGATGAGGGGTCATGACTGCTGGGTGGGGTGCTCGCACGGGACGGGCCGCGGTGTTCGCGGCCGTCTGTGTCGTGCTCGCCGCCCTGGGGCACGTCATGATGTCCGGCGACCACGTCCCCCTCGGGACGCTGGCGGCAGGCTGGGCCGTGACCGGTGCCCTGGGCTGGGGACTCGCGGGGCGTGAGCGCGGACTGCCGCTGATCACGGCCGTCGCCGTCGCCGCCCAGACGGTTCTGCACTCGGCCTTCTCCCTGGTGGAGCCCGCCCACGCCGACTTCATGGACGGGAGCGCGATGCCGCACGGCATGCACTCCACGCCCATGCCCATGGGGACGGGTACGGGCATGGAGGGACACAGGGCGCCCTCCGGCGACTCCTCGGCGGGCATGCTCGCCGCCCACCTGCTGGCCGCGCTGCTGTGCGGCCTGTGGCTCGGGTACGGCGAGCGGGCGGTGTTCCGGGTGCTGCGGACCGTCGGCGGATGGCTGGCCGCCCCGATGCGGCTGCTGTTCCTCGCGCCGGTGCCGCCGCGCCGTCCGTCCCCCCGCGTCCGCCGGCGCCGCCGCTCGGACCGCGTGCCGCGTCTCCTCCTCCTCGTCCACGCGATCACCTCCCGCGGTCCGCCCGCCGGGGCCGCTGCCCTCTGACGGCAGCCGGTGACACCCCGGGGCCGCCCCTGCGCGCCCCGGGCTCCGGCCGTGTGCCGGTACAGCCTCGTTCCGCGTACCGCCCGCGGCCGTATCCCCGCCGGCCGGGCCGCGCACGCCCGCGGTTCCCGGTTCCCCCGCGAAGGACCTCAGGTGATCACTTCCACCCTGCCCACCCCTGCCGGAAGACCCACCGACGACGCGGCGACCGCCTGGGCGCTGGCCGCGCGCGGCGGTGACTCCGACGCCGTCGACCGCTTCGTCCGCGCCCTGCACCGTGACGTCATCCGTTACGTCGCCCATCTGTGCGCCGACCCGCAGGCGGTGGACGATCTGACCCAGGACACGTTCCTGCGGGCGCTCGGCAGCCTGCACCGGTTCGAGGGACGCTCCTCGGCCCGCACCTGGCTGCTGGCCATCGCCCGCCGCGCGGTGGCCGACAGCCACCGGTACACGGCCGTACGGCCCCGGACGGCGGATGTCCCCGACTGGCAGCTGACCGTGGAACGGGCACAGCCGCGCGGACTGCCCGGATTCGACGACGGGATCGTGCTGCTCGACCTGCTGGACCGGCTGCCGGACGAGCGGCGCGAGGCGTTCGTCCTCACGCAGCTGCTCGGGCTGCCGTACGCGGAGGCGGCGGCCCTCGGCGACTGCCCGGTCGGCACGGTCCGCTCCCGCGTCGCCCGCGCGCGGACGACCCTCGCCGCCCTCGTCGCCGAGGCGGAGGGGGCGGAGGAGGCGAGCACGGCGGTACGGAAACCGGTACTGGACTGAAAATCCAGCAGTTGGACGTATAGTCTGAGAAAGGTAGGTGGAACAGGCAGGAGGTGGGCTCATGGCGGCCGCACAGGGCCGGGACGCCGAGCGGGACGCGATCCTCGCCGCGCTGGCGCCGCTCGTCGACGGGATCGCCGCGACGTTCGGGCCGGTCTGCGAGGTGGTGCTGCACGACTACCGGCGCCCGGAGGGATCGGTGGTCGCCGTGGCCGGCTCCGTGACCGGGCGGACGGTGGGCGGGGCGATGAGCGAGATCGGCATGCGGATGCTGGCCCGGGGCGATCAGGCCGCCGACGAGCTCAACTACGTCACCCGGACCGGGAACGGCGTCCTCGTGAAGTCCTCCACGATGGTGCTCCGGGACTCCGCGGGAGCGGTGTTCGGCGCCCTGTGCGTCAACGTCGACGTCACCGCCGTCGGCCGGGCGCACACCCTGCTCGGCGCCCTCGCCGGTCTCGGCACCGGTTCCGCCGAACCGCCGACGACCGCCTTCGGCAACGACATCGACTCCGTGGTGGAGGCGATCGTCGACGCCCACCAGCTGCGGCAGCACCGGGACTGGGCCCAGCTCGACCGCGAGGAACGGCTGCGGCTGTTCCGGGACCTGGACGCCCGCGGAGTCTTCGCCGTGCGGCGGGCGGTCGAGCAGGTCGCCGGCCGGCTCGGCATCTCCCGTGCCTCCGCCTACAGCTACCTCTCCCAGTCCAGGACGACGACCGACCCGACCCCCGCCGGAGGCAGCACATGACGACCACCATCCCGCCGGTCACCCTCGACGACGTCCGTGCCGCCGCCGGGCGGCTCAAGGGCGTCGCACACCGTACGCCCGTCCTGCGCTCCCGCACCCTGGACGCGCTCGTCGGCGCCGAGGTGCACCTCAAGTGCGAGAACTTCCAGCGGGTGGGCGCCTTCAAGTTCCGCGGCGCCTACAACGCGGCCTCCCGGCTCACCCCCGACCAGCTGTCCCGGGGCATCGCCGCCTACTCCTCCGGGAACCACGCCCAGGCCGTCGCCCTGGCCGCCCGGGAGCTGGGCACCACCGCCGTCATCGTCATGCCCGAGGACGCGCCGCCGTCGAAGCGCGCGGCCACCGAGGGATACGGCGCCGAGATCGTCACCTACGACCGCTACACCGGCGACCGGGTCGCCCTCGCCGAGGCCCTCGCCGCCGAGCGCGGCCTGACCCTCGTCCCGCCCTACGAGCACCCGCACGTCATCGCGGGACAGGGTACGGCAGCCCTCGAGCTCGCGGAGGAAACGGGGCGGCTGGACGCACTGCTCGCACCGGTCGGCGGCGGGGGACTGATCGCCGGAAGCGCCACCGCCGTCAAGGGCCTGTACCCCGCCACGCGGGTGATCGGCGTCGAGCCGGAGGCCGGCGACGACACCAAGCGGTCCCTGGAGGCGGGCCGGCGCGTGAGCGTCCCGGTCCCGCGCACCATCGCCGACGGCCAGGCCCTGCACACCCCGGGCGAGCTGACGTTCTCCCTCAACCGGCGGCTCCTGGACGGGATCGTGCTGGTCGGCGACGACGAGATCAGGGACGCGATGCGGTTCGCCTTCGAGCGGCTGAAGATCGTCCTCGAGCCGAGCGGCGCCACCCCGCTCGCCGCACTGCTCACCGGCCGCGCGGGCCCCCTCCCGCCCCGCGTCGGCCTGATCCTGTCCGGCGGCAACATCGACGCCGGCCGCTTCGCCCGGCTCTGCGGTCCGGGCGACTGACGTACCGGCTTCACCCGAATGGCGTCCCCGAGTGGACGGACGGACGATGGAGGGGTGGGGCCCGGCCCCCGCCGGCGCCGTTCGAGGCAGACGGAGACCGGACCCGGCCGTGCAGGCGACGGTCGGAAGGGAACAGGGCCATGCTCGAGATCAAGACGCTGGACAAGCCGGACGAGAGGCGCGACTTCCCCAGGGGGCACCTGGAAGCCGTCCACATGACAGGACTGGACTTCGCCGTGGCCACATTCGAGCCCGGGTGGCGCTGGTCCGAGTCCGTCGGTCCCATCGCGGGGACGGAGAGCTGCCGGATCCACCACAACGGCTATGTCGTCCAGGGCCGTATGCACATCCGCATGGACGACGGCGCCGAGCAGGAGGTCGGCCCCGGAGACGTCTTCGTCTGCGCACCGGGCCACGACGCGTGGGTCGTCGGCGACGAGCAGGTCGTGGTGCACGACTTCGCGGGCGGCATGGCCCAGGACTACGCCAAGGCCGACTAGCCGGTCACCGGAGTCGCACCCCGACGCGCACGGCCGTCCTCGCCCAGGGAGCACCTCGCGGGACGGCCGTCGGCGGTCACGGCGGCAGGAGGGTCCCGGCCCGGCGGATCGGACATCGGTTCCCCGGAGCCGTGCGGTGGCGCCGTCCGGGCCCCGTCACACCGGGAGCAGCCCTCCGACCAGCGCGCTCAACTGCCGTGCGTTGCGGCACTCGTGCATCTCCACCAGCCCCGCGTACGCGGGTGCGGCGGAATCGCCCGTGCCCCAGCGGGAGCGCTGCTCCGGGTTCAGCCAGTGGACGCGCCGGGCGCGCCGGACCAGCTCACGTACGGCCGCCAGGTTCGGGTCGGCCGTGTTGGTGCGGGCGTCGCCGAGGACGAACACCGTCGTGCGCGGGCCCACGGCATCGGCGTACCGTTCGGCGAACTCGCCCAGCGCCGTGCCGTAGTCGCTGCTGCCGTGCCGGCCGGTGACGGCCGCCTCGCCCTGGATCCGCGCACCCAGGCCCTCCGGGTCGGCGGCGCCGCGCACGAGCAGCCCGGTCACCTCGTCGATCCGGTTGACGAAGGCGAACACCCGCACCTTGGAGAACTGGTCGTGCAGCGCCTGCACCAGCAGCATCGTGAAGTCGGAGAACCCGGACACCGAGCCCGACACATCGCACAGCAGCACCAGTTCGGGCCGGGCGGGCCTGCGCCGGCGCAGCACGGGCCGCATCGGCACCCCGCCGGTCGACAGCGAGCCGCGCAGCGTCCGGCGCAGATCGATGCTGCCGCGCGCGGCCCGTCGGCGGCGGGCGGCCAGCCGGGTCGCCAGCTTGCGGGCCAGCGGCCGCACCGTCCGGCGCAGTTCGGCCAGCCGGTCCTTCCCGGCGAAGAGGAAGTCGACGCGGTCGGCGGTCGGGGCCACCGCACGCCGGGCGATCTCGTCCCGGCCCCGTCGCTCCGCCACCCGGCGCCGCGCCTCCACGGCCACCATCCGCCGGAACTCCTCGATGCGCCGCCGGATCTCGTCCTCGAGCAGCCGGTCGCCGAAGCCCGCCGAACCGTCCCGCCCGCGCACCTCGTCCCGCACCCGCGCCAGCAGGGTCTGCGGACGCAGCTGCTCCAGCGTCTGGTACGACGACCAGCCGTCCGACCCCGGTGAACTCCCGTACCCGCCGAAGCCGTCGACCGCCTCCACCGCCAACCGGCCCATCAGGGCGGTGTCGTTGTCGGCGAGCGCGGCCGCCAGCCGTTCGCGCAGCTCGTCCCGGTCCCCGCGTCCGCCCTCCGGCGCGCCGACCCCGCGCGGGAAATACAGGTCGAAGACGGCGTCGAACACCGGGCGTTGAGCGGTACCGTGCAGCAGGGTCGCCGCCAGGCCCTCCCGGAGCAGCTCCCGGTCGGCGAGTCCGAGCGCCTCCGTCGCGCGGGCCGCGTCCACGGTCTCTCCCGTGCCGACGCGCACCCCGTGCGAGCGCAGCGCGTCGACGAGGCCGGTCAGCCGGGCCGCGAGGGCCGAGTCCGCGACGGCGTTCACACGGCGTCCAGGTCGAGCTTGGCCGCCGCCTTCTGGATGTCGTCCTGGTGCTTGAGGATCACGCCGAGGCTGTCGCGCACGACCGTCTCGTCCAGGGTGGCGGCGCCCAGCGCCAGCAGGGTGCGGGCCCAGTCGACGGTCTCGGCCACCGACGGCGCCTTCCGCAGGTCCATGGCGCGCAGCGCCCCCACGACCCGTACGACGGACTCGGCCAGCGCCGCGTCGATGCCCGGCACCTTCAGCCGTACGATCCGCCGCTCCAGCTCCGCGTCGGGGAAGCCGATGTGCAGGAACAGACAGCGGCGGCGCAGCGCCTCCGACAGCTCCCGGGTCGCGTTCGAGGTGAGGACCACGAACGGACGGCGGGTGGCGGTGACGGTGCCCAGTTCCGGAACGGTCACCTGGAAGTCGCCGAGGACCTCGAGGAGCAGGCCCTCGACCTCCACGTCCGCCTTGTCGGTCTCGTCGATCAGCAGCACCTTGGGGTCGTCGCCGCGGAGGGCCGTCAGCAGCGGACGGGGCAGCAGGAACTCCTCGCTGAAGATGTCCGTGCGGGTCTCGTCCCAGCTCTCGTCGCGGCCGGCGCTGATCCGCAGCAGCTGCTTGGCGTGGTTCCACTCGTACAGCGCCCGCGACTCGTCGACGCCCTCGTAGCACTGCAGGCGCACCAGCCGGGCCCCGGCGACCTGGGCGACGGCCTTGGCCAGTTCGGTCTTGCCGACCCCGGCGGGGCCCTCCACCAGCAGCGGCTTGCCGAGCCGGTCGGCGAGGAAGACGGTCGTGGCGACCGCGGGCGACGCCAGATAGCCGGTCTCGGCGAGGCGCGCGGAGACGTCGTCGACGGAACGGAACAACGGAAACCTCCGGCTGAAGCGCGGAAACGGCACGGTCCGGGCACCCTGGGGTGCCCGGACCCTATCCAAGCGCTTGCTCACCGCTCTGTCACGCGGTCAGGGCGACCGCCCGCACCGCCGGTGTGCGCAGCACGCGTCGCGCCGTGCCCAGGCTCGTCCCGAGGGTCACCGCGGCCGTCACCGCCACCGTGGCGAGCCATGTGCCGAGGAACTGGTCCGGCAGCACCCCGTCGGTGCGGACGACCGTGAACGGGACGACCCCGGCCAGCGCGGCCATCGTGCCGAAGAACACCCCCGCGACCGTGAGGATCGCGCCCTCGGCACCCACCACGCCGAGCACCTGCCCCGGAGTGGCCCCCGCCAGACGCTGCTGCCCGAACTCGCGGGAGCGGTAGGTCGTGGCGGCGTACAGCGAGTTGACCAGCATGACGCAGACGAAGACGGCGATGATGCCGACGACGGTGAGGTTGAGCGTCTCCAGGTTCTTCGCGTCGACCGACTTCACCAGGCCCGAGGCCGCGACGGCGTCGCTCTCCACCGCCTGCATGGTGAGCGTCGCCGTGGACACGGCCGTGAACATGATCAGTGACACCAGGATCCCGGCGAGCTCCCCGGCCCGCTGCCGAAGGTTCCGCACGGCCAGCCACCCGCTCGCCCCGCTCAGCGCCAGCCGGTCCAGTACGCCCTTCAGCAGCCGTGGCGACATCAGCGCGAACCCCACCGAGAGCATGATCGCCCCCTGGGCGGGCGGCGCCATCAGCACCTCGTCCGTCGCGGAGAAGAAGAAGGTCGAGCCCGCTCCGGCGGCCCCGGCGGCCAGCGCGCCGTACGCCAGGAACCGCCGTGCCCGGACGCGTTCCCTGCCGCGCCGCGTCACCCGCCGCACGGCGAGGAACGCGGCGCCCGCCGCCGCGAGCAGGGTGATGTGCACGCCGGACAGCAGCGCGATCGGACCGAAGGAGTACTCGACCGACCGCGCGACCTGACCGCCGTCCTGGAACATGTCCAGCAGCACCCGCCCGCCGAGCATCGCCGGGCCGATCGCCAGCGCCGCGCCCACCAGGGCCACGGCCACCGCCTCACCCACGACCATCCGCTTGATCTGCGCCGGGGTCGCCCCCGAGCAGCGCAACAGCTCCAGCTCGGCCGCCCGCTGCCGCACGTTCACCGTCAGGGTCGAGGCGACGGCGAAGAGCACCAGCAGCGTGCCGTACCCGCCGACGACGCCGGCCGCCGTTCCCAGGGTGTCGGAGCTCACCGCGTCCACGCCCGGCTGTCCGGCCGTGTCGTGCATCGAGTTGAACATCATGATGATCGCCGCGCCCAGGAAGGCGGACAGCAGCGTCGCGAGGAACCGTCCGGGCCGCTGCCGGATCGACCGCATGGCCAGTACGAACACGGCTCACACCCCCGCCGTCATGTCGTCGCCCAGGTGCGCCAGCCGCTCGGCCACCGCGTCCGCCGTCGGCGCGTCCATCCGGCCGGCCAGACGGCCGTCCGCGAGGAACAGCACGCTGTCGGCGTAGGAGGCGGCGACCGGGTCGTGCGTCACCATCACCACGGTCCGCCCGTGCACCCGCACCGACTGCTGGAGCAGCGTCAGCACCTCCCGCGCGCTGCGCGTGTCCAGGGCGCCGGTCGGCTCGTCCGCGAAGATCACCCGGGGTTCGGTGACCAGCGCCCGGGCGATCGCCACCCGCTGCCGCTGACCGCCGGACAACTGGTCGGGCCGGTGCCGGAGCCGGTCGCCCAGACCGACGGCGGTGAGGATCTCCCGGGCCCGCCTCCGGTCCACGCGCTTTCCGGCCAGCTTCAGCGGCAGCACGGTGTTCTGCGCGACGGTCAGCGTCTCCAGCAGGTTGTACTGCTGGAACACGAACCCGATCCGCCCGCGCCGGAACTTCGTCAGCTCCGCCTCGCTGCCGCCCGTCAGCTCGGTCCCGTCGACGCGCACGATCCCGCTGTCCGGCCGGTCAAGACCCGCCGCGCACTGCAGCAGCGTCGACTTGCCCGAGCCCGACGGCCCCATCACCGCGGTGAACGTGCCCCGCGCCAGGCCGAGCGTCACCCCGTCGAGGGCGGTCACGGCGCTGTCCGCGATGCCGTAGGACTTGCTGACCTTCACCAGCCGCAGCGCCTCGGGGGCGGGGCCCGTGTCGTGGTCGCGTCGTGACCCGTTGCGAAACATCGTCATCTCCTCCGTCCGGCACGTCCTGTGCCACGCTCAAGACGCTACGGAGAAGACGGCCGCACCACATGGGGCGCAGAACCCGTATCGGGGGGTGTACTCAGCGACACCCCCCGAGGGGCTTCACCCGACCAGCACGACCTCCAGCGTGCGCGGTCCGTGCACGCCCTCCACCCGGTCGAGTTCGATGTCGCTGGTCGCCGACGGGCCGGAGATCCAGGTGAGCGGACGGGCCGGGTCGAGGCGTTCGAGGGCCTGGGGGACGGAGGAGACGACCTGGTCCGGGACCCGGACCACACAGATGTGGTGGTCGGGGACCAGGGTGATCCGGCGCCGGCCCTGGTCGGGGGAGCCGTCCAGCACGATCGTGCCCGTCTCGGCGACCGCCACCGCGCAGGCGGTGACCACACTGTCGACCCGGTCCAGCTCGTGCGGCGTGCTCTCCGCCCGGTCCATGACCCGGGTCACCTCCGCCCCGGCGAGCCAGTCCTCGTCGAGGCCGGGCGGAACGAGCACCGACGACGCGCCGCGCGCCGCGAGCAGCCCGGCGACCACCCCGGCCAGCCCGGCCGGATCCGTACGGTGCACGAGGGCCCGGTAGTCGGCCAGGTTCTCCGCGAGGAGGTCCACCGTCTCCTCGACGGTGCGCGTACCGTGCTCGCGCAGGTAGTCACGGGCGAGGGCCCGCTCGTACGGGGTGTCGTCCTTCGGTACGTCGGCGAGGGCGCGCCGCACCCGGCCCAGGATCCGTTCCCTGCTGCTCACTTCGCCGCTCCCTTCCCGCTCTGCGTACGCTGCCACCAGTCCCGGAACGGTTCCGCCGGCACCGGCGGCAGGTCCCGGGTCCCGCTCCACGCCCGGCCGGGGCCCGGCAGGGTGCGCGGATGGAGGCGGCGGGTGCGCGAGGCGAGGCGCTGGCCGGTGCGCAGGGCTTCGGGATACGTGAACGCCCAGCGGGCGGCGCGCATCGCGGCGCGTTCGGCGGCGTGCCCCTTGGCCGGCTTGAGCACCACCTTGTTGCCGCCCCGGGTCACCTCCCCGCCCTCCACCACCCGCTCCCGCAGATGCACCAGCACCTCGGGGATGTCGATGGCGACCGGGCACACCTCGTAGCAGGCCCCGCACAGCGACGAGGCGTACGGCAGGGAGGCGTCGATCTCGCTGCCGGTTCCCCGGAGTTGAGGACTGAGGATGGCGCCGATCGGGCCCGGGTAGACCGAGCCGTACGCGTGGCCGCCGGCCCGCTCGTACACCGGGCACACGTTGAGGCAGGCGGAGCAGCGGATGCAGCGCAGTGCCTGCCGGCCCACCTCGTCGGCGAGGGTGTCGGTGCGGCCGTTGTCCAGCAGGACCAGGTGGAAGTTCCGCGGGCCGTCCTCGTCGGTGGTGCCGGTCCACGTCGAGGTGTACGGGTTCATCCGCTCGGCGGTCGAGGAACGGGGGAGGGTCTGCAGGAACACCTCCAGGTCCCGCCAGGTCGGCACGATCTTCTCGATGCCGACGACCGAGATCAGCGTCTCGGGCAGGGTCAGGCACATCCGCCCGTTGCCCTCGGACTCCACCACCACCAGCGTGCCGGTCTCGGCCACCATGAAGTTGGCGCCGGAGACGCCGACCTTGGCGCGCAGGAACTTCTCCCGCAGGTGCAGCCGGGCCGCCTCGGCGAGTTCGGCGGGCGTGTCCGCCAGCCCTTCCGGGGCGGGGCGGCCCCACTCGCTCATCTCCCGGGCGAAGATCTCCCGGATCTCCCCGCGGTTGCGGTGGATCGCCGGCACCAGGATGTGCGAGGGCCGGTCCTTGCCCAACTGCACGATCAGCTCGGCCAGATCGGTCTCGTAGGCGGCGATGCCCTCCGCCTCCAGGGCCTCGTTGAGGCCGATCTCCTGCGTGGCCATCGACTTGACCTTGACGACCTCCGACTCACCGGTGTCCTTGACCAGCCGTGCCACGATCCGGTTGGCCTCGTCGGCGTCGACGGCCCAGTGCACGGTGCCGCCCGCCGCCGTCACCGACTCCTCCAACCGCTCGAGGTAGCGGTCCAGATGACGGAGCGTGTGGTCCTTGATCCGCTTGCCGGCCTCCCGCAGCTCCGCCCAGTCGGGCAGCTCCGCGACGGCGTTCGCCCGCTTGGCCCGGATGGTGTGCGTGGCGTGCCGCAGATTGCCGCGCAGCGTCGCGTTGCCGACCGCCTCGTGGGCGGCCTTGGGAAACGCCGGCATCCCGACGAAAGTCCCGCTCATACGGCCGGTTCCTCCTCCGTGCTCGCCAGGATCTCCGCGATGTGCACCGGCCGCATGCCGGTCCGCAGCCTGGTCATCGTTCCGCCGATGTGCATCAGGCACGAGTTGTCCGCCGCGCACAGCACCTCGGCGCCCGTCGACTCGGCGTTGCGCACCTTGTCGGTGCCCATCGCCGCCGAGACGTCGGAGTTCTTCAGGGCGAAGGTGCCGCCGAAGCCACAGCACTCCTCGGCGCCCGGCAGCTCGACCAGCTCCAGCCCCTTCACCGCCCGCAGCAGCTGCCGGGGCCGCTCGCCCAGGCCCAGCACGCGCAGCCCGTGACAGGTCGGGTGGTAGGTCACCTTGTGCGGGTAGTACGCCCCGACGTCCGTCACCCCCAGCACGTCCACCAGGAACTCCGTCAGCTCGTACGTCTTCGGCACCAACGGCGCCAGCGTCGCCGCGAGGGTGTCCCCGCGGCCCTCCGCCCGGGCCCGCTCACCCATCCGCGGATACAGATCCCGCACCATCGCCCCGCACGACCCGGACGGTGTCACGATCGCCTCGTACTCCCCGAAGACATCGGAGAAATGCCGGGCGAGCGGCTCGGCCTCGTGCCGGTAGCCCGTGTTGTAGTGCGCCTGTCCGCAACACGTCTGCGCCATCGGGAAGTCGACGTCGACGCCCAGCCTGGTCAGGAGTTTCACCACGGCGCGCCCGGTGTCCGGATACAGCGTGTCGTTGACACAGGTCAGGAACAGTGCGACACGCATCGCGGCTCCTAGTGAGATCGATCATCGGGTGAATGCAGGGTAGTGGGGGAGCGGGGGCCCGGGGGAGACCGCGTCAGCCCCGGGCGAGCCGGGCCTGCGCCGCCTGCCACCGCTGCGTACCGCCGCGCGGTTCGTACCGCGTCAGCGGTTGCGTACGGGTGAGCAGCCGCCGCATCCCGGCCAGGTCGCCGACCAGTCCATGGGCACGGGCCTGTACCAGCACATTGCCCAGGGCCGCCGCCTCCGTCGGCCCGGCCACCACCGGCAGCCCGCAGGCGTCGGCGGTCAGCTGGCACAGCAGGGCGTTGCGGGTGCCGCCGCCCACGATGTGCACCACGTCGGCCGACTGCCCGGCGAGCCGCTGCGCGTCGGTGACGGCCTTGCGGTGGGCCAGGGCGAGCGAGTCGAGGATGCACCGGGTGATCTCGGCGGGGGTGACCGGCACGGGCTGTCCCGAGTCCCGGCAGGCCCCGGCGATCCGCTCCGGCATCCGCCCGGGCGCGAGGAACGCCGCGTCCCCGGCGTCCACCACCGACCGCAGCGCCGGCACCTTGGCCGCGTCGAGCAGCAGCGTGCCCAGATCCGGCTCGCCCCAGGCCCGCACGCACTCCTGGAGCAGCCACAGGCCCATGATGTTGCGCAGATAGCGGACCGTGCCGTCCAGCCCCAGCTCATTGGTGAAGTTGGCGGCCCGGCTCTCCTCGGTGAGCACCGGCGCGTCCAGCTCGAGACCGGCCAGCGACCAGGTGCCGGTGCAGATGTACGCGAACCGCTCGCCGTCCGCCGGTACGGCGGCCACCGCGGACGCGGTGTCGTGCGAGCCGACCGCCGTCACCGGGACCGGCCCGGCCAGCCCGGTCTCCTCCAGCACCTCGGGCCGCAGCACCCCGGCCGCGTCCCCGGGCCGGCGCAGCGGCGCGAACAGTCCGAGGTCGATGCCGAGGCGCTCCGCGACCCCGTGCGCCCAGTCGCGGGTGCGCGGGTCGATCAGCTGGGTGGTCGAGGCGTTGGTCAGCTCCGTGCCCTGCTCGCCGGTCAGCCAGTACGTCAGCAGATCCGGAATCAGCAACAGCCTCCGGGCCTGCGTCAGTTGGGCCGAGTCGCGGGCCGCCGTCAACTGGTACAGCGTGTTGAACGGCGCGTACTGCAGACCGGTCGCCGCGTACAGCTCCCCGGCGGGCACGGTCGCCCACACCTTCTCCGCGATCTGGTCGGTACGGCTGTCGCGGTAGTGCACCGGGTTGCCGAGCAGCGCCCCGTCCGCGTCCAGCAGCCCGTAGTCCACGGCCCAGCTGTCGATGCCGACGGAGTCCACCTGCCCGGCCGCCTTCAGCCCGTCCAGCACCCCGGCGTACAGCGAGAGGACGTCCCAGCGCAGCCCCTCGGGCACGCGCACCGGCCGGTTGGGGAAGCGGTTGACCTCGGTCAGCTCCAGGCTGTCGGGGCCGACGCGGCCGACCATGACGCGTCCGCTGGACGCGCCGAGGTCGACCGCGGCGTAGGACTTCACGGAGCTCATCGCAGGAACGCGGCGGCGACGCCGGCGTCGACCGGGACGTGCAGTCCGGTGGTGTGGGTGAGGTCGCCGCCGGTCAGCGCGAACACGGCGTTCGCCACGTGCTCGGGCAGCACCTCGCGCTTCAGCAGCGTCCGCTGGGCGTAGAACTCGCCCAGCTTCTCCTCCGGCACCCCGTACACGGCGGCGCGCTTGGCGCCCCAGCCGCCCGCGAAGATCCCGGAGCCGCGCACCACACCGTCCGGGTTGACGCCGTTGACGCGGATGCCGTGCTCACCCAGCTCGGCGGCGAGGAGGCGCACCTGGTGCGCCTGGTCGGCCTTGGTGGCCGAGTAGGCGATGTTGTTCGGGCCGGCGAACACCGCGTTCTTCGACGCGATGTAGACGATGTCGCCGCCCAGCTCCTGTGCGGTCATCACCCGGGCCGCCTCGCGCGAGACGAGGAAGGAACCGCGGGCCATGATGTCGTGCTGCAGGTCCCAGTCCTTCGCGGACGTCTCCAGGAGCGGCTTGGAGATCGAGATACCGGCGTTGTTCACCACCAGGTCGACCCCGCCGAAGGCGAGCACGGCGGCCTTGAAGGCATCCGCGATCTGCTCCTCGGACGTCACGTCGACGGTCACGGCGACGGCCTTGTCGGACCCGCCCAGCTCCTCGGCGACCCGCTCGGCGTTCTCCCCGTTCAGGTCGGCCACGACGACACACGCGCCCTCGGCCACCAGCCGCTGGGCGATCGCCTTGCCGATCCCGCTGCCCGCACCCGTCACCAGCGCCACCCGGGTGGCGAGCGGCTTGGGCTTCGGCATCCGCCGGAGCTTGGCCTCCTCCAGCGCCCAGTACTCGATGCGGAACTTCTCCGACTCCTCGATCGGCGCGTACGTGGAGACCGCCTCGGCCCCGCGCATCACGTTGATCGCGTTGAGGTAGAACTCGCCGGCCACCCGCGCGGTCTGCTTGTCCTTGCCGAAGCTGAACATGCCCACGCCCGGCACCAGCACGATCGCCGGGTCGGCGCCGCGCATCGCGGGGGAGTCCGGCTCCGCGTGCCGCGCGTAGTAGGCGGCGTACTCCTCGCGGTAGGCCGCGTGCAGTTCCTTCAGCCGGGCGACCGCCTCGTCGAGCGGGGCGGACGGCGGCAGGTCGAGGACGAGCGGGCGGACCTTGGTGCGCAGGAAGTGGTCCGGGCAGGAGGTGCCCAGCGCGGCCAGCCGCGGGTGCTCGGCGCGGGCCAGGAAGTCCAGTACGGCGTCGGAGTCGTCGAAGTGGCCGACCTGCGGCCGGTCCTGCGAGGCGACGGCGCGGACGTACGGCGCCAGTGCGGCGGCCCGCTCCCGCCGCTCCTCCCCGGACAGCGCCTCGTACCCCTCGATCACCGGCCCGAACGGCTCCGGCCGGCCGCGCTCGGCGAGGAACTCCTCGGCGGTGCGGATGATGTGCAGCGAGTTGCGCTCGCACTCCTCGGAGGTGTCGCCCCACGCGGTGATGCCGTGCCCGCCGAGCACACACCCGATGGCCTGCGGGTTGGCCTTCTTCACGGCGGCGATGTCCAGCCCGAGCTGGAAACCGGGCCGCCGCCACGGCACCCACACCACGGTGTCGCCGAAGCACTCGGCGGTCAGCTTCTCCCCGTCGGCCGCGCAGGCGAGCGCGATCCCGGAGTCGGGGTGGAGGTGGTCCACGTGCGCGGCGTCGACGAGCCCGTGCATCGCGGTGTCGATCGACGGGGCCGCACCGCCCTTGCCGTGCAGGCAGTAGTCGAACGCGGCGACCATCTCGTCCTCGCGCTCGACACCCGGGTACACATCGGTCAGCGCCCGCAGCCGGTCCAGCCGCAGCGCGGCCAGCCCCGCCTCGGTCAGCGTCCCGAGGTCGCCCCCGGACCCCTTGACCCACATCAGCTCGACGTCACCCCCGGTGACGGGGTCGGTGTCGGTGCCCTTGGCGGAGGTGTTGCCGCCGGCGTAGTTGGTGTTGCGGGGGTCGGCGCCGAGCCGGTGCGATCGAGCGAGCAGAGCGGCGGCTTCGGGATGGGTTGCCATGAACGTCCAGTCCTTACGTGAAAGAGGGTGAGTGGTGCGCCCCTCCAGGGGCGCGGGGCGGTGTCGGATGTGCGGCTACCGCCGCGCGGGCGCGATCAACCACAACCGACCCGCAGTCCGCGACGAACAGAACTCGGCAGACGCTCACGCCCCCCAACCGGCCTGCTCCCCACCAACCCGCTCGGCAACGATCTTCTCGGCCCACCCGGACCGCCGATAGGCGACAAGGGGTTCGGGGTCCAACCCCATCTCCTCCCGCACCTCACGCAGCAGCGGACGCACGTCCGTGTTGTACGCGTCCATCAGCACGGCGTTCGCCTCGAGCACGTCCCCCGAGGCCTGTGCCTCACCCAACGCCACCCGGTCGACCAGCAGCGCTTTCGCCGTCGCCTCCTGAACGTTCATGACGGAACGAATGATCGCCGGGATCTTCGCCTCGATGTTGTGGCACTGGTCGAGCATGAACGCCACCTCGGGAGCGAACCCACCCCCACGGATCACCTCGTACATGATCCGGAACAGCTGGAACGGGTCGGCGGCACCGACCATCAGGTCGTCGTCGGCGTAGAACCGCGAGTTGAAGTCGAACCCGCCGAGCTTCCCCTCCCGCAGCAGCGTCGCCACGATGAACTCGATGTTGGTCCCCGGAGCGTGGTGACCGGTGTCGACCACGACCTGCGCCTTCTCGCCCAGCTTCAGGCAGTGCGCGTAGGCGGTGCCCCAGTCCGGCACGTCCGTCGTGTAGAACGCCGGCTCGAAGAACTTGTACTCCAGCAGCATCCGCTGGTCGTCCCCGAGCCGCTCGTACACCTCGGCGAGCCCTTCGGCGAGCCGGTCCTGCCGGGCCCGGATGTCGTCCTGCCCGGGGTAGTTCGTCCCGTCGGCGAACCACAGCTTCAGGTCCTTGGAGCCGGTCGCGTCCATGATGTCGACGCACTCCAGCAGGTGGTCGACGGCCTTCCTGCGCACCGCCGCGTCCGGGTGGCAGACGCTGCCGAGCTTGTAGTCGTCGTCCTGGAAGGTGTTGGAGTTGATCGCGCCGAGCCTCACCCCGCGGTCCTCGGCGTGCTTGGCCAGCGCCGCGTAGTCCTCGACCTTGTCCCAGGGGATGTGCAGCGCCACCGTCGGCGCCACGCCCGTGAACGCGTGCACCTGGGCGGCGTCGTCCAGCTTCTCCTGCGGGGTGCGGGGGACGCCCTGTTGCGCGAACACCTTGAACCGGGTCCCCGAGTTCCCGTACGCCCAGGACGGCGTCTCCACGGCCTGTGTCTTGAGAGCGGCTTTCACCGCGGCGAGCTCGGTCACGTCAGGGCTCCTGTGACATCGGGTCGTAACGACCACTGAGTGAAACGATTCAGAACGGGAAGCTATGGGTCTCCCGAAGGGGTGTCAACCCTTTCGGCAAAGACCGTCCTCTGTGACCAGGCCGAGACCTGAAGGTGTCGAAAGTTTTTCGACCGGGACCCATTGACGTGACATGCGTCGCGCGCCTAACGTCCCGGCAACCCAGTTGAAACCTTTCACGACGTCGTGGGGCCTCCCGTCGGCGTCGTCGAGGAGCCCTCATGACCCACCCGTCCGACACGGGTCCGGCCCCGGTTCTCGCGCTGAAGGACATCTCCAAGTCCTTCGGCGCGGTCCGCGCACTGCGGGACGTCTCCCTGGAGCTGTTCCCCGGGGAGGTGCACGCCCTCGCCGGCGAGAACGGAGCCGGCAAGTCGACCCTCATCAAGACGCTCGCCGGAGTGCACCGTCCGGACACCGGCCAGGTGCTGCTCGACGGTGCCCCCGTCGTCTTCCACGGCCCCGGTGACGCCCGCGACGCCGGTATCGCCGTGATCTACCAGGAGCCCACGCTCTTCCCCGACCTGTCGATCGCCGAGAACATCTTCATGGGCCGGCAGCCCCGGAAGGCGCTCGGCCGGATCGACCACCGCGCCACCCACGACGCCACCGCCGCCCTGATGCGGCGGCTCGGCGTCGAGCTCGACCCGGACCGTCCGGCCCGCGGTCTGTCCATCGCCGACCAGCAGATCGTCGAGATCGCCAAGGCGCTCTCCTTCGACGCCCGCGTCCTGATCATGGACGAGCCCACCGCCGCCCTCACCGGCAGCGAGGTCGCCCGCCTCTTCGGCGTCGTGCGCACCCTGCGCGACCAGGGCGCCGCGGTGCTGTTCATCTCCCACCGCCTGGAGGAGATCTTCGAGATCTGCCGGCGGGTCACCACGCTCCGCGACGGCGCCTGGATCTCCAGCGAGCCGCTGGAGGGCATGACCGAGGACGACCTGGTCCGCCGCATGGTCGGCCGCGACCTCGAGGAGCTCTACCCCAAGCAGGACGTGACGCCGGGCGAGATCGCCCTGAGCGTGCGCCGGCTGACCCGCGAGGGCGTCTTCACCGACGTCTCCTTCGACGTGCGGCGCGGTGAGATCGTCGGCCTGGCCGGACTCGTCGGCGCCGGGCGCACCGAGGTGGCCCGCGCCGTGTTCGGCGTCGACCGCTGGGACGCCGGCGAGGTCGAGGTCGACGGACGGAAACTGACCAACGGCGCCCCGTCCACGGCCATGGCCGCAGGCCTCGCCCTGGTCCCCGAGGACCGGCGCGCCCAAGGCCTGGTGATGGACATGTCCATCGAGCGCAACATCGGCCTCACCGGACTCCGTACGACCGTGAAGGCCGGCCTGATGGACCGCGGCGCCGAACGCAGCCGCTCCCTCGACTGGGCCGTCAAGCTCCAGGTCAAGTACGCCCGGATCGCCGACACGGTGAACACCCTGTCCGGCGGCAACCAGCAGAAGGTCGTCCTCGCCAAGTGGCTCGCCACCGGCCCGAAGGTGCTGATCGTCGACGAGCCCACGCGCGGCATCGACGTCGGCACCAAGGCCGAGGTGCACCGGCTGCTGTCCCAGCTCGCCGCCGACGGCGTCGCCGTCCTGATGATCTCCTCCGACCTGCCCGAGATCCTCGGCATGGCCGACCGCGTGCTGGTGATGCACGAGGGCCGGCTCACCGCCGAGATCCCCCGCACCGACGCCACCGAGGAAACCGTGATGGCCGCAGCCACGGGGAGGGCCGCCGCATGACGGTCGCCGCTCCCGAAGAAGCCCCCGTCGCCGAGGTGCCCAAGGCCGGCGCCACCCGGCTGGTGGACCGCGTCTTCAAGATGCGCGAACTCGCCATCCTCGTCGTCTTCCTGGTGATGATCGCCGTCACCCAGGCCGGCAACAGCGAGTTCCTGTCCGAACAGGGCATCAAGGACCTGCTGCTGAACGCGACCATCCTGGTCCTGGTCGCCACCGGCCAGTCCCTGGTCGTCATCACCCGCAACGTCGACCTGTCCGTCGGCTCCACCCTCGGCATCAGCGCCTTCGCCGCCGGCGTCTACCTCCAGGACGGCGGGAACCCGGTCGTCGCCGTCGCCCTCGCCGTCCTGCTCGGCATCGGCTTCGGACTGCTCAACGGCCTGCTCGTCAGCCTCGGCCAGGTGCCCGCCCTCGTGGTCACCCTCGGCACGCTCTACATCATCCGCGGCATCGACTCCATCTGGGTCGGCTCCCGCCAGATCACGGCCGCCGACCTCCCCGAGGGGTTCGTCGACTTCGGCTCCGGCGGCATCTCGGCGGTGCCGTACCTGGCCCTCATCGCGCTCGCGGTGCTGGTGGCGACGGCGTACTACCTCAAGCACTTCGGCAGCGGACGCGAGCTGTACGCGCTCGGCTCCAACCCCGAGGCCGCCCGGCTCGCCGGCATCCCCGTGCGCAAGCGGATCCTCGCCGCGTACACCTTCTGCGGCGCCCTCGCCGGCCTCGCCGGCGCCCTGTACCTGGCCCGGTTCGGCAACGTCGACTCCGGTACCGGCAACGGCTACGAACTCACCGTCGTCAGCGCGGTCGTGGTCGGCGGCGTGGTCTTCACCGGCGGCTCCGGCAGCGTCTACGGCGCGGCCCTCGGCGCGCTGCTGCTGACCTCCATCAACAGCGTGCTGCCCGCCCTCGGCGTCAGCTCCGTGTGGGTGCTCGCCATCAACGGCATCCTGCTCATCCTCGCCATCGCGGTCGACCGGATCGTCGCGCTGCGCGTGGCCTCCGCCCTGAAGAAGAGGAACGCCCGCCATGCCTGAGTCCCTCACGCGCGCGGTCCGCTGGGACACGGTCGTCGGCGCCCTGCTCGTCGTCGTCCTGCTGCTGTCCTTCACCACGGTCGACGGCTTCGGCAACGCGCTCAACCTGTCGTTCCTCATCGGCAACACCCTGCCGATCGCGCTGATCGCCCTGCCCATGACCCTGCTCGTGGTCTCCGGCGAGATCGACCTGTCCGTGGCCTCCACGGCCGGCCTGTCCGGCGCGGTGATGGGCGCCCTGTGGAACCAGGGCATGACCATCGAGACGATCATCCCGATCTGCCTCGTGATCGGTGTCGTCTGCGGCCTGGTCAACGGCCTGCTGGTGACCCGCCTCGGGCTGCCGTCCCTCGCCGTCACCATCGGTACGCTGGCCGCCTACCGGGGCATCGCGCAGATCGTGCTCGGCTCCGACGCGGTGACCGACTTCCCCGCGCCGTACCTGGACTTCGCCGCCGGACGCATCGGCGACACGTTCGTCCCGTACGCCCTCCTGCCCTTCCTGGTGCTGCTCGCCATCGCCGTCGTCGCCCTGCACGCCACTCCGTTCGGCCGGTCGCTGTTCGCGGTCGGCGCGAGCGAGGAGGCGGCCCGGTTCGCCGGCATCCGCGTCAAGCGGCAGAAGCTGATCCTGTTCACCCTGACCGGTCTGATGGCCTCCCTCACCGGCGTCTTCTGGGCCCTGCACTACGCCAGCGCCCGCTACGACAACGCCACCGGCCTCGAACTCTCCGTCGTGGCGGCCGTGCTGCTCGGCGGCATCGACTTCGACGGCGGCAAGGGGACGCTCGGCGGCGCGATCGCCGGCGTGTTCCTGCTCGGCGCGCTGCAGAACGTGATGAGCCTGCAGGACGTCTCCGCGCAGTCGCAGATCGTCGTCACCGGTGTGCTCCTGGTCCTGTCCGTGCTCGGACCGCGTGTCGCCCGGCAGATCGCCGTCGCGAGGGCCGGACGCCGGGCAGCCACGTCACCACCGGTCTCCAAGGCCCCCACCCCCACCTCCTGAACCCTTCTCGTCCTCTAAGGAACCCACCATGCGCAAGGCATCCATCCGCCGCACCTGCGCGGCCCTCGCCGCCGTCACCTCGCTCGCCCTGGCCGCCACCGCCTGCGGCGGCACCACCAAGGAGGACGTCAAGAACGAGGGCGGCGGCGCGGCGGCCTCGGCCGGCAAGGCCGACCCGAACGCGGCCACCAAGAAGGGCCTGACCGTCGGCTTCCTGCCCAAGCAGGTCAACAACCCCTACTTCACCACCGCCGACAAGGGCGGCGAGAAGGCCGTCAAGGAACTGGGCTCCACCTACAAGGAGGTCGGCCCCTCCAGCGCCACCGACACCGCGGGACAGGTCTCCTACGTCAACACCCTGACCCAGCAGCAGGTCGACGCCATGGCCGTCTCCGCGCAGGACCCCGGCGCCCTGTGCACCGCGCTCAAGCAGGCGATGAAGAACGGCATCAAGGTCGTCACCTACGACTCGGACACCACCGCCGACTGCCGCAACGCCTTCGTCTCGCAGGCCAGCGGCGAGGACCTGGGCCGCACCGAGGTGCAGCTGCTCGCCGAGCAGATCGACTACAAGGGCGAGATCGCGATCCTGTCCGCCGCGCAGACCGCGACCAACCAGAACGCCTGGATCGAGTTCATGAAGGACGAGCTCAAGGATCCCAAGTACAAGGACATGAAGCTGGTCAAGGTCGCCTACGGCAACGACGACGCCCAGCAGTCCTTCCAGCAGACCCAGGGCCTGCTCCAGGAGTACCCGAACCTGAAGGGGATCATCTCCCCGACCACCGTCGGCATCAAGGCCGCCGCCCAGTACCTGTCCGGCTCCAAGTACAAGGGCAAGGTCAAGCTGACCGGCCTCGGCACCCCCAACGACATGCGCAAGTACGTCAAGAACGGCACCGTCGAGGCGTTCGAGCTCTGGGACCCGGCCAAGCTCGGCGAGCTGGCCGCCCGCACCGCGATCGCCCTGTCCTCCGGCCAGATCACCGGCAAGGAGGGCGAGACCTTCACGGCCGGCGCGATGGGCGAGTACACCATCGGCAAGGACGGCGTGATCAACCTCGGCAAGCCCACCGTCTTCGACGCCGAGAACATCGACCAGTTCGACTTCTGATCCCGACCACCCCCTGAAGGAGCGGTACTTCATGCAACGCGTCTGTTTCCTGCTCAAGGTCCGACAGGACCGGATCGCCGAGTACCGCGAACGCCACGCCGCCGTGTGGCCCGAGATGCGCGAGGCGCTCTCGGCCACCGGCTGGCACAACTACTCCCTCTTCCTGCGCGACGACGGCCTCCTCGTCGGCTACCTGGAGACCGAGGACTTCGAGGCCGCCAGGGCCGGCATGGAGGCCACCGAGGTCAACGGCCGCTGGCAGGCCGAGATGTCCCCCTTCTTCGAGTCCCTCGACGGCCCCCGGCCGGACGAGGCGATGAAACCGCTGACCGAGGTCTTCCACCTCGCCTGACGACGGAGCCCGCGATGAGACGACGCACTCTCCTGGCCGGAGCACTCCTCGGCACCGCGGCGGCCCCCGCCCTGGCCGCCGGCACCGCCCGGGCCGCCGCGCCCGGCCCGTCGGTCACCCGCACCGGCAGCACCACGCTCGACAACCGGGCCATCTACTTCGTGTCCTACGACGGCCTGGTCAACAACAACTCCTTCCAGAAGAACGGCCTGCTCACCCACAAGGGCCACCAGTACGCCGCCTGGTACACCGCCGACCGGGGCGCCGTCGTCGGCCGCCGCGCCCTCGGCGCGAGCACCTGGCAGACCGTGCGGGTCGGCCACGCCCTGCGCTACGACGACTCGCACAACGTCATCTCCATGGGCGTGTCGAGGACCGACGGCCGCCTGCACCTCACCATGGACTCCCACAGCGACGGCTTCACCTACGTCAAATCCGTCGCCGGCCTCCTGGACGACCCCACCGGGCTGAGCTGGACCGCGAGCCGCTTCGGCGCCCCGCAGTCCACCCTGGACGGGCTCGCCCTCACCTCGCAGTTCACCTACCCGCAGTTCGTCGCCACCCCCGAGGGCCGGCTCCAGCTCAGCTACCGGGCCGGCGTCTCCGGCAACGGCCGCAACGCCCTCGCCGAGTACGACGGCACCCGGTGGACCGCGCTGGGGGAGTGGAGCGCCTCCACCGGCACCTACACCAGCGAGCACGGCTCCTCCACCGCCCGCAACATGTACCTGCACGGCATCGACTACGACCGGAACGGCCGCCTGCACGCCTTCTTCACCTGGCGCGAGCAGAACGGCGCCGTGATGTGCTCCGGCGGCGGCATCACCAACCACGACACCGGCTACGTCCACTCCGACGACCGCGGCCGCACCTGGCGCAACGACGCCGGCACCGTCGTCGGCAGAACCGGGACCTCCGACCGGGTCTCCGTCACCGACCCCGGACTGGTGGTCGACCCGCTGAACCCGGACCACTCCCTGATGAACCAGGAGAGCCAGTTCACCGACTCCGCCGGCCGGCCGCACGCGATCATCTCCTACGTCCCCGGCCGCTTCGGCCGGTGCACCACGGACTACGTCGCCGACCGCACGGCGCACGGCCGCGCCTTCCACGTCCGCCGGACCGCCGCCGGCGGCTGGCGGAAGACCGAGATCCCCGTCCCGCTCAACTCCAGCCAGCGCACCAGACTGGTCCTGGACCGGTACGACAACGCCTACGCCGTGTTCCCCTACGGCCGTATCGCCGCCGCCTCCGCGGCCTCCGGGCACACCGACTGGAAGCCGCTGTACGACGGCGCGGGCCTGAACGCCTTCGGCGAGGTGGTGATCGACGAGACCCGCGTCGCCCAGGACGGGGTGCTGTCGGTCATGTACCAGGAGAAGTCCACCGGTACGACACCCTCGCCCCTGCACGTAGTCGACTTCAGGCTGCCCGCCTGACCGTGACCGCTCGAGGGCGGCGCTGCCGGTAGTGTGATGGCCCGCCGCGTCGCCCCCGCTCTTTCTGGAGGTCCCTGCCCGATGGCCCAGTCGGTGGGTATCAAGGACGTCGCCCGCGTCGCCGGAGTGTCCGTCGGCACGGTCTCCAACGTGATCAATCGCCCGGACACGGTCGCCGCCGAGACCCGGGCACGGGTGCTGTCCGCCATAGACCGGCTCGGCTACGTGCGCAGCGAGTCCGCCCGTCAGCTGCGCGCCGGCCGCAGCCGCATCATGGGCCTGCTCGTCCTCGACATGGGCAACCCGTTCTTCGTCGACGTCGCGCGCGGCGCCGAACGCGCCGCGCGCGAGGCCGGGCTCGGCGTGATGGTCTGCAACAGCGCCCAGAACTCGGGCGAGGAGGCCGAGTACCTCTCCCTCTTCGCCGAACAGCGGGTGCGGGGCGTGCTGCTCACCCCGGCGGACGCCACCGGCCGCAACATCGAGGCGTTCCGCCGGCACGGCATCCCCTTCGTGCTGGTCGACCGGGTCGCCGAGGGCACCACCGAGTGCTCGGTCTCCGTGGACGACGTGGCGGGCGGCGCGCTGGCCGTGCGGCACCTCGTCGACGCCGGGCACCGTTCCATCGCGTACGTCTGCGGCCCGCCCGGACTGAACCAGGTCCGGGACCGCCGCACCGGCGCCCTGAACGCCCTCGCCGAGGCCGGACTGGGCCCCGACTGCCTGCGCGAACTGCCCACCGAGCGGCTCGACGTCGCCGCCGGACGCGACGCGGGCGCCCGCCTCCTCGGACTCGCCGACCGGCCCACCGCCGTCTTCTGCGCCAACGACCTGCTCGCCCTCGGTGTGCTCCAGGCGATGTACGCGGCCGGCGTCGGCGTCCCCGACGACCTCGCGATCGTCGGCTACGACGACATCGAGTTCGCCGCCGCGGCGGCCGTACCGCTGACCTCGGTGCGGCAGCCGGCGGTCACCATGGGAGCCCTGGCGGCCGAGCTGCTGCTGGAGGAGACCGAGAGCGGGAGCACCGCCAAGCCGCACGAGCACCGCCGGGTCGTCCTCCGCCCGGAACTGGTGGTCCGGCGCTCCAGCCTGGCGGCCCGCTGACGGGTGTTCAGTAAGAATTCCATGATCCCGGGCTCGTTGGCCGGACGAACATGTGCTGAACTGGGTCACGGTCCGACAATCCGTTCGTCCCGGGAGCCTCCGTTGTCCGTCAGCTACCGCCAGCCCGGAGTGGTCCTCACCGACCGCCGGTTCACCGTGCCCCTCGATCACGACGACCCCTCGGGGGAGACGATCGAGCTGTACGCGCGTGAGGTCGTCGCCAGTGACAAGGCCGGCCAGGACCTGCCCTGGCTGCTCTACCTCCAGGGCGGCCCCGGCTTCGGGGCGAACCGTTTCGTCGGGAAGGAGGCCTGGCTCGGCCGGGCCCTGGAGGATTACCGCGTACTCCTCCTCGACCAGCGCGGCACCGGGCACTCCACCCCCGCCAACCGGCAGACGCTCCCGCTGCGCGGCGGCCCCGCCGCACAGGCCGACCACCTCACCCTCTTCCGCGCCGACTCGATCGTGCGGGACTGCGAGGCCATCCGCCCCGAGGTGACCGGCGGCGCCCCCTGGACCGTGCTCGGCCAGAGCTTCGGCGGCTTCTGCACCGTCGCCTACCTCTCCACCGCCCCCGAGGGCCTGGACACCGCCCTGATCACCGGCGGCCTGCCCTCCCTCGACGCCCACGCCGACGACGTCTACCGGGCCGCCTACCCGCGCGTCGAGCGCAAGGTCGCCGCGCACTACGCCCGCTACCCGCAGGACGTCGAACGCGCCCGCCGCATCGCCGACCACCTCCTGACCCACGAGGTCGTCCTCCCGAACGGCTACCGGTTCACCGTCGAGGCGTTCCAGTCCCTCGGCCGGATGCTCGGCAGCGGCGAGGGCAGCCACCGGCTGCACCACCTCCTGGAGGACGTCTTCGTCCGCACCCCGGGCGGCCCCGCACTCTCCGACGCCTTCCAGGAGCAGGCGCAGGGCCTGCTGTCGTACGCCGGACACCCGCTGTACGCACTCGTCCACGAGGCGATCTACGGCCAGGACGCCCGGCCCACCGCCTGGTCCGCCGAGCGCGTGCGGGCCGAGTTCCCGCGGTTCGACGCGGCCAAGACGCTCGCCGGCGACGAACCGCTGCTGTTCACCGGCGAGACCATCCACCCGTGGATGTTCGACTGCGACCCCGCGCTGCGCCCGCTGCGCGAGACCGCCGAACTGCTCGCCGCGCGCACCGACTGGACGCCCCTGTACGACCCGGCGCGCCTCGCCGTCAACGAGGTCCCGGTCGCGGCGGCCGTCTACCACGACGACATGTACGTCGACACCGCCCACTCCCTGGAGACGGCCCGCGCCATCCGCGGCCTGCGCACCTGGGTCACCGACGAGTTCGAGCACGACGGCGTCCGGGCCGGCGGTCCCCGCGTCCTGGACCGGCTGCTCGCCCTGGCGCGCGACGAGGTGTGAGCGGGGCCCGGTGGGACGTCGGTGCGGCGGGTTAGTCTGCGGGCATGACCGAGCCGACGATCAGTCAACTCCCGCCCATGCCCGACGACTGGCAGCGCGCCCTGGCCGTGGTGGCCCACCCGGACGACCTCGAGTACGGCTGCGCGGCGGCGATCGCGTCCTGGACCGACGCCGGCCGTGAGGTCTCCTACGTGCTGGCGACCCGCGGCGAGGCGGGCATCGACACCCTGGAGCCGGCGAAGTGCGGCCCGCTCAGGGAGCGGGAGCAGCGGGCGAGCGCGGCCGTGGTCGGGGTGTCGGAGGTCGGCTTCCTCGACCACGCGGACGGGGTCGTCGAGTACGGCCCCGCGCTGCGCCGGGACATCGCCGCCGCGATCCGCCGGTACCGGCCCGAGCTGGTGATCACCCTGAACCACCGGGACACCTGGGGCGGCACCTACTGGAACACCCCGGACCACGTGGCCGTCGGGCGGGCCGTGCTCGACGCGGCCGGTGACGCCGGCAACCGGTGGATCTTCCCGGAGCTGACCGAGCGGGGCCTCGAACCCTGGGACGGGGTCCGCTGGGTGGCGGTCGCCGGTTCCGACAGCCCCACGCACGCGGTGGACGCGACGGACGGGCTGGAGCGGGCGATCGCGTCGCTGCTCGAACACCGGACCTACATCGAGGCGTTGACCGACGAGGACCCGGAGGCGTACGCCCGCGGCCTGCTGACCGGTTTCGCCGAGGAGGCGGGGAAGCGGTTCGGGAACCGGCCCGCGGTCACCTTCGAGGTGTTCTCCCGGTGAGCCCCGTGGACCACGACAAGGAACTGCTGGCGGAGCGCTTCGAGGAGCACCGCGGACACCTCAAGGCGGTCGCCTACCGCATGCTCGGCTCGCTGACCGAGGCGGAGGACGCCGTCCAGGAGGCCTGGCTGAGGCTGGGCCGTACCGACACCGGCGACATCGGCAACCTCGGCGGCTGGCTGACCACCGTGACCGGCCGGATCTGCCTGGACCTGCTGCGCTCGCGCACCGCGCGCCGCGAGCAGCCGATGGACGAGACGTTCGTCCCGGACCCGGTGATCAGACCCCTCTCCCAGGTGGACCCGGAACAGGAGGCGCTGCACGCCGACTCGGTGGGCGTGGCGATGCTGGTGGTCCTGGAGACGCTGGAGCCCGACGAGCGGCTGGCGTTCGTCCTGCACGACATGTTCGCCGTGCCGTTCGACGACATCGCCCCGGTGGTGGAGCGCAGCTCGGCCGCGACCCGGCAGCTCGCCAGCCGGGCCCGGCGTCGGGTACGGGACGCGACCCCCTCCTCCGACCCCGACCTCGGCCGGCAGCGGCAGGTCCTCGAGGCGTTCATGGCCGCCGCGCGCGGCGGCGACTTCGAGGCGCTGGTCGCCGTCCTCCACCCGGACGTGGTGCTGCGGGCGGACGCGGGCGCACTGGTCCGCGGCGTGGCCGGATCCAAGATCCTCCAGGGCGCGAAGACGGTGGCCGAATCGGCGATGCTGTTCGCCCGCTACACCGCGGCGGCACGGATGGTCCTGGTCAACGACGCGTTGGGCCTGCTCAGCGTGGTGGACGGCCGCATCCAGTCGATCATGTCCGTCACCATCACCGACCACCGGATCACCGGCATGTACATCCTGGCCGACCCGGACCGCCTGGAACACCTGGAGCTCCCGAAGAACTGACCCCCCCGAAACCGCGGGCAGTCGTGCCGCTGGGGCGGCACGGGTGGGCGCGACGGCACCCCGCAAGCGCCGGGCCGCGCGACCCGCCCCCGCCCCGCACCAACGCGCCCAAGCTGAAACCCCGCCTTCAGCCCCGGCGTTCCGGCCACAGCCGCAACGCCTCCGGCATCAGCGTGAGCCGCTCGGTCACCCGCAACCGATAAGCGGGGTCGGCCCGCAGCTCATACCGGCGCAGCAGCAACCCCAGCACCAGCACCGCCTCGTGCAGCGCGAACTGCCGCCCGATACAAGCCCGCGCCCCCGTCCCGAACGGCTTGAACACGTGCGGCGGACGTCCCCGCACCGCCCCCGCGTCGAACCGCTCCGGATCGAACCGCTCCGCGTCCTCCCCCCACACCTCGGGATCCCGGTGCAGCATCGGCGTCAGCACCAGCGTCCAGGCGCCCCGCCGCATCGGATGCTCCCCGCCCAGCACCGTGTCCCGCGTCGCCTCCCGGGCGAAGGCCGGCGCGGTCGGCCACAGCCGCAGCGACTCGTCGAGCACCCGGCGCACGTAGCGCAGTTTGGCGACCTGCTCGTAGCCGGGCGCCGCCGCGTCGCCCCAGACGCGGTCCACCTCGGCGCGGGCGCGCGCCGCGACCTCGGGCTCACGGGACAGGTAGTGCAGCGCGAACGACAGCGCCCCCGACGTGGTCTCGTGACCGGCGACCAGGAAGGTGATCACCTGCCGGCGGACGTTCTCCGCCGACAGCCGCTCCCCGGTCTCCGGGTGCGCGGTCTCCAGCATCCGGTCCAACAGGTCCCCGCCCCCGCCGCCCCCGGCCCGCCGGCTCCGGACCACCTCGTCGACGATGCGGTGGAGACGCGCGATGTCGGCCGCGTTCCGTCGGCCCGCCCGGCGCAGCAGCAGCGGGCTCAGCGGCGCGGGAACGCTGTTCAGCCGCTGGGCGTAGGTGAGCGTCCCGACCATCGCCGTGACGAACGGGTGCGGACGGGACCGTTCGAAGGACCCGAAGTCGTGCCCGAACCCGGTCCGCGCGATCGTCTCCAGCGTCAGCTTGGTCATGTCCCCGGGCACGTCCACCGGCCGGCCCCCGGCCGCCGCGCGGTCCCAGTGCTCCGTCAGCCGCTCCGCCACGGCCAGCATCATCGGGTGGTAACCGGCCATGGCCTCCCGGCTGAACCCGGGGGCCAGCACGTCGTGCGCCAGCTGCCAGTTGGGCTCGTGGTTGTACGCGGTGAACAGCCCGTCGCCCGCGACCGGCCGCAGATTGGCGACGCCCAGCCCGACGTGCTTGGCGAACCGCGACTCGTCGGCCAGATCCGCCACCAGTCCCGCGCCCCAGGTGAACACGAACTCCTTGCCGAAGGCGTTCCGCCGGAAGACCGGCCCCAGCCGGCGGGCGTACTTCAGCGAGTCCTGCACGGGCGTGCGCCTGCTCGCTCCGACGACGTCGCCGAGCAGCGGCAGGCGGTACGGCGGGTGGGGGATGCGGTGCAGTTCCGGCCAGCCGTGCTCCGCGCTGCGGAACCCCTTCGGCGGTACGGCCCGTGTCGTCGTCTCCGCCATGACGCGCTCTCCTTCGACCCGGTGCGCACGTGCGACGTGTTGTACGCGAGTTCAATAAGGCGGCCTCAGTCTGGTCCGGTCGCTGAACCGGCGTCAAGTAAAGTGCGGGAATGGCCGTGAACCAGGGCGGGCGCACGCGCCGTCGGCTCAGCACCGCGGAGCGCCGGGAGCAGCTTCTGTCGGTCGGCGCGCGGCTGTTCTCGGAGAGCCCCTACGACGACGTGTGGATCGAGCGGGTCGCCGAGATCGCCGGGGTGTCGCGAGGGCTGCTCTACCACTACTTCCCGACCAAGCGGGACTTCTTCGCGGCGGTGGTGGAGCGGGAGAGCGAGCGGATGCTCCGCATGACGGCGGCGGTTCCCGGTCTCCCGGTGCGCGAGCAGCTCACGGC
The DNA here is from genome assembly GCF_019049255.1 of Streptomyces sp. AC558_RSS880. Taxonomy (GTDB): domain Bacteria; phylum Actinomycetota; class Actinomycetes; order Streptomycetales; family Streptomycetaceae; genus Streptomyces. Next base: position 348,632 of record NZ_JAGMUJ010000130.1, on the reverse strand, counting down.
GGGTCTCGACGCGTATCTGGAGTACGTCGAGGCCCATGCGCACGGCTACCGCGCCTTCCACCGCGCCGACGCGGCGGGGGACCAGGCGGTGCGCCGGGTCTACCGGCGGGCCCTGGCCGCGCAGGAACGGCAGATCCTGGCCGCGCTCGCCCGGGACCCCGAGTTCGGCCCCGGCTTCGAGGTGCGGCCGGACGTCCGGCTCGCCGTGCGCGGCTGGCTGGCCTTCACCACGGCGGTCTGCCTGGAGTGGCTGCGCGACTCGGAGCCGGACCGTGAGCAGGTGCGGGACCTGTGCGCACGCGCCCTGCTGGGCGTCCTCGTGCCCTGAAAGGTCTCGTGAAGATCACGCCATCAGGTTGGCGCGCACTCCGATCTTCGATAGGTTAGGCAAGGCTTACCTAAGAGGAGGTTCGGGGATGGCTGACGACACGCACGGCTGGACGGCCGCGCCCGGTGCGGCGGAACGGGCCCGCTCGGTGCTCGCCGCCGCGTGGTCCTGCACGGTGACCGCGGAGGGCACCCGGGAGGAGCTCGTCGGCGCGCACGGCGTGACCGACGACGGCCGGGTGCTGCTGCACGTGCCCGAGGACAGCGCCCTGCTCGCCGCCGCGATCTGCGCGCCCCGCGGCGAGCCGTCCGCCGTGCTGGAGTTCGCCGACGTGGCACCCGTCCCCGTGCGCAACCGGATCCGCGCCCGGCTGTGGCTGGCCGGCTGGTTCGCCGTGCGGGACGGGCACCTCGTCCTCCAGCCCACGCGCGTGGTGCTGCGGCAGCCGTCCGGCGCCCTGGTCGTCGACGTCGAGGAGTTCGCCGCCGCCGAGCCCGACCGGCTCGCCACCGCCGAGGCCCGGCTGCTGACCCACCTCGCCGACTGCCACGCCGACGCCGTCGAGCGGCTGACCCGGCTGGTCGACCACGGCAGCCTGCACGGCGCGGTCCGCGTCCAGCCGCTCGCCGTCGACCGGCACGGACTGACCCTGCGCATCGAACGCCTCCGCGCGGACGGTGACGTACGCCTGCCGTTCCACGCGCCCGCCGACGACGTCTCCCAGCTCACCGAGCGCATGCACGTGCTGCTCGCCCAGGCGAGCGCCGCCTCCTGCCCCCGTGCGCTGCAGCGGCAGCGCACGGACGGCGACGGGTGACGCGGAGGACCCGGTCGTACGGGCGTCTCCGGCCGAGCGCGTCACTTGGAGCGGTGGGAGGCGCCACGGCGCTTTTGGCCCAGCCGCTCCCGCATCCGGGTGAGCCGCGGCAGCCGCTCGCGCTGCGCCTGTGAGTGCCGGTCCAGTTCCTCGAACAGCCGGCGCGTGCGGTGCTCGGTGTCCATCTCGTCGAGGATGCGGTTGACCTCGGTCAGCACGGCGCCGAGCAACTGCCACTGGCGCGCGTCGCGCCGGGCCTGCTCGAAGAGCAGCCGGGCCAGCTTGTCGCGGGTGGCGGCCGCCTGCCGCAGCTGGGAGGCGAGCCGTTCCTCCGCCGACTCGGCGTTCGCGCTCACGCTCGTGGTCACCAGCACCGCGAAGCTGACCACGGCGTCCGCGATCTCGGACAGCAGCTCCTCGAAGGCGGCGCCCGTCTCCGGATCGAACAGCGGCTCCGGGTCGCGCTCCTTGGCCAGGTCGGTCAGCGTGCGCGCCAGCACCCGCAGCACCACCGTGCAGATCTCCAGCGTGTCGAGGCCGGTGCGCAGCACCACCCGGTGCAGCAGGCCCTCGCGCACCCGCGGATTGAGCCGCAGGCTGTCCTCCGCCTGCCGGAGGTCCGCGTCGACCTCGGTGATGTCGTGGTCCAGGCGGCGGGCCTCGTGCAGCCGGGCCGCCGCGCGGTGCGGGGGCGTACGGCCCGCCGCCTCCTCGCCGATCCGCAGCATCAGCTGCCGCACCCGGCGCGCCAGCTCCTCGATCGACTCGCCGGCCTCCTCCACCCACACGGGCGGGGCGAGCAGGAGGTTGAACCCCATCCCGACGAGCGCTCCGATCAGCGTCTCCACGATCCGGGCCCAGGCGGTGTCCCCGTGCGTGGTCACCCCGAGCACCAGCATCGCGCTGATCGCCACCTCGGGCACGAACTCGTCCACCCGCACCAGATGGCCGACGATCAGCGACGCCAGGATGAGCAGGCCCAGACTCCACCAGGTCAGACCCACCAGGAGGCTGAAGAGGATCGCCACGACGACGCCGGTCACCACGGAGTTCACCCGGCGCATCCCGGTGGTGAGCGTGGAGTACAGGGTGACCTGGACGACGAGCAGCGCGGTCAGCGGCGCGGTGAGCGGTGCGGCCTCCGGACTCAGCCGCAGCGCGATGACGTAGGCGACCGTCGCCGCGGCGGCCGACCTCACCATCTGCACGGTCACCGGGTCCCGGTGCCGCTTCACGAACTCGAGGGCCGGCGCTGTCATCTCACGTACCACTTGCATCCTCGGACGGTTCCCCTTCCCCGGACGCAACGAACGTGTTCACCTGCGACGGCAGTCCCCCGGGGGACAGGCGGCCGGGCCTACAGCTTGTCGAGGAAGGCGAACAGGTTGCCCCGGGTGCGGGCGATCTGCTGCTCCAGGGTGAGGCTCTCCTCGAAGCGGGCACCGGTCTCCGGGACCTTCCTGCCGCGCAGATAGAGGGAGCAGGCGAGGTCGGTGCACATGTAGGCGCCGACCGAGTTGCCCTCCCGGCCGGCCGGGCCCGCCTTGCGCGCGGTCATCAGGGCGACACCGCCGCGCGGATGGGTCGTCAGGCACAGGGAGCACATGCTGCGGTGCAGAAAGCCGCGCTGAGCGGGCTGGAAGCGCATGGCCACCCCGACGAGACGGTCCTCCCGCTCGGTGACGAGATAGCTGCGGTCGGGCGCGCCGGGATCGCGCCAGCCCAGGAAGTCGAGGTCGTCCCAGGGACGCTCGCCCAGGTCGCGCGGTACGGCCAGCCGCTTGGCCTCACCCTTCGAGCAGTTGATGAACGAACCGCGGATGTCCTGCTCGGTGAGTGCTCTCATGGGGTCGTCTCCTGGCGTGCTCTTTCGAAACCTAGGGGGTCTAGGTTTCTGGGTCAGGGTAGATATCCGGCGTCGGGGGGAGCCAGCGATTTTTCCGGGGGCCGTGCTTGCCTGGGTTCCGTACGCTGTACCGCAGTCGCCGAGGGGGAGGGTGTGGACGATGGGGGATTCCTGGGAGCGGGCCCGCCGGGTGCTCGCGGGGGCGGGACTGCCGCCCGACGCGCTCGCCGGGGTGCGCCCGCTGAGCGGGGGCACCTACAACACCGTCGAGGAGCTCCTCCTCACCGACGGCGGCCGCTACGTGCTCAAGGTCCCGCCCGCGCCCGCCACCCCCGGCCTCCGGCACGAGCGGCGCCTGCTCGTCTCCGAGGCGGACTTCTGCGCCGGGGCCGCCGAGGCCGGTGTCCCCGCCCCGCGCGCCGTGTCCGTCGGAGGCGACACCTCCGTACCGTATCTGCTGATGACCGCCTGCCCGGGCGAGCCCTGGACGCAGGCGGAGCCGGCCGACGGGGAGCGGGAGGGGCTGCGCACGGAGCTCGGCCGTCAGGTGGCCCGGCTGCACCGGGTGACCGGACCGGGATTCGGCTACCCGTCCGGCGCCCTCGGCCCGCTCGCCCCCGACTGGCGGACCGCGTTCACCGCGATGACCGACGCCGTGCTCGCCGACGCCCGCGACTACGGCGCCCGGCTGCCGCGCCCCGTCGACGAGGTGGCCGCCGTGATCCGTACCGCCGCCGGGGCGCTCGACGAGGTCACGGTGCCGGCCCTCGTCCATTTCGACCTGTGGCCGGGCAACATCCTGGTGGAGCGCACGCCGGCGGGGGAGGCGCGGATCGGTGGGCTCATCGACGGGGAGCGCATGTTCTGGGGCGACCCGCTCGCCGATTTCGTCTCCCTCGCCCTGCTCGGCGACATCAGGACGGACCGGGCGTTCCTCGCCGGGTACGGGGAGGCCGGCGGCCGGGCCGTCTTCGACGCGGCGGCCCGTGCCCGCCTCGCCCTCTACCGCGCCTACCTCTACCTGATCATGCTCACCGAGACGATCCCGCGGGCGGTCGGGGACGAGCAGGAACGACGGGTTCGGGCCACCGTCGCCCCGCACCTGGAGGCAGCACTGGAGGAAGTCGGCGGCCTCTGTTAGTTCACATCATGAAATAAGGGGGAGAGGAAGTCGCGCCGAGTCGTGTCCCGGCGGTATGTTGCAGGTCGGGCAGGGTCTCGGAAGGAGCCACATGGCGGGGCGGAACGGGCGCACGGTGCGCGACCTCAGGCGGGCCAACCGCACGGCCGTGCTGCAGCGGCTGTACTTCGACGGCCCGCTGAGCCGCTTCGAGCTCGGCCCCGCGACCGGGCTCAGCTCCGGATCCGTGAGCAACGTCGTCGCGGACCTGGTCGCCGACGGCCTCGTGGAGGAGGCCGGCAGCGTCGACTCCGACGGCGGCCGTCCGCGCACCCTGCTGCGGGTGGCACCGGTCAGCGGCCACATGATCGGCGTCGACGTGGGCGAGACCCGGGTCCGCGTCGAACTGTTCGACCTGACCCTCACCGAACTCGCCCGCGCGCAGCGCCCGCTGGAGCAGCAGCGCTACGAGGTCGAGGTCATCGTCGACCACATCCGCTCCGGCATCGCCGAGGTGCTCGCCGGCGCCGGCCTCGCCCCCGAGCGGCTGCTCGGCGTCGGCATCGGCGTCCCCGGCATCGTCGAGCACACCCCCGACCGGGGCGCCGTCGTGCACGGCCAGACCATCGGCTGGGACGCCGTCCCCTTGGAGTCCCTGCTCCGCGCCGGGTCCCCGCTGCCCGAGACGGTGCCGTACTTCATCGACAACGGCGCCAAGACCCTCGGCCAGGCCGAGATGTGGTTCGGCGCCGGACGCGGCGCCCGCAACGCCCTCGTCGTCCTCTTCGGCTCCGGCGTCGGCGCTTGCCTGGTCACGCCCGAGGTGGAACACGGCCGGGCGGTCGAATGGGGGCACCTGACCGTACGGGTCAGGGGACGCCGCTGCCGCTGCGGCGCGCTCGGCTGCCTGGAGGCGTACGCGGGCGCCGAGTCGCTGCTCGCCCGGTGGCGGGAGGAGGGCGGCCGGGTGCCCGAGGGCACGGACGAGGAGACGGCGCTGACGGCGATGCTCGCCGCCGCCTACCCGGCCGACGACGGCGCCCCCGACCCCGTGGCGCTCGCCGTGCTGGAGGAGACCGCCGAGTACCTGGGCGCGGGCCTGTCCGACCTGATCAACCTCTTCCAGCCCGAGCGCATCCTCATGGGCGGCTGGGCCGGCCTCCAGCTCGGCTCCCGCTTCCTGCCGTCCGTGCACCGGCACGCCCTGTCGTACGCGCTGCGCCACCCGGCCGAGAAGGTGACGATCGAACTGGGCCGGCTCGGCCCCGACGCGGTCACCGTCGGCGCCGCGATCCTGCCGCTCGCCGACTTCTTCGCCCGCGGCGGCCGCCGCCCCGACCCGGACCCGCAGTCCCCGCCCCCCGCCTGGCACACGGCCCTTCAGGAGCGCACCCCGCGCTAGGCGCATCGCCCGGCGTACCGGGGCGGAGGGAATCCGGCCGCGTCCGACAGCCGGACCGGGGCGGTGGCGCGCACCCGCGCACGGGACCCCCGCTCGAGCGAAGCCGGGAGCGAGGGAGGGACCGGGCGTGGGAAAGCCGGCGCGACGGCCCCGCGAACCCGGTGCCGCGCAGGGCCCGTCCGCGCAAGCCGGCTACGCCGAGGACTCGTCCGGCACCGGTTGTTCCGGGTTGCCGGACGCCGAGTGCGGGGCGCCCTGCCGGCCGGTGCCGGCCTCGTCCGTGTCCGGGACGTCGGGCTCGGGCTCCCGCTGCTCGTCGGCCTTCTTCTCGCTCTCCCGTTCCGCGGCGGCGGGTGCGACCTCCCAGGGGTCCTCCCCGGGACCGGCCTGCTGGTCCGGCAGGTCGCGGGGAACACCGGCGCCGTTCTCACCGGGCCCTTCGAGGCGGTGGTCGGTCACGGCGCTCTCCTCTCGTTCGTGCGCGAGCCCTCGCGGGTACCTCCGCGAGGACCGGTCAAACCCGGTGGGACCCGGTGCTCAGCCGACCTTGCGGCCCCGCATCGGTTCCGTGTCCTCCCCGGCGCCCTGCTGCACGCCCAGCAGGAACTCCTCCACCACCTGCGTCGCCGTGTGCTCCGGCCGCCAGCCGAGCTCCACGCGCGCACGCGTGCAGTCCATCAGCGGCAGCCTCAGCACCGCGTCGAACAGATGCGGCGAGGCGGGCAGCAGGCGCAGCCCCCAGGCGGCGGCGACCGCCGAGCGGGCGGCGGTGCGCGGCAGCCGCACCCGGCGCGTCCCGAGCATCTCCCCGAGCAGCTCCGCGTCGACCGTCGGCTCCGCGGCGAGGTTGAAGGCCCCCCGCGCCTCGGCGGACAGCACGGCCAGCCGGTAGGCATGGGCCGCGTCGTCGGTGTGCAGCGCCTGCACCCGCAGTCCCGGAACGTCCGGGAGGGCGGGCAGCAGATCGGGCCGTGCCAGGGGACCCGGCAGGAAACGGCCGCCGAAGATACGGCGCTGCTCGCTCCCCGACTCCCGCTTGAAGAGGAACGCGGGCCGCATCCGTACCACCCGCGTCCCCGGGTGATCACGCTCGAACGTGTCCAGGGCCCGTTCCAGGTACGCCTTCTCCCGGCAGTACGCGGCGTCCGGCCAGCCGTGCGTCGGCCACGACTCGTCCACCGCGTGGTCCTTCGGCCCCGGTGAGTACGCCCCGACCGACGAGGCGTGCACCAGCGCCGGCACCCCCGCCTCGGCCACCGCGTCGAACACCCGCATGCTGCCGAGCACATTGGTGCGCCAGGTGGTCGCCGGATCGTGCGTCGGCTGGAACGCCCACGCCAGATGGATCACCGCGTCCGCGCCGGTGAACTCCTCGACGAGACCGGGCCGGTCCGAGGCCAGGTCCACCGCCGACCACTCGGTCTTCGGGGGCGACAGGTCGGGGATCCGCCGTGCCAGGCCCCGCACGGAGCCGACCTCCGGTTCCTGCGAGAGGACCCGCACCACGCTGGTCCCGACATTGCCGGTGGCACCCGTGACGACGACCCTCATGCCCGCTGTGCTGCTCACCTTCCCGCTCCTCTCGGCCGGCTGCTCCGCGGGCCGGCCGAGTACCCCTCAGCCGAAGGCGTGCACGCCCGTCGGCGGGCCGAGCTGTGCGCCGCTGTCGTCGCTCATGTCCGGCACACCACGAAGGGGAGCGCTCTCGAAGCCGAGCGACGCCCGGAGCGGGGCAAAAGGGAAGCCCCGACCGCGACGGGGGAATCACGGCCGGGGCGGCTCGGTGGTGGGCGCGGACGGCGGTCGCCTCTCGGCGAAAGGCTCCACAGGGCTTCAGCCGAACGATCGTCCCTGTGGGCGGATGATGAGGCCCGGGGACACTGTCCCGTCCGCACCCACGATCGGTTCAACGGAGAACCACCTCCGGGTGTTCCGCGTCCGGCCGTTTGTGGGCGTGACGTGTGTCACCGGCCCCGGGCACCGCCGTCGAGTTCGGCCCAGAGGTTCTCGGCCTGGAGCACCAGCGTGCCCAGGACGGCCGTCCGCGCGGCGCCCCGTCCGGCCTGTTCGCGCAGCCCGTCCTGGAGTTTTCCGTGCAGGTCCCGCATCACCGCCTCGGTCCGCTCGTCCAGGAGGGCGTCCACGCGCGTGCCACCGGTCGGCAGCCGGTCGGCCTCCGCGTGGCAGGCGTCGCCGATCAGCTCCAGCAGTTCCGCGTAGCAGCTCAGCACCGCGGCGTCCGGAGCGGCGGGCGTACGGTCCTCGTCGGCGGCCACCGCGAGCGTGCGGGTCAGCGCCGTGACGTGTCCGGTGACGCGGCTGAACCGCTCGTCCTCCTCCTCCGGCGGCAGCGCCGCCGTCGGCGCCCGGTACAGGGCGCGCAGGGCGCCCGAGGTCAGCCGCAGGCTCTCCCTGCTCCAGTCGCGGGCCGAGCGCAGCGCCTCCAGACGGTCCTGCAGCCGCGCCGCGGCACCGAGCCGGCCCGCGGCGGTCTGCGCGTCCCACTCGCCCCCGCGCAGATCCCCGGCGACGGCGTGCAGCACGTCACCCGCCTCGCGGGCGAGCGCCGCCAGGTTCTCCCGTACGTCCCGCAGATGGATCGGCGGCAGGACCAGCGCGTTGACGGCGATGCCGATGACCGCGCCGAGCGCCGCCTGCCCCAGCCGGTGCCCGACGGCGACCGCGCTCACCGTTCCCGTGGCGATCGTGAAGACGGCCGTGGTGGCGGCGTAGACGCCCTGGTCGCCGAAGCGCGGCCAGTTCGACAGCAGCATCAGCACCGGCACGGACAGTGCCAGGGCGCCCGTGGTGTCGCCGGTGACCGCCTGCGCCCCCGATGCCACGAGGGCTCCCACGCAGATCGCCGTGAACTGCCGCGCCGCCTGCACCAGCGAGCTGTAGACGGTGGCCTGCACCAGGACCAGTGCCACCCAGGGCGCCATCAGGGCCATCGGGTCGCCGAGCCACACCTGCGCCAGCAGCCAGGCCAGCAGCGCCGCCGCGGCGGCCTTCAGCGACTGGACGAGCAGATCCCGCTCCCGTCCCGGCCCCCGCCACGCGGCCCGCGCCGCCCGGCCGACGGACCGCACGTCCCACCGCACGGCGTCCCGCACCCGCGCCACCGGAGCCGTCCGCCCCACGGCGTCACCCTGCCCGCTCTCTTCCCGTACGCACGTCATGCCCCGCGGGTATCCCGGCCCCGGGGGACCTCATGCCAGGGGACTGTCCGGCAGCGACGCCAGCAGATGGGCCGGGTCGTCGTAGACCGCGTCCGCGCCGGCCTCCTCCAGGTCGGCGCGCGGAATGCCGCCGCACAGCACGCCCACGCAGCGCACACCGGCACGGCTGCCCGCCCGCATGTCCCACACCGTGTCACCGACGAACACCGCCCGCTCCGCGGGCACCCCGGCCAGCTCCAGGGCGTGCTCGACGGGCTCCGGCGCGGGCTTGCCCTCCGCCACGTCGTCGGCGCTCGCCGTCGCGCCGATCGCCTCGTCCGCGTCGATCGCCCGGCGCAGCGCGCTCAGCTCGGCACCGCCCGCCGAGGTGGCGAGCACCACCGTCCAGCCGTCCCGGTGCAGCCGCTCCAGCAGCCGGCCGGCGTCCGGCAGCGCGGGCAGCCGGTCGAAGTACTGCCCGTACAGCGCCTTGTGCGCCGCGCTCAGCTCGTCGTCGCGGCCGGTGTCCCGGTCCTCGCCCAGCAGATGGGCGACCAGACCGGAGGAGGGCAGCCCCACGGCCCGGTGGACGGCGTGCATCGGCACCCGGTGGCCCGCCTGCCGGAAGGCCTCCCACCAGGCCGTCACATGCAGGTGGTTGGTGTCGACCAGAGTGCCGTCGACGTCGAACACGGCCGCCCGTTCCATACGCGCTCCTTCCTCGGGAGCGGTACGGGTACCACCCCGGCCGTCCGCCACTCCGGAGGGCGCCTTCCGCTCCGGGGCCACGCCGGCGGCTCGTCCACGGACCGGGCGGTGACCACCCGGCCAGACGGCACCCGGTGCTCCGGCGCGGTGCCCGAGGACGTCGGAGCGCGGGTCGCGCCACGCGGCCGCCGTCCGGTGGGCCGTCCTCGCTCCGGGGTTCCCCGGGGCGCGTACGGCCGTACGGCGGACGCGGAGGTTGGCCCCGCGCGTGCCGGGGTACTGCGATGCCTCGCACCCGCCGTCGCCGACCAGGAGGCCCGCATGTCCGTCCCCGCCACCCCGAGCAGCAAGGTCGCCGTGATCACCGGCGCGGACTCCGGCATCGGCCGGGCCACCGCCGTACGCCTGGCCGCCGCGGGCATGGACGTGGGCATCACCTGGCACGGCGACCGCGAGGGCGCCGAGGAGACGGCGCGGGAGTGCCGGGCGCACGGGCGGCGGGCCGAGGTGGCGCACCTGGACCTCACCCGGCTGCCCGCCGCCGCGGACACCGTCGACGAGCTGTGCGACCGTCTGGGCCGTGTCGACGTGCTGGTCAACAACGCCGGCACGGGCACGATGACGCCCTTCCTGGACCTGGAGCTGTCGAAGGTGCGCGAAGTGCTCGACGTGGATCTGATCGGCCCGTTCCTGTGCGGGCAGAAGGCGGCGCGGCACATGATCCGGCAGGGCGACGGGGGCCGCATCGTCAACGTGACGTCCGTGCACGAGCACCAGCCCCGCGTGGGCGCCGCGCCGTACTGCGCCGCCAAGGGCGGCCTCGGGCTGCTCACCCAGGTGATGGCGCTGGAGCTCGCCGAGCACGGCATCACCGTCAACGCGGTCGCACCCGGCGAGATCGCCACGCCCATGACCGGCCAGGAGGACACCGACCCGCACACCGAGAGCCGCCCCGGTGTCCCTCTCGGACGGCCCGGCGACGCCCGTGAGGTCGCCGCGGTCATCGCCTTCCTCGCCGGACCCGACGCCTCCTACGTCACCGGTGCCTCCTGGAGCGTGGACGGCGGAATGCTCCGGATGGGTCCGCAGGCCGGGTCGCACCTGACGGGCGACGACTGGCGGCGGCCCTGAACGCGGGCGCGCCCGCACGCCGCGTTCGCACCGTTCGCGCTCTACCCTCGATGCATGACCGAAAGCGCGAGCCCGTACATGTCGCATCCGCGGATCATGGTGCTCGGGGTACAGCCCGGGACTCCGCCGTTCCGGATCGTGGAGATCGACGGACAGGTGGTCGGCGAGGCGAAGACCGTCACCGACGTGCTGCACGCCGCCGCCGCGTTCGGGATCACGGTCCACGACCTGGACGACCCGGACGTGGTCCGCTGGGTGGGCGGCGACAAGTTCACCTGGACCCTGCGCGGGGCCCCACGCGCGCACGAGCGGCCCTGACCCCTGGAGGAGGGACGCCTCAGGGAGTCAGGGCTTCGGGCGGCGCGCGTGCACGGCGCGGCTCAGGCGGCGGCCCACGAGCAGGTATCCGAGCAGCGCCCCGCCGGTGTTCAGGATGACGTCGTCGATGTCGAAGGCGCGTCCGGTCACCAGGGCGCCCTGCGCGAACTCCACCAGCAGCATCACGACGGCCGTCAGCACCAGCACCCGCAGGAACCCGCGCGTGCGCGGTGCGACGACCGGCGCGAGCACGCCGAAGGGCACGCCGAGCAGGATGTTGCCGCCGATCTGACGCACGGCGTCACGCAGCGCGGGCTGGTCCAGATAGGCCCGCAGCGAGCGGCCCGGACGCAGATTGGTGTGGGTCAGCGCCTCCGAGGCGGGGGAGGGGTGCAGGGTGAGCCGGGCCAGGACCGCGGCGAAGGCGACCATGAACACGAAGGCGCACAGCATCGCCAGCAACCGCGGGAGCAGCGGCAGCGGGCGCCGCCCCGGACCGTCCTTTGCGGTGCCGCGCCCGGACGGTCGCGGACGCCGGTGGAGCAGGGAGCGCGGACGTGGGACGGCGCGGGCCATTCGGTCCTCCAGTGGTCAACTTCCTTGTGTGATACGCCGGTTACCCCCGGCTGTGCGGGTCAGTCGCCGTAGCCGACCCGCACCTCCTCGAACCCCAGGGAGCGCAGCAGCCCTTCGAGCATCTCCGTGGTGTTGGTCTCGGCCCGGGCGATGAGTCCGCTCTCCTTCGCCGCGTCGCCGATGTGCCGCACGGCGAGCTTCTGGACGGCCTGTTCACTGCCCGGGTTGTCCGAGAAGAGGTCGCCGAGCCGGTCGAACAGCCCGCGCTGCTTGGACACGGCGTAGGAGCGCTCGGGGTCCAGGGCCGGCTTGTCCAGGCGGGCGTGGGGCAGCCGCAGCGTGGCGGACGTACGGTCGTCGTCGACCCGTACGTCGTCCTCGTCCAGCTTCCCGAGGTCGACGTAGGCGTCGACGGTGCCCGCGCCCACGTACAGCGTGCGGCTGCCGCGGACGGCGTCCGGCAGGAACTTCGTGTCCTTCTCCAGGTCCACCACCACCTGGAAGTTGCCCGAGGCGGCGTCGTAGCGGCTGATGTCCTGGACGGACTCCAGGAGCGCGGGTCCGGAGCGGTCCTCGGTCTCCGTGCCGAACAGGTCCTTCAGGCCCGGCAGCACGCTCAGCCGGAGCCCGGCGAACAGCACGACGAGCAGCAGCACCACCGCGCCGAGCGCCTTCACCCATCCGGGTACGCGCGTGATCGGTCCCTTCACGGGAGTCGTCATGGCGACGGCCCTCCTTCCTCCTGACCGCATGCCCCTCAGTTCCCGGGACAGACAAGGAAGTCGAGGAACGGGCGACCGCACCGGGAGCACGGAGGGGCGCACGGTGGGCGTCGGGTCGCGGCCCCGGTGGTCAGAGTGGGCCGGAGGCGGTCCCCGGCTGTTCCAGGGCCGCGTCCAGGGTCGGCCACGGCGGCAGCAGACGGGACGTGCCGGTGATCCGCAGCATGCGCAGGGTCAGCGGGTGGGTGCACACGAGGCGCAGCCGGCCGGGGCCGTCCGTGATCCGCTGCCGGGCCCGGTACAGCAGGCGCAGCCCGGAGAGGTCGAAGAACTCGACGTGGGTCAGGTCGATCACGATCCGGGCGTCCGGTTCGGCGGTCGCCATGTCCAGGTGCGGGGCGATCTCCGCGGCCGCGGCGATGTCGATCTCACCGCGGAACTCCAGCACCGTGTGTCCCCGGTCGTGGCGGACGCGCAGGTGCCGGGTCAGCGGTGCAGGTTCGTACCGCACCACGTCATCGCCTCCAGCCTGCTCCGTGCAACGGGGAGCGGACCGGTCCCAACACCGGTCCCCTCCTTGCAAGTTACCTTCGGTCGAGTGCATTTGAGCATGTTCGATTGACATATGTCTTCGAATTGCGACCGAGTTCTTTCGAACCGGTCGGTCGGTCCCGGAAGTCCTCGTCGGAGCGTGACAGAACCCTCACTTCAGGCAGCGGCCGGACTTGATCCACAGGGCTGCCGACCCGATAAGCTCCTTGCCAGCGCCGCGAGTTGACCGACATCGCGACGGGTCGCTTCGTGGTGCGTACGCATGAGGGCGGTCCCCGTCGCACACCCCCCCATTGCACACCCCCCCATGTTGCTTCGAAGGATGCAGATGGAACTCGCCACTCCGCCACCGGCGGCGCGGGCCCCTGTCGCCTGGCACGGCTGGTGGCTGATGCCGTTCGGCCTCGGCGGCGGGACGGTCGCCGCCACGTCGATGAGTTCGGACCGGATCGCCACGGCCGTCCTCGGCGCCGCCGCGACGGCCGCCTGCTCCGTGTGCGTACGGCTCATGCTCCGGTACCGGATCCGGCTGCTGCGCGCGGAGGACGCCCACCGCGCCTCGCAGGCCGAGCACACCCGGCGGTGGCAGCAGCACATGGCGGACCAGGAGCGGAGGTTCACCGCCGAACGCACCACCAGGGAGCAGGAGTTCGAGGAGCGGCTGGCCGGACAGGCCAGGACCTACGAGGCACGGCTCGCCGAGGAGACCGAGGCCCGGCGGGAGCAGCTGGCCCACCAGTTGTCCGCGGTCGCCCGCCTCGCCGACGAGCAGCTCCCGGAGGCGATCGGACGGCTGCGCGCCGGTGACGCCATCGACGACCTGCTGCCGGGCGTCAACCAGTGCGCGAAGGTCGGCGCCGCCCTCCAGACCGAACTCCGCAAGCTGCTGCGCACCGCACTGATCGGCCTGGAGGAGGAGTTCGACCGCTCCACCTCCGCCGAACAGGCCGTCATCAGCATCGGCAACCGCATCCACGTACTGACCAGCAAGCTCCGCGGCCGGCTCCACGAGATGCAGGGCGAACACGGCCGGCTGCCCGCCGTCGCCCGGGGGCTGATGGAACTCGACCAGGAGATCGGCCCCGCCGACTGCCTGGCCGCCAGCATCGGCGTCCTCGGCGGTTCCGACCGGCCCGGCAGGCAGTGGCAGGAGCCGCAGCGGCTGCTGAGCGTGGTGCGCGGCGGCATCGGCCGGATCAAGGACTTCCACCGCGTCCAACTGAGCCGGCTCCCCGAACTCGGCGTGGACGGCGGACTGGTGGACCACCTCACGCTGATCTTCGCCCATCTGCTCGACAACGCGGCACGCTACTCGCCGCCCACGGAACCCGTGGTGGTCTCCGGCCGCGAGGTCCCCAACGGCGTCGGCATCGAGATCCAGGACTCCGGCAAGGGCCTGAGCGAGGAGAAGAAGCGCGCGGCCGAACACGCCCTCGCGGGCACCGCGCCCGGGGCGGGCATCGGCGGCATCACCGAGGACGCCAACATCGGTCTGCGGGTCGTCGGCATCCTCGCCCGCCGCTACGGCATCCGCGTCACCTTCGCGGACTCCCCCTGGCTCGGCACCTCCGTGGTGGTCGTCGTACCGCACAAGTACTTCAGCCCGCTGCCCGCGACCACCGCGGCGGAGACCCCCGCCGAGCCCGGCCCGGCGTCGTCGGCCACCGTCGGACCGGCCCCGGACGAATCCGCCGAGTCCGCCGACACCACCCCCGGCGGACTGCCCCGCCGCCGCTCCAGGCGGACCGGCGCGGACGCCCCGCGGCCCGTCGCACCGGCCGGGCCGACGACGGGCGCCGCCGTGGCCGCCGTACCGCCGGACGCCTCCTTCACCGGCCTCGCCGCCTTCGCCACCGCCGGTCGCGCCGGCGACCCGGCGCCCCGGACGCCCGGCGACCGTGACACCCCCACCGGACGTGAGTCCACCGAGCACCGCACCGAAGAGAGCGACCAGACCACATGACGCAGCAGGGAACCGACGTGAGCTGGGCGCTCCGCGACCTCGTCGAGAGCATCCAGGAGATCCGCTTCGCCCTCGTGGCCTCCAGCGACGGCAAGGCCATCACCTCCTACGGGGCGGACGACCCCGACGACGTCGACCGCTTCGCGGCGGTGGTGGCCGGCCTGCAGGCCCTGGCCCAGCCGGTCGCCGAGCAGTTCCCCGCCTACGCGGGACAGCTGCGGCTGGCGATGATCGAGGTCGACGGCGGCCACCTCTTCGTGGTCCGCGCCGGCGTGGAGACCTACCTCGGCGTCCTCGCCCGGGAGGGCCTGGACCAGGGGCTGCTCGGACACCAGATGAGGGACCTCGCCCGCAGAATGGGCGAGCTCCTCGGGACCACTCCGCGCCTGGAGGAGCACTCTGGATGAGTGCTCCCCGCCGGCCGGCGGACCCGTCCGGTCTCGAGCGTTACTACGTCCTCACCGGAGGGCGCAGCGGACCGGGCGGCTCGGCGGCCGGCCTCGACGTGGCGACCCTCGTCGTCTCCCGCTCGGGCCCCGTCCCGGGCCTGCAGCACGAGCACGAGGAGATCGTCCGGCGCTGCCGTGAGCCGCTCTCGGTCGCCGAACTCGGCGCCCACCTCGGGCTGCCGTTCAACATTCTCGCGGTGCTGCTGTCGGACCTGCTGGACGCGGGCCGGGTCGAAGCCCGTGACCCCGTCCCGGCACACGTCGCCGGGCGCGGGCCCGACCTCGCGCTCCTTGAGGAGGTACTCAGTGGACTTGAAAGGCTTTGACCGACCCGGCCGGCACGGCGGCGGGGACATCCGCTCGGTGAAGGTGATGATCGCCGGCGGCTTCGGCACCGGGAAGACCACCATGGTCCGCTCGGTGAGCGACATCAGGCCGCTCACCACCGAGGAGACGCTCACCCAGGCCAGCGCCGGCGTCGACGACCTCATCGGGGTCGCCGACAAGTCGCAGACCACCGTCAGCCTGGACTTCGGCAAGATCGGCCTCAACGACAGCCTGGTGCTGTACCTGTTCGGCACGCCCGGACAGGAGCGGTTCTGGTTCCTGTGGAACGGGCTCTTCAAGGGGGCGCTCGGCGCGGTCGTCCTGGTGGACACCCGGCGGCTGGCCTCCAGCTTCCGGGCGATCGAGGAGATGGAGCGGCAGAAGGTGCCGTTCGTCATCGCCCTCAACGTCTTCCCCGACTCCAAGGACTTCCCGGTCGAGGAGATACGGGACGCCCTGGACATCCCCGCGCACATCCCGGTGGTGTCCTTCGACGCCCGTGACCGTGCCTCCAGCCGTGACGTGCTGGTCGCCCTGATCCGGCACCTGAAGGAACGCTCGGTCGTCGCCGGGGAGTCCCGATGAACGACCCGGACACCCCCCGCGGCTGCCCCGTCGCCCACCACGGCGCGGAGCCCGTCCGGCTGTACGGGCCGGAGGCGGCCACCGACCCGGCCGGCGTCTACGAACGGCTGCGCAAGGAGCACGGCCCGGTGGCGCCCGTGCTCCTGGAGGGCGAGGTGCCGGCCTGGCTGGTGCTCGGCTACCGGGACGCCCGCCGGGTGCTGGACAACCCACGCCAGTTCACCCGGGACGCCCGCATCTGGCGGGACCGGATCGACGGCCGCGTCGACGAGAACTCACCGCTGATCCCGATGCTCGGCTGGCGTCCCGACTGCGTCTCCCAGGACGGCGAACCGCACCGCAGGCTCCGCGCGGCCGTCACCGACGCCCTCCAGGCGGCGGCCGGCCGCGGCATCCGCCGGCACGCCACGCACTACGCCAACAAACAGATCGACGCGTTCGCGGACACCGGACGCGCCGACCTGGTGCACGACTACGCCGATTACCTGCCGATGCTGGTGCTCAGCCGCCTGCTGGGGCTGCCCGAGGCGGAGGGGCGCGACCTGGTCGAGTCCTGCGCACAGGTCCTGGGGGGCGGCGAGGACGCCGTCGCCCACGACGCGCGCATCCAGGAGATCCTCGGCGAACTCGTCGTGCGCAAACGCTCCGAGCCCGGCAGCGATCTCGCCACCGCCCTGCTGGAGCACCGCGCAGGGCTCGACGAGGACGAGGTCGTCAGCCATCTGCGTCTGGTGCTGATCGCCGCGCACACCACCACCAGCAATCTGCTGGCCCGGGTGCTGCAACTGGTCCTCAGCGACACCTCGCGGCTCTCCGGGCTGATCAGCGGCCGGCTGAACGTCTCCGAGATCGTGGAGGAGGTCATGTGGGACAGCCCGCCGCTGGCCGTCCTGCCGGGCCGCTTCGCCGCGAGCGACCTGGAGCTCGGTGGTCACCGCGTCCAGGAGGGCGACCTGCTGGTGCTGGGGCTCGCCGCGGGCAACCGGGACCCCGAGATCCGTCCGGACGCCGGGGTGTCCGTCCAGGGCAACCAGGCACACCTGGCGTTCAGTTCGGGTCCGCACGAGTGCCCCGGACAGAACATCGGACAGTCCCTCGTCGAGATCGCCGTCGACGTCCTGCTGCACCGGCTGCCCGGACTGCGGCTGGCGGTGGAACCGGAGGAGCTCAGCTCGACCGCCTCCACCTGGGAGTCCCGGCTGGACGCCCTGCCCGTCGAGTTCGGCGGGTGACGTCGCTGCCCGTCGAGTTCGGCGGGTGACGTCGCCGCCCGGCCCCGGTGGCCGGGCAGCACGGCCGTCTCACACGGTCAGCAGATCGTCCACGGAGCCCCGCCCGGCCTGTTCCGCGGTGGCCACGGGGCCCTCCTTGGCCGCCGCGTACCGGCCGGTGGTCAGCGCCCACTCGTAGTTGCCGTTGATCCAGTGCCGGATGGCCTCCACACCCCGGCGCACCCGGTCGCGCTCGTCCGCGTCCAGCCCGAGCTCGTCGCACATCCGCGGCACCCGCGCCTCCAGTTCGACGTACTCCGCCAGCCGGGCGGTCGTCATGCCGTACGCCTCGGCGGCGGCCTCCTCCCAGGAACAGCCCCGCTCCCGGTGCAGGACGGCGATGAGGTTGTGACCGTCACCGCGGCGGCGCTCCCGCTCGAAGGAGTGGATGTCGTTCATGAACCCGATGGTGTCCGCGGCCAGATCGCGCAGGCGCTCCATCAGCGGATGCGCCATCGCCTGCGCCGGGACCTCGAAGCCGCGGCTGCGCTCGCCCGCGTCGATGCTGTGGTGGATGCCGACGGTACGGCGCCGGAAGGCCGCGTACTCGTCCAGGCCGAGCGTCCCGGCCAGCCCCCGGGCGGCCAGGTCGACCTCCTCGCAGTGCGCCACCAGGAACCGCCCCCAGGAAGCCGCGAACCGGGTCTGCCAGGTCAGGGACATGCCATCCGAGAGGCGCGCCCAGACCTGGGCCCAGGCCAGGGTGATGGGACAGGCGACCCGGGGTGTGCTCCCCGCCGGCCGCAGCGGGGTCACGATCAGTTCCCGGGCCACCTCGGCTATGCGCTCGGCGCGGTCGGGCCGCGCGGCGTCGAACTGGTCGTCGAAGAGGAACGCGAGGGAGAACCAGTTCATCAGGACGACCAGGTCCTCGGCCGAGGCGTGGGGATACGTACGGGCGGCGGCCTGGGGCAGGTCCCAGGACCGGTACTCCTCGAAGCCGGCCCGGCTGCGCACCAGTCCCATCTCCCGCACCCAGCGCAGATGGCGTGCCCGCGCGTACTCCAGATGGTCGCTGACGGGGGTGTCGAAGGGGAGATCGAACCGGACGTCCTGGGACATGTGTTTCCTTTCGGGAGACGGAACGCAGAGTCCCCCCGCCCTGCGAGCGGACGGCCGTGACGGCGACCGCCCGCACACTCGAACTCGACTTCCCCATACGGAAGTTGAATCGGCAAGCGCTACGAGGATGCCCCAAGATCGAAAAATCCGCACCGTGACGGTTGGTGATCTTCGTTACTGCACGGGACAGTCGGGGCGCGTACGCTCACACGCCCCCCGGAAGTCGCCTGCCACGGACCCCGGTTGAATCCGGCGAGCGGGGACAGGTGTCACGTACAGGGCGGGGCGGGAGCGCCCCGCGCCCCGGACTCCCGAGGAGGAGACATGACCCTGGTGACGGCCGGAGTGGTGGTGCTCGACTGTGCCGAGCCCGAGAAACTCGCCGAGTTCTACAAGGAGTTGCTGGGGGCGCAGGACGTCGACGCCCACGTCAACCGGGTGGAGATCCGGGCCGCCGACGGTTTCCGCCTGGCGCTGCGCCGCGACGTGAACGCGACCGCCCCGAGCTGGCCCCGCCCGGAGAACTCCCTCCAGGCGCACCTGGAGTTCGTGGTGGACGACCTGGACGCGGTGGAACGCCTGATCGTGGGCCTCGGCGGGCGCCCGATGGAGGCGGGCGACGCCTCGGGACCCACCGGGGAACGCGGCTACGCCGACCCGGCGGGCCACTCCTTCACCGTCCGCCGGGGCACGTCGACGGCGCCCAAACAGGGCTGACCCGCCGTCGGGGGACGGCGGGCCGGCCGTACGTACGGACGCGTCAGTCGCGGCCGCCCTTGTCCGGGACCGGCCAGGTGCCGGTGGAGCGTTCGATGGCCTTGGCGCCGGCCCGGTCCACGGCACTGCGCACCACCGCGAAGATGGCGCCCTGGATCGCCGCGGCCAGCAGGATCTCCCCCCAGCGGCGGTCCCGGTCCAGCGCGTCCGGCGCGTTGTCCTCGTGCCGGATCACCTTCCAGGTCTTCTGGAACGCCATCCCCGCCACGGTGCCGCTGGTCCAGCCCAGCACGAAGCCGATCGGCTTGTACGCCATGGGCAGCTTCTTCTTCGCCTTCTTGCTCTTCTTCGCCACGTGGATCTCCTAGGTCGGCTGCGTCGTCTCGTCGGTGGATGGATCGTCGGTGGATCGTCGGGCCGGGGCGGTCAGGGGCGGCCCGGCGCCGGCACCTCCTCGCCGGCCCGCACCGGACCGGGCGGAGTGCCCTCCCCGAACGGCCGGCCGCCCAGCTCCTCCCGGTGGTGGGGCGCCGTCCAGCCGGACAGGTCGGGACCGAGGGGCACGATGCCGGAGGGGTTGATGCCGGTGTGCACCCGGTAGTAGTGCCGCTTGATGTGGTCGAAGTCCACGGTGTCGCCGAAGCCGGGCGTCTGGTACAGGTCGCGGGCGTACGCCCACAGCACCCGGTTCTCCGTCAGCTTCCACCGGTTGCACTTGAAGTGGCCGTGGTACACCGCGTCGAACCGCACCAGCGTGGTGAACAGCCGGATGTCCGCCTCGGTGATGGTGTCGCCGACCAGGTACCGCTGCCGCTCCAGCCGCCCCGCCAGCAGCTCCAGCCGCCGGAACAGGGCCGTGCACGCGGCCTCGTACTCCTCCTGGTCCGTGGCGAAGCCCGCCCGGTACACGCCGTTGTTGACGTCCTGGAAGACGTCGTCCGTCACCGCGTCGATCTCCTCGCGCCGCGCCCGCGGATACAGGTCGGGCGCCCCCTCGCGGTGCAGGGCCGTCCACTCGGTGGCGAGGTCCAGGGTGATCTGCTGGTAGTCGTTGGTGACCAGTTTCCCGCTGGGCACGTCCACGACCGCCGGCACACTCACCCCGCCCGGGTACTCCGTCTCGCGCCGGTCGTACGCCTCGCTCAGGTACCGGATGCCGAGCACCGGGTCGCGGCCGTCCGGATCCAGGGTGAAGCGCCAGCTCCGGTCGTCCTGGACCGGGTCCGTGACGGCCAGGGAGAGCGCGTCCTCCAGCCCGAGCAGCCGCCGGGACACCAGCGCCCGGCTCGCCCACGGGCAGGCGCGGCTCACCACGAGCCGGTACCGCCCGGCCTCCACCGGCCACCCGTCCCGCCCGTCCGCCGTGATCCGGTCCGCGAAGTGGGCCTTCGACCTCTTGAACTTCTTCCTGCCGTACGAACTGTTGCCGCCGCCCCCGTCGTCGCGGCCCATGGTGCCCTCCTCGTCGCCGATCGGATGTCCCTGTGACCGCGTTCCCCGTTTTCCGCCGACGGCACGGTATGGCCTGGGCCGACCGGGGCAATCGGCCGAGGGTGAGTACTCGATCGGATCGCAGAACCCGGATCACCGTGCTGGTGGCGCTCGCGGCCAATCTGGTGATCGCCGTCGCCAAGGCCGTCGGCGGACTGGCCGCGTCCTCCCCGGCGTTGCTGTCGGAAGCGGCGCACTCGGTCGCCGACAGCCTGAACGAAGTGTTCCTGCTGGCCGCGCTGCGGCGCAGCCGTCGCCCGGCCGACCGCCGTCACCCGTTCGGCTACGGCAAGGAGCGGTTCTTCTGGTCGCTGCTCGCGGCCGTCGGGATCTTCGTGATGGGCGGCTGCTTCTCGTTCTACCAGGGCGTCGAGGCGCTCAGGAACGGGGCCGAGGAGGACCTGGGCGGCTACGTCGCCGGACTGGTCGTGCTCGGCGTCGCCCTGCTCGCCGAGGGCGGCTCCCTGCTGCGCGCCCTGTACCAGGTACGCCGGCAGGGCGGCCTGGGCGGCGGACTGCGTGATCCGGCGCTGCGCACGGTGGTCGCCGAGGACGGCACCGCGGTGGTCGGCGTCACCCTGGCCGTCGTGGGCATGGCGCTGCACATGGTCACCGGACAGGTGGTGTGGGAGGCGTCCGCCTCGCTCGCCATCGGCGCGTTGCTGGTCTACGTCGCCTTCCGGCTCGGCCGCGACGCCCGTGACCAGCTGATCGGCGAGGCCGCCGACCCGGAGGCGAGCAACCGGATCCGGGAGCTGCTGTGCGAGCAGCCCGAGATCGACAGCGTGGAGGCGCTCTTCACCATGAAGACGGGCCTGGACACCGCCCTGGTGGCCGCCCGCGTCGACCTGGTGCCCGGTATGGACAGCGAGCGGGTGGAGGAGGTCGCCGTACGCATCAAGCGGTCCATCGCCCGTGCGGTGCCCGAGGCGGAACAAGTCTTCCTCGACGTCACCGAGCGGGGGGCCCCGGAGGCGCGGGAGGCATGGGAAAGCCCCGCCGCGACGGGGGAACGCGGCGGGGCCTGAACCACGCGTGCCCGGATGCCGACGCTTCATGCACACCGGAACGCGGAAAACTTTTCCGGGACTCGCCCCTGCTGCCCGTCCGGCTCCGGCACGAGGACCGGAATCCCACGGGCCGTCAGGCGGGCGCCACCGCCATGTGGACCGCAAGGGCCGTCATCACCCCGGACGCCACCAGCGAGGTCACCAGCCGGCCCCGGTGACCGGTCAGCGCCCGGCCCAGCAGCGCGCCGCCGCCGGCGAGCAGCACCTGCCAGCTCGCGGACGCGGCGAAGGCCGCCGTCACGAACACGGCCTGCTCCAGGGGCCCGGCCGCCTCCCCGCTCCGGGAGCCGAACACGAGTGCCGCGAAGTAGATCACGGTGGTGGGGTTCAGCAGGGTGATCCCGAGCAGCGACAGGTAGGCGCGGGCGGCGCCCGGGGGAGCGGCTCCGGTGCGGGCGGCGAGCCGCCGCCCCCGGTAGCGGCGTACGGCGCCGGCCGCGCCCCGCACTGCCAGCGCGAGCAGCACCAGCACACAGACCCACCGCATCGGCTCCAGGACCGGTTCCAGCGCCGACGCGAGGGCCGAACCGCCGAGTGCGGCCGCGAGGGCGTACAGCCCGTCGGCCGTGGCGACGCCGAGGGCCGCGCAGACTCCGGTGCGCAGGGTGGTGCGGGCGGTGAGGGAGACCAGGTAGGTCCCGACGGCACCCACGGGGACGGCGATGCCGTAACCGGCGAGCAGTCCCGCGAGCAGGGCGGCCGTCATGAGCGCGGCGGCGTCGGTCCTCCCCGGGAGCCGGGCTGCTGCCGCCGGCCCGCCGCGGGGGCGGTGGCGGACAACGGCAGCGGGAGAGGGCTCGTGAACATGGCAGGATCCTGGGGCCTTCCGGCCGGGGCGGGCAATCGGTTTTCCGCCCCCGGACGGCGGCGGTCCGCGTCCGGCGCCCGGCTTCGAGCGGGCACCGACACGTACGCTCCTCCTGGCAACAACCCTTCCAGGCGACAGGAGCAGCAACGATGCAGTACGTGAAGCTCGGTTCGACGGGCCTGGACGTGTCGCGGATCTGTCTGGGGTGCATGACCTACGGCGTGCCCGGCCGCGGCACGCACGAGTGGACCCTCGACGAGGAGGCGTCCCGTCCGCTGATCCGGCAGGCGCTGGAGGCGGGCATCACCTTCTTCGACACCGCGAACGTCTACTCGGACGGCACCAGCGAGGAGATCGTCGGCCGGGCGCTGCGCGACTTCGCCCGCCGGGACGACATCGTGCTCGCCACGAAGGTGCACGGCCGGATGCGGCCCGGACCCAACGGCGGCGGCCTGTCCCGCAAGGCGATCATGACCGAGCTGGACCACAGCCTCACCCGTCTCGGCACCGACTACGTCGACCTGTACCAGATCCACCGCTGGGACCCCGACACCCCGGTCGAGGAGACGATGGAGGCGCTGCACGACGTCGTCAAGGCGGGCAAGGTGCGCTACATCGGGGCCAGTTCGATGTACGCCTGGCAGTTCTCCAAGGCGCAGTACACGGCGGAACTGCGCGGCTGGACCCGGTTCGTGTCCATGCAGAACCACTACAACCTCCTCTACCGCGAGGAGGAGCGCGAGATGCTGCCGCTCTGCGCCGACCAGGGCGTGGGCGTCCTGCCCTGGAGCCCGCTCGCCCGGGGCCGGCTCACCCGGGACTGGGACGCCGCCACCGGACGCAGCGCCACCGACGTGTTCGGCAGCACCCTGTACCAGGAAGGGGACCGCGCCGTCGTCGAGGCGGTCACCCGCGTCGCCGAACGGCGCGGCGCACCGCGCGCCCGGGTCGCCCTCGCCTGGCTGCTCCACCAGGACACGGTCACCGCACCCATTGTCGGCGCGTCCAAGGCCCACCACATCGAGGACGCCGTGGCCGCCGTCGAACTCGAACTGACCGACAAGGAGCTCGAGGAGCTCCAGCAGCCGTACGCCCCGCATCCGGTCGCCGGTCACTGAGCGGTCCCTAGGGCCCGGTGCCCGGCTCCAGCACCGTGAGGAACACCGAGGACGCGTTGCCGGACACCGGGACCGCACCGGCCTTCCACGGCACCTTCAGGGGGTCGCGTTCGTCCGGTGGGGTGACGAGGAGCGCCGCCGGGGTGGCCGCGCGGGCTCCGCTGACGCCGGGGCTCGCGTAGCGCAGCCCCGCCCAGGCACTGGCGCCGGGCGCCAGGGTGACGGTCGCCGGGTCACCGGGGGTGCGCTTCGGGTCCCGGCCCAGCTGCTCGCCGGCCGCGTCCACGAAGGCGGCGCCCGGATGGCCGTACAGGGTGCAGGTGCGGGAGGAGACGTTCGTCAGTACGACGGGGAAGTTGCGCTGTCCCGCACCCGGGTCCATCCGGCCGACGGCGGCGCTCAGTTCGGCGGTGCGGCACCGGGACGCCGAGCGGTCCGTGGGTCCGGCGGCCGTCGGGGACCGGTCGTCCGTGGAACGGGCGGCGTCGCTCGGGACGGCGTCGCGCGGGGAGTCCCCGGCGGTCCGTCCGGCGGACGCGGAGGGCCGCGGGGTGGAGCCCGCCGTTCCGTCCTCGGTGCCGCAGGAGACCAGCGCGCCCGACAGGACCAGCGCGCCCACCATCGACATGCCCACGTGCCGCGACCCGTTCGCCATGGTCCACCCCATGTCACATCTCGTCCACCAGGGCCAGTTCCGACCAGATGGTCTTGCCGTCGGCCGTGTGTCTGCTGCCCCAGCGCTGGGTGAGCTGGGCGACCAGCAGCAGGCCCCGGCCGCCTTCGTCCCAGGTCTTGGCCCGGCGCAGATGCGGTGCCGTGTGGCTGGTGTCGGACACCTCGCAGATCAGCGTCGAGGCGTCGTGGATCAGCCGTAGCCGGATGGGTGGGGCGCCGTACCGGATGGCGTTGGTGACCAGCTCGCTCACCACCAGCTCCGCGGTGAACGACGCCTCGGTCAGCGCCCAGGTGGCCAGTTGGTCGAGGACCTGCTTGCGGACGGGGGCGACCAGTGCCGGGTCGGCGGGGATGTCCCAGGTGGCGACCTGCGCGGACGGCAGACCGTGGGTACGGGCCAGCAGCAGGGCCACGTCGTCCGTCGTGCCGCCCGGCGCGAGCACGGTATGCAGGACCCGGTCGCAGGTCTCGTCGAGCGGGCCTGCGGCGTTGGACAGCGCCTCGCGGAGCAGGGCCTGACCGACCTCGGTGTCCCGCCCGCGGGACTCGACCAGCCCGTCGGTGTAGAACGCCAGCACCGCGTCGTCGGGCAGCTCCAGCTCGACCGACTCGAACGGCAGCCCGCCCAGGCCCAGCGGCGGCCCGGAGGGCACATCGAGGTGCCGGGCCGGACCGCCCGGCGGGATCAGCACCGGTGCGGGGTGCCCCGCCCGGGACAGGGAGCAGCGCCGCGACACCGGGTCGTACACCGCGTACAGACAGGTCGCGCCGAGCTCGCCCGACGCGGGGTCGCCGCCCGACTCGTGCGAGAGGTGGAGGACCAGGTCGTCGAGGTGCGTGAGCAGTTCGTCGGGTGCCAGGTCGATGTCGGCGAGGGTGCGCACCGCCGTGCGCAGCCGGCCCATGGTCGCGGACGCCTGGATGCCGTGTCCGACGACGTCCCCGACGACCATGGCCACCCGCATCCCGGACAGCGGGATCACGTCGAACCAGTCGCCGCCCACACCGGAGCGCGCGGCCGGCAGATAGCGGGTGGCCGCCTCCACGGCGGCCGTGCGCGGCAGGGTGCGGGGGAGCAGGCTGCGCTGGAGCGCGAGGGTGGTCTCGCGTTCACGGGAGTACCGGCGGGCGTTGTCGATGCAGACGGCGGCGCGCGCGGTGACCTCCTCGGCCAGCAGCACGTCGTCGTGGGTGAACGCCTCGGGACGGGTGAAGCGGGTGAAGGCGGCCACCCCGAGGGTCGTACCGCGCGCCTGGAGCGGGACGGACAGCATGGAGTGGACGCCGAACTCCCGGACCTGCCGGGCGCGTGCCTCGTCCACCGCGAGCCACGGGTCGAGATCGCCGGAGGGCACCGAGGCCACGATGCTGTGGCCCGCGATCAGCGAGTCGGCCTGGGGCGCGGCGGCCGGGTAGACGACCACCTCGCCCGTGCGGGCGACCGACTCGGGGCTGCCCGGTGTCAGGGACTGATGGGCGACCCGGCGCAGCGAGACGGGCGTGGTCAGCGGGCCGGTGGGCTCGCCTCCGGGCTCCTCGGGCTCCAGCAGGTCCACGCTGACGAAGTCGGCGAGCGCGGGCACGCACACCTCGGCCAGTTCCTGCGCCGTCCGGGTGACGTCCAGGGTGGTGCCGATGCGGATGCTGGCCTCGTTGACCAGCTGCAGCCGCTCCCGCGCCCGGTACTGCTCGGTGAAGTCGTGGGCCGTCACGCACACGCCCCGCACCCGGCCGGAGTGGTCGGTGAGCGGTGCGAGCCGGGCCAGCCAGGCGTGCGCGCGGTTCTCGCCGGTGGCCTTCATGTACGTCTGCATCTCGGCCGGCCGGCCGGTGCGCAGCACCTGGCGCAGCTGGCGCTCGAGTTCGGAGTGCTGCGGCCGGCCGCCGATGTCGGTGGGCCTGAGCCCCCGCAGGTGGGGGGCCGGCAGGCCGAGGAGGTGGGCCATGGCGTCGTTGACCCCGCGCAGGCGCAGCCCTTCGTCGAAGACCATCGTGGCGCAGGGCGACTGGAACACGGCCGTCCTGACCAGCGGATCGTCGGGCAGTTCCTGGTCCGTGGTGTCCAGCGGGGTGACGGCGAGCCACTCCCCCGGACCGTCGTCCCCCGGCCGTCTGTGGTGGGCGAGCAGCCACACCGTGACGGCGGAGCCGTCGCGGTGCCGCAGGGCGAGGGTGCCGCTCCAGCGGGCGGCCGGGAGCCGGGGCGGACCGGAGCCCTCGGCCAGCAGGTCGGTGGCCGGGCGGCCGACGACCTCCTCGGCCGTGTGTCCCAGCAGCAGGCGCGCACCCTCGCTCCACCGCGCGAGCGTGCCGTCGGCGGCGATGACGGCCCGGGCCGTCACGGCATCGTCGAACGGGTCGTCCGGCCTCATCGTCGCCACTCCATCGCGCACACTCACCGTGAACCGGTGTATCGCCTGAGTTCCAGCCTAGTGGGTCGCGGCCCGACGCGGACTGCGAACCTCCGCTCCGGGTGATCCTCACCAGTCCCGTCCCAACCGTTGACGGAGTGTCACACCTGCCACAACCATGGTCCGCGTACGGAGATGGGAGCGCTCCCATATGTGCTTCCGCGCCCCCGCACCTCCCCAAGAGGAGCCCAGACGTGAACAGACGCAGAACCGCTCTGCTGTCCCTGACCGGACTGCTGGCGACCGCGCTCACCGCGCTGCCCGCCGCCCCGGCCGGGGCGGACGAGGTCGAGCAGGTCCGCAACGGCACCTTCGACACCGGCACCGACCCCTGGTGGGCCTCCGCCAACGTCACCGCGGGCCCGGCCGACGGCCGCCTGTGCGCCGACGTCCCCGGCGGCACCGCCAACCGCTGGGACGCGGCCGTCGGCCAGAACGACATCACCCTGGTGAAGGGGGAGTCGTACCGCTTCTCCTTCAGCGCGACCGGCTCGCCCGCGGGCCATGTCGTGCGGGCGATCGTCGGCCTGCAGGCGGCGCCGTACGACACCTACTACGAGGTGTCACCGCAGCTCAGCGTCTCCGGTGACACCTACTCGTACACCTTCACCTCGCCCGTCGACACCGCTCAGGGCCAGGTCGGCTTCCAGCTCGGCGGCAGCGCGGACCCCTGGCGGTTCTGCGTGGACGACGTGTCCCTGCTGGGCGGGGTCGCCCCCGAGCCGTACGAGCCCGACACCGGGCCCCGCGTCCGGGTCAACCAGGTCGCCTACCTGCCCTCCGGACCGAAGAACGCCACCCTCGTCACCGACGCCGGCGAGCGGCTGCCCTGGCGGCTGAAGGACGACGACGGCCGGGTGGTCCGCAAGGGCTGGACCGTGCCGCGGGGCGTGGACGGCTCCTCCGGGGAGAACGTCCACTCCATCGACTTCGGCGGCCACCGCAAGCGCGGCACCGGCTACACCCTGGTCGTGGACGGCGAGACCAGCCGGCCCTTCGACATCGACGCGAGCGCGTACGAGCGGCTGCGGCTGGACTCGGCGAAGTACTACTACACCCAGCGCAGCGGCACCGAGATCCGCGACGACCTGCGCCCCGGCTACGGCCGCCCGGCCGGACACGTGGGCGTGGCCCCCAACCAGGGCGACGGCCAGGTGCCCTGCCAGCCCGGGGTCTGCGACTACACCCTCGACGTCACCGGCGGCTGGTACGACGCCGGCGACCACGGCAAGTACGTCGTCAACGGAGGCATCAGCACCTGGGAGGTGCTCAGCACCTACGAACGCGCCCGGCACGCCCGCACCGGCGAGGCGGACAAGCTCGGCGACGGCACGCTGAACATCCCGGAGAGCGGCAACAAGGTCCCGGACATCCTCGACGAGGCCCGCTGGGAACTGGAGTTCCTGCTGAAGATGCAGGTCCCCGAGGGTGAGCCGCTGGCCGGAATGGCCCACCACAAGATCCACGACGAGCAGTGGACCGGGCTGCCGCTGCTGCCCAGCGACGACCCCCAGAAGCGGGAACTGCACCCGCCGACCACCGCCGCCACCCTCAACCTCGCGGCCACGGCGGCCCAGGCGGCACGGCTCTACCGCTCCTACGACAAGGAGTTCGCGGCCACCACCCTGGCGGCGGCCCGAAAGGCCTGGACGGCGGCCCTCGCCCACCCGGACCTCCTCGCCGATCCGGACGACGGCATCGGCGGCGGCGCCTACCCCGACGACACCGTGGCCGACGAGTTCTACTGGGCCGCCGCCGAGCTGTACCTCACCACGGGGGAGCGGCAGTTCGAGGAGTACGTCCTGAACTCCCCGGTGCACACCGCCGACATCTTCGGCCCCCTCGGTTTCGACTGGGCGCGCACCGCCGCGGCCGGCCGGCTCGACCTCGCCACCGTGCCCAACCGGCTGCCCGGCCGGGACAAGGTCCGCCGCTCCGTCGTCCAGGGCGCCGACGGCTACCTGGCCACGCTGAAGGCCCACCCGTACGGCATGCCGTACGCGCCGGCCGGCAACGTCTACGACTGGGGCTCCAGCCACCAGATCCTCAACAACGCGGTCGTCCTCGCCACCGCCTACGACCTCACCGGCGCCTCGAAGTACCGGGACGGCGCGCTGCAGAGCATGGACTACATCCTGGGCCGCAACGCCCTGAACATGTCGTACGTCACCGGCTACGGCGAGGTCAACGCGCACAACCAGCACAGCCGCTGGTACGCCGCGCAGCTCGACCCGAACCTGCCGAACCCGCCCGCCGGAACGCTCTCCGGCGGACCCAACTCCAGCATCCAGGACCCCTTCGCCCAGTCGAAGCTCCAGGGCTGCGTCGGTCAGTTCTGCTTCATCGACGACATCCAGTCCTGGTCCACCAACGAACACACCATCAACTGGAACGCGGCCCTGACCCGCATGGCCTCCTTCGTGGCCGATCAGGGCTGACACCCGTCCCGGCGGGGGCCGGCGGCCACTCGGCCGTCGGCCCCCGCCGGTACCCCTTTCTGTACGGTCTGACCTGCACGTATTTACGATTCAGTACCCGCGCGGTACCGTGAAGGCATGCCAGCTCTCAACGTGGAGTTCAGCGACCGCGAGCTCGAGGACCTGCGGCAGATCGCCAAGGAGCGCGGTACGTCCATGAAGGCGCTCGTGCGGGAGGCGGCCGCGGCGGACATAGCACGCCACCGCGCCCTGCAGGAGGGCGCGGAAGCCTTCCGCCGGTTCTTCGCCTCCCACGCCGACGAATTCGCCGCGGCCTTCCCGGACGACGAACCCTCCGCCGGCGGCGCGGGACGGGCCGCCTGACCGATGGCACCCGTGCTCCACATCGACGTGCCCTGGCTGCTCCAGCGGCACGAGGAGGTCCTCCCGGACCAGCCCGTCGTCAACGACTTCTCCGCCCTCGTCGCGGCCGTCGCCCGTCACCGCGTGGACCCGCCCCGGCTGGGCGTCGACTCCGATCCGGCCTGGCGGGCGGCGGCCCTGCTGCACACCCTCGCCGTGCTCCGGCCGCTGCCCTCGGCCAACGCCCGCTTCGCCTGTGCCACGGCGGTCGCGTACATGTTCGTCAGCGGGGTCGGCATCGACCCGCCCTACGGCGCCCTGGTCGATCTGGCGCGCGACCTGATCTCCGGCGAGGCGGACGTGTACAGCGCGGCCGACCGGCTGCGCTCCTGGCAGATCTGAACCGCGCGGGGACGGGTCGCGCGGGATGCCGGGGTCCCTCGGGGCCGGCGGCCGGGGGCGGGAGGACCGGGGCCGGCGGCCGTGCGCGCGGGAGGGCCGCCATCTCTGCGCGTGCCCTCCGGGAAGGGCCGTGACCGGTTGACCACGCTCCGGCGTGCGCCGGGGGCGTGCGCGAGGCGCCGGTGCGGGCGCGGAGTTCGCACGGGGCGCGGAAGGGGCCCGGGCGCCCCCTGGGACGCCCCGCCTGTGAACGGCGTGAAAACCCGGGCCGAAAGCCGCGGTGAGAGCGGCGGGCCGCGTTTCCTTTCTGACTTTCTGTCAACGCGCGGATGTTGCCCGAGCGCCTTGTTGGCCGAGCGCGGGTTGTGCGAGAGTGAGCCACCCGTGCGGGGGGTAAAGGCCGGGGGCGCACGTGAGTTGATGAACCGGGTCCGATTCGCCGTCGGTGAATTTCCGCCCCCCCGTGCCGCGCCAAAGAGGCATGCACCCAACGGTCTCCTTTTCGGCGTCGGAAACCCTCGAATGTCACATGCGCTGTGGGAAGGAACCATCTCAGTGCACACCCCCCACCCCCCTCGCCCCCCGTATCCGCCGCCCGGCGGGGACCGGGGGGAATCCGACGAGTTCCTCGCCGTCCGGTTGCGGGGCCGTCCGGAAGGCGAGGCCGCCTCTTCCGTCGCGCTGCTGTCGGCACGGCACTGGCAGTCGATGCACGACTACGCGGCCGTCTGCCTCGCCTCGTCGGGGCAGCTCGCCGCCATGGTCACCGCGGCCGCCCTGCACCGGGTCCTGGACCGGGTCGCCGTCGGCGAATCGGCCGTCGCGCTCCGGCCGGTGCTGCTGGTGGGCGTGCGGGACACGGTCCGCGAGTGGGCCGCGGACGATCGAATAGCCGGAGTTATGCCGGAGCTGCAGAAACCGGCGGGCGGGCGCGGCATGCGCGCGGCGACCACCATGACTCCGGAAAACCGCGCACTCGCCCAGCGGGCATTCCGCTCGCTGCCCGCACTCGCGCGCTGTTTGCTCTGGCACGTCGAGGTCGAGGCCGAGCCGATTTCCGTGCCGGCCGGTCTGCTCGGCATGGACCCCGACATCGCGTCGGGCGCACTCGAACAGGCGCGTGAAAAATTCCGTCAAGGTTGTGTCCACGCCCATCAGGAACTGGCACCGACGAAGGACTGCCGCTTCTACAACCGCCTCCTCGACGTCCCCATCCGGCGGGGCGGGGCCCTGCTGCCGGACGTCCGGCAGCATCTGGCGGAGTGCCGCTACTGCCGGAACGCGGCCGAACAACTCGGCCACTTCGAGGGCGGGTTGGGCACGCTGATCGCCGAGGCGGTGCTCGGGTGGGGGGCCCGGCGCTACCTCGACTCGCGCCCGGGGCGCCTGACGGCCGGCCCACGCGGCGGACGCACCGCCCGCCGGCGCCGGGGCGGGGGCGGGCGGCCCGGCGGCGGCCGGCACCGTGTGCTGTCCCGCATCCCCGTTCCCGGACGGCTGACGGGCATCGCGTTCCCGGACCCGGTGCGCTCCACCAGGACCCTGCTCACCGGCATCGGCGCGGTCTCCGCCGGGGTGCTGGTGAGCGTGCTCATCGCCGGGCCCTCCACCCCGGACGGCGGTGCCGCCGACCCGACGGGCTCCACCGGAGCGGCGGGCGGCCGCGCGGCCGTGCCGTCCGCGTCCCCGCCCGGCGCCGCCGGGCTTCCCACCGCGCCGGGACGGACGCGGCTGCGCAACGTGGCCTCCGGCCTGTGCCTCGACACCCGGGGCGAGCCGCAGGACGGCTCCGGGACCCGGCTGGCGGACTGCTCCTCGGCGTGGACCCAGCAGTGGACGTACGAGGAGGACGGGCTGCTGCGCAGCGTGGCCGATCCCGGTCTGTGCCTGGACTCGCACAAGGACGCCGGTGTCGTCGTCCTCGGCACCTGCGCCGACCCCGGCGACCGGCGGGGCGGCGACGTGCGGTACGACCTCACCGTGCAGGGCGAACTGGTGCCCCGCTGGGACGTCCAACTGGCCCTCACCCCGGCGACCCCTGACGCGAACGCCGACATCGTCGTCAAGGTACGCGACCGGACCGTGAACCAGCGCTGGACCCCCGAACCGGTACGGACGGCCACGGGCTCCCTGTCCATCAGCGGCACCCCGGCGGCCCGACACGTGGAGCTGGCCGAGCCGGTGACGTGACCCCCGGGCCGGGGCGGGGATCCGGCCCGGGAGGCCGCCTCGCCCCGGCCCGGGACGTGCCGTGGTGGTGCCGCACCGTGACGGTGCGGCCCGGCAGGGCTTCGACCCGGAAGACCCCCTGCCCCGACCGCCGGCACGCGCCGTAGTGGTGCGGGCCGGGGCGGGTCAGCCCGCTGCCTCCGTGAGGGCGTCGGGACCGATCGTGGACGGGGTGGCGTGGCCCGACAGGGCCATGGTGAGGTCGAGTTCGGCGAGCAGGCAGCGGATCACGTGTTCCACCCCCGCCTGTCCGTCGAGGCCGAGCCCGTAGACGTACGGACGCCCCAGCAGGACCGCCCGCGCCCCCAGGGCGAGGGCCTTGAAGACGTCGTCGCCGGTGCGCACCCCGCTGTCGAAGAGCACGGTGAGCCGGTCGCCGACGGCCT
Organism: Streptomyces sp. AC558_RSS880; assembly: GCF_019049255.1. GTDB lineage: Bacteria > Actinomycetota > Actinomycetes > Streptomycetales > Streptomycetaceae > Streptomyces. The sequence continues at coordinate 316,210 of NZ_JAGMUJ010000130.1, read as the reverse complement.
CGGCCACGCCGGGCAACGCGTCCGCCGCGGCGATCGCCCCGGCCACCTGACGCCCGCCGTGGTTGGACACCACCACGCCGTCCATCCCGGCGTCGGCGGCGAGCCGCGCGTCGTCGGGATGGAGCACGCCCTTGAGGACGATCGGCCCGTCCCAGTTCTCCCGCAGGAACGCCAGATCCGGCCAGGACTTGGCGGGATCGGCGAACATGCCGACGAAGTGCATCACCGCCGCGTTCGGGTCCTCGTGCACCGGCTTGGCCAGCCCTGCCTGAAACGCCGGGTCCGAGAAGTAGTTCGCGGTGCCCACCCCGTGCAGGAACGGCAGATACGCCTGGTCCAGGTCGCGCGGACGCCAGGACAGCAGGGGAGTGTCCAGGGTGACGATCAGTGCCGTGAACCCGGCGGCCTTCGCCCGGTCCAGGAAGCTCCGGGCCACCTCCACGTCCTTCGGCCAGTACAGCTGGAACCAGCGCTCCCCCTCGCCCATCGCCTCCGCGACCTGCTCCATCGGCGTGCTGGACGCGGACGACAGCACGAACGGCACGCCCTGCGCGGCCGCCGCCCGGGCGGCGGCGGACTCGGCGTCCGGATGCATGATCGACAGCACCCCGACCGGCGCCAGCGCCAACGGCGCCGGCAGCGCGCGGCCCAGCACCTCGACCGACAGATCACGCTCGTGCACGTCCCGCAGCATGCGCGGCACGATCCGGCGGCGTTCGAGCGCGGCCCGGTTGGCGCGGGCGGTGCTGCCGTCGCCCGCGGAGCCCACGACATACCCGGCGGGCCCCGGGCCCAGCCGCTGCTCGGTCAGCTCCTCCAGCCGGGTCAGATCGGTCGGCAGCCGGGGCACGGCCCTCGTCATCCCGTTCAAGTAGATCTCGTACTGGAAGTCGGCCCAGTGCTTCGCCATCCGCCCCGCCTCGTCTCCTCGAGCCACGTCGTCCCGGGGCATACTGGCCGGTATGCGCGGGGCGCGTCCAGCGCCGGGCGGCCGTGGATCAGCGGGCGGCGGCCGCCGCCCGCAGGACCCGGGCCAGTTCGCGCGGCCGGGAGAACATCGGCCAGTGCCCGGTGTCCATCGTCACCAGCTCCCAGTTCTCGCTCTTCAGCGCCTCCGCCACGGACGGCAGCGGCTCCTCCCCGTCCAGCAGGCACTTGACGTACGTCGCCGGCAGCTCGCCGAGCGGCCGCTCCAGCACGGCCGGTTCGGTGAGCGTGGCGCCCGGGTGCGGGGTCGATCCGGCGGTGAACCGGGCCGTCTGTTCGTCCGTCAGGCCCTGGCCCGCGCAGTCGCCGGCCTCCAGGGGCGGCCAGAACCCGCCATGGGCGTCGATCGCCCGTCGGACGCCGTCGCTCGGCCAGCCGTACAGGAACGACTCCCCGTCCACGGGCACGTTCGCGTCGACGAACACCACGCGCCGCAGCCGCTCGCCGATCCGCTCGGCCGCCTGGCCGACCGGCACGCCGGAGTAGCTGTGTCCCACGAGGACGACGTCCCGCAGGTCGAGCCGCCCCACCTCGTCCACGATGTCCTGGACATGGGTCTGCTGCCCCGCCGGCACCCCCTGCCTCTCCGCGAGCCCGGACAGCGTCAGGGGATGCGCCTCGTGCCCGCCCGCGCGCAGTTCGGCCGCCACCTCGTCCCACGCCCACGCCCCGAGCCAGGCGCCGGCCACCAAGATGAATCGAGTCATGCCCGCACCGTAACGAACGCCACTGACAACGCCGTTCACCCGCCGTCGGCGCCGGGCTCCGCCTCCTCCGGCTCGTTGTCCGGCCCCCGGCCCCGCACCCGCTGGACGTGTTCCAGCGACTCGCGCAGCTCGGTGAGCCAGTCGTCGGTGTGCCGCTGGACCAGACGCACGCACCAGGCCAGCGCCTCGCTGCGGCTGCGGGCCACCCCGCCCGCGATGAGGGTGTCGAGGACCTGCCGCTCCGGCTGGCGCAGCCGGGTCATGACGGGCGCGGCCACATGCGTGAAGAGGGCGCGGCGCCCGTCGCACTCCACGCCCCAGGACACCTTCCTGCCGAAGCGGTGCTCGGCGTCCCGGGCGACCGCGATCCGGTCGTCCCGGGTGCGTTCCCGGAACTCCTGGACGCGGCCCTCGACCGCCGCCTCCCGTTCGGCCGGCGAGGCGCCCTCCGCCGGCCGGGGGCCGGGAATGCGGCCGATGACGGTGATCTCCTCGCGGTCGACCGTGACCTCGGTCAGCTCCTCGAAGAGACCGTCGGGGATCCGGCCGGTGAACCAGCCCCGCAGTTGCTCTCGCTGCTCTGCCGTAATCATGTAATGACGATTACTCGCCCTGTCCATGAACACAAGGCGTCGCGGAACGGTCTGCCGAGAGCGGAATCGGAATGTTTCAGGCCGATTAACGAGCAGCCGCATTCCGGCCATCTGGCCACTTCGCGTGCTCGGAGTCCGTGCGGTTACAGGGCGGCACCCCACACCTTCCGTGACTTCACGCCACTGATTCAATACGCAAGGTTACCGAAATCCGCATGCCCGATGTGAAGTTCCGGCGCGGACTCGGCAGACTCCGGCACGCCGGTTCGGCACCGACCGAGCACGAGCCGGCGACTCGTCGACACGAGCGGAAGGATGCACACAATGCGGAACACCGCGCGCTGGGCCACCACCCTCGGCCTCACGGCCGCAGCCGTCTGCGCACCCCTGTCCGGGGCGGCGCTGGCCGCTCAGGGAACCGACCCGTCCGCGCTCTACGCCCCCTCGGCCCTGGTGCTCACCCTGGGCCACGGCGACAGCGCGGCGACCGTCACGCCGGAACGCGCGGTCACCCTGACCTGTGCCCCGGGCCCCTCGGGCACCCACCCGGCCGCGGGGGACGCCTGTGCGGAGATGGACCGCGTCAGCGGTGACCTCGACGCCCTGACGATGAGAGAGGGCGTCTTCTGCACCAAGCAGTACGACCCGGTGTTCGTCACCGTCGACGGGGTGTGGCAGGGACAGCGCGTCTCCTACGAGCGGATCTTCTCCAACGCGTGCGTGATGAACGCTCACGGTTCGAGCGTCTTCGCGTTCTGAGACCGGGATCGCACGGTTTCCCGTGACCGCGCGGCGGCCGGCGGACTGGGGAGTACCGGCCCTCTCGCGGAACGTGCGATCCCGCGCAAGGAGGCCGGCGGGCGGAGTGGGGCCGCCCGCCGGCCTCCGGGCCTCGCTCACGGAGCCCGGAGGCTCAGGCCCGGTCCCGGTGGCTGGTGTCGCACCACGGATACCGCCGGCTGCGGCGGCAGGTGCACAGGGCCACCCGGAAGCGGTCGGAGGCGACGACCGTGCCGTCCTCCAGCTCAACCTCCACCGGGCCCTCCACCAGCAGCGGCCCCTTGCGCCGGACGGTGACGCGGCGCGGGGTGTCAGACGGGGAGTTCGGCACGGATCACCACCAGCTCTTCCTTGTCCTCGGTCCCGGACAGCAGCCCCCGCTCCCGCAGCCAGCGCTCCCTGCCCCGTACCACCGGGCCGAAGGCGATGCGCCGGCGCCGGATCACCGCGGCCTTCATCCCGGCCGCCCGCAGTTGTCCGATCGTCAGCCCGGGGTCGCTGAGCGCCGACTGCACCAGCAGCAGGACGCCGCCCGGCCGCAGCAGCGCGGGCGCCTCCCGGCAGATCCGGTCCAGGACGAGCCGTCCGTCACCGCCCGCGTCCCAGGCCCGGGCCGCACCCCGCGGCAGCGAGCCGCCGCCGGGCGCCGGAACGTACGGCGGATTGGCGAGGATCAGGTCGAACGACTCGCCCCGCACCGGCGCGAACAGGTTGCCGCGCCGGACCCGGACCGGCACGCCGGCCCGCAGCGCGTTCAACCGCGCCGCGCACACCGCCCGCCACGAGACGTCGACCGCGGTCACCCGGCAGCCGCGCCGGGCGGCCCCGACCGCCAGCGCGCCGGATCCCGTTCCCACGTCGAGAACGTCCGCGCCCGGAGGGACGGGCTCGTCGGACAGGGCACCGGCCAGCAACTCGGTGTCCTCCTGAGGGGCGTACACGCCCGGTGGCGCCAGTGGACTCACGGACCGCCGAGTACCCCCGCCGTCAAGAAGCATGAGTGAACTCCTGGGACAGGGGAGTGCGCAGCGACGACCGGCCGGCGCTCCAGTCCGCGAGCAGCCGGTCGCCGAGGCGGTCCTCGGCGAACACGGTGGCGTCGACACCGAAGGCGATGTCCGCCGCGAGGTGCGGCTCCACCTCCAGCAGACCGGCGACGACCTCGTGGCGCACCACCTGCTCGTGCACCGCGTCCGCCTCCACGTGCTCGTCGTAGAAGTGCTCGGCGGCGGGCCCCGCGCCCGTGCGGCGCATCGCCTCGGCGAGCCGCCGCGAGCCGGGCGACGAGGTGATCTCGACCGTCGCGAAGTGGCCCACCAGCGCGCCCCTGAGGGAGCGGTGCAGCCCGAAGAGGGACATCAGGTTCACCGTCACGAGCAGCTCGGCGCAGGCCGCGTCGAGGTAACGGCCGTACGTCGTGTCCAGGCCCAGGTCCGTCATCAGGTCGGCGAAGAGACGGGCGTGCACCCGGTCGGCGCGGCCACCGCCGTACTCGTCGAACTCGACCGCCGCCATCGCCGCCTTGGCCCGCCCCCACAACCGGGGGAGCACCCACGCGTGCGGGTCGGCCTCCTTCAGGTGGTACAGGGACCGCTGGGCGGCGTACTCGCGCATGTGCCACAGCTCGCCCTTGTCGCGCAGGAAGTGGCTGACGCCCGTGCCGTCCACCGGTTCCACCAGGATGTCGGCGAGCGCCTCCTCGACGCCGTCGTGCCGCCGGGCGTCCGCGCGGAGCGCGGTGAGGAAGCGGTCCTCCAGGGCGGCGCGGACGCGCAACAGCTCCGGGTCCCATTCGCGGTCCGCCGCCACGCCCGCGAACCCGCGGTAGTGCAGCTCGTAGCACAGGTACAGGGCGAGCTGGAAGTCGTCGCCGTACACGGGGGCGGCGGCGATCTCCTCGTCGGGCGGCAGCGGGCCGGTGGCCCGCAGATGGTCCTCGACGGCGCTGCTCAGGGGGCCGCGCGGTGCGGGCAGCCGGGGTTCTTCACGGGTGTGCTCCATGCGCCCCGGGTACCCGGACGGCCCACGGACATCCGCGTTCGCGTGGCGGCGGGCCGCCCGTGGGGGTGGAACGCTCGTTCGGGTGAGTGTGATCGGACGCGGAGAGAAAAGCGAGCAGGTGGGGCTATGTCTGGCCGTTCGAGCGCCCGTGAACCTCAACCCGGCAGGGTTGGAATCCCTCTCCCTCGAGGAGAGGGAGGACGTCAGGAGAAGATCCTCGCGTCCGAGATCCTCGTCGTCGCCTCGCCGACCCGGCTCGGACAGCCGTCGTCGGTCGCTGGGGGTGCCCCCTCCGGGGGAGGGTCCTGGAACGGAGGGACGCCATGCTCTCCGAGACGGACGACGACGGCCGGCCGGTCGCCTGCGACCGGGTCGCGGGCGTCGTCGTCACCGGCAACGAGGACGGCGCGCACCATGTGATCAGCGAGATCACCGGCGGTCTGCAGGACATCGGCTGCACCATCCCCGGTCAGGCGCGGACCTACGGGAACCAGGGCCCCGGCCCCGGACCGACATGGACCACCGACGGGGCTCCGACCGCCGGACGGCCGAGGAGGCAGGGCCTGGGCTGCCCGGCACGACGTCATCGCCCTGGTACGTGTTCGCCGAGGAGGACCGCGTCGACTTCGACCGGTGCGGGTTCCTGCCCGGGCCCGGACGGGTTCGATCGACGGCTTCCTCGACAACTCGTCCGGCCTCACGAGGCGTTACCGCCTCACGGGGCTCCTGCCGTGCGGGCTCGCACCCCGGGGGGACGCGGACGTTCCGGTGTCCGTCCACGGGCGGAGATCGGCGTACGTCCGGGGGCCGACACCGTTCAGGCCGTGGACGGACGTCCCGGGCGGGGGCCGCTGCCTAGCCTCACCGGTATGAATCATCTGCCTCGCGGCGCAGCCGCCGCTTTACTCGGTCTGTCCCTCGCCCTCCTCGGCACGGGCGTGGCCGGAGCCGCATCACCCGCGTCCACGGCGGTGCCGTCGGCCGCCGAGACCGCCCGCGTGCGCCTCGAACTGCCACCGCCCACCGGGGCGTACGCGGTGGGCCGTGACACCTTGCACCTCGTCGACAGGAGCCGCCCCGATCCCTGGGTGCCGGAGGCCGGGGCGCGTGAGCTGATGGTGTCGATGTACTACCCGGCACGGCCCGGCGGCGGCCGGACGGCTCCGTACATGACCGCCGCCGAGGCCCAGGCCTTCATCGACGACCGGGAACTGACCGACGTGGTGTCCGCCGGGACGCTCAGCGCCACCCGCACCCACGCCCGCCCCGCCGCCCCGCCCGCACGCGGGAAGTACCCGCTCGTCGTGCTGTCGCCCGGATTCACCGTCAACCGCTCCACCCTGACGCTGCTCGCCGAGGAACTGGCCAGCCAGGGGTACGTCGTCGCCGCCGTCGACCACGCCTACGAGTCGGTCGGCACGGCCTTTCCCGGTGGGCGCCTCCTGAACTGCGTCGCCTGCGAGAAGATCGCCCCCGGTGGGTACGGCGTGGTGCCCAGGGGCCGGGCCGAGGACGTGTCCTTCCTCCTCGACAGGCTGCTCGTCGACCGGCACCCCGCCTGGCGGTTCGCCCGCATGATCGACCCCGCGAGGATCGGCATGGCCGGCCACTCCATCGGCGGCGCCTCGGCCGCGACGACCATGGCGGGTGACCGGCGGGTCCGCGCCGGGGCCAACATGGACGGTTCCTTCATGGAACCGGTTCCGGCGGAGGGCCTGGGCGGGCGCCCCTTCATGATGCTGGGCACCGGTGACGGCGACCGCTCCTGGACACGCGACTGGCCGCTCCTCGACGGCTGGAAGCGCTGGATCGACGTCACCGGCGCGGGACACTTCACGTTCACGGACGTGCCCGTCCTCGGTGACCAACTCGGCCTCCTGCCGCCGGAGGAGCCCTTGTCGGGCAAGCGGTCGCAGGAGATCACCCGCGCATATGTGACAGCCTTCTTCGACCTGCACCTGAAGGGCGTGGACCGGAAGCTGCTGGACGGGCCGACCGTCGAACACCCGGAGGTGGTCTTCCACACGGAAGGCTGAGGCGGGTTCGCCCGAGCAGCACCTCCCGGCGCCTCCGACGGCGCCCGGTGCCGCGGACCCGGACGGACCGCACGCCCGGTACCACCGGCACGATGCCCGGGACCGGGCGTCCTCGTCCGAGTCCGCGGACGGCCGCGTTCGCCGCCCCCGCGACGGTCCGGGGACATCGCGGGGGCCGTCCCGCACACGTTCACGCGGTCGGAGCGGAGCCGACGGTCCGCGCGGCACGGACCCTTCGGGCACCGGTCGGTCACGAACAGCGTCTTCCCGCGGCCGGGGACCGGCCGGACGGGACCTAGGGGGTGTCGTTTGGATCTTGCCGGGGTCACGGGCCCTGGCACCGCTCCCCCACGCTCGGCTTCGCTCGCGCGGGAGGGACCCCCACCGCCGCGTTGTCATCGGTTGCCAGGGCTCCGCCCTGGCGCCCTCCTCCGCCTTGCGATGCACGGCACCAGACCCCGCTCGGCTCGGCTGCAAGGCGCCGCTTCTTGGAGTCGGCCTGATCCAAACGACACCCCCTAGTCGCCCCGGGACTCCTCCTGCGCCTCGGTGTTCGGGGTGATGGCGTCCCCGGCCTCGCCCCGGTGGCGGCGCCGCTCGGCGGGGTCCCCGGTGCGCCGCTCGGCCTCCTCGACCTCGCGCAGCACCTCCTCGACGGCCGTCTCGGGTTTCTCGCGGTCGTCCCGCTCGGACACGGGCTCTCTCCTTTCGTCGTACGTCCGGGTCAGCCGCGCGCGGTGGCGATGCGCAGCGGTACGGGGCCTGCGGCCGCCGTCTCCTTCTCGTTGAGGCGGACGATCTCCGCCCACCAGGACGGGCCGTCCTCGATGTGGCGCAACAGCACCCCCTCGCGCAGCGCCCAGGGGCAGATCGTCACCGTCCCCAGGCCGGTCAGCTTCATCGCCGTGTGCCCCACGACCGCACCCGCCAGGCTCTGCGCGGAGCGCGGGGCGGAGATCCCGGGCAGCCGGGCGCGTTCGGCGGCGGGCAGGGCGGTCAGCCGGTCGATCGCCCCCCGCAGGTCGGCGCAGGACAACTCCCGCTCCACGAACGGGCCGTGCCGTCCGGGCGCGGCTCCGCACAGCCGCCCCAGCTGCTGGAAGGTGCGGGAGGTGGCCACCGCCGTACGGGGCCCCTCCCAGCGGATCCGGGCCGCCACGTCCCGCAGTTGGTGGCGCACCCGCCGGCGCAGCGCCCGCACCTGCTCCGGGGAGGGCGGGTCCGCGTCCGCGAAGTACTCGTGGGTGAGCCGGCCCGCTCCCAGCGGCAGCGAGGCGACGAAGTCGGGCAGCCGGCCGCGTCCGAAGGCGACCTCCAGCGAACCCCCGCCGATGTCCAGCAGCGCCAGCGGCCCGCAGCGCCAGCCCATCCAGCGCCGGGCCCCGAGGAACGTGAGCTCGGCCTCCACCTCGCCGGGCAGCGTGCACAGGTCGACGCCGGTCCGGGTCCGGACCGTGCTCAGCACCTCCCGCCGGTTCGGGGCGCCGCGCACCACGGCGGTCGCGAACGCCAGGGGACCCGACGCGCCCCACCGCGCGGCGGTCCTGTTCGCCGCGGCGACGGCGTCCACCAGGCGCTCCACGGCCTGCTCCGGCACCGGCTCCCCGGGCGTGACCTGCTCGGACAGCCTGAGCGGCCACTTCGCCGTGTGCACCGGCAGCGGCGCACCGCCCGCCGTGTCCGCCACGACGAGTCTGACGGTCTTCGATCCGACATCCATCACGCTGGTCCGCATGGCCCGTGGGTACCCACTTATCGCGCGGAGCAACGGACGGGCACCCGCATATGGCGAAGACACGTCCCAGGCGTGACCGGACGGTGACCATCCGTTGACATGTGGGTCATGGCCGCCCGACACCTCACGCCATCTGCCGCCGGACCAGTTCGTGCAGCCGCCCGCCGGTGTCGGCGAGCAACTGGGCGGGCGGACCCTGCTGGACCACCTTGCCGCCCTCCATCACCACCACCCGGTCCGCGTCGAGGACCGTCGACAGCCGGTGCGCGATGACGATCCGGGTCGCCTCCAGGGCCTTGGTGCTCTCGATGACCGTGCGCTGCGTCTCGTTGTCCAGGGCACTGGTCGCCTCGTCGAAGAAGAGGATCCGCGGCCTGCGGATCAGCGCCTGGGCGATCATCAGCCGCTGCCGCTGGCCGCCGGAGACCGCGCCGCCGCCGGACACGAGGGTGTGCAGCCCCATCGGCATCCGCCTGATGTCCTCGGCCAGCCCCGCCATCTCCGCCGCCGCCATCGCCTCCTCGGGCGTGTACGGCTCGCTCCCGCAGATGACGTCCAGGATGGACCCGGTGAACGGCTGCGCGTGCTGGAGCACCACACCGCACTGCCGGCGCACCGCCGAGCGGTCGAGCGCCGCCAGGTCCTGACCGTCGTACAGCACGCTGCCGGACACCGGCCGGTCGAAGCCGATCAGCAGCCGCAGCAGGGTGGACTTGCCGCAGCCGCTCGGGCCGACCACCGCCACGAACTCGCCCGGCCGCGCCTCGAAGGACACGTCGTCCAGGACCAGCGGACCGTCGTCGGAGTAGCGGAAGGACAGCCGCCGCGCCTCGACCGCACCCGACAGCGGGCCCGGCCGGGTGCTCGCCGCGCGCACCTCGGGCGTGGCGTCCAGCACCGGCTTGATCTGCTCGAACAGCGGCAGCGCGGCGACCGCCGAGACGAACGCGCCGGTCAGCTGGGTGACCGAGGTCAGCACCATCGTCACCGACGTGTTGAAGGTGAGGAACTCCGCCGCCGTCATCGAGCCGCGCGCCGGACCGGCCAGCAGCATGAACATCGCCAGCGTGACCAGCGGCAGGTAGACCGCGCCCAGCACCGCCGTCAGGTTCTTGATCCGGCCGGCCTTCTGCTGGAGCTCGCGGCTGCGGGCGAACTCCGACGCCCAGGCGGCGTACGCGTAGTTCTCCGCCGCCGCCACCCGCAGCTTCGGCAGCCCGCGCAGCGTCTGGAAGGCCTGGTTGTTCAGCTTGTTGGTGAGCACCACCAGCCGCCGCTGCCAGCGCACCTGCCACAGTCCGAGGCCCAGGAACACGCCCGCGACGACGACCAGCATCCCGATCGCGGCCAGCGCCATCGGCACGCTGAACCACAGCAGGATCCCCAGGTTCATCGCTCCCACGGTGACCGACTGGGCCACCGTCGGACCGACCCCGGCCAGCATGCGGCGGATCGCGCTGATGCCCATGGCCGCGCTCGCCAGCTCACCCGTCGAACGCTCGGTGAAGAACGTGGTCGGCAGCCGCAGCAGCCTGTCCCACACGGCCGGCTGGAGCGTGGCCTCCACCCGGCCCTCAAGACGCAGCAGGGTGAGGTTCTGCAGCAGCATGAACGCGGCGGCCACCACACTGCTGAGGATCACCGCGAGGCACATCTGCACGATCAGTCCGGTCTGCGCCTTCGGCACGAACTCGCCGAGCACCTTGCCGGTGGCGAGCGGCACCAGGGCCCCGATCGCCACCGTCACCAGACCGCTCAGCAGCAGACTCGTCAGATCACCGCGTGTACCCGTCATGCAGAACCGCAGCAGCCGCAGCGGGCTCAGCCGCCGCTCGGGCAGCGGACGGTAGAACATCACCGCGCGGGGCTCGAACTCCCCGGCGTTCGCCTTCTCGACCGGCGTCTCACGGCCGGTCGCGGGATGCACCGCCACATAGCCGCCGCGCCGCCACAGCAGCGCCACCGGAGCCCCCGACAGGGCCCGGTGACCCACCAGCGGCCCCACGTCGTCCCGCCACCAGCGGCCGTCCAGCCGTACGACACGGGTCCGCACCCGGGAGGCCAGGGCGATCTGCTCGACCGGATCGAGCCGGTCCCCGCCGGTACCGGACCGCGCGGGCGCGGCGAGCGTGATCCCGGCCGCCCGGGCCACCAGCTCGCAGGCCGCGTACGTGGCGTCCGCGTCGGCCGCCGTCGTGCGCTGCCCCGACCGCTTGCCGATCGCGGCGAGCAGCGTCCGGTCGGCCCGGGCACGGACCGCCTCACCGGCCGCGATGCCCTCGGCGGTCCGCGTCTCGTGCGTGTGCTCCAGCTGCTCGATCCACCGGTCCAGCGTGGTCATCAGCCGGTACTGCTGGTCGACCATGCTCTGCCACAGCGCCGGATCCATCAGCAGATCGGCCGCCGCCTCCGCCCCGTACAGCGAGCCGTACTGCACACTGCCCGGCGGGACCTGCATCCAGAACACGTCGTCGTCGCTGGGCGCGGTGGCCCGCTCCGTGGCCATCGGCGCCTGGAACAGCACCGCCAGACCGCGGCCCACACCGAGCGCCAGCGCGTACTCCAAGGAGCTCGTCGTGGGCGGCACGTACTGCGGGTTGCCGTACTCGTCGTACGACCAGGTCTGGGTGCTCGCCGGCTGGTACAGCTCGCGCAGGGCGATGCGGTGCACCACGCAGTCCCGCAGCGGACGCGCCACCAGCGTGTGCGCCGGGCCGGCCACCGGGCCCAGCACCAGCGAGCCCGCCTCCAGCCGGCCCAGATGGTGCCAGTGGCCCTGCCGTTCGGCGTCCACCGCGAACAGGTCCACGGCACCGGACACGATCAGCCACAGCGTCTGCGGCCCCTCCAGGTCCAGCCGGCCGGACCCGGAGCAGTCGATCGGCGTGCCCAGCGACCCGAGCGCGCCCAGGACGAGGTCGCCGCCCTGACTCTCCCGCACGGCTGTCATCTCATCGCTCCCTGACCAGCGCCGCGTACGCGCCGCCGCGCGCCACCAGCTCCTCGTGCCGTCCGCGCTCCACGACCGTGCCGTGGTCCAGGACGACGATCTCGTCGCTGTCGCGCACCGTGCTCAGCCGGTGCGCGATCACCACACAGGCACAGCCGCGCCGGCGCAGGTTGTCCATCACGACCAGCTCGGTCTCCGCGTCCAGCGCGCTGGTCACCTCGTCGAGGACCAGGATGCTCGGCCGGCGCACCAGCGCCCGCGCGATCTCCAGGCGCTGACGCTGACCGCCGGAGAAGTTCCGGCCGTCCTGCTCGACCGGGCTGTGGATGCCGCCCGGCCGGCGCAGGACCACGTCGTACAGCGCCGCGTCCTTCAGCGCCTCCACCACCGCCTCGTCCGGGATCGACGGGTCCCACAGCGCCACGTTGTCCCGGACGGTGCCCTCGAAGAGGAACACCTCCTGGTCGACGAAGGAGACGGAGGCGGCCAGCGCCCCGCGCGGGATGTCCTCGATGCGCTGCCCGTCGATCCGGATCACGCCCTCCCACGGCGCGTACAGCCCCGAGATCAGCCGGGACACCGTGGACTTGCCGCTGCCGGAGCCGCCCACCAGCGCCACCTGCTGCCCGGGACCCACCGTCAGGTCGAAGCCGGTCAGCAGCGGTGTGTCCAGCGGGTTGTAGCCGAAGGTGAGGTTCTGCAGCTCGACGTGACCGTGCAGGCGGCGCGTCGACTCGCCGGCGCCGGGACGGCCGTAGAGCGGGTCCGTCTTGAAGTTCTCCACGTCCTTCAGCCGGGCCACGTCCGCGGCGAAGTCCTGGATCCGGCCCGCGACGCCGTTGAGCCGGGTCAGCGGGGCGGTGAAGCGGGCGACCAGCGCCTGGAAGGCGACCAGCAGACCGACCGAGATGTGTCCCTCGACCGCCCGCATGCCGCCGATCCACAGGATCAGCGCGCTGTTGAGGGTGGCGAGCGTCGGCGCGACGACGCCGAGCCAGGCGCTCGGCACCCCGAGCCGCTGCTGCTCCTCCAGCGTGGTGGCGTGCTGCCCGGCCCACTTGCGGAAGTAGCCGTCCTCCCCGCCGGTCGCCTTGAGCGTCTCGATCAGCTGCAGACCGGTGTACGCCGTGTTGGTGAGCCGCGCGCTGTCCGCCCGCAGCTTCGCCGTACGGGTCGCGCGCAGCCGGATCACGATCCGCATCGCCACGATGTTCAGCAGCGCCACACCGATGCCCACGAACGTGAGCTGCGGGTCGTACGTGTACAGCAGCACCGCGTACAGCACGACCACCACCGCGTCCACGCCCGCCGCCGACAGGTCGCGGGCCAGCGTCTCGGCCACCGCGTCGTTGGACTGCAGCCGCTGCACCAGGTCGGCGGGGCTGCGCTGGGCGAAGAAGGTCACCGGCAGCCGCAGCAGATGGCGCAGGAAACGGGCGCTGGACAGGGTGGAGGAGATCAGCCGGCCGCGCAGCAGGTTGGCCTGTTGCAACCAGGTCAGCACCAGCGTGAGCAGCACACAGGCGCCCATCGACGTGAACAGCACGTCCAGCGTCGAGGTCCGGCCGCCGATCAGGAACTCGTCGATGAAGGTACGGCTGAGCCCCGGCACCGCCGCGCCGACCGCGACCAGCAGCAGGCTCGACAGCACCACCGCGGGCATGGTGCCCGCCGTGCCGCGCAACCGCGCCGGCATCGCGCCGAGCACGCCCGGCCTGCGGCCGCCCCGGGTGAAGTCCTCGCCGGGCTCCATCACCAGCACGACACCGGTGAAGCTGCCGTCGAACTCCTCCAGGGGGACGAACCGCCGTCCCTTGCCGGGGTCGTTGACGTACACCCCGCGGCGGCCGAACCGGCGGCCCATGCCGTCGTAGACGACGTAGTGGTTGAACTCCCAGAACAGGATGGCCGGCGCCGTCACCTCGGCGAGGGCGGCCAGGTCCATCTGCATGCCCTTGGCGGTCAGCCCGTAACCGCGGGCCGCCTTCAGCAGGTTGCTGGCGCGCGAGCCGTCCCGCGAGACGCCGCAGGCGATGCGCAGCTCCTCCAGCGGGACGTGCCGGCCGTAGTGGCCGAGCACCATCGCCAGCGAGGCGGCGCCGCACTCCACGGCCTCCATCTGGAGCACGGTGGGGGTACGGACCGTCTTCGCGCGGGACGTGGGCACCGTGCGTTTCGGCGGTGCGGCCCGGCGCCGGCCGCGGGTCTTCTGCGCGGTGGTCACGGCAGCAGCCAGTCGACGGGGCGCCGGTCGGCCAGCCGGATCGAACCCGTGGCCAGGGTCATCGAGGTCAGCTCGAACGGCGGGCCCTCCACGGAGGACCACGCGTAACCGCTCTTCGTGCCGGACGACCTCTCCAGCTCGACCGTGACCGCCACCGGCCTGCCCTTCTTGGTGAACTGCTCGCCGAGCTGGGCGTCCCCGAGGAACGCGGCGATCTGCTGGGGGGACTGCGCCGAGCGGTCCACCGACGTCACCTCGCCGTGCAGCACGCCGTACTCCTGGCTCGGCACCGACTGCACGGTCAGGTCCACGGAGGCGTGCGCGGGGATGCCGGCGGCGCTCTCGGCGGGGACGTACACCGTCGCCTGCAGCGGGGCCTCCGTACGGGCGACCTTCTCCACGGCGGCGACGTTCGCGCCGGTGGAGATGATCTGCCCGGTGCTGGCGGCGAGCGCGGTGACGCGGCCCGCGTCGAGGGTGCGGACGACCTTGTCGCCCTGCTCGGTGCCGACCTTCAGGACGGGGGAGCCGGCGGGCAGCCGCTCACCCTCCTCGGCGAGGACGGCGGTGACCTGGCCGGCGACGGGGCTCTGCAGGACGTAACTGCCCTGCCCGTACGTGAGGACGGCGGGCGCGCTGACCGTGGAGGACACCGAGCCGGTCACCGCCCACACCGACGCGGCCGCCATCGCGGCCACCGTCACGGAGAGCACCAGCCAGCCCTGCGGACGCGCGAAGCGCACCGGGAGGTCGAGTTCCTCCGGTGACTGGAGCCTGGCGAGGGCCTGTTGGCGGAACTGCACGGATCTTCCCTCACCTGCGTGAACTGTGCGACATGACGCGGGGGCCGTGGACGCGCCGCGAAGTCCCGGAGCCGGGGGCGGCTCCGGGACTCAACGGCACAAGGGCGCGATCAGAGACCGGCGACCAGGTTCGTGACCGGGGCGGTGTTCAGGCCGGTGACACCCTCGACGGTGCCGACGGCCGTGTCGACCAGGCCGGAGACCGGGGCGATGCTGTCCACCGCGCCCGTGAGGGTGTTCACGGCGTTCACGGACAGGCCGCCGGAGACGTTGTCGAGGTCGGCGTCGGAGATCTCGACGGTCTCGACCTGGGGGGTGGAGTTCATGATGGAACTTCCCTTCGTATGGATATTTCACAAGGGGGGAGCGGCCCCCCTCCGGTGACAGATGAAGGCCGCGACCGCGGGCGCCGGACGCCCGTCGCCGGGAGCCCGGAACGGCCTTGCGGTGCGATGGATCAAAGCACGCGGCGGGTACGGGCTTCCACTCAATCAAACGTCTCACCAGGCAACTTGTGCTCCACGGGGGTCCAAGCGTGCAGACGCGGACACGGCCCGGCGGCGACTTCTTCACATGCCCCACCGCATCGACCCATCCGGCCGCTTGCGCCCCGGTGACCGGAATCCGGCACACCGGCCCCAAAGGCGTACCCCGGTCCGCCGGCCCGTGGACGAACCCCGGTTCCGGTGACCGGGTTGGGCATGCGATGTGCAGATTCACTGAAGCCGGGATTCCGCCGCACGGCCGCGACCGACCGCGCACGGACGGTCGCCGAGCGTGATCGACCGGACGGGATTGAACGCCCCTCGCGGCCCGTGCGTACCAACAGCCGTCCAGGCGCCCCACAGCCGCCGAACACCGGCGCGACTCCGGTCCCCCCAGGAGGTCGAGAAGTTTGAGTCACAAGCGAATTCCGAAGCGGAAGGCCGCGATGGCGGCGGGCGGCGCGGTGGCGCTCGGCGCCGCCGCGATCCTGCTCCCGAACGCCAACGCGTCGCAGGACGGAGCGCCGGACGACGCGGCGGCGGCGCCGAAGACCCTGAGGGCGGGCGATGCCTCGGATCTCGCCTCACAGCTCGCCGGGCTCCTCGGTGACGCGTTCGCCGGCTCCTACTACGACGGTGAGAACAAGCAGCTCGTCGTCAACGTCGTACCGGGCGACGACAACAACGTGATCGTGCAGGCCAAGAAGGCGGGCGCGGCCGTCCGCGAGGTCGACAACAGCATGACCGAGCTGGAGGCCGGGGCGCGGACGCTGAAGTCGGAGGCGACCATCCCGGGCACCTCGTGGGCCGTGGACCCGCGCACCAACAAGATCCTCGTCACCGCGGACAGCACGGTGACCGGCGACAAGTGGGACCGACTGGAGTCGACCGTGCGGAGCCTCGGCTCCGGCATGGCGACCGTCAAGAAGTCCGCGGGCACCTTCAAGACGTTCGTGTCCGGCGGTGACGCCATCTTCTCCGGCGGTGCGCGCTGCTCGCTCGGCTTCAACGTCACCGCGGGCGACGGCAGTCCGGCGTTCCTGACGGCCGGTCACTGTGCCGTCGCGGCCGATCAGTGGTCCGACGCGCAGGGAGGACAGCCGATCGCCACGGTCGACCAGGCGGTCTTCCCCGGTGAGGGCGACTTCGCACTCGTCACGTACGACGACCCCGCCACCCAGGCGCCGAGCGAGGTGAACCTCGGTGACCAGACCCTCGCGATCTCCCGGGCCGCGGAGGCCACCGTCGGCCAGGAGGTGTTCCGGATGGGCAGCACCACCGGGCTCGCCGACGGCCAGGTGCTCGGCCTGAACGCCACGGTGAACTACCCGGAGGGCACGGTCACCGGGCTCATCCAGACGAACGTCTGCGCGGAGCCCGGTGACAGCGGCGGCTCGATGTTCACCCGGGACGGCCTCGCCGTCGGCCTGACCTCGGGCGGCAGCGGCGACTGCGCCTCGGGCGGCGAGACGTTCTTCCAGCCGGTCACCACGGCCCTGGAAGCGGTCGGCGCGACCCTCGGCGCGGAGGGTGCCGGCGACGCGGGCGCCGGAGGCGAGGAAGCCGGTGCCGGCGACCAGCCCGGCGCGGGAGCCGGTGACGCGGCGGACCAGGGTGTGGAGGACGACTCCGGCCCGGCCGGGACCCACTGACGCACCCTCGGTCCGGGTACACCCTCCGGCCCGGCCCCGCCACCCGCCTGTGGCGGGGCCGGGCCGTCGCCCGTGCGGTGACGCCGGGGCGGGCCGCCCGGTGGTCGCGCCGACGGCCGACGGCCGCGGGCGTCTGCGTGGGGTCGGCCCTGGGGCACCGGGCCGCGTCCGCGGTTCCGGAGCTCGTCCTGGGCCGCCCGCCCAGGGGGAGGACGCGTGTCCAGCCGTCGCACCGGGCGGCCGGGCCGTGTCAGTCGCGCGGCAGCGCCCTGAGCAGGAGCAGGGCGATGTCGTCCAGCCGGTTCTCCGCGTCCGCGCCGTGCTGGACCAGGGCGTCGGCGAGATCGTCCAGGGGAAGGTCACCGAGGTCGGTGAGACGGCGGCACAGGTCGGCGACGGCGTCCTCGAAGTCGGTGCCGGGGGATTCCACCAGGCCGTCGGTGTAGAGGACGAGCAGCGAACCGGGGGAGAGGTCGACCTCGGTCGACGGATACGCCGCCGAACCGTCGATGCCCAGCAGCGGCCCCCCGGCCAGGTCCAGCACCCGTACCCGCCCGTCCGGCCTGCGCAGCAGCGGCGGCGGGTGACCCGCGCGGGACATCACGGCCCGCCCGTGCGCGGGATCGAGCCGCAGGTACAGACAGCTGGCGAACAGATCCGCCCCCAGGTCCAGCAGCAGCCGGTTGGTGCTGCGCATGACCTCCTCGGGTGCCTGCCCGACGGCCGTGTACGCGCGCACCGCGGTACGGACCTGCCCCATCAGCCCGGCCGCCGTCACGTTGTGCCCCTGCACGTCCCCGATCACCGCCGCCGCCATCCCCTGCGTCGGCACCAGGTCGTAGAAGTCGCCCCCGATCTCCATCCCCTGAGTGGCCGGCAGGTAGCGGGCCGCCGCCTCGATCCCCGCCAGCGACGGCAGTGTGTGCGGCAGCAGCGCCTCCTGCAGCCCGTGCGCGAGCCGGTGCTTGGCGTCGTAGAGCAGGGCCCGCTCCAGCGCCTGGGCGATCAGGCCCGCCAGATTGGTCAGCACCGCCCGCTCCTCCGTCGCGAAGTGGTGCGGCGCCGCGTACGACAGCACGCACGTCCCCACCGGGCGCCCCGAGGCGATCAGCGGCAGATACGCCCACGCCGCGAACTCCGACGGGTTCACCAGCAGTGCCGGATACAGGCGCTCGACCTCCTCCCGGCTCTCGAAGAAGGCCGGCACACCGGACCGCAGCACCTGACTGCCGGGAGTCGGCTCCGACAGCGGCATCCCGTCGAACCGCTCCACGACCCGCGCGTCCGCGTACCCCTGGTGGCCGAGGATGCGCAGCCGGCCCGCCCGGGACCCGAGCATCACCAGCCCTTGGCTGCCGACCGCCGGCACGATCTCGTCCGCGACCAGCTGCACCACGTCCTGCACCCCGACCGCCTCGGTCAGCGCCCCGGCCAGGCCCAGCACCTGGGTGATGGTGACCAGCCGCGGCCGCCCCTGCCCGGACCGCGGCGCCGCGCGGTTCATCTCCGCCGCCGCCCGCGCCCGGCTGATCCGCACGCTGAGTCCGGTGGTGCTCGGATACAGCCGGAACGACAGCCACTCGTCCGGAGGGCGCAGCGCGACGAACGAGGTGACGTGCTGGCTGAACAGCGCCGCCCGGTACCGGTCCTCGTACACGGGGTCGTTCAGCCACGGCACCGACGCCCACATCTGGGCACCGAGCAGCCGGTTCGCCGGAACACCCAGCAGCTCCGTGGCGGCGGCGTTGGCGAAACCGACCCGCCCGTGCAGATCGAGCGAGCACAGGCCGTACGGCAGCCGGGACACCATCCGTGCCGCCTCCACCGTGCCGAGCGTGCCGGACATGCCGCCCACCAGCGGCGCCGCCAGCAGATCGGGCTCCGGTGCCAGCGGCAGGCTCTGCTCGGCGGCCCGCTCCAGCCGCACCGCGAGCCGGTCGCAGGCGGCGGTCAGATGATCGCGCTCCCAGTCGGACAGCTCCTGCGGATGCGTGCCGGGCCAGGTCACGAAGACCGCGCCGTACGCCTTGGCCGCGGTCGACACCGGCAGCGCGGCCAGCGAGAAGGGGTACGGCAGCACCATGGCGATCCGGGGGTAGTGGCGGGCCATCTCCTCCTCGCCGCCCACCCACACCAGCCGTCGTTCGCGCACCGCGTCGGAGACCGGGATCGGCGCGCTCAGCCCCACCCGTTCCCACGGGGCCGCGAAGGCGCGGGGCAGCCCCGCCATCACCGCCATCTCCAGCACCGGCTGGTCCGGCGAGAGCAGATACACGGCCCCGGAGTGGGCGTGCACCTCGTCCATCATCGAGGCCAGCGTCAGCGACAGCAGCGGACGGCCGACCGGCGCCCGCCCACCCGTCGGCGCCCGCGCGGACGACTGCCCCTCGGACACGCCGACCACCTCCTCGCACGGCCGCGCCACCGGCCCCGGGACCCAATCTCCACCCTGCCGGGCCGCCGCGCACGACGAGCGCCGGAAGACCGTACGCCCCGCCGGGCGACGCGCCCTCCGTATACCCCGGACCCGGGCCCGTAGGGCTGTCCGGGGTATACCCGCCCCGCGCACCCCGGAGGCCGCCGAACGCGCACAGGGGCTGCGCGGGTGTCCCACAAGCGCTGTAATGGCCAACGTGGTCGGTGAGGGCGCTGCGGGACGCAGCACGAGAACGCTGCGTGCGGAAGGTGCCCTGACGGCGATCGCGGCCGACCCCGAGTCACCCGAACGGGTGCGCAGGATCCTGGAGCAGGCCCTCGTCTTCGCCGGTGCCGCGTTCGCCGCCGTGTACACGGCCGACGCGGACGGAGAACTGCTGTACCTGGCGGAGTCCGTCGGGGTGCCGCGAACCCTGTGCGGGGTACGGGACAGCTACCCCGTCGCCGGGCGCGCTCCGGTGGCCGAGGCCCACCGCGGGCGGCCGGTGTGGCTGGGCCCGGACGACCTCGCCGCGCAGGCGCAGTCACGACGCGTGCCCAGCCGTGACTTCTTCCTGGCGGCGCTGCCCCTGCGCGGCGACGGCGGTGGCTGCCTGCTCGCGGTCGGCGAGCGCGCCGGCGGCTTCGACGCCGACGACCGCTTCTGCCTCGGCCTCGTCGCCGACGCCCTCGCCCTCCCCTCGTCGGCCGCCACCGCCGAGGCCGCCGACCTGCGGCCCGGCGGCTTCAGCCTCGCCATGGACACCGGGCGGGTCCGGGTCGGCGAGGGCATCCTGGAGCTGTTCGGCCTCGACCCGGACGACTTCGACGGACGGGTCGAGACCCTGCTGGGCCTGACGGTGCCGGAGGACCTGCCCTCACTGATGTCCGTCGTCGAGGCCGACCACATGACGATCGGCGACCGCGAACTGGAGTTCCGGGTGCTCCAGCCCACCGGACCGCCCAAGTGGCTCCGGCTGCGCGGCCGGCTGGTGCCCGGCGGCGAGGGGCGCCCCGCCCGGCTGGTGGGCTCCGTCGCCGACGCCTCCACCCTGCGCTCCGACATCACGGACGTGGCCCGCGTCCAGCGCCTGGCCGCCGCGCTCGCCACCGCGGTCACCGTCCGCGACGTCGGCAAGGCCGTGGTCGCCGCGCTGCGCCGGCCGCTGCGGGCCGACCGGATCGCGCTCGCCGAGCTGGAGAACGAACGGCTCGTCGTCACCGTCCTCGACCCGCCCGAACCGGAGGCCTGGCCGGAGCTGTGGCGCGCGGAGTGGCGCACCGAGTGGCCCGACGCGCCGGTGCGCACCATGCCCACCCTCGCCGCCGCCCTGCGCGAGGGCCGCGCCGGTATCTGGCCGGCCGGTTCCCCGCTGGAGACCGCCCTCGCCGAGGTCGGCCCCGGCGGACTCGCCGTGCTGCCGCTGCCGGCCGGGAACCGCATGGCCGGTGCCTGTCTGATCGGCTGGGACACCCCGCACGACTTCGGCCCCGACGAACGCGCCCTCCTCACCGCCGCCGCCGGCCTCGCCGGGCAGGCCCTGATGCGGGCCCGCGCCTTCGACGCCGAGCACGAACTGGTCGGCATGCTCCAGCGCCAGCTGCTGCCGCGCCGCCTGCCCCGGCTGCCCGGCGCGATCGCCGTCGCCCGCTATCTGCCCAGCACCGCCGGCCTGGAGCTCGGCGGCGACTGGTACGACGTGATCCCGCTGCCGGACAACCACGTCGCCCTCGTCATCGGCGACGTCCAGGGCCACAGCGCCGGCGCCGCCACCCTCATGGGCCAGATGCGCACCGCGCTGCGCGCCTACGCCGTCGAGGGACACCCCCCGGACGTGGTGGTCTCCCACTCCAACCGGCTCCTCATGGACATGGAGACCGACCTCTTCGCCACCTGTTGCTATGTCGACGTCGACATGGAGGAGGGCTTCGCCTGGTACGTCCGCGCCGGCCATCTGCCGCCGGTGCTGCGTCACCCGGACGGCCGTACCGAGATCGCGGAGGCCGAGGGCGGCCCGCCGCTCGGTGTGGTGCGGCAGAGCGACTTCCCCATGAGCCCGCTCAGACTGCAGCCCGGCACCATGGTCGCGCTCACCACGGACGGCCTGGTCGAGTCCCACGAGGCCGACATCGACGAGGGCATGAACCGCTTCGCCCGGCAGCTGTCCGCCGCCGACCCCGCCCACCTCGGGCAGGTCGCGGACGCCCTGCTCGGCAAGGCCCCGCGCAGCGACGACGTCGCCCTGCTGCTGATGCGCTACGACGGCATGACCTCCCGCCCGCTGCGGGAGAGCTGGACGGTGTGGCGGGTGCCCCAGGCGGTCGGGCACGCCCGCCGCTTCACCCGGCGCACCCTGCGCTCCTGGGGGGTGACCGCGGACGTCGACGCCGCCCTGCTCGTCGTCTCCGAACTGGTCACCAACGCCCTGGTGCACACCGAAGGGCCGGTCCGTCTCGACATCTCCCTGGTCAACGACCGGCTGCGCCTCGCGGTCGCCGACTCCTCGCCCCGCACGCCCGTGAAGCCCACCAGCATCAGCTGGGAGGCCACCGGAGGCCGGGGCATCCTCCTCGTCGAGGCCGTGTCGGCCACCTGGGGAACCCTTCCGGTCAGCGGGGGCAAGCAGGTGTGGGCGGAGTTCGTGCTGCGGCCCTGACGGCCGCCGGGTCCGCCGGCCGGGAACGCCCGCGCCCGGTGACCGCACCGCTCCACCGGGTACCCGGGACCCCACCGAGAGACAGGAGAGAGGACACGTCATGGCACAGCACGTGCGCGACATCATGACCGGCGCACCGGCGACCGTCGGGCCGCAGACCTCCGTCGCGGAGGTCGCCCGCATCATGCGCGACCGCGACCTCGGGTCCGTCCTGGTGACCGACGGCGACCGGCTGCGCGGACTGGTCACCGACCGCGACCTGGTGGTGCGGTCGGTCTCCCGGGGCGGCGATCCCGAGGACACCACCGTGGCCGGCGCGTGCAGCGACGACCTGGTGACCGTGGCACCGGACGACGACCTGGACCACGCGGTACGGCTGATGCGCGAACACGCCGTGCGCCGCGTCCCGGTCGTCGAGGACGGACGGCCCGTCGGTGTCGTCTCGCTGGGCGACACCGCCATGGAGCGCGACCCGGAGTCCGCCCTCGGCGACATCAGCGTGGCCCGGCCCAACACCTGACGAGGACGCCGGCTCGGACGGGAACTCCCCGTCCGGGCCGGGGTGTTGGGGAGGGGAGCCTGTACGGCGGGCGGGTGTTCGCCCGGCGCGGCGCCGGGGACCCGAAGGGCAGCGGAGCGGAAGGAAGATGATGAGCCGTGACCTCGGGGACCAGTGACCGACCCCGCCGGGCGGAGAGCGGCTGGGCGCGAGCCCGGCGACTGCGCGGCGAGGACCCGCTGCGGACCTGCCTCCCCGCCGTGGACCGCGGTACCACCTCCACCACCCCGAACGCGGGTGCGGAGGGGAATATCGTAAGAGGTGAGGATTAGCCCGTGTTCAGGCGGCTCATCGGCCATCTCGCAGGATTTCGTGACGCACGGGTAAAGCAAGTGATGTCCCATCCGCCGGAACACGGCTATGGTGAGTCGGATGAAGGCTCTCGTGCTGTCCGGTGGTGCCGGAACCCGGCTGAGGCCGATCACCCACACCTCGGCGAAACAGTTGGTGCCCGTGGCCAACAAGCCCGTGCTCTTCTACGGGTTGGAGTCCCTGGCGGAAGCGGGCATCACCGAGGTCGGAATGATCGTGGGTGACACGGCCGCGGAGATCGAGGACGCGGTCGGCGACGGATCGAAGTTCGGTCTGCGGGTGACCTACATCCGCCAGGAACAGCCCCTGGGACTGGCCCACGCCGTACTGATCGCCCGCGACTGGCTCGGCGACGACGACTTCGTGATGTATCTCGGCGACAACTTCATCGTCGGCGGCATCACCGGCCTCGTCGAGGAGTTCCGCCGGGACCGGCCCGACGCGCAGATCCTGCTCACCCGCGTCGCCGACCCCCGTTCCTTCGGAGTGGCCGAACTCGACCCGTCCGGCCGGGTGATCGGCCTGGAGGAGAAACCGGACCACCCCAAGAGCGACCTCGCCCTCGTCGGCGTCTATCTGTTCACGTCCGCCGTCCACGAGGCGGTGCGCGCCGTCGAGCCCTCCTGGCGCGGCGAACTCGAGATCACCCACGCCCTCCAGCATCTGATCGACTCCCGCGCCGACGTGCGCTGCACCGTCATCCAGGGCTACTGGAAGGACACCGGCAACGTCGTCGACATGCTGGAGGTCAACCGCTCCGTCCTCGAAGGCGTCGAACGCCGTATCGACGGCCAGGTCGACGACCGTTCGGAGACCATCGGCCGGGTGGTCGTGGAGGAGAACGCGCGGATCGTCAACTCACGTATCGTCGGCCCCGCCGTCATCGGCGCCGGCACGGTCGTCAGCGACTCCTACGTCGGCCCCTTCACCTCCGTCGCGGAGAACTGCCGGATCACCGACAGCGAGCTCGAGTTCTCCATCGTGCTGCGGGATTCCTCGATCGACGGCGTCGGCCGCATCGAGGCCTCGCTGATCGGCCGGCACGTCGAGGTGACACCCGCGCCCAGCGTGCCCAGCGCCCACCGGCTCGTCCTCGGCGACCACAGCAAGGTGCAGATCCATTCATGAGCATCCCGGGCGCCGACCCCCGCATCGCCCGCGGCCGCTGGGAGCGGGCCGTACGGGAGAAACCGCCCGGCGCGAGCACGACCGCGCGTACCGTTTGGCTCCACGGTGTCCACGGCGCTAACTTCGTGCGAACGATGACCGGTCCGGAAGAAGCCGCCGCCCCGCCGTCGCCACCGGCGTCGGCGGGACCACCTGGTGCGACCCGCCTCGGAGTGGGTACGGCCCACCACCGGCCTTCCGCGCCCCCCGGTACCGCGCCCTCGCGCACGACCGCGGGCAGGACATCGGCCTGCCCGCGCCGCGCGACCCTGCACGAAGCACTGCCCCGCATCCGCAAGGAGAGTCCCCTTCGTGAAACGCCATGAGTTCCTTCGGGAGCTGCACAAGGTCAGCGCCAACCGCAACTACCTGGAGATCGGCGTCAACGACGGCCGCAGCCTGCGCCTGTCGCGCGTCCCCAGCATCGCGGTCGACCCCGCCTTCAAGGTGGTCTCGGAGCTGAAGTGCGACGTCCACCTGGTGAAGGCCACCAGCGACGACTTCTTCGCCCGCGACAACCCGCTGGCCCACCTCAAGGGCGGCCGGCACCCGCTGCGCAATCTGCGCCGGGGCCGCAGCCCGATCGGCCACTGGCGCCGCACCACGCTCGACCTGTCGTTCATCGACGGCATGCACCTGTTCGAGTACGCCCTGCGCGACCTCATGAACGTCGAGAAGCACTCCGACTGGGCCAGTGTGATCGTCCTCGACGACATGCTGCCGCGCAGCGTGGACGAGGCCGCCCGCGACCGGCACACCAACGCCTGGACCGGCGACGTCTACAAGATCACCGAGGTGCTGGCGCGCTACCGCCCCGACCTGGTGACCGTCCTGGTCGACACCCAGCCCACCGGCCAGCTCGTGGTCTTCGGTGCCGACCCCGACAACACGGTGCTGCACGACAAGTACGACGAGATCATGGCCGAGTACAAGGTGCCCGACCCGCAGAAGGTGCCCGAGGCGATCCTGGAGCGGGCCGGGGCGGTGCCCCCGGAGGCGCTGCTGCAGGCCGGGTTCTGGCGCGCCCTCGCCCAGGCCCGCAACCGCGGCCTGCCGCGGCGCGTGGGCTGGGAGCCCCTGCGCCGCGCCCTGGAACAGGTCGGCGTCAGCCGCTGAGTCCTCTGCCGCGCAGCCCTTCGTGGCAGGCGCGGCAGCTCTCGTACGAGGGCACCGGGCCGAGGGACTCCGCCGCGGCCCGGTGCCGGTCCTGCCGGTCCTTCGGGGACAGCACCGGGCCGGTGCCCGCGGGTCACGTGCGACCCGCGGAGCACGCCCCCGGCGGGACACCGGGCGGTCGGCCCGCGGTCACCGCTTCTTGCGGATCAGGGGAGCCACCTTCGCGCGGGCCGCGCCGAGCGCCCGCCGCGCGGCACGCACCAGTTTCCGTACGGTGCCGGGACGCGGGACGGTCACCACCAGCACGCCGCCGCCGGCGGCGCGGAGCGCGAACGGCAGCCCGCTCCAAGCGGGTTGCGCGGCATCGGGGTCCGGGCTCAGGGCGACCCGCCAGACCCCCCGGGGGAGCCGGGCGGGAAGCGTGGCCTCCAGCAGGGAGCCCGGCCCGTCCGCCTCGCCGGTGAGCGTGCCGGACGCGTGCAGCGTCCTGCCGGAAGCGGTGAACCTGAGCCCCACCCGGGCGCCCTCGGCGGCGTGCAGCGGGATCCGGGCGCGCAGCCGGGTCCCGGAGACGGTGACGTCCGGCCGCCGCACACCGCCCAGACCGAGCCGCCTGCCCTTGACACCCGTGTCCAGCGAGAGATTGCCGTGCGGCTCGGTCCAGTACGGCAGGACCGCGCGACGGCCGGTCACACCCGCGTACGGCTCGGGACGGGTGGCGCGCGGGGCGGGGCCGAGCCGGCACTCCTTGGTCCAGCCGCCGAGCTTCACCCGTACGACCGCGTCCCAGACCCCGTCTCCCGGCAGCTCGGCGGGATCGACGGTGGCGGTCGCCCGCAGCACCAGCCGCACCCGCTCACCGCCGTCGACGGGAACCGTCTCCCGGGTCAACTCCACGGGCTGGAAGTACTGGGCGGAGCTGGACCGTTCACGCAGCAGCAGATCCGCGGTGGCCTGTCCGAACCGGGCCGCGGTCTGAGCGCCGACCCACGCCACCGCCTCCTCCACGTTCTTCGGAATGTCGGCCAGCGGGGTGCGGGCGGCGTCCGCGGGGAAGGTCATCGGCTCGCGGTCGGAGGTGTACTCGGCGGTGAAACCGATGCGCAGCGAGCCGCTGTGCCACTCCACGCCCGTGGGCGTCGCCGTCGGCGCGACACCGGCCTCCCACGCGGCGAAGTCCACCACGTCGTCGTACCGGTCGGCCTCGGTCAGCGCGGCGACGACCTGCTGCGTCGGCGGCAGCCCGGCGGAGACCCCCGGGCCGAACCGCTCGACGACGACCTTGTGGATCTCCGTGAACAGCTGCCTGCGGTAGTCGTCCGGCAGCCCCAGCAACCGCCGCGCCCGCAGCCGCTCCACCATCTCCACCCGCAGCCAGCGGCGGAACAGCCGGTCCCGCACCGGGCCCGGCTCGGTGTACCGCTCGACGACGTCGAGCGCCTCCCGCAGGTTGCCGAAGTACCCCACGGGGTCGAAGCGCTGGAAGCCGGCGTTGGAGGCGTCGTCGCGTCTGATGTGGTAGTAGCAGACGTAGTCACTGAGCACGGACACGTTGTCCGCGCGCAGGTACGCCTCGGTGACGAAGACGTGGTCCTCCAGGCGCCGCCGCCCCTCCGGGAAGCGCAGCCCGATACGGTCGAGGAACTCCCGGCGGAACATCTTGTGCGGGGTGAGACTGTCGATCAGCGGGGCGTTCTCGACCGTCGCCCGCGGATGGTTGCGGCGGAACAACTCCACCGGCACCCCGCGGTTCTTGCCGGCCATCTTCCCCACGACGACATCGGCGCCGTGGGCCACGCCGTACGCGTACATCCGCTCCAGGGCCTCGTCGCCGAGATAGTCGTCGTTGTCGACGAACATCACGAACTCGCCCCGCGCGGCGGCGATCCCCACGTTGCGGGGCTTGCCCGACCAACCGGAGTTCTCCTGGTGGATCACCCGCATCCGGGGGTCCTCGGCGGCGAGCCGGTCGAGCCGGGCCGGTGTCCCGTCGGTCGAGCCGTCGTCGACGAAGATCGCCTCGTACTCGTCGGGGGGCAGTGACTGCCGCTGCAGCGAGGAGATGCAGTCCTCGATGTAGATCCCCGGGTTGTACACGGGAATGATGACGCTGACCTTGACCGGCATCTGGATCTGGGCCCTTCGGGTCTCTCGCCGTGGAACATGCGTCGCCCGATCGTAATGCCACGGCAGCCGCGTTCCCCGTTTCGCCCCGCCACCGAGAGCCCGCCGTGACGACCACCGGCACCCGCCGACCGGCGTGCTCGCCGGGTCGCTTGAGGCGTGGCGTCCCGCCGGGGACGCGGCGCCGCCTAGGCTGCCGCCCGTGCGACTGCTCCTGACCTCCGACACCCACCTGCCGAAGCGCGCCAAGCGTCTTCCCGCCCCCCTGCTGGACGAACTCCCCCGCGTGGACGTCGTGTTCCACGCGGGGGACTGGGTCGACACCGCTACCCTCGATCTTCTGGAGAGCCGCAGCCGCAGACTCGTCGGCGTGTACGGCAACAACGACGGACCCGAGTTGCGGGCCCGTCTGCCGGAGACCGCGTACGCGGATCTCGGCGGGTTGCGCTTCGGCGTGGTCCACGAGACGGGCCCGGCGCAGGGGCGGGAGAACCGGTGCGCCGCGCGCTTCCCCGGGGTTGACGTGCTGGTGTTCGGACACAGCCACATCCCGTGGGACACCACCGCGTCCACGGGACTTCGTCTGCTCAACCCGGGATCACCGACAGACCGTCGCCGGCAACCCCACTGCACTTATATGACCGCCACGGTCGCCGGGGGCCGGCTCATGGAGGTGGAACTCCACCGGCTGCCCCCGCGCTGACGGGCCGGGCCGCTTCGTGTCGGTGGAAGCGGCCCGGACGCTGCGAGTAGTTGTGCTCTCACGGACCTCCTTCCCACGATCGGAGGTGATACCGGGCGACTACCCCCTCCCGCGGAACTCACACACCTGATTCTCGGGTTTTCCGCCCGGGCGCCCGGGCGTCGTCTCGTCGTGACCGGTGGGAACCGAGTGAGTCAGGTGAGTCAGAGGACTGGAGGGGCCGGACGGACTGCTCCAGCCCCATGTGAACGGATGGACGGCAGTGGTGTCGGTACTGGTTGCCGTGTCCGAACAAGTGCAATATGTGGCGAGTTGTGCGGCAAACCGCTGTCGCACGCCCCCTCGGCGTGCTGCGCGCCGCGACCATCCACCACGCACGCGCGAACACGTCGCGCCGGGAGTGCACCCATGTCTGACCAGTCGACCCCACGCGGGCCGAACACCGACCCGTACGGCGCCGAGCCCCCTCGGACCCTTCTCCGGGACACCGCGCCCGGCACGGAGCTGACGCGACGCAGGGTCCTCGGGCTCGGCGCCGCGCTGGGGCTGGTCGCGGCGGGCGGTACGGACGCCGCCGCCGCGCCGCCGAGCCGCCACAACACCGGTGGGCAGCTGCGCAGCGCCGTACCGCTGCCCGAGCCCTACACCGTGCCCCTGCCGATCCCGCCCGTTCTGGCGCCGGCCGACACCTCCGGGGGAACCGACCGGTACGAGATCACCCAGCGCCAGGTGACCGCTCGGATCCTGCCGGGGGTGACGACGACGCTGTGGACCTACAACGGCACCTACCCCGGCCCCACGATCGAGTCCCGTAGCGGCCGGCCGGTCACCGTGCTGCACCGCAACGAACTTCCCGTGCCGACCGTGGTGCACCTGCACGGCGGACGCACCCCGGCCGGGTCCGACGGCTACCCCACCGACCTCGTCCTCCCGGACGGCTGGTCCGACCCCGCGTCCGGCCGCCACGGCGAGGCGCACATGGCGCACGACCCGCGCGCGGTGACGAGCCGGGTGACACGGGAGTACACGTACCCGCTCGACCAGCGTGCCGCGCTGCTCTGGTACCACGACCACCGGATGGACTTCACCGCTCCGGCGATCTGGCGGGGCCTGACCGGCATGTACATCGTCCGGGACGCGGTCG
This sequence comes from Streptomyces sp. AC558_RSS880, assembly GCF_019049255.1. Lineage (GTDB taxonomy): Bacteria > Actinomycetota > Actinomycetes > Streptomycetales > Streptomycetaceae > Streptomyces. The sequence continues at coordinate 287,060 of NZ_JAGMUJ010000130.1, read as the reverse complement.
AGGACGCCCTGGACCTGCCCCGCGGCGAGCGGGAGCTGGCGCTGATGATCTCCGACCGGGCGTTCGCCGCCGACGGGTCCCTGGCCTACCCGGCCCTCGATCCGGAGCTGCGCGACCGGCCCGGGGTGACCGAACCCTACGCGGCCGGCGTCCTGGGCGACGTGATCGTGGTCAACGGGGCGCCGTGGCCCGTCCACGAGGTCGACGCCGTACGCCACCGGCTGCGGCTGGTCAACGCGTCCAACGCCCGTCACTACCGGCTGGAGGCCGTCACGGACGACGGGCACCGGCTCGACCTGGTGCAGATCGGCGCCGACCAGGGGCTGCTCGCCGCCCCCGTCACCCTCACCGACCTGCCCATCGCGCCGGCGGAGAGGTACGACGTGGTCATCGACTTCGCGGGCCTGCCGGCCGGCAGCCGGGTACGCCTGCGCAACCGGCTCGGCAGCGGACGCACCCGCGACGTCATGGCGTTCCGTGTCGCACGCGCGGCGTCCGACCACAGCACGATCCCCGAGGTGCTCTGCGACGACCTGCCCACCTGGCGGCGCTCGCAGGTGACCACGGTCCGCCGGTTCACCTTCCGCGCCGGGCACGCGGAACAGGGGCGCGGCTGGTTCATCAACGGCGAGCCGTTCGACCCGTCGCGCACCGACGTCTACACCTGGCGCGGTGCCGTCGAGGTGTGGCGCCTCACCGCCGACGTCGACCATCCGGTCCACCTCCACCAGACGGGGTTCCGGGTGCTCTCCCGCGACGGGCGCGCGCCGCTGCCGCACGACGCCGGCCTGAAGGACACGGTGTCGCTGCGCCCCGGTGAGACGGTGGACATCATCACCCGCTTCGACGGCCACCGGGGCCGCTACCTCTTCCACTGCCACAACGCCGAACACGAGGACATGGGCATGATGGCCAACCTCGAGATCGTCTGACACCCCTGGACACCGTCGTACCGGCTTAATGTGTTGCGGGGGTCCCCGCCGCTCTGTTGCACTGCCGGGGACACCGCAGTCACGTTCCGAGGAGAAGCAATGCGCGCATCGTTCATGTCCCCCCAGGAAGGAACGGCCCGCTCTCCGAAGGACATGACGCTTCGTGCACCTGCTCAACCTCGGCATCCTCGCCCATGTCGACGCCGGTAAGACCAGCCTGACCGAGCGGCTGCTGTACTCGGCCGGCGTGACCGACGAGATCGGCAGCGTCGACGACGGCAGCACCCGCACCGACACCCTCGCGCTGGAACGGCGGCGGGGCATCACCATCAAGTCCGCCGTCGTCTCGTTCCCGCTCGACGACGTCACGGTCAACCTCCTGGACACGCCCGGCCACCCGGACTTCATCGCCGAGGTGGAGCGCGTGCTCGGCGTGCTGGACGGCGCCGTGCTGGTCGTCTCCGCCGTCGAGGGCGTGCAGGCGCAGACGCGGGTGCTGATGCGGACCCTGCGGCGGCTGTCCATCCCGACCCTGCTCTTCGTCAACAAGATCGACCGGCGCGGGGCCCGGGAGACGGAGCTGCTCCGGGCGGTCTCGGCACGCCTCACCCCGTCGATCGTGCCCATGGGCACCACCGGCCGGCTCGGCACGCCCGAGGCCCGTTTCGTTCCCGGCCCCTCCCCGGCCGCCCTCGACGTCCTGGCCGACCACGACGACGGACTGCTCGCCGAGTTCGTGGACGGGACCCTCACGGACACCCGTCTGCGGACGGCGCTGGCCGAGCAGACCCGGCGGGCCCGCGTCCACCCCGTCTACTTCGGCTCCGCCGTCACCGGCGCGGGCGTCGACGCACTGCTGGCCGGCGTCAGGGAACTGCTCCCACCGGCCGACGGTGACCCCGGCGGGCCGGTCTCCGGCACGGTGTTCAAGGTGGAGCGGGGGCCGGCGGGGGAGAAGGTCGCCTACGCGCGGATGTTCTCCGGCACGCTGCGCACCCGCGACCGGATCCCGTTCGGCCCCGCCGGTGCCGCGGAGGGCCGGATCACCGGCATCAGCGTCTTCGACGGCGGCACCGACGCGCGTACGGACGCGGTGCCGGCGGGCAGGATCGCCCGGCTGTGGGGACTGGCGGACATCCGCGTCGGCGACGCGATCGGCGAACCCCGCGAGGAGTACGGGCACGTCTTCGCGCCGCCCACCCTGGAGACCGTCGTCGTGCCCGCACCGGACACCGACCCGGGCGCGCTGCACCTCGCGCTCACCCAGCTCGCCGAACAGGACCCGCTGATCGCCCTGCGCCACGACGAGCGGCGGCGCGAGACCTCAGTGTCGCTCTACGGCGAGGTCCAGAAGGAGGTCCTCCAGGCCACCCTCGCCGAGGAGTACGGGCTCGACGTGACCTTCCGCGGGACGACACCGCTGTGCGTCGAGCGGCCGGCCGGATCCGGGGCGGCCGTCGAGTCCATCGGCGAGGACGCCAACCCCTTCCTCGCCACGGTCGGGCTGCGGGTCGACCCCGCACCGCTCGGCTCGGGCGTGGACTTCCGGCTGGAGGTGGAGCTGGGCGCGATGCCGTACGCCTTCTTCAAGGCGGTCGAGGACACCGTGCGCGAGACGCTCGGACAGGGCCTGCACGGCTGGCGGGTCACCGACTGCGCGGTCACCATGACCCACTCCGGTTACTGCCCCCGCCAGAGCCACGCCCACCAGGGCTTCGACAAGAGCATGTCGAGCACCGGCGCCGACTTCCGGGGCGTCACCCCGCTCGTCCTGGCCGAGGCCCTGCGGCGGGCGGGAACCGCGGTGTGCGAGCCGGTGCACCGCTTCCGGATCGAGGCCCCGGCGGACACCCTCGGCGCCCTGCTGCCGGTGCTGTCCGGGCTGGGCGCCGTACCGCGTACGACGCGGACCCGGGGCGGACTCTGCGTCCTGGACGGCACGGTGCCGGCGGCCCGGGTGCACGAGCTGGAGCAGCGGCTGCCGGGGCTGACCCGGGGCGAGGGCGAGCTGGAGAGCGCCTTCGCGCACTACGCGCCCGTCACCCGCGGCACGCCACCCCGGCGCCCGCGCACGGACCACAACCCGCTGAACCGGAAGGAGTATCTGCTCAACGTGACCCGGAGGGTGGGCGGTTGAGTCCCTACTGCCCACCTTCCGCGCCGGACCAGTCGGCCTCCACATGGCCGAGGCGCACCCGCTGCGGGTGGTCGCCCACGGGTACGGACACGGTCTTCTCGCCGGTCGCGAAGTCGATGGCGGTGACCCGGTCGGCGCCGCTCTCGGAGACCACGCAGGACCTGCCGTCACCGCTGACGGTCGCCCAGTACGGCTTGGACGCGGTGACGAGCGGCCCCTGCTGAAGGGTCGCGCGGTCGACGACGGTCGCGTAGTCGTCCATGGTGCCCGCCACGCACAGCTTGGTGCCGTCGGGCTTCATGGTGATGCCGTGGTGGCGTGAGTCGTTGACCCAGGTGGTGCGGTCGTCGTTGGTCGCCGGGTTCTCCGGCAGGGTCTTGGTGCGGGTGATGCGGTCGGTGGCGACGTCGTACTCGAAGAAGCCGTTGAAGAACGACACCTGGAAGTACAGCTTCGACTCGTCCGGGGAGAACGCGGCCGGGCGCACCGCGTCCGAGTGGTCCTTCAGACCGATCGCGTCGAGCCGGTCCCGCATGTCGATCACCTTGACCTGCCGGAACGTGGTCGCGTCGACGACCGTGATACGGCGGTCGCCCTTCGTCCAGTCCAGCCAGGTCGCGTCGAGCGCGGTGTTCACCTCGCCGATGGACATGTTCCAGATGTACGTGCCGTCATTACTGAAGACGTTCTCGTGCGGCTTGTCACCGGTCTTGAACGAGCCGAGCTCCTCACCGGTCCCGATGTCCAGGACGTGCACCGTGTTGGAGGTCGAGGCCGAGACGGCGACGCGCTTGCCGTCGGGGGAGACCGCCATGTGGTCGGAGCGGTAACCCGACACCGGGAAGCGCCAGTTGACCCGTCCGGTGGCGAGGTCGAGGGAGACCACGTCGGCGAAGCTCGGCCGGGAGACCACCACCGAGGTGCCGTCCGGGGTGGAGTACATGTCGTCGACGAACTGGTCGTGGCCCTCGCCTACGCCGCTTCGGATCGCCATGAAGTAGATCCAGCGGATCGGGTCGGCGTTGATCTCGGCCATCCGCTCGGCCTTGTCCGGGATGACGTCGATCCGGCCGATCCGCGCGAAGTCACCGGTGGACTCGATGACATCGGCGGTGCCGTCCCAGTTGTTGCCGACGAACAGCACCTCGCGCAGGGCGGGGGAGGAGTCGGCGGTCGCGGCGGTGGGCGCCGTGACGGTGAGGACGAGCGTGGCGGCGATGGCGCACAGGTACCTGGTTCTGCGGACCGGCATGACGGCTCTCTCCAGAATCCGGAATCACGTGCTCTGAAAGGCAACTTACTGAAAAGTAAGGAAGAGAGCCGTCCGCGACAAGACCGCGTACACGACAAAATTAAACGCGGTCGGCGTCCGGCGTGGTGACCCTCGCCCGCGGCGCTCGGCACAGGCGCGGGTGACTCACTGACCGGCCGACAGGGCGACGAGAACGGTCCCGAAGGCCAGGGCGCAGCCCAGGAGCACCCAGCCCAGGAGCCGTTGCCGCAGCTGCCGGTACCGGGTCTCGTACTGCGCCCGCAGTTCCTCGCCCCGCCGGGCCGTCCGCTGCCACGACGCCCGGCTGAGGGCCAGGTACCGCTCGGCGAGCCGCCGGGCGACCTCCTCCCGCTGGTGCTCCGTCAGCCAGCCGAGACCGGCGGTGAGCTCCGCCGCCGCCGTACGGGCCTCGGCGCGGGCCGCGTCGACGAGGAGATGGCCCTCGATCTCGTTCAGCAGGACTTCCATGTCCACGGAGGAGCCGTCCCGGCCGCTCACCGGACGCTCAACTCCCTCACGGACTCCGAGGGGTGGTGCAGGTCGAACGCCGGGGACTCGCTGCGGATGCGGGGGAGCTCCACGAAGTTGTGGCGCGGCGGCGGGCAGGAGGTCGCCCACTCCAGGGAGCGGCCGTAGCCCCACGGGTCGTCGACGCCGACCGGCTCGCCGTACTTGGCCGTCTTCCAGAGGTTGTAGAAGAACGGCAGCATCGACATGCCGAGCAGGAACGAGAAGACGGTCGAGAGTGTGTTGAGCGTCGTCAGGCCTTCCACCGCCAGGTAGTCCGGGATCCGTCGCTGCATTCCGTTGGTG